>JAPSGI010000009.1 GCA_031177685.1 Solirubrobacteraceae bacterium | reverse complement strand
TCATGCGCGACGACCCCTACGGGCGCGTGGCCTGCGAGACGCTGGTCAACACCGGCCTCGTCGTGGTCTCGGGCGAGATCTCCACCTCGACGTACGTGGACATCCAGGAGATCGCGCGCGAGACCGTGCGCAAGATCGGCTACACCGACGCGGACCTGGGCTTCTCGGCAGACTCCTGCGCGGTCATCAACGCGATCGACAAGCAGTCGCCGGACATCGCGCAGGGCGTCGACACCGCGCTGGAGGCGCGCATCGACCCGGCCGACGACGACGCGCTCGACGTGGCGGGAGCGGGCGACCAGGGGATGATGTTCGGCTACGCCACCCGCGAGACGCCCGAGCTGATGCCGATGCCGATCTCGCTGGCTCACCGCCTCGCCCACCGTCTGGCGGAGGTCCGCCGCGCCGAGGTGATCCCCTATTTGCGCCCGGACGGCAAGACGCAGGTGACGGTCCGCTACGAGAACGGGCGGCCGATCGAGATCGAGAAGATCCTCATCTCCACCCAGCACCGCGACGGGGTGGACGCGGACACGCTGATCCGCCCGGACCTGTGGGAGCACGTCGTGCGGCCGATCCTCCCGGGCGAGCTCTACGACGAGCGCAAGCTCAACACGACGCGCAACTTCCTCGTGAATCCGACGGGGCGCTTCGTGATCGGCGGGCCCGTGGGCGACTGCGGCCTGACCGGCCGCAAGATCATCGTCGACACCTACGGGGGCATGGCGCGCCACGGCGGCGGCGCCTTCTCCGGCAAGGATCCGTCCAAGGTCGACCGCTCCGCGGCCTACGCGGCGCGCTGGGTGGCCAAGAACGTGGTCGCGGCCGGCCTGGCCGACCGCTGTGAGATCCAGGTCGCCTACGCGATCGGCGTCGCGCACCCGGTGTCCGTGATGGTCGAGACGTTCGGCACCGAGAAGGTCGGGCGCGCGCAGATCGCCGCGCTGGTCGACGAGCACTTCGACCTACGGCCCGGGTCCTTCCGCGAGGAGCTGCGCCTGCACCGGCCGATCTACCAAAAGACCGCGGCCTACGGCCACTTCGGCCGCGAGGACCACGACTTCACCTGGGAGAAGACCGACAAGGCGGACGCCCTGCGCGCCGCCGCCGGCCTGGGCGACCGCGAGGGCGCGGTCTCCTAGCTCGTCTGCGGCGGGGGCGCGGCGGGCGCTCCCAGCCCGTCGTCCGGCGTGCCCGCGCTCGCCGCCTCGTGCTGGGCCTGCTCGACGGCCTGCATGACCGCCTCGGGCTCGGCGACGCCGGTGAAGGCGAACTCCGAGTCGTCGGTGCCGGCCGTGTCGAAGTCGACGCGCCCCACTCGCAGGATCCGCTGGATCACCGACTGCGTGATGTTGACGTTCTGCACGCGCTCGATGCGCGTCTGCTGGATCTTGCGCGCGACGATGCCGCGCTTGATGTGCAGGCGCTGGTTGGTGATCGAGTACGTGGTGGCGACGCGCTTGACGAAGCCCACGAACAGCACGAGCGCGAAGGCGACGATCGCGACCACGATCACGACGCCCAGCTCGAACCCGCCGGCGATCAGCGTGACCAGCGCCGCCACGCCGGCGGCCACCGCGGTGAGCAGCAGGCCCTGGAGGTAGAAGCCCAGGACGGCGCGCCACGACGGGTGGCCCTGGAAGATCACGCGCTCGCCGTTGCGCAGGTCCATTGCCGCGCAGCCTACCCGCGTCCGGCCGCGCGCCTACGGTTCGGCGGTGCCCGAGATCGCCCAGGTGGAGCCCCTGACGACCGCGCGCTCGCTGCGCGGGCCGTTCGACTACCGCCTGCCCGACTCCCTGCGCGGCGTCGAGGTGGGCTCGCTGCTGGTGGTCCCGTTCGGGCGCCGGCGCGTGCTCGGCGTGGTGACCGGCCTGGCGGAGACGACCGACGTCCCGCCGGAGCGCCTGGTCGCGCCGCTGGAGGCGCGCGAGCTGGGGGTGCCGGCGGAGCTCGTCCGTCTGGCGCAGTGGATGGCCCTTGAGTACTGCTCCACGCCCGCCCGCGCCCTCTCGCTGGTCCTCCCGCCGGGCACGGCGGCGGGGATGCGCGAGCGCCGCGCGCTGGTGGCGGAGCTGACGCCGGATGGGCGTGCGGTCGCCGATGAAACGGCGCCGGTCGGAACAACTCTGGGCTCCCGCCAGCTCGCGGCGCTCGCGGCTCTGCGCGACGGCCCGCTTCCCGCGGCGGACGTCCCCGGCGGGCACGGGACTCTGCGGCGGCTGGAGGCGCGCGGTCTGGTGACGCTGGGCTCTCGCGTGCGGGCGCGGCGACCCGAGCACTCTTCGGTCGGCGCGGCGGCGGTCGACGCGCCCGCCCTGACGCCGGCGCAGCGCGCCGCCCTCGCACCGGTGTCCGCGGCGATCGCCGCGGGGCATCCCGAGCGATTCCTGCTGCACGGCGTCACGGCGTCCGGCAAGACCGAGGTCTACCTCGGCGCCACGGCGGCGGCGCTGGAGCGGGGGAGGGGCGCGATCGTGCTGGTGCCCGAGATCGCGCTGACCCCGCAGATCGTGGGGCGCTTCGAGGCCCGCTTCGGGCCGACGGTCGCGGTCCTGCACTCGGGCCTGGGCGAGGGCGAGCGCCACGACGAGTGGCTGCGCCTGCGCCGCGGCGAGGCGCGCGTCTGCGTCGGGCCGCGCTCGGCGATCTTCGCCCCGGTGACCGACCTCGGGCTGGTCGTGGTGGACGAGGAGCACGAGGCGTCCTACAAGCACGAGGGCGACCCGCGCTACGACGCGCGCCGCGTGGCCGAGCGCCGGGCCGCCGACGCCGGCGCGGTGCTGGTCTGCGGCTCCGCCACGCCGCGGCCCGAGTCGGTGCGCGCGCTGACCCGCCTGCGGCTCGCCGAGCGCGTGGACGGGCGCCCGCTTCCGCCGGTGGAGCTGCTCGACATGCGCGAGGTGCGCGGCGCGCTGCACCCGCGCGCGCACGCCGCGCTGGAGGAGGTCCGGCGCGCCGGTGGCAAGGCGATCGTCCTGCTCAACCGCCGCGGGTGGTCGAACTTCCTCTCCTGCCGCTCGTGCGGGCGCGTATGGGAGTGCCCCGACTGCGACGTCGCGCTCGTCCTGCACCGCGCGGAGGGCGCGATGGCCTGCCATCACTGCGGCCACCGCGAGCGCGCGCCGCGCGCCTGCGACTCGTGCGGTTCGACGTCCGTCGCGCGCCACGGGACCGGCACCGAGCGGCTCGAGGCCGAGCTGGCCGCGGCGTTCGCCGGCTTCCCGGTCTTCCGCCTGGACGCTGACGCGGCGGCCGGGCGGGGTGCGGCGGGGCGCGTGCTCGCCGCGTTCGACCGCGCTCCTGCCGGGGTCCTCGTCGGCACGCAGATGGTGGCCAAGGGCCACGACTTCCCCGCGGTCACGCTCGGGCTGGTGCTCGACGCGGACGCCACGCTGCGCTTCCCGGACTTCCGCGCCGAGGAGCGGACGTTCGCGCTGGTGACGCAGCTGGCCGGCCGGGCGGGGCGCGGCCCGGCCGGAGGCACCGTGCTCGTGCAGACGCTGACGCCCGAGTCGGCCGCGCTCGTGCGGGCGGCCCGCCACGACAGCGACGGGTTCGTCGCCGAGGAGCTCGAGCGCCGGGAGGCCCTCGGCTACCCGCCGTTCGCCGACTTGATACGGATCGTCTGCGCCTCGGCGCAGCCGGGCGCCGCCGGCCGCGCGGCCGCGGCGGTGCGCGCGCGCCTCGACGTGCCGGCCGCGAGCGTGCTCGGCCCCGCGCCTCTCTTCCGCCTGCGCGGGCGCGAGCGCGCACAGGTCGTCGTGAAGGCCCGCGACCGCGCCGCCGCCGTCCGCGCGGTGGGCGCGGCCGTCGAGGCGGTGGCCGCCGACCGGGCCCACCGCGCCGCAGCGTTCTCCGTCGACGTCGATCCGCAGTGAGCCGCCGAGGTTTGTGGACTTTGCCGCGTATAGCGCGGCTAAGTCACGACGCCGGCCGGAGATACACTCGAAACCGATGGCGGAGACCACCGAGGAAGTCGCGCCGACCGAGGAGGCGCGCCCGGCACTGGACCCCGAGACCGCCGCGCGGCGCGCGGCGGCGCTCGCGTACGTGCGCAAGTTCGGCGACCCCGTGCTCAAGAGCCGCGCGCTGCCCGTCGAGCGCTTCGACGACGCGTTGCGCGAGGAGATCGGCCGCATGGCGGCGATCATGCGAGACGGCCTGGGGATCGGCCTCGCGGCCACGCAGCTGGGCGTGATGCATCGCGTGCTCGTGTACCGCCTGGGCGAGGACGCCCCGCTCGCGCCGCTGGTCAATCCGCAGGTCGAATGGGCCGGGGGGGAGGAAGAGATCCTGGAGGAGGGCTGTCTCAGCCTGCCGGGGGTCCACGTGGACGTGGAGCGCCCCATCCACGTGCGCGTGCGCGCGCAGGACGAGCACGGCGACGAGATCTCGATCGAGGCGAGCGGCCTGGAGGCGCGTGTGATCCAGCACGAGATCGACCACCTGGACGGCGTGCTGATCCTCGATCGGACCACGCGCGAGCAGCGCAAGCTGGCCATGCGCGCCCTGCGCGAGGCGGCCGAGGCGGCGCGCGCCGCCTGAGGCGCGCGGCCGGCCGCGGCGCGGGAGCCTGACCGTGCGGACCGTCTTCCTCGGAACGTCGAGCTTCGCGGTGGCCGTGCTGCGGCGCCTGGCGGACTCGCCCCACCGGCCCGCACTGGTCGTGACCCGGCCCGACGCGCCGCGCGGCCGGGGCCGGCGCCTCGCCTCGCCGCCGGTCGCCGACGCCGCGCGCGAGCTCGCGCTCGCGCTCGACCAGCCCGAGAGCGTCAACGACGGCGAGGCGCGGGCGCGCATCGCGGCCGCCGCGCCCGACGTCCTGTGCGTGTGCGCGTACGGAGCGCTCATCCGCGAGCCGCTGCTGTCCGAGCACCTTCTGCTCAACGTGCATCCCTCGCTGCTGCCGCGCTGGCGCGGAGCCGCGCCGATCGAGCGCGCGGTCATGGCCGGCGACGCGCGGACCGGCGTGTCGATCATGCAACTCGTGGCCGAGCTGGACGCCGGCCCGGTGGCCCTGCAGGCCCCCGAGCCGATCGCACCGGACGACACCTACGGGACGCTGGCCGGCCGGCTGCAGCGCACCGGCGGGGACCTGCTCGTCGAGGCGCTGGACCGCTGGCCGCTTCACCTGCAGCCGCAGGACGACGCGGGGGTCACCTACGCGGAGAAGATCGGGCCGCAGGACCGCACGCTGGACCCGGGGCGCCCGGCGGCGGAGCTGGAGCGCGCGGTCCGGGCGCTGCACCCGCACGTCGGGGCGCGGCTCGAGCTGCGCAGCGGCGAGCTCCTGCGCGTGCACGCCGCCGCGCTCGCCGCCGAGGGCGACGTGTCACCGGGACGCCTCGCCCGGCGCGACGGGCGACTGCTCTTCGGGGCGGCCGACGGCGCGCTGGAGCTGCGCACGGTCCAACCCCCCGGCGGAAAGCCGATGGACGCCGCCGCCTTCCTCCGCGGCCATGACGTCCCCGCCGGCTAGCCGCGTCACGCCGGCGCGCCGGTGCGCGTACGCCGTCGTGCGGCGCACCTTCGAGGACGGCGCGTACACCGACCGCGCCCTCGCCGCCGAGGCCGGGCGCCTGCGCCTCGACGCCCGCGAGCGCGGGCTGGCCAAGCGGCTGAGCTTCGGGACCGTGCAGCGCCGGGCGACGCTGGACCACGTGATCGAGCGCCTCGCGCGCCGGCCGGTGGACCGGCTCGACCCGCCCGTGGTCGGCGCGCTGCGCCTGGGCGCCTACGAGCTCGTCTTCTCCGAGGGCGCGGGCCACGCCGCCGTCAACCAGGCCGTCGAGCTGGTCAAGGAGGCCGGCGCCACCGGCGCGTCCGGCCTGGTCAACGCGGTGCTGCGCCGCGCCACGCGCGAGGCGCGCGACCTCGTCGCCGCCCTGCCCGAAGGCACGCCGGAGCAGGCGGCGCTGCGTCACTCGCATCCGGAGTGGGTGGCGCGGACGTGGTGGGATGCGCTCGGCCCCGAGGAAGCCCGTGCGCTGATGGCCGCGAGCAACGAGCCCGGCGAGACCGCGATCCGCGTGAACGCGCTGCGCGCCGCGCCCGGCGACGTCGCCGAGCGGCTGCAAGCGCGCGCCGCTCCGAGCGGCCGGGCCGGCGAGACGATCCCCGAAGGTCTTCTCCTCGACGGACCGGTCGACCTCGCCGCCTCCGAGCTCTTCACCGCCGGCGTCGTCACCCCGCAGTCCCGCGCCTCGATGGCCGTGGCCCGGATCCTCGACCCCCGGCCCGGCGAGCGCGTGCTCGACCTGTGCTCGGCGCCGGGCACCAAGGCCACCCACCTGGCCGCCCTGATGGGAGACGAGGGCGAGGTGCTCGCCGTGGAGCGCAACGCCGACCGGGCGCGCGAGCTGCGCGACAACGCGCGGCGGCTGGGCGCAACCAGCGTGCGGGTCGTGGAGGGCGACGCCCGCGACGACCACGGCCGCGACTTCGACCGGGTCCTGGTCGATCCGCCGTGCACGGGCCTGGGCACGTTGCGCGGGCGCCCCGACCTGCGCTGGCGCGCGACGCCGCAAAGCGCCGAGACCCTGGCGCGACTACAGCGCGAGATCCTCACGGCGGCGCGCGCGGCGGTGCGCCCGGGCGGGACGATCGTGTACTCGGTGTGCACCGTGAACCCCGCCGAGGCCGAGGCCGTGGTCGCGGCGGTCAGCGGTCTGACCGCCGACGACCTCCACTACGACCACCCGCTCTGGAAACATCCCCGCGTGCCCCGTCACCTGCTCACGCTGCCTCACCGCGACGGGACCGACGGCTTCTTCATCGCCCGGCTCCGGCGCGACCCATGAACGAAGCCGGCACCGTCGACCTCGGACCGGCCTGCCCCGACTGCGGGGAGCCGTGGCTGCGACCCACGAACATGCCCGGCCGCTATCGCTGCGTGTACTGCCTGCGTCGCTACGAGCTGGTCAGCCTGTGCCCGAACTGCGGCGAGCACTCCACGATCGTGCGGATGTCCAGCACGGCCGTCCTCACCTGCAACCACTGCGGCGCCAGCATGCTGCGTCCGATCTGATGGGGCGCCCGCTGCCCCGCGACGTGCAGGTCGCCCCGTCGATCCTGTCCGCCGACTTCGCCCGCCTGGGCGCGCAGGTCGACGAGGTGATGGCGGCGGGGGCGCGCGTCATCCACTGCGACGTGATGGACGGGCACTTCGTCCCGCCGATCACGATCGGACCGCTGATCGTGGCTGCGCTCGCGGACCGGGTCCACGCCGCCGGCGGGCTGCTCGACGTCCACCTGATGATCGAGCGCCCCGAGCGCCAGGTCGCGGAGTTCGCGCGCGCCGGCGCGGACAACATCACGTTCCACGCCGAGGCCACGCCGCACCTCGACTACACGATCGCGCACATCAAGGAAGGCGGGTGCAGCGCCGGCGTCGCCCTCACGCCGTCGACGCCGGCGGACGCGCTGTCCGACGTCGCGGACGCCCTCGACCTGGCGCTGTGCATGTCGGTCAACCCGGGCTGGGGCGGGCAGAGCTTCTTGCCCGGGTCGCCGGCCAAGCTGCAGCGGATGCGCGCGGTCGTGGGCGACGGCCCGGTGCTGGAGGTGGACGGCGGCGTGGACGTCGACACGGCGTCCGCCGTCACCGGCGCGGGTGCGACGCTGCTGGTCGCCGGCTCGGCCGTGTTCGGCGCGCCGGACCCGGCGCAGGCGTACCGCGACGTCGCGGACGCCGCCGCGCGCTGACCGCGCGGAGCGGCGTCGAGTCGCAAGTATCCTCCTGTCCATGGCCGTCCAGACCGAGGTCGATCACCAGCACCTCGCGCGGGCCATCGAGCTCGCGGAGCAGGGTCGCGGGCGCGTGAGTCCCAACCCGCTGGTCGGCGCGGTCGTCGTCGCCGCGGACGGCACGATCGTGGGGGAGGGCTGGCACGACGCGTTCGGGGCTCCGCACGCGGAGCGCGAGGCGATCGCGGCCGCCGGCGACCACGATCTCCACGGCGGCACGCTGTACGTCTCGCTGGAGCCGTGCTGCCACCACGGCAAGACGCCGCCCTGCACCGAGGCCATCGTCGCGGCGGGCATCTCCCGCGTGGTCGTCGGCTCCGACGACCCGACCGAGAAGGCCTCCGGTCGCGGGCTGGGGATCCTGCGCGACGAGGGCGTCCAGGTAGACCTCGCCGAGGGCGAGCTGGTAGCGCGCGCGCGGCTGCTCAACCAGCCCTTCCGCAAGCACGCCCGCACCGGGCGCCCGTGGGTCCTGTTCAAGTCGGCGATGACGCTGGACGGCAAGGTCGCGACCGAGACTGGCGACTCCAAGTGGATTTCCGGCGAGGACTCGCGCGCCCGCGCGCACGAATGGCGCGCGCAGTGCGACGCGGTCGCCGTCGGCATCGGCACCGCTCTGCACGACGATCCGCAGCTCACCGCGCGCATCGAGGGCGTGCACCGCCAGCCGCGCCGGATCGTCTTCGACTCCGACGCCCGACTCCGGCTCGACTCCCAGCTGGTGCGCGCCGCGCCGCAGGTCGCGCTCACCGTCGTCGTCTCGCGCGCCGCCCGGCGCACGGCGACGGAGGCGCTGGAGACCGCCGGCGCCGAGGTGATCGTGGCGACCGGCGAGAACGAGCCCGCGCGCGTGGGCAGCGCGCTGGACCAGCTCGGCGCCCGCGACGTCACGTCGATCCTGCTCGAGGGGGGCCCGCACCTGGCGGGCGCCTTCCTCGACGCGGGGGAGATCGACGAGATCCGCCTCTTCCTGGCGCCGCTGGTGCTGGGCGGACGTTCGGCGCGCGCCACGCTGGAGGGCGAGGGTGCCGAGGCGATCGCCGGAGCCATGCGCGCGCTGACCCTGGACTGCGAGCAGGTGGGGGAGGACCTCCTGGTCTCGGCCCGCCTGCGGGAGTGGTGATGTTCACCGGGCTCGTCCACTCCACCGGCGAGGTGAGCGCGATGCGCGACGGGCGCCTGACCGTCGCGACCGCCCTGGGCGCGGAGCTCGCCGACGGCGACTCGGTCGCGGTCAACGGCGTCTGCCTGACCGCGACGGACGTGTCGGCCGAGGGCTTCGCCGCCGACGTGATGGAGGAGACGCTGCGGCGCTCCTCGCTGGGCGCGCTGCGTCCCGGCTCGGCCGTCAACCTCGAGCTGGCGCTGCGCGCCTCCGACCGCCTGGGCGGTCACGTGGTCCAGGGTCACGTGGATGGGCTCGCGCGCGTGCGCGACGTACGCGAGGAGGGCTTCGCGCGGGTGGTCACCTTCGAGGCGGGCCCCGCGCTGCTGCGCTACGTCGTGGAGAAGGGATCGATCGCCGTGGACGGCGTCTCGCTGACGGTGTCCGAGCTCGAGGACGACGCCTTCGCGGTGTCGCTGATCCCCGAGACGCGCGAGCGAACCACCCTGGGGAGGGTGCAGCCCGGAGACGAGGTGAACCTGGAGGTCGACGTGCTGGCCAAGTACGTGGAGCGGCTCATCGCCGCGCGGGTGCCATGAGCGCCCAGAAGACGGACTTCTCGACGATCGAGGAGGCGCTGGAGGACGTCCGCGCCGGCAAGATGGTGGTGGTCTGCGACGGCGAGGACCGCGAGAACGAGGGCGACCTCGTCATGGCCGCGCAGTTCGCCACGCCCGAGGCCGTGAACTTCATGGCCAAGGAGGCGCGAGGGATCATCTGCCTGGCGCTGACGCCGGAGCGCTGCGACGAGCTGGGGCTGGACCTGATGTCCGCCAAGAACGAGTCGCCGTTCGAGACGGCCTTCACGGTCTCGATCGAGGCGCGCGAGGGCGTGACCACCGGCACCTCGGCGCACGACCGCGCGCGCACGATCCAGGTCGCCATCGACCCGCGCTCGGCGCCCGACGACATCGTCGTCCCGGGCCACATCTTCCCGCTCAAGGCGCGCGCGGGCGGCGTGCTGGAGCGCGCCGGCCACACCGAGGCCGGCGTCGACCTGGCGCGCCTGGCCGGCCTGAACCCGTCGGGCGTGATCTGCGAGGTGATGAACGACGACGGGACGATGGCGCGGGTCCCCGACCTGGTCCCCTACTGCGAGCGCCACGGGCTGCGCATGATCACCGTGGCGGATCTGATCGCCTACCGCCGCCGCCACGACAAGCTGATCGAGCGGGTGGTGGAGACGCAGCTTCCCACGGGGTTCGGGGAGTTCACGGCCGTCGGGTACCGGTCGCTGGTCGACAACAAGCACCACGTCGCGATGGTCAAGGGCGAGGTGGCGGGCAAGCGCGACGTGCTGGTGCGCGTGCACTCCGAGTGCCTGACGGGAGACGTGTTCCACTCGCTGCGCTGCGACTGCGGCGAGCAGCTGGAGTCGGCGCTGGCCATGATCGAGCGCGAGGGGGAGGGCGTGCTGCTCTACCTGGCGCAGGAGGGGCGCGGGATCGGCCTGCTCAACAAGCTGCGCGCGTACAAGCTGCAGGAGGACGGCCTGGACACGGTGGACGCCAATCTCAAGCTCGGGCTGCCCGCGGACCTGCGCGACTACGGGATCGGGGCGCAGATCCTCGTCGACCTCGGCCTGTCCTCGATCCGCATCCTCACCAACAACCCCAAGAAGATCATCGGGATGGAGGGCTACGGCCTGTCGGTGAGCGACCAGATCCCGATCCAGTCGGTGCCCAACCCGCACAACGAGGACTACCTGCGCGCCAAGCGCGAGCGCATGGGCCACACGCTGCACCACCAGGGCCTCGCGCTGGACGAGGAGATGCTCCACGACGAGGAGCACCGCGAGGACCGCGGGTGAGCGAGCGCTTCGCGCTGTGCGTGGGGCGCTTCTACGCGGACCTCGCCGAGGAGCTGGTCGCGGGCGCCCGCGCCGTCCTCGCCGACGCGGGCCATCCCGACCCGGACGTGTTCGACGTGCCGGGGGCCTTCGAGCTTCCCCTGGCGGCGAAGTACGCCGCCGAGTCGGGTCGCTACGTGGGCGTGGCGTGCCTCGGCGCGGTGATCCGCGGCGAGACCTCGCACTACGACCACGTCTGCAACGAGGCGGCGCGGGGGATCCAGGACGTCGCGCTGCGCACCGGCGTGCCCTGCGCGTTCGGCGTGTTGACCGTGGAGACGCGCGAGCAGGCGTGGGCGCGGCTGGGCGACAAGCGCCACCAGGGCCGCGACGCCGCCCGGGCCGTCCTGGAGATGGCCGCCCTGCGGGTACGGCTCGCGACGCCCTAGTCGTCGCCCTTCTTGCCCTTGCCCTTCCCGCGGCCCTTGCCGTCGTCCTCGGGCTCGACCTCGCGCGAGTGGTCGGCGCCGGGCGGGGCGGTCTGCGCACCGGCCTCGCGCCGGGCGGCGTCGAGCTCGGCCTGCACGACGCCGGTCTGGTTGCCGTAGGTCAGCCGGCGCTCGAGGATCGGGATCGCCTCCTCCGGGCGCCCTGCCAGCCGCAGCGCGCGGCCGAGGTTGTACAGCGCGTAGGCGCACACCGTCTCGCGCGAGTCCCCGCAGCGCTCGACCGCCTGCTGCAGGAGGGGGATCGCCTCGCCGTAGCGCCCCTGGTTCATCAGCGCGAAGCCCTGGTCGTTGAGCTGGGCGACGCTCGGGCGCTGCGCCGCCGGCGCGGTGGCGGCGGGCGTCGTCTCGCGCGGCTCGGCGGTCTCGCGCGGCGGCCCGGTCGCCCGCCGCTCCTCCTCGCCGCCGCCCGAGGCCAGCGCGAACACGCCGACCAGCCCGACGAGCAGGGCGACCAGCGCCACGGGCAGCCACCGCTTGGCGCCGGCCCGTGAGGCCGGCGGCATCGGTGTCGGCGCAGCCGGCGCGGCCGCCGCCAGTGGCCGGGTCACCGCGGTCGCGTCCTCGTCCGCCGCGCGCTCCAGCGCTTGCGCGAACGCCGTCGCCGACGGCCAGCGGGCGCCGGGGTCCTTGGCCAGCCCGCGGGCCAGGACGCCGTCGACGGCGGCCGGGAGGTCCGCGACGTGACTGCGCGCCGGCGCCGGCTGCGCGTCGACGTGCTGGCGCGCCTGGGCGGCGAACGTCCCGCCCGGATACGGTCGCGCGCCGGTCAGCAGCTCGTAGGCGACCACGGCGAGCGAGTAGCGGTCGCTGGCCGCGGTCGCGTCGCCGCCGCTGACCTGCTCGGGCGCGACGTACGCCGCGGTCCCCAGCACCTGACCGGTCAGCGTGACCGAGGTCTCGTACGCCAGGCGGGCGATGCCGAAGTCCGCCACGCCCAGCCGTCCGGCGCCGTCCAGCAGCAGGTTGCCCGGCTTGACGTCGCGGTGCACGACGTCGCGCTCGTGCGCGGCGTCCAGCGCCGAGGCCGCCTCCGCGATCCAGCGCAGCGCGAGCGCCCGCGCCGGCGGGCCGGCGCGCAGGACCCGCGCCAGCGAGCCGCCGTCCATCAGCTCCATCACGATGAACGGGAGCCCGCCGTGCTCGCCCACGTCGTAGATGGTGACCACGTGCGGGTGCTGCGAGACCCGGGCGGCGGCGCGCGCCTCGCGCTGGAACCGGTGCACGGACGCAGGGTCCTCGGCCACGTGGGCGGCCAGCACCTTCACCGCCACCCGCCGGCCCAGGACGGCATCCTCGGCCGCGTACACGGCGGCCATGCCGCCGTTGGCGACGTGGCGCGCGTCGCTGTAGCGAGGGGGTAGGTCGACCGATGTCGCGGGCACCTCTGCCTATACTGCCCCGCTCATGGCCAAGACCTGTCATTCATGTGGGAAGGGCCCGGCTTTCGGGCACAGCCGCAGCCACTCGATGGTGGCGACCAAGCGTCGCTTCGACCCCAACCTCCAGAAGGTCCGCGTGAACGACGGCGGCACGCCGCGTCGCGTGTACGTCTGCACGCGCTGCCTGAAGGCAGGCAAGGTCACCAAGGCGGCGTAGCCGTCCCGCGCCCCGCGCGCCAAGTGGCCGAAGCAGCCAACCTCGTCCGGTTCCGCGCCGCCGTCCAGGGGGCGCTCGCGCACCTGGAGGCGCGCCGCCAGGAGGTCAACGACCTCAACGTCTTCCCCGTCGCCGACGGCGACACCGGCGACAACATGGTGCTCACGCTGCGCGCGGTGCTCGTCGAGCTCGACCGCCTGTCCGGCAAGGGACCCGAGCGCACGGTGGACGAGATCGGCCGCGACGAGATCGTCGACTCGGTGGCGCGCGCCGCGCTGCTGGGAGCGCGCGGGAACAGCGGCGTGATCCTCTCCCAGCTGATTCGCGGGGCCGCCGAGGAGCTGGCCTCGCGTCCGGGCGAGCTCGTGGACCCGGTGCTGATCGGCGCCGCCCTGGCCCGCGCGGCCGACCGCGCCTACGACTCCGTCCGCGACCCGGCCGAGGGGACGATCCTCACGGTCGTGCGCGAGATGGCCCACCGGGTGGCCTCCGAGCTGGCGCACATGCCCGATCCCCGCTTGGGGCCGGACGCGCCGCCCGACGTCCAGGACGCGGCCATCGCCGACGTGCTGGAGCGCGCGATCGCCGCCGGGCGCGAGTCGGTCAAGCGCGGCCCCGAGCTGCTCCCGGTCCTGCGGGAGGCCGGCGTCGTGGACGCCGGCGGCCACGCGCTGACGGTGATCTTCGCGGGCGTCGTGGCGGCGCTGCGCGGCGCCGCGGCGCCCGAGATCGAGCACCACGCCGCCGCGCGCGTGACGCATCCCCAGCACGAGTCCTCGACCTTCCGCTACTGCACGAATTTCGTGGTGACCGGCGAGGGACTCGACCCCGCGCGCTACCGCCGCGCCCTGGAGGAGCTCGGCGACTCGGTCCTGGTGGTCGGCGACCCGACGACGCTGAAGGTCCACGTCCACACCGACGACCCGGAGGCGGCGACCGCCGTGTTCGAGGACGTGCAGAGCGTCACGCACCTCGACGTCGCCGACATGGAGCGGCAGATCGAGGAGCGCACCGAGCGGCTGGGCTCGCGCAACGGCGCCGAGCAGCCGTGCTGCGGTGCGCTCGCCGTGGTCAGCGGGGACGGCATGAAGGCGCTGTTCCACGAGCTGGGCGTGCGCACGCTGGACGGCGGCCCGACGCTCAACCCGTCCACCTACGACCTCCTGGCCGGCATGCACGCCGTCCCCGCCGAGCAGGTCGTGGTGCTGCCCAACAGCCCCAACGTGATCATGGCCGCCGAGCGCGCGGCCGCGATGTCGGACAAGCGCGTGCGCGTGGTGCCGACGCGGTCCATGCAGGCCGGCCTGGCGGCCGCGATAGCCCTGGAGCCGGGCCGCGACGCGCACGTCAACGCGGCGGCGATGGAGCGCGAGCTGGCGCACCTGCGCACCGGCGCGGTCGCGCCCGCCGCGCGCGACGACGCGCACGGGCGCTTCCTCCGCGGGGAGGCGGTCGGGTTCGTGGAGGACGAGATCGTCGCCTGGGGCGAGCCCGAGGAGACGCTGCGCGCCGTGCTCGCCGCGCTCGGCGACGGAGCGGAGCTGCTCACGTGCATCTCCGGCGAGGGAGCGCCGCTGGACGGCGAGCGCGTCAGCGCGCTCGTGCCCGACGGGGTCGAGCTCGAGCACAGCGAGGGCGGTCAGCCGTCCTACTGGTGGCTCCTCGCCGCCGCGTAGTGGACTTTGCCGCCTATATCGCGGTCAACTCAACACGGCTGCCGTTTCGACCGTGCCGCGCGCCAGACTGACGGTGTGATTCGCGCGTTCGCCACCGGGGAGCCGCTGGCGGTCGAGGACCTGCCGGCGGTCCGCCTGCCGCGGCCGTCGCGGCTGGACGCGCAGCTCGGCGCGCCGTACCCGAAGGCCAGGGTGGCGCTGGAGCGGCTGGGCCTGCACACCGTGGGCGACCTGCTCGAGCACCTGCCCCACGACGCCGGTCGCGAAGCGCGGACCGTCGCCACGCTCGTGGCCGGCGAGTCGGCCACCGTGGTCGTCGAGGTGCGCTCGATCCGCTCGCGGCCGGTGCGCCGGCGCGGAATGCGCCCGCTGGTGGAGGCCACGGTGGCGGACGAGTCCGGCCCCATGAAGGTGACGTTCTTCAACCAGCCCTGGCTCGAGCAGAAGTACAAGCCCGGCACGCGGCTGGTCCTGCACGGCAAGTACAGGGGCCGCAACGCCTTCTCGGTCCAGGGCCACGCGCCGACCACCGACGCGGTGGCCGGCGGCGCCGAGGTGGCCCACTACCCGGCCACGGAGGGAATCACGTCCACCCAGATCCTCGAGCTGGTGCGCGCGCACCGCGAGGAGATCGTCGACGTGCCCGAGCCGCTGCCGGCCCGCATGCGGGCACGGGAGCGCCTCCCCGACCGCCCCGCCTCCCTGACGGCCGTGCATTTCCCCGACACCGACAGCGACGCGGGCGAAGCCAGAAGGCGCCTCGCCTTCGAGGAGATCCTGCTGCTGGAGCTCGTCCTGCTGCGGCGCAAGGCCCGCCGGCGCACCGCGGGGACGGCGGCGCCGCTCGACGGGCCCGCGCCGCTGACCGCCCGCTGGCTGCGCGACGAGCTGCCCTTCGCCCCGACCGACGACCAGCGCCGCGCGATCGCCGAGATCGACGCCGACATGGCGCAGCCCGTCCCGATGCAGCGGCTGCTGATGGGCGAGGTGGGGTCCGGCAAGACCGTCGTGGCGCTCGCCGCGATGCTGCGCGCCGTCGACCACGGCATGCAGGCGGCGCTCATGGCGCCCACCGAGACCCTGGCGGAGCAGCACTTCGCGACGGTCCAGCGCCTGCTGGGGGGCGAGAGCGTCAGCGCCGCGCTGCTGACCGGCTCCACCCCCGCGCGCCGGCGCGCGGACGCGCTGGCCAAGCTGTCCACCGGCGAGCTGTCGCTGCTCGTCGGCACGCACGCGCTGATCGAGGAGGCGGTGGAGTTCGACCGGCTGGCCGTCGCGGTGGTCGACGAGCAGCACCGCTTCGGCGTCGACCAGCGCCGCCGGCTGGACCGCAAGGCGCCCGACGGGCTCTCCCCGCACGTCCTGCACCTGACCGCCACGCCGATCCCGCGCACCCTGGCGCTGACGGCCTACGGCGACCTCGACACCACCGCGCTGCGCGAGCTGCCCAGCGGGCGCAAGCCGGTGGAGACCCACGTCGCCGGCAGCGACCGCGAGCGCGCGCGCGCCTACGAGCGCATCCGCGAGGAGCTGCGCGCCGGGCGCCAGGCCTTCGTCGTTTGCCCGCTGGTGGAGGAGTCCGAGGCGCTGCAGGCCAAGGCCGCGACCGCGGAGTTCGAGCGGCTGTCGCGCACCGAGTTCGCGGACTTCGAGGTCGTGCTGCTGCACGGCCAGATGCGCCCGCGCCACAAGCAGGAGGCGATGGCGGCCTTCGCCGACGGCCACGCCGACGTGCTGGTCGCCACCTCGGTGATCGAGGTCGGCATCGACGTGCCCAACGCCACCGTGATGCTCGTGGAGAACGCCGAGCGCTACGGCATCTCCCAGCTGCACCAGCTGCGCGGGCGCGTCGGGCGCGGCGAGCACGCGTCGGTCTGCATCCTGTTCGGGCCGCCCGAGTCGGCGCGCCTGCGCGCGCTGGCCGAGCACCACGACGGGTTCCGGCTGGCGGAGATCGACCTCGAGCTGCGCGGCGAGGGCGAGATCGTGGGCACGCGCCAGCACGGGCTGGCGGAGTTCCGGGTGGCGCGCCTACCCCGGGACGCCGAGCTGCTGGACCGCGCCCGCGCCCACGCGCGCGCGCTGCTGGATGACGACGCGGAGCTCGAGGCGCCCGAGCACGCCCTGCTCGCGGACGCGCTCGCCCGCGCGTACGGCCCCGAGGCCGTCGAGCCGATCCCGGCGTAGCCGTGTACGCCCTCGAGCTCATCGACGGGATCGACGACCTCGTCCACGAGGCCAAGCCGGTCCCGCTGAGCGACCGGGTGCGCGTGGATCGCGCCGAGCTCGACTCGCTGGTCGGCGCGCTGCGCGGGGAGGTCGCGGCGCTGCGCCGTTCGCACGACGCGCTCGGCCTGATCGGCGAACTGGAGTCGATCGTGCGCGAGGCCGGGACGGTCCCGCTGACGGGGCAGGTCCGCGTCGAGCGCGAGGCGGTCTACGCGATCCTGGACACGCTGCGGGTCGTGGTTCCGGAGCTCGCGCGCGAGGCGCCGTGAGGGTCGTCGCCGGCCGCCACGGGGGCCGCCGGCTCGCCGCGCCGCGCGGCGCGCACACGCGCCCGACGTCCGAGCGCGTGCGCGAGGCGCTGTTCTCCGCGCTGGGCGACGTGTCCGGCGCGCGGGTCCTCGACCTGTTCGCCGGCTCCGGCGCCCTCGGCATCGAGGCGCTCTCGCGCGGCGCCGCGGAGGCGACGTTCGTGGACAGCTCCGCGGCCGCGGCGCGCGCCGTGCGGGCCAACCTCGCGAGCCTGGGCATCGACGCCGAGGTGCAGCGCGCCGACGCCCGCGCCTCCCTGCGCGCTGCACGAAAGCGCGGGCGCCAATACGATCTGGTCCTCATCGATCCTCCATACCGCCGCGCCTCCGCGCTCGCGGGCGACCTGGCCGGCGCGCTGCCGCCGCTCCTCGCCCCCGGCGCCCGGGTCGTGGTCGAGAGCGACCGGCGGGCCCCTCTCGAACTGGACATCCCGCTGCTCGACGAGCGCCGCTACGGCGACACGCTGATTCGCATCCATGGCTCCTGACAACCGCATCGCGATCTGCCCCGGCTCCTACGACCCGATCACCAACGGGCACCTCGACGTGATCAACCGCGCCGCGGCGATGTACGAGGAGCTGATCGTCGCGGTGGTCGACGTGCCGATCCGCAAGGGCAAGACGCTGTTCTCGACGGCCGAGCGCGTCGCGTTCGTGGAGCGGGCCACGTCGGAGCTGAACAACGTGCGCGTCGAGCCGTTCTCCAACCTCGTCGTGGACTTCGCGCGCGAGAAGGGCGCGATGGCGATCGTCAAGGGGCTGCGCGCGATCTCCGACTTCGAGTACGAGTTCGAGATGCACCAGCTCAACCGCAAGCAGGCCCCGGAGATAGAGTCCGTCTATCTCATGGCGAGCCCCCAGTACAGTTTCCTGAGCTCCAGTGGGGTCAAGGAGCTGGCTACCTTCGGGGGCGACGTGGACGACATGGTCCCGCCGGGCGTGGTCGAGCGGTTGAAGGAAGAACTCCAGCGCTGACGAACAGAGGAAAGCCATGGACGTCCTCGTACTGATCGACAAGCTCGACGACCTCGTCCACAACGCCAAGCCCGTCCCGCTGACGGACCAGGTGCGCGTGGACAAGGAGGAGATCTACGACATCCTCGATCAGATGCGCGCGACGATCCCCGAGGAGATCAAGCAGGCGCGCTGGATCGTCAAGGAGCGCCAGGAGATGCTCGCCGAGGCCAAGCGCGAGGCCGAGCGCATCGTCAAGGAGGCGCGCGACCGCCAGGAGAAGCTGATCGCCCAGGAGGAGATCACCAAGCAGGCGGAGCGCGCGGCCGAGGACATCATCGAGGACGCGCGGGCGCGCGAGCGCGAGATCCGCCTTGGCGCCGAGGACTACGCCGACGAGATCCTCAACACGCTGGAGATCAACCTCACGAAGTTCATCGGCGCGGTCCAGCGGGGCCGCGACCGCCTCGCCGGCAAGGACGAGCCGGCCGAGGTCTCCTGACCGCGCGGCGCCGGTCGTGGCCGACGTCGAGGTCCTCGAAGCCGACGTGACGGCGCTCGCCGTCGACGCGATCGCCAACGCCGCCAACACGCAGCTGCGCCACGGGGGCGGGGTCGCGGCCGCGATCGCCCGCGCGGGCGGGGAGGCGGTGGAGCGCGAGAGCCGCGAGCGCGCGCCGATCGGCCTGGGCGAGGCCGTGGAGACGACGGCCGGCGACATGCCGTCGCGCTGGGTGATCCACGCCGCGACCATGGAGCTGGGCGGGCCGACGAGCGCCGGGGTCATCCGCCGCGCCACCGCGGGCACGCTCGCCAGGGCGGACGAGCTGGGCGCGCGCAGCCTCGCGCTCGTGGCCTTCGGGACGGGCGTCGGCGGCTTCCCGGTCGACGAGGCGGCCCGGATCGAGGTCGAAGAGGTGCGCCGCCACCTCGCCGCGGGCAGTGGTCTGGAACGAGTCGTGTTCTGCGTGCGCGGGGCGCAGGCGCGCGCGGCCTTCGAGCGCGCGCTGGCGGCCTAGCGAATCGCGAAGCCGCTGAGGCCCTCGGGGTCCTCCTCGGACACGTCCACGTCGCTGACGTCGGCGCGCGCCGGCCCCTCGCGGCAGAAGCGCACGAGCGCGTCGACCGCCCTGCCCTCGCCTTCGAACACCGCCTCCACGGCGCCGTCCTCGCGGTTGCGCGCCCAGCCGGCCACGCCGCGCGACTCGGCGCGGCGGCGCACGGTGTCGCGGAAGAACACCCCCTGTACGCGTCCGCGCACCACGACCCGGCGGCGGATCATCGGCCGGCGGCCACCTCCTCGGCGCGCCGGCGCAGGTCCTGGACGGCCTGGCCCATCACCCGCTCCTCCAGCATGCGGCGCACCGGCCCGGGGACGAACCGGCCGGGGTCGATGCGCAGCGAGAAGCGGACGTTCGTGCCGCCGTCGCCGTCGGGCTCGAAAGTCCAGTGCCCGTCGAGGTCGCGCACGTCGCCCGAGAGGTACTCGCTGTCGATGCGGTGCGGCTCGTCGTAGCACTGGCGCAGGCGGTAGGAGATCGTGCGCAGCTTCGCGTCGACCTCGTACTCCACCACGGCCCCGCGGCCGCGCTCGTCGCGCTCCAGCACGTCGCAGCGCTTCACCGGGCCCTGCCACTCCGGGACCGACTCGTAGTCCGTCAGCACGTCGAAGCACACCTGGACGGGGGCGGCGATCCGCGCCGACTGCTGGCGCTCGTAGGAGGGCACGCAGGAGTCATACCCGGCCGGCGGCGGGTAGGGTCGTCCGGTGGTGCCGGGGACGATCGACGGGCTGCACTACGAGGAGCGCGGCGAGGGGCCGCCGGTCCTCTTCCTCCACGGGACCGGCGCCCACGGCGTGGTGTGGGAGTGGGCGCTGCCCCACCTGCCGGCGCGGTGGCGCCTGATCGTCTACGACCGGCGCGGGTTCGGCGGCTCGCAGGGGCGCCTGGCGCGCGGCCTGCGCGAGCACGTGGACGACGCCGCGCGGCTGCTGGAGGCGCTCGGGGCCGCGCCCGCCGCCGTGGTGACGCAGAGCGGTGGGGCGGTGGTGGCGCTGGAGCTCGCGGTCCGGCGCCCGGACCTGGTCCGCGCCCTGGTAGTGGCCGAGCCGGCCTACGCGGTGGTGCGCCACCCTTCGGTGTCCGTCGCGCGCGCGGTCACGGCGATGCTGCTGCGCTGGCTGGCGCGCCGCGACGCCCCGGCGGCGGCGGAGGGCTACTACCGCTGGGCGACGCGCCACACGACCGGCGGCAACTCCTACGACGGCTACCCGGACGAGTGGCGGCGCGTCGCGCGCGAGCACGCGCGGGCGTCGCTGCGCGAGGTCCTGCAGCTCGTCGTGCCGCGGCCGCGCGCGGCAGCCGTGCGGCGGATCTCCTGTCCGGTGACGCTGCTGATCGGCGACGTCGGCGAGCCCGTCTTCCGTCGCACGACGCGGCGCACCCACCGGCTGATCGCGGGATCGCGACTGGTGGCGGTGTCCGAGACCGGCCACCTGATCCCCACCGACCAGCCGCGGGCGTTCGCCGCCGCGGTGGCAAAGGCGCTGGACGCCCTCGACGGCTAGTCCGTCGCGTCGCCGCCGGCGGCTAGCAGCGCGTCGATGCGCTGCAGGTGACCGCGCACCGACTCGGCCAGCGCGTCGAGCAGCTCGCGCGCGGCCTCGATGCCGGTGGTCGCGCCCGTCAGCTTCTGCTTGATCGAGCGCACCTCCTCCAGCGCGCCCAGCGCCCGCTCGACGGTCTCGGCGATCGCGCCGGCGTCGATGCCCTCGTCGCCGCCGCGTGCCATCAGCACGCGGGCGCGCGCCAAGCGGTACGCCAGCTCGAGCTCCACGGGCGAGCCGTCCTCGGGGTCGTAGACGACCAGCAGCTTGTCGCCGTTGAACTCGCGCAGCGACTGGGTCTTGGCCGGCAGCTTGTCCTGCGCGGGCACGACGAGCACGGCGTAGTCGGCCTCGCGCTCGACCCGCCCGCGGTCGAGCTCGCGCAGCGCCTCCGGCTTGGAGAGCCGCGAGTTCTTGGCCTCGAACACGATCCGCCCGCGCGCCGGCCCGCGGCACCCGTCGATCCCGACCACGATGTCGCCCGTCTTGCGCGTCGCGCCCTTGAGGTCGCCGACGGCGTCGCAGTCGTCGCCCTGGGCGCCGGCGATCGCGTCGAGGACCTCGAACACCGCTTCCTCGTAGTCGCGGCCCTTGGCGGTGCCCAGCGCGCGCTCGGCGGCCACGCCCTCCTGCTTCTCGCGCTCGGAGTGCAGGCGCTGGACCTCGAGCTCCAGAGCGCTCTGCTTGTCCAGCAGCGCGCGCAGGGTGGCGTCGAGCCGGTCGGCGTTCTGCTTCATGATCGCCGCGGTCATCCGCTTGAAGTCGCCCAGCGGGTTGCGCTCGTCCTCGGCGGAGAACTGGCGCTGGAGGTCCTCGCGCGAGCGGGCGAGCACTTCGGACACCAGGTCGCGGACGCGGTGCTGCACCGCCTCCGAGCTGCCGTCGGAGAAGTGGCGCTCCAGCGCCTTGGCCAGATGCCCGGCGTCCGGGGAGAACACCGCATCCAGCTGCGTCTCCAGGGCCTGGGTCGCCGCGTGCGCACGCTGCGCGAACTCGTCGTTGAGCTCGCGCGCCGCCTTCTCCATCTCCGCCTTGACCGCGTCGACGTTGGCGCCGGTCTGCTCGCGGTCCAGCACCCGGGCGCCGATCTCCAGGGCGTCGAGCAGCGGCCCGACGGTGTCCCCGCCGGCGTCCTCGCGCTCGCGCACGAGGCGCACGACGTTGGCGTCCTCGACCATCAGGCCATCGACCGCGACGGCGTTGCCGAGCGTGCGGACGTGCGCCATGCGCAGCGGGGTGGCGGCTTCCATGCTGTGCAGGCTAGGACCCGGCCCCGACGGACCGGCGCCGCCACCAGCCCAGCAGGTCCGCGCGCTGGTGGGCCAGCGGCTCGGCGGTGGGCTTGCGCTCGCGCACGCGGTCCAGCGCGTCCTCGATCCCCAGCCCCTCGCGCACGGCCACCGCGCCGGCCGCGATCGTGGCCGAGCGCTGCCAGCCCGCCCGGCAGTGCAGGTACACCGTCCGGCCCGCCTCGAGTTCGGCCACGACGGCCCGGACCGCCCGGTCGATCGTTTCCTCGGGAAGGCTCCCGTAGTCGGGCACGGGCAGCCGGCGCTCGTCGATGCCGGCCCGCTCCAGCGCCGCTCCGACGGCGTGGCGCTCGCCCTCGCGGTACTCCACGTCCTCGCACAGGTTCACGAGGATCCGCGCCCCGGCGCCGGCGATTTCGGCCACGTCGGCGGCGTCCACGGGGTAGGCGCCGACCAGCAGCCCCTCGGCCACCTCGGCGAACCCGAAGCGTTCGAACCATTCGGACATGCTTCCCAGTCTGCCCGGGAATGATTGGATACGACCATGACGTCGTTAGGGCAGCGCCTCCATACGGTGCGCACGCTCGCCGGCGCGGGCGTGATCACGCCCACCCGTCCCGACAAGCTGGTGCGCGTCGGACTCGCGCTGCGGCGCTTCGGTCCGACGCCCGCGGCGGGCTACACGAGCTCGGCGATCCGCTACCCGGACGAGGCGGCGATCGTCGACGAGCTGGGGCTGCTGACCTTCGCCGACGTCCACCGGCGCACCAACGGGCTGGCGCACGCGCTGTCGGATGCGGGCATCCGCGAGGGCGACGGCGTGGCGATCATGTGCCGCAACCACCGCGGGTTCATCGACGTCACGGTGGCGTGCTCGAAGCTCGGCGCCAACGCGCTGTACCTCAACACCGCCTTCGCGGGGCCGCAGATCGCCGACGTGGTGACGCGCGAGAAGCCGCGGGCGATCGTGTTCGACGAGGAGTTCGGCGAGCTGATCGGGGACGCTGCCAAGGGGCGCAAGCGCTTCATCGCCTGGCACGAGCCGGACTCCAACCCCGCGGATCCGACGCTGGACTCGATGATCGAGGACGGCGATCCCACCGACGTCGTGCCGCCCGAGAACCCCGGGCGCGTCGTCATCCTCACCTCGGGCACCACCGGGACGCCCAAGGGCGCGAACCGCTCGCAGCCGGAGTCCCTGGACCCGGCGGCGGCGCTGCTGTCGAAGATCCCGCTGCACGCGCGCGAGACGACGATGATCGCCGCGCCGATGTTCCATTCATGGGGCTTCGCGCACTTCTCGCTGGGGCTCGGCCTGTCGTCCACGCTAGTGCTCAAGCGCAAGTTCGACCCCGAGGCGACGCTCGCGCTGACCGCCCAGCACCAGGCGACGGCGCTGGTCGTCGTGCCGGTGATGCTGCAGCGGATGGTCGACCTGGGCGAGGACGTGGTCTCGCGCTACGACCTCTCGCGCCTGCGCGTGATCGCCATCAGCGGCTCGCAGTTCTCGGCGGCGCTGTCCGAGCGCGTGCTCGACATGTTCGGCGACGTCGCGTACAACCTCTACGGCTCCACCGAGGTGGCGTGGGCGGCGATCGCGACGCCACAGGACATGCGCGCGGCGCCCGGGACCGTGGGCCGCCCGCCGCGCGGCACCGTGATCCGGCTGTACGACAACGACGGGCGCGAGGTGCCCCAGGGCGAGACCGGCCGGATCTTCGTCGCCAACGAGATGCTCTTCGAGGGCTACACCGGCGGCGGCGGCAAGGACGTCATCGACGGGCTGATGGCCACCGGCGACGTCGGGCACTTCGACGAGGGCGGCCGCCTGTTCGTGGACGGCCGCGACGACGAGATGATCGTCTCGGGCGGCGAGAACGTCTTCCCCCAGGAGGTCGAGGAGCTGCTGGCCAAGCGCAGCGACGTCGAGGAGGTCGCCGTCCTGGGCGTCGAGGACGACGACTGGGGCCAGCGCCTGCGCGCGGTCATCGTCCCCCGCGACGGCGGCAAGCTCGACGAGAAGGAGATCAAGGCCTACGTCAAGCAGCACCTCGCCGGCTACAAGGTCCCCCGCGACGTGCGCTTCGTCGACGAGCTGCCGCGCAACGCGACCGGCAAGGTCCTCAAGCGCGAGCTCGCGGATTAGGGCACCACGACCGCCGCGCCGCGGAAGCGGCCGTGGCGCAGGTCGTCGAGCGCCTCGTTGGCGCGGTCGAGGGGGTAGGCGGTGACCTCCGTGCGGATCGGGATGCGGGGGGCCAGCGCGAGGAACTCCTCGCCGTCGCGGCGCGTCAGGTTGGCCACGGAGCGCAGGGTGCGCTCGTCCCACAGCAGCTCGTAGGGGAAGGCGGGGATCTCGCTCATGTGGATCCCGCCGCAGACCACGGTGCCGCCGCGGTCGGTGGCGCGTAGCGCCGCCGGCACCAGCTCGCCGGCGGGGGCGAAGATCAGCGCGGCGTCCAGCGGCTCGGGCGGCGCCTCGCCGGCCCCGCCGGCCCATTCGGCGCCCAGCTCGCGCGCGAACGCCTGCGTCGTCTCGTCCCCCGCGCGCGTGAAGGCGAACACGCGCCGGCCCTCGTGGCGCGCCACCTGGCAGACGATGTGCGCCGCGGCGCCGAAGCCGTAGATCCCCACGCGCTCGGAGTCGCCGGCCAGGCGCAGCGTGCGGTAGCCGATCAGCCCCGCGCACAGCAGCGGCGCGGCCTGGAGGTCCGGGTAGCCGTCCGGGATCGGGAAGCAGAAGCGCGCGTCGGCCACGGCCAGCTGCGCGAAGCCGCCGTCGCGGTCGCGGCCCGTGAAGCGCGCGGAGGGGCAGAGGTTCTCGCGGCCGGCGCGGCACCAGCGGCACGTCCCATCGGTCCAGCCCAGCCACGGGACGCCGACGCGCGCGCCCGGCTCCCCGCCCTCCAGCACCTCGCCGACGATCTGGTGGCCCAGCACGCGCGGCGGCTGCGGCACCTCGACCTCCCCGTCGAGCAGGTGCAGGTCCGTGCGGCACACCCCGCAGGTCAGCACGCGCAGCAGCACCTCGCCCTCCGCCGGCCGCGGGTCCTCCAGCTCCCGCTCGACCAGCGGGCGCCCGGGCGCGGTGAAGGCCATCGCGCGCATCCCCGCGATCTTCGCGCACCGCTAGCGTCCCCGCCCATGAGTCGGGTCCTGGTCCTCTCCGGCGAGCCCGTGGGCAAGGAGATGGCGGGGCCCGCCATCCGCGCCCGCGAGCTGGCGCGCGTGCTGCGCGCGGCGGGGCACGAGGTCACGCTGGAGACGGCGGACGACCGCCGCGCCGCCGCCGCGCTGGCCGCCCGCCACGACGTGGTGGTCGTGCAGGGCTGGGTCCTGGAGCGCGCGCCCGGGATCGCGGCGGCCGGGGCGCGGCTCGTGGTGGACCTCTACGACCCCTTCGCCCTGGAGCTGCTGATGCTGCTGGAGGGCCGGCCGCTGCCCGAGCGCACCCGCGCCCAGGCTAACGCGCTGCGCGCGCTCGCCGACCAGGTCCGCGCGGGCGACTTCTTCCTCTGCGCCTCCGAGCGCCAGCGCGACCTGTGGTTGGGCTGGCTGGAGGCGCACGGGCGCGTGAACCCGCTCACGCACGCGGCGGACCCGTCACTGCGCGCGCTCATCGACGTCGTCCCGTTCGGGGTGCCCGACGAGCCGCCCCGGCGCAGCGGCGGCGAGGGTCCGCGCGCGCACTTCGGGATCCCGGACGGCGACGTCGTGGCCCTGTGGGGCGGCGGGGTGTACGACTGGCTGGACCCGGTCGCGGTCGTGCGGGCCGCCAACCGCGTGGACGGCCTGCACCTCGTCTTCATGGCGGCGGGCCACCCGGATCCCGAGCAGCCGGTCGCCCGCGCGCTGGAGGCGGCCCGCGCGCAGGCCGGCGAGCGCGTCCACTTCCACGAAGGCTGGGTCCCCTACGAGCAGCGCGCGGACTGGCTGCTCGACGCCGACCTCGGCGTGTCGGCGCACCTGGACCACGTGGAGGCGCGCTTCGCCTTCCGCACGCGCATCCTCGACTACCTGTGGGCGGGTCTCCCCGTGGCGTGCACGAACGGCGACGCGCTGGCCGAAGAGGTCGCGCGGCTCGACCTCGGCGCCACCCTGGACGCCGGCGACGTCGAGGGCTGGACCGCGGCGCTGCGTGGCCTGGCCGCCGACCCCGAGCGCCGCGCCGCCTGCGGCCAGCGCGCCGGGCAGCTGGCGCACACGCTGCGCTGGGAGCGCGCCGCGGCCCCGCTGGTCGCCTTCTGCGCCGCCCCGCGCAGCGCCCCGGACCTCGCCGCGGGAGGCCCCGTCGCGGCCGCCCAGGACGGCCCGTTCTCGCGCCGGCGCCTGGGCGCCCTGGCGCGCCGGCTGCGGCTGCGCTGAAGGCCCCGATGCCGGGCGCCCGCGGCGCTAACCTCGCAGGCATGCCCCAGATCGCCGACACCTTCGACCTCGCGCGCCTGCGCCTGGCGCCCGGCCAGGGGCGGCAGCTGAACCTGCACGTCTCGCCGGGATCGCTGGAGCTGTCGGGCGTCGACTACCCCGTCCAGCCGGACCCGCTTCCCGTGCGGCTCGACGTGTCGCGGATGACGGGCGGCGGCTGGTCGCTGCGGCTGCGGTTCACCGCGTCCCCGCGCGGCGCCTGCATGCGCTGCCTGGAGCCCGCGGCGCCCAGCTTCGAGGTCGACGCGCGCGAGGTCGACCAGGCCGGCGGGGGAGAGGAGCTCGAGAGCCCGTACGTCTCCGCCGACGAGGCGCTCGACATGCGCGCCTGGTCGCGCGACGCGCTCGTGCTGGCGCTCCCCGCCAAGATCCTCTGCCGCGAGGACTGCGCCGGGCTGTGCCCGACCTGCGGCGCCGACCTCAACGCCGACCCCGACCACGCGCACGAGCCCGAGCCCGATCCGCGCTGGGCCAAGCTGCGCGAGCTGAAGCTGGACTGAGGCCCGGCTGCGCTAGCCTTCCACGCCCCATGGCCGTCCCGAAGCAGAAGCAGTCCCGCGCCCGCACCCGCAAGCGCCGGGCCCAGCACAAGATCGAGGCGCCGCGCTGGAACGAGTGCCCCCAGTGCCACAGCCCGCGCCTGCCGCACCGGGTCTGTCCCGAGTGCGGCTCCTACGCCGGCCGCGAGGTCGTCGCGGCCGACCACGGCCACGATCACGAGCACTAGGTCGCGCGCCGTGTCCGAGCCGGTCACGGTCGCCGTCGACGCGAACGGGGCGGACCTCGGCCCGGCCGAGGTGGCCGCCGGCGCCGCGCAGGCGGCGGCGGACGGGACGCGCGTGCTGGTCTACGGACCGGCCGACCGGATCGGCCCGGTTCCCGACGGCGTCACGGTAGTGGACGCGCCGGTCTCGATCGCCAAGGCGGCCGAGCCGGTCATGGCCGTGCGGGGCACGCCCGAGGCCTCGATCGTGCGCGCGGCCCGGGCGGTCGCCGCGGGCGAGGCCGACGCGCTGGTGTGCGGCGGCTCCACCGGCGCGGCGGTCGCCGCCAGCCTGTTCAACATCAAGCGCGCGCGGGGAATCTACCGCCCGGCGCTCGCGGTTCCGCTGCCCATCCCGGGCGCGCCGGTGCTGTTCCTCGACGTGGGGGCGAACGTCGAGGTGCGTCCCGAGCACCTGGTGCAGTTCGCCTACATGGGCGCGGCGTTCGCCCGCGCGGTGATGGGGATCGAGCGCCCGCGCGTGGGTCTGCTGTCCAACGGCGAGGAGCCGACGAAGGGCACGCCGGACCTCCTGGAGGCCCACCGCCAGCTGTCCGAGGCCACGGTCGCCGGCGTGCAGTTCGTGGGCAACGTCGAGGGCACGACGCTGACCGCGGGCGTCGCGGACGTAGTCGTCACCGACGGCTTCACCGGCAACGTGGCGCTCAAGCTCATGGAGGGCGTGTCCAGCACGCTGTTCGGCGCGGTGCGCGCGGCCGCGAAGTCCAGCCCGCGCGGGAAGGCGGGCGGGCTGCTGCTGCGCGGGTCGCTGCGCGGGCTGCGCGACGAGCTGGACCCCGAGGCGGCGGGCGGCGCGTACATCCTGGGGCTGCGGCGGGTCGGCATCGTCCACCACGGCCGTTTCACCCGCCGCGGGGTCGCGCGCGCCATCGCCGTGGCCGAGCGCGCCGTGCGCGAGAGCGCCGTGGAACGCACCCAGGAGGCGCTGGAGGCGGCCGGGGCGCTGCGCGGCGCCCCGTCCGGGGCCGAGGCTACGGTGACCCCATGACGCGCGAGGAGATCCTCGGCCTCATTCGCGACCACCTGGCCGACGAGCTGGAGGTCGATCCCGCGCGCGTCGACGCGGGGACCCGCTTCCGCGAGGACCTGGAGGCCGACTCGCTGGACCTCTACACGCTCGTCCAGGAGCTGGAGGACACCTACGGAGTCCGGATCCCCGACGAGGACGCGGCGCGCATCCTGACCGTGGGCGCGGCCGCGGACTACATCCTGTCCCACCAGCCCGTCGAGCCGAGGCCCTGAGCGCTGCCTGGACTGATCGAGCTGCTGGACGCCCTGCCTCCGGACCGGATCAGGCCGGTGTTCACGCACTCCTCGTGGAGCGAGGAGGGGGCCGAGTCCTACGAGCGGCTCGCCTTCCTGGGTGACTCAGTGCTCGCGCTGGCGGTCTCGCACGAGCTCTACCCGCGCCCCGAGGCGCAGCGCTTCGGCCCCGGCTGGCTGACCAAGACGCGCGCCAAGGCGGTCTCCGCGCACGCGTGCAAGGCGGTGGCCGAGGAGATGGGCCTGCCCGCGCGCCTGGAGCGCGAGGCGCCGCCCGGCGCGTCCGCGGCGGAGCTGGCCCGTACGGTGCGCGCGCCCGGCGAGGTCGTGGAGGCGCTGATCGGCGCGTGCTACCTGGAGTTCGGATACGAGCGCACCGCGGCGGCCGTCGTCGAGTCCTTCCGCGCGCGCATCGAGGCGGCGCTCGAGGCTCCCCAGGACGCGAAGTCCGCGCTGCAGGAGCGGCTCGCGCGGCGGGGGGAGACCGTCACCTATTCGGTCGTCGCGGAGGAGGGGCCGCCCCACGACCGCATGTTCGAGGTGGCCGCCACCGTCGCCGGTCGCGAGGTCGGCCGGGGCCGCGGGCGCTCCAAGAAGGACGCCGAGCAGCTCGCGGCGCGCGCGGCGCTCGCGGAGGAAGAGGACTGACGTGCACCTGAAGTCGGTCACGCTCAAGGGCTTCAAGTCGTTCCCGGACCGTACGCGCCTGGAGTTCGGGCCCGGCGTGAGCGTGATCGTCGGGCCCAACGGCTCCGGGAAGTCCAACATCACCGACGCCGTTCTGTGGGCGCTGGGCGAGCAGTCGCCCCTCGCCGTGCGCGGCCAGTCGATGCAGGACGTGATCTTCGGCGGGGCACGCGGCCAGCAGGCGCGCGGCTCGGCCGAGGTAGAGCTGGTGATCGACAACGCCGACGGCAAGGCCGGCACGGAGTTCAGCGAGATCGCGGTCTCCCGGCGCCTGGACCGCAACGGCGAGGGCGAGTACCGGCTCAACGGCGCGCGCTGCCGGCTGGTGGACGTGCTCGAGGCGCTGTCCGACACCGGTTTGGGCAAGGAGATGCACTCGGTCGTCTCGCAGGGCCGCGTGGAGGCGATCGTCACCTCCAAGCCGCGCGACCGCCGGCTGCTGATCGAGGAGGCGGCCGGGCTGGGCAAGCACCGCAAGCGCCGCCGGCGCGCGCAGCTCAAGCTCGAACGGACGCAGGACAACCTCGACCGCGCGCTGGACGTGGAGCGCGAGGCGCGCTCGCGGCTGCGGCCGCTCAAGCGCCAGGCCGAGGCGGCCGAGCTGCACGAGCGCCTGGAGCGCCAGTCCGTCGAGGCGCGCTGGGAGCTGGCGCGCGACCGCGCGCGCGCCGTGCGGGCGTCCCTGGCCGCCGCCGAGGCGGCCGCGACGGCGGCGCGCGCCGCCCGCGACGAGGTCGAGGCCGAGCTCGCGACCGTCGGCCGCGCCCGCGAGGAGGCCGAGGAGGCGCTGGCCCGGCGCAGCGAGGAGCGCGACCGCCTGTCGACTCGCGTGTTCGCGGCGCGCAGCGCGCACGAGCGCGCGGGGCTGCGGCTGGAGCAGGCGCGGGCGGCTGTCGCCTCGCTGGCCGAGCGCGCGGACCGGCTGCGGACCCGCATCGACGTGCTGTCCGCCGAGGCGCCCGGGGACGAGATCGACGACGGCGGGCGGATCGCGGAGCTGGAGGCGGAGCTGGCATCGCTCGAGGCGGAGCGCTCCGTCGAGGTCGAGCGCCAGGTGGCGTCACTCGGCGCGCGGCTCGAGGAGCTCCGCGCCGCCGCCGCTGTGGCCGAGGAGGTTGTGGAACGGCGCCGGTCAGGGTTGGAGTCGGCCGAGGGGGCGGCGGAGGAGGCGCGGGTGGAGCTTCGGCGTTGCGAAGCGGCGGTGGATGCGGCGCGGCGCGAGTCCGCGGGCATCGGCGCCGAGCTCGCGCGCGTCAACCACTTCCTGCGCTCCCAGGCGTCCGCGCCGGGCGGCGAGCGCGCCCTGGCCGACGTCCTCGACGTCGAGCCGGGCTACGAGCTCGCGGTCGCCGCCGCCCTGGGCGGCCGCCTGCGCGCCGCCGTCGTGGCGGATTTCGGCGCGGCTCGGGCGCTCCTCGATAGCGTGGGCACCGACGGTGGGGCGGCGCTAGTCCGCGCGCCGCGTGGACTTACCCGCGCATATCGCGGGAAACTCCACGACGCTCCGGGGCCGGGGCGTTCCGAAGGCGCGCCACCCGCGCCCGGAGCGCAGCCCCTGGGTGCCCGCCTTCGCGGCGACGGCGCCGACGTCGACTTCGCGAAGGAGCTCCTCGCAGACGCCTGGGTGGTCGACAGCTTCGACGGGCTCGACGAGGCCTTCGCCGGCATCGCCGTCACGCGCTCGGGCCGCGCGTGGTTCGCCGCCTCGCGCGAGATGCGCCAGGCCCCCGAGGGCGGAGACGACCGCGTGCTGGCCCAGCGCCATCGCCGCGACGAGCTGATCGCGGCGACCGAGGCGGCGGCTGGGAACGAGCGCGCCGCCGCCACCGCCGCCACAGAGGCCGCGACCGCGGTGGCCCAGGCCGACGAGGCGCGCGCGCAGGCCGATCGCGCCTGGCGCGCCGCGGTCCGCGAGCGCGACGTGGCGGCGGAGGAGGTCCGGCGGGCCGAGTGGCTGATCGAGCAGCGCCGCACCGCCCCCGACGAGGGCCCGACGGGGATTCGGCGCGCCGAGGTCGCCGCCGCCCTGGCCGCCGAGAAGCGCCTGGCCGACCAGGCCGCCCGCGCCCGCGCGGCGCACGCCGAGCGCCTCGCGCAAGCACGGGCCGCGTTGCAGCGCGCCGAGGAGCTGGCGCCGCAGGCGGCCCGCGTGGTGAGCGGGCTCGAGACCCTGGAGACCGCGCTGGCCGGCCACCTCGAGCGCCTGGAGACCGAGCTGAGCGCGGACCGCGCCTCGGGCGAGGAGCTGGCCGCCGCCCTGCGCGGGCACGCCCACCGCGAGGCCGACCTGCACGGTCGCCTGCGCGAGCGCGGCGAGGCCGTCACCGCCGCCGAGGTCGCCGCCCAGCAGGCGCGCGACGCGGCGGCCGACGCCGAGGGCGAGCTGACCGCCCTCGCCGCCAAGCTCGACCTACCCGCCGAGGCTGCGGACGAGCCGCTCCCCGAGGAGGAGCGCGAGGCGCTGACCGCGCGCATCGAGCGCCTGGTCCGCCGGCGTGAGCAGCTGGGACCCGTCAACCCGCTGGCCAAGGACGAGTACGCCGAGGCGCTCGCCCACGTCGAGGAGCTGGAGGCCCAGCGCGGCGACCTGGAGACGGCGCTGCGCGAGCTGCAGTCGCTGATCACGGAGACCGACCGGCGCATCCGCGAGGCCTTCGAGACGACGTTCGAGGCCGCCGCGGCCAACTTCGAAGAGCTGGTCGGCCAGCTCTTCCCCGGCGGGCGCGGCCGGCTGCGGCTGGTCAAGGAGGACGAGGCGCCCAAGCGCGTGCTCGGCGGTCAGGAGGGCGAGGCGCCCGAGGGCGACGACCCCGAGCCCGAGGAGGAAGAGCCCGCCGAGGACGTCCTGGGCGTGGAGATCGAGATGACTCCCGCCGGCAAGGCGATGAAGCGCCTGTCGCTGCTGTCGGGCGGCGAGAAGTCCCTGACCGCCCTGGCCTTCCTGTTCGCCGTGTTCCTCGCGCGGCCGTGCCCCTTCTACGTGCTCGACGAGGTCGAGGCCGCACTGGACGACCTCAACATCGACCGCTTCCTCACGCTGCTGCGTCGTCACTCCGGCCGCGCCCAGTTCATCGTGGTCACGCACCAGAAGCGCACGATGGAGGCCGCGGACACGCTCTACGGCGTGTCCATGGGCGACGACGGCATCTCGCGCGTGATCTCCCGCAGGCTCCCGCAGGACCGACCGGCCGAGACGGCCGAAGCCGCGGCCTAGCCCGAGCGCTAGCCTCGCCGCCCATGGCCCGCGACTGGCACGACGTGTTCATCGTGGACGGGGACGCCCCGGCCGCGACTGCGGACGCGTCGACCGAGGAGGAGCGGCGGGGGTTCTTCCGCCGCCTGCGCGAGAACCTGAGCAAGACACGCGAGGCGCTGTCCAGCGAGGTCCAGGCCACGCTGATGGCGGGGCCGGTGAATGCGGAGGGCTGGGAGCGCCTGGAGGAGGCGCTGATCTACGCCGACGTGGGCGCGCGTACGACCGCCGACGTGGTCGAGCGCCTGGAGCGCGAGGCGGAGTCCGACGGCCTGCAGGCGGAGGCGCTCAGCGGGCGCCTGGTCGAGCTGCTCGCGCAGGAGGCGCGCCCGCGCGAGGGCGACGAGGCGCGCATCGACCTGCGCCACCGGCCCACGGTGATCCTGACGGTCGGCGTCAACGGCACGGGCAAGACGACCACGATCGGCAAGCTGGCCTGGCACCTGCGCCGCACGCTGGACAAGTCCGTCCTGATCGGCGCCGGCGACACCTTCCGCGCCGCCGCCGTCGAGCAGCTCGAGGAGTGGGCGCGCCGGGCGGAATGCGACTTCGTCCGCGGCGCGCCCGACGCCGACCCGGGCGCGGTCGCCTTCGACGCCGTCCGGGCGGGCATCGACCGCGGTGCCGACGTCGTGATCGTCGACACCGCCGGGCGCCTGCACACCCAGGACGACCTGATGGCCGAGCTGGCCAAGGTGGCGCGCGTGCTCGGCAAGGTGCTCCCGGGCGCCCCGCACGAGACCCTGCTCACGGTGGACGCCACCACCGGCCAGAACGGCCTGCGCCAGGCCAAGCTGTTCTCCGAGGCGGTGCCCGTCACCGGCATCGTCCTGACCAAGCTCGACGGCACCGCCAAGGGCGGGATCGCGCTGGCCATCGCGCGCGAGCTGGGCATCCCCGTCAAGCTGATCGGAATCGGCGAACGCCTGGAGGACCTGCGCCCATTCGACGCCGACGACTTCGCGCGGGCCCTCGTCGCGGTATGACGCGGTAGGCTGCGGCGCGAATGGACGGCTGGGTCTTCTGGATCATCGCCGCGATCGTCCTGGCGGTCGGGGAGATGCTCACCCTGAGCTTCTTCCTCGCGCCGTTCGCCGGCGGGGCGCTGCTGGCCGCCATCGTGGACGCGGCCGGCGGCGGCGTGGTCCTTTCGTGGGGCATCTTCATCATCGCCTCGCTGGTGCTGCTGCTGGTGGTGCGCCCGATCGCCCGCTCGCACCGCAAGATGCCCGCCCAGCTGCGCACCGGCACGGCGGCGCTCATCGGGCGCCGCGGCGTCGTGGTGGAGCGCGTGAACAACCACGAGGCGGTCGGGGCGATCCGCATCGACAACGGCGAGGTCTGGACGGCTCGGGCCTTCGACGACGACGAGAGCTACGACGTCGGCGCGCGCGTCGAGGTCGTGGAGATCCGGGGCGCCACGGCGCTCGTTACCGAATAGGGAAGGGGGAGGGAATGGCCGGTCTGATCGTCCTCGCCGTGGTGGCGCTGTTCTTCATCTTCGTCGCCGCGCGCACCGTTCGCATCGTCCCGCAGGCCCGGGCGGGCATCGTGGAGCGCCTCGGGCGCTACAACCGCACGGCGCAGCCCGGCCTGACGATCATCGTGCCGTTCATCGACCGCCTGCGGCCGCTGATCGACCTGCGCGAGCAGGTGGTCTCCTTCGCGCCGCAGCCCACGATCACCGAGGACAACGTAACCGTCCACATCGACTCGGTCCTGTACTTCACGATCACCGATCCCAAGTCGGTGTCCTACGAGGTGGCCAACCCGCTCCAGGCCATCGAGCAGCTCACCGTCACCACGCTGCGCAACGTGATCGGCGGCATGACGCTGGAGGAGACGCTGACCTCGCGCGACTCGATCAACGCCGCGCTGCGGGTCGTGCTCGACGAGGCCACCGGCCGCTGGGGCATCCGCATCAACCGCGTGGAGATCAAGGCGATCGACCCGCCCGGCTCCATCCAGGAGGCGATGGAGAAGCAGATGCGCGCCGAGCGCGACCGCCGCGCCGCGATCCTCAACGCCGAGGGCGTCAAGCAGTCGCAGATCCTCACCGCCGAGGGCGAGAAGACCTCCGCCATCCTGCGCGCCGAGGGCGCCAAGGAGGCGGCGATCCTGCGCGCCGAGGGCGAGTCCAAGGCGATCGGGACCGTCTTCCAGGCGATCCACGACGGCAAGCCCGACCGCGAGCTGCTCAGCTACCAGTACCTGCAGATGCTGCCCCAGCTGGCGCGCGGCGAGGCCAACAAGATCTTCGTGATCCCGAGCGAGTTCTCGCAGGCGCTGGGCAACCTGGCGGACCGCTTCGGCCCGGCCGGCGGCAACTCCGCGCCGCCCGCACCGCCCCGGCAGTAGCCTGGGGCGTCGATGTTCGACGCCCTTTCCGAGAAGCTCCAGGAGACCCTCGCCGGCGTCCGCGAGCGCGGGACGCTCACCGAGGCCGACGTCGACGCCGCCATGCGCGAGATCCGCCTCGCGCTGCTGGAGGCCGACGTCAACTTCAAGGTGGTCAAGCAGTTCACGTCGACGGTGAAGGAGCGCTGCCGCGGCGAGGAGGTCATCGGCCACCTCAACCCCGGCCAGCAGGTGGTCAAGATCGTCAACGAGGAGCTGGCGACCTTGATGGGCGGCTCGGGCCGCGACATCGCGTTCTCGCCGCGCCCGCCCACCGTCGTCCTGCTGGCCGGCCTGCAGGGCTCGGGCAAGACCACCGCGGCGGCCAAGCTGGCGCGCCACCTGCGCGTCGAGCACGACTCCAGCGTCGCCCTCGCCGCGTGCGACGTCTACCGGCCGGCGGCGGTCGAGCAGCTCGTGACGATGGGGGGCCGTGCCAAGGCCGACGTCTACGAGCAGGGCACCGACGCCGATCCGGTGGAGATCGCGCGCTGGGCGCGCGAGCGTGCGCAGCGCGAGGGCAAGGACGTGCTGATCGTCGACACCTCGGGGCGCCTGCACGTCGACGAGGAGCTGATGCGCGAGCTCGCGGACGTCCGCGCCGCCATCAAGCCGCACGCGATCCTGCTGGTCGTCGACGCCATGACCGGCCAGGACGCGGTCAACGTGGCCGAGCAGTTCGCCGAGACCGTGGCCTTCGACGGGGTGGTGATGACCAAGCTCGACGGCGACGCCCGGGGCGGCGCGGCGCTGTCGGTCAAGGCGGTCACCGGCAAGCCGATCCTCTACGCCTCCACGGGCGAGAAGCTCGACCAGTTCGAGCGCTTCCACCCCGATCGCATGGCGCAGCGCATCCTGGGGATGGGCGACGTCCTCACCTTCATCGAGAAGGCCGAGTCCATCTCCGACGAGCGCCAGGCGGCCGAGCTGGAGCGCAAGCTGCGCAAGGCCGAGTTCACGCTGGAGGACTTCCTGTCCCAGCTCAAGCAGGTGCGCCGCATGGGACCGCTGAGCAGCGTGCTGGGGATGATCCCCGGCTTCGCCGCGGCCAAGGAGCTGCGCGGCATGAAGGTCGACGAGCGCGAGATCGACCGCGTGGAGGCGATCATCCTGTCGATGACGCCGGAGGAGCGCCGGCGCCCCGAGCTGATCAAGGGATCGCGCCGGCTGCGCATCGCGCGCGGCTCGGGGACCAGCGTGCAGGCGGTCAACCAGCTGGTCAAGCAGTTCGGCCAGATGCGCAAGCTGATGCGCCAGCTGGGCCAGGGCAAGATGCCCGACCTCGGCGCGCTCATGCGCCAGGCCGGACGGTGACGCGCGCCGCGCTCCGCTAACCTGCCCGGTCGCATGTCCGTACGACTCCGGCTAACCCGCGTGGGCGGCAAGAAGGACCCGATCTGGCGCGTCGTCGTCGCCGACCAGCGCTCCCCGCGCGACGGCCGCGTGATCGAGACCGTCGGGCGCTACAACCCGCAGACCCAGCCCTCGACGATCGTGCTCGACGAGGACCGCGTCCGCGCCTGGCTGGCTCGCGGCGCGCAGCCGACGGGCACGGTGCGCAAGCTCCTGCGCACGCAGGGCATCTCCTCGTAGGCTTCCCGCCGTGGACGAGCTGCTCGCCTACCTGGCCCGGGCGCTCGTGGACGATCCCGACGCCGTCGAGGTCGAGCGCTTCGAGGAGGACGACGGCACGGTCGTCCTCGAGCTGGCCGTGGCCGACGACGACTACGGCAAGGTGATCGGCCGGGGCGGTCGCACCGCGCAGGCGCTGCGGACGCTGGTCAAGGCGGCGGCGGTCAAGGAGCATCGCCGTGTCCTCGTCGACATCGTCGACTGACGCGGGGCACGTCGGCCGTCCCCACGGCCTGGACGGCTCGTTTCACGTCACGCGTCCGCGCCCGGACCTGCTCACCGCCGGCCGCACGGTCGTCGTGGCCGGCCGCAGCCGCACGATCGAGCGCCGCGCCGGGACCGACGAGCGGCCGCTGGTGCGCCTCGAGGGCTGCACGTCGCGCGAGGACGCCGAGGCGTTGAGGGGGCAGGCGCTGCTCGTCGCGCGCGACGAGCTGCCCGCGCTCGGGCCCGACGAGTGGTGGCCCGACGACCTGGTGGGCTGCCGCGTGGCCGACGGGGCGCGGGCGGTGGGCGTCGTGCGGGCGGTCACGGCGCTGCCCTCGTGCGACGTGCTCGAGGTGCAGCGCGACGAGGGCACGGTGCTCGTCCCGCTCGTGCGCGACGCCGTCCGCGCCGTGGACGTGGAGGCGAAGGCGATCGACGTGGACATGGCGTTCGTGGAGGGCGGCTGATGCAGGTCGACGTGTTCACGCTGTTCCCGGAGGCGTTCGACTGGTTCCTCTCGCAGCGCCACGTCGCGAACGCGCTGGCCGCCGGCCACGAGGTGCGGCTGACGTCCTACCGCGACTGGACCGAGCTCAGCGGCCGCCAGGTCGACGACACGCCGTTCGGCGGCGGTGCCGGGATGGTGCTGCGGGTCGACGTGGTGGACGCGGCGCTGCGCGGCTTCTACGGGCGCGACTCCCTGGAGGTGCGGCGCGAGCGCCGGGTCGTGGCGCTGACCGCCTCGGGCCGGGTCCTCGACGACGCCCTGGCGACCGAGCTGGCGGCCGAGCCCGCGCTGACGCTGCTGTCGGGACGCTACGAGGGCTTCGACGAGCGCGTCGTGGAGCACCTGGCCACCGACGCGGTGTCGATCGGACGCTACGTGCTGGCGGGGGGCGAGCTGCCGGCGATGGTCGTGCTGGACGCGATCGCGCGCAAGCTGCCCGGGGCGCTGGGGCACGAGGACTCGGCGGTCGAGGAGTCGTTCAGCGACGCCCTGGAGGGCGGGCCCGAGTACCCGCACTACACGCGCCCCGCCTCCTACCGGGGCTGGGACGTCCCGGAGGTCCTGCTGTCGGGCCACCACGAGCGCATCCGCGCGTGGCGTCTCGCGCAGAGCCGCGCCCGGGCAGGGCGCGGCAAATCGGGCTGAGCTACGATTGGCGCGTCGCGACGGCCGCCCGCTTCTCATGGCCGCGCGCTTTTCTTTGCCATGAGCACCGTCATCGACAACCTGGAGCGCGCGCAACTGCGCCGCGTTCCGTCGTTCCAGCCGGGCGACCGGCTGCGCGTTCACTTCCAGGTCGTGGAGGGCAACCGCCGCCGCACGCAGGTCTTCGAGGGCGTGGTGCTCAAGCGCCAGGGCCACGGGGTGCGCGAGACGTTCACCGTGCGCAAGCAGTCCTTCGGCGTCGGGGTGGAGCGGACCTTCCCCCTGCACTCGCCGAAGATCGAGCGCATCGAGGTGGCCGCCCGCGGCGACGTGCGCCGGGCCAAGCTGTACTACCTGCGCGGGCGCGTGGGCAAGCGCGCGCGGGTCCGCGAGCGGCGCGGCGCCGGCGCGGAGGAGGTCGTGGAGGGCGGGCTGCTGCACGCGCCCGTCGAGCCGGCCGAAGCCGTGGACGCGGACGGGGTCTCCGCCGCCGAGGGCGAGGCCGTCGACGCCGACGGCGTCTCCGCGGCGGACGCACCGGAGTCCACCGGCGAGGCGCCGCCCGTCGAGGAGCCGGCCGCCGAGGCCGGGACCTCCGACGACGAGCCGGCCGAGTGAGCACGGTCAAGAAGAAGCGGACCGGCGCCGGAGGCCTCCTCGAGCTGGTCCTCATCGTCGCCGTCGCCCTGGGCCTCGCGCTGGGCATCCAGGCGTTTCTGGTCAAGCCCTACCGGATACCGAGCGAGTCGATGGAGCCGACGCTCGACATCGGGCAGCGGGTGCTGGTGAACCGGATCGGAAACCGCTTCTCGGATCCGGCGCTCGGCGACGTCGTCGTCTTCCATCCGCCGGCCGGCGCGACCGGCGGGACCGGCCCGCAGTGCGCCAACCCCGAGCAGGGCGACGGCCACGAGCAGCCCTGCGGCACACCCGGGCGCGAGAAGGCGTCGGAGAACTTCATCAAGCGCGTCGTCGGAGGTCCGGGCGACCGGATCGCGATCGAGGGCGGTCACGTCATCCGCAACGGGAAGCGCGCGAAGGAGCCGTTCATCAACGAGTGCGCCGGCGGCGCCGGCTGCGACTTCCCCCAGCCGATCGTGATTCCGCCCGACCACTGGTTCATGATGGGCGACAACCGTGGTTCCTCCGACGACAGCCGGTTCTGGGGACCCGTCCCCAAGGAATGGATCATCGGTGGGGCCTTCGCCACCTACTGGCCGCCGAAGCGGATCGGGCTCCTCTAGCCGCGGGAAGTCCACGGCGCGGCGGCTGTTCCGCTTCGACCGCGAGCTGGGCTGCCGGTTCGTGGCGGGCGCGGACGAGGCCGGGCGCGGGTGCCTCGCCGGGCCGCTCGTCGCGGCCGCCGTGCTGTTCGACTACGAGCGCATCGGCCTGCGCGAGGTGCGCGCGCTCTCGTCGCTCAACGACTCCAAGCAGCAGACGGTGGAGGGCCGCGAGGCGCTGTACCCGCTGGTCCTGCGCTGCGCCAGCCGTGTGGCCGTCGTGTCGCGCTGCGTGCGGGGCATCGACGCGCGCGGCCTGCACAACACCAACCTCGCCGCGCTGTCCGACGCCCTGGCGCGCGTCGCCGTGCCGGGCGCGATCTGCCTGTCGGACGGCTTCCCGGTCCCCGCGACGGGCCATCGCCAGCAGGCGGTGGTGACCGGCGACGCCCGCTCCGCCGCGATCGCCGCCGCCTCCATCGTCGCCAAGGTCACCCGCGACCGCTACATGCGCCGCGCCGATGCCCTTCACCCCGGCTGGGACTTCGCCGCGCACGTCGGCTACGCCACCCCCGAGCACCGCGAGGCGATCCTCGCCAAGGGGGTCTCCCCGCTGCACCGCATGTCCTTCCAGAGCCTGGCCTACCAGCAGCTCGGCCTGGTCGGCGACTTCGTCTAGCGCCGCTCGCGGTCGTCGCGCGGGGTGCGGGAGCGCACGATCCGGTCCGCCACCAGCGCCGCGCCGCTGCTCGTGGCCATCAGGACCGCGAACGTCGCGCTCGATCCGAGCTCGAGCGTCCTCTCCGCAGCGGTCGTGATCGCCAACGCGGGAATGACACAGACGACCGCGAGCGCGAGGCGATGAAGCGGGTTGCGCATGCTACTCATAGTAGCCCTCCGATCAAGTAGGCGGTGTAGCCCAGGGCAGCGACAAGCCCGCACAACATCGGCAGCTCGACCGCCTCCTCGTGCAGGGCCGTCCCCTTGCGCAGCGCCTCCGCCAGGGCGCCGCACAGCCCGACGACGTAGCCGATTCCGTAGGCGACGGGTATCAGCCGCAGGCGGCAAACCTCCGGCAGCAGCCGGAACGTCGTTGCGGCGTATGAAGTCAGAACGCCCCCTCCATGTGGTCGAGGGTCGCGAGCCGGCCGTGGGCGTCGAAGGTGATGCAGATCGCGTCGAAGCGCAGATCCGCGGCGTGGGGGCGGTCGGCCGTGTCGGCGAGCCAGGCGGCGGCCATGCGGCGGACCTGGGTGCGCTTGGACTCCGAGAGATTGTCGACTGGGCCGGTGCGCGCGCCGGCACGGCCGGTCTTGACCTCGCAGAACACCAGCGCCGTCCCGTCGTAGGCGACGACGTCGAGCTCGCCGAAGCGCGTGCGGTGGTTGCGCGCGAGGATCTCCAGGCCGCGGCGATGCAGGTGCGCGACCGCGGCGTCCTCGCCCGCCCTGCCCAGCTGGTGACGAAGGTCGTCGGACACGGCGCCCGAAGGTAGGCCCGCGAAGGTGCCAAGACACCGCGCGTTCGCAACGACATCGCGCGGGGCCGAATCGGCACGTTCTGCGCGTCTTCCGGCACGCTCGCCGCTCTAACGTCGCCGTCCGTGCTGGCGCGTGTGACCACCTTCGCGATCGACGGGCTCGAGTCCCGGCGCGTGTCCGTCGAGGTCGACATCCGGGCCGGCCTGCCGGCGTTCCGCGTCGTCGGGCTCGCCGATGCGGCAGTGCGCGAGGCGCGCGAGCGCGTGCGCGCGGCGGTGCTGAACTCGGGCTTCGAGTTCCCCCAGCGCCGGATCACCGCCAACCTCGCGCCCGCCTACCTGCGCAAGGTGGGGCCCGGGTTCGACCTCGCACTGGCGATCGGCGTGCTCGCGGCGAGCGGGCAGCTGGATGCCGAACGGCTCGCCGGGTGGGCCGTGTTCGGCGAGCTCTCGCTGGGCGGCGAGCTGCGCCCGGGTCGCGGGACGCTCGCCGTGGCCGAGGGGGTGCGCCGCTGCGGGCTCGAGGCGCTCGTCGTGCCGGTGGAGAGTGCGGCCGAGGCCGCACTGGTGGACGAGGTGTGCGTGGCGCCGGCGGCCACGCTGCGCGCCGCCGCGGAGATCCTGGACGGCAAGCGCGCGCCGGAGCCCGTCCCGGACGCGGGCGAGGAGGCCACGCCGCCGCTCGCGGAGCTCGACGGCGATCTCGCCGAGGTCAGCGGCCAGGCCGAGGCGATGGCCGCGATGGAGATCGCCGCGGCCGGGGGCCACAACCTGCTGATGGAGGGGCCGCCGGGCGTGGGGAAGACGATGCTGGCGCGCCGGCTGCCCGGCATCCTGCCCGCGCTGACGCGCGAGGAGGCGCTCGAGGTCACGCGCGTGTACTCGGTGGCGGGGCTGCACCGCGGCGGCGGCCTGGTCTCCCGGCGACCCTTCCGCTCGCCGCACCACACGATCTCCCCGTCCGGTCTCGTGGGGGGCGGCGCGCGGCCGGCGCCGGGCGAGGCGAGCCTGGCGCACCACGGCGTCCTCTTCCTCGACGAGCTGTCGGAGTTCCCACGCTCCAGCCTGGAGGCGCTGCGCCAGCCGCTGGAGGATGGCGCCTCCACGATCGTGCGCGGCCAGCAGGCGCGCGTCTTCCCGACCCGGTTCATGCTCGTGGCCGCGACGAACCCGTGCCCGTGCGGGCACGCGGGCGACCGGCGCCGGTGCCGCTGCACCGAGGCGGACGTGGCGCGCTACCGCCGGCGGCTGAGCGGGGCGCTGCTGGACCGCTTCGACCTGCTGTGCTCGCTGCAGCGCCCGCCGGCGCCGCGGGTGGCGGCCGGCGAGCCGCCGCGCTCGGACCGGGTTCGCGCGCGGGTCACGGCGGCGCGCGAGCGGCAGGCGCGGCGCTTCGCGGGGACGGGCATCGCGTGCAACGGCCAGATGGACTCTCGCCGCGTCCGCGAGCTCGCCCGGCTGACGCCGGACGCGGAGGGCGCCCTCCACGCCGCCTACGAGCGCGAGGCCCTGAGCGCCCGCGGCATGCAGCGCGTGGCGCGCGTCGCGCGCACCGTCGCGGACCTCGCGGCCAGCGACGCCGTCCACCGCGACCACGTCGCGACGGCCCTCGCGCTCCGCCAGGACCGCCTCGGCCTCGCGATCGCGGCATGACCGCGTGCGACGCATGCCTGCGCCGGACCCGGCTGATCGCCGCGCTCGCCGGCCACCTCGATCACCTGCACGCGCAGCGCGGGCTGATGGACGACGTCTTCGCCCTGCCCGACGAGGACCTCGTGGCCGCCCTCGTCCCCGAGGGCGCCGCACGAGCCGCGTTGCTGGCGCGGCACGGCCCTGCCGATCGCGCAGCCCGCGCCGAGGCAGCCGCTCCGGAGACCGTCCGGCCCGGTGAAGGAGCCGGTCCGGCGATCGGCTGGTCCGGTGAGACAGACATGCCGGCGGTCTGCCGGCACGACCCAAGCTATCCGGCGGCGCTGGGCGACCTGGCGGGCCCGCCCGCGGTCCTGTTCGCCAGCGGCGTGGAGCGGCTCGCCGCTTTGGCGGGGGAGCCGGCCGTGGCGATCGTCGGGGCGCGGCGCGCGTCCGCGTACGGGCTGGAGGTGGCGGCGGCGCTGGGACGCGGCCTGTCGGCAGCGGGCGTGACCGTGGTGAGCGGGATGGCCCTCGGCGTGGACTCGGCCGCGCATGCCGGGGCGCTCGACGCCGGCGGCCGGACGATCGCGGTCCTCGGCGGAGGCGTGGACGTCCCGTACCCCGCGACCAAGCGCGCGCTGCACGCGCGCCTCGGCGGCGAGGCCGTCGTCGTCTCGGAGCTGCCGCCCGGCTTCCGGCCCCGGCGCTGGACGTTTCCCGCGCGCAACCGCATCATCGCCGCCCTGGCCGCCGTCACAGTGGTCGTCGAGGCGGCGCAGCGCTCCGGCGCGCTCATCACCGCGCGCATCGCGCGCGAGCTGGGCCGCGACGTCGGCGCGGTCCCCGGACACGTCACCTCGCCGCTGGCCTCGGGACCGAACGCGCTGCTGCGCGACGGCGCGCACCTGGTCGACGGCGCCGAGGCCGTGCTGGACCTGCTGTTCGGAGTCGGCACCCGCCCGCCATCACCCGATCCGGCCGGCGACCTCGAGCCGCATCTGGCGCGCGAGCTGGAGCGCATCCGCGCGGGGGTAGGGGACCGCGAGCGCGCGATCCCCGCGGAAACGCTCGGGGCGCTCGGGGAGCTGGAGCTGCGCGGGCTGGTGCGGCGCACGCCGGGGGGCGGATGGGTCGCGGTGGCATGATGAAACGCGTGACGGAAGAGACCTCGCGCATTCCCCGCGTGCTCTCGATCGCCGGCTCGGACTCCGGAGGCGGCGCGGGCATCCAGGCCGACCTGAAGGCCTTCGCGCGCTGCGGCGTGCACGGCATGACCGCGATCACGGCCATCACCGCCCAGAACACGGTCGCCGTCACGGCGGTCCAGCCCATCCGCCCCGACGTGATCGTCGCCCAGGTGCAGGCGGTCGCCCGCGACATCGGCGTGGACGCCGCCAAGACGGGGATGCTCGGCGACGCCGCCACCATCGAGGCCGTTGCCGAGGCGCTCGACCTGCTCGAGCCGGGGACTCCGGTGGTCGTGGACCCGGTGATGGTGGCAGAGTCGGGCGCCGACCTGCTCGACCCGGCGGCCCGCGGCGCGCTGGTCGAGCTGATTCTGCCGCGCGCCACGGTCGCGACCCCCAACGTCCCCGAGGCGGCGCGCCTGGCCGGCGTGCCCGCCGACACCGGCGCGGCCGAGTTGGCCCGCGCCGTCCACGCCCTCGGTCCCGCGGTGGTGGTCGTCACCGGCGGCCATCGCGAGGAGGCCACCGACGTCGTGTTCGACGGGACCGCGGTCACCGAGCTGCCCGGCGAGCGCCACCCCGGCGGCGCCGCGCACGGGTCGGGCTGCACTCACTCCGCCGCGCTGGCGGCGCACCTCGCGCTGCGGCTCGACCCGCTGGAGGCGGCGCGCCGGGCCAAGGCGATCGCCGCCGAGGCGGTCCGCGACGGCCTGCGCGACGTCGGCGCGGGGGCCGGTCCGGTCAACGCGCTGGGCCTCGGCGTGCGCGTCGGCTGAGCGAGCCGCGCCGCGTCGCGGCGAGGCCCGGGACTGAGGGTCCCCGGTCGGTGGCATAATTCCGCCCGAGATGAGGTTCCTGCGCATGAAGCCCGGACACGGGGAGGTCCTCATCGCCGAGGGCGACGTGGAGGTGCCCGAGCAGGAACAGGAGCTGATCGACGCGTTCCGGCGCCAGCTCGACGAGGGGATGTGGGCCGCGGTTCCCACCAGCGCGAAAGGCGGCCGCCGCGAGGCCGAGATCGTGAAGGACTTCGCGCAGATACCCCGCGACGCCGAGCGCGTGATCTTCTTTCCGCGGGCCGCGGGCGGCGGGCGCTGATGCTCCTGGCGACCATCGCCACGGCGATCGTCATCGTGGCGCTGCTCGCCGAGGTGATCGTCCCGAAGGTCGCGGAGGCCGTCCAGCGCCACCGCGCGCGCCGGGCCAAGGTCCCGAACGTCGTGCCATACGACCCGGGCCGCGAGCGCCGCGCCGAGCAGCGCGCCCGCGAGCTGCTGCGCTCCTGTGTCAACGACGAGGAGTGGGCGATGTACCGCGACCTCGGCTTCATCCGCGTGTGGGGCGGCGGCCACGGCGGCGACGCGCCCTACGCCTACCTGATCTACCCGCACAAGCCGATCGTCGGCTACCTGGCGCAGACGTGCGAGCTGCTCAACGAGTACTGCGTCGAGTTCCCCGACGAGTCGCGCCCCTACGGCAGCGCGCGCCTGCCCGAGTCCGACGACGTCCTGGCCAAGTGGATGGCGCTCACCGGCGACGAGGAGCGCCTGCTCGAGACGGCCAACATGCACATGCCCGGGCGCCAGGTCGATCCCCGCGCGGTCCGCCGCGATTTGTGGCGGCTGCACGAGTGGGAGAGGCGCCACGCGCGCCGCCGGTACGCTTCCGCGCCGGATGGCGGAACCGACCTTCGATCTCAAGCACAACTCCCGGGCGCTGACTGAGGGCCCGGAGCGCGCGGCCGCGCGCTCCTACCTCTACGGCATCGGCTTCGACGACGAGGCGCTGAGCAAGCCGATCGTCGGCGTCGCGTCGACCTGGATCGAGGCGATGCCCTGCAACTTCCACCTGCGCGCACTGGCGGCGAAGGTCAAGGAGGGGATCCGGGCGGCCGGCGGGACGCCGATGGAGTTCAACACGATCGCGATCTCCGACGGCATCACGATGGGGACCAGCGGCATGAAGACGTCGCTGGTCTCGCGCGAGGTGATCGCCGACTCGATCGAGATCACCGCCCGCGGCTACCTGTTCGACGCGGTGGTCGCGCTCAGCGGTTGCGACAAGACCATCCCCGGTACCGTGATGGCGCTGGCGCGGCTAAACGTCCCGAGCCTGATGCTCTACGGCGGCTCGATCCTGCCGGGGCACTTCAACGGCCGCGACGTCACGATCCAGGAGGTCTTCGAGGCGGTCGGCGCGCACGCTGCGGGCAAGATCGACGACGCCCAGCTGAGCGCGCTCGAGCACGCGGCGTCCCCGGGCGCCGGCGCCTGCGGCGGCCAGTTCACCGCGAACACGATGGCCATGGCCTTCGAGGTCATGGGGATCAGCCCGGTCGGCGCCGCCATGGTCCCCGCCGAGGACCCGACCAAGGCCGGCGTGGCCGTCGAGTGCGGAAAGCTGGTGATGGACGTGCTCGCGCGCGGCCAGCGTCCGCGCGACGTCATCACGAAGGAGTCGCTGGAGAACGCGATCGCCGCCGTCGCCACCAGCGGTGGCTCCACCAACGCCGTCCTGCACCTGCTGGCGGTGGCCGTGGAGGCCGGCGTGCCGCTGGACATCGACGACTTCGACCGCATCGCGAACCGGACCCCGCTGCTGTGCGACCTCAAGCCGGGTGGCCGCTACGTCGCGGCCGACCTGCACAAGGCGGGTGGCATCCAGCTCGTGGCACGGCGCCTGCAGGAGGCGGGGCTGCTGCACGAGGACGCGCCCACGGTCACCGGGCGCACGATCGGCGAGCACGCCGCCGAGGCGACCGAGACCCCCGGCCAGCAGGTCGTGCGCCCGCTCGACCAGCCGATCAAGCCGACGGGCGGCCTGGCCATCCTGCGCGGCAACCTCGCCCCCGAGGGCTGCGTGGTCAAGCTGGCGGGCCACGAGCGCGTCCACCACGTCGGGCCGGCGCGCGTGTTCGAGTCCGAGGAGGCCGCGATGGCCGCGGTCACGGCCAAGGACATCCGCCCCGGCGACGTGCTGGTCATCCGCAACGAGGGCCCGGCGGGAGGTCCCGGGATGCGCGAGATGCTGGCGGTCACGGCGGCGCTGGTCGGCGAGGGGCTGGGAGAGGAGGTGGCGCTGCTCACCGACGGGCGCTTCTCCGGGGCCACGCACGGCTTCATGGCGGGGCACGTCGCACCCGAGGCGGTGCGCGCAGGCCCGATCGCGGCGGTGCGCGACGGCGACGAGATCACGGTCGACGTGGCGGCGCGGCGCCTGGACGTCGGCCTCTCCGACGAGGAGATCGCGCGCCGCGTGGCGGCGTACGAGCCGCCGCCGGCGGCCTACGAGACCGGCGCGATGGCCAAGTACGCCAAGCTGGTCTCCAGCGCCGCCGCCGGCGCCGTCACCGGCTGACGCCGGACGCGACCCGCTCGCGCCCGGTCGCAAGCTCGACGAGGAACTCCTCCAGCAGCTCGTTGAACTCCTCGGGGCGCTCGATCATCGGCACGTGCCCGGTGTCCTCCAGCATCACGAACTTCGCGTGCGGCATGGCCGCCTGGTACTCGTCGGCGGCCTCCACGCCGACCACGCGGTCCTTGTCCCCCCACACGATCAGGGTGGGGACGCGGACGTCCGAGAGCTCCTCGCGGAAGTCGTAGTCGACCAGCGCGTCGGTGGCGTACGGCGCGGCGGGGCGGCCCGAGCCGCGCAGCATCTCCTTCGCCATCGCCGGGTCCAGGCGGTCGGTGTGGCGCACCACCTGGGCCAGGACCGCGCGGCGCAGGCGGGGCCGGCGCACCAGCGTCTCCAGCCGCGCGTCCGGGATCGACGCGTACGCGTTGACCGCGCGCGCAAAGGCGCGAAACCAGCCGCGGCGCAGGAGGTCCTCGGACAGCCCGACGTACTTGGTGGACAGCCCGGCCGCCGCCACGAGCACCAATCCCTCGACGCGCTCGGGGTCCTTCACCGCCAGCTCGGCCGAGACGAAGCCTCCCATCGAGTTGCCCACCACGGGCGCCGGGCCGATCTCCAGCGCGTCGAACAGCTCGCCCAGGAAGCGGCCGTAGTTCTCGATCGTGATGCGCCAGGAGGGCATCGGCGAGCGGCCGAAGCCCGGCAGGTCCGGCGCGATCACCCGGCGCGTGGCCGCGAAGGGCAGGATGTTCTGCAGCCAGTTGGTCCAGTTGCCGGAGTGCCCGTGCACGAACACGAGCGGGTCGCCCCGGCCGACCTCGCACACGTTGACCGGCGTGCCGCCGACGTCCACCCAGCGCAGGTGCTCACGCCAGTCGACCTCCTTCCAGGCCGCCTCTCCCATGCGCCATAGGGTACGGCCTGCGTGCGCATCGCCGTCGACATCGACTCCACGCTGCACCACTACTGGGGCCAGCTCGCCGACGTGGCGCAGCGGCGCTTCGGCGTCGCGCTGCCCTACGACGACCAGCACACGTGGGACATCGACGCCCTGACGCCCGCGCAGCTCGCGGAGTGCGTGGCGGAGACGCACGGGCCCGAGCTGGTCGCCGCCGCGCAGCCCTACCCCGGCGCGGTCGAGGTCATCGCCGGCTGGCGGGCGCGCGGGCACACGATCCACGTGGCCAGCCACCGCGCTCCCACCGCCCAGGCGCACACGGCGCAGTGGCTGGAGGCGATCGGCCTGCCGTTCGACGAGCTGCGCTGCGACTACGGCAAGGTCGACTGGGCGCAGGCGGCGGGGATCGGGCTGCTGGTGGACGACTCGCCGGCGAACCTCCTGAGCGCCCGCGACGCGGGAATCGTCCCGGCCACGCTGCGCCATCCCTGGAACGCCGCCCTGTGCGCGCGCGAGGGGATCGCGTGCGCGCAGGACTGGCCGGGACTGGGGGACACCCTCGCGGCGCTCCTGGGAGAATGGCGCGCGGATGGTGGAGCCGACCACCGAGCAGGGGAGAGCTGAGCTCGAGGAGGTCCTGTCGGCCGCGCCGGCGGGCGCCCTGGCGCGGCGCGAACCCGACCCGCGCGAGCTGCTTCCCGGCCTGGAGCCCGAGCGCCGCGTCACCGACTGGGGGCGCTCCGAGCGCGTCGAGGGCTTCCTCGACCGGACGCTGGTCGAGTTCTTCTACCGCTACTGGTTCCGCGTGGAGGTGGAGGGCATCGAGCACGTCCCCGGCGACGGGGGCGCGCTGCTGGTCTCCAACCACGCGGGCGCCCTGCCGCCCGACGGCTCGATGATCCAGCGCGCGGTGCGCGAGGAGCACCCGCGGCGGCGCCCCGTCCACCTGACCGTCGAGCACTTCTTCAAGGGCTATCCCGGTCTGGCCATGCTGGTGCCCAAGGTGGGCGGCGTCCCCGCGCACCCGGCCAACGTCCACCGACTGCTGCACGACGAGGAGCAGCTCGTGCTGGTCTTCCCCGAGGGCCGCAAGGGGACCGAGAAGCTCGTCAACGCCCGCTACCGCGTCCGGCGCTTCGGCCGGGGCGGGTTCGTCGAGTCGGCCATGCGCGCCCGCGCGCCGATCGTGCCGATCGCCGTGGTCGGCGCGGAGGAGGCGATGCCGGCGTTCGCCCAGCTGCGCGCGCTGCGGCGCCTCACCGGCCTGCTGTACTTCCCGATCACCCCGACGTTTCCCCACCTGGGCGTCCTGGGGATGCTCGCCTACCTGCCGGCCAAGTTCCGCATCCGCTTCCTAACGCCGGTGCGCACCGACGACCTCGGCGAGCGGCCGTGGCGCGACCGCGCGCTCGTGCACGACGTCGCCGCCGAGGTCCGCGCCACGATCCAGGACAACCTCTACGACATGGTCGGCAAGCGCCGGAGCGTGTGGCTGGGATGAGCGCCGCCGTCCCGCGAGTCGAGTCGCGCCGCGTGCTGGTCACGGGCCTGTCCACCTACTGGGGCGGACGTCTGGCCCAGGAGCTGGAGCGCGATCCCGCTGTCGAGACGATCGTCGGCGTGGACGCCCGCGACCCGCGCTGCGAGCTGGAGCGCACGGAGTTCGTCCGCATCGGCATCCAGCACGCGCTGATCCGCCGCATCATCGACGCGGCGGAGATCGACACGGTGATCGACACGCGCCTGGTCGTGGACTCGATCTGGACGCCGGCTCGCGCCGCCCACGAGAACAACGTGATCGGGACGATGAACATCGTCGCCGCCTGCGACGGCCGCGACTCGCCCGTGCGCAAGCTGGTGTTCAAGTCCTCGGCGCACTACTACGGCTGCGAGCGCGACGACCCAGCCTTCTTCTCCGAGGACATGCTGCGCCCGCACCCGCCCGGCACGCCGATCGAGCGCGACATCGTCGAGGCAGAGGGGACCGTGCGCGACTTCGCCGAGCGCAACCGCGACAAGACGGTGACCGTGCTGCGCTTCGCCAACGCGCTGGGCCCGACGCTGACCACTTCGCACACGCGGCTGCTCTCGCTGCCCGCCGTCCCGGCGATCCTCGGGTTCGACCCGCGCTACCAGTTCATCCACGAGGACGACATCGTCGGCGTGCTGCACAGCGCCGTGCGCGAGGACCTCCACGGCATCTACAACGGCGCCGCCGACGGCGTGCTCGCGCTGTCCGAGGTGGCCGGGCTGCTGGGCAAGCCGCTGGCGCCCGTTCTGCCGCCGTGGGGGACGGGCCTGGTCGCCGGCCCGCTCAACCGGCTCGGCCTGCGGATCCCCGTGGAGATGCTCAACCAGCTGCGCTACGGGCGCGGGCTGGACAACCGCAAGCTCAAGGCGGCCGGCTTCCAGCCCCGCTACACCACCCGCGAGGCGGTGCTCGACTTCGCCGAGCACCTGCGCACGCGCCCGCTGCGCGAGAGCGCGCGCGAGCCCTACCGCTACGAGCGCGAGGTGGAGGAGTTCCTGCGCTGGAGCCCCAGCGTCCGCCGCCCCGGCGCTCCGGGAGGAGAACGACCGCCGGGCGGCGAATCGAAGGCGCAGCCGCACGCTACATAACAGCGGCGGCAAATCCCAAAACTGGCCGGTGAGCCAGCGAAGGGCCTAGAATCGGCCCCGGATCAGGACGTGCGCGACCGTTTCGCCATCTTCGCCGTAGCCCTACTCGCCGTGCTGTTCACGGGGGCGGCTGCGCTGATCGTGTATGACGCCTCGCGCAAGGACCGCATCGCCGAGGGCGTCCGCGCGGGCGGCGTCGAGGTGGGCGGGCTGACCCGCGACGTGGCGGAGGACAAGATCGCCCGCTCGCTGCGCGGGCGCATGAACGAGCCGATCCTCGTGCGCGACGGCAAGACCAGCTTCCGCCTGACCCCGCGCCAGATGGGCGCGACCTTCAACGTCAGCGCGATGGTCGACGCCGCGATTGCGGCGTCGCGCGACGACAACATCTTCGTGCGCACGGTCCGCGAGATCCGCGGGAGGCCCCTGCACGCCAGCGTGCCGGCCAGCGTGAGCTACTCGCGCCTGGTGCTCGCACGCTTCGTGGACCGCGTGGAGCGCAAGCTCAACCGCAAGCCCCAGGACGCGCGCCTGGGGTTCAACGACGCCGGCGAGTTCCATCCCATCCCGGGCAAGCGCGGGGTGCGCGTCGACTCGCGCGCGCTGCGGGGCCAGCTGCGCACGGCGATCCTCGGCCTGGCCCCCGCCACGATCACCGTGCGCGCGACCAAGAAGGACCCGCGCATCAAGCTCAAGGACCTGGCGCGCGAGTACGACAAGCTGCTGATCGTCAACCGCAAGACGTTCAAGCTGCGCTTCTACCGCAACCTCAAGCTGGTCAAGACGTACAACATCGCGGTCGGGGCGGTGGGCTTCGACACCCCGGCCGGGCTGTACCACATCCAGAACAAGGCGGTGAACCCCGCCTGGAGCGTGCCCAACAAGCCGTGGGCCGGGTCCCTGGCCGGCCAGGTCATCCCCGGCGGCGCGGCCAACAACCCGCTCAAGGCGCGCTGGATGGGGATCTACGACGGCGCCGGGATCCACGGCACCGCCGAGGACGGCTCGATCGGCACCGCCGCCTCCCACGGCTGCATCCGCATGCACATCCCCGACGTGGTCGAGCTCTACGACCGCGTCGAGGTCAATACGCCCGTCTACATCGCCTAGCCGGGCGCGGCGATCTCCTCGATCGCCACCTCTTCCCAGCCGCGCTCGATCAGGGAGGCATGATGGTCGCCGTGGCGAATGGTGAGCGTGCCTATGTACACGCCCCGCTCCCGCTTGCGCAGCACCGCGTACCACATGGTCGAGGCGTCGCCCGGGCCCTGCACGCGCAGCCACGGGCGGGGCGGTGGGTCGTCGTGCTTCGCCACGCCCGCCTCGATCAGCTGGCGGTGAGTGGAGACCCGCCCGGTGGCCGTGTCGATGAAGAACATCCCCACGGAGGATCAGCCTAGCGACGTGTGGATCGACGCCCTGCAGACGTTCGACGCCGACCTGCGCCGGCGCGGCGCCGCGGAGAAGACGCGGCGCGCCTACGGGATCGACGTCGGTCAGTTCGCGATCTGGGCGTCCGGTCGCGGGCTGGAGCCCGCCACCGTCACCCCGCGCGAGCTGCGCCGCTATGCCGCCGCCCTGGCCCAGCGCAAGGGAGGTGCCGCGCCGACCACGGTGGCGCGCAAGCTGGCCTCGCTGCGGGCGCTGTTTCGCTCGCTGCGCGAGCACGGCGCCGTGGAGCAGAACCCGGCGGACCTGCTGTCGGCCCCGAAGAAGCCCCAGCGCCTGCCCAAGGTCCTCAAGCCCTCGGAGGTCGCCGCGCTGCTGGACCGCATCCCGGCCACCACGCCGCTGCAGCTGCGCGACCGCGCGCTGTTCGAGCTGGCCTACGCGTCGGGGCTGCGCTCCGAGGAGCTCGTCACCCTGGACGTCGACTCGCTGGACTTCGACGACGAGCACGTGCGCGTGGAGGGCAAGGGCGCCAAGACCCGGATCGTGCCCGCGGGCGAGCACGCGCTGGCCGCCGTGGCGCGCTACCTGGAGCGCGCGCGGCCCGCGCTGGCGGCCGGCGACGGCGAGCCGGCCCTGTTCCTGTCGAAGTCCGGGCGCCGCCTGTCCTCCTCCGACGTGCGCCGGCGCCTGCGGGTCTGGTCGCGCCACGCGGCGCTCCAGGGCGGCGTGTCGCCGCACTGGCTGCGCCACTCCTTCGCCACCCATCTGCTCGAGGGAGGTGCCGATTTGCGGGCCATACAGGAGATGCTGGGCCACGCCAGCCTCTCCACGACCCAGGTCTACACTCGAGTAGAGTCCCAGCGGCTGAGGTCGGCGTACGCTCGCAGCCACCCCCGCGCCTGAGTGGTTCGACGCCCTGGAAACGAACGTCAAAGCCATCGAGCTCAAGGACCTCTGGCGCAAGTACCGCCAGTCGGGTGACGAGCGCGCGCGCGAGCGCCTGGTGGTCGCGTACTCGCCGCTGGTCAAGTACGTGGCGGGACGGATGATCTCCGGACTGCCCGCCCACGTCGAGGAGGCCGACCTCATCTCCTACGGCCTGATCGGCCTGATCTCGGCCATCGAGCGCTTCGAGCCCGAGCGCGAGATCAAGTTCGAGACCTACGCGATCCCGCGCATACGCGGGGCGATAATCGACGAGCTGCGCGCCATGGACTGGGTGCCGCGCTCCGTGCGCGCCCGCGCGCGCCAGATCGAGCGCGCCAACGTCAAGCTGGAGCACCGCCTGCAGCGACCGCCGACCGACGAGGAGATGGCCCTCGAACTGGAGATGACCATGGACGAGTTCCAGGACGCGCTCATCCAGATCTCCAACTCGACGATCGCCGCGCTGGACGAGCTGTGGACCGTGTCGGACGCCAGCGGCGACCAGGTCTCGCTGCTGGACACCCTGGAGGACCCCAAGGCGCCCGACCCCCAGCGCGAGGCCGATGCGACCGATCTCAAGGACCGGGTGGCCGACGCCATCGCCCGGCTGCCCGAGCGCGAGAAGCTCGTGATCGCCCTCTACTACTACGAGAACCTGACCCTGCGCGAGATCGGCGAGGTCTTAGGGGTGACCGAGTCGCGCATCTCCCAGCTCCACACGAAGGCCGTGCTGCGGCTACGCTCGCACATGTCCGAGGAAGAGCTGACCGACTGATCCCTGGAGGTGCCATGCCCCACAAGCCGGCCGACCAGATCCGCAACGTCGCGCTCGTAGGTCACCGGGGCACGGGAAAGACCTCTCTGCACGAGGCGCTGCTGTTCGAGGCCGGCGCGATCAACCGCCTGGGCTCGGTGGTGGACGGGACCACGGTCTCCGACGCCGACGACGACGAGCAGGCGCGCCAGATGTCGATCTCCGCGGCGCTGTCCTCCTTCGAGTGGCAGGGGCGCAAGATCAACCTGATCGACACGCCGGGCGAGCCGAGCTTCCTGGCCGACGCCCTGGGCGCCCTGCGCGTGTGCGAGTCGGCGGTCGTCGTGGTCAACGCCGTGATGGGCGTGGAGGTCTCCACGGTGCGGCTGTGGCAGCGCGCGGCGGAGCTGGACCTCGCGCGGCTGGTCTACGTCAACATGCTCGACCGCGAGCGCGCCGACTTCTTCCGCACGCTGGAGTCGCTCAAGAGCGCCTTCGGCCCCCACGTCGTGGCCACCGAGATCCCGCTGGGTGCCGAGCACGAGTTCCGCGGCCTGATCGACCTGATCGACATGAAGGCGTGGGAGTTCGCCGGCGACGGCGGGCGCGGGGAGGGCAAGGAGATCCCGATCCCCGACGACATCGCCGAGCCGGCGCAGGAGTACCGGGAGAAGCTCATGGACGAGGTGGCGGAGAACTCCGACACGCTGATGGAGCGCTACCTGGAGGGCGAGGAGCTCTCGCACGAGGAGATCGTGGGCGCGCTGAAGGACGGCACCAACCACGGCGACCTGTTCCCCGTCACCTGCGGCGTGGCGAGCCGCAACCAGGGCACGCGGCGCCTGCTCGACGCGTTCGTGGAGGACCTGCCCTCGCCGGTCAAGCACGGCGGCCTGGAGCTCGAGGGCACCACGCTGGAGCCCGACGAGAGCGCCGACCTCTACGCCTACGTGTTCAAGACCCGGGCCGACCCGTTCGCGGGGCGCATCAACCTGTTCCGCGTCTACCAGGGGGTCCTGCGCCACGACACGCAGGTGGTCAACACCCGCACCTCCAACAAGGAGCGCATCGGGCAGCTGATCGTGTTCGAGGGCAAGGAGACCACGCACGTGGACGCCTTCGGCCCCGGCGACGTCGGCGCGGTGGCCAAGCTCAAGGAGACGCGGGCGGGCGACTGGCTGTCGGGCAAGCCCGTGGACGTCACCATGCCCGCGGTCAAGCTGCCCGCGCCGGTGATGGCGTTCGCCGTCGCGCCCAAGAGCAAGGGCGACGAGGACAAGGTCTTCACCGCCCTGCGCCGCCTGCAGGAGGAGGACCCGACGATCGACCTGCACCGCGATCCGCAGACCGGCGAGCAGATCGTCGCGGGGCTCTCGCAGGTGCACGTGGAGGTGATCGTGGAGCGCATGAAGTCGCGCTTCGGCGCCGAGGTCACGCTCAAGCCGCCGCGCGTGCCCTACCAGGAGACGATCCGCGCCGGCGCCAAGGCCCACGGGCGCCACAAGAAGCAGAGCGGCGGGCGCGGCCAGTTCGGCGACTGCCACATCGAGATCGAGCCGCTGGCCGACGGCGACTTCGAGTTCGTCAACGCGATCAAGGGCGGCGTCATCCCGACCTCGTTCATTCCCGCGGTGGAGAAGGGGGTCCGCGAGGCGATGCACCACGGCACCGTGGCCGGCTACCCGGTCAAGGGCGTGCGCGTGCGCCTGTTCGACGGCCAGTACCACACCGTCGACTCCTCGGAGATCGCCTTCAAGATGGCGGGCTCGATCGCCATGAAGCAGGCGCTCGAGCAGGCCGAGCCGGTGCTGCTGGAGCCGATCATGCACGTGACGGTGTCGGTCCCCGAGGACTGCGTGGGCGACGTGATCGGCGATCTGAACTCCCGCCGCGGCCGGCCGCTGGGCATGGAGCCGGTCGGCGCCATGACCGAGATCAAGGCCGAGGTCCCGATGGCGGAGATGCTCTCCTACGCCCCCGACCTGCGTTCGATCACCGGCGGGCGCGGGGAGTACGGGATGGAGTTCGAGCGCTACGAGGAGGTCCCGGGGCATCTCGCGCAGAAGGTCGTGGACGAGGCGCGCTCGGAGGACGAGGCGGTCAAGACGTAGGACGGCGCGGTCAGGTCCTAGACTGACCGGATGCCGCCGAAAACCATCCAGCCGCAGAACACGATCATCTCGTGCGCGGTCTGCGGCCGGACCCTGCTGCAGGGCGAGGAGCCCGAGATCTACCTCGTCAACGGGTCGCGCCGGCACGTGTGCGAGCTGTGCACGGTGCGCGCCAACCACCAGGGCTGGATTCGCGAGACCCAGGGGCCGCAGATCGGGCACCGCGGGGCGCGCGACGATCGCCGGCCCTTTCTGTCGCGGCTGCGCACCCGGCGCGAGCGCCTGGCGCGCGAGCGCGCGGACGAGATCGACCCGCTGCCGCCCGAGGTCGCGGCGGAGCTGGAGTCCGCGTCGGCGCCCGCGCCGTCGCCGGCCGAGGCGGCGTCGAACGGGCCGCGCGAGCCGCGGCACGTGCACGCGGTCCCGACCAGCGAGGAGTTGAAGTCCTCGCGCGCCGTGGAGGTCTTCAACGCCAGCGAGTACCCGCGCACGGTGGCGGGCGTGGCGCGCTCGCTCGGCGCGCCCGGCGTGGCGGTGCTGCCCGTGGAGGGGCAGGCCAGCGTCGTGCGGATCGTGGTGGCCTGGGAGCTGTGCTGGTACCGCTGGGAGGTCGACCTGGCCGACGAGGCGGCGCACGGCGTGCGCGCGGCGGGGCAGGGCTACGAGCTCGGCGAGCTGGCGCCGGAGGAGCAGGCCGTCAACGCGGCGGCCGACGAGCACGGCCGTCTGGTGCTGGCTGACTGATCGACTAGGATCGGCCGCGCCATGATCTACTGCGTCGTCCCGCAAGAGCTGGCGGACGAGCTGTACGACAAGCTCAAGGCGTACTACGAGGACGACCCCAACGTCGAGGTCATCGTCGACCGCCGCCACGCCCAGCGGCGGGGCTCCGGCCCGCGCGAGGGCGGCGGAGCCCGCGAGCGCCGCGACCGCCGGCGCCCCCGCGTCCCCGGCGAATTCCCCAAGCTGGAACCCTAGGGAGATGAAGGTCGTCGTCCACGTGGACGGCGGGGCGCGGGGGAACCCCGGCCCGGCCGCCATCGGCGCGGTCGTCTCCACGCCCGACGGCGACGTCCTGGACGAGGCGAGCGCGCGCATCGGCGAGACGACGAACAACGTGGCGGAGTACCGGGCGCTGCTGCTGGGGCTCCAGCGCGCCCGCGCGCTGGGCGCGACCGAGGTCGAGGTCGTCAACGACTCCGAGCTCGTGGCGCGCCAGCTGAGCGGCCAGTACAAGGTCAAGCACGCCGGCCTGCGGCCGCTGCACGCGCAGGCGCGCGCGCAGCTGGCCGAGTTCGACCGCTGGAGCGTGCGCTCCGTGCCGCGGGCGCGCAACGCCCGGGCCGACGCGCTGGTCAACGAGGCCCTCGATGCCGCATGAGCGATCCGTCTCCGTCGCGTCACGCCCGCACCGTCGCCGTCTCGGCCCTCGTGACGGGCTTCGTGCTGTTCGTGGTGGCGATCGTCACCGCGGTGTCCGGGGGCGGCGACGGCAACGGCGACCGGCGCGTGGGCGCGACGACGGCGACCACGGAGCGCGCCGAGCGCCGGCCCGCGCGGCGGCGCCCCGCGCTGCCGGCCCAGCCGTCGGTGCCGGCGAATGCGCCCGGAGCGCACAAGGCGCCCGACGAGGCGGTGGCGGTCCTGGTCTACGACGTGATCAACGAGCCCCGCGCGGACACCGCCGATCCCTCGATCTGGGTGCCCCCGGACGAGTTCGAGGCGCAGATGACCCACCTGGCCGACAACGGCTACCACGCGGTCACGATGCGCCAGGTGTGGGCGGCGTGGAAGGAAGGTGGCGTCCTGCCGTCCAAGCCGATCGTGATCTCGTTCGACACCGGCTACCACTCGGTGTACGCGAACGCGCTGCCGGTCATGCGCGAGCGCCAGTTCCCCGGGACGCTTTTCCTCGATCCGGCGCAGACGGAGGCCGACTTCCCGGTCTCGGAGGTCAAGGGCCTGATCGGGGCCGGCTGGGAGCTTGGGGCGCAGCCGTCCGACGACGGCGACGTGCCCGGCGCGCGGCGGCGCCTGCAGCGCGAGTTCGGGCGGCGTGTGGAGTTCATGTCGTATCCCGGCGGGCGCTTCGACCCGACCGCCGCCACCGCCGCCGAGTCCGCCGGCTTCCTCGGCGCGCTGACGCTGGAGGAGGGACTGGCGTCCCCCGACGAGCCGCCGTTCGAGCTGGACCGCATCCCGATCCGCAACGGCGACGGCGCCGAGGGCCTGGCGCGCAAGCTGGCGGCGGTGGCCGGCTGATGGTCGACTTGGTGCGGACGGACGCCGAGCGCGCGTGCCGCGAGGCCCTGCTCGCGTCCGCGGACCGCCACCGCGATCCCATGGAGCGCCACTGCGTGCGGGTGTTCCGGATCGCCGAGCGGATGGGGGCGGACCTGCCCGATCGGCCGGACCGCGAGGTGCTGCTGTGCGCGGCGTTCGTGCACGACGCCGGCCTGTTCCCGGCGGCCGCGACGGGGGACGTGTACGTCGTGGACGGCCGGCGGCTGGGCGAGCGGGTCCTCGCGCCGTTCGACTGGGAGCCCGAGCGGCTGCGGCTCTGCCTCGACGCGATCGAGCTGCACCACGCGCCGCGGGCGCTGTGGCGGCTGGGCGCCGAGGTCGAGCTGATCCGGCGCGCCGACCTGGTCGACGTGAGTGGCGGGCTGGTCCGCTTCGGGCTGGATCGGCCGTGGCTGCGGTCCCTGTTCGCCGAGGTGCCGCGGGATGGCCTGTACGGCATGCTCGCGCGGGAGATCGGCCGCATGGCCCGCGAGCGCCCCGCGACGCTCCCGCGGATCGTGCGGCCCCGCCGGGGCTAGCTCGCGTCCGCGACGATGGTCCGGGCGCGGCGCAGCACGGCTTCCCACGGGTAGCCGGTGCCGGGGTCGTCGCGGTTGCGCGGGTCCAGCTGGGCGTGGCTGCACACGCCGCGCCGGGTCAGCACGCCGGCGACTACGCGACGGTTGCGGTTGTAGCGCAGGCCCGCGACCTCGCAGCGGCGGATCGGGATGCGGTGGCGGGCCGCCCAGTGCGCGATCCAGCGCGCCGTGCTCTCTAGCTGCACCGGGCGGGCCAGCCACGCCTCGTCGCCGAAGGCCGAGTAGCCGACCTGCTCGAGGCCCAGCGTCGCGATGTTCCAGTAGCTGGAGTGGTAGGCGCTGCGGTCGTCGTCCACCATGCGGCTGGAGTAGCCCTGCCCGTCGTTGGCGACGTGCGAGGACTTGCGCACGCGCACGAAATAGCGCGCCAGCCGCGCCAGGTCGCCGAAGCCGGGCGCGTCGGCGCTCTCGGTCGTGTGCAGGACGATCGCGTCGATGCGCCGGCCGCGGCGCGGCTCCGAGCAGCAGTCGGGCGGCAGGCGCTGGTCGCCCGCGTCCGGCGCGGGCGGGACCGCCGTCGCCGCCGGCAGGGGATCGGGCGACACGCCGGCGCGGGGGAGGGGCTTGCGCGGGCGCGGGCGGCGCTTGTTGACCGGCCGCTCGGGCGGGGCCGCCGGCACGGAGGGCACCGACTGCGGCGCGGGCGGAGCGGTCACCGGTGTCGTCTGGAAGCCGGCGAACGGGTCCTCGTCGGCCCCGCATGCGGCGATGCCGAGCGTGAGGCCCGCCAGTACGGCCGCCGGGGCACGCCACTTGCGAATCGCCGCATGCATGGGCGGCAGGCTGGCAGACGCGGTGAACGGCCGGTTAAGGCGCGAGCGCGCGGACCAGCTCCGCGGCCGGCCGCACGTCGTGGATGCGCGCGGCGGTCTGGCCCGCGTACAGCGGGTGCGTCTCGATCGTCGCGGCCGGCATGGCGTCGGTCGGCGCGGGCGGCGCGAGGTCGAGCGGCCCGGCGCGCGCACGCGCCGCGAGCTTGCGCTGGACGGCGAGCGGCGTCCGGCGGGCGGCGGGGGAAAGGGCCGTGTGCAGCGCCCGGATCGCCGCCGGTCCCCGCGGGTCCTCGCGCAGCCAGCGCCGCGTGGCTCGGTTGGGGATCACGCGGTGGGGCGCCCGCGGCCACGCGAGCCCGAACAGCTCGGTCAGCACGGTCTCGTCCGCCTCCAGCAGCCGCCGCTTGTAGGCGGGATGCGCCCGGCTCTCCTCGCTGGCCAGGAAGCGCGTGCCCGCGACCGCCGCGACGGCGCCCGCGTCGAGAGCCGCGCGCACGTCCGCTGCCTCGGCGATCCCGCCCGCGAGAAGGACCGGGTAGCCGGGCGGCACCGCGGCGCGCACGCGCTCCAGGAGGTCCAGCGCCGGCACGGTTCCGCGCACGTGCCCGCCCGACTCGATGCCCTGGGCGATCACGGCGTCGGCCCCTGCCGCCACCGCGGCCCGCGCCTCCTGCGCCGAGCCGACGGTGTGCACCCACACGTTCGGCGCGCGCCGCCGCGGCCGCATTTCCCAGTGCGTGACCAGCACGTCGGCCCTGGCCGCCACGCGCCAGTGGCCGCGCCGCGCGAACGGCACGATCAGGTTGATCGCAAGGGGCCGCGAGGTCAGCCGCCGCGCCTCATCCAGCTCGGCGCGCAGCGAATCGGGGGCCAGGATCCCGATCGTCCCCAGCCCACCCGCCTCGGACACCGCGGCGGCGAGTTCGTGCGAAGCGAGACCCCCGCCCATCCCGGCCTGCACCACGGGTGTGGGTAACGAAAGCGTCCTGTCAGGAAGCTTTCGCGTCACGCGCGCGGAGTGGCTAGTGGACCTGGTCCTTGTCCGGTCCCTCGTTCGCGTTGCCGATCGTGTCCGTGTCGCGGATGCGCCCGTCCTCGTTGTGGATCACGACCTCGCCGCCCTCGGGCCAGGAGCTCAGCTGCTCCTTGGCGATGCGCTCCGCCTCTTCCTTGGTGTCGGCATGGCGCATCGCGCGGTCTCCCTCCTCGACCTTCACCGACCAGCCGCCGTCAGGCGCGGGAATCACGTGGACATCAGGCATCTGAGCCTCCTTCGTTCGCCTCGTTTGCGCTTACCCCGCGCGACGAGCGCCCACGCAGGGGGGCCACGTCGGCTTCACCGAGCTCGCGTCCGCGTCCCGAGGTTCAGTCGTCGTGAGTGACGCGGTAGGCCGAGACGTCCTCGACGCGGGTGAGCTCGATCGTGCCGACCTCGACGTCGCGGCAGACGATTGACACGTCGACCTCGCCGATGCGGGCGGCGGCGACCGACACGTCGGTGTCCTGCAGCTCGGAGAACTCGACCGGATTACCGTCCACCGGGATGGCGCGGTTTCGCCGCGAAGCCGAGAGCACGCGCCGGGCGAGCGTGCGGTCGCGTTCCTCGTCGGCGAGGACGAGTCGCAGCCCCTCGGCGTGGTCGGCCGACATCCCGCCGGCATGAGCCGCGGGCTCCCAATCGTCCAGCGTCTGGAAGAGGGTCTCCTCCGCGTGCAGCGGCGGCGGCAGCCATTCGGGTTCGGACATGTCCCCGTTGGTCGTCTCGACCAGCACCAAGGGACCGCGGTCTGCCGCCGGGTCGCCGTGGGCGAGTTCGAAGGTGCTCGTCTTCAGGATCTCTCCGCCGCTTGAGGCCAGGAAGCGAGGCCCCTCCCATCGGGCGCTCAGCCCGTACAGCGGGAAATCGGCGGCGCGCAGGGTGCGCAGCATCCAGACCTCCATCAGGGCGGTCGCAGCCCTTCCCGCAAGACTCCCGGCACGGCGCAGCCACGGCGGCGCAGCCGGTAGCTCGTCGGGGATACATGCCGGTGGAGGGGAGGCAAAGACGCCGTATCCACAGTTGCGGCAGACGGTCAACTCGGTCGGGACCCAGAGCCTGCTCCGCGGCCGCACGACCAGCTCCCACTCGTCCCCGTCGCACGCCGGACACCTCTCGCCCGCCGCGTCGAGCGGCCGCCGCGTGGCGCCCTCGGGCTGCGGCTGGCGGACGACCGATCCGCCGCCGTCTCGGAACAGCATCGGGGCGGCCCGGAACCGCGCCCCGCGCGGCAGCACCGCGAGCCACACGCCCGCAGCCAATGTCGCGGCGTGGTATTCGCCGAACACGTCGCGCACGTGCGCCGAGCTGGCCCCGGGCGGGAGGACCCCACCCTCGGCGACGATCGCGTGCAGCTCGTCGCAGACCGCCAGCTCGCCATCGAGCCTTGGGGCGTCGAGATCCGGCTCGGGTCCGGGCATCCGGTCCAGATCCGCGGTGACCCAGAGGTCTCCGCCCGGTGCCCGGCAGAGAGCCGCCACGCCCAGGTCGTGCTCGATCGAGACGAGAACGTCGGGCCCCTTTGGAAAGCCTCCGTGCATTTAGTCAGGCACATTACATCCGGTTGGCGTCGACTATCGGTACGCCACCGCGCCGCCGCCACGGGATCAGCCGCCGATCGGCGCGCGGGGGTTCGCCCCCCAGAAGATCTGTGTGCCAAGCATCCCGACCAAATGCACGAGGACGATGTTCACCACCATGGACTTCGCGGTCGCGGTCCCCACGCCCACCGGCCCGCCCGACGCGTTGTAGCCGTAGTAGCAGCCGACCAGGACGATGACCGTCGCCATGGCCATGCCCTTGAGGACGCTGTAGAAGAGGTCGGGCGGGTTCTGGAACATCCAGAAGATCAGGAAGAAGCCGCCCGAGGAGACATCGCCGATCTGCACCACCACCGCGAGGTAGGACGCGAAGAATCCGGCGCCCACCGCGGCGATGTAGATGAACGGCAGCACGATCCAGGCGGCCAGCAGCCGCGTCGCGCACAGGTAGACCATCGAGGGGATCCCCATCACCTCGAGCGCGTCGATCTCGTCGGTGATCCGCATCGAGCCCAGCTCGGCCACGAAGCCGGTGCCGACCTTGGCGGCCATCATGTACCCGAAGGCGTAGGGGACCAGCTCGCGCAGGTCGCACCAGGCGCTGAACACGCCGGCGTAGGCCGGAGTCCCCTGGGCACGGGTGAAGTAGGCGCCCTCGATGCCGCACTGGAGGCCGATGATGAACACCAGGCCCCAGATGACGAGCGTGGAGGAGACGATCAGGATCCCGGCCTGGCGCAGGGTCTCGCCGAAGAAGCGCATGACGCGCCCGCCGTACACGTCGCGCAGCACCCGTGCCGAGAACGTCGCGATGTCCCCGGCCCCGGCGATCCAGTTGCGCGGGATCCAGAGCCAGCCTCCCATCGAGACGAGCATGGGTCAGATGGGACCGGCCGGCAATCGCAGATGACACGGTCTTCGGCGCCGCCGGCTCGAAGATCTCACGAGTGCGAGGCGATACGGCACGCGCACCGACACCAGGGGCTATAACGCGCCCATGGCGACCGAGCCTCGGGACCGGGCCGACGTGGCTTCGCTGGCGAGGGAGCTGCGCGACGACTCCGGCACCCTGGCGAAGCGCCTGAGCGCGCGCACCTCGGAGGAGATCCCGGAATGGGCACCCGCTCGCTTCGGACTCCTCGAGCGTGCCGAGCTGCTGTCGCGCGCCGCGTTCGAGCACTGCTTCGGCGCGCTGGCCGCCGGGGGCCGCATGCCCGAAGCGCCGCCCGCCTCGGACCGCGAGCTCGGACGGCTGTCCGCGCAGCTCGGCGCGCCGCTGCATCGCGCTCTGGACACCGTGCGTCGCGGTCATGCGGTCGCCTGGGAGGCGTGGTTCGAGCTCGTCGAACGCGCGGAACCGGACCCGGCCAGGCAGCAGCGACTGCTCGAGGCCGGTTCCCGGTTCTTCTTCGAGTACTCCCGGCGATCGGCCGAGAACGTCGCCGAGTCCTACAACCACGAGCGCGAGGCGCTGACGCGCACCGGCGATCACCGGCGCGCGCGGCTCATCCACGACCTGCTGGCCGGCGACGAGGTCGAGCTCGACGTCGAGGGCTACGACCTCGCCGGCCACCACCTGGGCGTCGTCATCTCGGGCGAGCGGCGTCAGGAGGTGGCGCGGGCCCTCGCGGACGCGCTCGGTCGTCGACTGCTGTCGATCGACGTCTCGCCGCAGACGAGCTGGTCCTGGCTGGGCGGACTGCGACCTCTGAGCGCGGAGCAGCGCCGGGGCCTCGCCGCCTTTCGGCCGCCCGAGGGCGCGCAGCTGGCGATCGGAGTCGACGCCCCCGACCGCGCGGGCTTTCGCCAGACGCACGCCGACGCCCTCCAAGCCCAGCGGGCCGGCCTGGCGGCGGGCCGGCCCGTGACCTTCTTCGACGACGTCGCCCTGGAGGCGCTGGCGGGCCACGACGAGACGGCCGCCCGCCGTTTCGTCGGCCGGGAGCTGCGCGGGATCGACGGCGAAGACGAGCGATCGCGACGCCTACGCGAGACGCTCGCCACCTACTTCCGTCACGGCGGCAACGCCGCCGCGACCGCGAAGTCGCTGGGGATCCACGAGCAGACCGTCGCGCAACGCCTCACGGCGATCGAGCAGCGAACCGGGCGCGCCATCGTCAACCGCCGCGCGGAGCTGGAGACCGCGCTGCGGCTCCGCGGCGTGCTGGGACCCACCCCGTCCTGAGCGAGATCTTTTGCGGCGCCGTGTCGATTTCGCGCGGCCTCGTTCGACGTGGGTGTAGAACCAAGCAATCACCGACGAGGAGGCAACGATGCGTTTCATGGTCCTGGTCCCGGCGAACCCCGAGTCCGAGGCGGGTCAGATGCCCAGCACGGAGGAGCTCGAGGCGATGACGAGGTACAACGAGGAGCTCGTCAAGGCCGGCGTCATGCTGGCCGGCGAGGGCCTGCAGCCGACCTCCAAGGGCGCGAGGGTGCGCTTCGAGGGCGCCGAGCGCACGGTCATCGACGGCCCGTTCACCGAGGCCAAGGAGCTGGTCGCGGGCTTCTGGCTGTGGCAGTGCGCGTCGCGCGAGGAGGCGCTGGAATGGCTCAAGCGCGCGCCCTTCGACAACGGCGTGGAGATCGAGCTGCGCCAGGTCTTCGAGGAGGACGACTTCGGCGAGGAGTTCACGCCGGAGCTGCGCGAGGCCGAGGCGCGGGTGCGCGAGCAGGCCGCGAAGAACTAGGTCGTGGCGGCGTCGGCCACCCACCGTGCGATCGACGCCGTCTGGCGGATCGAGTCGGCCCGGCTGATCGCCGGGCTGACTCGCATCGTCCGCGACGTGGCGGTGGCCGAGGACCTGGCCCAGGACGCACTCGTCGCCGCGCTGGAGCAGTGGCCGCGGGAGGGAATCCCGGAGAACCCGGCTGCCTGGCTCATGGCCACCGCCAAGCACCGGGGCATCGACGCGCTGCGCCGCCGCGTCACGCTGGAGCGCAAGCAGGAGCTGATCGCGCGCGAGCTGGAGATCCTCCAGCAGCTCGACCAGCCCGATCTCGCGGCGCAGGTCGACGACGTGCAGGACGACGTCCTGCGCCTGATCTTCATGACGTGCCACCCGGTCCTGTCGCGCGAGGCGCGCGTCGCGCTGACGCTGCGGCTGCTCGGCGGGCTGTCCACGCCGGAGATCGCGCGCGCGTTCCTCGTGTCGGAGGGGACGGTCGCGCAGCGCATCGTCCGCGCCAAGCGCACGCTCGCCCAGGCGCAGGTGCCGTTCGAGGTCCCGAGCCGCGGCGAGCTGGCCGACCGCCTGTCCGCGGTCCTCGAGGTGATCTACCTGGTCTTCAACGAGGGCTACGGCGCGACCGCCGGCGAGCACTGGATCCGCCCGGCGCTGTGCGAGGACGCCCTGCGGCTCGGCCGGATCCTCGCCGCGCTGATGCCCCGCGAGCCGGAGGTCCACGGCCTGCTCGCACTGATGGAGCTGCAGGCCTCGCGGCTGCGGGCGCGGATCGGGCCACGGGGCGAGCCGGTCCTGCTCGCCGACCAGGACCGTGCGCGCTGGGACCACCTGCTCGTGCAGCGTGGTCTGACCGGCCTGAAGCGGGCCGAGGAGCTCAGCGGCGCGCTGGGCCCCTACACGCTGCAGGCCGCGATCGCCGCCTGCCACGCGCGCGCCCGCAGCGTCGGGGAGACGGACTGGCCGCGCATCGTCGCGCTGTACGACGGCCTCGCCGCCCTCACCGGCTCTCCGGTCGTGGAGCTCAACCGCGCGGTCGCGGTGACGATGGCCTTCGGCCCGGAGGCGGGGCTGGACATCGTCGACGCGCTCGCCGACGAGCCGGCGCTGCGGGGCTACCACCTGCTGCCCAGCGTGCGCGGCGACCTCCTCGTCCGCCTGGGCCGTCCGGCGGAGGCGCGCGAGGAGTTCGAGCGCGCGGCCGAGCTGTGCGAGAACGAGCGCGAGCGCGAGCTGCTGCGCTCGCGCGCGGTCGCCTGCGGCGCCGAGCGGGGGTAGATACTCGTCCGGGATGTCGCAGGAGAACGTGGAGATCGTTCGCGCGGTGTTCGAGGCGTGGAATCGCGAGGACCTCGCGGGAATGCAACGCCACATAAGCCCGGACTGGGAGTGGCATACCGCGCAGCTATTCCCCGGCACCGATGCCGTCTACAGCGGCAAGGAGGGGTTCACGAAGTTCTGGAAGACCTTCCGCGAGCCGTGGGAGAGCATCCGCATCGAGCTCGAACGCGTCGAGGATCTCGGGGACCGGGTCCTCGTTCTCTTCACCTTCCATGGCAAGGGAAAGGGCAGTGGCGTCGACGTGACCACGGAGTACGCGAACGTCGTCACGTTCCGCGACGGCCTCGCGACCTACCAAGTCGGCTACGGGGACTGGAAGTCCGCGCTCGAAGCGGTCGGGCTGAGCGACTAAACGCTAGTCCCGCAGCCCCACGGCTTCGAGGGCTTCCCATCACGTCGTCATCGGCGTCGACGACCTCCGCCAGTATCACGACCTCCCCGCGATCCGGGAAGTCCGGAAGCGGATGCCGGGAGATGTCCCACTCGACCAGCGGGTCGAGATCGGCGATCCAGGCGTCGTTGCCGTCCTGCCAAAGACGCCACATCGCTTTGAAGACCTCCACGTTCTCCCGCGACATCGCTGGTCCAATTTCCCCGCCCACACGGCGCCCGAACCAGTCAGACGACCGCGTGAGCGCCGCGAAGCCGTCGAGGTGCGGTCGCATTCGGCGCGCGGGATACTGCGCGGGCGATGTCGCGAGAGAACGTGGAGATCGTCAGGGCGCTGCAGCCGCAGCCCGAATGGGACCTCGTGACGCTGCTTGGCGACGAGGCGACTGCCGCCGCGATGACGGACGGTTTCGCGCCGCACCTCCACGACGACTTCGAAACCCTGGCCGTCGGTCTTCAGATGACAGCCGAGGTCTCGATTGTCGGGACTGCGATGTGGACCGTGCATGACGGCAAGATCGCCCGAGCGCGCTTTTACGCGCACCGAGACGAGGCCCTTGAAGCCGTGGGGCTGCGGGAGTAGGCGATGTCGCACGAGAACGTAGAGGTTGTGCGCGCGATGACCGAGGCGTTCCTGCGCGGCGACACAAAAGGGGCGCTGGCCGCGTACGACCCGGACATCGAATGGGACGGCCGCAACCTTCCGGACGGCAGGGTCTCGCGTGGCATAGACGGGGTAATCGAGCACGTCGCTCGGTGGGCGGAGCAGTGGGAGGGCTGGCAGTACGAGCCGCTGAAGTACTTCGACGCCGGGGACGACGTCGTTCTGATCATCCGCGAGCGCGGGCGCAGCAAGGCCGGGCTGGTCATGGACGAGCGCCACGGCGAGCTCTACACGCTGCGCGGGGGCCGGATCGTTCGCCGCGTCGGATACTCAGACCCCGACGAGGCTCTGCGCGCCGCGGGGCTGCGGGAGTAGGACGTGTCGCGGGAGAACCTGGAGGCGGTCAGGCGGGCCTGGGAGGCGTGGCAGCGTCGGGATATGACCGCGCTGTTCGAGTTTTACGCTTCCGACATCGTGTGGGACATGACGCATACGGATGTGCCCGACCGGGGTGTCTATCACGGGCATGACGGCGTCAAGAAGTTCTTTCAGGAGTGGGCCTTCGAGCCGTTTGACGAGTACTACGCTCACGCCGAGACGTTCTGGGACGCGGGAAGCCACGTCGTCGTGCAAGTTCGCCAGGGAGGCCGGGGAAAGGGAAGCGGGGCGCCGGTCGAGATGGCGCGCGTCTGGCAGGTGTACGAGCTGCGTGGGGGAAAGGCCGTACGGGTGGCCGCGTACGCCGTCGAGCGCGAGGCTCTCGAGGCGGCGGGTCTTCGGGAGTAGGCGTTAGCCCACGCCACGCCCACGTTTCTCAGAGCGGCTGATGGGATTCGAACCCACGACCTTCTGCATGGCAAGCAGACGCTCTAGCCAACTGAGCTACAGCCGCACCGGGCCAAGTATAGGAGCTAGACGGGCAGCCCGGCGGCCTCGAAGGCCTCGCGGCGCGTGGGGTAGGACTGCATGCGGACGGCGCGGCCGTCGCGGACGTGGAAGAGCTGTCCGAAGGTCTGCTTGACCTGGGTTCCGTTGCCGGCGACGCGGCCCTGAAAGCGGCCGATCGCGAGGACCTTGTCGTCCGCGAGGTCATGGATCTCCAGCAGCTCGGTCTCGAAGCCCTCCAGCACGGAGGGGATCTCCTCGAACACCAGGCGGCAGACCGCCTCGGGGCCGTGGTAGATCGACTGCTCGGTCAGGAGGTCCACCGCGGGATACCAGACCACGTCGGGATCGAGGACCTCCATCGCGGCCTCGCGGTCGCCGCAGGCGAAGATCTCATACGCCCGCCGTACCGCCTCGACGTGCTCCCGTGCCATCGGATCCGAGGCTACGCCACCGCGTGGCGGCGCGCGTCGGTTCTCCGCGCGCGGCGCGGCGCTAGCCCAGCCCGACCGCCGCGCGCGCCTCCTGCTCGTCGTGGTACATGCGCATGCGGATGGCCATCCCGTCGCGCAGGCTCCACGCGCTGAACAGCGGCTGGTCGACCTCCACGCCGCTGGCGCGGCCGCGCACCCGCTGGCGGCACTTCGCCAGGACGTGCTCGCCCGCGTCGACGAGCTCCTCGACCTCGAGCCGGTACGACGCCCAGCCGCGGACCCAGTGCTCGTAGGAGCGCCGGACGCCGTCCCGGCCGTGATAGACGCCGGCGCCGGGGCTCTGCGGCGGCTCGCGCCACTCGATCTCGGGATCGAAGTACCCGAGGGCCGTCTCGGGGTCGTCGGCCACGAAGGCCTCGTAGATGCGGCGGACGACCTCCACGTTCTCTCGCGACATGGCTTACTCCCGCAGCCCCACGGCTTCGAGGGCCTCCATGGCCGCGGCGGGACCGTGGCCGAGCCCTTCCCAGATGAGTCGTCCGACGACCCGATCCCCCGCGTCCACGAGGCCCTCGACGAGGTTCAACCGGTCGGCGTCCCACGCGGCGCGGACCTGCTCGAACTGGCGCATGGCCGCGTCGAGCCCGACGAAGGGGCCAGGCTCGGGCCAGTTCTCCGGGGAGTGCACGACGAGGTCGGGCGCGTAGAAATCGCGCAGCGCGACCATGTCCCCGGCGTTCCACGCGTCCAACCCGGCTGGGACGACCTTCACGTTCTCCCGCGACATCTCCCGTCCAGTATCCCGCCGTGGCGATTTGCATTCTGCGGTGAGCCGCGCGCGATACTGGCGGACGATGTCGCGGGAGAACGTGGAGATCGTGCGTGCTGGCTTCGGCGCTTTCGCGCGAGGTGATTTCGACGAGCTGTTCGCAGCGATGAGCGATGACCTGGTCATCCACCGGCTGCAGCCCGACGGCGCCACCTTCCACGGCAGAGAGGGCTTCTTTCAGGTCGTGGCCGATTGGGTCGAGGACTTCGAGGAATGGACCATCACACCGCAAGAATTCGTAGACGCGGGCGACAGCGTGGTCGTGCGCACGCATCAGACCGCTCGCGGAAAGACGAGCGGCGTCGAGGTCGAAAGCCAGATCTGGTTCGTGTACACGCTGCGCGAGGGGAAGATCACCCGGCTCAGCTTCCATTTCAGGGAAGCGGATGCCCTGGAGGCGGCGGGGATCGCGGGCTAGGGGCGCCGCGACATCGCCTACTCCCGCAGACCGACCGCTTGGAGGGCGTCGTCGCGGTTGTCGAAGGTCCGCATCCGGGTGACTCTGCCGCCCGCGAGCGTCCAGACCGCGGCGTGACCGGTCGGAACGCGCGCACCGCTGCGCCGTCCGGTGCCGTGCTCGCCGATGACCGCGACGACTTCGTCGCCCGCGTCGATCAGCTCCTCGACTTCGAAGTCGACCTCGCCGAAGTCCGAGAGCACCTCGCGCCAGGCCTCCCGCACTCCCTCATGCCCGTGGTAGACGGGCTTGCGATAGAGAAAGGCCCTCCGCCAGCGCGAGACGTCCCAGGCGATGTCCTCGGCGTAGACGTCGAACGGGCTCGCGCTGTCACGCCGGGCGACCGCCTCATAGATCCCGCGTACGACCTCCACGTTCTCCCGCGACATCGCCGGCCCAGTATCGCGCGCGGCGAGAACTTCCTGCAAACCGGAGAGGCGCCGACCGGAATCGAACCGGTGTGAACGGCTTTGCAGCACCAGCCTGCGGCGCAGCTCGACTCTATACGTCGCTCTCAGGCACGGTGAGTTGCGCTGAGTTGTCTTCGCCCATTCGGGATACGCGGGAACGCCCGTACCGCGACGGATCCGAAGCAGTGGCGCAGGTCGTGGAAGCGGACGCGGCGCAGCTCGGCGCGTTCCAGGGCGGCGTCGTAGCGGCGGCGCAGCGCCCAGGCGTGCAGGTGCTCGCCGACCTCGTTGCAGAACACGAGGTCGTCGTCACACGACGGGAACGGAGCGCACCTTGCCGGGCTTCGGCGCCTTCTCGATCTTCACCGCCTGCGACCACGCGCGGCGGACGTGGATGCGTTGACCGGCATATCTATCCGCCGCTCAAAGAAACGCCTACTCCCGCAGCTCCAGGGCTTCGAGGGCCTCGTCTTCGCGCAGGAAGAAGCGCCACTCAACGGCCTTCCCGTTTCGGATGGTGCACACGAAGGTGATGGGAAGTTCGAGCTTGATCCCGCTGCCCTTGCCGGTCCCCCACTGCCGCGTGTGGGCGACGACGTGGTCGCCAACGTCTCGCAGATAGAGGATCTCGATGCCGTAGTCGTCCCACTGCTGAGGCCAGAGCTCGAACGCCTCCAGGACGCCAGCATGTCCGTGCTGGGTCTCCGGTGCACCGGGCAGCTCTGGCGGCTGCCTGATGACAATGTCCTCGTCACACATGCGCAGGATGGCGTCGAAGTCACTGCGTTCGAAGGCCGCGAACGCTCGCTTAACGATCTCCACGTTCTCCCGCGACATCGCCCGCGCAGTATCCCGGGCAGGTCGTCCCCGGGGCCGAAAGGTCGCCACTTCGACCACGCAACCGAGGCCATGCGAGCCTGTCTGCTCGCATTCTCGGGATACAACCGGGATAACGCCTACCTTTCGTAAGCGCCTCGGAGAGAGCGAGAACGCCTCTGTTAGCAGGCCTTCCGGGGAGAGGCGCCGACCGGAATCGAACCGGTGTGAACGGCTTTGCAGGCCGCTGCGTAGCCACTCCGCCACGGCGCCGAGCGACCTCTCAAGGGTATCTCTCCCGTTGCTAGGCTAAGCGCTTCCCAGGGCGATTAGCTCAGCTGGGAGAGCGCCGCCTCGACAAGGCGGAGGTCACTGGTTCGAGCCCAGTATCGCCCACTTCGTGGCAGGGGAAAGGCAGGGGGAGATGGACGAGTCAAGCGAAGCGGCTCTGAGCCGCCGAGACTTCCTCGAGCGCACCGCGCTCATGGCCGGTGCCGCTGGACTGGCCGCGCTGCCCGCGAGCGCGCTGCTGGAGCAGGCGGCGCGCAGCACCGCCCGGGCGAGTGCGATCCCCTCGCCGCGCGACCTGCCGATCGACCACTTCGTCGTGGTGATGATGGAGAACCGGTCGTTCGACCACTACTTCGGGTGGGCTTCGGAGTGGGCGGACGCGGTTCAGGACGTCACGTACCCGAACTACCTCGCCGATCCGGACAACCCACCGCCGATCTCGACGCGTCACGCATCGGACATCGGCTCGCCGTGGCAGGGCTGCGGCCACAACGATCCCGGCCACGGCTGGAACAGCGGCCGCGCGCAGCTGCGCGACGGGTTCATGGCCCAGGGCAGCGGCAACGACGAGTTCGCGCTCACCTACTACGAGCGCGGCGAGCTGGGCTTCATCCACGAGGCGGCGCGCCAGTACACGCTCTACGACCGCTTCTTCTGCTCGCTGCTCGGGCCGACCTGGCCCAACCGCTACTACAAGTGGTCGGCACAGTCGGGGGGCAAGAAGGACAACCGCCCGCCCGTGGACACGCTCGGCAACCAGTGGGAGACGCTGTTCGACCGCGCGCTCAGCCGCGGCGTCAGCGCCCGCTACTACAACTCCGACCTGCCGTTCTCCGCCGTGTGGGGACCGCGGGCGATCCCGTGGACCCACCCGCTGGCGCGCTACTACGCCGAGTGCGCGACCGGGACGCTGCCGCACATCGCCTTCGTCGACCCGCCGTTTCGCGACGGCGGCGGCTTCGACGGCAACTCCGCCGACGAGCACCCGCACGGCGACGTGCGCCTCGGCCAGGCGTGGATGGCCGACGTGGTGCGCGCCTTCGTCCAGTCGCCCAACTACGAGCGCGGCGCGCTGTTCGTCATCTACGACGAGTGGGGCGGGTTCTTCGACCACGTCCTGCCGCCCAGCGTCCCGGACACCCGCGCGAACGCCGATCTCGGCGAGAACTTCGGCCAGATGGGCTTCCGCATCCCGGCCGTGGCGATCTCGCCCTACAGCCGCCGGCGCTCCCGCAGCGGCATGCGCGTCGAGCACGGCCTCTACGGGCACGAGTCGATCCTCAAGCTGATCATGCACCGCTTCGGCCTGGGAACCCTGACGCTGCGCGACGAAGCGGCCAACAGCATCGGCCAGAGCTTCGACTGGAAGCACCCGGACTTCGAGCGCCCGGACCTGCCGGACCCCGAGCACATCGCATCCGAGCCGTGCCGCGTGCAGGAGCTCGACCACGAGTCGGCGCGCGCGCACGAGAACGACCTGACCGCGCTGGAGGAGCTGGCCGAGCGCTTCGGCTTCCCCACCGGCGGGGGCGAGCCGCACGAGCTGTTCACACAGCCCGACTCGGTGCGCCGGGCGCTCGCGGCCGCGCCGCGCTAGAGGCTCAGCGGACGAGCAGGTCGTCGGCCAGCGAGCCGAACCCGTACTTGATGCGGAACTGCTGCTGGATCGACAGCGCGTAGTCCTGCAGGTGGCCGAGGTTGGTGACCTGGCCGGTGTCGGTATAGGCCCGGTTGACCGCCGCGAAGAACCACTCGCTGGTCGTGCAGCGGCCGTCGGTCGCGCCGCGGACGGGGACATCGGCGCCCTGCACGGCCGGGAAGCCGGGGGCCGTCCAGCCGTCGCACGCCGCCACGCCGCCTTGGCGCACGTTGTTCATGTGCCGGTACAGGTTGCCGCCGTCGCGCGAGCCGAAGCACTCCGTCGTCATCGCGCAGCCGGTCACCACGACGCGGTTGGACGCGGGGACGCCGCTGGAGGTGGGCGTCCCGCGGACGCCGTTGTCGGGGACGGTCCCGCTGGCCGCCGTGAGGCTGTCGCTGAACCCGCCGCAGAAGCTGCAGTCCACCGCCACGAACATGCGCGTGCTCGGCGCAAACATCGCCAGCTCCTCACCGAGCTCGCAGTCGTCGAGGAAGCCGTCCTCGTCGCCGCCCTCCTTCAGCGCCGCGAACGAGCCCATCGCGCGGGTCGGCTCGCAGGCGGAAAGGCCGGGGACGTACACGAGGCCGTGGCTGCTGAGAAAGAAGAAGAACTGCGAGTCGGCGTGCTGGTTGGCCTCGGACGCCATGCGCCGCAGCTCGGCCTTGAGGTTGGCCTCCGAGCCGTTCGAAAAGTCGAGGATGCGCGCCTGGTTGCTGGGGATGCAGTGCGTCGTTCGCAGCGTATCCAGGAAGCGGCGGAAATGGTCGACGTCCTGCACGAAGTCGTCGCGGCGCTCCTCGTCGTAGACGATGCCCAGAAACCACGTGTGTCCGGTGCATCCGTCGGGTGGAGGCGGTGGGGGAGCCGCCTCGGTGACGGTGGTGGACGTGGACGCCTGGTTGTTCTGCGCGTTGGGATCGCCCTGGTCGGCCGTGATCGAGACGCCGTTGGACACCGTGCCGACCGCGTTCGGGCGCACCACGATCGAGATCGTGGCGGTCGCGCCGGCGTTCAGGCGCGAGATCTGGCATGTCACCGTCCCGCCGGAGAAGCCGCACGAGGCGCCCCGGTCGCCGGTGGCCGAGACGAAGGTGACCGAGCCCGGCAGCGGGTCGGTGAGCGTGACGCCGGTGGCCCGCTCCGGGCCGTCGTTGCGCACGCGCGCGGTGTAGGTCAGCTGCTGTCCTACCTCGATCGGATCGGGCGCATCGGCGAGGGTGACCGCCAGGTCGGCCCCGGTGGCGCCTCCGCCGCCGCCGCCGCCCCCGCCGCCGCCGTGGTTGGGCTTGTGTCCCGCCAGCGCGGGCGCCGCGAGCAGCGCGAACACCAGGCACGCGATCGCGGCCAGCCCAGCGTGGACGCCTCCCCGAAGACCCATCCGCCGATGAGGATAGAACGTTCGTCAACAAAGCGTTGTCGCTTGCCGGACCCGGGGGTCATCGCTACCTTGGGGTGCACGGATGCGGCGGTCGCAGGGGCCGTCGCGCGGGCAGGGAGGCGATTCTCAGATGGAGTCCAGCATGCGGAGGGCCGTACTCGTCGTGGCCGGTGCGGCGCTGCTGTGCGCGGCGCCCGCGAGCGCGCAGTCCGAGACCTGCCAGCCCGGGGACGAGATGTGCATCGGCAAGCAGAAGCTCGTCGAGCGCACGTCGGCCGAGTGCCGCCGCGCCTCGGACACCGTGCCCACCCATCCCGCCTCCGACGAGGACTGCCACGTCGCAGGGGGTCGCCGCGTCGTGCGGGCGGAAATCGACGCGTACCGGGCCTCGTGGATCCACCGCGCGCTGACGTTCCAGTACCGGATCGCCAACGACGTCGGCTTTGCCAACGCGCCGTGGGTCGGGACGCACAACTCCTACAACAGCACCAGCGAGTTCCCCACGCTGTCGCACACCGACTCCAACCAGCAGCTCTCGCTGCTCGACCAGCTGCGGATGGACGTGCGCAGCCTGGAGATCGACGTGCACTGGTGGCCGAGCCCGCGCAACACCGACCCCGTGACCTCCGTCCGCGCGCCGGTCGTCTGCCACGCGGCCGAGCAGAACGGCGTGCACGTCGGCTGCACCGGCGAGCGGCTGCTGGGCGAGGTGCTCGCCGACGTGGCCGGATGGCTCAACGATCCCGCGAACCGCGACCAGGTCATCCTGCTGTATCTCGAGGACCACCTGGAGGGCAACCACGCCCAGGCGCGGGCGGTGCTGGCGCGCACGCTGACGCGTACGGGGCAGCCCGACGGCTCGCTCATCTACCGCGCCGGCCCCGACGACGCGACGTGCCGCACGCTGCCGCTCGACCTCACGCGCCAGCAGGTCCTGGACGCCGGCGCGCAGGTCGTGATCGTCAGCGGCTGCGGCAACGGCTGGAACAGCGCCGTCTTCAGCTGGCCCGAGCGCGGCGGCGACCCGGCGGACGACGTCCGCTTCGAGCGTCGCCCGATGGGCTACATCGCGAGTGGGTGCGGGGGCGTCGACCGCGCGACCTACGACTCGCTGCTCGTTCGCTTCTTCGAGGACTCCACCTTCGTCACGCCGGCGAGCGGCGCTCCCGCCGACGACGGCATCACCCCGGCGGTCGCCGAGGCGATGACCGCGTGCGGCGTCGACCTCCTCGGCCTCGACCAGGTCCTGCCCTTCGACAGCCGGATGGAGAAGCTCGTGTGGAGCTGGGCCCCCGAGGAGCCGCGGGTCGCGAACGGCGCGTGCGCGTTTCAGGCGTCCGGCGGGCGCTGGGCGATGGGCGCGTGCGCCCGGCCGCGGCCGGCCGCGTGCCGCCTGGCGTCGGGGCGTTGGGCGGTCTCGTCGGCCGTGCCCTTCGACGGAGCGGAGCTCGCCTGCGCGGACGCGGGCGGGCGCTTCGACCTGCCGCGGACCGGCTACGACAACGGGCAGCTGCGCGTGGCGGCCGGCGCGGGGACGGGCGACGTGTGGGTCCGCCACCGCGAGGGGGCCCCGCCGCGCGGCGGGCGCCCGGATCGACCGCCGCGGGGACGAGGAGCAAGCCGCAGGCCCCAGGACGCCGGCCCGGACGGGACCCGCTGAGAACCCGGCGTCACGAAAGCGCCGCCCCGTGCGTTCTCCTGCGGGGGCCAGTGCGACGTGGTCGGCGCCTGCCTGGGCGCCGGCGGGAGGCGAGAGCGGATGAGAAGCAGGCTGACGGCGGCACTCGGGGGAGCACTGCTGGCGGCGTTCGCCCTACCGGCGCTGGCCGGCGCGAGCACCATCGCGGGCGCCGTGGACTCGTACGCCAAGGAGCAGTACGCGGTCTCGACCAACGGCTGGTTCCTCGAGGCCATGGTGCGCAACATCCCCGACCCGGCCGGCGGCACGTTCGGCTTCCGCGCGCACCTCGTCCGCGCCCAGGGCACGGTCCAGGGCAACGGCCCGCAGCGTCCGGGCGAGCCCGACCTGCGCCAGGCGTGGGTCTCGCTGGTCGAGGAGCGCGAGGGCGCGCGCAACCCCGCGACGCCCGGGCTGCCGCCTCACGCGTACACCGTCTGCTCGAACTTCGCGAACCCGGCGTCTTCCGGCGGCATCGACGACGTCGACGCCAGGTCCGTGGACGTCTACGCGGACGTCACCTGCCGCGACGGGCGCGGCTACGACTTCTACCGCGTGCACTGGGACTTCCACTACCGCGGCTACGACGTCCCCGCGAGCCCGCTGTTCGCGATCGATCGTCCCCTGATGCCGGTCGGCAACGGCACGCGCATCGGTCAGACGCCCTCGACGCCCAACCAGGTCTACGGCCCGATGGGCTGGGGCGCGACGGCCGTCAGCGCCGACTGGACCTACGGCGGCAGCATCGGCGGCGTGGTGTGGTGGGACACGGACGGCGGCCCTGCGCGCACCGTCACCTTCCGGATCTGCGGCCACCGGGGCACGCAGGTGGAGTGCCTGAAGCCCGACCCGGTGTACCAGTTCGGCAAGGCCTACGACCCGACGTGGGTCAACGGCGCCAAGCTGTCGCCCATGGAGACGGAGGCCCGGCGCGGCGAGCCGGACATCCGGTGACGGGCCGCGGCTAGCCCGCCAGGCCGGCCAGCGCGGTCTGGTTCTCCTCGGGCCCGCCGCCGCCCACCATCAGGACGACGATCAGCACGACGATCGCGATGACGAGCAGCGCGATACCGACGTTCCAGCGCAGCCGGCTGGCTCCCTGTGGCTCCTCCATGACCTCGTGTTACCCGCTGCGCGTGTCGACCAACGCGGGGCGCCCGACGTTGCCCTGCTCGTCGCGCGCGCGGACGGCCACGTAGCGCTCCAGGTCGGCGGGCAGCGCGATCGCCTGGTCGGCGCCCGGCTCGGCCGGCGCGACCGGTGCGGCGGGCTCCACCCGCTGCGCCGCGGCGAAGCTCGCGGCGTCCACCGGCTCGGCTGACGTGACGACCTCGTAGCCGGCGACCCGCCCGCACAGCAGGTCGTCGCCGGGCGCCCGGAACGCGACGCCCGCCGGCGTGGCGGAGACGCCGTCCGGGCGCCCGGGCGCGACGGCGTCCCGGTCGTAGGCGCCCGAGTTGGCGTTGTCGTGGTGGAAGCGCGGCCAGGAACCGGGCGAGCACGCCGGCGCGCCGGTCGCGTAGGCGAAGAAGAACCCCGAGCGCGTCGACGCCACCACCACCTTGCGGGCCTGCGGGTCGGTGTCCCGCGTTCCCCACGACCCGATCAGCGGGTTGGCCACCACCCAGTCCGACGTGAGCTTGGGCCAGCGCGCGCCCGCCGGCTGGCCGGTCTCGTCGAACGCCGCGAGGTCGAGGTGCGCCGTGCCGCCGACCATCTCCTCCCGGGCGGGCAGCCGCCCGTCGACGTCCGCGATCGAGGGGCCGGTGAGGAACTGCAGGTCGTTGACGCGGGCGGGGAAGCCGGGGCGCTGCTGGCCGCTGACCGGGTCCCACGCCGCCAGGTAGTCCTGGCCGCCGAACTGGTACTCGGACATCGCGACGTCCAGGGCGCGCAGCAGGCCGGTCGCCGGCGCCAGGAACGACACCTGCCCCGGCGCCGACGCGAAGCTGCCGAACGCGGGATGGCCGACCGCCGGTATGACCGGCCGATCCTCCGTGGGGCTGGCCGCCGGCTCGGTCTGCAGGGCGTTGTGGCGGCCGTCCGGCGAGCTGCCCTGGCACGACGAGCCGTCGCCGTTGAGCACGTACGCCGGGCCGGCGTCCGGCATCACGCCCACCTTGGGCCCCTCGCCGCCGCCGGCGCAGCGCATCGAGTCCGGGCCGACCACGGGCGACCCGGTGATGCCTTCGCCCACGACCGGCAGCAGCTCGGACATCAGGCGCGCGATCTTCACCGGCCAGCCGTCGGCGAAGATCTCGGCGTTGTCGAGCGCCGGCGCGCCCGGGTCGCCGTCGGGGTGCAGCGCGTAGACGCGGCCGTTGCTGTCGGCCAGGTCGACGTCGGCCTCGCGGAACAGCGGCGCCAGCGCGCCGAGCGCGAAGTTGCCCGCGTTGAACGGGCCCTCGTCGCCGGTGTGGACCCGGTACTCCTCGTTCGTGCCCACCACGATCTCCGGGCGCCGGTCCCCGGCGACGTCCCACACGGCGGGGGTGTGCACGATCGCGCCCTGGTTGAGCTCGTCCCCCGCGTCCTCGTCGAACGTGGGCACGTGCGTGACCGGGTCGATGGCGGAGATCTTGCGCCGGTCGACCACCAGGACCGGGAACCCGGGCACCTCGGTCCCGTCGTGGTTCCAGGCGTAGACGTGGCGGTCCATCGCCGCGGCGATCACCTCCAGGCGCCCCCCGTCGTCGCGGTCCAGGTCGGCGAGCACGGGGGATCCGATGAAGCCGCGCTGGGTGCGGTGGCGCTTGCCCCGGCGCACGTTGACGAACGGCTCCAGCGGCTTGCCGGAGAAGGCGACGTTCGTCTGGCGGGTCCACAGGCGCTCGCCGGTGGCCGACCACGCGTAGACCTTGCCTTCGAAGTCCGCGGCGACGACCTCGGGCGCGCCGTCGTGGTCGAGGTCTCCCGCCGCCGGCGAGGCCAGGAAGGCGCCGGCCTTCGGCGCCACCTCGCGGGTACGGAAGGCGCGGGCGTCGGCGTGCAGCGGCAGCGGATCGCCGGTGTTCGGCCAGCCCCGCGGCTCGGATCCGTCGCGGCGCTGCGCGTGGACCGTCCCGTCGGCCGTCGCGAAGACGAGCTCGTTGCGGTTGTCGCCGTCCAGGTCGACGAAGAGCGGCGAGGACTCGCCGTCGCTGGGCAGCTCCTTCGGGAACCCGGCGAGCATGTCGCGGTCGCGGTGCAGGTAGAGGTTGCGCCGGTCGTGCCCGCTCATCGCGGGCGGGCCGGCGGTGCTCGCCTCGACGCGCACGACGAACCCGTACGGCTCGGCGTTGGGCCGCCCGTTCGCCGTCTGGCCGGCGCCGTGCCCGGTCTCGCGTCCGCGGAAGTCGCCGGCGTCCGCGGGGAAGCGCGAGCGCAGCTGCGAGATCGCGATCACGCCGAGCGTGCCGTCGAGGCGGCGGGTGTGGCGCGTCTCGCCGTCGCAGACGCCGGACGGCACCTCCTCGAAGTCGGTCGCGTTGTTGGGATAGGACCCGGGCGCGACGAGGACGCGGCAGGTGTAGCGCTCGCCGCGCGCGTGCACGTGGCCCTCGATCGCGACGGCGGGCCGCTCCGGGTCCACCTGCGAGAACCACTCGGGCCCCGTGATCTCGACCTCGGGCGGGACGTGCGCGGCCGCGGTCGCCTTCACCGCGCGGTTGGTGTTCACGCGGCCCCAGCCGTAGAACTGGTCGTGCCCGTCGCGTGCGGGGTAGGAGCGCGTGGTCGCGACGGGGGAGACCACCGGGCGGCTGGCGGAGACCTGCGCCTGCAGCGCGCCGTTGGGATCGGTGCACCCGGGCGCGGGCGCCGGCGAGCAGCCGGGCTCGGGGCCCTCGGTGAACGAGACGTCGTCGGACTGCTGCGTGCCGCCGACCTCCCCGGAGGCCAGGACCTGGCGCACCTCGTTGGCGGTGAGCGCGCAGCGGCTGCCGTCGGGCCGCCGGCAGCGGGGGTGCGGCGGCAGCTCGCCCGCGTCGCGCGCGTTGAGCGCCGCGCTGTAGACCAGGCCCGCCAGGCCCGAGGCCACGCCGGTCGCGTCCGACGAGCAGCTGGTGCTCGGGATGGAGATCGTGATCTTCGAGGAGAAGTTCGTGCAGCCGTTGAACTGGAGGTAGGAGCGCGGGAACGGCGTCGTCGCGTCCTGGTAGCGGCGGATCGAGTTGACGACGATCGTGTGCGGCAGGCTCGAGACCATGTTGTGGTGCTGGGCCGCCTCGTCGGCCGCCGAGGCGATCACCGCGACGCCGTGGTCGTAGGCGTACTCGATCGCGTCGCGGGCCAGGCTGGTGTTGTTCAGCGTCCCCAGCGCCTCCTGCACGACCAGCGCGTCGTTGTCGACGGCGTAGATCGTCGCCTGGGCGAAGTCGTTGGCGTCCGCGATGAACGAGTCGCCGACGCGCATGTGGATCACCATGCAGTTGGGGCAGGCGCCCTCGTCGCCCTGGCCGTTGTGGACCTCGGCCGCCGATCCTTCGGCCTCGCCGGTGCCGTGCCCGTAGCGCACGTCGTCGAAGGGGTCGTTGTCGTCGTCGAGGAAGTCCCAGCCGACGACGTCGTCCACGAAGCCGTTGCGGTCGGCGTCGTCCCCGTCGGAGAAGGCGATGAGTACGTCCTGCGGGTCCAGGACGTCCGGCGGGCCCACGCCGCGCGGCGGGTCGGCGCTGACGCGGCTGTCGCAGAGGAAGTCCAGGACGTTGAAGACGCCGTCGCCGTTGGCGTCGTCGCGGCCGGCGGTGAACGCCGTGCAGTCGGCGCCCTCCAGCCCGGTCGCGCGGTCGGCCTCCGGGGAGGGCAGCTCGCCGCGGCTCAGGCGCGTCTTGCGGCGCAGGTCCTCCATCGCGCCGGCGCTGTCCCACCGGATGCCGGAGTCCAGTACGGCGATCGTCACGTCGGGGCGCCCGGTCGTGGTGCGCCAGGCGGTCTGCGCCTCGCGCGAGGCGTCGACCACGTGCGCGCCGCGCGCGCCGCCGGCGACCCAGCGGGCGTCCAGCTGCTCGCCGGGCGCGCCGCCGGGCGTGGCGGCGAACTTCCACACGTTGTCGCCGCCGAGGTCGTTGGGGGTCTGGCCGGGACCGGCGCGCAGGGCGGCGTAGTCGCCCTCGGCGCCGGGCGGCGGCTTGGGCCACGGGAACTCGGCGCGGGCGAGGTCGGCCGCCCCGGCCGTGACGGCCAGCATGAGCGCTGCGACTGTGCACCCCCTGCGCACCCTGACATGCCTGTTACCCGGTCGCGCGTCACGTTGACTACCTATGTGGGCGGCAACGTGACGAGCGGCCGGGCAGTACCCTCGCGCGCCGTGCGGTATCTCCTCGCGGCCTGTGTCGCGCTCGCGGCGCTCACCCTGCTGGTGCCCTCGGCGCCCACCTACGACCCGTGGGCGTGGCTGATCTGGGGGCGCGAGATCGCGCACGGCGACCTGTCGACCGCGGGCGGGCCGGCGTGGAAGCCGCTGCCCGTGGCCGTGACGGCGGCCCTGTCGCCCTTCGGCGGTGCGGCGCCGGACGCCTGGCTGATCGTCGCCCGCGCGGGTGCGCTCCTTGCGCTGGCGTCGGCGTTCCTGCTCGGCCGGCGGCTGGCCGGCGGGTCGGCGGCGGCGGGGGCCGGCGCCGCGGTCGCCGTGCTGCTGTGCGAGCGCTTCGCGTGGCACGGCGCGGTGGGAAACGCCGAGGGGCTGCTGCTGGCGCTGGGACTGCTGGCCGGCGAGCGCGTGCTGGCCGGTCACGCTCGCCAGGCGCTGGCGCTCGGGTTCGGGGCGGCGCTGCTGCGGCCCGAGGCATGGCCCTTCTTCGGCGCGCTGGCGCTGTGGGTGGCCGCGCGCGACCGCGGGGCGCGGCCGCTGGTCGCGGGGCTCGCTCTGGCGGTGCCGCTGCTGTGGATCGTCCCGGAGTGGATCGCCTCCGGCGACCCGTGGCGCTCGTCGGAGCGGGCGCGGATACCGAACCCCGGTGCCCCGGCGCTGGCCGACTTCCCCGCGCTGGAGTCCCTGCGCCGCGCCGCGACCATTCCACCGCTGCCCGCGCTGGTCGCCGCGGCCCTCACCCTCGCCGCCGCCGCCCGTCACGGCCGCGCACGGGCCCGCGAGCCGGGGCCGGCCGCGCACGCCGCGCGCCTGTCCTGGCCGGCCCTCGCCGGGCTGGCCTGGATCGCGCTGGTCGCGGCGATGAGCCAGGCCGGTTACTCGGGCGAGGAGCGCTACCTGCTGCCCGGCGCCGCGCTCGTGGCGCTCAGCGGCGGCGCCGCCCTCGGCCTCGCCCTCGCCCCCCGCGAGCTTTCGTGCCTTAGCCGCGATATACGCGGACAAGTCCACACCGTGGCGGGATACGGGCGGTTTGCCGCCGTCGCGCTGCTCGCTGCGGTGGCCCTCGCGGCGCCGTTCGCGGTCGCGCGGGGACGCGACGTGGTGGCCGATCTGCGCGCCAGCGCGCGCGAGGCGCGGCTCTTCGACGCTCTCGGGGGCGCCGTGGCGGCGGCCGGTGGGCGCGTGGCCGTCCTGCGCTGCGGGCGCCCGTACACGGGGCCGCTGCGCGGGCCCGCCGTCGCCTGGCACCTGCGGGTCGCCAAGTCGCGCGTCGGGTTCGCGCCACGCGCGCCCGGCGTGGCCTTCGTGTCGCGCCTGCCCGGGCGCCGCGCCGCCGAGCCGGCCGTCGCCGCAGGCTTCGCGCCGGTCGCCCGCCACGGCGGCTGGAACGTCGTCCGCGCGTGCGGGGCGGACGTGTGAGCGCGCCGGCAGCCACGCGGTTGCACTCCACCGCGACATGGGCGGCTAAGTGCAACCGCGCGGTGGTGGTCGTGGCCGGGTGTGTCGCGCTCGTCGCGGTTTCGCTCGCATTGCGCACCACGGCGATCGGCGAGGGGCTGTGGATCGACGAGGGTCTGTCGGCCGGCATCGCGGGCCATCCGCTCGGCGAGCTTCCGGGCCTGCTGCGCCGCGACGGCTCGCCGCTGCTGTTCTACGTGCTGCTGGACGGCTGGATGCAGGTCTTCGGCGACGGCGAGGAGGCGCTGCGCGCACTGTCCCTCGTGGCGGCGCTCGCCACGATCCCTGCCGCGCTGTGGGCGGGATGGTCGCTGTTCGGCGCGCGGGCCGGCGCGGTCGCGGCCGTGCTCGCGGCGACGAACGCGTTCCTCACGGCCTACGCGCAGGAGGCGCGGATGTACGCCCTGGTCGTCCTGCTGTCGCTGCTCGCGGCGGCGGCCTTCCTGCACGCCTTCGCGGCGCGCCGGCGCGCGTACGCGATCCCGTTCGCCGTCGTCCTCGCGCTGCTGCTGCACACGCACAACTGGGGCCTGTTCCTGGCCGCCGGCTCGCTGGCCGCGCTCGGCTTCCTCGCGATCCGCGCACGCGACCGTCGCGCCCTCGCCACCGATGCCGCACTGGCCTACGGGATCGCGGCGCTGCTGTACGCGCCGTGGATCCCCACGCTCGCCTTCCAGGTCGCCCATACCGGCGCGCCGTGGTCCAGCACACCCGGGCCCGAGAAGCTCGCGGACGCCGTGCTCGTGCCGCTCGGTGGGGGCCTCGCCGGCGCGGCCGCCCTCGCCCTCGCGCTGCTCGGGGCGGCGAGGGGGAAGAGGGCCGCCACGCGACCGCCGGCCGGCGGCGAGGCGACGCGGGCGGCCGAAGCCCTGCTCCTCATGTCCATAGTCGCCGTCGTTCTCGCCTGGGTCGTCTCGCAGGCCGAGCCCAACTGGGCGAACCGCTACTTCGCGGTCGTCGTGGGACCGCTGCTCCTGGCGGCCGCGGCAGGGGCGGCGCGGCTCGGCGTGCCCGGAGTGGTCGCCGCAGCCGTGCTCGCCCTCGTCTGGGCCACCGACACCGGGCGCGTGCAGCACGGCAACGCGCGCGCTCTCGCGGGCGCCGTGGCGGCCGACGAGCGGACGCTGGTCGTCTCCGCCCAGCCCGAGCAGCTCGCCGTGCTGCGCCACTACATGGGCGCCGGGCCCCGCTACGCCTCGGCCCTCGGCCCCGCGGCCGACCCGACGGTCATGGACTGGAGCGACGCCACCGCCCGGCTGCGCGCCGCCCGCCCCGTGCCGACCGTCGCGCGCACCCTGGCCGCCGGCCAAGCGCCCGACCGCGTCGTCCTCGTGCGGCCGGTCATCGCGAACCCCCGCAACTGGCGCGCGCCGTGGACCCGGCTCGTGCGCACGCGGGCCGCGCAGTGGACCGCCGCGCTCGACGCGCACCCCCGGCTGCGCCGAACCCGGACGGCCGCGGCCCCGGCCACCGGCGGCGCCGACCTCTGGGCCGTCGAGTGGCGAGTTAGGGCGCCCTAACTCCCTCCCTGCTAGGGTGCCGCGCCCGATGACGGCGACGACGAGGACGGCGGTGCTGGGAGCAGGCCCGGGCGGGCTCACCGCCGGCCTGCTGCTGGCGCGCGCCGGGCGGCCGGTCACCGTGCTGGAGGCCGACGCGCAGGTGGGCGGGCTGGCCAGGACCGTCGAGCGCGACGGGTACCGCTTCGACCTCGGCGGCCACCGCTTCTACACCCGCAGCCGCGAGGTCGAGGCGCTGTGGCACGAAGTCCTCGGCGAGGAGATGCTCCTGCGTCCGCGCCGCTCGCGCATTCGCTGGAACGGGCGCTTCCTCGACTACCCGCTGCGCGGCGCCGACGTGGTACGCCAGCTCGGCCCGCTCGAGCTCACCCGCGCGGGCGCCTCCTACGCCCGCGCCGCGCTGCGCCGCCGCGGCGACGAGGAGACCTTCGAGGACTGGGTCACGCGCCGCTTCGGGCGCCGGCTGTTCGAGCTGTTCTTCCGCGCCTACACCGAGAAGGTCTGGGGCGTCCCGACCTCGGAGATCCGCGCCGAGTGGGCGGCCCAGCGCATCCGCGGGCTGTCGTTCTGGCGCGCCGTGCGCTCGACACTCCCCGGCGTCGGCCCCGGTCACGTCAAGAGCCTGATCGAGGAGTTCCACTACCCCCGGCTCGGGCCCGGGCAGCTGTGGGAGGCGATGGCGACCGAGATCGAGCGCCTCGGAGGCGAGGTCCGCACGAACGCCGCGGTCACGCGGATCGAGGCCCCGCACGGCCGCGTCCGGGAGATCCACGCGGGCGGCGAGCGCATCGAGGTCGACGCGGCGATCTCGTCGCTGCCGCTGCGCTCGCTCGCCGGACTCGTGGCCCCCGGCCCGCCCGCCGGCGTGCTCGAGGCCGCCGCGGGGCTGCGCTACCGCGACTTCCTCACCGTGGCGCTCGTCCTCGACGGCCCGGACCCGTTCCCCGACACGTGGATCTACGTCCACGAGCCGGACGCGCGCGTCGCGCGGATCCAGAACTTCCGCGCCTGGAGCCCGTGGCTGGTCCCCGACGACACGGCCGCCTGCGTGGGCCTGGAGTACTTCTGCTTCGCGGGCGAACCGCTGTGGGAGGCGCCCGACTCCGAGCTCGTGGAGCTCGCGGCGCGCGAGCTCGAGCAGCTCGGCCTGGCGGCCGCGGGCCGGGTGCGGGCAGGCCACGTCGTGCGCGTGCCCAAGGCGTATCCCATCTACGACCGCGAGTACGCGCAGCGAGTGGAGCGCCTGCGCGCGTGGATCCAGGGCGTCGGCGGGCTGCAGACGATCGGGCGCAACGGCCTGCACCGCTACAACAACTCGGACCACTCGATGCTGACCGCGATGCGCGCGGTGGAGAACCTCCTCGACGGCGCGTCCCATGACGTGTGGGCGGTCAACGCCGACGAGGCCTACCTGGAGGAGCGCCCGACCGAGCAGCCCTACCTCGACGCCCCGCGGACTCCCGCGATGGAGCGCGCGCTGGCCGAGGAGCCGGCGCGGTGAGGGCGGCCGGCGCCGCGGTGACCGCGCTCGTTCTCCTGGCCGGCTGCGGCGAGGACGAGCCGCCCACCACCGACGCTCCGCCGCGCGCGCCGCGGGCGGCGTACTCCCTGGACGTGGTCGCCCGCGGCCTGCAGACCCCCGTCGGCCTGGCCGCGCCGCGGCGCGGGCGCCCCGGCGAGGTCTACGTGGTCGAGCAGACCGGCCGCGTGCGCGCGCTGGAGCGCTCCGGCCGCATCCGGCCCCGCCCGTTCCTGGACGTGCGCGGGCAGACCAGGGCCGGGGGAGAGCAGGGACTGCTCGGCTTCGCCTTCCACCCCGACTACCCGCGCGACCCGCGGGCGTTCGCCCACTACACCGACCGCCGCGGCGACACGCGGGTCGTGCAGTACCGCGTCCGCGACGGCGCGGCGGACCCCGCGTCGGCGCGCGAGCTGCTGCGCGTGGAGCAGCCCTACGAGAACCACAACGGGGGCCAGCTCGCGTTCGGCCCCGACGGGCGCCTGTACCTGGGCCTCGGCGACGGCGGCTCGGCCTTCGACCCGCAGGACCGCAGCCAGGACCCGGGCTCGCGGCTGGGCAAGCTGCTCGCGGTCGACGTCCACGCCCCGCGCCCGCGCTGGGAGGCCGTGGCCTACGGACTGCGCAACCCGTGGCGGTTCTCCTTCGACCGCGCCACCGGCGACCTGTGGGTGGGCGACGTGGGCCAGGACAGTCAGGAGGAGCTCAACCTCGTGCCGGGCGGACGGGCGGGCGGGCGCAACTTCGGGTGGCCGGCGCGCGAGGGGACCAAGCGCTTCGAGGATCGCGAGCTGCGCGGCGAGCGCGACCCGGTCGAGCCGGTCGTGACGTACGGGCGCGAGCGCGGCTGCTCGATCGTCGGCGGCCACGTCTACCGCGGCCGCGCCGTCCCGGCGCTGCGCGGGCGCTACGTGTACGGCGACTTCTGCTCCGGGCGGATCTGGACACTGCGCCGCGCCGGCGACGGCGTGGCGGACGTGCGCGAGGAGCCGGCGCCCGTCCCGCAGCTCGCGTCCTTCGGGGAGGACGGGCCGGGCGAGCTCTACGCGGTGTCGCTGACCGGCGTCGTGTATCGCCTCGCGCCCGCCTAGAGCGCGGACAGCAGGCGCTCGAGGTCGGACTCGTCGTTCCAGGCGCCCACCGACGCCCGCACCAGCTCGCCGGGCGGCAGGTAGCGGACCGCCACGCCGCGCTCGGCGAGCCGGTGCGCCGTCGCGACCGCGTCGGGGTCGCGCCAGGCCACCAGCGTGGTCCGCGCGCGGGGCAGCACGTCATGTCCGCGCGCGGCCAGCTCGTCCGCCAGGCGCGCGGCCAGCGCGGCGGCGCGCTCGTGCACCGCGTCCCAGCCGGCGCCGTCGAGCACGTCGTGCGCGGCCAGCCCGTGCGCCAGCAGCGCGGCGCCGTGGTTGGCCGGCGGATCGAAGCGCCGGGCGCCCGGCGCCGGGCGGGCGTCCAGGCCCGCGCCGGGGTCCTCCAGCGACACGAACCCGCGGCGCGTCGCGGCCAGGCGCTCGCGGAAGGCGGGCGCGACGTAGAGCATCCCCAGCCCCTCGGGCCCGCACAGCCACTTCTGTCCCGAACCGGCGTACACGTCGCAGCCCAGCGCGCCCACGTCGAGCGCGACCGCGCCGATCCCCTGGGCACCGTCGAGGATCACCGGCACGTCGAGCTGCCCCAGGGCGGCGGGCGCCAGCGAGCCGTCGACCCAGCTCACGTGCGAGCACACCACGGCGCGCGTCCGCGGTCCGGTGGCCTCCGCGAGCTCGGCCAGCGGCGCCATGCGGACGCGGACGCCGCGCAGATCGCGCAGCGCCTGCAGTGGCCCCAGCACGCCGGGATGCTCGGAGTCCGAGGTCAGGATCTCGTCGCCGGGCTCCAGCTCCAGGCCGGAGAGCGCGATCGCCACGCCGTCGGTGGTCGACGAGGTCAGCGCGACGTCCTCGGCGGCGCAGCCCAGCCGCGCCGCGTAGGCCGCCCGCAGCGCGCCGGCCAGCTCGGTGCGACGCTCGAAGTGCGCCAGGCCCGCGCGCCCGCCCTCCGCCTCGCGCCGCAGCTCCGCGGCCGCCGCCTCCGCCGCCGCCGCGGGGACCGGTCCGCACGTCCCGGCGTTGAGGTACGCCACGCGCGCGAGCACGGGGAACCTGTCGCGCAGGGCGTCCATCGGGGCGGCGAGTGTAGTTCTGAGCGTGCCTGTGCGATACTCGCCGCGCCGATGACGAGGAAGGCCTTCCTGATGCTTGCCGTCGCGCTCGCCGCGCTGGCCGTCGCCGCCCCGGCGGCGTCGGGGGCAGCGCAGGCGCACGCGTCCGCCACGTGCAAGCTCGCCGGCTTCTACCGCAGCCTCGGCGCCTCCTACGTGTACCGCCTCACGGTCACGCGGATCTCCTGCCGCACCGGTCGCAGCCTCGTGCGCTCCTACAACGCCTGCCGCCGGCGCAACGGCGGCGCGGACGGGCGCTGCCCGCGGTTCGGGACCTGGCGCTGCACCGAGTTCCGGCGCACGTCGCGCTACCAGTTCGACGCCACGGCGTCGTGCCGCAGCGGCGTCCGGCGCTTCGTCGTCGCGTACACGCAGAACACCTAGCGAAAGTCCCGTCGCAGCGCGGCGAGCACGGCGTCGGCGGCGAGCTCGGCCCCCAGCGCGTTGAGGTGGATGCCGTCCGGCTCGCGCACCACGCGCCGGCGCCCGCCGACGCGCAGCGCGTCGCGGTAGCGCTCGCCCGGGGTGAACCGGGCCGCCAGGTCCACGATCCGCACGTCGCGCCGGTAGGGCGCCGCGGCGACGCGCAGCGCGCGGTTGACCACGCGCGCGACCTCGGCGCGCCGGCCGCGCGGCATCGGCACGGTGAGCCAGTAGACCGCGCCGGCTCCGCGCCGGCGGTAGACGTCCATCATCGCGCGGGCGCGCTGCGCGTACTCGACCGCCCACGCGGTCCCGCAGCACACGACGGTCCGGCCCGACGCCGTGGTCATGTCGAAGCCGTCGTTGGCGCCGATGAACACGACGACCGCGTCGGGATCCACGCTCGCCGCCTGCCGGCGCGAGAGCTTGCCCCAGTCCAGCAGCTCGCTCTTGGACAGCCCCGTGCCGACGTGCGCGTCTCGCACCGTGCGCACGCCGTCGCCGGCCAGCCGGCGCGCGAGCTCGGCGTCCAGCGGCGCCACCAGCGAATCGCCGGTGGCCAGGAGCGTGCGCAGGCGCCGCGGCGGGCGGGGCAGCGACGGCGCGGGTGCGCGACCGAAGTCGGCGGCACGCACGGGCGGGACCCCGCCCTCGCCGCGTCCCGCGAAGCCGCGCCCGCCGCCGAGGTCCTCGTCGGGGGACAGGAACGCGGTCGCCTCGTGCACCGCGTCGTCGAAGGGCAGGCGATCGGCCACCCACCCGGCCGGTTCCCCGATCGCGACCACCACGTCGCGCTGCAGGCCCGGGCGCATCTCCTCGCCCTGGCCGCGGATCGACCCGCCGCCGACGACGATCAGCAGCGCGCCCGCCAGCGCCACCGCCAGCACGGCGTCGCGGGCGCGGCGCGGCGGGGATGAGTGGGCGGCGGGATGGTCCATCAGAAGCGGAAGTAGATGAAGGGCGGGACGCCCTGGGACGGCACGGTGGCGGAGACCAGCACGACGACCACGGCCAGGCCGGCGCCCAGCGCGGCGGGATGCAGCCCCTCGAAGCGCGCACGCAGCTCGGGCCCCAGCCGCTCGGGCAGCAGTTGCGCGCCGAGCGTCGCCAGGATCAGCCCCACGGCGGGCACCGTCCACAGCGTCGCGGCGCCCGGCTCCACCAGGCGCGAGAAGAAAGTTCCCGCGATCTCCAGGTCCGGCGCGCGGAACAGGACCCAGGCGGCCACTACGCCGTGGAAGACCAGCGCCCAGCTCGCCCAGGCGGGCAGCGACGCGCGCCCGCGCAGGGCCCGCTCGCCCACCAGGTAGGCCCCGTGAACCCCGCCCCAGAGCAAAAAGCCCCACGCGGCGCCGTGCCACAGGCCGCCCAGCAGCATCGTCAGCATGAGGTTGCGCGCGGTCCGGCCCGGCCCGCCGCGGTTGCCGCCCAGCGGGATGTAGAGGTAGTCGCGCAAAAAGCGCGAGAGCGTCATGTGCCAGCGCCGCCAGAACTCCCGGAACGAGCGCGCCCGGTAGGGCCGGTTGAAGTTCTGCGGGAACACGAAACCCAGCAGCAGCGCCAGCCCGATCGCCATGTCGGTGTAGCCGGAGAAGTCGCAGTAGATCTGGGCCGCGTAGCCGTACGCGGCCAGCGCGACGTCGGGCGCGGCGTAGCTCTCGGGGACCGCGAACACGGGATCGACGACCTCCCGCGCCAGCGTGTCGGCCACCGCGACCTTCTTGACCAGCCCGACGGCGACCAGCGCCACGCCCGCCCCGACGGCGACGCGCGCGGGGTCGCGCGGGCGGGCCAGCTGCGGGAGGAACTCGCTGGCGCGCACGATCGGCCCGGCCACCAGGTGGGGGAAGAACGAGATGTAGACGGCGGCGTCGATCAGGCTCGCCGGCGGGACCAGCCGCCGATGCACGTCGACCACGTAGGTGATCGACTGGAACGTGAAGAACGAGACGCCGACCGGCAGGGCGATCGCCGCCACCGGCAGCGGCAGCCCGAGCGAGGCCCGCTCGAGCAGCCCGTTGACCTCCTCCACGAAGAACCCGTAGTACTTGAAGACGCCGAGCGTCCCCAGGTCGATCGCGACGGTGGCCGCCACGATCCGCCGGCGGGCGCGCTCGCCCGCGGTGCGGTGGACCAGCACCGCGCCGGCCTGGTTGACCAGCGTGATCCCGCCCAGCAGGAAGCAGAAGCGCCAGTCCGCGGCCGCGTAGAACGCGTAGCTGGCCACCACGATGAACGCCTTCCAGGCGTGCTGGCGCGGCATCAGCGCCCACGAGAGCGCGAGCACCACCGGGAAGAAGATCGCGAACTCGATCGACGGGAAGACCACGGCTCCGCCCCTCCTCGGCGGCGGCCGGCCATACTACTTTTCGTGAGGGCCGGAATCGGGATCGCCGCCGCGCTGGCCGTGGCGGCCGGGGCCCTCGGCGCGCCCGGCGCGGCTCACGCCGGCGGCTTCGGGTGCGGCGGCGTGCGCCAGGTCGCGCCGGCCCGCTCGCCGCTTCCGGGACTTCCGCCCCTGGCGGTGGGCGACTCGGTGATGCTGGGAGCGCTGGACGAGCTGGCGGCCCGCGGCTTCGTGGCCAACGCCCGCGGGTGCCGCGGCCTGGAGGAGGCGCTCGCCCTGCTGAGCCGCCTGCGCCGGAGCGGGCGCCTGCCCCGGCTCGTGGTGATCGCCCTGGGCGCGAACTACGAGCTGCGCGAGTCGCAGTTCGCACGCCTGTTCGCGGTGGTGGGCCGCCGGCGCTTCGTCGGCCTGGTGACCCAGCGCGAGCTGGGCGGGGGCGCGGGGGCCGACGCCGCGCTGGTCCGCCGCGTCGCCGCGGCGCACCCCCGGCAGGCGCTGCTGCTCGACTGGGTGCGCTACAGCGCGGGCCGCCGCGGCTGGTTCGGCGGCGACGGGCTGCACCTCACGGGCTCGGGAGCCGCCGCCTTCGCCCGGCTGCTGGCGCGCGCGATCGCCGCAATTCGAGTGGAAGGTCGCAAGGTACCCAGCTAAGATCCCCGCTCTGAGCTGGGGATTTCGGACACGGACGTCCATACGCTGCGCGTGCCTCGCGGCCTTCGCGGCGCTGCTCCCGGCCGCCCCGGCCCATGCCTACGCCGGCGAGCGCGCGACCGTCGCGGTGTTCGGCGACTCGGTCGCCGAGGGGTACACGATCTCCCAGCACGCCCGCCTGTCGTTCGTGCCGCAGTTGCGCGAGGCGCTGGTGGCGCGGGGTCTGGAGCGCGGCGGCGAGGGGCTGATCCCGCTCGTGCCGATGCGCTGGACCCTCGGCGACTGGTTCACGCAGATCGAGCGCCCGTCCGGCCCGGCGGCGTGGCGCCTGGTCGGCGTGGGCGGGCTGCCCTCGCTCGACGGCCCGAGCGGCTACAGCGGCGTGGCCGAGGGACCGTCCGCGCGGGCGAGCGTGCGCGTCGAGGACCCCGAGGCGCTGCTGCTCTACACGACCTCCACGCAGGAGACGCCCTTCACGGTGACCGCGGGCGCGCGCGAGTGGCGGCTGGACGCGTACGCGCCCGGACCGCCGCGACCGGCCCACGTCCAGCTGGAGCTGCCGCGCGACGCGCGCACGCTGGTCGTGCAGGGGCCGCGCGCGGGGCGGCTGACGCTGTCCGGAGTGGTGGGACGCCGCGCGCCCTCGCCGGGACGGGTCCAGGTCGAGGTGAGCAACCTCGCGCACGCCGGGCGCTTCCCGCAGTGGGACAGCGCGCCGCGCGTGCTGCGCTCGATCGCCGATCAGGGCTACGACGTGACGGTGTTCATGTGGAGCTACAACAGCGAGCTGGCCACGCCGGCCCGGCCGCGGACCGGCGACGCGGCGGCGCTGTACGAGCCGGCGCTGCTGCGCCGGGCGCGGCTGGCGCGGCGCAGCGGCGGCCTGTGCCTGATCGCCGACAGCACCCCGCTGCCCGTCCCACCCGCGGTGCGCGGGCGGTTCGCCGCGATCCACCGCCGCGTCGCGCGCCGCGCCCGCTGCGCGTACACGCCCGTGCTGGCGCGGCTGTGGAGCGACCCGCACACGGCGCACCGGCGCGGCCTGACCCAGCCCGACCGCGTCCATCCGACGCCCGCCGCCTACCGGCGCATGGCCCGTGCCCTCGCGCCGGTGGTCGAGCGCCTCGTGCGCCAGCGCTCGGCGCTGCTCTAGGCGCCGCAGACCGGCCAGGGCGAGGAGCCCGACCGCTCCATCAGCAGCGCGCCGCGGCGCAGCTGCTCCTCCAGCGGCGCGTCGGCGGGGTCGCCCTCGCCGCCCACGCTGGCCCACGTCGAGCGCATGAACTGCAGCGCCCCGCGGAAGGCGCCGCCGCCCCCGATGGCGCGCGGGTCGCCGTGGGACTCGCACTCCGCGATCTTCCGCATGACCGCCGGGATCGGGACGTCGAGCTCGCGCACCTCGGCGCGCAGCGTGCGGTTGGCGCGGCGCAGCGCGCGTGCGCTCATCGCGTCGGCGCGGCGCGCGGCGCGCGCCCGGTCGAAGCGGCGCCCGCGCAGATCGGCGTGGCGGGCCGCCAGGCGCAGGTGCTCGCGCACGAGCCGGCCGGCGACGTGGTCGCGCATGGCCGCGGCGGCCGTGGGGTCGCCCGCGAGCGGCGCGCGCAGGGCGGGGGAGACCAGCGCCCGCCGCGGTTCGGCGGCGTCGGCGACCAGCCCGAGCGCGCCGGAAGCGACCGCGCAGGCGGCCAGGACGGCAAGGATCGACGGGCGTATTCGCATGCGAACGGTCAGTCCTTTCAAGCGGCGGCCCGCGCACTGGCGGGCCGGTCGGGAGCGACGGATCCGGCGCGGGGGTCGTCCCCGGAAGGCGCCGGAACACAGAACGTCGTACCCCTGACGGTAGGCGCGCCCCCGCCGATTCGTGTGCGACGGGTCACACTCGACGCCCGGCTAGCATCACCGCCCCATGCGCGTGACGCTGCCCGACGGGAAGGAGCTGGAGCTCGAAGACGGGGCGACCGGGGCCGACGCGGCCGCGGCGATCGGCCCCGGGCTGGCGCGGGCGGCGCTGGCCGTCAAGGTGGACGGGGAGCTGCGCGACCTGGCGCGGCCGCTGCCCGACGGCGCGGGCTTGGAGATCGTCACCGACCGCTCGCCCGAGGCGCTGGAGCTGATCCGCCACGACGCGGCCCACGTCCTCGCGACGGCCGTCATGGAGCTCTACCCCGGCGTGAAGATCTCGATCGGGCCGCCGATCGAGCAGGGCTTCTACTACGACTTCGAGTTTCCGGACGGCGCCCGCGTCTCCGAGGAGGACTTCGCGCGCATCGAGGAGCGCATGCGCGAGCACGTCAAGGCCGACGAGCCGTTCGTGCGCGACGACGTCCCCGCCGCGCAGGCGCGCGAGCGCTTCGCCGCCGAGGGCCAGGACTACAAGGTCGAGCTGATCGACGACCTCGTCCGCGACGAGGGCGTCGAGACGGTCTCGCTCTACACCAACGGCCCGTTCACCGACCTGTGCCGCGGGCCGCACGCGCCGAGCACGGCCCGGGTCGAGGCGTTCAAGCTGCAGTCCACCGCCGGCGCCTACTGGCGCGGGGACGCCAGTCGCCAGATGCTCACGCGCATCTACGGCACCGCGTTTCCGTCGAAGAAGGCGCTGGCCGAGCACCTCGAGCAGCTGGAGCAGGCCCGCGCGCGCGACCACCGGCGGATCGGGCGCGAGATGGGCCTGTTCATGCTCTCCGACGTCGCACCCGGGGCACCCTTCTGGCTCGCCCAAGGCATGGTGCTGCACAACGAGCTGACGCGCCTCGTGCGCGAGGAGAACGCCGCCCGCGGCTACCAGGAGGTCCGCACGCCGGTCCTCTACGACCTCGAGCTGTTCAAGACCTCGGGCCACTGGGACAAGTACCGCGAGAACATGTACTTCACCGAGGTCGACGAGCGCGAGATGGGCCTGAAGCCGATGAACTGCCCGGCCCACACGCGCATCTACAGCGCGCAGCGCCGCTCCTACCGCGACCTGCCGATCCGCCTCTCCGAGGCCGGGCTGGTCCACCGCCACGAGGCCAGCGGGGTCCTGCACGGGCTCCTGCGCGTGCGCGCCTTCACGCAGGACGACGCGCACATCTTCTGCACCGAGGAGCAGATCGAGGACGAGGTCCTGGGCTGCCTGGACATGGGCTTTCGCATCTACGAGCTGTTCGGGTTCGAGCCCCGGCTCGAGCTCTCCACCCGGCCCGACGAGCGCCTGGGCGACGACGCGACGTGGGACCACGCCGAGGCCGCGCTGGAGGGCGCGATGGAGCGCCGCGGGCTGAGCTACGAGATCGGCGCGGGGGAGGGCACGTTCTACGGCCCCAAGATCGACCTGCACATGCGCGACTCGATCGGGCGCTCCTGGCAGCTGGGCACGGTCCAGCTGGACTACTCGATGCCCGAGCGCTTCGAGCTGGAGTACACGGGGGCGGACGACGAGCCGCACCGCCCGGTGATGATCCACCGCGCGCTGCTGGGGTCCTTCGAGCGCTTCATCGGCATCCTCACCGAGCACTTCGCCGGCGAGTTCCCGGTGTGGCTGGCGCCCGTGCAGGCGCTCGTCCTGCCGATCTCCGACCGCCACAACGACTACGCGCACGAGGTCGCGGACGCGCTGCGCGCCGAGGGGCTGCGCGCGGAGGTGGACGAGCGCCCCGAGTCCATGGGGCGCAAGGTGCGCGACGCCGAGCTGCGCAAGGTCCCCTACATGCTGGTGGTCGGCGACCGCGAGGCGCAGGCGCGCGCCGTCGGCCTGCGCGAACACCGCAAGGGCGACGCGGGCGCCGTGGCGCTGGACGACTTCGTGGCGCGCCTGCGCGCCGAGACCGCAGAGCGGTCGGCCTGACCTTCCCCCGGCGCTATACTCGCCAGCGTTGATTCGCCACAGGCTCACACGGTCGGCTTGACGCTCGGCCACACCACCTAGTGCCGGTCCCCCGCAGGTTCGACCGGCGCCCGCCCGAGCGGGACACCACGCGGATCAACGAGCGCATCCGCGTGCCCGAGGTACGCCTGATCGGCGACGACGGCAACCAGGTCGGCGTCGTCAAGACCGAGGAGGCCCTGGCCTACGCCCAGGAGCGCGACCTGGATCTCGTCGAGGTGGCGGCGGACGCGCGGCCCCCGGTTTGCCGCGTGCTCGACTACTCGAAGTACAAGTACGAGCAGGAGCAGAAGCTCAAGGCCGCCCGCAAGCACCAGCAGCAGATCACGGTGCGCGAGATCAAGTTCCGGCCGAAGATCGCTCAGCACGACTATGACACCAAGAAGGGCCACATCGTGCGGTTCCTGCGCGAGCAGAGCAAGGTCAAGGTCACGATCATGTTCCGCGGGCGCGAGATGGCTCATCCCGAGCGCGGCACGATGCTCCTGGAGCGCCTGGCCGACGAGCTCTCCGAGCTGGCCGTGGTCGAGCAGCGCCCGCTGCAGGACGGGCGCAACATGACGATGATGCTCGGCCCCGCCAAGACCGTCGAGAAGCCCGCCGCCGAGAAGCCCGCCGCCGAGAAGCCCGCCGAGGAGAAGCCCGCCGACGCGGGCGCGCCGGCCGAGAACCCGGCCTAGGCTTCCTGGACCGCGCGCTCGGCCTTGCCGAGCTCGTTGGACGCGGCCTGCAGGCTGACGTGCAGCTGGGTGAGGTGGTAGGGCGCGCAGTCCCGCGCCGACTCCGCGACGGCGAACAGCTCGTCGCGCAGGTCGGAGATGCGGGCCTCGAGCGAGGCCATCGCGGGCGGCACCATGTAGGAGGGAGCGCTGGGCACGATCACACCTTGCGACGCCGGCCTGCGGGATTCCCTGCACGCACAGCTTTTGTGGAACCTCGTCTGCTTTACTCTCCCGTTCCGATGCCGAAGATGAAGACCCACTCGGGCGCCAAGAAGCGCTTCCGCAAGACGGGCACGGGCAAGCTGCGCGCCCGTCACGCGATGTCCAGCCACATCCTGGAGAAGAAGTCGCCGAAGAAGAAGCGCCACCTCGCCGACCCCGTCGTGGTCGCCAAGTCGGACCGCTCGCGGGTCAAGAAGCTGCTCGGAGGTGCGGGCCGGTGACCCGGGTCAAGCGCTCCGTGCACGCGCGCAAGAAGCGCCGCGCAACGCTCGCGCGGGCCAAGGGCTACCGCGGCGACGCGCACTCGTCCTACAAGCGCGCCAAGGAGGCCCTGCTCAAGGCGGACTCCTACGCGTACCGCGACCGGCGCAACCGCAAGCGCGACTTCCGGCGCCTGTGGATCACCCGCATCAACGCCGCCGCGCGCCAGGAGGGGATGTCGTACTCGCAGCTCATGCACGGCCTCAAGCTGGCCGGGGTCGAGCTCGACCGCAAGATGCTCGCGGACCTGGCCGTCCGCGATGCCGATGCCTTTCGCCGATTCGCCGAGCGCGCCCGCGAGGCGTCGGCGAGCTGACCGCAGACCGACACCGTAAATCGCCCGGGCGCCGCTCCTCTCCAGGACCGGCGCCCTTTTTCGTTCCATGATCACCTCAGACCACAACCCACAGCTCAAGGACGTGCGCCGGCTTCACCGCCGCGAGGCGCGGCGCGCGGCCGGGCGCTTCGTGGCGGAGGGCGAGGACCTGCTGGACGCCGCCGACGCGGCGGGCTGGGAGCCGGCGCTGCGCCTGCGCGCGGGCGTCGACGTGACGGCCGAGGCGCTGGCCAAGGTGAGCTCGCTGGGGTCGGGCACGCGCGCTCTGGCCGTCTACGAGCAGCGCTGGAGCGCGCCGGTGGGGCCGCTGTGCGTCGCCGTATGGGGGGTGCGCGATCCCGGCAACGTGGGCACGGTGCTGCGCGGGGCGCTGGCCTTCGGGGTGGCGTCCGTCGCGCTGGGTCCCGGCTGCGCGGACCCCTACGGGCCCAAGGCGGTGCGGGCGTCGATGGGTGCGATCTTCGCGGTGCCGGTGGCGCGGGTGGAGTCGGTCGCCGAGCTGCCGGGCGAGCGCGTGGCGCTGGTGGCGCGCGAGGGCGAGCCGTTGACTGGGCCGGTGCCGGGCGAGGCGACGCTGGTGGTGGGCGCCGAGCGCGCCGGACTTCCGGACGACGTCGTCGGCGCGTGCGATCGCGTCGCCCACATCCCGATCGGCTCGGAGTCGCTGAACGCCGCGATGGCCGCCACCGTGGCGATGTACGAGCTGACTAGGATCGCGCGGCCATGATCGAGCGCGCGCAGCATCTCGCCGCCGAAGCCCGTGACGCCGTCCACGGCGCGTCCTCGACCGCCGACCTCGAGGAGGTGCGCGTGCGCTACCTCGGCCGCAAGGCCGAGCTGCCGCAGATGCTGCGCCAGGTGTCCCAGCTGCCCGCGGAGGAGCGCGGAGGCGCCGGCCAGGCGCTCAACGAGGCGCGCCGCGCCATCGAGTCCGCGGTCGCAGGCCGTGCCGCGGAGCTCGAGGAGGCCGAGCTGGTGGCGCGGCTGGAGCGCGACCGCATCGACGTGACGCTGCCCGGCGATCCCGTGCGCGAGCTGGGCCGTCTGCACCTGATCACCCAGACGCGGCGCGAGATCGAGGACGTGTTCCTCGGCTTGGGCTTCGACGTGGCGGAGGGCCCGGAGGTCGACCTCGTCCACTACAACTTCGACGCGCTCAACCACGCGCCCGGGCATCCCGCGCGCGCGTGGACGGACACCTTCTACGTGTCCGAGGACGTGGTCCTGCGTACGCACACCTCACCGGTGCAGATCCGCGCGATGGAGGCCGCGCCGCCGCCGCTGTACGTGATCGTGCCCGGCCGGGTGTTCCGCCCGGACTCCGATGCCACGCACACCCCGCAGTTCCATCAGGTCGAGGGGCTCGCGGTGGACGAGGACGTCACGCTGGCCGACCTGCACGGGACGCTGCTGGCGTTCGCGCGGGCGACGTTCGGCGACGAGCGCGAGGTCCGGCTGCGGCCGCACTTCTTTCCCTTCACGGAGCCCAGCGTGGAGGTGGACGTGTCCTGCTTCCAGTGCCGCGGGACCGGGTCGGTGGACGGCGGGCGCTGCCCGCTGTGCAAGGGCGAGCGCTGGATCGAGATCCTCGGCGCGGGGATGGTCGACCCCAACGTGTTCGGCTACGTGCGGGAATACGGCTACGACCCGGAGCGCATCCAGGGCTTCGCCTTCGGGATGGGCGTCGAGCGCATCGCGATGCTCAAGCACGAGGTCCCGGACCTGCGCCTGTTCTACGACAACGACGTGCGCTTCCTGGAGCAGTTCGGATGAGAGCTCCCCTGGAATGGCTGCACGACTACGTGCGTCCCGACCTGCCGGCGGCGGAGCTGGCCGAGCGCCTGGACATGACCGGGACGAAGGTCGAGCGGGTGGAGCGCCACGGCGTGGGCGCGCTGGACGCCTTCGTGGTGGGCCGCGTGCTGGAGGCCGAGCGGCATCCGGACGCCGACCGCCTGACCGTGTGCCGGGTCGACGTGGGCGGCGGCGCGGAGGCGAGCATCGTGTGCGGCGCGCCCAACGTGGCAACGGGGCAGACGGTCGCGGTCGCGCGGCCCGGCGCCGTGATGCCGGACGGGACCGAGCTGCGCGCCGCCAAGCTGCGCGGCGTGGTGTCCGAGGGCATGATCCTGGCCGAGGACGAGCTGGGCATCGGCACCGACCACACGGAGATCCTGGTGCTGGACGGTGGGGCGGCGCCCGGAACGCCACTGGTCGAGGTCCTGCCGATCGCGACCGACGTGCTGGAGCTGGAGATCACGCCGAACCGGCCCGACTGCCTGGGCGTCTACGGCGTGGCGCGCGAGGTCCATGCCGCCACCGGCGCGCCGCTGCAGGCGCCGCCGTGGAGCGAGGACCCGGGATCGGCGGGCGGCGTCGAGGGCGTGGAGATCGAGGTGCGCGATCCCGATCTCGCTCCGCGCTTCACGGCGCGGCGCTTCGACGACGTGACGATCGCGCCCTCGCCGCCGTGGCTGAAGGCCCGGCTGATGGCCGCGGGCCAGCGTCCGATCAACAACGTGGTCGACATCACCAACTACGTGATGCTGCTGACCGGCCAGCCGCTGCACGCGTTCGACCTCGACCGGGTGGCCGGCGGGCGGCTCGTCGTGCGCCGGGCGCGCGACGGCGAGGAGGTCGAGACGCTGGACGGCGAGGTCCGCCGCCTGGACCCCGACGTGGTCGTGATCGAGGACGCCGAGGGGCCCACGTCGATCGCCGGCGTGATGGGAGGGGCGCGCTCGGAGGTCTCGCAGGACACGACGCGCGTGCTGATGGAGGTCGCGACCTGGATCGGGCCGAACATCCAGCGCACGTCGCTGCGGCTGGGGCTGCGCAGCGAGGCGTCGGCGCGCTTCGAGAAACAGCTGCAGCCCGAGCAGGCGATGGAGGCGCAGGCCGTGGCCGCGCAGCTGATGGTGCAGCTGTGTGGGGCGCGGCTCGTCGAGGGCACGATCGACGTCGGCGGCCCGGGTCCCGAGCCGGCCGTGCTGGCGCTGCGCGAGGCGCGCGTGGCGGGACTGCTCGGCGCGGCGATTCCGTCCGGTCGCAGCGCGGAGATCCTCCGATCGCTGGGCTTCGGGGTGGCGGACGGCGAGGTCCTCTCGGTGACCGTTCCCCACTGGCGGCGGGGCGACGTGGAGCGCGAGGTCGACCTCATCGAGGAGGTCGCGCGCATCGACGGGGTGGACCGGCTTCCCGCCACGCTGCCCGCGCGGCCCGACCGGGGCGGGGCGCTGAGCGCCGAGCAGCACGCGCGCCGGCGCGTCGAGGACGCCCTGGTCGCGCAGGGGCTGTACGAGATCCAGGGTTGGAGCTTCCAGGGCCCGTCCGTCGCGGACCGCCTGCGGCTGCCGGAAGGCGACCCGCGCCGCGGCGCCGTCCGGCTGGCCAATCCGCTGTCGGAGGAGCAGTCGGTCCTGCGCACGACGCTGCTGGGCTCGCTGCTGGACGCCGCGGCCCACAACGCCGCCCACGGCCATCCCGACGTCCGCCTGTTCGAGCTGGGCGCCGTGTACCCGGCACGCGCGGACGGCCACGTTCCCGCCGCGGCGCGCGGGCCGGCGGCGGAGCGGCCGGGCGCCGGCGAGCTCCCGGACGAGGCCCGGCGCGTCGGCGCGCTGCTGTGCGGCGCCCTCGCGCCCGCGTCGTGGCGCTCGCCGGACGCGCCCCGCGCTGACTTCTTCGCGGCCAAGGGCGCACTGGCGGCCTTGCTGGACTGGATGCGCGTGCCGTGGTCGGTCCAGTCCGCGCGCGAGCCGTTCCTGCACCCCGGCCGTTGCGCCACGGTGCTCCTGGACGGCGAGCCGGCCGGGTGGCTGGGCGAGCTGCATCCGCTCGTCGCGGAGAGCTGGGACGTGCAGGGCGCCGCAGGGTTCGAGCTGGACCTCGACCGCCTGGCCGCGCTCGCCGCCGCCCGCGCCGCCCGCTTCCGCGACGTCACCAGCTTCCCGCCCGTGCGCCAGGATCTCGCGGTCGTGCTCCCCGCGGAGGTCCCGGCCGCGCGGGCGCTCGACGTCGTGCGGAAGGCTGGCGGGGACCTCCTGCGCTCGGTTCGGGTCTTCGACGTCTACCGCGGCGAGCAGGTCGGCGAGGGGCGCGTCTCGCTCGCCCTCGCGCTGGAGTTCCAGGCCCCCGACCGGACGCTGACCGACGAGGAGGTCGCCGAGCGCCGCACGGCCATCGCCGCCGCGCTCGCCGCCGAGCTGGGAGGCGAGCTGCGTGGCTGACGTCGTCGTGATCGGCGCCGGCGGTTACGGCGGCGCGCTCGCCGCTCGCCTGCTCTGGCGCCACCCGTGGTTCGAGCTGCGCCACGTGACCGCGCGGACCGATGCGGGACGGCGCCTGGACGACCTCTACCCCCGCCACCGCGTCCCGCTGACGCTGGAGGAGCTCGACCTCGACCGTCACGGCGACGTGGACGCGGCGGTCGTCGCGTACCCGCACGGGGCGTCGGCGCCGGTGGTCGCCGGCCTGCGCGAGCGCGGCGTGCGCGTGGTCGACCTGAGCGCTGACTTCCGGCTGCGCGACCGCGACGTCTACGAGCGCTGGTACGGCGAGCACGGCGCGCCGGCGCTGCTCGAGGGCGCGGTCTACGGCCTGACCGAGCTCTACCGCGAGGACGTGGCGGGCGCCGACCTCGTCGCCAACCCCGGCTGCTACCCGACCGCGACGCTCCTCGCCCTCGCGCCGCTGGCGCGCGCGGGCGCGATCGCCGACGTGGTGGTGGACGCCAAGTCCGGTGTGTCCGGCGCGGGCCGGACCGCCACCGAGGCCACCCACTTCGTCTCGGCCGACGAGAACGTCAACGCCTACGGCGTGGCGGGCCACCGCCACTCGCCGGAGATCGACCAGGAGCTGGCCGCGCTCGGCGCGCCGGTCGCCGCCACCTTCACGCCGCACCTGCTCCCGCTCGACCAGGGGGAGCTGGTCTCCTGCTACGTCACGCCCAAGCGCGAGGTCGACGCCGCGGAGCTGCAGGGGCTGTACGCGCAGGCCTACGGCGACGAGCCCTTCGTCGAGCTGACCGACCGCCCGCCCGGCGTGCGCGACGTGCGCGACACCAACATGTGCCGCATCTCGGTCCACGCCGACGAGCGGACCGGGAAGCTGATCGTGTTCGGCGCGATCGACAACCTCTGGAAGGGCGCCGCCTCGCAGGCGGTGCAGAACCTGAACGTGATGTTCGGGCGCCCTGAGGGGGAGGGGGTCGAGTGAGCGGCTTCTTCACGTCGCGCTGGGTGCAGCGCCCCGACCACGTCGCCGAGACGGCCGGGCTGCCGGCCGGCTTCCGCGCCGCGGGCGTGGCCTGCGGCATCAAGGAGAGCGGGGCGAGCGACCTCGGCCTGCTCGTGTGCGACGAGCCGCAGGCCACCAGCGCCGCGCGCTTCACGCGCTCCGGCGTGGTCGCGGCGCCCGTGCTCGTGTGCCAGGAGCGCTGCGACCTGGCGGGGCTGCGCGCCGTCGTCGCCAACTCGGGCAACGCCAACGCCGCCACGGGCCGGCGCGGCCTGGACGCCGCGGCCAAGATGCAGGGCGCGGCGGCCATCGCCGCGGGCGTCCAGGAGAGCCTGGTGGCGGTGGCCTCCACCGGCGTGATCGGGGTCCAGCTGCCGGCCGAGAAGGCGGTCGGCGGTCTCGCCCGCGCCGCCGGCGCGCTGTCGGCGCAGGGCGACGAGGACTTCGCGGAGGCGATCCGCACCACCGACGCCTTCGCCAAGCGCGCGGCGCTGGAGGTGACGCTGCCGTCGGGCACGGTCCGCCTGGCCGGCCAGGCCAAGGGCGCCGGCATGATCTCGCCCGGCTTCGCCACGCTGCTGTGCTTCGTGCAGACCGACGCGCGCCTGTCCGCGGAGACGGCCGACCTGCTGCTCGGCGTGACCGTCAAGCGCTCGTTCGAGCGCATCTCGGTGGACGGGCAGCTCTCGACCAACGACACCGTGATCCTGATGGCCTCCGGCGCGTCGGGCGTACACGTGGAGCCCGAGACGCCCGACGAGCTGGCGCTGGGCGAGGCGCTGGACGCCCTGCTGCGCCAGCTCGCCCTGCTCGTGGTGGCCGACGGGGAGGGCGCGGCCCGCGTCGGCCGCGTCGTCGTATCGGGCGGTCACGACCTGCACGTGGAGCACGCCGCGCGCGCCGTGGCGAACTCGCCCCTAATCAAGACCGCCCTGCACGGCGGCGACCCCAACTGGGGGCGCATCGTCCAGGCCGTCGGGATGGCGCTCCCCGGGACGGCGCCGCTGCCGCTGGACGTCCACATCGAGGGCGTGCAGGTGTGCTCGGGCGGCGCCGTGGTCCCGTATGACCCGCAGGCTCTCGACGCGGCCGTCGCAGGTCCCGAGGTGGAGTACGTCGTGGGCCTGCCCGGCGACGGCGCGGAGACCGAGGTCTTCTTCTCGGACCTCGGACACCGGTACATCGAGATCAACGCCGAATACACCACGTGATGCGCGACATCGGAACGCTTCTGGAGGCCCTCCCGTACATCCGGGAGTTCCACGGCAAGACCGTGGTCATCAAGTACGGCGGCGCGGCCATGGAGGACCCGGCGCTGCGCGAGGACTTCGCGCGCGACGTGGTGCTGCTCAAGTACGTCGGGCTCAACCCGATCGTGGTCCACGGCGGCGGGCCCGAGATCACCGCGTTCATGGACCGCCTCGACCTGCCGGTGGAGTTCGTTGACGGCCTGCGCGTGTCGGATCCCGCCACCGTCGAGGTGGCCAAGATGGTGCTGGTCGGCAAGGTCAACAAGGACATCGTCCTGCGCTTGGGCCGCCACGGGCAGCCGGCGGTGGGCCTGTGCGGCGACGACGGCCTGCTGTTCCGGGTGGCGCGCCGGCCGGCGCCGAGCGGGCGCGACATCGGCTTCGTGGGGACGATCGAGCGCGTGGAGACCAATGTCCTGCGCCACGTGGCCGAGGACTACATCCCGGTCATCGCGTCCGTCGGAGCGGACCGCGAGGGCCACTCCTACAACGTCAACGCCGACGAGGCGGCCGGCGCGGTGGCCGGCGCGCTGGGCGCCTACAAGGTGGTCTTCCTCACCGACGTCGAGGGGTGGCTGAGCGACCCCGCCGACCCCGAGAGCGTCGTGTCCGAGGCCGCCGCGAGCGAGGTTCGCGCCGCCCTGGACGGCGTGCAGGGGGGGATGCGCCCCAAGCTGGCGGCCTGCCTGGACGCGCTGGACGCCGGCGTGAGCTTCGCCCACGTCATCGACGGGCGCGTGCCGCACTCCCTGCTGCTGGAGCTGTTCACCGACGCGGGCATCGGCACGCGGCTGCGCGCATGAGCCTGGCCGAGCTGCAGGCGCTGGAGCGCGACCACGTGCTCCCGACCTACGCACGGTTCCCCGTGGAGTTCGTGCGCGGCGAGGGAGCGTGGCTGTACGACGACGAGGGCCACCCCTACCTGGACTTCCTGTCGGGGATCTCCGTCACCAGCGTCGGGCACTGCCATCCCCACGTCGTGCGGGCGGTGACCCAGCAGGCCGCGCGGCTCACCCACACGACGAACATGTTCTACACCGAGCCGGCGATGCGGCTGGCGCAGCGGCTCTCGCAGGGCTCGCTGGGCGGCAAGGTCTTCTTCACGAACTCCGGCGCGGAGGCCAACGAGGCGGCGATCAAGCTGGCGCGCCGGGCGCGCCGGGGCGGCGAGATCGTCGTCGTGGAGGGCGCCTTCCACGGGCGCACCTACGGCGCCCTGTCGGCCACGCCGCAGGAGTCCAAGCAGGCGCCGTTCGCGCCGCTGGTCCCGGGCTTCGTCGTCGTGCCCAAGGACCCGGACGCGCTGCGCGCCGCGGTGAGCGAGCGCACCGCCGCGGTGTTCCTGGAGCCCGTGCAGGGCGAGACCGGCGTATGGCCGCTGCCGGAAGAGCTGCTGCGCGCCGCCCGCGAGGCGTGCGACGCGGCCGGGGCGGCGCTGATCTACGACGAGATCCAGTGCGGGGTGGGGCGCACGGGGACGCTGTGGGCGTACCAAGCCAGCGGCGTCGTCCCCGACGCATTGACCAGCGCCAAGGCGCTGGGCGGCGGGTTTCCCATCGGCGCGCTCATTACCGGCCCGCGCCTGGCCGACGTACTGCAGCCGGGCGACCACGGGTCCACCTTCGCCGGCGGCCCGGTGGTCGCGGCCGCCGCCGGGGCCGCACTCGACGTGATCGACGACCCGGCGCTGCTGCGACGGGTGCGCGAGCTGGGCGAGCGGCTGGCCGCCGGCGTGGCCCAGCTCCCCGGCGTGCGCGAGGTGCGCGCGCGCGGATTGATGGTGGGCGCCGACCTCGACGGGGCCCCCGAGCTGGCCCGCCGCGCCCTGCTCGACCAGCGGCTCGTGGTCAACGCGACGGGCCCCGACACCCTGCGTCTGCTGCCGCCGCTGATCGTGGGCGAAGCCGAGGTCGACGAGGCGCTCGTACGCCTGCGCGCCGCCCTGTCCGCGTAGGCTTGCCGGTCTCGATGGCCGAGCACACCCGCGTGTCCGACGTGCGCACCGCGTCCTACGAGGCGGACCCCGAGCAGGTCCGCCGCGTCCTGCTGCTGTACTCGGGCGGCCTGGACACCAGCGTGATGCTCAAGTGGATCCAGGACGAGTACGACGCCGAGGTCGTCGCGCTCACCGTGAACCTCGGACAGCCGGGCGAGGACTACGAGGTCGTGCGCGGCAAGGCGCTGCGGCTGGGCGCCCTGGACTGCAAGGTCGTCGACGCCCGCGAGGAGTTCGCGCGCGAGTACATCGTGCCGGCGATCAAGGCCAACGCGCTCTACGGCGGCGGCTACCCGCTGTTCACGGCGCTGGGGCGTCCGCTGATCGCCAAGCTGGCCGTGGAGGCGGCGCGGGAGTTCGAGTGCGACACGATCGCGCACGGGTGCACCGGCAAGGGAAACGACCAGGTGCGCATCGAGGCGACGATCGCCACGCTGGCTCCCGAGCTGCAGGTGATCGCCCCGGTGCGGTCGTGGCGGATGGGACGGGAGGAGGAGATCGCCTACGCGCGCGAGCACGGGATCCCGGTCAAGGGCGGGACCGAGGTCGCGCCCTACTCCATCGACGACAACCTGTGGGGGCGCTCGTCGGAGGGCCGCTGGATCGAGGACCTCGCCTGCGCGCCCGAGGACGACGTGTTTCAGCTGGTCACGCGTCCGGAGGAGGCGCCCGACGAAGCCGAGGAGGTCTCCGTGGAGTTCGCGCGCGGCGTTCCGGTTGCGCTCAACGGCGAGCGGCTGGACCTCGTCGAGCTGATCGAGCGCGCCGGCGAGATCGGCGCGCGCCACGGCGTGGGGATCGTCGACCACATCGAGGACCGGATCGTCGGGCTGAAGGTACGCGACATCTACGAGGCGCCCGCCGCGGCGATCCTGCTGACCGCCCACCAGGAGCTCGAGAAGCTCGTCTGCACCATCCACCAGAACCAGACCAAGCCCGAGCTGGATCGCCGCTGGGCCTACCTGGTTTACGCTGGTCTGTGGTGGGAGCCGCTGCGCGGCGACCTCGACGCCTACATGGAACGGGTGAACGAGCAGGTGACGGGAACGATCGCCTTGAAGCTGTACAAGGGCGGCGCGCGGGTGGTGCGCCGCGAGTCGTCCAACGCGGTCTACGACGCCGCCCTGGCCGGCTTCGGCGAGTCCGGCGGTCTGTTCTCCCAGCAGGCCTCGCCCGGGTTCATCGAGCTGTGGTCGCTGCAGTCGCGGATGGCCTGGCGCTTACGCGCGCGAGACGGAGAGCGATGAGTCCGGGGCGCGCGATCCTGCGGCTCCTGGGCCGCCGCGCGCCGAAGGTCGAAGGGACCCTGAGCGTCCCCGGACTGTCCGCGCCGGTGACCGTGCGCCGCGACCGCCACGGCATCCCGCACGTGCACGCGCACAGCGACGACGACGCGTTCCTCGCGCTCGGCTTCTGCCACGGGCAGGACCGGTCCTTCCAGCTGGAGACGCTGCTGCGGGTGGCGCACGGCACGCTGGCCGAGCTGGTGGGCGAGGACGCGCTGCCGGTGGACCGCATCGCACGGCGCATCGGGTTCGCGCGCGCCGCACGGGCGCAGCTGGCCGCCTTCGGACCGCGCGAGCGTTCCGCCCTTGAGGCCTACGCGGCCGGCGTGAACGCCGGGCGCGCGGGACGCCGACCGCACGAGCTGGTCCTGCTGCGACGCGATCCCACCCCGTGGGCGGCGGCCGACGCGCTCGGGGCGCTGGGACTCGTGTCGTTCGGACTCGCGGGGAATTGGGACATGGAGCTGGGGCGCCTGCGGGTGCTGGAGCGCGACGGGGCCGAGGCGCTGCGCGCCGTCGATCCGGCGTATCCCAGCTGGCTGGCCGTGACCGCGCCCCCCGGGGCGCCCGCCGGCACGGCGGCCGACCGGCTGGCGGACGACATCGCGTCGCTCGCCTCCGTGGTGGGCGGGGGCGGCTCGAACAACTGGGCGCTGGCCGGCGCGCGCACCGCTTCCGGGCGCCCGCTGGTGGCCAACGATCCCCATCTGTCCCCGACGCTGCCGGCCTTCTGGTACCTGGTGCACCTCTCTACGCCGGAGTGGTCGGTGGCGGGCGCCTCCGCGGTCGGGGCCCCGGGCGTGGCGGTGGGTCACAACGACGCGGTCGGGTGGGGCGTGACGAACTCCGGCGCCGACGTGGTCGACCTGTACCTGGAGCAGGACGCGGTCTTCTCGCTCGACGGAGACCGCCCCGCGGACGTGCGCGTCCTGGAGGAGCGCATCGCGGTGCGCGGCGGCGCGGAGGTCGTGGAGCGCGTCGTCGTCACGCCGCGCGGGCCGGTCGTGTCCTCGGCGCAGGACGGCTCGCCGGCCGTCTCCATGCGCGCCACCTACCTGGAGGAGATCCCGCTGGCCGGGGTGCTCGACGCGCCGCGCGCGCGCAGCTGGGCCGATCTGCGCGACCGCTTCGCGGACTGGCCGGGCGCGCCGCTGAACCTCGTGGGTGCCGACGCGGACGGGGCGATCGGCTGGAAGGTCGTGGGGACCGTGCCGCGGCGCGCGGGTGGTTCGGGGCTGCTGCCCCAGCCGGCGTCCGCGCCCGAGTGGGACGGGCGGATTCCCTTCGCGGAGCTGCCCGGGACCGACGACCCCACCGCGGGCTTCGTGGCCACGGCCAACAACAAGCCGGTGGCCGACGGGGAGGGCCCGTGGATCGGGGCCGACTGGATGGACGGCTACCGCGTACAGCGGATCTCCGAGGCGCTGGCCGGGCGCGACGACTGGGACGTGGAGAGCGTGCGGGCGCTGCAGCGCGACGTGCGCTCGCTGGCCTGGCGCGACATGCGCGAGGCGGTGCTCGCGGCGCCGCGGGGCGACCCCGAGGTGGGCCGGGCGCTGGACCTCCTGGAGGGGTGGGATGGCGAGATGACGGCGGACTCGGTCCCGGCGGGCGTGTTCGCGCTCTTCGTGTCCGAGCTGGCGCGCCGGGCCGCCGCGGCGAAGGCTCCGCGGTCGGTGGAGTGGGCTTTGGGGCGGGGCGCGAGCCCGCTGATCCCTTGGACGTACGTGGCGCTGCGGCAGACGGGGCACCTGGCGCGTCTGCTGCGCGAGCGCCCGGACGGGTGGTTCGCCGGCGGCTGGGACGTCGAAATCGCGGCGGCCCTGCGCGCCGCCATGTCGCGCTCCGCCGGTCGCGCGTGGGGCGTCGTGCGTCCGCTCACGCTGCGCCATCCGCTGGGGGGCCGGCGCCCCTTCGACCGTGTCTTCAACCTCGGTCCGATCCCCTACGGCGGGGACAGCAACACGGTGTCCCAGGCATCGAACCCGCCCCTGGACCCCACGGGCGATCCCCAGTACGCGGCGACGCTGCGCGTGGTCTGGGACGTCGGCGACTGGGACAGCTCGCGCGTGTCCCTGGCCGGAGGCCAGTCGGGCAACCCGTTCTCGGCGCACTACTCCGACCTCTTCGAGCACTGGCGCCGCGGCGACGCGGTGCCCCTGCCGTACTCGGAGGACGCGGTCGCCGCGGCGACCGTCGCGACCCTGCGGCTCCACCCGGCCTGACGGCGGGTTGCCCTCCAGCGGGCTGGGTAGGATCGCGGCCATGTCCCGCCTCGGCTACCAGGCGCTCGGCTTCGCGGTGTGGCGCGCCGTCCGCTGGTACCTGCGCCGCCGCTTCGGCGGACTCCCGCGCCGCCTCGCCCTCGCGGGGGTGGTCGTCGCGGCCATCGCCGTCCTGATCGCCGGCAAGCGCGCCACCTCCTAGTCGTCCGCGGCACTGGTCGCCGCAGGCCTGATCGGGCGCCGTTGCGCAGGCGCATCCGCCAAGTTAGATTGGTCCGATCTACCAAACTTGAGTAGTTAAGGAGGAGCAATCATGAGGGTGGTCATCCTGTTCGGAGGCGGAGACGCGGGCGGCTTGATAATCGGGCCGAACGGCGTGAAGCCGATCCCCCCGTTCGACCCACGGGTGCGGGTAAAGCTCCGCGCGACCCTGGCGCTCCTCCAGGCGTCGGAGCAGCTGGCCGACGACGAGCTGGGCAGCGTGCTGGCCGAACACGCGGAGTCGCTCGCGAGACGGACGGTGCCCGAGGTCGAGAAGGACGTCGGCGAGGTCGGGCCGGAGGGAGGAGTGGCGTTCATCGACATGGACGCCATCCTGTGGTGCGGCAACGAGCCGCCCCGCATCATCCCCCGGGGCCCCTTCCCTGACTGATCGCGGCTGGACGCACACCGCCGTAGGCGTCCGCTGGCGCGCCTAGCCTGCGCGCCATGGTTCAGCCGAGGTCGCGCGAGGGCGACGGGCCCGTCGGGCTGCGCGTGCAGCGCGTGGACCTCGTGTCCACCGACCTCGGGACGATCGTCGTGCGGGTGGCGGGCCGCTGGGAGGGCGAGCCGGTGGCGGCCGTGCCGATCCTGCACGTGGGCGATCGGGAGTTCCGGGCTCTGTCCGAGAGCTCGGACGCCGCGGAGCGGGCGGCCCCGGACCCTGCCGCGTTTCGCGCGGCGTTCTCGGTGCCCGAGGAGCTGCGTCCCTCGTTGCTGGGCGGATTGCGGCTGACCTTCGGCGACGCCGAGCTGACGCTCCCCGCGGCGAACGAGATCGATGGCGAGCCGTCGGGCCGGCGCGGGACGGTGGTCGACCGCGCCGTCCTGGCCGAGCGCCGCGCGCGGCGCGCCGAGGTCGCCGAGGGCGAGCTCGCCCAGCGGGCGGAGGAGGCCGAGAGCACGGTCGCGGCGCTGGAGGCCGAGCTGGCGAAGCTCGAACTGCGCCTGGAGCAGGCGAGCAGCGAACGAGCGGAACTGGAGGCCCGGCTGGCCGACACGACCCGCGAGGCGCGGACGGCCGCGCAGCGAGCCCACGCCGAGCACCGGCGCCGCGAGGAGGCGGTGGAGGAGGCCGCGGAACGGATCGACGAGGCCGAGCAGGACGCGGCGCGGCTTCGCGCACGGGTGGAGGCGGGCGCCGAGCGGACGCGGGTCCTCTCGCGCGAGATCGAGACGCTCCGCCGCCGGGTCGCCGAGGCCGAGCACGCCGCGGCGGCGGCCGACGCCGCCCGGCGCCGCGCCGAGGAGGACGCCCGCACCGCGCGCCCCGCGCTGGGCGAACGGCGGCTGGCGACGCTGCGAGCGGAGCGTGTCTTGGCGCAGCGAGGCCGCATTCGCGCGGCAACGGCGGCCGTCGCCCCCGCGCTTCGAGCGACCCATGCGGACGAGCCCGGCATCGCGGCTTCGGCGCTCCTGGACGCCGAGCGCCGGGCGCTCGCCGCGCGGCGGCGCGCCACCGGCCCGGTCGAGCTGCGTGAGGAGTCCCGCCGCGCCGCGGCCGCCGTCGCCGAGGCGGCGTGGACGCTGGCCGAGGCTCGCGACGCGATGGGCGGCGCGGCCGGTCGGGTCAGCGCGGCGAGCGCCGAGCTCGCGCGCGCGGAGGCCGAGCGCGCGGCGCTGCTCGCCGAAGGCCAGCGCCTGGCCGAGGCGCGCGCGGCGGCCGAAGCGCAGGCCCGGCGCCTGCGCGACGAGCTCGCGACGCAATCGCGGTCGCGGGGGCGCGCGGAGCAGGCGATCGCTGCGCTCGGGCAGCGAATCGACGAGCTCCAGGCGGCCGCGCGCGCGGCGCGTCGCAGCGCCGCGGCCGAGTCCGCGCTGCGCCAGCTGTCCGCCGCCGCGAGCGAGGCCCTCGTCGAGGCCGAGCGCCGAATCGCCGAGGCGCACCGAGCGGCCACCGAGGCGCAGGACAGGCTGGACGAGGAGCGCGCCGCGCGTGAGCGGGCCGAAGCCGACGCCCGGCAGCGCTTGGAGGCGGAGCGCGCCGAGCGCGAGCACGCGGAGGACGAGCTGCGCGCCGCGTTCGAGGAGGAGCGCCGCGAGCTCGAACGGCGCATCGAAGAGGTCACGTCGAGCGTCCACGCCGACCTCGCGGCCCGCATAGCGGACCTCGAAACCGCGCTCGAAGCGCGCCGCGAAGCCGCCACGACCGCGCCCCCACCCGCGGAACCCGCACCCGAGGAGCCCGCACCCGAGGAGCCCGCACCCGAGGAGCCCGCACCCGAGGAGCCCGCACCCGAGGAGCCCGCACCCGAGGAGCCCGCACTCGAGGAGCCCGCACTCGAGGAGCCCGCACTCGAGGAGCCCGCACTCGAGGAGCCCGCACTCGAGGAACCCGCACCCGCACCGATCCCGCCGGCCGCCGAGCCCCCAATCGTGGCGGAGGAGCCGCCCCCGACCGCCGCGCCGGAGGCGGCTCCCGCCGAGGTCGCGGAAGCGCCGGGAACCGCCTTCCCGTCGCCGCGGTCGGTCTGGCTTCCCGCCGCGCTCGAGCGGATGGCCGCGAGCGCGCCGGATGAGGCGGCTCGGCTGGGCGTCCAGCTTCTTCCGGCCCAGGCGCTTGCCGCGGATGCGCTGGACTACGACCTGCAGGTCGCGGGGCTCGGGTGGCACGCCGTCGCGCTGCGGGAGGGCCGGGGGACCGTCGCGCCGCTCGACGCGCCGCGACCGCGGCGCGCCGCCGACTTCCGGCTCGCCGTCGACGCGCCGGTGCTGGCGCGGCTGCTGGTCGCGGGAGGATCGCGCGGGCTGCGGCGCGAGGGTCGCTTCAAGGTCCGGGGCACGATGCGACGCGGCCGCGCCGTGCGCGCCATCCCGCCGGCCGAACTCGACCTCGCCCGTCTCGCCGAAGCGGGCGTCTGGCCGGACCCGGGCCTAGTCATGCGCGCGCTGACCGGCCTCGTCGAGCCCGAGTGGGCGGCCGGCCACGAGTTCGCGGTCGCCCTCGTGGTGCACGGGCCGCGCGGGGGCCGCTGGCGCGTCCGCGCCGCCGGCGCCGCGCCGCTCGAGGTCGAGACGGCGACTCGCGGGGAGGAGGACGCCACGATCCGGATGACCCAGGCCGCGTACCAGCGGATGCTCGCCGGACGCCCCGCCCCCGAGGACCGCCGGACGCTCGTCAGCGGCGATCCGGCGGCCGTCGCGGCGCTGGCCGGCTGGATCGAGCGCGCACAGCGCCGCGCCGCCTGACGGCGGGCGCCACGCGGGCCCCGCACGTTGCGCGGAACGCCGCCGGCGGGCGCTCCCTTGCCGACCGGCGCGGAGCCTATCCTCAGGTGCCCCGTGAGCACCCCGGCCTGCGCCCATCTCCACGTCCACTCCGAGTACTCGCTGCTCGACGGGGCGTGCCGGATAGACGCCCTCGCGGCGCGCGCCGCCGAGCTGGGCCAGCCCGCCCTCGGTCTCACCGACCACGGCGTCATGAACGGCGCGGTCGAGCTGCACAAGGCGGCCCGCAAGCACGGCATCAAGCCGATCGTCGGCTGCGAGGTCTACTTCGTGGACGATCGAAGCGCCCGACCCTCCGGCCGCGTCGAGCGCAACCACCTCACGCTGCTGGCTCGCAACGACGCCGGCTACCGCAACCTGGTCAAGCTCTCGTCGCTCGGCTTCCTCGAGGGCCTGCACCGTGGCAAGCCCGCGGTCGACATGGAGGCCCTGGCCGCCCACGCGGAGGGCGTGATCGCGCTCACCGGCTGCCTGCAGTCGCGCATGAACCAGCGGATCCTCGAGGGCCGGCTGCCCGATGCCCGCCAGCACCTGGACGACCTCGTGCAGGCGTTCGGCCCCGACCAGGTCTACCTCGAGGTCCAGAAGAACGGCCTCGCCGAGCAGGAGCAGGTCAACGAGCAGGTCGTCGCCTTCGCGCGCGAGCTCAACCGCCCGCTCGTCGCGACCGGGGACGTGCACTACCTGCGCCGCGAGGACTACGACCACCACAAGGCGCTGCTGTGCGTGCAGACCAAGAGCACGCTGGACGCGCCCAAGCTCACCTTCGACACCAACGAGTTCTACCTGCGCTCCAGCGAGGAGATGGCCGACCACTTCGCGGCGTGGCCCGAGGCGCTCGCCGCGACGCTGGAGATCGCCGAGCGCTGCAACCTCGAGCTCGAGCTGGGCAAGCAGCTGATCCCCAGCTACGACACGCCGAACGGGGAGCCGGAGGCCGACTACCTGCGGACCCTCGTCGACCAGGGACTGCGCCTGCGCTACGGCGACCCCGTCCCCGCGCAGGCGCGCGAGCGCGCCGAGTACGAGCTCGGCGTGATCGACCAGATGGGCTTCTCGGCCTACTTCCTGATCGTGTGGGACTTCGTCCGCTACGCCAAGGAGAACGGGATCGCCGTCGGCCCGGGCCGCGGCAGCGCCGCCGGCTCCATCGTCTCCTACTGCCTGAGCATCACCGACGTCGACCCCCTGCGCTACGACCTGCTGTTCGAGCGCTTCCTCAACCCCGAGCGCGTGTCGATGCCCGACATCGACATCGACTTCTCGGTCCGCGGCCGCGAGCGGGTCATCCGCTACGTCACCGAGCGCTACGGCGCCGACCGCGTCGCCCAGATCGTCACCTTCGGCAAGATGTTCCCGCGCGCGGCCACCCGCGACGCGGCCCGCGTCCTGGGGCGCGACTACGCCGAGGGCGACCGGCTGGCCAAGCTGATCCCCGAGCCGATCATGGGCCGCTCGCCCAGCTTCGAGGACTGCCTGAAGCCCGGCGAGCCGCTCAGCGCCGCCATCGCGCAGGACCCGCAGGCCAAGCAGATCGTCGAGCTCGCGCAGGGCCTGGAGGGGATCGTGCGCAACTCCTCGATCCACGCGGCCGCGGTCGTGATCGCGGACCGGCCGCTCACCGACATCGTCCCGCTCCAGCTCGCCGAGGCCACGGGCGGCACGCGCGACGAGAACGGCGAGCGCGTCTACCGCACGGTCACCCAGTTCTCGATGAAGCCGATCGAGGAGATCGGCCTGCTCAAGATGGACTTCCTGGGTCTGCGCAACCTCGACGTCATCGAGGACGCGATCCGGATCATCGAGCGCTCCACCGGCACGCGCCCGGACATGACGACGCTGCCGCTGGACGACCCGCGCACCTACGAGATGCTCTCGCGCGGGGACTCGATCGGCGTGTTCCAGTTCGAGTCCGAGGGGATGCGCGAGGCGCTCAAGAAGGTGCAGCCGACGGAGTTCGAGGACCTCGTGGCGCTCGTGGCCCTGTACCGCCCCGGCGCGATGGACCAGATCCCGACCTACGCGCGCGGCAAGCGCAACCCGGAGGCGGTCACCTACCTCGACGAGCGCCTGCGCCCGATCCTGCAGGCCACCAAGGGCGTGATCCTCTACCAGGAGCAGGCGATGCAGATCGCCACCGAGCTGGCCGGCTTCAGCGGCGCGAAGGCCGACGACCTGCGCAAGGCGATCGGCAAGAAGAACCGCGAGGCGATGGCCAAGCTGAAGCCCGAGTTCTTCGAGGGCTGCCGCACCTCGGGCACCGACCCGCAGACCATCGAATGGCTGTGGCACACCAACGAGAAGTCCGCCGACTACTCGTTCAACCGCTCCCACGCGGCCTGCTACGCGCTGATCGCCTACCGCACGGCGTGGCTGAAGGCCAACTACCCCGCGCAGTACATGGCGGCGCTGATCAGCAGCGTGATGGACACCAAGGACAAGGTCCCGTTCTTCGTGGCGCGCTGCGACGAGATGGGGATCCGCATCCTGCCGCCCTGCGTGAACGAGTCCGACCACGAGTTCGTGGTCGTGCAGGAGAGCATCCGCTTCGGTCTGGACGCGGTGAAGGGCGTCGGCTTCGCGGCCGTGGAGGCGATCAAGCGCGCGCGCGAGGACGGCGGGCCGTTCACGTCGCTGTGGGACTTCTGCGAGCGCGTCGACGCCCGCACCGTCAACAAGCGCTCGATCGAGGCGCTGATCAAGTGCGGCGCCTTCGACTGCACCGGCGCGACGCGCAAGGGGATGCTCGACGTGCTGGAGGCCGCGCAGGGAGCGGGGCAGAAGGCGCAGGAGGACGCCCAGATCGGCCAGGGGTCGATCTTCGACCTGGGCGGCGGGGAAGCCGCGACGCCCGACGCGCCGCGCCGCGGCCCGTTCGCGCCGGCGCACCCGGCGATCCCGCACGAGGAGTTCGACCGCACCGCCCTGCTGGCCGCCGAGAAGGAGGCGCTGGGCCTGTTCATCTCCGAGCACCCGCTCAAGGCGGTGCGCGGGGCGCTCGCCACCCGCACGGAGTGCACGCTGAGCGAGCTGGCCGCCAAGCGCGACGGCGACTGGGTCCGCGTCGGCGGCATCGTCACGGCAACCAAGCGCATCCGCACCAAGAAGGGCGACCCGATGATGTTCGCCACGCTCGACGACCTCGACGGGCAGGTCGAGCTGCTGATCTTCGGCAAGGTCCTCGAGGCCTCCGGCGACGCGCTGGCGCCCGATCGGATCCTGATCGTGCGCGGCCGGGTCGACCACAAGGACGGCACCACGTGCCTGATAGTCCAGGAGGCCGAGGAATTCGCCCCCAGCGAGCAGGAGATCGCGGACGCCCAGGCGCGCGCCGCGGAGCTGGAGGCGGCCCGGCGCCGCGTCGTGCGGGTCCGCATCGACGCCGCCCGCGTTCCCGCCACGATCCTCGACGACCTCAAGGAGGTCCTCGAGCGTCACCCGGGCGAGTCCGAGCTGATCGTCGAGATGCGCACGTCCAGCGGCGAGCGCCGCCTGCGCTTCGGCAACGGCTTCCGGGTCAAGCCGGGCGCCGAGCTGCGCGCGGACCTGCACCACCTCTTGCGCGACGCCGCACTGAGCGCCGCCTAGCGTCCAGGCGCACAGGCCAAAGCTCACCATCGGGGCCCTTTGCGCCGAGGCTGAGGGCATGAAGAGACTGCTCATCTGCGCGGGCCTTGCCGCGGCGTTGTTCGCCGTGCCGGCCCACGCCCACAAGGGGGACGGCGCGGGCAAGCCCGAACGCGCCGCGAAGGTGAAGGCCAACCACGGCGGCAAGTGCACGCCGCGCGCGGTCGGCTTCAACGCCCGCGGCCTGCTGGTCGCGAGCACGCTGAACCAGACGTCCGGCCAGGACACGGCCAAGCACAGCGACGACCGCTACGACGGCACCGTCGAGGTGGACGTCAAGAAGGCCAACCACGGTGCCCCGACGGGGATGCAGACCTACGCCGTGACCGGCGTGCGGGTCAACTTCGCCGACGCCGACGAGGACGGCACGGCCGACACGCCGCAGGCGGGCGACCGCGTCAAGGTCCACGGCAAGCTCACACGCCTGCACAAGCGCTGCGACGCGTCCGGCTTCACGCCGGAGGTCAAGGTCAAGCGGGTTCAGTTCAAGGGCGCGCCCGCGCCCGATGCCGGGCCCTAGCGGGACCGCACACGGCTGCGCGAGGCCAGACCGGCCTCGCGCAGCTCGCGCATGAGCTCCACGTCGCCGCGGGCGGGGGCCTTCCCCTCCACCCCGGGCCCCTCGAAGATCACCGGCAGGCCCTCGAAGCGCGGCTCCGACAGGAACGCCTCCAGCCCCGCGCGGCCGATCTCGCCCTCGCCCAGGGGCGCGTGCCGGTCCACGTTGGAGCCCAGCGGCGTCTTGGAGTCGTTGACGTGCAGCGAGCCCAGCCGCTCCACGCCCACGATCTCCACGCAGTCGTCGATCACCTGCGCCAGCGCCTCCTCGCCGCTGACGTCGAAGCCCGACGCCCACAGGTGGCAGGAGTCCAGGCACAGGCCGAGCCGGGCGTCGCCGCCGGCCTGCTCGATCAGCGCGGCGAGCTCGTGGAAGGAGCGCCCCAGCGTGCCGCCCGAGCCCGCGGTGTTCTCCAGGTGCAGCGGGCAGCCCTCGGACTCGGCCAGCGCCTCGCGGATCACCTCGGCCGCCCGCGTCACGGCTCGCGAGGTCGTGTCGTGGTCGGCGCCCAGCAGCGCGCTGCCCGCGTGCAGCACCACGCCGCGCGCGCCCAGCGCGGCGCCGGAGCGCAGCGCGATCGTCAGCGAGTTCAGCGACTTGCGGCGGATCTCGTCGTCCAGCGACGCGCAGTTGATGAGGTACACCGCGTGGATGACCAGCGCCTGCACGACGTCCGACGTCTCCAGCGCGGCGCGGTAGGCCTCGACCTCCTCGTCGGTGTACTCGCGCGCCCGCCACGCGCGCGGGTTCTGGTTGAAGAACTGGATCGCCTCGGCGCCGCGCTCCTCGCCCCGCGCGACCGCGTTGGCGGGACCGCCCGCGGGCGACACGTGGGCTCCAACTAGCATCCGGACGACCTCATGAGATTGCGCTTCGCTCCTTCTCCGACGGGGGCGCTCCACATCGGCGGCGCCCGGACCGCGCTCTACAACTGGCTGCTCGCCCGCGGCGGCGGCGGCGAGCTGCTGCTGCGGATCGAAGATACCGACAGGGAGCGATCCACCCCCGAGAACGTCGAGCAGATCTTCGACGCCCTGCGCTGGTTGGGCCTGGACTGGGACGGCGACCCCGTCTTCCAGTCCCGGCGCGCGCCGCGCCACGCGGAGGTGCTCGCGCGCCTGCTCGACTCCGGGCGCGCCTACCACTCCAACGCCACCGCGCAGGACGTGCGCGCGTTCAAGGACCGCCACGGCTCCGATAAGGGCTTTCGCGGGGAGCCCGAGCCGGGCGGCGCCGTGCGCCTGCACGCCGGCGAGGGGGAGCCCCTGCGCGTCGCGGACGTCATCCGCGGCGAGACGGTGTTCGCGCGCGAGCACATGGACGACCCCGTGATCGCTCGCGCCGACGGGTCGGTCCTCTACAACTTCGCCGTCGCCGTGGACGACCTCGACGCCGGCATCACGCACGTGGTGCGCGGCGAGGACCACCTCTCCAATACGCCCAAGCAGCTGCTGGTCTTCGAGGCGCTGGGGGCGCAGGCGCCCGTGTACGCCCACCTCCCGCTGCTGCACGGGCCGGACGGCAAGAAGCTCTCCAAGCGCCACGGCGCGGCCAGCGTGCAGGAGCTGCGCGACGCCGGCTACCTCCCCGAGGCGGTGCGCAACTACCTCGCCCTGCTGGGGTGGGGGCACGGCGACGACACCAAGCTGTCCACGGACGAGCTGCAGCGCCTGTTCCGCCTGGAGGACGTCTCGCGCAACCCGGCCCGCTTCGACGAGCAGAAGTTGCGCTGGCTCAACGGGCTCTACGTGCGCGAGCTCTCGCCGCGGGAGCTGGCCGCGCGCCTGGAGGAGTTCACGGGGCGCGCGAACCTGCTGGAGGCCGCGCGCATCTCGCAGGAGAAGATCCAGACGCTGGCGGACTTCTGGCCCCTGAGCGGCTTTCTGTTCGACGGACCGCGCGACGATCCGCAGGCGCGCGAGCGCGTGCTTGAGCGCAACGGCGCGCACGACGTGCTCGCGCAGGCGCGCGAAGCGCTCGCCGCCGCCGAGGGCTTCGACCCCGACGCGGTCGAGGCGGCCCTGCGCGCGGTCGTGGAGGCGCGCGGCGTCAAGCCCAAGGACGTCTTCCAGCCCGTCCGCGTGGCCATCGCCGGCACCACGGTCTCGCCGGGGATCTTCGAGAGCGTGGCTACGCTGGGGCGCGCCGAGACGCTGCGCCGCATCGACGCCGTTCTGGGGCCATGAGGGTTCCGACTCGAATATCCGTCTAAACCATCCGTCCAGGGCTGCCGATACCCGCAGCGATGCCGCTTGCCGCCGTTCCCATGCCGACCACGCCGCCAGACGCCTCCAGCTTTCGCCCCGAGACCTCCGGTGGGGCGCGCCGCCACAACGAGGGTCACGGGCGCCGGCTGACCGCCGCTTTCGAGGCGCTCGAGGCGTTCCCCGCGCTGGCGGAGTCGCGCAACCGGATCCTGCGCCTGTTCACGCAGGACCAGCCGTGCACCGCCGAGATCGTCGGCGTGGTGGAGTCCGACGCGGCCATGGCCGTGGCCGTCCTGCGCCTGGCCAACCAGGCCGAGGGCAAGACGCGCGGGCGCGTCGACAACGTCGTCAAGGCCGTCGAGGTGCTCACCCCCGAGGCCGTCCACGCTCTCGCCGGCCGCGCGCGCACCTTCGACTTCTTCGAGCGAACGGGCGTGTGGGACGTGGCTCCCGAGCAGTTTCGCCTGCACGCGCTGGCCACCCAGCGCGCCGCCGACCGCTTGGCGGCCGAGCTCAACTACACGCACCGCGACCGCCTGATGGTCACGGCGCTGCTGCACGACATCGGCAAGCTCGTCCTCATCCACGCCTACCCCGGCTATCCGGGACAGGTCCATGGCGACGCCCGCACCCCCGAGGAGCGCCTGCACCGCGAGCGCCGCGAGCTGGGCGTCGACCACGCGCTGGTCGGCGGCGTCCTGGCCCGCCGCTGGGGCCTGCCGAAGACCATCGCCTCGACGATCGAGCGCCACCACGCCGACGACGCCGGCGAGGACGCCGCCTACGTCCGCCTGGCCGACATGCTCGCCCACTACGGGCAGGGCAGCCCGATCTCCCCGGCCGAGCTGCTCAAGGCGGCCCGCCGCATCGAGATGAGCCCGCCGGCCCTGCGGCGCGTGATGTACGAGCTGCCCTACCCGCAGAACGGCCGCCAGCGCCAGATCGACCCCTCGCCGCTGTCCGACCGCGAGCAGGAGGTCCTCAAGCGCCTGGCCACCGGCAAGGTGTACAAGCAGATCGCGTCGGAGCTCTCGCTCTCGACGAGCACGGTGCGCACGCACCTGCACAACATCTACGGCAAGCTCGGCGCCGTAGACCGCGCGCAGGCGGTCCTCGTGGCCACCGAGCGCGGTTGGATCTAGGCGCTCGCGTAGTCTTCCCCGCGCGGGAATCCCGGGCGGGGCCACGCGAGGTCGCCGGTCCGGCTGAACATGAACCTGGCCGAGCGCACCGAGACGCTGCTGATCGCCTACCAGGCGGGCGACCTGGAGACGCTGATCGGCATGGCCGAGCCGGACGTCCGCCTTGCGCCCCTGACCACGGAGCTGCAGCCGGGTCCCGAGTACATCGGTCCCGAGGGGCTCAAACGGTGGGTGCGCGAGCTCGCCGAGAGCGGGCGCGAATACCAGCCCGCGGTGACCGGGATCGAGCAGCACGGCCAGCGCGTGCTGGTGACCGGGTCGGTCTACGTCTCTTCGCCGGGCGGCGCGCTGGAGCGGACCGACGCCGCGTGGGTCTTCGCCTTCGCGGAGGACGGCCGCGTGCGCTGGATGCGCGCGTACCTCGACCTCGACGCCGCCCGCTCCGAGGCGCTCGCCGACGAACGCGACGCCTGACGGCGGCGCCACAGCCACCACGCGAGCGCCACGCCGGCCGCGTCGATGGCCACGTCCAGCGGCGACCCGATGCGCCCCGCGACGTAGGACTGGTGCAGCTCGTCGGCGATCGCGTAGCCGATCGCGATCGCCGCGGCCCCTACCGGCGCGCGCCAGCGCAGCGCGCGCAGCCACAGCAGCCACAGCAGCCCGAACTCCCCGGCGTGGATGACCTTGCGCAGGATCAGGTCCGCCAGCCCGAGCCCGGACTTGAGGTCGGGCTGCGCGCTCAGGAAGTAGATGAGGCCCATGAGCGCCAGGGGCGGTAGGAAGCGGCCGATCAGTCGCATAGGCTGGGAAGGGTAGGGAGCCAGCGATGATCTCCATCACCACGAAGTCCCCGTACGCGCTCCAGGCCCTGGCCGAGCTGGGACGCTCGGGCGGCGCCGGCCCCGTCCCGATCGGCGAGCTGGCCCGCCGCCGGGACATCCCGGTCCAGTTCCTCGAGCAGCTCTTCGCCGTGCTGCGACGGGCGGGGATCCTGCGCTCCCAGCGCGGGGTCAAGGGCGGCTACTCCTTCGCGCGCGACCCGTCCGAGATCACCGTCCTGGAGCTGGTCGAGCTGCTCGACGGCCCGCTCGGCGCCGACGCCAAGGGCGTCTTCGGCGACGCCGCGGCCGCCGCCCGCGAAGTCCTCGCCAAGACGACCGTGGCCGACGTGATGGAGCGCGAGCGCCGCGACGCCGGCGCGGCGATGTACTACATCTAGCCGTGACCTCGCCGGCGCTCGACGAGCTGCTGCGCGACGGCGACGCCGCCGTGGCCGCGGTCGACCTGGAGACCGCGCGGTCGTGCTTCGAGCGCGTCCTCGCGGACGGGGAGGACCCCGACGCGCTCACCGGGCTCAGCAAGGTCGCCATGCTCGAGCGCGAGTACGAGCGCGCGATCGAGCTCAAGGAGCGTGCGTTCGAGCTCTACCGCGCGGGCGGGCGGGCCGACGGCGCGGCGGACAGCGCGCAGTGGCTGACGTTCATGTACGTGACCTACGCGGGCAACCTCAGCGCCGGGTTGGGCTGGAAGGAGCGCGCGGCGAGCGCGCTCGAAGGGGTGGAGGAGAGCGCAGCCCACGGCTGGCTGGAGATCCTCCAGGCCCCGTTCGCCGATGAGCCGGCCGACCGAGAGCGGTTCGCCGGCTCGGCCCTGGCGATCGCGCGTCGCTTCGGCGATCCCGATCTGGAGATCGAGGCGCTCGCACTGCTCGGGGAGGCGCGCGTGTCCGCCGGCCGGATCGCCGAGGGGATGGGGGCGCTCGACGAGGCCATGGCAGCCGTCACAGCGGGGCGCGTGCGCGACCACTTCGCGCTGGGGGAGATCTACTGCCGCATGCTGAGCGCCTGCGAGGCCGCGCTGGACGTTCGGCGCGCCACCGACTGGATGGCGAAGATCGACCGCCATGTCGCGTGGACCGATTTCGTGCGGCCGACGTGCAAGACGCATTACGGCGGGATCCTGATCGCGGTCGGTCGCTGGGCCGAGGCGGAGGCTGAGCTGCTCGCGGCGATGAAGTTGTACGAGCGCGGCTATCGCGGAGACCGCGCGTTCGCATGCCTGCGCCTCGCTGACCTGCGTGTCCGCCAGGGACGGCTCGAGGAGGCCGAGCGCCTGCTCGAGGGGGGCGAGTGGCACCCGATGGCACGGCGCTTGGCGGCCGCGGTCGCCCTCGCGCGCGGCGACACAAAGCTCGCCGCCGAGCTCGGCGAGCTCTGCGCCGAGCGCACCGAGCTCGCCGACGCCGCCGCCGCGCCGGCGCTGGAGCTGCTGGTCGCGACGCGGCTCGCGGTCGGCAACGTGCCGGCGGGTCGCGAAGCCGCTGACCGCCTCGCCGAGATCGCGAGCAAGTGCGGGCTTGCGCGCTTGACGGCGAGCGCGGCCTGCGCCGACGGCTGCGTGCGGGCAGCCGAGGGCGACCCCGGCGCGGTGGCCGCGCTCATGCGGGCGATCGAGCTGTTCGCGTCCGCGAATCTGCCCTTCGACGCGGCGCGGTCCCAGCTCGAGCTCGCGCGCGCGCTGGCGAAGTCGGCTCCGGCGGCTGCCGCGCGCGAGGCGAAGCTCGCCGTCGCCGCCTTCGACCGGCTCGGCGCCCAGCCGGACGCCGATACGGCCGCAGAGCTCCTGCGCAGCCTCGGGGAGGCGGGCGGTCGCGCCTGGCCCCGCGGTGCGGAAGGCCTGACCAAGCGCGAGGGCGAGGTGCTCGCGCTGCTGGCCGAGGGCTGTTCGAACGCGCAGATCGCCGAGCGGCTCGTGATCAGCACACGTACGGCCGAGCACCACGTCGCGAGCATCCTGTCGAAGCTCGGGCTCGGCAGCCGCGCCGAAGCCGCGGCGTACGCCCTCCGTCACGGCAGCTGAAAGACGGGTACGCGTCTAGGTAGTTCCACCGATGCTGTCGCGCGCGCGCGGCGCGATCCTCGCGACATGAGCACACATCAAAACAGCGCCGTGGTCCGCGAGCTCCTGGAGCAGGCGTCGGCCGGGAACTTCGAAGCCATTCCCCGCTTCGTGACCGAGGACTACGTGCTTCATCCCGAGGGCATTCGTGGCGCCGACGAGCTGGCGGAGATGGTCCAGGGCTACCGCGACCAGATCCCGGACCTGAGCGTCACCGTCGACCACCAGTTCGAAGAGGGTGACCATGTCGCGACGCGCAGCGTTCTGCGCGGCCGGCACGTCACCGGCCACGATGTCGAGTTCAGCATGCTCACCCTGAGCCGCTGCGTCGACGGCAAGATCGCCGAGGAGTGGGAGATCGCCGACGTCATGACGCTCCTGGGGCAGATCGGTCAGCTGCCGGCCCCGAGCCCTGCTTGACGCCGCGCACGAGCCAGGCGGTCGCGGTCAGGCGGAGCGTCCCGGCGGGCGAGCCGGGCCGCTCCGCCGCGCGCCGGCTTCGCGCGCCTCTCCCAGCCCGACCGCCTCCAGCGCCGCACGGCGCGTCGGGTAGCCCACGGCGCGGACGATCTGGCCGTCGCGGACCCACATCACCCCGTAGTGGCGCAGCTCCAGCGGGACGCCCGAGGCGGCTCCGTGGCCGACGATTCTGATGTCGCCCACCGCGTAGTCGTCTCCGTCGGCGATCGGGCGCGCCTCGTAGCGGGCGTCCTCGCCGAGCACGTCGAAGAAGTCTTCCATCCACTGCCGGACGCCTTCGGCGCCGTGGTAGACGCGGTCGGTCACGGCCGTCGTCACGTTCTCGATGCGGAAGTCGGGCGCGAGCAGCTCCACGGGAACCTCGCGCGCGTTGATCGCGGCGGTGTAGCGCAGGGCGAGCTCGACGGTCTCCCGCGACATGTTCCGCGGCGAGTATGCGCGCCCGGCCGCGGGAGGTCAACGGGTCCCGAGGAGGTTTCGCGGCGGCGCGGACGGGCAGTCCCCTGGCATGACCGAGACGCGCGGGCACGAGCCCGACACCCCACAGGAAGGGCTGCGCAGCGGCCTGACCAGCGACGAGACGTTCGCTAGCGACGAGGACCAGGAGATCACGGGCGCCGACGCCCCGGCCGAGGCGGAGAAGGACACCGACGAGTCCGCCCCGGCGCCCGGCGCGGGCGCCGAGTAGCTCGTCCGCGGCCGCTCCTGCGACATCGCCCGCGAGTATCGCGGGTATGGTGGCGGCCGGCGATGCCCCCGGTCCCCAGCAACATCGCGGAGCACGTCGGTCGCACGCCGATGGTGCGGCTGACGCGGATGGGGGTGGAGGGCGCCGAGCTCTACGCCAAGCTGGAGGCCTACAACCCCGGGGGGAGCGTCAAGGACCGCATCGGCGTGGCGATGATCGAGGCGGCCGAGGCGGAGGGCCGGATCGAGCCCGGACGCACGACCATCGTCGAGGCGACGAGCGGCAACACCGGCATCGCGCTGGCTTTCGTCTGCGCCGCCAAGGGCTACGAGCTGGTGCTGACCCTGCCGCAGGGGATGAGCCGGGAGCGCACGAGCCTGCTGCGGCTGTACGGCGCGCGGGTGGAGGAGGTCGAGTCGCTGGGGGGGATGGACGAGGCGGTGGCCGCCGCGCGGCGGATGGCGCAGGGTGACGATGCGTTCCTGCCCGACCAGTTCTCCAACCCGGCCAACCCCGAGGTGCACCGGCGCACCACGGCGCCGGAGATCCTCGACGCGCTGGACGGCCGTGTAGACGTGCTCGTCTCCGGCGTGGGGACCGGCGGCACGATCACCGGGGTGGGGGAGGTCCTCAAGGACCGCAACCCCGACGCGCTTGTGGTGGCGGTGGAGCCGGCCGCGTCGGCGGTGCTCTCCGGGCGACCGCCCGGCCCGCACCGCATCCAGGGGATCGGCGCGGGGTTCGTCCCCGCCGTGCTCAACCGCGACGTGATCGACGAGGTGATCGCAATAGGCGACGACGCGGCGGTGCAGACGGCGCGCGACCTAGCGCGCCGCGAGGGCGTGCTGGCCGGCATCTCCGGCGGCGCGGCGGTGGCGGCGGCGCTGCAGGTCGCGGCGCGCCCGGAGTCCGCGGGGCGGCGGATCGCCGTCGTCGTCCCCGACTCCGGCGAGCGCTACGTCTCCGCGCCGTTCTTCGCGCCGTAAGACCGCACGGCGTGGACTTCACCGCGATATACGCGGCTAAGCCAAGAACGTCGGGCGCGCGCTGGCCGGCGAGTACGCTTTTGCAATGTTCGGACTGGGCACCCTGGCGCGCGTCGTGGGAGAGGTGCGCCGCGACGTCGCTGCCGCACGGGACCGCGACCCGGCCGCCCGCGGCGTGGGGCCCGGGGAGATCCTCGCGGCGTGGCCCGGCGTGCACGCGTTGCTCTCGCACCGGGTGGCGCACGCGCTGCACGAGGTCGGCGTGCCGATGGTCCCGCGCTCCATCGCCTACTTCTCCCGCGCGCTGACGGGAATCGAGATCCATCCCGCGGCGCGCATCGGCGACGGTTTCTTCGTCGACCACGGGATGGGCGTGGTGATCGGGGAGACGGCGGAGATAGGGCGCAACGTGACCCTCTACCAGGGCGTGACGCTGGGCGGCACGGGGTTCGCGACCGGCAAGCGCCACCCGACCGTGGAGGACAACGTCACGATCGGCTCCGGCGCCAAGCTGCTGGGCCCGATCACCGTCGGGCACGGCGCGAAGATCGGTGCCAACAGCGTCGTCATCCACGACGTGCCGCCGAACTCCACGGTGGTGGGCAACCCTGGCCACCCCGTCCGCGTGGAGGGCCGCCGGCCCGAGGGCCCCGACGCCGACTGGGTCCACCTCCCCGACCCGATCGCCGATGCGATCACCGGCCTGGCCAGCCGCATCGGCGCCCTGGAGCGCGCGCTGGCGGAGATCGCCGAGCCCGGCCACGACCGCGACGAATCGCCGGCGGAGGTTCGCCCGATCCGCCGCGCCGAGGGCCCCAGCCCCGCGGGCGGCTAGCCGCCGCCGGCCGCGGCCCAGTACAAGCGCGGCTGCTGCGGCACGTCGAGCGATGGTCGGGTCGGCGCGGACGGTCCGACTTCACCTATGCCCTTCCCGGTGACCTTCACCACCACGCGCGGGTCAATTCCTAGTAGTACACCGTCCGGGTGCGATGGCGGGGGACGGCCTTGTAGCGGGGCTGCCGGCCGCGGTTCCACAGCGCGACGTCGAGGTCGCGGGGCGCGATGGCCAGGCGGGCGGCGATCAACTCGCAGGCGTGGACGGCGCAGGCGCGGATCTCGCGCTCCTCGCGCGAGCCGCGCGGCAGGAGCTCGCCGGCGTCGATCCGGGCGGCCAGCGCCGGGTCGTAGCGCAGGACGCCGTCGATGCGCAGGACGTGGGGGACGAGGTTGTCGGCGAAGATCGTCAGGCGATCGAGGTCGTGGAAGGTGGCGAGGCCGGCCAGGGCGAGATCGTTGGCTGTGATCTGGGCGCGCTTGAAGAACCCGCGGTCGTCGAAAAAGGGCATGCCGGCGGCGAGTTGCTCGGCCAGGCGCTCGGCGCTGCCGTCCGCGGCCGCGACGGCGTCCAGGGGGGTGCGGTCGCCCAGCCAGGTGCCGAGGTCGTTGAGGGCGCGGGCGTAGAGAGCCATCAGCTCGTGGTTGGGGTCCTGGTGGAGGACGGCGGCGACGTGCGTGGCTTGGACCGCCCGGAGCTCCGCGCTGGACCACGCGCCTCGTGTGCGGAAGCGGTCCGCCAGCCGCGAGGCGACCGTGAAGTACCCCGACATGCCGGGGCGCTTGCGCAGGGTGGGGAACCAGCCCGAGCCGAAGTTGATCGCGTCCAGCGTGAGGACGTAGGCCGCAACCGCCTCCGGCGGTCCGTCGAGGTAGGGGCGCTCGGGGTCCAGCGCCGCGGGCGGGCCCGGCTCGACGTCGGCGAGCCGGTCGGCGTCGATCGTCACGAAGCGCGCCTCCGCCGCCACCCGCGCCGCATGCTCGCGCACCTCGTCGCACAGACCCATGCCGGGCATGGTCCCCGACGGGCCGGGTAGGACCCGGCCATGACCGAGACCGAACGCCCCGAAGAGGAGCCCAACGCCACCACGCCCGGCGACGAGTCGCCCGACGAGTTCGCGCAGGACGTCGAGCAGGACCCTTCCCACAACCCGCCCGACGACGACCTCGAGGAGGTCCGCGGCGGCTAGCGCCAAGCGACTGAAGCGTTTTCCCGCCCCTGGCCGGGAAAACGCTTCAACCAATGGCCAGGGGCGGGCGCCGCGCCGGTCGCTAGCGTTAGCCGTCCATGCCCGACGGCGCCGTCACGACCGATCTCGAGTCCCTTCTCGCGGGGCTCAACGAGCCCCAGCGCGAGGCGGTCACGTACGGCGAGGGGCCGCTGCTGATCCTGGCGGGCGCGGGATCGGGCAAGACGCGCGTGCTCACGCACCGCATCGCGTATCTCGTGCGCGCGCAGCGCGTCCACGCGGGCGAGCTGATCGCGATCACGTTCACCAACAAGGCCGCGCAGGAGATGCGCGACCGCGTCGAGCTGCTGCTGGGCCGCAGCGTGCGCGGCATGTGGGTGATGACCTTCCACTCCGCCTGCGCGCGGATGCTGCGCTCCGACGCGCACCGCCTGGGCTACACCCGCTCGTTCACGATCTACGACCAGGCGGACTCGCGGCGGCTGGTGCGCCAGTGCATCTCCGACCTCGACGTCGATCCCAAGCGCTTCACCCCCGCCGCGGTCCAGAACGCGATCTCCGACGCGAAGAACAAGCTGCGCTCCGCCGAGGACTACCGCCAGCTGATCGGCTCGTTCTTCGAGGAGACCGTGGCCGACGTCTACGAGCGCTACGAGCGCGAGATCCACCGCGCCAACGCGATGGACTTCGACGACCTGCTCGTCCGCGCGGTCAACGTGCTCGAGCTCTTCCCGGAGGTCCGCGAGCGCTACCAATCCGCCTTCCGCCACGTACTCGTCGACGAGTACCAGGACACCAACCACGCCCAGTACCGCCTGCTCCAGGTGCTGACCGGCGTCGGCACGGGCGACGACGCCGGCACCGGCCACCGCAACCTGTGCGTCGTCGGCGACGATGATCAATGCCTGCTCGAAGGCACGCCGGTGACGATGGCGGACGGCACCACGAGCCCCATCGAGGATGTACGCGCCGGCGACGAGGTCCTGTCTTGTTACGGCAGCGGGGACCTGCGGCCGGCCCGGGTGACGGACGTCTTCTCGTCCGAACGGCGCTTCGGGATCGCGATCACGACCGCCGCGGGCCGGAGGCTGATGAGCACACCGGAGCACACGCACTTCGCCGGCTACATGCACGGGGTCTCGCCCCAGCTGTTCCTGACGTACCTGATGTGGCGCCGCGACAAGGGCTTCCGCGTCGGGACGACACGCACTCACGCCGACGTCCGCGCCCGGCTAATCAGCGGCGTCGCGCTGCGCGCCCTCCAGGAGCACGCCGATGCGGCATGGATCGTCTCCGCGCACGCCAGCGAGTCAGAGGCGCGGGTCGACGAGCTGCGCCTGTCGCTCGACTATCAGATCCCGACGATCCCCTTCCTGGCGCGGAAGGGGAAGAGCCGCAACGGCGTCGTGAACGATCAGACCCTGATCGACCGCGTGTTCGCGCGCACGGACACGGAGTCGGGTGCGCACCGGCTGCTGCGCGATCACGGACTCTCGTTCCGCCATCCCCACCACTTCCCGCAGACATACGACGGGCGTCGCCGCAACGTGACCGTCACTCTGTGCGGCGACCGGCGGGGGAGGACTCCGATGCACCTCGTTGCCGTGGGCGGACGCGACGGAGAGGCGCGGCGGTCCCTGGAATCCCTCGGCCTGAGCCTTCGTCCGTCGGGCGTGCACGGGTGGCGTTTCGAGACGGCGCGCAAGGACTTCGCGTCGCTGATGCAGACCGTCGAGGACATCGAGCAGGCGACGCCCGTGACGGTCCGCTGCGTCGCGCGGCTCGGCCGCAACGACGACGGGGTGCGCAAGAACACGTTGCCGTTCGTCCCGGCCTCCTCAGTGCGTCCCGGCATGGCGATGTTCACCGAAGACGGCGGCTACGACGTCGTAGAGAGCGTCGAGTGGGTGATGCTCGACCGTCCCGTCTACGACATCAACGTCGAGGGGACGCACAACTTCGTCGCCAGCGGGCTCATCACCCACAACTCGATCTACGGATTCCGGGGTGCGGACATTCGCAACGTGCTCAACTTCGAGGACGATTACCCGGACGCACACGTCGTTCGCTTGGAGCAGAACTACCGCTCCACCCAGACCATCCTGGACGCCGCGAACGCCGTCATCGCGAACAATCGGGGACGCAAGGGCAAGACGCTCTTCACCGAGCTCGGCCAGGGCGACCTCGTGAAGGTCCGCGAGCTCGACGACGAGCACGCCGAGGCCCGGTTCGTGTCCGGGGAGGTTCAGCGCCTGGTGGACGAGGGCGTCTCGCGCTCGGAGATCGCGGTCTTCTACCGGATGAACTCCCAGTCGCGGGTCCTGGAGGACCGGCTGATCCGCGACGAGATCGCCTACCAGGTGGTCGGCGGGACGAAGTTCTACGACCGTGCGGAGATCAAGGACGCCGTCGCCTACCTCAACGTGCTCGTCAACCCGCAGGACTCCGTCGCGTTCACGCGGATCGCCAACTCGCCGCGCCGCGGCATCGGGCAGACGTCGCTCTCGCGCGTGATCGCCTACGCCAACACGCTGGGCGAGCCGGTGTTCGAGGTGGCGCGCGAGCCGGGCCGCGTCCCGGGCCTGGGCACGGCGGCGGTCCGGGCCTTCGAGCGCTTCATGGGCACGATGGACGAGCTGCGCCGGCTGGTGGAGGGCGGCGTCAGCGTCTGCGAGCTGCTGGAGGAGACCCTCTCGCGCACGGGCTACATCGAGGCGCTGGAGGCCGAGCGCACGATCGAGGCGCAGGGCCGCATCGAGAACCTCCAGGAGCTCGTCGAGGTCGCGCGCGAGTACGACTCCACCACGGACAACGAGGGCCTGGACGGCTTCCTGCAGCAGATCTCGCTGCTCTCCGACGCGGACACGATCAGCGACGACGAGGGGCTCGTGACGCTGATGACGCTGCACAACGCCAAGGGCCTGGAGTTCCCGATCGTGTTCATCATCGGCTGCGAGGACGGCGTCTTCCCCCACTCGCGGGCGCTCGACGAGGGCGGCCTGGAGGAGGAGCGGCGCCTCGCCTACGTCGGGATCACGCGCGCCATGCGCGACCTCTACCTGACCTACGCGCGCACCCGCACGGTCTTCGGCGCGCGCACCTACGGCCTGCGCTCGCGCTTCCTGGACGAGATCCCCGCCGAGCTGTCGGACGCCGCGGAGGCGCTGCGCGCCTCGCGCGGGCCGGCCAGTGCGGTGGCGGCGGCCACGACGTGGGAGTCGGCGCGCGCCTCCGACGCCGGCCCGACCCCCGACTTCCGCCTGGGCGACGACGTGACGCACGCCGCCTTCGGCGAGGGGGTGGTGACCGGCGTGGAGCCCGGCGGGATCGTCGTCGTGCGCTTCGCGGGGGACGGCAGCGAGCGCAAGCTGATGGCGGCCTACGCCCCGATCACCAAGCGATGAGCGCGACCATCGTCGACGGCAAGGCGATCGCCGCCGCGGTCCGCGCGGAGGTCGCGCGCGACGTCGCGGCGATGGACCGCCCGCCCGGCCTGGCCACGATCCTGGTCGGCGACGATCCCGCCTCGGGGATCTACGTCGCCAACAAGCAGAAGGCGTGCCGCGAGGCGGGGATCGAGCCGATCGACCACCGGCCGCCCGCGGGTGCGACGCACGCGGAGGTCGCGTCCCTGATCGCCGAGCTCAACGCCGATCCCGCGGTCAGCGGCATCCTGCTCCAGCTGCCCGTGCCGCCGCACCTGGACGGCCCGGCGCTCACCGCGCTGATCGACCCCGCCAAGGACGTGGACGGCCTCACGCCGCTGTCCGCCGGGCTGCTCGCCCAGGGGCGCCCCGGCCTGCGCCCGTGCACGCCCAACGGCGTGCTGGAGCTGCTCGACCGCCACGGCGTCGAGCTCCAGGGCGCCGAGGCCGTCGTGGTCGGCCGCTCGATCCTCGTCGGCAAGCCGCTCGCCCAGCTACTGCTGGAGCGCAATGCCACCGTGACCCTCGCGCACTCGCGCACCGCGGATCTGCAGGCCACCTGCGCGCGCGCCGACGTGCTGGTCGCCGCGGTCGGCGTCCCCCGCCTCCTCGGCGCCGGCCACGTCAAGCCCGGCGCGGCCGTCATCGACGTCGGGATGAACCGTCTGGAGGACGGCCTGGCGGGGGACGTGGACTTCCACGCCGTGGTCGAGCGGGCCGGCCTGCTGACCCCCGTCCCGGGCGGGGTGGGGCCCATGACCATCGCCATGCTGCTGCGCAACACCGTCCTGGCCGCCCGAGCGAGTAGCGTTGACGCGACGGAGAGGTCAGAGAACCCGACTGGGAGGTAGCGAATGGACTTCGGCAAGCTGCGCACGGGGGAGTTGATCGCCGGCATCTCCGGCGTCCTGCTCCTGATCGTCATGTTCTTCTCGTGGTACGGCGTGGGCGGCGCGATCGGCGAATTCGCCTCGGCCGCGGGCGTGGACACGAGCGTGAACGCCTGGAAGGCGTTCGACTTCGTGGACCTGGTCCTCTTCGTCACCGCGGCCGTGGCGATCGGCGCCGCGCTGCTCGCCGCGGCGGGCCGGTCGGTCTCGCTTCCCGTCGCGCTCAGCGTGGTCGTGACGATCCTGGGGATCATCGTCGCCCTGCTGGTGCTCTACCGCATCATCAACCAGCCCGGCCCCAACGACGTCGTCGACGTGAAGTTCGGCGCCTACCTCGGGTTCCTGGTGTGCCTGGGCATCGCCGCCGGCGGCTTCCTCGCCATGGCGGACGAGGGCACCCGCCCCGGCGACGCCGGACCGCGCGCGCAGACTGGCGGCGCCCCCACGCCCCCCACACCGCCCGCGCCGCCGCCCGAGCCGGCGCCCCCGACGCCGCCGGCCGGCGGCCCCCCGCAGCAGGGCTAGACCAGCCACGGAATCCGATCGTGGGCGGCGTATGATGCGCCGCCCATGATCGACCGTGCCGAGGTTCTCCACGTGGCCCGGCTCGCGCGGCTCGAGCTGTCCGAGGGGGAGGTCGACCGCATGGCGAGCGAGCTGTCCGCCGTGCTCGACCACATCGAGACGATCTCCGAGCTCGAGCTCGACGGCGTCGCGCCGACCTCGCACGTGGTGGAGGTGGGCAGCGCCCTGCGCGCCGACGAGCCGCGCCCGTCGCTGCCTCGCGAGGAGGCGCTGGCCTCCGCGCCCGCGGTGGCGGCCGACGGCTTCGAGGTCCCGTCGCCGGGCGCATGAGCGACCTGCTCGCGCTCAGCGCGGCGCAGCTCGCCGAGCGGATACGCGCCCGCGAGCTCTCCCGGGAGGAGGTCTGGGACACCTACCGCGAGCGCGCGGCGGCCGACGACCTCAACGCGTTCTTGTGGGTGGCCGCCGACGCACCGGACACCGGGGACGGCCCGCTCGGCGGCGTGCCCTTCGCCGCCAAGGACCTCTTCTGCGTGCGCGGCGTCCCCTCGCAGGCGGGCTCGCGGATCCTGGAGGGCTACCGCCCGCCCTACACCGCCACCGCGGTGGAGAAGATCGTCGCAGCCGGCGCGCCGCTGCTGGGCAAGACCAACCAGGACGAGTTCGCCATGGGCTCGTCCAACGAGAACTCGGGCTACGGACCGGTGCTGAACCCGTGGGACCGCACGCGGGTACCCGGCGGCTCCAGCGGCGGCAGCGCCGCGGCCGTCGCCGCGGGACAGGTCCCCTGGGCGATCGGAACGGACACCGGCGGCTCGGTCCGCCAGCCCGCCGCCCTGAGCGGGATCGTCGGCCTGAAGCCGACCTACGGCGCGGTCTCGCGCTACGGGATGATCGCCTTCGCCTCCTCGCTGGATCAGGCCGGCCCGCTCACGCGCGACGTGACCGACGCGGCGCTGCTGTTCTCGGTCATGACCGGGCGCGACCCGTGCGACGCCACGTCGCTGGAGCACCCGGAGGCGATCCGGCTGCCCTCGGCGCAGGACCTCCAGGGCGTGCGCCTGGGCGTGCCCGACGACGTGGAGTCGGCGGCGGGGATCGAGCCCGGCGTGCTGGAGGCCTTCCGCGCCACGGTGGCCCGCGCGCAGGAGCTGGGCGCCGAGGTGGACACCTGCTCGCTCCCGCACGCCCGGCACGGGATCGCCGCGTACTACGTGATCGCGCCCGCCGAGGCGTCCTCGAACCTCGCGCGCTACGACGGCGTGCGCTACGGCCTGCGCGTGGACGGGGACGACGGCCTGCTCGCCATGTACACCCGCACCCGCCACGAGGGCTTCGGGGCGGAAGTCCGCCGCCGGATCATGCTAGGCACCTACGCGCTGTCCTCCGGCTACTACGAGGCCTACTACGGCCGCGCCCAGCGCGTGCGCACGAAGATCGCCGACGACTTCCGCGCCGCCTTCGAGCGCTTCGACTTCGTGGTCACGCCGACCAGCCCGGGCGTGGCGTTCCCGCTCGGCGCCAAAACGGACGACCCGCTGGCGATGTACCTCAACGACTTCTTCACGGTCCCCATGCCGCTGGCCGGGATTCCCGCGATCTCGATCCCCAACGGACTGTCGGAGGGGCTGCCGACGGGCTTTCAGATCGCAGGCCCGGCGTTCAGCGAGAACCGCATCCTGGACGCCGCCTACGCGCTGGAGCAGGCGATCGGCTTCGACACAGCGGCGGTGCACGCATGAGCTGGGAGCCGGTCATCGGCCTGGAGATCCACGTGCAGCTCAAGACGCAGACCAAGATGTTCTGCTCCTGCGAGCTGTCGTTCGGCGACCCGCCCAACACCCACACGTGCCCGGTGTGCCTGGGCCTGCCCGGCAGCCTGCCCGTGGCCAACGAGGCGGCGATCCGCTTCGGGCTGAAGATCGGCCTCGGCCTGGGGTGCGAGCTGGCGCCGCGCTCGATCTTCCACCGCAAGAACTACTTCTATCCCGACCTGCCCAAGGGCTACCAGATCTCCCAGTACGACGAGCCCCTGTGCCGGGGCGGGCGGCTGGGCGACGTGCGCATCCACCGCGTGCACCTCGAGGACGACGCGGCCAAGCTCGTCCACGTTGGGGCGTCGGGCCGCATCCACGGCGCCGACAGCAGCGTCGTGGACTTCAACCGCGGCGGCACGCCGCTGGTGGAGATCGTGACCGAGCCGGACATCCGCTCCGCCGAGCGCGCGCGCGAGTGGCTGATCCTGCTGCGCGAGACGATGCGCCAGCTCGAGGTCTCCGACGTGAACATGGAGGAGGGCTCGCTGCGCTGCGATGCCAACGTGTCGGTCCGCCGCGCGGGCGAGAGCGAGCTGGGCACCAAGACCGAGCTGAAGAACATGAACTCCTTCCGCTTCGTGGAGCGCGGGATCAAGGCCGAGGTGGCGCGCCAGGTCGCGCTGCTGGAAGCCGGGCAGCCGGTGGTGCAGGAGACGCTGCACTTCGACCCCCAGAGCGGGTCGCTGACCTCGCTGCGCTCCAAGGAGGAGGCCCACGACTACCGCTACTTCCCCGAGCCCGATCTCGTGCCGGTCGCGGTGACGCCGGAGATGGTCGAGGCCGTGCGGGCCGAGCTCCCGGAGCTGCCCGCCGAGCGCGCGGCGCGCTACGAGACCGAGCTGGCGCTGTCGGCCGACAGCGCCCGCGCGCTGGCCTTCCGGCCCGAGCTGGGGCGCTACTTCGAGGCGGTGCTGGAGCGCGCGGACGGCGCGCCGGCCCAGACGGTGGCCAACTGGGTGGCGGGCGAGCTGGCCACGCGGCTGGGCGACGCCGACCCGGCGCAGTCCAAGGTGGCGCCGGACGCGCTGGCGCGGCTGGTGGCGATGGTGGGGGAGAAGGCGGTGACGGCGGGGGCGGCGCGGCAGGTGCTCGACCGCCTGGTGGCGGACGGCGGCGACCCGGCGGCGATCGTGGAGGCGGAGGGGCTGGGCGCGGTGGGCGGCGGCGACGAGCTGGCCGGCGCGGTCCGCGCGGCGATCGAGGCGAACCCGGACGCGGCCGAGAAGGTCCGCGGCGGCAAGGCGCAGGCGATCGGCCCGATCATCGGCCACGTGATGCGCGAGACCCGCGGCGCGGCCGACGCCGGCGAGGTGACGCGCCTGGTGCGCGAGCAGCTCGGGGTCTGACAGGCCCGGGAAGACTGGGGTCCCGCAGGCGTCGAACGGGGTAGCACCGACGACGAAAGGGAATCCCATGAAGCTTCGAGCTCCCATCGCCCTGGGGCTGGCCACGCTGGCGCTCGGCGCGGCCGGCTGCGGCGACGACGACGAGGACACGGCGGCCCCCACTCCGACCGAACCGCGCGCGGAGACCACCGCGCCGCCGAACCAGCCCACCGCGACCACGCCGAGCGCCGGGCGCAGCGCCGTGACGATCAGCGGGACCGAGTACAAGTTCACCCCGGAGAACCCGACGGTTAAGGCCGGCCAGATCACCTTCCGCCTGCGCAACGACGGAGGCGCGCCGCACGCGCTGGAGGTCGAGGGCGAGGGCATCGAGAAGGAGACCGAGGTCATCCAGGGCGGCGAGACGACCGAGCTGAGGGTGACGCTGAAGCCGGGCAAGTACACGATCTACTGCCCGGTCGGCAACCACCGCGACCTGGGCATGGTGGGAACGCTTACGGTTACCTAGACATGTCTCGACTCGTTCGCATGGACCGCACCGGCCACACGACGCTCGCGGAGTGGACGGCCGGCGATCCGGACTCGGTGCAGGCCGCCACGGCGGCCCTGCGGGCCGAGCTGGAGGGCGGCGGCCTGGCCGTCGTGTCGGAGGGCGAGGGCCGCGCCACGCAGGTGCGCGAGCTGCCCGTCGACGCGGAGCTGGTCGTGATCCGCCGCCCGATCGCCGGGGGATAGGGGTGCAAGGCGCCGCCGCGCCTTCGCAACTCCCCGAAGTCGCGGCCGTCCCGTGGCGGCCCCGGGTCGACGCCGCGCGGCTGCGCGGGCGCGGGCGGCTGTGGACCGCGACCACCGTCGCCCACGTCGCCCCACTGGTCGCGGTGGCGGCGGGGATGGTCGCGCTGGAGCCGCTCGCGGCGCCCGTGTCGGCCATCGCACTGGCCCTCGCGTGGGCGATCCCCGCGCTCTACGCGCAGCGCGGCGGCAACGTCGTGCGCCCCGCGCGCCGCGGCGGCGAGGCGGCGGAGCGGCGGGCCGCCGGGCTGCTGGGCGACCTGGTGGGCCACGAGGCACGCGAGCTGCACGCCCGCACCGGACTGGTGCTGGAACGCGGCGGCCTGGGAACGTGGGTGGTCGGGGAGGCCGGCGCGCTGCTCGTCGCGCCCGGTGGGCGGCGCGTCTGGTGCTGGTGCGTGCGCGCCGCCGACCCGGCGCTGCCCGCGGGCGACCGCGTCGCCCACCTGCTGCTCGCGCTGCGCGAGGACGAGGCCGGCTTCGCCACCGTGGCGAACCTCGCGTTTTCGGGCGCGCCGTGGCGCGTGCGCGCGCGCATGGGGCGCCGCGCACGGCCCGCGCTGGACGCCGCGGTCGCCGCCGCGCGACTCGACCGCCGGTAGGGGCCAGGCCGCGGATCTTTGGACCGCCGGCCGAAGCGGCGGCCGCGGGGCGTCCGCACAATGGCGCCATGCCCACTCCCTCCTCCCACAAGGTGGTCCTCGTCCCGGACCGCCGCGGCGCCGTCCCCGGCGTGCGCCGCTACCGCCTGGCGCGCCTGACCCTCAACCCCGATCCCTGCGTTCCCCGCGCAGGGTTCGACCACCTCAAGCGCACCTACGACTGACGCGGTTCGCCGTGCCCGCCGCCGGGTAGGCGGCGGGCATGAGCGAAGAGAGCCCGCAGGACCCGCCGACCCGCGACGACGCCCAGGACGCGCCGTCCGCCGCCCACACCGAGCTGGGGTCCGAGCACCCCGCCGGCGAGGGGCCGCGCAGCGACCGCGACGTGGGCGGCCCGACGCCCGAGTCGCCCGCCGAGGACGTCGAGGGCGGCCACGGCACGCGCGAGAGCGGCTTCGAGCCGCACAAGTAGCCGGGCGGGCGCCACGCGCCCGGTACCCTTGGGTCATGGAAGAGACCCGCCCCTCGCTCGCCCGCCGCGCCGTCGCCGTCGTCATCCTGGCGCTGGCGGCCTGGCTGCTGCTCAAGGTCGTCATCGGCATCATCGCGTCGGTCGCCTGGATCGTCGTGGCCGTGATCGCCGTCTTCGGCATCCTCTGGGCGATCAACACGCTGACCTGACCCATGACCACGACGTCGGGTGCGGCGTACGTGTTCCTGGCCCTCTGTTCGGGGCTGGCGGGCGGCATCGTGGGGAAGATCAAGGGCAGCTCGTTCCTCGCCTGGTTCGCGATCGCCTCGCTGCTGCCGCTGTTCGGGCTGCTGGCCGCGCTGGCCTACCGCTGGGACACCAACGAGCTGCGCCGGCAGTGTCCGCGCTGCGGGCGCGTGACCAAGATGCACGACGCGATCTGCACCCGCTGCGGGGAGGAGCTGGACTTCCCGGACGTGGCCATCGCGCCGGAATCCGCGCGGTACACTCGGTGAACGCCGCGCGACGTGGGGTCGCGCGGCCGTCTCTCTAGTTAAACGGAAAGGAGGAAGCGCATGCGAGCGGCCGACGCCCTCATGGAAGCACTGAAGGCGGAAGGTGTCGAGGTCGTATTCGGCCTGCCCGGCGGCGCCAACCTCCCGACCTACGACGCGCTCTATGACGCGGGGATCCGCCACATCCTGGTCCGCCACGAGGCCGGCGGCGGCCATGCCGCCGAGGGCTACGCCAAGGCCACAGGCCGCGTCGGCGTGGCCCTGGGCACCAGCGGCCCGGGCGCGACCAACCTCGTGACCCCGATCTGCGACGCGATGATGGACTCCGTCCCGACGGTCTTCGTCACCGGCCAGGTCCGCACGGAGCTGATCGGCACCGACGGCTTCCAGGAGGCCGACATCGGCGGCATCACCATGCCGATCGTCAAGCACTCGTTCATGGTGCAGGACCCCCGCGAGATCCCGCAGGCCGTCCACGAGGCGTTCCACCTGGCGCGCTCCGGCCGGCCGGGCCCCGTCCTGGTGGACATCCCCCAGGACCTGTCGCGCGCGGACATCGAGTACGAGCCCGCGACCGACATCACGCTGCCCGGCTACCAGCCGACCACCGAGGGCAACCAGAAGCAGATCCGCCTGGCCGCCAAGGCCCTGGCCAACGCGCGCCGGCCGGTCATCTACGGCGGGGGCGGCATCGTCAACGGCGACGCGGCCGGCGAGTTCACCGAGCTGTGCCTGTCCGACCGCTTCCCGGTCACGCTGACCGTGATGGGGCTCGGCGCGTTCCCCGCCCCGCACGAGCAGTGGCTCGGCATGCTGGGAATGCACGGCACCCGCGCCGCCAACTACGCGATGGACGAGGCCGACCTGATCTGCGCCGTCGGCGCGCGCTTCGACGACCGCATCACCGGCAAGCTCAGCGAGTTCGCGCCGCGGGCGAAGTTCATCCACATCGACGTCGACCCGGCGGAGATCTCCAAGAACGTCCCCGCGCACATCCCGATCGTGGGCGACGCGAAGAACATCCTGCCGCGCCTGCTGGCCGAGTACCGCGCGCTGGGCGCGGAGCCGTCGCGGCTGGAGGACTGGTGGGGGCGCATCGAGCACTGGCGCCGCCAGTACCCGCTGGGCTACGAGGACTCCAAGGACTCCGAGATCAAGCCGCAGTACATGATCGAGGCGCTCTACGAGGCGACGGGCGGCGACGCGATCGTCACCTCCGACGTGGGCCAGCACCAGATGTGGACGGCGCAGTACTTCCACTTCAACCGTCCCCGGCGCTGGATCAACTCGGGCGGCCTGGGGACGATGGGCTTCGGCCTGCCCGCCGCGATGGGCGCCCAGATCGGCTGCCCGGACCAGCTCGTTTGCTGCGTGGCCGGCGACGGCTCGGTGCAGATGAACGCACAGGAGCTGGCGACCTGCGCCGAGCACGGCATCCCGATCAAGGTGTTCATCATGAACAACGGCTACCTGGGCATGGTCCGCCAGTGGCAGGAGCTCTTCTGGGATCGCCGCTACTCGCAGGTCGAGATGGGCCAGCACCCCGACTTCGTCAAGCTGGCCGAGGCCTACGGCGCGCGCGGGATGCGCCTCGAGGACAAGGGCACGCTGGTCGAGGGCATGCAGGAGGCCATCGCCGCCGACGGGCCCGTGGTGGTCGACGTCCGGGTCACGCGCGAGGAGAACACGTATCCGATGATCCCGGCGGGCCAGGCCGCCCGCGACATGGTGGGCTGACGCATGGGGGAGCCGGGCACCAAGGAAGTCCTCTCGCTCGAGGAGCTCGACGCGGTCAGCGGACACCGGACGGGGCGCAAGCACGTCCTGTCGATCCTCGTGGAGAACAAGCCGGGCGTTCTCACGCGGATCGCCGGGCTGTTCGCGCGCCGCGGGTTCAACATCGACACGCTGGCCGTGGGCCCGACCGACGACGAGGCGGTGTCGCGCGTGACGCTCACCGTCGACGGGGCCAAGCACCCGATCGACCAGGTGACCAAGCAGCTGCACAAGCTGGTCAACGTCCTGAAGATCCGCGACCTGGAGCCCGACGAGTCGGTGGCCCGGGAGCTCGCGCTGTTCAAGATCGCCTGCGACGGCGGCACCCGCGGCGAGGTCATGCAGATCGCGGGGATCTTCCGCGGCCACGTCGTGGACGTGGGCCGGCGCTCGATCGTGGTCGAGGTGACGGGGACCGACGAGAAGATCGAGGCCTTCGAGGCGCTCGTGCGCCCGTTCGGCCTCGTCGAGATGGTCCGCACGGGCGAGATCGCGATCTCGCGCGGGCGCGGCGAGACGTAGCCGGCGATGACCGCGACGCGCGCTCCCGAACCGGCCCGGCGCGGGGGCGGCGCGATCCCGAGTCTCCTCGGCGACCGGCTGGGCCGCGCGCGCGGGCGCCTGGCCGCGCGGGTGGAGGTCGCGCTGCGGCGGGCGCGCTCCCGCGGCGAGCCGGTCGTGGTCGCCGTCACCGTGCCGGTCCCGGGCGACACGGACCCGACGGCGGTGGTGGCCGCGTCGCGGCGGCCCGGGGAGCCGTGGTTCGCGCTCGAGCAGCCCGACCGCGAGGGGTTCGCGCTGGCGGGGCTGGGCAGCGTCCTGGAGATCCAGGGCGCCGGCCCGTCGCGCTTCGCCGGCGCGGCCGAGGCGTGGCGGCGCGCCTGCGCCGTCGCGGTCACGGACCCGCCGGAGGCCGCCGCGACCGCCCCGCCCGGCGCGGGGCTGGTGGCGGTCGGCGGCTTCGCCTTCGCCGGCGAGGGTGGCTACTCGCCCGCGTGGGAGGGGTTCGCGCCGGCGTCGATGACGGTGCCCGAGATCGCGCTCGCGCGGCGCGGCGGCGAGGCGCGTGCCACGCTGGCCGCGCTGGTGGCGCCCGACGACACGCCCGACGGCGTGCTGGAGCGCGTGGCGCGCCGGGCGGCCCAGCTGAGCGCGGTCCCGCTGCCGCTGCTGGACCCGGCGCCCGCCGAACGCGCGCGCGTGGCGAGCGCGATGCCGCCGGAGCACTACGTCTCCGCGGTCGGCCGGGCGGTCGAGCGCATCCGCGCCGGCGAGCTGGAGAAGGTCGTGCTGGCGCGGGAGGTGGTCGTGCACGGTGGCGTGGCGCACGACGCGGCGGCGATCCTCGGCGTGCTGCGCGAGGCGTTCGCGGAGTGCTACGTGTTCGCGGTGGGGCGCGGGGATGCCGCGTTCGTCGCGGCCACCCCCGAGCTGCTGGTGCGCCGCGAGGGGCAGCGGGCGAGCACGGTGGCGCTCGCCGGGTCCACGCGCCGCAGCGCCGACCCGGCCGTGGACGACCACCTGGGCGAGCAGCTGCTCCACAGCGCCAAGGACCGCGAGGAGCAGGCGATCGTGGCGCGGCGCATCCAGCGCGTGCTGAGCGAGCGCGCGGTGTGGGTAGCGGCGCCGGAGGAGCCGGTGCTCGTGCGCATGGCCAACATCCAGCACCTGGCCACGCCGATCCGCGCCCAGCTCGCGGAGCCGGTGGGCGCGCTGGACCTGGCGGGACTGCTGCATCCCACGCCGGCGGTGGGCGCCGAGCCCGCCCGGGCTCTCGCGACGATCCCCGAGCTGGAGGGCATGGACCGCGGCTGGTACGCCGGTGCGATCGGCTGGACGGACGCCGCCGAGGACGGCGAGCTGTGCGTGGGCCTGCGCTGCGCGCTGCTGCGCGGCGCGACGGCGCGGCTGTACGCGGGGGTGGGCGTCGTGCGCGACTCCGACCCGGCGGCCGAGCTGGCCGAGACCGAGATCAAGCTCGAGGCCCTGCTCCCGCTGCTGGCCGCGTGATGGACGTCACACAGCGGTCCGGCGCGGGCGAGGAGCGTGATCGCGGATGAGCACGCACGCCGCGACCGCGCCGCCCGCCTCGCCCGCCGTGCGGAAGGGGTTGCCGCCGGGGCCGCGGGCGCCGGCCTTCTGGCAGACGTGGCGGCTGTACCGGGACTGGATCGGCTACCTGGAGGAGTGCCGGCGGCGCTATGGCGACGCCTTCACGCTGAACTTCGTCGCGATCGGGCGCTGGGCGTACTTCGCCGATCCCGGCGCCCTGCGGCGCGTGTTCCAGGGACCGCCGGACGTCTTCCGCGCCGGCGAGGCGCGCACGATGCTCGAGCCGGTCGTCGGGCGGCGCTCGGTGCTCGTGCTAGACGGCGAGGAGCACATGCGGGCGCGCAAGCTGCTGCTGCCCTCCTTCCAGGGCACCCACGTGCGCACGCACGAGCGCACGATGGAGGCGGTCACGCGCGAGGAGATGGCGGGCTGGCCGACCGGCCGCCCGTTCCGGCTGCGCCCGCGCTTCCAGGCCATCACGCTCGACGTGATCCTGCGCGCGATCTTCGGCGTGGACGCCGCCGACCGGCGCGAGCGGATGCACCGCGCGATCGGGCGGCTGCTCGCCGTGGCCAACGGGCCGTTCGTGCTGGTGCCGACGCTGGCGCGCGACTACGGGCGCCTCTCGCCGGGCGGGATCCTGGCCCGGCGCCGCGCCGCCGTCGACGAGCTGGTGTACGCGCAGATCGGCGAGCGGCGGGCCGACCCGGGCGCGGCGCAGCGCGACGACGTGCTGTCGGTCCTGCTGGGCGCGCGCGACGAGGACGGCCACGAGCTGGACGACGAGACGCTGCGCGACGAGCTGATGACGCTCCTGCTGGCCGGACACGAGACGACGGCCACCGCGCTGGCCTGGGCCGTCGAGCGGCTGGTGCGACATCCCGCCGCGATGCGCCGGCTGCTGGACGAGCTGCGGGAGGAGCCAGCGGGCGGCGACTACCTGGACGCCGTGATCAAGGAGACGCTGCGCGTGCGTCCGGTGATCGGCGACGTGGGGCGCACGCTGGGCGCGCCGGCCGAGGTGGACGGGCACCTGCTGCCCGCCGGAACGATGGTCGCGCCCGCGGTGGCGGCCGTGCACCTCGACCCTCAGGCCTACGACGAGCCGGAGGCGTTCCGCCCGGAGCGCTGGCTGGAGGACTCGCCGCCCGGGCAGGCCTGGATCCCCTTCGGGGCGGGGCGGCGCAGCTGCCTGGGCGCCGGCTTCGCGCTGTTCGAGATCAAGGTCGTCCTGCGGACGATCCTGACGTCGCTGAGCCTGCGCGCGGCGCGGCCCGAGGACGAGCGCCCGCGGGTGCGCAACATCACCCTGGCGCCCGGACGCGGCGCCGAGATCATCGCAACGCCGCGCTGACGCGCTCCCACACCGCGCGATGCAGCGCGACGTTGGCCGCCCGGTCGCTGCGCACGTGCACGATCGCCCGGCCCGGCTCGTGCAGTGCCGCGGCCAGCTCGTCGCGCGCCGCGACGGCGCGGTGCGCGAAGCCGTACAGGTGCGCGGCGCGGGCGAAGTCCAGGCCGGTCGGCGTGGCCACGTGCTCCTCGAAGGCGTCGCGCTGGGTGGCGATCGGGAGGAAGTCGAAGATGCCGCCGCCGCCGTTGTCGAGCAGCACGACCTTGAGCTGCAGGTCCAGGCGCGGGCCGGCGAGCAGGCCGCCGATGTCGTAGGCCAGCGCCACGTCGCCGACCAGCAGGACCACGGGCCCCCCGGTGGCCGCCGCCACACCGAAGGCGCTCGACGCGGTCCCGTCGATGCCGTTGGCCCCGCGGTTCGACAGCACCCGCGGCCCGTCCGCCCGCGCGGGGAAGAACGTCTCCACGTCGCGAACCGGCATGGAAGAGGCCACGAACAGCGTCGCCTCGGCGGGCAGCAGGCGCCCCAGCTCGGCGGCGACCAGCGGCTCGGAGAGGCCGCCGTCCCGATCGAGCACCTGGTCGATGGCCCGCGCGGCCGCGGCGTCGGCGCGGCGCCAGGCCTGCGCCCAGCTCGCGTCGGGCGCCCGGGTGACGCGCTCGTTGAGCTGCGAGAGCGTGGGGGCCGGGTCCGCGGACAGCAGCGTGGAGACCGCGCCCTCGGGGTCCTGCAGGACCCCGTCGGCTGCGACCGCGACCTGCTCGGCGCCGGCGGCGCCGGCCAGCCAGGCGCGCAGCGGCTTGCTCGTGGGCAGGTCGCCCACGCGGATGACGAGTTCCGGCGCGTGCGCCGCGGCCCATGCCTCGTCGCGCAGCAGCGCGTCGTAGTGGGCCACGGAACCGGGCAGGCGCGCACCCGACAGCGGGTCCGCGAGGACCGGGTAGCCGGTCGTCTCGGAGAGCCCGGCCGCGGCCAGTCCCAGCCCGGCGCCGCGCTCCCAGGGCCCCGCCACGATCACGCCGCGCGGGCGCTCCTCCACGGCCCGCGCCAGCCGGGCGAGCGCGCCCGGCGCGGGCAGCGCCTCCGTCTCGGCGCGCGCCAGCATCGGCGCGCCGTCCGGGCGGCCGGTGTCGTCCGGCGGCAGCTCGGCATCCGGCACCAGCGGCTCGCGGAACGGGAAGTTGAGGTGCACCACGCCGGGCCGGCCGTCCAGCGCCGCCCAGTACGCGCGGCAGGCGAGGGCGCGCATCCAGCGCAGGTTCTCGGGCGTCGCCCGGTCCACGCCGACCTCGAAGAACCACTTGGCCGCCGTGCCGTAGAGCTTGACCTGGTCGATCACCTGGCCGGCCCCGACCTCGCGCAGCTCCGGCGGTCGGTCGGCCGTCAGCACGAGCAGCGGCACGCGTGCCTCGTGCGCCTCGTGCACGGCGGGCGCCAGTTCGGCGGCCGCGGTCCCGGACGTGCACGCCACGGCGGCGGGCCTTCCCGACGCCTTGGCCAGCCCGAGCGCGAAGAACCCGGCGCAGCGCTCGTCCACGTGCGACCACGCGCGCAGCCGCGGCTCGCGGGCCAGGGCGAGGACCAGCGGCGCGGAGCGCGAGCCGGGGGACGTGCACGCGTCGGTCATCCCGCAGCGGGCGAGCTCGTCGCAGAACGCCCGCAGGAGCACGTGCGAGTCCATGGGCCGCAACGCTATGGCACCGCTAGCCTTGCGGGCATGCCGACGTCGCGCCGCGGGCAGACGCGCCGCAAGCTGCTCGCCGCGGCGCAGGAGATCGTGGCCAAGGAGGGTTTTCACGGCGCCTCCGTGGACGCCATCGCGCGCCGCGCCGGCTACTCGATCGGCGCGCTGTACTCGAACTTCAAGGGCAAGGACGAGCTGTTCTTCGCGGTGTTCGACGAGCACGTCGCCTGGTTCGAGGAGCAGCTGCAGGCGGCGCTGGACGCCGACGACCCGGTCCGCGCCTTCGGCGAGTGGATGGACCGGATGTCGACGGACCCCGTCCAGTTCCTCGTGTTCGTGGAGTTCTGGGCGTACGCGGTCCGCCGCGCGGCCACGCGCCGGCAGCTGGCCGCGCGGATGGCGCGCATGCGCGAGCGGGTGGGGGAGATGTTCGGCGACCCCGCGCTGGCCATGATGGCGCTGGCCACGGCGCGCGGGCTGACGCTGGAGAAGCTGGCCGACGCGGACGCCGTCCCGCCCGACTTCGTGGCGCAGCTCACCGCCGCCACCCTCGCGCAGCGCGCGCCCGATCCAGGCACGCTGGAACCATCACGGGAATAGCGAGCGCTCGCTATACTCGCCGCCCCGGAGGCGTCGCACACGAGCCCATGATCCGCAATCCCTGGAAGCCGGGGGCCGCCGCGGCCAGCCGCGGTCCCTACGTGGTCAGCGCGACCCGGTTCCTCTACGCGCGCTGGCGCGACATGCCGCGGGTGTGGCTGTTCGCGCTGCGCCTGCGCCACGGCTGGGGCGGGCGGCCCGGGGCGGTCGGGCTGGCCACCGGCGCGGACGTGCTGCGCCCGGTCACCTACTCCCTGTCGGTGTGGGAGAGCGAGGAGGACCTGCAGCGCTTCCTGCGCTCGCCCGAGCACGTCCGGCTGGTGCGCGGCTACCGCGACCGCCTGGTCGAGACGCGCGTGGTGACGTGGCGTACGGAGCGCTTCGCGCTGGGCCCGGCCTGGGCCGAGGCGCTGGCGCGGCTGGGCTCGGCGGCTCCGCGGGTGCGCGGCGCCGCCACGGGCGAGGCGGCACCGTGAGCTCGCTGCCCACTGTTCAGGCCGCGGGCCTGACCGTGGCCTACCGGGACCTGGGGGAGGGACCGCCGGTGCTGCTGCTGCACGGCTGGCCGACGTCGTCGTTCTTGTGGCGCCGGGTCATGGAGCCGATCGCGGCGCGCAACCGCGTGGTGGCGCTCGACCTGCCGGGCTACGGCGAGTCCGACAAGCCTTTGGGCGCCGCGTACGACTTCGACTTCTACGACGCCGTCCTGGACGAGTTCACCTCCGCGCTGGGGATCGCGCAGACCGGGCTGGCGGGTCACGACCTGGGCGGGCCGATCGGCCTGTACTGGGCCCTGCACCGGCCCGGGCGGGTCACGAAGCTCGCGCTGCTCAACACGCTCGTCTATCCCGAGTTCTCCGAGGCGGTGATGCAGTTCGTCGCCGCGTGCACGACCCCGGAGGTCCGCGACCAGCTCACCGCCCCGCAGGGTCTGGAGGCGGCGATGCGCCTGGGGCTCGCCGCCGACTCGGCTCTGACCGGCGAGGTCGTCGCGGCCGTGCAGGCGCCCTTCGCCGGCGAGGAGGCGCGGCTGGCGCTGGCGCAGGCCGGGGTGGGCGTACCGCCCGAGGGCTTCGAGGAGATCGCGCGCCGGCTGCCGTCGCTGGACATCCCCGTCCGCCTGATCTACGGCGCGCAGGACCGGATCCTGCCGGATGTCGCGCAGACCATGGCGCGCCTGGCCGGCGACGTGCCCCACGCGAAGCTGACCGAGCTGCCGGACTGCGGGCACTTCCTGCAGGAGGAGGCGCCGGACGAGGTCGGGCGCCTGCTCGCGGAATTCTTCGCCTGACCGATCGCGTCCGGCGGGGCCGGGCATCATGTCGCGCGTGTCCCCGCCGATCGTCGCGCTGCACGGCTTCACCAACACCGGCCGCAGCTGGGATGCGGTCGCGGCCGCCCTGGGCCGCGAGCCGATCGCGCCGGACCTGCGCGGCCATGGGTCGGCGTCGGACGTGCGCCCCATCGATCCCGACGTGTGCGCGGCGGACGTGGCCGCGCTGGCGCCGGAGCGCTTCGTGCTGGCCGGCTACTCGATGGGCGCACGGATCGCGATGCGAGTCGCGCTGGCCCAACCGGAGCGCGTGGAGGCGCTCGTGCTGATCGGCGCCACGCCGGGGATCGCCGACCCGGTGGAGCGCGCGGCCCGCGTCCGCGAGGACGACGAGCTGGCGAGCGAGATCGAGGGCTCGACGATCGAGTCCTTCGCGCACCGCTGGGGACGCCACCGGCTGTTCAAGGGCCAGGCGCCCGAGGTGGCGCGGACCGCGCACGAGGACCGGCTGCGCAACGACCCGGCGGGACTGGCGGCCGCCCTGCGGGGACTGGGCCAGGGCGCGTGCGCGCCGCTGTGGGCGCGGCTGCCCGAGCTGCGGATGCCCGTGACGCTGATCGTCGGCGAGCGCGACGCCCGCTACCGCAAGGTGGCCGAGCGGATGACCGCCGCGCTGCCGCGCGCGCAGCTGTTGACGGTCCCCGCGACGCGCCACGCCGTCCACCTCGAGGCGCCGGCCATCGTGGCCGAGGCGCTCGCGCGCGCCGCATCCGCCGCCGCCCGGGCGGGTTGAAGATGAGCGTGCCCCGCTCCCGCGCCGCGATCGCGCTCGTCGCGGCTGTCGCCGCAGCCGGCCTCTCGTTCACCGCCTCCGCGCAGACCGGCGGCTCGCGGCCGGGCGGCCCGGCGCCCGATCCAGATAGTACCGCCGGACTCACCGTCCGCCAGCTCGTCGGCCAGACGATGATCTTCTCCTACGAGGGGACGGCGCCCCCCGCGGGGCTGCGCCGGCGGATCGCGCGCGGGGAGGCCGCGGGGATCATCCTGTTCGCGCGCAACATCGTCTCGCGGGGGCGCCTGCGCGCCACGATGCGCTCGCTGCAGGCGATCCGCCGGCCGGCCGGCCTGCGCGCGCCCCTGCTGGTGATGATCGACCAGGAGGGCGGCCTGGTGAAGCGCCTCGGCGGCGCGCCGTCACGCTCGCCCGCGCAGCTGGGACGGATCGGCAGCGCCGCCCTGGTCCGGCGCGAGGGGCGCGCCACCGCGGCCAACCTGCGCGACGTCGGGGCGAATGTCAACCTCGCCCCCCTGATGGACGTCGGCCGCCGCGGCTCATACCAGGCGCGCACGGGCCGCTCGTACTCCTCGAACCCCCGCCGCGTCGCCGCGCTGGGCAGCGCGTTCGTGCAGGGCTTGCAGGAACGCGGCGTCGCCGCGACGCTCAAGCACTTCCCCGGCGTGGGGACGATCGCGCGCAACGAGGACGACGTCGCCCAGCGCGTCGGCCTCGCGCTGCCGGCGCTGCGCCGCCTCGACGAGGCGCCGTTCGTGGCGGGCGCTCGCGCGGGCGCCAAGCTGGCGATGACCAGCACGGCGATCTACCCGGCGCTGTCCAACCGCCCCGCGATGCTCTCACCGCGGATCTCCACCGCCGAGCTGCGGGGGTACGCCGGCTTCCGCGGCGTCGCGATCACCGACGACGTAAACGTCGTCGCCCTGCGCCGCTTCGGCAGTCCCGCCACCCTCGGCCGCCTCGCCCTGCGGGCCGGCAACGACCTCCTCCTCTACTGCGGCGGCTACGCCACCGGCGCCACCTCGGCGGACGCACTCGTCCGCGACGCCGCCGCCGGGCGCATCTCCACGGCGCGCCTGCGCGCGTCCGTCCGCCGCACCCTCGCCCTGCGCGCCGGCCTGCGCTAGCCGCGACATTGGCACATAGCCACTTCGGAAGTGGCTACTGTTGACGCCTCGCTCAGCGCTCAAGGAAGGCAGACGTGACTCGACCAGCTCGCGCGGCGCTCGCCGCCCTCACCGTAGCCGCGGGAATTCTTGCTCTCCAGGCGGCGACCCCCGACGCCGCGCAGGCGCACCGCGACGGCTGCCACCGCTGGCACACGTGTCCCTCGGACACGGGCAGCTACGTGTGCGGCGACCTCGGCTACCCCTGCGGGGGCGGCGGCAATCGCGACGAGACCGTGACGCAGCCGCGCTGCGGAGCCAGTTGCCAGGCGGCGCGGCGGCGCACGCGGGCCCGCTATCGCGCCAGGGCGCGGGCACGGGCGCGGGCGCGCGCACGGGCCAGGGCACGGGCGCGGGCACGGGCGCGCCGCCGGGCCGCGGCCCGCAGGCGCGCGGTCGCGAAGTACCGCCGTGCCGTCGAGGCGGCGGACGCCCGCATCGTCGACGTGCTCGAGGGAGACGTGGTCAAGGTCTCGACGCCGGGCGCGCCGCGGGCCGTCTTCACCGTGAGCCTCCTCGGCATCGACACACCCGAGGCGGTGACGGAGTGCGGCGGCGACGACGCCGTTCACGCGATGCTGGGCCTGTCCTTCCCCGCGCCCTCCGACACGGATGGCGACGGGCTTTACGACGCCCGTGGCGGAACCGGCGCCCGCGTCAGGCTGACGACCGACCGGGGCAACCCGCTGTTCGACGGTGACGGGCACCTGCTCGCCTACGTCGACCTCGTGGGCGACGCACCGCCCATCGCCGCGAGCCTCGGTGCGTACGACTTCGGAAAGACGATGATCGAGGGCGGGCTCTCGCCGCTCGCCACGACCGACGGATCGGACTTCGAGCGCGCCGACGCGTACTCGCGGGCCGAGCAGGCGGCGATGGACGCGCGCCGCGGGCTGTGGACGAAGTGCGGGGGTGACTTCGAACGGCCGCTCTAGCCGCGCGGGTCGCGCCACAGCCGCCGGCCGGTGAGGAACTCCCACTCGGCGCGACCGAGCTCCGTGCTCGGCGGATCGCCGAAGATCCACTCGCGGGCGATGCGGTGCCAGTTGGCGGTGGCGCCGAGCTGGGCGAGGACCGAGACGACGCCCGCGTCCATGCGCGAGAACATCAGCTCCTCGGCGGGCAGGTTCTCGCGGCGCCAGACGCGGAAGACCTCCGAGCGCGGGTTGGATAGGGCGGCCGCCGCGAGCGCGACGCGCTCGGGGGTGATGGTCAGCTCGCGGTCCTCGAACGACCACCCCGACGTCAGCAGGACGTGGCGCAGGATCATCTCGGGGTCCAGCGTCTCGGCGTGGCGCAGCCAGCCCAGGCGCTCCAGCGCCGCGACCACGGCCGGGGCGTCGCGCGCCGCGACCGCCCGCGCTCCCGCCAGCATCAGCTGGCGCCGTTCGCGGTCCACCGTCTTGACCGCGCCGAAGTCCAGGAACGACACGCCGCCGTCGGGCCGGCGCAGGTAGTTGCCGGGATGCGCGTCCGCGTTGAAGCGCCCGACCACGTCGATCGAGCCGTAGAAGAAGCGCACCAGGATCTCGCCGAAGCGGTCGCGCTCGTCCCGCGGCGACGCCAGCACGTCGGCGAACGGCGCACCGTCCACCCACTCGCTGACCAGGACGCGCCGCCGGCAGACGTCCGTCACCACGTCGGGGACGTGGATGAACGGGTGCCCGCGGTACGCCCGCGCGAAGGCGCGCTGGTGCTGGGCCTCCAGCTCGTAGTCGAGCTCCTCCAGGATGCGCTCGCGCAGCTCGGCCACCACGGCGCGCACGTCGACCCCGGGGGCGATGGCGCGCGCGATGGGGGACAGGACGGCCACCGTGCGCACGTCGGTCTCCAGCGCGTCCGCGATCTCCGGGTACTGCAGCTTGACCGCCACCTCGCGGCCGTCGTGCAGGCGCCCGCGGTGCACCTGGCCGATCGACGCGGCGGCGGCCGCCTCGGGGTCCAGCTCGGCGAACGCGCGCTCCGGGGGCTCGCCCAGCTCGTCGCGCAACACCCGCTCCACCAGCCGCCACGGCATCGGCGGGGCGGCGTCGCGCAGCGCCGCCAGCTCGTGCTGGTAGAGCTCGCGGTACTCGGGCGGGATGAACTCGACGTGCAGGAAGGACGCCAGCTGGCCGACCTTCATCGCGCCGCCCTTCATCGATCCCAGCACGGCGACCATGCGCTGCGCGGCCTCGCGGTGGCGGCGCTCCAAAACCTCGGCGCCGGCGTCCTCGTCGCGCAGCAGGTTGGCGGCCAGCGTGGCGGCGTGGCGGGCGCCCTGGGTCGTCGTGGCGGACGTAACCTTGGCGGCGCGGCGCGTGAAGGACGTGGGCATCCGATCGCGCTCGCGCGCCATGGCGGCCAGGCTAGCGTCCGGCGATCCCCAGCCCCGCCGCTTGCGAGACGCGGATGTGGCCGTCGCGCGGGGGAAAGGGGTCGTCCAGTCCGGCCAGCAGCCGCAGCGTCGCCAGCCCGCACGGGCGCGTGACGCGCAGCGCGGCCGCGACGTGCAGCGCCGCCGCCACGCCCACGGGGCCGTCGAAGGTCGAGGCGAGGTAGACGTCGGCGCCCGCCGCGCGTGCCGCCCGGCCCGCGTCCATCACCGCGGCGATCCCGCCGTGCGCGCCCAGGCGCAGGCACACGGCGTCGGCGCCCTCGAAGACGCCCGCGGTGGACGTCTCGTCCAGCCCCAGCGGCACCCCGCAGCCGCGCAGCGCCGGGAGCTGGTCGGGCGCGCCGGTCGGCTCCTCGCACAGCTCGATCCCGACCGGGGCCAGCGCGGCCAGGTTGGCGACCGCCTCCTCCAGGGACCAGGCGGCGTTCGCGTCGATGCGGATCGCCACGTCGGGGCCCACGGCGGCGCGCACCGCGGCCAGCCGGCCGGCGTCGTCGCCGACGCCCACCTTCGCCTTCACGCAACGGAACCCCTCGCGGGCGAACCCCGCCGCCTGCGCGGACGCTCCCGCGCGGTCCTCCGCGGTGATCAGCGCGTTGACGGGGACGGCCGGCAGCGGATCGGTGGTCAGCAGCGCGGCGACCGGGCGGCCCTCGCGTCGCCCGCGCAGGTCCCAGGCCGCCATGTCCAGCGCGGCGCGCGCGTGCGGCACGCCGTCCGGTAGCGCGGCCAGCGCGGCCTCCGGCGTCGGCTCGCCCACCACGGCCTGCAGCGCCGCGACGACCGCGTCCAGCGCCCCCTCCGGCGCGTCGTAGCCCGGCAGCGGCGCCGCCTCGCCGACGCCCTCGTGCCCGCCCTCGCGCACGCGCACCAGCACGAGCTCGCGGCGGTCCACCACGCCCCAGGCGGCGCGCAGCGGCTCGCGCAGGCGATGGGAGACCCGCTCGAGCGCGAGGTCCATCAGCCCGACAGCAGGACGCCCGCGCCGAGCAGCACGCAGAAGGCCAGCTGCAGCAGGCCGGTCCGCGCCAGCGCCGCGTTCAGCGAGGGGCCGTCGGTGCGCGCCGACACCTCCGCCGCCAGGCGCAGCGCGAGCGGCAGCGTGAGCGCAGGGAGCAGCACCCACACGTCCAGCGCCCCCGCCAGCCAGGTGATGGGCAGCAGGACGTACGCGCCGAAGACCATCGCGGCGTACAGCGCGCGCGCGCCCTGCGCGCCGACGCGCACCGCGAGCGTGCGCTTCCCCGCCCGGCTGTCGGTCTCGCGGTCGCGGATGTTGTTGACCATCAGCACGGCCGCGGCCAGCAGCCCGACCGGCACGGCGAGCGCGAACGCCTCCCACACCAGCTGCTCGGTCTGCACGAAGTAGGAGCCCGTGACCGCGACCACGCCGAAGAACGCGAACACGAACAGCTCCCCGAGCCCCTCGTAGCCGTAGGGCTTGGGCCCGCCGGTGTACAGCACGCCCGCGAGGATCGAGGCGGCGCCGACCAGCAGCAGCTCCCAGCCCGCCACCGCCACGAGGTAGAGGCCGACCGCGACCGCGAGTCCGAACGTGACCCAGGTGGCGATGAGGACCTGGCGCGGCGGGACCAGCCCGCCCGCCGTCACGCGGACCGGACCGAGGCGGTCCTCGGTGTCCGCGCCGCGGCGCGCGTCGGAGTAGTCGTTGGACAAGTTCGTTCCGACCTGGATGAGCATCGCGCCGGCCAGCGCGGCGGCGAAGGCGAGCGGGCGCAGGTCGCCGTCGCGCGCCCCCAGCGCGGTGCCGACCAGCACGGGCGCCACCGACGCGGGCAGCGTCCGCAGCCGCGCGGCCATGAGCCAGATGCGCAGGGCGCCCTGCCTACGGCCGGCGGGGGAACTTGCCGAAATCGGGGGCGCGCTTCTCGACGTAGGCGTCACGACCCTCCTGAGCCTCGGGCGATCCGTAGAAGAGCAGGTTCGTGTCGTGCGCGAGCTGCTGGATCCCGGCCAGGCCGTCCTCGGTCGCGTTGAAGCTGGCCTTCAGCAGCCGCAGCGCGAAGGGCGAGTGGGCGAGCATCTCCCGGCACCAGGCCACCGTCTCCTCCTCCAGGCGCTCCAGCGGGACGACCGCGTTGACGAGGCCCATCTCCAGCGCCTCGCGCGCGTCGTACTGGCGGCACAAAAACCAGATCTCCTTGGCCTTCTTCTGGCCCACCTGCGCCGCCAGCAGGCCCGCGCCGTAGCCGCCGTCGAAGCTGCCGACCTTCGGCCCCACCTGACCGAAGCGGGCGTTGTCGGCGGCGATGGTCAGGTCGCAGACGACGTGCAGGACGTGCCCCCCGCCGATCGCGTAGCCCGCCACCATCGCGACGATCGGCTTGGGGGTGCGGCGGATCTGCACGTGCAGGTCGGTGACGTGAAAGCGCCCGACGCCGCGCTTGGCCGCCTCGTCCTCGGCCAGGTAGCCGGCGTCGCCGCGCACGCGCTGGTCGCCGCCCGAGCAGAAGGCCCGGTCGCCGGCCCCGGTGAGGACGATCACGCCCACGTCGAGGTCCTCGCGCGCCTTCTCCAGCGCGTCGGAGAGCTCGATCAGCGTCTGGGGCCGGAAGGCGTTGCGCACCTCCGGGCGGTCGATGGTGATCTTCGCGATGCCGTCGCCGGAGAGCTCGTAGCGGATGTCCTCGTACTCCCCGGCGGGGGTCCAGCTGACGGGCACGGCGGTCCTCCTCGCGTGCGTGCGGGGCGGGGAATCTACCGGGCCGCGACCGCGATACTCCCGCGCGTGGCGACCCCGGGCACCGTGGCGGCCTGGCTGCCCCGCGCTGCGGGGATCGCTCCGGCGCGCCCGGCGCTGGTGGACGGCGCCGGTCCCGTTTCCTACGGCGAGCTCTTGGCCGCCGCCGACGGAGCGGCCCGGCGTTTGGCCGCGCTCGGCGTCGGACCCGGCAATCGCGTCGCCCTGCTGCTCCCGGCGGGCCGCGCCTTCGCCGAGGCGCTGCACGGCTGCTGGCGGCTGGGCGCCGTGGCGGTCCCGGTGGACGTGCGGCTGGGGAAGGCCGAACTGGCGGTGCAGGTGGCGGGTGCGCTGCTTGTCGACGCGCCGCTGGAGCCGGGGCCGGAGGCGGGAGTCGCGCTGCGCGACGAGCACGACCTCGCCGCGGTGGCCGCGGTCGTGCACACGTCCGGCACGGCGGGCGACCCCAAGCCCGTCGAGCTGACGTACGGCAACTGGCTGTGGAACGCGCTGGGCTCCGCCGTCGCCCTGGGGCTCGATCCGGCGGAGCGCTGGCTGTGCGCGCTGCCGCCGTCGCACGTCGGCGGCCTGTCGATCCTCGTGCGCAGCGCGATCTACGGCACAACCGCGATCGTCCATGAGCGCTTCGAGGCCGACCGCGTGGCGGCGGCGCTGGGCGACGCCACGCTCGTCTCGCTCGTGCCGACGATGCTCGCGCGCGTGCTGGAAGCCGGACCGCGCACACCCGCGTCGCGCCTGCGCTGCGCGCTGATCGGGGGCGGGCCGCTGCCGGCCGACCTCGCCGCGCGCGCCGCCGCGGCCGGTCTGCCGCTCGCGCAGACCTACGGCCTGACCGAGGCGTGCTCGCAGGTGACGACGTCCGACGTGGGCGACGCCGCGACGGCCGGCCCGCCGCTGTTCTGCACGCGCGTTCAGCTCGCACCGGACGGCGAGATCCTGGTCCGCGGGCCCACGGTCGCGCCGGGCGCCGGCCACCCCCTGCGCACCGGGGACCTCGGCGCGCTGGACGAGCTCGGCCGCCTCACCGTGAGCGGCCGCAAGGCGGACACGATCGTCACGGGCGGGGAGAACGTCGCGCCGGCCGAGGTCGAGGCCGTCCTCGAATCGCATCCCGCCGTCGCGCAGGCGGCCGTGTTCGGCCGCCCCGACGCCGAGTGGGGCGAGGCCGTGGCCGCCGCCGTCGTCCCGCGCCTCGGCATGCGGACCGACGCGGACGACCTGCGCCGCCATTGCAGGGAGCGCCTGGCCGGCTTCAAGGTCCCCAAGTCCTTCGAGGTGGTCTCCGACCTCCCGCGAACCCGCTCCGGAAAGCTGAGGCGGGCCGCGCTGCGTTGACCTATCCTCGAAACCGGGATGGGTCTTTCGGGAATCGGCACGGCGGCCGTGGCGCTCGCACTGGCGCTCGCGGCACCCGCGACGGCGCACGCCGCGACGTGGACGGTGACCCCCGGTGGTGGGAGCTGCGGCACGGGCGACGACCAGTGCGGGACCATCGGCGCGGCGAACACCGCGGCGGGCGGATCGGGTGACGCCACCGACCTGATCCTCATCGTGCCCAAGGCAGGCGACTGGGACGAGGACGTCACCTTCACCAAGGGCGGCCTCACCCTGCGCGGACACGGCCTCGGCATCGCGAGGATCCGGGGCCGGCTGACCTTCGACGGCTCCGGCACCGCGGCGCAGACCTTCACCCTGCAGCGGCTGGCCGTCCACGCCGACCCGGGCGGTCCGGCGCTGCGGGTCTCCTCGTCCGCCCTGAACGGGGACAAGACCGTGCTTCTGCACTCGACGGTCCTGTCCGGCAACGGTGAGGCTCCCGCGATCGAAGCGTCCACCGCCCTGGGCGTGGAGAACGACATCGCGATCACCGCCCGTCACGTCACGGTGGCCGACGCGGTCTCGGCGCCCGCGGTGACGGAGTCCGAGCAGGGCGGGGAGATCGCCGTCTCGTTCCACGACTCGATCGTCCAGGGCACGAAGGCCGGGGCGAGCGAGACCAACTCCGAGCCGACCACCAACGCGGCCAGCCTGTTCGTCGATCCCGGCTCGGAGGACTTCCGCCTGCGGGTCGGGTCCCCCGCCATCGACCAGGGCGGCCCGGGCCAGCCGGGCGAGTGGGGCGACGACGTGGAGGGCGAGACGCGCGCCGGCGCCTGGGACCGGGGCGCGGACGAGTTCGTCAACCACGCGCCGGCCAAGCCGAGCGTCTCGGCCTCGGCCTCCGAAGTCGAGCGGGGCCAGGCCGTCGGGTTCGCCGTGTCCGGGGCGACGGACCCGGACGGCACCCTGATGGACGAGGTCGTCAAGTACGTGTGGGACTTCGGGGACGGCTCGGTCGAGGAGCGCACGCCCGGCCCCTGGGCGCACGCCTACGCCGCCGCGGGCCGCTACGAGGTGCGGGTGCGCGCGGTCGACCGGACGGGCGCCTCCGGGCCGCCGTCGGACCCGGTGACGATCGTCGTGAAGGACCCGCCCCCGCCGCCCGCGACGGGCAAGGGCGGTGCCATCACGAGCCTCACGCAGCTGCCCGGCTTCGAGTCGGGGTTCATGGCCAACCGCCGCGGGCCCGACACCGGGCCGCCGTTCGTCGCGATCACCTCGCCGCGCGTCCGGGAGCGCATCCGGATCCGCCGCGCCGTGCCGCTCCTGCGCGGGCGGACGGCCGACCCCGCCGGCGTACGGCGCGTCGAGCTCGCGCTGATGCGCCGCGAGGGCCGGCGCTGCCGCTGGTACGACGGGCGCGGGGCGTTCCGGCTGGGATCATGCGCGGCTCCGGTGTGGTTCAAGGCCGTCCTGGACGACTTCGACTGGCGCTACGCCTTCCCGCGCCGCGTGCGTCCGCGCCCGGGCGCCTACTTCGCCTTCGTGCGCGCGACCGACTACCTCGGCAAGCGCACGACGCCGTCCGGCCCGGTTGGCTTCCGGTACGCCAGGTGAGCATCCAGGACCCCGAGGAGTACCGGGCCGTCAGCCTCGCCCAGTGGGAACGCTCCGCCGCGGGGTGGGGCCGGCGCGCGAAGGACATCCAGCGCACGGTCGCGCCCGTCTCGCTGTGGATGATCGAGGCGATCGACCCGCAGCCGGGGCACACCATCCTGGAGCTGGCGGCCGGGCCGGGTGAGACCGGCTTTCTGGCCGCGGAGCTGGTCCGCCCCGGCGGCAAGCTGATCTGCACGGACTTCGCGGAGCCGATGCTCGAGGTCGCACGCGCCCGCGCCGAGGAGCTGGGGCTGCGCAACGTGGAGTTTCGCCGCCTGGACGCCGAGTCGATGGACCTGGACACCGCGGCGATCGACCGCGTCCTGTGCCGCTGGGGCTACATGCTGATGGCGGACCCCGAGGCGGCGCTGCGCGAGACGCGCCGCGTCCTGCGTCCCGGCGGCCGGCTCGCCCTCGCGGCCTGGGCGCCGGCACCGGAGAATCCCTGGGCGTCGCTTGCGGGCCGCGTGGTGCGCCAGCGGCTGGGCGCGCCCGAGCCCGACCCGGAGGCGCCCGGGATGTTCGCGTTCGGCCGGCCGGGTCGCATCGAGGAGCTCCTGCAGGGGACGGGCTTCGCGGACGTCCGGGTGCAGGAGCTGGACCTCGTCCAGTCCTACGAGTCCTTCGACGCCTGGCTGGAGAGCACGCTGGACCTCGCCAAGCCGATGGCCGACCTGTTCGGCGCCATGGAGCCCGAGCAGCGGGAGGCGACGCTGGCCGACCTGCGCGACGCGTTCGCGCCCTTCGCCACGCCTGCGGGGGGCCTCGCCTTCCCCGCGCGCGCGCTCGTCGCCGCGGCGGGCGCGTGACCGCGGCGCTCCGCTAGGGTCCGCGCCCATGTTCTACGACGACGACGCCGACCTCGGGCGGCTGGACGGGAAGACGGTCGCCATCATCGGCTACGGCTCGCAGGGCCACGCCCACGCGCTCAACCTCAAGGACTCGGGCGTGGACGTCGTGGTCGGGCTGCGGTCCGACTCGGGCAGCGTCGAGAAGGCGCGCGGGTCGGGCCTGGAGGTCGTCGCCATCGCGGACGCCGCCTCCCGCGGCGACGTCGTGATGATGCTCGTCCCCGACGAGCTGCACCGCCAGGTGTGGGAGGGCGAGGTGCGCGACGGCGTGCGCCCGGGGGACCTCCTCATGTTCGGCCACGGCTTCTCGATCCACTTCGACGAGGTCGCGCCGCCGGCCGAGGTCGACGTGGCCATGGTCGCCCCCAAGGGCCCGGGCCACCTCGTCCGCCGCCAGTTCGAGGAGGGCCGCGGGGTCCCCGGGCTCGTGGCGGTCCACCAGGACGCCACCGGCCGGGCGCGCGACCTGGCGCTGGCCTACGCCAAGGGCATCGGCTGCACGCGCGCCGGCGTGATCGAGACCAGCTTCAAGGACGAGACCGAGACCGATCTGTTCGGCGAGCAGGCCGTGCTGTGCGGCGGGCTCACCGAGCTCGTGCGCGCCGGCTACGAGACGCTCACCGAGGCGGGCTACGACCCCAAGCTCGCGTACTTCGAGTGTTTGCACGAGCTCAAGCTCATCGTCGACCTCATGTACGAGAAGGGCATCAGCGGAATGCGCTACTCGATCTCCAACACCGCCGAGTACGGCGACCTGACGCGCGGCAGCCGGATCGTTGGCGCGCCCGCCCGCGAGGCGATGCGCCAGACGCTCGCCGAGATCCAGGACGGCACCTTTGCGCGCGAATGGATCGCCGAGAACCGCGCGGGCCAGGAGAACTTCCAGCGCATGCGCGCCGAGCAGGCGCAGCACCAGATCGAGCGCGAGGGCAAGGAGCTGCGCTCGATGATGGACTGGATCGACACGGAGTTCTGACCGTGGAAGAGCAGGAGCCCGTCGAGTGGCTTCCTCCGCAGGCCGCGTCGGGTCCTGCTCCACAGTTTTCGCGCACCGCCGTCGACCCGCGCTGGCCGCCGCCCGTGGCGCCCCCGCCGGCGCGGCGCGACGCCTCCGAGCCCTGGTCGCTGGTACTGGGGATCGCGGGGCTGGTCCTGTTCGTGTTTCCCGCCGGGTTCGGGCTCGTGTTCATCTTCAACCTGCCGGCCTCGATCGCGGCCTGGGTCCTGGGCGCGCGGGCGCGTCCGCGGACCACGCCGGGGCTCGTCCTGGGCATCGTCGGCGCCGTCCTGGGCGTGCTGGCGCTGGTCGCGTGGGGCGTCGCAATCGCGCTCTCCGAGGAGCTGCGCGACGAGCTGCGCCGGGCCGTGGACGAGGGCCGGGAATAGCCACACCCTCCGCTATGGTTGGCCGCCGCTCGCATGTCGGTGCCCAACCCCTTCATCAAGGACTACCTCATGACGGCCGGCCCCACGCCGCTGCCGCCACGGGTGCTTGCCGCGATGGCCGAGCCGGTCGTCTACCACCGCGCGCCGGCCTTCGACGCGCTGTTCGCGCGCGTGCTGGAGCGGCTGCCGGCGCTGTTCGGGACGAGCAACGAGGTGATGGTGCTCACGGGCAGCGGAACCGCGGCGATGGACTCCGCCGTCTCCAATCTCGTGCGTCCGGGTCAGGCGATCCTGGCCTGCGCCGCCGGCAAGTTCGGCGAGCGCTGGATCGAGCTGGGGGAGGCCTACGAGGCGGACGTGCTGCGCTACGAGCCCGGGTGGGGCACGCGCCTGGACCCGTCCGAGGTCGGCCGTCTGCTCGCCGACCACCCGGCCGTGGATCTCGTCTACGTCACGCTGTCGGAGACCTCCACCGGCGTGGTGCACGACGTCCGGGCGCTGGCCGAAGCCGCGCGCGCCCACGACGCGATGCTGGTCGTGGACGGCATCTCCGGCGTCGGCGCCACCGCGCTGCGCCAGGACGAGTGGGGCATCGACGTGGTGGTCGCGGGCTCCCAGAAGGCGCTGATGACGCCGCCCGGGCTGGGGTTCGTGTCCGCCTCCGCGCGCGCGCTGGAGCGCGCCGCCGCGCAGCCGGCCGGCCGCTACTACCTCGACTGGAACCGCGCCATCGCCGAGCAGCGCAAGGGCGCCACGCCCTTCACCCCGGCGGTGACGCTGGTGCGCGCGCTCGACGTGGCCCTCGACCTGCTCGGCGAGGAGGGGATGGACGCCGTCCTGGCGCGCCACGACCTGCTGGCCCGCGCGGCGCGGGCCGGCGTGCACGGGATGGGCCTGGAGCTCTACGGCGATCCCGACGAGCGCTCGACGGTCGTCACCGCGCTCGAGCTGCCGGACACCATCGAGGGCGCCAGGGTCCCGGGCCTGCTGCGCGAGCGCGGCATCACCGCCAACGGCGGACAGGGCCAGCTGAAGGGCCGGATCCTGCGCATCGCCCACTGCGGCTACTTCGGCGCCTTCGACGTGCTGACGATCCTCGCGGGGCTGGAGCTGGTCCTGCACGAGCTGGGCGCCGACGTGGACCTGGGCTCGGGCGTCGCCGCCGCCCAGCGGGTGTTTGCGCAGGCCGGGGTGCCGGTCGCCGCGCCGAGCGCGTGAACGGCCCCCGGGTCCTCGTCGCCGAGCCGATCGCCGACACCGGCGTGGAGCTGCTGCGCGCCCACGGGTTCGAGGTCGACGTGGCGACGGACCTGGACGCCGGCGCGCTGGCGGAGCGCATCGGCGACTACGACGGCCTGCTGATCCGCTCCGCCACGCAGGTGACCGCCGACCTGATCGCCCGCGCCGACCGCCTGAAGGTGGTGGGCCGCGCGGGGATCGGCGTGGACAACGTGGACGTGGCGGCGGCCACCAAGCGGGGGATCGTGGTGGCCAACGCGCCGCAGTCCAACGTCGTGGCGGCGGCCGAGCACACGATGGCGCTGATGCTGGCGCTCGCGCGCAACGTGCCGCGCGCCCACGCGTCGCTGACCGCCGGGCGCTGGGAGCGCTCCAAGCTCGGCGGCGCGGAGCTGTACGAGAAGACGCTGGGCGTGCTGGGCTTCGGGCGCATCGGCCAGCTCGTGGCCCACCGCGCGCGTGGATTCGGGATGAACGTGCTCGCCTTCGACCCCTTCGTGTCGGCCGAGCGCTTCCGCGAGCTGGGCGTCGAGCGCGCGGAGTCCCCCGACGAGGTGTACGCGCGCGCCGACTTCATCACGCTGCACCTTCCGCGCACGGAGGAGACGCGGGGCATCCTGAACTCCGGGGCGTTCGCGAAGATGCGCGACGGCGTGCGCGTGGTGAACTGTGCGCGCGGGGAGCTGATCGTCGACGCCGACCTCAAGGAGGCGCTGGACGCCGGGAAGGTGGGCGGCGCCGCGCTCGACGTCTTCGCCCAGGAGCCGATCACCGAGCACCCGCTGTTCGACGGCTACGAGAACGTGGTCGTGACGCCGCACCTCGGGGCGTCCACGACCGAGGCGCAGGACCGCGCGGGGATCCAGACGGCCGAGCAGGTCGTGGCCGCTTTGACGGGGGGCGTCGTGACCACGGCGGTGAACATTCCGGCGGTCGCGCCCGAGGACATGGAGGTGCTGGGCCCCTTCGTCCCGCTCTGCGAGCAACTCGGGCGGATCGGCATGGCGCTGGCCCAGGGGTCCTCCGTCGACGCCGTGGAGGTGGAGCTGCTCGGGCACCTGGCCGAGCGCGACACGCGCCTGCTATCCCTGGCCGTGCTGAAGGGGATGCTGTCCGGCCACACCGAGGAGGAGGTCAACCTCGTCAACGCGCCGAGCCTGGCCGAGGAGCGCGGGATCGACGTCGCCGAGAGCAAGCGGACCACGGCGCGCGACTTCACGGACCTCGTCCGCGTGGGCGTGACCACCGGAGAGGAGAGCGTCCGCGTGGTCGGGACCACGATCGGGCAGCGCCACCGCCCGCATCTGCTGGAGGCCTGGGGGCAGCGCTTCAACATCCAGCTCGAGGGCCATCTGACGCTGCTGCGCTACTCCGATGTCCCCGGGATGGTCGGCCGCGTCGGCACCGTGCTGGGCGAGCGCGGGATCAACATCGCCTCGATGGCCGTCGGCCGCCGCCCGGAGGGAGCGGACGAGGGCACGGCCGCGATGGCGATCACCACCGACGCCGCGGTGCCCCGGGCCGCGCTCGACGAAATCCTCACCCTCGAAGGTTTCACGGACGCCCGCAGCGTCGACCTCACCCCTTAACCCCCGACGTACCGTAAGAAACGACGATAGGTTGGACGGAACTTACGGGACGTCGGCCCTAGTAGGGTGAGTCGGCGATGCGGGCCGTGGTGCTCACGCGACACGGGCCGCCGGAGGTGCTTGCGGTGCAGGAGCGGCCGGCCCCCGAGCGGCCGCTGGGCGGGCAGGTGCTCGTCGACGTGCGCGCGGCCGGGATCAACTTCGCGGAGACGATGGCCCGCGTCGGGCTGTACCCGGACGCGCCCAAGCCCCCGTGCGTGCTGGGCTACGAGGTGGCCGGCGTGATCGCCGCCGTCGGACCGGGCGTGGAGGGCCTGAGCGAGGGCGACCGCGTGATGGCCGGCACCCGCTTCGGCGGCTACGCCGAGCAGGTCCTGGTCAGCGCGTCCGACGCCGTGCCGCTGCCCGACCGGATGTCGTTCGAAGAGGGCGCCGCGGTGCCGGTCAACTACGCCACCGCGTGGGCGGGCCTCGTGCGCTACGGCACGCTGCAGCCGGACGAGCGCGTGCTGGTCCACGCCGCGGCGGGCGGCGTCGGCATCGCCGCGATCCAGATCGCCAAGCGCCACGGCGCCGAGGTGTGGGGGACGGCGTCAGCGTCCAAGCACGAGGCGATCCGCGCGCTGGGCTGCGACCATCCGGTCGACTACCGCAGCGCCGGCTGGGAGAAGGACCTGCCGCCCTTCGACGTGGTCATGGACGCGATCGGCGGGCGCTCCTTCCGCGTCTCCTACGACCTGCTGCGCCCGGGTGGGCGCCTCGTGGCCTTCGGCGCCTCCGCGGTGTCCTCGGGCGAGAAGCGCAACCTCGTCGCCGCCCTGCGCACCGTCGTCCGCATGCCCCGCTTCAACCTGGTCAAGCAGATGTCGGAGTCCAAGGCCGTGATCGGACTCAACATGCTCACCCTGTGGGACGAGAACAAGACCCTCGACCCCTGGATCGAGCCGCTCCGCGCCCTGCTCGACGACGGCACGATCGCCCCCGTAGTGGCCGAGGCCTTCCCCTTCGCCCAGGCCCCGGACGCCCACCGCATGCTCGCCGAACGCCGCAACGTCGGCAAGGTCGTGCTGGTACCCTGATCCGGTCGTGACGGGCCTGCGCCTCGACCTGCTCCTTCTTCTCCTCCCCCTTCGGGGGGAATAGCGCGTGGCGGCCGCCTGAGCCGCGAACCGATCGAGAAGAAGCCGCAGGAAGAGAAGGAGACGACATGACCTCGCAGGACCCGAACCGAGTACTGATCTTCGACACGACGTTGCGCGACGGCGAGCAGTCGCCGGGCATCTCGCTCAACACGGGGGAGAAGCTGGAGATCGCGCAGCAGCTCGCGCGGCTGGGCGTGGACGTGATCGAGGCGGGCTTCCCGATCACGAGCCCCGGCGACTTCGAGGCGGTGCAGGCGATCGCGCGCAACGTCGACGGGCCGATCATCGCCGGCCTCGCGCGCACGCACGTGGCCGACATCGACGCCGCCTACGAGGCGGTCAAGGACGCCGAGCGCCCGCGCATCCACACGTTCATCTCGACCTCGGACATCCACATCGAGCACCAGCTGCAGACCACGCGCGAGGACGTCAAGGGTCAGGCGCGCGCCGCGGTCGCGCACGCGCGCCAGCACGTCGAGGACGTGGAGTTCTCCCCGATGGACGCCACCCGCGCCGACGTGGAGTTCACCGCCGAGGTGTGCGCGATAGCCGTCGCGGAGGGCGCGACCACGATCAACATCCCGGACACCGTCGGGTACACGATGCCCCACGAGTTCACCGCCTACCTGGAGCGCCTGTACGAGCTCGTCCCGGGGCTGCGCGAGGTGACGCTGTCCGTCCACTGCCACGACGACCTGGGGCTGGCGGTGGCCAACTCCTTCGCGGGCGTGCTGGCCGGGGCGCGGCAGGTCGAGTGCGCGGTCAACGGGATCGGCGAGCGGGCCGGCAACGCGTCGCTGGAGGAGATCGCGATGCTCCTGCACACCCGCGCGCCGGACGTGGGGCTGCACACCGGCATAGTCACCACGGAGATAGCGCGCACGAGCCGCCTGGTCTCGCGCCTCACGGGCTACGCGGTCCAGCCCAACAAGGCGGTCGTCGGGCGCAACGCCTTCGCCCACGAGTCCGGGATCCACCAGGACGGCGTGCTCAAGGAGCGCACGACCTACGAGATCATGGACGCCCGCACCGTGGGACTGGAGGGCAACGACATCGTGCTGGGCAAGCACTCCGGGCGCCACGCGCTCAAGCAGGCCCTGGAGGAGCTCGGCTTCGAGGTCGACGGCAACGCGCTCAACCAGGCGTTCAAGCGGTTCAAGGAGATCGCCGACCGCAAGAAGCAGGTCACGGCGATGGACCTCGAGGCGCTGGTCACCGACGAGATGCGGGAGGACCTGGACGCGTTCACCTTCGCGTGGTTCGACGTCGAGGCCTCCTCGCGGCGCCCCCCGCACGCCACCGTGGGCGTGCGGATGCCCGACGGTGAGGAGCGCAGCGGGTCCTTCACGGGCGACGGCCCCGTGGACGCGGTGTTCCACGCGATCAACGCGGCCACCGGCGTGGACGCCAAGCTGCGCGAGTTCCGCGTGGACGCGGTGACCAGCGGGCGCGACGCGCTCGGCGAGGTCTCCGTCGTGCTGGAGCTCGGCGGACGCCCGGCCGCGGGCCAGGGTGTGTCGACTGACATCATCGAGGCGGCGGGGCGCGCCTACGTCCGCGCGCTGTCCAACGCGCGCCGGCGCGCACGCCTGGAGGCGCGCGAGGAGCCGGTCGCCGCCACGCCGTAGCGGGTTGATCCCGTTCCTCCCGATGTGGGAGGGTCGAGCCGATGGCGACGACGCCCGAGGCGCGCGAGGGGTCCCGACCACCGGGGCTCGACGCGGACACGATGTGCGCGGCCTTCCAGGCCACGGCCGCCGCGCGGCCCGGCCAGGTCGCGCTGCGCACGATGGACGGCGTCACCGAGCTGACGTGGGAGCGCTACGCCGAGCGGGTTCGGGGCATCGCCGCCGGCCTGGCGGCGCGGGGCGTCCGACGCGGCGACACGCTCGCGCTCATGCTCACCAACCGGCCGGAGTTCCACCTCGTGGACGCCGCCGCAATGCACCTCGGCGCCGTCTCGTTCTCGGCGTACAACACGTCCGCGCCCGAGCAGCTGCGCTACCTCTTCGCGGACGCGCGCAACCGCGTCGTGGTCACCGAGGCCGCGTTCGTGGAGCGCGTCGACGCCGCGCTGGAGGGCACGGCGGTCGAGGAGGTGGTGGTCGTGGACTGGGACGGTCTGGCGGAGCTGGAGGCGGCGGGCGATCCGCGCTTCGACTTCGACGCGGCCTGGCGCGCCGTCCGCCCCGACGACGTGCTCACGCTCATCTACACCTCGGGCACCACCGGCCCGCCGAAGGGCGTCCAGCTGACGCACGCCAACATGGTCTTCGAGATCCGCTCGCTGCAGCGCATGGCGCGTCTGGCCGCCGACGGGCGGATCGTGTCGTTCCTGCCCGCCGCGCACATCGCCGACCGCTGGTCGTGCCAGTACACGCCGATGACCCACGCCATGACCGTCACGACGTGCCCCGATCCGCGCCAGGTGATGGCGGCCGTCGTCGCGTCGCGGCCGACGGTGTTCGGCGCGGTCCCCCGCGTGTGGGAGAAGCTCAAGGCGGCGCTGGAGGGCCAGCTCGGGCCGGATCCCGGCGGCCTCGCGCCGGAGGTCAAGGCGCAGCTCAAGGCGCAGCTCGGCCTGGACCAGGTCGAATGGTTCGTGTCCGGCGCCGCGCCGATCCCCGTGGCGGTGCTGGAGTTCTTCATGGCGCTCGACGTGCCGATCTGCGAGTTGTGGGGCATGTCGGAGACGACCGCGGTGGCGACGCTCAACCCGCGCGAGGACATCCGGATCGGGACGGTGGGGAAGGCGATCCCCGGCGTCGAGGTGCGGCTGGCGCAGGACGGCGAGGTCCTCGTGCGCGGGCCCAACGTGATGAAGGGCTACCGCAACATGCCGGAGAAGACGGCCGAGGCGCTGAGCCCCGACGGCTGGCTGCGGACCGGCGACGTGGGGGAGATGGATGCGGACGGGTATCTCAAGATCGTCGACCGCAAGAAGGAGATCATCGTCAACGCCTCGGGCAAGAACATGTCGCCGGCCAACATCGAGGCCACGCTGAAGGCGTCCAGCCCGCTGATCGGGCAGGCGTGCGTGATCGGCGATCGCCGGCCCTACAACGTGGCGCTGATCGTGCTGGAGCCCGACGCCAGCGCCGCCTTCGCGGAGCGCAACGAGCTCGACGGCGGCGGTCTCGGCGCGCTCTCCTCGACCGAGGGCCTGATCGCCGCCGTCGCGGAGGCCGTCCGCGCGGCCAACGAGCGCCTCTCGCGCGTCGAGCAGGTCAAGAAGTTCAAAATCCTCGACGAGGACTGGGAGCCCGGGGGCGACGAGCTGACGCCGACGATGAAGCTCAGGCGCAAGCCGATCGCCGAGAAGTACCGCGAGGAGATCGAGGCCCTCTATCTAGACTGAGTCCATGCGCGGGCTCGTCGGCGCGGCCCTCCTGTTCGGCCTCCTGGCCGTCGCGGCGCCCGCGAGCGCGCTGGACTACCCCACGGGCTGGAACGGCGAGAACCCGTTCGCCTGCGAGCTGCAGCAGGCGGGCTTCGGCGCGGTGGGTCCCAACCCCGGCGCGGACCCCTACTGCGTGGAGTTCGACAAGCGACGGCAGAACGTCACGCAGCTGGGCGTCGTGGAGTTCCTCGCGCAGGAGCCGGCGCGCGTCGCCGCCGCCTCGGACAAGTGCTTCTACTTTCAGTCCGACCACTGGCGCGGTTCGGTCGTGCAGGACGACGCGACGACCAAGACCTACGAGTGGGACGGGCACTACTTCTTCGACAAGGCGCGCGGCGAGGGCGGCGTCTGGGTCACGAACTTCAACCTCAACGGGCGCACGTACGACCCGGGTCAGATCCCCGGGATGCCCGCGGAGTACGGCCGCTACTTCGGCCCGGGCACCGGCGGGATGGTCACGCGCAACGGCTTCGAGGGACCCGATCGCGCCTGCGTGGAGAAGGCGCGCCGCGCGCCGCCCTACCGCCACCCCTCGGCCGGCGCGCGGGGATGCCTGGTGCCCAAGGGCGGGATGACCTCGCGGATGGTCGGCGGCGTGCGCCTGGGCGACGGCGAGTCGCGGGCGCGGACGCTGCTGGGCGACCCGCACCTCGTCCGGCGCGGCTTTTTGCGCTGGTGCTACGGCGACGGCACGAGCCTGCGCGTCGGGCAGACCGAGGACCGCAGCGGCGACGCCGGCGCCGGCGACGACCCCGCCGTGGTTCTGCTCACGACCAGCCGCGCGTTCCGCACGCGCCGCGTGGGCCCCGGCGCTTCGCTGCGGGCCCTGCGCCGCGGCTTTCGCGGAGCGGTCCGCCGCTACACGGTCAACGGCCACGCGGTCTGGCAGCTGTCGCGCCGCGGCCGGATCCTCGCCGGCGCCCGCCGCGGCCGGATCACCTGGCTGGCCGTCTACGACCGCGAGCGCGTCCGCAGCCTCGCCGAGCTGCGCGAGCTCCTGCGCCGCGGGGGCTAACGACGCAGCCGAATCGAGCGCCGCAGCGTGCGGGTGCCGGGGAGCGCGACGTAGACGCGGGCGCGCAGCGTGCGCTTGCGGCGCAGCGCGGAGCGCAGCAGCGCCCGCCCGCGGCGGTTGACGCGCGCGGTCACGACGGTCCGGCGTCCCAGCCTGACGCGGCGCGAGCCGGCGGCGATCCGCCGGCGTCCGGCGTACACCGCGACGCGGCAGCGTCCCGCGCCGGGGGCCGTGCAGGCGACGCGGATGCCGCGCCGCAGCACCGCGCGCAGCCGGTGGACGCGCGCCAGGGAGACGCGGGCGGCCGAGCGGCGCGCGGTCGTGCCGGGGGAGCCGGTGGCGGCGCCACCGCCCCCGCCCGCGGCTCCCGGCCGGGCGAGCCCGGCGACCGCGGCCCGCGCGTCGACGATCCCCACGCCGTACGTCCCGTCGATCCCGGGCGGGCCGACGTCGCGCGCCGTCGCGAGGATCCGCTCCCGCGCGGCCTGGCCACGGACGCCCAGCGACACCAGCAGGGCGGCCACGCCCGCCACGTGCGGCGTGGCCTGCGAGGTGCCCGCCATCCAGGCGTAGGACGAAGGCGGGTCGTGGTACGTCGACAGGACATCCTCGGTCTCCGGCCCGAACGCGGCGCCCCCGGGCGCGGAGATGGCGAGGCCCTCGCCGTAGTTGGAGTAGTAGGCCCGCTCGCCGCGGCGGTCGACCGCGCCGACGCAGATCAGGCGTCCCTGGGCCGAGGGCTGCTCGCACGCGGGCAGCGCCACCCCGTAGCCGAGCGCGCCGTTACCGGCCGCCGCGACGACGACGATCCCGCGGTCCAGCGCCTCGTCGAGCGCGTCGTCGTAGTCCTGCGAGAACCCGAAGAGGGAGATCTCCGGCCCCAGGGAGAGGTTGATGACGTCCGCGCCGTTGTCCGTCGCCCAGCGGACGGCGGACACCACGTCGTCCATGTAGCCGGACCCCCTGCGGTCCAGCGCCCGGATCACCAGCACGCGCGCGCCGGGGGCGACGCTCTCCACGCCCAGCCCGTTCCCCGCGTTGGCGGCCACGATCCCGGCCACGTGCGTCCCGTGCCCGTTGGCGTCGGCCGGGTCCGAGTCGCCGTCGACGTAGTCGGGACCGGCCACCAGCCGTCCCTGCAGGTCAGGGTGACCGAAGGCGCCGCCGGAGTCGATCACCGCCACGGTCGCCCCGCCGCCGTCGGACGTGGACCGCGCCGCATTGGCGCCGATCATCGTCAGGCCCCACTGCTGCGAGCGCAGCGGATCGGCGGCGCCGGCCGGTGCCGCCACCCCGAGGCACGCCAGCAGCGCGACGAACAAGCTCCCGGACCGCATACTCATTCGAGTGTAGGGCCGCCCACTCGCCGGCGTCGCAACCGGGATACTCGTCGCGATGTCGCGCGAGAACGAGGAGATCGCCCGGCGCTACACGGAGGCCGTCAGCGCGCGCAGGGTCCCCGAGGAGTTGCTCGCGCCGGACTTCCGGATCGAGAACGTGATCACGGCGGTCACCGACCGCACCTACCACGGGACCGAGGGCGTGCGCCAGTGGATAGCCGACTTCTTCGACGTGCTCGAGGACGGCGCCTCCTACGAGGCGCGCCCGATCGCGTCGGGCGACGACTTCGTCGTGGCCTCCAACAGGATCGCCGGGCGAGGCGCGGCCTCCGGCATGCCCGTGGACCTGCGCTTCTACGGCGTGGCGTGGATCCGCGACGGGAAGATGGTCCGCGCCGTGGGCTACCCGACGCGCCGCGAGGCCTTCGCCGCCGTGGAACTCGAAGACTGACATATCTTACGCACGTACGTGATAACGTACGCGTTCGTGGCCGCCGTCGACCTCGCCTCCCCGCCGTCCCTGGGCACCCGCGTGCGCGCGCTGCGGGAGGCCGGCGGGCTGAGCCTGCGCGATCTGGCCGAGCGCTCCGGCGTGAGCGCTCCGATGCTCAGCCAGGTCGAGCGGGGGGAGACCAGCCCGACCGTCGCGGTCGCCGAGCGGATCGCCAAGGGATTGGGCCTGCGCCTCTCGCAGCTGCTGCGCCTCGACGAGGGCGGCTCCGTGACGGTGGTGCGCGCCGCCGAGCGCCGCAAGGGCCCGGCCGCCGCGAAGGGCCACCGCTACGAGCTGCTGACCCCGCCGTTGCCCGGCCTGCGCGCCGAGGTCTCGCGCCACGAGCTGGCGCCGGGTGCACGCACGGGCGGCCCCGGCGACCCGCCCATGCACGAGCCCGGCAGCCGTGAGACCGCCGTCGTCGAGCGCGGGACCGTGACGCTCGTGTGCGACGGCGAGCGCCACGAGCTCGCCCAGGGCGACTGCGTCACCTTCGACGCCGACCTTCCCCACCACTTCGAGAACCACGGACCCGGCGACGCGGCCCTGTTGGCGGTCGTGTCGGCCGGGCTGCGAAGGAGCTGACCACGATGCCGCAGACCCTCTTCGACAAGATCTGGGCGGCCCACGAGGTGGCCCCCGGGCTCCTGTACGTCGACCTGCACCTGGTCCACGAGGTGACCAGCCCGCAGGCGTTCGACGGGCTGCGTCTCGCCGGCCGCCGGGTCCGCCGTCCCGACCGCACGCTGGCCACCGCCGACCACAACGTGCCGACGGACGGCACGCCGGTGGCGGCGCGCATCCGCGACGAGCTGTCGCGCAAGCAGGTCCAGACGCTGGAGCGCAACTGCGCCGAGTTCCGCGTCCCGGTGTACAGCCTGGGCTCCGAGCGCCAGGGGATCGTCCACGTGATCGGCCCGGAGCTGGGCGTCACGCAGCCGGGCATGACGATCGTGTGCGGGGACTCGCACACCGCCACCCACGGCGCGTTCGGCGCGCTGGCCTTCGGGATCGGCACCAGCGAGGTCGAGCATGTCCTGGCCACGCAGACGCTGGTCCAGGCCAAGCCGAAGTCGATGCGCATCCGCTACGAGGGTCAGCCCGGGTTCGGCGTCACCGCGAAGGACCTGATCCTCGGCACGATCGGCCAGGTGGGCGTGTCGGGCGCCGCCGGCCACGTCGTCGAGTACGCGGGGCCGGCGATCGAGGCGCTCTCGATGGAGGGCCGGATGACCGTGTGCAACATGACGATCGAGGGGGGCGGGCGCGCCGGGATGGTCGCGCCCGACGACACCACGTTCGCCTGGATGGAGGGCCGCCCCGCGGCGCCCGCCGATCTGGACGCGGCGATCGAGGAGTGGCGCGCGCTGCGCACCGACGACGGCGCGGCGTTCGACCGCGAGGTCGTCGTGGACGCGGGCGCGCTGTCGCCCATGGTGACGTGGGGCACCACGCCGGGGATGGTGGTGCCGGTCACCGCCAAGGTGCCCGAGCCGGCCGGCGAGCAGGACGAGCGCGCGCTGGAGTACATGGCGCTGCAGCCCGGCACGCCCGTGCAGGACATCCGCCTGGACCGCGTGTTCATCGGCTCGTGCACGAACTCGCGCATCGGTGACCTGCGCGCCGCGGCACGCGTGGTCGAGGGCCGCAAGGTCGCCCGCGACGTCTACGCGATGGTCGTCCCCGGCTCCCAGCAGGTGAAGGCGCAGGCCGAGGCGGAGGGCCTGCACGACGTGTTCCGCGCCGCCGGGTTCGACTGGCGCGGCGCCGGCTGCTCGATGTGCCTGGGGATGAACCCCGACGTCCTGGCGCCCGGCGAGCGCTGCGCCTCGACGTCGAACCGCAACTTCGAGGGCCGCCAGGGCCGCGGCGGGCGCACCCACCTGGTGTCGCCCGAGATGGCCGCCGCCGCCGCGCTCGAGGGCCACTTCGTCGACATCCGGGACTGGAGCTGAGATGGAGCCCGTGAACGTCATCCAGGGCGGCGTGTCGGTTCTCGACCGCGCCGACGTGGACACCGACCAGATCATCCCCAAGCAGTTCCTCAAGCGGGTGGAGCGCACCGGCTTCGGGGAGTTCCTCTTCCACGACTGGGCAAAGCAGCCCGGCTGGGAGCTGCCGCGCAACCCGATCCTCGCCACCGGCCCCAACTTCGGCTGCGGCTCCAGCCGCGAGCACGCCCCGTGGGCGCTGCAGGACTACGGCTTCCGGGCGATCGTGGCGCCGTCCTTCGCCGACATCTTCTTCTCCAACTGCACGAAGATCGGCCTGCTGCCGGTGTGCGTGCCCGAGGACGAGGTGCGGGCGCTGATGGCGGCGGGAGAGGGCGCCGTGGACCTGGAGGCGCAGGAGGTCCGCTTCGACGGGCGCACCGTCGCCTTCGAGGTGGATCCCGAGATCAAGCACCGCCTCCTGAACGGGCTCGACGACATCGCGATGTCGCTGGAGCGCGCGGACGAGATCGCCGCCTACGAGCACGAGCGCGAGCGCCCCGGCCCGGTCACGACGGCGCTGTGAGCGCGCGCATCGTCACGCTGCCCGGCGACGGGATCGGGCCCGAGATCATGGCGGTCGCCGTCGCGGCGCTCGACCGCCTCGGGGACTTCTCCTACGAGGAGCACGTGTTCGGCGGCGCCGCGATCGACGCTCACGGCACGGCGCTCACCGAGGAGACGCTGGAGGCCTGCCGCGGCGCCGACGCCGTCCTGCTGGCCGCGGTGGGCGGACCGAAGTGGGACACCACCGACCCCGACGCCCCGCGTCCCGAGCAGGGCCTGCTCGGCCTGCGCAAGGGCATGGGCCTGTACGCCAACCTGCGACCGGTCCGCCCGCTGCCCGCGCTCTACGACGCCAGCCCGCTGCGCGAGGAGCGCATCCGCGACACCAACCTGCTGGTGGTGCGCGAGCTGACCGGCGGCATCTACTTCGGCGACCGGGCGCGGCGCGACGGGCGCGCCCACGACACGTGCGAGTACAGCACGGCCGAGATCGAGCGCATCGCGCACGTCGCCTTCGCGGCCGCCGAGTCGAAGGTCACCAGCGTGGACAAGGCCAACGTGCTCGAGACGTCGCGGCTGTGGCGCGAGACCGTCTCACGGCTGCACTCGGAGCACTATCCGCACGTCGAGCTCGAGCACATGCTGGTCGACAACGCCGCCATGCAGCTGGTGGCTGCGCCGCGACACTTCGACGTCATCGTCACCGAGAACATGTTCGGCGACATCCTCAGCGACGAGGCGGCCATGCTCACGGGCTCGATCGGGATGCTGCCCAGCGCGTCGCTGGGCGACCCGGGCGCGCCCGGGCTGTTCGAGCCGGTGCACGGCTCGGCGCCGGACATCGCCGGCACGGGGAAGGCGAACCCGATGGCGATGCTGCTGTCCGCCGCGATGATGCTTCGGCACGGTCTCGGTAGGCAGGAGGAGGCCGCCGCCCTAGAATCCGCCGTGGAGCGGGCGCTACGAGACGGCCTTCGCACCGCCGACCTGGGCGGCGACGCCTCGACGGAGCGGGCCGGGCGCACGATCCTCGACAACCTCTAACGTGGAGAGACCGGACAGTGCAACCGAGCGACCTCATCTGGATGAACGGCGACCTCGTCGCCTGGGAGGACGCGAAGGTGCACGTGCTCTCCCACGGGTTGCACTACGGCACGGGCGTGTTCGAGGGAATCCGCGCGTACGAGACCGACGCGGGCCCGGCGATCTTCCGCCACCGCGACCATCTGGAGCGGCTGTACAAGTCGGCCGAGCTCTACTACATGCCGGTGCCCTACGGGCTGGAGGAGCTGCGCTCCGCCACCCACGAGCTGGTCGCGCGCAACGGCCTGTCGGCGTGCTACATCCGCCCGCTGGTGTTCCGCGGCTACGGCCAGATGGGGCTGTACCCGCTGGAGGCGCCGGTCGACGTGGCGATCGCCGTGTGGGCCTGGGGCGCCTACCTGGGCGAGGAGAGCAAGCGCACGGGCATCCGCGCGAAGGTCTCGTCGTGGCGGCGCATCTCGCCGGACTCGCTGATCCCGCACGCCAAGGCCTCCGGCCAGTACCTCAACAGCGTGCTGGCCAAGATCGAGAGCCAGAAGGCCGGCTACGAGGAGGCGATCCTGCTCGACGACCACGGCTACGTGTGCGAGGGGTCGGGCGAGAACATCTTCGTGGCGCGCGAAGGACAGCTCGTCACGCCGCCGCAGACGGCGAGCATCCTCGACGGGATCAACCGCAAGTCCGTCATGCAGATCGCCCGCGACCTCGGCCACGACGTGGTGGAGCGAAACCTGGCGCGCGCGGAGCTCTACCTCGCCGACGAGATCTTCCTGAGCGGCACGGCGGCCGAGATCGTCCCCGTGCGCGAGATCGACGACCACGCCGTGGGCGACGGACGTCCCGGTCCGGTCACGCGCGAGGTCCAGGCGGTGTTCGAGGACGCGCTGCACGGCCGCGCGGAGCGCTACCGCGACTGGCTCGACGTCGTCAAGGTGCCCGAGCGCGCGGCGTGATCCAGCTCTACGACACCACGCTGCGCGACGGCATGCAGGGCGAGGGCATGTCGCTCTCGGCCGAGGAGAAGGTGCGCCTGGCGCACAAGCTCGACCAGCTGGGCATCGACATGATCGAGGCCGGCTTCCCGGCGTCCAACCCCAAGGAGCTCGAGCTGTTCGAGCGCCTGGCGGCGGAGACGTTCGAGCACGCCGAGGTGGCCGCCTTCGGCATGACCCGCCGCCGCGACGTGAGCGCCGGCGCCGATCCCGGGCTGCGCATCCTGGCCGACGGCTTCACGCCCGTGTGCACGCTGGTGGGCAAGACGTGGCGGCTGCACCTCGACAAGGTGGTGCGCGTGGACCCCGAGGAGAACCTGGCGATGATCGCCGACTCCGTGGCCTTCCTGGCCGCCACGGGGAAGCGCGTCGTCTACGACGCCGAGCACTTCTTCGACGGCTACGCCGACGATTCCGAGTACGCGCTGCGTTGCCTGCGGGCGGCGGCCGAGGCCGGCGCGGAGACCGTCGTGTGCTGCGACACCAACGGCGGCACGCTGCCGGGGCGCGTGGCCGCCGCGATGGCCGACGTGGTCGCCGCCGTCGCGGACGGCGTCCGGGTCGGCATCCACTGCCACGACGACGCGGGCTGCGCCGTCGCCAACACGCTGGCGGCGGTGGAGGCGGGCGCCACGCACGTCCAGGGGACGCTGAACGGCTACGGCGAGCGCTGCGGCAACGCGAACCTGGTCACGGTGATCCCCAACCTCCAGCTCAAGCTCGGGTACGGCTGCCTGGACGACGAGCGCCTGAGCCGCCTGACGGAGGTGGCGCACTTTGCCGACGAGCTGCTCAACTTCCCGCCGGACCCCGACCAGCCCTACGTCGGGCGCAACGCGTTCGCGCACAAGGGCGGGATGCACGTCGCCGGCGTGAACGTGGACCCGGCGACGTTCGAGCACGTCGAGCCCGAGCGCGTGGGCAACTCGCGCCAGGTGCTGGTGTCCGAGCTGTCGGGGAAGGGGACCGTGCGCTCGGCCGCCGCGGCCGCGGGCCTGGACCTCGACGAGGCGGCCGCCCAGCGCGTCGTCGACCGGGTCAAGGACCTCGAGCACCGCGGCTACCACTACGAGGCCGCCGACGGGTCCTTCGAGCTGCTGCTGCGCAAGGAGACCGGGGAGTACGAGCCGCTGTTCCGGCTGGAGTCGTGGCGGGCGATCGTGGAGAAGCGCGCCGACGGCAAGGTCGAGACCGAGGCCACCGTGAAGATCTGGGTGGACGGCGAGCGCTACGTCCGCACGGCCGAGGGCAACGGGCCGGTGAACGCGCTGGACCGCGCCCTGCGCTCCGCGATCACGGAGATCTACCCCCAGCTCGAGGACATCGAGCTCGTCAACTTCAAGGTCCGCATCCTCGACGAGGACAAGGGCACCGGCGCGGTCACCCGCGTGCTGCTCGACGCGTCCGACGGCCAGGAGGTCTGGGGCTCGATCGGCGTGTCCGAGAACGTCATCGAGGCGTCGTGGGAGGCCCTCGTCGACTCGCTCGAGCGCAGCATGCAGCCCGCCCGGGTGCGCACGCAGCCGCTCAAGTGAGCGAGGAGATCCCGCTCGCCCGCCCGGTCATCCGGGCGGAGGAGGAGGCGCGGGTCCTCGAGGTGCTGCGGTCCGGACGGCTGTCGCTGGGGCCGCGGCTGGCGGAGTTCGAGGCGGCGTTCGCGGGGCGCCTGGGCGTCGCGCACGCCAGCGCGGTGTCCAGCGGGACCGCGGGCCTGCACCTGGCGCTGCGCGCGGCCGGCGTGTCCGACGGCGACGAGGTCGTGACGTCGCCGTTCTCCTTCGTCGCCTCGGCCAACGCCGTCGTCTACGAGCGCGCGACGCCCGTGTTCGCGGACGTCGATCCCGTGACGCTGAACCTCGATCCCGCGGCCGCCGCGGCCGCCGTGACGGAGCGAACCCGGGCGCTGCTGCCGGTCCACATCTTCGGCTATCCCGCCGACCTGCCGGCCCTCGAGCGCCTGGGCCTTCCCATCGTGGAGGACGCCTGCGAGGCGCTGGGCGCGGTGCACGCCGACGGCACGCCGGTGGGCGCGCGCGGGCATTCCGCGGTCTTCGCGTTCTACGCCAACAAGCAGATCACGACGGGCGAGGGCGGGATGGTGACCACGTCCGACGCCGCGGTGAAGGAGCGGATCGACTCCGAGCGCAACCAGGGGCGCGCGCCCGACATGGGCTGGCTGGATCACGACCGCCTGGGCTTCAACTACCGCCTGTCCGACGTCGCCTGCGCGCTCGGCCTCGCCCAGCTGGAGCGCCTGGACGACCTTCTGGCGGGTCGCGCGCGCGTCGCGGAGCGCTACCGCGAGGCGCTGGCGGGGATCGAGGGGCTGACGCTGCCCTGCCCGGACGCGGACGGCAACCGCCGCGGCTGGTTCGTGTTCGTCGTGCAGGTGCCGCGCGGCGCCGACCGCGACGCCGTCGTGGGCGCGCTCGCCGCGGCGGGCATCCAGAGCAAGCCCTACCTGCCGGCGATCCACCTCATGACGTACTACCGCGAGCGCTTCGGGCACCGGCCGGGCGAATTTCCGGTGTGCGAGGACGTGGCGGCGCGGTCGCTGGCGCTGCCGTTCTTCCCCGAGATGACCGACGGCCAGGTGGAGCGCGTGGGAGAAGCGTTACGCAACGCCCTGTCGTAGCGTTGTTCGGGCATGGAGCGGCGGGAGACGCCCACGCGCGACGCGTTCTGGCCGGACCGGCGGGTCCCTCGCCGGGATGCGCGGGCGCGCGCACGGTCGCAACGGATGGGGGTGGCCGGCTTCCTGGCGGCCACGGCGCTGCCGGTGGTCCTGTTCCACCGGGTGGTGCTGGACATCGCCTCGCAGTTCCGCCTCGACGCGGTCTACCTGATGGCCGAGTGGGCGCCGTGGGCGCTGATCGCGTCCGGGCTGGCCTTCGCGCTGCCGGTCGTGTGGTCGGTCGGGCGCGACCCGGAGAGCCGCTGGTATCCCCGCGCGCGCAACGCGTACGCCGGATGGGCGAGCGTCCTGTACCTGCTGGGGATGCTCCTCGGGCTCCAGGTCGCGGCGGTCGCGGGCGCGCTGTAGCCCGGGCGGGCGGGCCAAATACACTGGCGCGCCATGTCGCGCTTCGCGCAGCCACAGGACGACGCCTTCCGGGCGCTCAACGCCTCGATCGGATTCGACTGGCGGCTGGGCCCCTACGACGTGGCGCAGTCGCGCGCGCACGTGCGGATGCTGGCCGAGCGCGGGATCGTGACCGGCGAGGACCGCGACACGCTGCTCTCCGCGCTGGACGACGTGGAGCGCGAGCTCGACGAGGGCCGGTTCCCGTTTCGCGAGGACGACGAGGACGTCCACATGGCGATCGAGCGCCGCGTGACGGAGATCGCCGGCCCGGCGGGCGGGCGCCTGCACACCGCGCGGTCGCGCAACGACCAGGTCGCCACGGACGTGGCCATGTTCGTGCGCGCGCACGCGCTGCAGGCGCGCGAGCGCCTGGAGGCGCTGATGGCGACGCTCGCCGACCTGGCCGAGCGCCACCTGGACTGGCCGATGCCCGGCTACACGCACCTCCAGCGCGCCCAGCCCGTCTACGTCTCGCACCACCTGCTGGCCTACTTCTGGATGTTCGACCGCGACCGCGAGCGCTTCGGCGACGTGCTGCGCGGCGCCGACCGCCTGCCCTTGGGCGCGGGCGCGCTGGCCGGCGTGAACTTCGCCACCGACCGCCGCGCGCTGGCCGCGGAGCTGGGCTTCTCGGCGGTGGCGGAGAACTCGATCGACGCGGTGTCGAACCGCGACTTCGTCCTGGACTTCCTGGCCGCCGCGGCCACCTGCGCGACCCATCTGTCGCGGCTGGGCGCCGAGGTGGTCCTGTGGTCGTCGGAGGAGTTCGGATTCTGCGAGGTCTCCGACGCCTTCGCGTCGGGCTCGTCGATCATGCCGCAGAAGAAGAACCCGGACGCCGCGGAGCTGCTGCGCGCCAAGGCACCGCGGATCGCGGGCCACCTGGTGGCGCTGCACGGCGTGCTCCACGGCCTGCCGCTGACCTACAACAAGGACATGCAGGAGGACAAGGAGCACCTCTTCGACGCGGCGGACACGCTCGAGCTGTGCCTGGTGGCCGCGCGCGGGATGCTGGAGGGGATCGCGCTGCGCCGCGAGCGCCTGGCGGCCGCGTCCGGCGACGAGTTCCTCGCGGCGACCGACGTCGCCGACCTGCTGGTGCGCAAGGGCGTGCCGTTCCGCGAGTCGCACGGCGTGGTGGCCGGGCTGGTGCGCAGCGCCCTGGAGTCCGGCCGTTCCCTGTCCGCCCTGTCGCGCGAGGAGCTGGCCGCGCACCATCCGGCCCTGGACGACGACTTCTACGCCGTGCTGGGGGAGGGGGCGTGGCTGGAGTCCAAGGTGTCCGAGGGGGGCACGGCGCTGGTGCGGGTGCGCGAGCAGCTGGAGCTGGCGCGGTCGCGGCTGCCGTGAGTACGCGCGCTCGCGCCGTCGGAAGAAAGGCGGCCGGTCGGGGGGTGGATGCGGCCGGTCTGCCAGGGTCCGGCTCTCCGCTTGGCGCGGCGTTCTACGCGCGGCCCGTTCTCGAGGTGGCGCGTGACCTCGTCGGGTGCGTGGTCTCCCACCGGGGCGTGTCGGGGACGATCGTGGAGACCGAGGCCTACCACCAGACCGAGCCGGCGTGCCATGCCTTCGCCGGCCTGACTGCCCGCACGCGCACGCTGTTCGGCCCGCCGGGCCGCGCGTACGTGTATCGCTCCTACGGGATCCACGCGATGCTCAACGCGGTCTGCGAGCCGGAGGGCACGGGCGCCGCGGTGCTGATCCGCGCGCTGGAGCCCCTGGACGGCGTCGACGAGATGCGCGCGCGGCGCGGGGTCGACGCCCTCGAAGACCTGTGCTCGGGCCCGGGCAAGCTCTGCCAGGCGCTGGGCATCGGCCTGGACCTCGACGGGACCGACCTGGCGGGCGGCCCGATCCGCGTCCTCGCCCCCGCCGCGGCCGTCCCCGCCCTGACGGAGAGCCTCCGCATCGGCATCACCAAGGCGGCCGAGCTGCCCTGGCGCTTCACCGCGCCCGGCAGCCGGTTCGTCTCCCGCCCCCGCCCGCGCTGAGCATTGTTGCCTTATCCGCCTATATGGCGGTGAATCCCACACGGCGCCGTTATGGCGCCGCGGAGCCGCCCGCGGCCGAGCCGCCGCTGGCGCCGCCACCGCCGGCACCTCCGCCTGAGTCGCCGCCGCCGCCGCCGCCCGTGGCGCCGCCGCCGCCGGTCTCACCCCCGCCGCCGGACTCGCCGCCGCCCCCGCCGCCCGTCGTACCGCCGGGATCCACGGTCTCGCCGGACCCGGCACCCGAGGACCCGCCGGACTCGCCGGAGCCCTCGCCCGTTGCGCCGCCGCTGCCCTCGGGCACCCCGGCGCCCGTGCCGGCGGCGCTGGACTCCTCGTCCCGGGTGAACGTGCGTCCCTCGCGCTCCGCGCGCTCGGCCAGGCGCTGGTCGAGGATCCCGTCGGCGGCGATCATGAAGTCCTGGAAGATGTCCGCGGGGAAGCTGCCGCCGGTCACGGGCCGTCCGCCGTACTCGTACTTCATCGGCCGCAGGGTGTCCGGGTAGCCGACCCACACCGCCACGGTCCAGCGCTTGTTGAAGCCGACGAACCAGGCGTCGCCGTAGTTCTCGGTCGTCCCGGTCTTGCCGGCCACGAACCCGCCCGTGTTGGCCGCGGTCCCCGTCCCGCGCTGGACCACGCCCTGCAGCAGCGGGATCGCCTCCTCGGTCAGGCGCTTGGACACGACCCGCACCTTGCGGGTCTGGTTGCGGATCGTGCGCTTGCGCAGCGGATCGAACACCTCCTTGATCCCGACCGGCCCGTCCTGCGCCGCGCCCAGCGTGCCCGTCACCCGCTTGCCGCCGGCGGGGAAGACCTCGAACGCGTGCGCCATGTCCAGCGGCGTGACCCCCTGCTTGAGGCCGCCCAGCGTCATCGCCTCGTTGGTGGACAGCGGCGTGCGGATTCCCATCTCGCGCGCGATCCGGGCGATCTTGCGCGGCCCCACCTTCAGGCCCACCTCCGCGTAGACCGAGTTGTCCGACTGCGCCGTCGCGCCGGCCAGCGTCGTCACGCCGCTGTACTGGCCCTCGTAGTTGTTGACCACGAACTTCTCGAACTTGTCGGCGCTGTTGCGCACGTCGAAGATCTTGCGCCGCGACTCCCACGTCGAGTAGGGGGAGATCCCCTCGCGCAGGGCGGCGGCGAGCGTGAAGGCCTTGAACACCGACCCGGGCTGGCGCTGGCCCTGCGTGGCGAGGTTGAACGGCGCGTCGCCGTAATCCTTGCCCGGGCGCCCGCCGATCATCGCCCGCACCTCGCCGGTCTGATTGTCGATCGCCACCAGCGCCGCGGCGGGCCCGTTGGAGTCCGAGAGGTGGTTGCTGACGGCCTCCTGGGCGGCGGTCTGGAGGTCCAGGTCCAGGGTCGTGCGGATCCGCAGGCCGCCGCTGAACGCCTTCGTGGCGCCGAAGCGGTCCACGACCTGGGCCTTGACCCACGACGTGAAGTACGGCGCCTTGGAGTCCTCGCGCGGCGGCTGGATCGTGTCGCGCGTGGGCAGGGGCTGTGCGATCGCGGCGTCGTAGTCGCCCTGGGTCAGGTAATCCTCCTCGAGCATCTTGCTCAGCACGACGTCGCGCCGGCGCTTGGCCTGGGCCGGGAAGTTGACCGGGTCCCAGGCGTACGGCGAGGCGATCATCCCCGCCAGCAGCGCGGCCTCCGCGGGCTCCAGCTGGGACGCGCAGGTGGGCGCGCCGTCCTGCCCGCACCCGGGATGGGCCGAGGAGAAGTACACGCGCGCGGCGGACTCGACTCCGTAGGCGCCGTTGCCGAAGTAGATCGAGTTCAGGTACTCGGTGAGGATCTTGCGCTTGCTCCACTTGCGCGTCAGGTGGTAGGCGAGCGCGGCCTCGCGGAGCTTCTCGAAGACCGTCCGCTTGGACTGGGTGGCCAGCGCGTTCTTGACGAACTGCTGGGGGATGGTCGAGCCGCCCTGCACCGCCTTGCGGCGCGTCACGTCGGCGAACAGGGCCCGCCCGATCCCGCGCGGGTCGATGCCGTTGTGCTCGTAGAAGCGCCGGTCCTCGATCGCGATGACCGCCCGCTGCATGACCGGCGCGATCTGGTCCCCGGTCAGCAGGATCCGGTTCTCGGAGCCGGTCAGGACGCCCAGCGGCTTGCCGTTGACGTCCAGCAGGACCGAGTTGCGTGAGCGCTTGTACTCCTCGCGGTTCTCCAGCGACGGGAGGTCCTGCGCGACGGCCATCATCATCCCGAACACGGTCGAGACGGCGGCGAGCATCCCCAGGCCCGCCACGATCAGGGCGAGGCGGAGCTTGTAGACGCGCGGACGCCGGTCCGGCGCCCCGACGGATGGGGGGTCGTGGCTCATTCGCAGAGAACCGACTGCTTGCGTCCGCGGAGCGTCAGACGCGGAGAGAAGCCGCCCTGCTCATACGGCTCCACGGCGGCGAGAGTCTAGCATTGGCCCGGATGGACGAATCCGACCCCGAGGCCTCGCGACAGGCCGCCGAGCTGGCCGCCGGGGCCGAGGAATGCCTCCCCGAGGGAGGGCTGGCGGAGAAGCTGCGGACGGCGCGGCGCGAGGGACGCCCGCTGCGCGTCAAGCTCGGGATCGACCCCACGGCGCCGGACATCCACCTCGGCCACGTCGTCGTGCTGGACAAGCTGCGCGCCTTCCAGGACGCCGGCCACGTCGTGGTCCTGATCGTGGGCGACTACACCGCGCGCGTCGGGGACCCCAGCGGCCGGTCGAGCACCCGGCCGGTCCTCTCGGGCAAGGAGATCGACGCCAACGCGCACACCTTCCAGGAGCAGGCCTACCGGGTTCTGGACCCCGATCCCGCCAAGGTCGAGGTGCGGCGCAACGGGGAGTGGCTCGACATGCGCGTCGACGACCTCTTCGCGCTGGCCCGCACGACCACGGTGGCGCAGCTGCTGGAGCGCGACGACTTCGCCAAGCGCTTCGGGGCGCGCGAGCCGATCTCCGTCCTGGAGCTGCTCTACCCGCTGCTGCAGGGCTACGACTCGGTGGCGGTGCGCGCCGACGTGGAGCTGGGCGGCACCGATCAGAAGTTCAACCTCCTCCTGGGCCGCGACGTGCAGCGCGCCTACGGGCTGCCCGAGCAGGTCGCGCTCACCATGCCGATCCTGCCGGGGACCGACGGCGTGCAGCGGATGTCCAAGAGCCTGGGCAACTACGTCGGCGTCACCGAGCCCCCCGACGAGATCTACGGCAAGACGCTGAGCGTGCCCGACGACGCGATGGCCGCGTGGTACCGGCTGCTGCTGCGCACCGGGCCGGATCCCGAGCTGGGCCCGCGCGACGCCAAGCGCGCGCTGGCACGGGCGCTGGTGGCGCGCTTCCACGGCGCCGATGCGGCCACCGCCGCCGAGGAGCGCTTCGACCGCATCCACGTCGAGCGAGAGGCGCCGGAGGAGATCGAGGAGGCCACGTTCGCGGGCGACGACGGGGCCGTGCACCTGCCCGGGGTCCTCGAGGAGGCCTTCGGCCTGTCGCGCTCCGAGGGCCGGCGCCTGATCGCCCAGGGCGGCGTCCGCCTGGACGGGGAGGCCGTGACGGACGCCGACGTGCCGGCCGACCGCCTGGACGGCGCGGTCCTGCAGGTGGGCAAGCGCCGCTTCCGCCGCCTGCGCCGCGCGTCCTGATGTCGGTGCACGCCGGGCTGCTGCGGCTCGAGACGGCCGGCCACGGACAGATCGTCGACATCACCGGCGGGGTGGCCAGCGTCGTGCGCCAGTCCGGCGCCTCCGAGGCGGTGGCGACCGTCGCCGCCGTGGGCTCGACCGTCGCGGTGACCACGATGGAGTACGAGCCCGGCGGCGTGCAGGACCTGACCGAGGCGCTGGAGCGCCTGATCCCCGCGGAGGGCGACTACGCCCACAACCGGCTCAACCACGACACCAACTCCCACGCGCACATGCGCGCGGCCATCGTCGGGCCCTCCGAGTCGATTCCCGTGGTGGGCGGGCGGCTCGTGCTGGGAACCTGGCAGCAGGTCGTCCTGCTGGACTTCGACGACCGCCCGCGCCGGCGCGTCGTGCACGTCCACGTGGCGTCCTGAAGGCCGGCACGGGAGGGCGTCCGGGGAGAAGCGCTATGCTGCGCCGCGCGCGGCCCCGATCGGCAACGGATGCCGGCCTCCGGGAGCGCGCAAGCCTGACTTGTTCGTGCGGCCGATCCGGTCGAGCGCTCGGCCCGCCGCGCGCTATACTGGGCGGCCGGGTTCGTACCGAAGCGATTCGGTGCGAGCACGTGTCGCCGGACCGGGAGCCCCCCGAGCCGGCAGAGGCACGGCGGTCTTTGAAAACTCGACAGCATGCGCATCGCGATCGAACCCTCGATCTACGATGCGCGTCCAGGTTCGACCGTCCGGCCGATCGCTTCGGCGAAGGCCGGCGGCCAAGATTGACCCGTCATGCACAGGGTGCTCCCATGTGTACGGAGCATCCAAGACGTGCCATGACGCTCTCTGTTCCCGCGGGGCTCGCGCCTCGCGGTACGTCACGGAGAGTTTGATCCTGGCTCAGGACGAACGCTGGCGGCGTGCTTAACACATGCAAGTGGAGCGACGAACCGGGCTTCGGCCCGGGGCAAAGCCGCGAACGGGTGAGTAACACGTGGGTAACCTGCCCCGATGACCGGGACAACCCGAGGAAACTCGGGCTAATACCGGATGTGGTCGCACCCCTCAAGGGGTGCGACTAAAGATAGCTTCGGCCTTCGCATCGGGATGGGCCCGCGGCCCATTAGCTTGTTGGTGAGGTAACGGCTCACCAAGGCTGCGATGGGTAGCTGGTCTGAGAGGACGATCAGCCACACTGGGACTGAGACACGGCCCAGACTCCTACGGGAGGCAGCAGTGGGGAATCTTGCGCAATGCGCGACAGCGTGACGCAGCAACGCCGCGTGGGGGAAGAAGGCTTTCGGGTTGTAAACCTCTTTCAGTTGGGACGAAGCTTTGGCCGTTAATAGCGGATCGGAGTGACGGTACCTTCAGAAGAAGCCCCGGCTAACTACGTGCCAGCAGCCGCGGTAATACGTAGGGGGCAAGCGTTGTCCGGAATTATTGGGCGTAAAGAGCGTGTAGGCGGCCCGACAAGTCCGCCGTGAAAGTCCGAGGCTCAACCTCGGAATGCCGGTGGAAACTGTCGGGCTTGAGTCCGGAAGAGGCGAGTGGAATTCCTGGTGTAGCGGTGAAATGCGCAGATATCAGGAGGAACACCAATGGCGAAGGCAGCTCGCTGGGACGGCACTGACGCTGAGACGCGAAAGCGTGGGGAGCAAACAGGATTAGATACCCTGGTAGTCCACGCCGTAAACGATGGGCACTAGGTGTGGGGGGTGTCGACTCCCCCCGTGCCGGCGCTAACGCATTAAGTGCCCCGCCTGGGGAGTACGGCCGCAAGGCTAAAACTCAAAGGAATTGACGGGGACCCGCACAAGCAGCGGAGCATGTGGTTTAATTCGACGCAACGCGAAGAACCTTACCTGGGCTTGACATGTGAGTGACCGCCGTGGAAACACGGCTTCCCTTCGGGGCACTCTCACAGGTGGTGCATGGCTGTCGTCAGCTCGTGTCGTGAGATGTTGGGTTAAGTCCCGCAACGAGCGCAACCCTTGTCGCATGTTGCCAGCATTCAGTTGGGGACTCATGCGAGACTGCCGGTGACAAACCGGAGGAAGGTGGGGACGACGTCAAGTCATCATGCCCCTTATGTCCAGGGCTACACACGTGCTACATTGGCGCGTACAGAGGGTTGCGATACCGCGAGGTGGAGCGAATCCCTTAAAGCGCGTCTCGGTTCGGATTGGAGGCTGAAACCCGCCTCCATGAAGGCGGAGTTGCTAGTAATCGCGGATCAGCACTGCCGCGGTGAATACGTTCCCGGGTCTTGTACACACCGCCCGTCACACCACGGGAATTGGCAACGCCCGAAGCCGGTGGCCCAACCCGCAAGGGAGGGAGCCGTCGAAGGTGGGGCCAGTGACTGGGGTGAAGTCGTAACAAGGTAGCCGTACCGGAAGGTGCGGCTGGATCACCTCCTTTCTAGGGAGCACCGCAACCACGGTGCGAGAGCCGGTCGCTCATGCGGCCGTGCCTCTCTAGAACGTCGACCGGACCTGGAAGGGCCGGGCGCACCGCCTCGTGCGGAGCTGCGCCGGCCTGCATGCTGTCGAGTTTTGAGAGACCGCACGGGCGGAGTCCCCGCCCAGCCTCTCCGCGGACCTTGAGAACTGCACAGCGATGCCAATAACGGGTATCACCGTGCCGTGCGAAAGCGCGCGCTTCGTGCGCGCGGCGACGTACGGCGCGATCACCGTCAAGATAATAAGGGCAAGCGGTGGATGCCTTGGCACCAGGAGTCGATGAAGGGCGTGGACGGCTGCGATAAGCCGCGGTGAGGCGCTGAACAGCCTATGACCCGCGGATGCCCGAATGGGGAAACCCGGCGCCGGTAATGCGGCGTCATCGCGTGCTGAACACATAGGCACGGCGAAGACAAGCGGGGGAAGTGAAACATCTCAGTACCCCGAGGAAAGGAAATCAACCGAGACTCCCCGAGTAGTGGCGAGCGAAAGGGGATCAGCCCAAACCTGGCAGGTGTAAGCGGACACGCGTTGCCTGCCGGGGGTTGTAGGGCGTCTGTTCCGGGCCGTGTCCGGCCCGGCGGAAGTTACAAAGTCGTGTGGTAGCCGAAGCGCGTGGAACCGCGCACCACAGAGGGCAACCGTCCCGTAGGCGAAACCATGCGGCCTTCCGTCAGACGTCCCTGAGTAGGTCCGCACCCGTGAAACGCGGACTGAATCTGGGGGGACCACCCTCCAAGGCTAAGTACTACCTGGTGACCGATAGCGGACTAGTACCGTGAGGGAAAGGTGAAAAGTACCCCTGAAGGGGAGTGAAATAGTACCTGAAACCGTTTGCCTACAAGCGGTCGGAGCACCTTCGTGGTGTGACGGCGTGCTTTTTGCATAACGAGCCGGCGAGTTACGCGTCTGTGGCAAGGTTAAGCGATGAGCGGAGCCGTAGCGAAAGCGAGTCCGAATAGGGCGACACAGTCATAGGCGGTAGACCCGAAACTGAGCGAGCTACCCATGGGCAGGCTGAAGCGGGGGTAAGACCTCGTGGAGGGCCGAACCGACCTAGGTTGAAAACTGGGCGGATGACCTGTGGGTCGGAGTGAAAGGCTAATCAAGCTCAGAGATATCTGGTTCTCTCCGAAATATATTTAGGTATAGCCTCGGATAAATTGCGTTTTGGCCGTAGAGCACTGTTTGGACTAGGGGCCCTACCAGGTTACCGACTTCAGGCAAACTCCGAAGACCATTACGTGTACTCCGGGAGTCAGTTGCTGGGGGATAAACTTCAGCGTCAAGAGGGAAACAGCCCAGACCGCCAGCTAAGGTCCCCAAGTGTTAGCTAAGTGGCAAACGATGTTCGAATGCAGAGACAACCAGGAGGTTGGCTTAGAGGCAGCCATCCTTGAAAGAGTGCGTAACAGCTCACTGGTCAAGTGTTCGGGCGCGGACAATGTAACGGGGCTCAAGCTAACCACCGAAGCTGCGGATGCGTGAGGTCTTCGGACCGATCGCGTGGTAGGAGAGCGTTCCCTGGCCCGCGAAGCAGCCGCGTAAGCGAGCTGTGGAGGCCTGGGAAGTGAGAATGCCGGCATGAGTAACGAAAGAGGGGTGAGAATCCCCTCCGCCGATTGTCCAAGGTTTCCTGAGTAAAGTTCGTCTGCTCAGGGTTAGTCGGGACCTAAGGCGAGGCCGAAAGGCGTAGTCGATGGCCAACGGGTTGATATTCCCGTACCACGTCGCGTCCGTCTGACCGATGGGATGACGAGGAAGGCTAGGGGAACCCAGGCGATGGTCGTCCTGGGGTAAGCATGTAGGGGTGGCCGCGTAAATGCGTGGCCGCATAACCTGAGGTGCGATGCCAGCTGGCTCTAAGCCGGCGAGTCCCTGAAGCCATGCCTCCGAGAAAAACCTCTAGGGAGGACGCGCGTGCCCGTACCAAAACCGACACAGGTGGACAAGTAGAAAATACTAAGGTGATCGAGATAACCCTCGTTAAGGAACTCGGCAAAATCGCCCCGTAACTTCGGGATAAGGGGTGCCCCGGTAGGGTGACGGCCTTCGCGGCCCGAGCCCGAGGGGGCCGCAGTGAATTGGTTCAAGCGACTGTTTACCAAAAACACAGGTCTCTGCTAAGTCGTAAGACGACGTATAGGGGCTGACGCCTGCCCGGTGCCGGAAGGTTACGTGGAGGTGTTAGGGCTTCGGCCCGAAGCACTGAAACTAAGCCCCGGTAAACGGCGGCGGTAACTATAACCGTCCTAAGGTAGCGAAATTCCTTGTCGGGTAAGTTCCGACCTGCACGAATGGCGTAACGACTTGAACGCTGTCTCAACGAGGGGCTCGGTGAAATTGCAGTCTCGGTGAAGATGCCGAGTACCCGCGGCAAGACGGAAAGACCCCGTGAACCTTTACTACAACTTGGTATTGGAGTCCGGTGCGTCTCGCTCAGGATAGGTGGGAGGCTATGAAGCGCGGGCTGC
>JAPSGI010000029.1 GCA_031177685.1 Solirubrobacteraceae bacterium | reverse complement strand
CGGTGCCGATCTCGGTCTTGCACAGCGATGGCCGACCTCGCCACCACCCCTCCTGCTGCACGCCGCCCTCTGAAGTCACGGGGCTCGGTGGTCGTGCGCCACGTGGCAGGCGGGCTGGCGGCGCGCAAGGTGGCACCGAACGCGATCTCGATCGCCGGCGTGATCGCGGCGGCGGCGGGCGCCGCGGCCCTGATTGGGGCGTCCGAGGTCGACGGGATCGGCCAAGCCGCACTGCTCGCCGGGGCGGCCGTCGCCATCCAGCTCCGGCTCTTGTGCAACCTGCTCGACGGGCTGGTGGCGGTCGAAGGCGGCCTTGGCAGGCCCGACGGCGAGCTGTTCAACGAGGTCCCGGACCGGCTGGCCGACTCGCTCCTACTGGTCGCCGCCGGGTACGCCGCGTCGGTCCCAGAGCTCGGCTGGGCGGCGGCGTTGGCTGCGGTGCTGACCGCGTACGCGCGTGCGCTCGGCGGCGCGCTCGGGCAGCCGCAGGACTTCTCCGGGCTGATGTCCAAGCCGCGCCGCATGGCGCTGCTGACAGCGGCGTGCCTGGGCGCCGTCGCGACGCTCGACGTGCTGGCCGTCGCGGTCGGCGTCATCTTCGCCGGGTCCCTCGTCACCGCGGGCGGGCGCTTGGCGCGGCTGCGGAGGGCGCTGCGGTGAGCGCGGCGGTGCTGGCCTGGATCGCCCGCGCGATCAGCGGCGCCCGGGTGCGCTACTTGACCGCGATCCCGGACGCCTCGCCGCGGGTGTACTTCGCCAACCACAGCAGCCACCTAGACTTCCTGGTGATTTGGTCGTCGCTGCCGCCGGCCGTGCGGGCGGTCACGCGGCCAGTCGCCGCCGCCGACTACTGGAGCCGCGGCCGGCTGCGCCGGCACCTCGCTGGGCGCGTGTTCCGCGCCGTCCTAGTCGCGCGTGGCGGGGGCGACCCGCGCGACGCGATCGACGCCTGTGCCGCCGCCCTGGCCGACGGCGACGGCCTGATCCTCTTTCCCGAGGGCACACGCGGCGACGGCGAGCTGGTGGCGCCTTTCAAGTCGGGCCTGTACCACCTCTGCCGCGCCCGGCCGGACGCGATCTGCGTGCCGGTCCACCTCGAGAACCTCAACCGCGTGCTGCCCAAGGGCGAGGCGATGCCCATTCCGCTGCTGAGCCGCGTGACGTTCGGGGCGTCGATGCAACTGGAGCCGGACGAGGGCAAGCGCGCCTTCCTGGAGCGCGCGCACGCCGCGGTGGTGGCGCTCGCATGACCCCGGAGCTCGCGCGCCTGCTGATCGGCCTGGTCGCGCTGCTAGCGCTCGGCACCGCGGCCAGCCTGGCGCTGCGTCGGGTGGCCACGAGCCCTGCCGGCGTGGCGACCGTGGAGGACATCAATGTGCGCATGCGCAGCTGGTGGGCGATGGCCACCGCATTCGCGATCGCGACCCTGACCGGCGGCGTCGGCTCGATCGTGCTCTTCGCGCTGATCAGCGTCCTGGCGCTGCGCGAGTTCGTCACGCTGGTGCACTCCTCGCGTGCCGATCACCGGACGCTGGTCGCCGCCTTCTTCGTGTTCACACCGCTTCAGTACCTGCTGGTCGGGTTCGGCTGGTACGGGTTCTTCGCGATCCTCGTGCCCGTCTACGTCTTCGTGCTCGTCCCCACGAGCATGGTGATCATGGGTGACACCGAGCGCTTCCTCGAGCGCGCCGCGACGATCCAATGGGGGCTGATGGTCTGCGTCTACTGCGTCTCCTACGTCCCGGCACTCCTGCTGCTCGACGTCCACTGGGACCAGCCCAACGCGCTGCTGGTCTTCTACCTGGTCCTCGTCGTCCAGCTCTCCG
>JAPSGI010000008.1 GCA_031177685.1 Solirubrobacteraceae bacterium | reverse complement strand
GGCGTGGCTGACGACGCACGCGGGATGAGTCGATGCCGAAGCATCGGCGATTCCCGCGGGTGGCGGCAGGCGCGGCCAGACGCCGGGAAGCGGCGGCGAACTGACGACTCAGGACACTAGGCCGGGTGGGCCTTGGCCCAGTCGACGATCGCCTTGGAGTCCTGGATCGTCTCGCCCTCGTCGGTGACCAGCACGGGGACCATGTAGGAACCGGTGCGCTCCTTGACCTCGCGGCGCCCGCGCGTGCGGTTGAACAGGCCGGGCAGGATGCCGGCGCCGTAGGACTTGATCACCTCGGGGCGGTGGCCGGCGTCGGTGAGCGCCTCGTACGCGTTCGCGCAGGGATGCCCGCCGGGTCGCGGCGTCTTGAAGGTGCCGTAGCAGACGTAGAGCTTCATTCGATGCGATCCTAACCCCACGGACGGGACCGGAGGGGAGGTTCGGGATGCGAAAACGGATCGCGATCGCGCTGGCGCTGGCCGCCGTGGCGGCCGGCTGCGCGGACGCGCCCGAGCGCCGCGCCGACCCCGCTCCGACCGAGGCGCGGCTGTCGGGGTGCTGGATGACCGTGCACCTGTTCCGCACGGCCCCCGCCGCGCTGCGCCGGCTGGTGCCCGCCGGCTACCACCTCGGCGACCACTTCGGCCCGCGCCACGCGACGCTGGGGCTCTGGGTGCTGGGCTGCGACCGCGTGCGCGTGGGCGACCGGAGCGGACCGGCGGTGCTGAGCCTGGTCGGCGCGCAGGTCACGCCGCCCGGCGCGCTGCCCGGCGAGGGCGCGGGACCGGCGGGCTTCCACCACTACCTGCTCGGCGGGGACACGAACAGCCCGGCGCTGCGCGCCGCGCTGCGGGCGGCGGGCCAGCCGCTGCGCCTGGTGCGCGGCCTGTCTCTGCGCCACGGCGCGCGCACGCGGGTGGTCGACCCGGCGCCGCGGGGCGGGTACACCGCCGTCGTGCAGGCCCGCGAGCTGGACAGCCCCCACAGCCACGAGAACGTGTTCTGGTTCGGGACGGAGGGCCGGCGCGCCGGCTTCGTCCTGCGCGTCCCGCGGGCTAACGATCGCTACTGCGTGCGCTCGGGCCGCGGTTGCGTGGCCACGGTGAGCGCGCCGCGCGGCTCGGAGCTGTGGCGCCTACTGGGCTCGCGGACACCGGCCCACGCCGACACGGGCTTCGACCACCTGCGCATCGCCTCGGCCCGGCTGGTCCTGCGGCCGCGCTGAAGTACCCCCAGGGAGAGTCGAACTCCCGCTTCGAGCGTGAAAGGCTCGCGTGCTAACCGTTACACCATGGGGGCGCGCGTCTCAGTCTAGGACGGCGGCACGCCGAGGGCGTCCGCCGCGCGCGCCGCCGCACCCGCCGTGTCGAGGGCGCCCGCGCCCAGCGTGGCCCGGCCCTGCTCGCCGCGCTGCCAGTTGAACAGCGCCAGGTCGAGGGCCTCGAGCGGCGTCTCGCACGCCTGGGCCAGCGAGAGAGCGCGACGGTCGATCAGCAGCGGGTCGGCGATGCCGAACACGCGCTTGGCCGCCACCGCGGTGTCGTCCTCGGCCGCGGCGCCGGCCAGCAGCAGCGATCCGGCGCGCATGTCGTAGCGGCCGGTCCGCCCCAGGGTCACGAGCAGGTCGAAGCGCGCGGTGCGCGGGAAGCCGGGCAGCGCCAGGCGCTCGAAGGCGCGGGCGAAGCGCCGCTCGCCGTCCCAGTGCGCCTCGCCGGTGAAGGCCGCCGCCTGGGAGCCGGCCCGCTGCGCCCAGCGCCGGTAGGCGACGACCGTCTCCCCGACCCGCGCCGGGTCGTACGCGGAGCGGGGGCCGACGCGATCAGCGTCGACGTTCGGCATCTCCCCGCTCGCCCATGGAACGCGTGCGGCGCGGATCGCGGCGAACGGGTCCTCGCCTTCCGCCGGCGAGACGTAGGCGATCAGGAACGCCAGCCAGGTCGCCTCCTCGACGTCCGCCCCCCCGGCCACCTCGGCGTACAGGCCGGGCGGGGACGCGGCGAGCTCGGCCAGCCGCGCACCGGCGAAGCCGATCTCCGCGGCCAGCCGCTGCGCGTCGGCGGCCACGCGCAGACCCGGTACGAGCGGCGAGCGGTAGCCGTCGTCGGCCACGCGCGCCGCCTGGCGGATCCGCACGGCCGAGCCGCCGGAGCTTCGCGGCGCCCCCCGCGAGCGACTCCGCGGAGCCCGCGTGCGGGCCGGCGGCGCCGGCTTGGCCGCCTCGGCCTCGCGCGAGCAGATCGGGCAGTTCTGGACGAAGCGGTTGTGGCGGCAGAAGGTCGGCAGGCGCGGCAGTCTACGCGCGCCCGAGCCGCGCCAGCCCGCCGAGGAACAGCGCCGTGGCGAAGCGCGTCGCGCCCTCCACGTCGGGGGGGTCGCGCTCGATCATCCGCATCGCGATCTCCACCCCGGCGCCCGCCATCGCCGCGCCCATGTACTCCGCGTCGTGGTCGGCCAGGTCGCCGCCGGCGATGCGCTCGCGCAGGTCGGCGATCAGGTCCTCGACCCCCGCGCCCAGGGCCGGCTCGCCCATCAGCTCGCGGATCGTGCCCGCGTTGCGGCGCATCAGCTCGAACGTCGCCGGGTCCTCGAGGATGTACTCGAAGTACGTGCGGTAGCCGTCGTGGACGAACTGCTCCACGGAGGTGGCGCGGCCGCGCGCCTCGCGCAGGCGCGCGCGGATCACCGCGGCGTTGTCCTCGACCAGCGCGCGCAGGACCGACTCCTTGTCGGGGAAGTAGTTGTAGAACGTCCCCGCGGCCAGGCCGGTGCGGCGCACGACGTCGCGCACGGTGGCCGCGCCGTAGCCCAGCTCGGCGAACACCTCGCGCGCCGCGGCCAGGATGGCCGCCCGGTTGGCGGCCTTCGTGCGCTCGCGCCGTCCCGCGACGGCGGCGGCGCTCACGCCGCGACGGCGCTGGCCGCCCGCGCCGGGACGGGGGGACGGAAGCCCTGCCGCCGCGCCCGCTCGGCGCCCCGCGCGCGCTCGCGCCCCAGCTGCCACATGTACTGGTCGAAGTCGATCTGCATCGTGTGGCGCTTGGAGCGCACGTAGCGCTTGAACATCTTGTCCCGCTCCACACGGATGTCCTCGAGCAGGTCGGCCCGCGGCGGCAGCGCGTAGTCGCCGCGCAGGTACTCCGCCACCCACTGGCCCTGCGCCTCGGCCAGGGGCATCGTCGCGCCCAGTGGCTGCAGCAGCGCGAGGAAGAACACGTCCGGGAGGTCGGGATGGAAGACGCGGCGGAATAGCGGCAGGTCGTTGTCCGGCGCCGAGATGAAGTCCTCGTCGAAGAACGGGAACGTCACCTTGTAGCCCGTGCAGTACACGACGACGTCGGCCTCGACCTCGCTGCCGTCCGCGAAGGCCACGCGGTCGCCGCGCAGCTCGGCGATGTTGGGCTTGGGCGTGATCGTGCCGTGCGCGAGGCGGTCGAGAATCCGCCCGGAGACCGTTGGGTGCGCCTCGCCGACGTTGTGGTCGGGCTTGGGCAGGCCGTAGTCCTCCATGCGCCCCACCGCCTCCTCGAGCGTCTTCTGCAGGAAGTGCGCGCGGATCTTGAACGGCACGGCGCCGTGGCCCAGCATCCGGGCCAGCAGGCCGTGGCGGTTGGGCTGGTCGATCGGCTTGCCGCCGAGGTACTTCGGCAGCACCCAGGCCCCGCGGCGCGCCGCCAGGTAGGTCTCGTCGGCCACATACGACGCGTCGACGGCCAGGTCCATCGCGCTGTTGCCCATGCCCAGGATCACCACGCGCTTGCCGGCGAACTCCTCCGGCCCCTTGTAGTGGTGGGCGTGCATCTCGCGGCCGGAGAACGTCCCGGGGAACGGGGGCTCGGGCCAGCGCGGGTCCCAGTGGTGGCCGTTGGCCACGATCACCGCGTCGTACTCGAGCGTCTCGCCGGTGTCCAGGCGCACGTCCCAGATGCCGTCGTCGCGGCGCGCCGCGTGCTCGACGCCGGTCCCGAAGCGGATGCGGTCGCGGAACCCGAAGTGGTCGGCGTAGTCGGTGAAGTACTTCGCGATGTGCGTGTGGTGGGGGAAGTCCGGGAAGTCCTTGGGCATCGGGAAGTCCGAGTACTCCATCCGCTCGCGCGAGGTGTTGATGTGCAGCGTGCGGTAGGCCGACGACATCCCGTTGCGGTTGCCGAAGACCCAGTTCCCGCCGACCTGGTCGGACTTCTCGAAGCAGTCGAAGGGGATGCCGTGCTCGTGCAGGGCCTTGGCGCCGGCGATCCCGGAGGACCCGGCGCCGATGACGGCGACGCGGGGGAGGGTGGAGGAGGAGGGCATGCCGCCAGCCTAGCCAGAAGATGACGCCAGCGTCAACTTTTCAGGCGGCACGCCGGGTAGACTTCGAAGCGTGCTTGCGCTGAGCGCCTTCGACTCCACGTTCGGCCTGCTGGTGACCTTCGGCGGCATCGGCCTGGTGGTCAACGGCCTGATCGTCTACATCCTCGCCCTGGCCATGGGCGAGCGCGCCGAGAACCGCCGCGCCCTGCAGCGCGACGAGCACGCGTAGGCGCGACTAGCTCTCCGCCGGCAGCGGGTGGCTCATCGTCACGCTGCCGGCCGTCTCGGCCTGGTGCTCGATGAAGTGCGCGTCGGGGTCCTCGGGCGGGGGCAGCGGCTCGGAGCCGCCCAGGAAGCGGTCGACCATGCGTGCGCACTTGCGTCCCTCGGCGATGGCCGTCACGACGAGCGACTGGCCGATCCGCGCGTCCCCGCAGGCGAACACGCCGTCGCTCGAGGTGGCGTAGACCGGCGCCTTGACGTTGCCGCGCGCGTCCTTGTCGAGCGCCAGCTCGTCGATTGGGCCCTCGTGCTCGGGGTGCGAGAAGCCGATCGCGATCAGCACCAGGTCGGCTGGCAGCTCGAACTCGCTGTCGGGAACGGGGCGCAGGTCGCGCGACGAGGACCCCTCCACGCGCCGGGCCAGCACGCGCTGCACGCGCCCGTCGCCCTGCACCGCGACGACCTCGGCGTTCCACTGACGCTCGCCGCCCTCGTCCAGTGCGTACGTCGTGCGCGTGCGCTTGGGCGCCAGCGGCCACGGCGTCGTCTCGTGGCGCCCGGTCGGCGGGAGCTCGGGGTAGACGTCGAGCATCCGCACGTCCAGCGCGCCCTCGCGCAGCGAGTTCGACATGCAGTCCATCCCGGTGTCGCCGCCGCCCACCACGATCACGTGCTTGTTCGCGGCCGAGATCGGGATCTGCGGCTCGGGCGCCGGGCGGCCCTCCATGCGGGCCACGGCGCGGTTGCGCTGGTAGAGGTAGTCCATCGCGAAGTGGACGCCCTCGAGCTCGCGGCCGGGGACCTCGAGGTCGCGGTGCACGCGCGAGCCGATCGCCACCACCAGCGCGTCGTGGCGCTCGCGCAGCTGCGCCGCGCTCACGTCGCGGCCCACGTCCACGCCGCAGCGGAACTCGACCCCCTCGGCGGCCAGCAGGTCGGCGCGGCGGTCGATGATCCACTTCTCCAGCTTGGCGTCGGGCACCCCGAAGCGCATCAGCCCGCCCACGCCCTCGTCGCGCTCGTACACCGTGACGGCGTGGCCGAGCTTGTTGAGCTCGTCGGCCACGGCGAGCCCCGCGGGGCCCGAGCCGATCACGCCCACCGAGCGCTCGGTGCGCTCCCGCGGCGGCGCGGGGACGATCCAGCCGCTGGCCCACGCGCGCTCGGCGATCGCCAGCTCGATCTGCTCGATCGTCACGGGGTCGTCGTTGATGTCCAGCACGCAGGCCGACTCGCACGGGGCGGGGCAGATCAGCCCGGTGAACTCGGGGAAGTTGTTGGTCTCGTGCGCGATCTCGATCGCCTGGCGCCACTCGCCGCGGTACACCGCGTCGTTCCAGTCGGGGATCAGGTTCCCCAGCGGGCAGCCCTCGTGGCAGAACGGCACGCCGCAGTCCATGCAGCGCCCGCCCTGCTCGCGCAGCTCGGCCTCGGGCTGCGTGTGGAAGTACTGCTTGTAGTCGCGCACCCGCTCGCGGGGATCGCGCTTGTCGAAGTTGACCCGGTGGACCCGGAGGAAGCCGCCCAGCTCGCCCATGTCGTCAGCGTCCGATCGCCGGCTCGCCCTGAGGCGTCACGTCCGCAGCCTCGCGGGCGAGCTCCTCCAGGGCGCGCTTGTAGTCGTGGGGCATCACCTTGACGAACTTGGGCAGCAGCTCGCTCCAGTGGGCCAGCACGCGCTCGGCCACCGGGGAGCCGGTGCGCTGCGCGTGCTCGGCCACGAGCGCGCGCAGGTCGCGCTCGTCGTCGGCGGAGATCTGGTCGAAGCCCACCAGCTCCATGTTGCAGCGGCCCGGGAAGCCGCCGTCCTCGTCCAGGACGTAGGCGATGCCGCCGCTCATCCCGGCGGCGAAGTTGCGCCCCGTCGGCCCGAGCACCACGACGCGCCCGCCGGTCATGTACTCGCATCCATGGTCGCCCACGCCCTCGACCACCGCGCAGGCGTCCGAGTTGCGTACCGCGAAGCGCTCGCCGGCCAGGCCGCGGAAGAAGGCCCGCCCGCCCGTCGCCCCGTACAGGACGGTGTTGCCGACGATCACGTTGTCCTCGGCCGGATAGCGGTGGCCGTCGGGCGGCAGCACGGCCAGCACGCCGCCCGAGAGGCCCTTGCCGGTGTAGTCGTTGGCGTCGCCGCGCAGCGTGAAGGTCACGCCCGGCGCCAGCCAGGCGCCGAAGGACTGGCCGGCCGACCCGTGGAAGGCGACCTCGATCGTGCCCTCGGGCAGCCCGCGCGAGCCGTGGCGCTTGGCGATCTCGTGCGAGAGCAGCCCGCCGACCGTGCGGTTGACGTTGCGCACGTCGCGCTCCAGTCCGACCTTCTCGCCGCGCTCCAGCGCCGGGCGCGCGGCCTCGATGAGGTCCCAGTCCAGCGCGTCGTCCAGGACGCGCGGCGGCGGCTCGGTGCGCCGGCGCGGCGCGCCGTCCTGCAGCTCGGGCATCGCCAGCACGCCGGACAGGTCGACCCCGCGCGCCTTCCAGTGCTCGATCGCCGCGTCCATCTCCAGCAGCTCCGTGCGCCCGATCAGCTCGTCCATCGTGCGCACGCCCAGCGAGGCCATCAGCTCGCGCGTCTCCTCGGCCACCATCAGCAGGTAGTCGACGACGTGCTCGGGCTGGCCGGCGAAGCGCTCGCGCAGCCGGGGGTCCTGCGTGGCCACCCCGACCGGGCAGGTGTTCAGGTGGCAGACGCGCATCATGATGCAGCCGGTGGCAATCAGCGGGGCGGTGGAGAAGCCGAACTCGTCGGCCCCCAGCATCGCCCCGATCACGACGTCGCGGCCCGTGCGCATCTGGCCGTCCACCTCGACGATGATCCGCGAGCGCAGGTCGTTGCGCAGCAGCGTCTGCTGCGTCTCGGCCAGCCCGATCTCCCACGGCACGCCCGCCGACTGGATGGAGGACTGCGGCGACGCACCCGTACCGCCGTCGTGCCCGGCGATCGTCACGTGGTCCGCGTTGGCCTTGGCCACGCCGGCGGCCACGGTCCCGACGCCCACCTCGGACACCAGCTTCACCGACACGCGCGCGCGCGGGTTGGCGCAGCGCAGGTCGTAGATCAGCTGCTTGATGTCCTCGATCGAGTAGATGTCGTGGTGGGGCGGGGGCGAGATCAGCCCGACGCCCGGGGTGGAGTGGCGCAGCCGCGCGATGTAGCGGTCGACCTTGTGCCCGGGCAGCTGGCCGCCCTCGCCCGGCTTGGCGCCCTGGGCGATCTTGATCTGCAGCTGGTCGGCGTTCGTGAGGTAGTTGATCGTCACGCCGAAGCGCCCCGACGCGACCTGCTTGATGGCCGAGCGCCGCTCGTCGCCGTAGCGCGCCTCGTCCTCGCCGCCCTCGCCGGTGTTCGACATGCCGCCCAGGCGGTTCATCGCCACGGCCAGCGTCTCGTGCGCCTCCGGGGACAGCGCGCCCAGGCTCATGCCGCCGGTGGAGAAGCGCTTGGCGATCTCGGCCACCGGCTCGACCTCCTCCAGCGGCACGGGCTCGACGTCCTGGCGGAAGCGCAGCAGGCCGCGCAGCATCCCGGCGCGCGCGTTCTCCTCGTTGACCAGGTGGGCGAAGCGCGCGTAGGTCTGACGCCCCTCGCTGCCGTCGCCGTTGGAGCGCACGGAGTGCTGGAGCAGCGCGATCGTCTCGGGGTCCCACATGCGCCGCTCGCCGTGGCGGCGCCACTGGTACACGCCGCCCACCGGCAGCAGTTCGCCCTCGGGCTCCGGGTAGCCGCGGGCGTGGCGCTCCAGCGCCTCGCGCGCCAGCACGTCCATCCCCACGCCGCCGATGCGCGACGCCGTGCCCGTGAAGTGGCGGTCGACCAGCTCGCGGTCCAGCCCGACGGCCTCGAAGATCTGCGCGCCGGAGTAGGAGCGGATGGTGGAGATGCCCATCTTGGAGATCACCTTCAGCAGGCCCTTGCCGATCGCCTTGACCACGTTGGCCTCGGCCTCGTCGCGGTTCAGGTCGCCCAGGAGCCCGGCCTCCTCGAGATCGGTCAGCGTCTCCAGCATCAGGTACGGGTTGATCGCGCTGGCGCCGTAGCCGATCAGCGTCGCCATGTGGTGCACCTCGCGCGGCTCGCCGGACTCGATCACCAGGCCGGCGCGCAGGCGCGTCCCCTCGCGCACGAGGTGGTGGTGGACGGACGCCACCGCCAGCAGCGAGGGGATCGGCGCGCGATCGACCGACACGTTGCGGTCGGACAGGATCAGGATCGAGATGCCGCCGGCCACGGCGTCGTGCGCCTGCGCGCAGATGCGCTCCACCGCGCGCTCCATGCCCGCGGGGCCCTCGGACACCGGCCAGGTGATGTCGATCGTGGCGGCTTTGAAGATGTCGTGGGAGACCTGGCGCAGCTTCTCCAGCTCGTCGTCGCGCAGGATCGGCTGGCGCATCAGCAGCACGTGGGCGTGCTCGGGCGTCTCGCCGAGCAGGTTGCGCTCCGCGCCCACGCCGGTGGCCAGGCTCATCACGATCGTCTCGCGCAGCGGGTCGATGGCGGGATTGGTGACCTGCGCGAACAGCTGCTTGAAGTAGGAGAGCAGCGGCGGCTGGCGGTCGGAGAGCACCGCGAGCGCGAGGTCGTTGCCCATCGAGCCGGTGGGCTCGGCGCCGGTGGTGGCCATCGGGCCCAGCAGCACGCGCAGGTCCTCCTGCGAGTAGCCGAAGGCCAGCTGGCGGTTGCGGCGCGGCTCCACGCGCGGCACGCGGGGCGCGACGTCGGGCAGGTCGTCGAAGTGCACCGAGCAGCGCCGCACCCACTCGCCGTAGGGCTGCTGCGCGGCGACGCGCCGCTTGATCTCGTCGTCGGGCACCAGGCGGCCCTCGTCGAGGTCGACGAGGAACAGCCGGCCGGGCCGCAGGCGACCCTTGCGCACGATCAGCTCCTCGGGGATGGGCAGGACGCCGGTCTCCGAGGCCAGCACCACGTAGCCGTCGCGCGTCTCCACCCAGCGGCCCGGGCGCAGACCGTTGCGGTCCAGGGTCGCGCCGGCCCAGCGCCCGTCGGTGAAGGCGACCGCGGCCGGACCGTCCCACGGCTCCATCACGCAGGCGTGGAAGTCGTAGAAGTCGCGCACCGACTCCGGGATGTCGTCGCGCTCCTTGTAGGCCTCGGGGATCATCATCATGATCGCGTGGGGCAGCGAGCGCCCCGCGAGGACCAGCAGCTCGAGCACGTTGTCGAACGTCGCGGAGTCCGAGTTCCCCGGGCGCACGACCGGCAGGACCTTCTCCAGGTCGGCGCCGAGCACCTCGGAGTGCAGCTCGGACTCCCGCGCGCGCATCCAGTTGACGTTGCCCATCAGCGTGTTGATCTCGCCGTTGTGGGCGACCATCCGGTACGGATGCGCCAGCTCCCAGCTGGGGAACGTGTTGGTGGAGTAGCGCGAGTGCACGACGGCCACGCGGCTCGCCATGCGCTCGTCGCGCAGGTCGGGGAAGAAGCGCCCGAGCTGCAGCGAGGTGAGCATGCCCTTGTAGACGATGGTCCGCGAGGAGAACGACGGGACGACGAGGTCCGCGCCGACCGCGCGCTCGGCGCGGCGGCGGATCACGTAGAGCTTGCGCTCGAAGGCGTCGCGGTCGTGCGCCAGCTCGCCGGTCGCGCCGACGAACAGCTGGCGAAAGACCGGCATGACCTCGCGCGCGGTGCGCCCGCAGGCCTCGGAGTCGACCGGCACGTCGCGCCAGCCCAGGACGTCCTGGCCCTCCGCGCGCACCGCGTCCTCCAGCGCCCGTTCCAGTCGGGCGCGCTCGGAGTCCTCGACGGGCAAGAAGCAGGCCGCGACCCCGTAGGCGCCGGCCGGCGGCAGCTCCAGGCCCGACTCCGCGCGCAGGAAGGCGTCGGGAATCTCCAGCAGGATGCCCGCGCCGTCGCCGGTGTCCGCGTCGGCTCCCGTCGCACCGCGGTGGTAGAGGTGCTCGTTGGCGAGCACGGCCTTGGCGACCACCTCGTGGTTGGGCCCGCCGCCCAGGCGCGCCACGATGCCGACGCCGCACGCATCGTGCTCGTGCGCGGGGTCGTAGAGGCCAGCGGCGTGTGGCGGCGTGGGGTCGGTCATGGGGCGCTCCGGGGCGGCGTCAGAGACGCGAGGCGAACTTCAGATCTTAGCCGGACGCGACACCGGCTGTCCGACTTCGGTGTCGTAGATCGCGGCGACGCGCGCGGCCAGCGCGGGCCACGAATACTTCCCGCGGACATCGACGCGGGCCGCCTCGCCGCGGCGGCGGCGCTCGGCGTCGTCGTTGACCGCGGCAACCAGCGCCCCGGCCAGCGCCTCCTCGTCGTCGGGCTCGACCAGCCAGCCCGTGCGGCCGTCGTCGACGATCTGCCCGGGGCCGTGCGCGTCCACCGCGATCGCCGGCAGCCCGCACGCCATTCCCTCTACCAGGACCTGCCCGAACTGCTCGCGCACCGAGGGCAGCACGACGGCGTCGCAGGCCGCGAAGAACTCCGGCAGCAGGTCGTGGTCGTGCCAGCCGGCGACGAAGACCTCGCGCTCCACGCCGCAGCGCTCGATCGCCTCGACCGGGTGCTCGCCCTCCCACTCGCCGGGGTAGCCGCCGAGCAGCACGAGCGGCGCCGGTCGCGCGAACTGCGTCCGGGCCCGGGCGTAGGCGCGCACGAGCAGCCCGATGCGCTTCACGCGCGTGTAGCGCCCGACGTAGAGCAGGACGGGATTTTGGTCGGAGAACGCGCCGAGGTCGGCGTCCTCGTAGGCGACGCTGCCGGCGCCGGCGCCCGGGCGCCAGCCGCGCGGCTCCTGCACGAGCCAGCGCCGCCAGACCGCCATGCGGTCGACTTCGCGGCGGTCGAACACCTCCGGGTCAAAGCCGTTGGGGACGACCGTGCAGCGCTCGGGCGGGATGCCCAGCTCGCGCTCCACGCGCTCCTCCTGGGTGTCGGAGAGCAGGACCAGCCGGCCCGACGCGCGGCCCCAGCGGCGCATCCGCGCGGACCAGGCCTCGGCGTGGTCCCAGCCCGCGGGTGGGCCGGCGGCGATCGCCTCGAGCATCAGCAGCTCGGTCCCGTGGACGTGCGTCACAACGGGCACGTCCGGGGCCACGCGCTCCGCCGCGGCGTGCAGCGGGGTGAGGTGGTTGAGGTGCAGCACGTCGGCGTCCGCCGCCCCCGCCTCGGCGAGCTTGGCCGACCACGCGTCCACCAGGCGCTCGTAGCCGGCGTCGTCGACCTTGGCGAAGACGGGGTCGGGCGCGTCCGGGCGGTCCTCGAAGGACGGGTGCATCGGCGGGTCGTGCGCGAGCGGGTTCGCCGCCGTCAGCGCGCCGGTGTAGTCCATCGTGCAGACGTCCAGGCCGGCGAAGAAGCGCTTGGCGTCCGAGGGGCCGTCGCGCACCGACCCGGTGACGACCTGCACGTCCCAGCCGTGGGCGGGGAGCGCGTGCGCGAGAGCGCGCGTGACGTGCGCCGACCCCCCACGCGGGAAGAACATGAGTCCGATCAGGGCGCGCGGCATGCGCGCCGGAGGTTAGATGGCTGAGTCACGACCCCCACGACCGCATGCACGCGTCTCGCGGCGCGCGGACGCCACGTGCCGAAGGGGTCCGTGGCTCTGCCACTGTCCCCCTTCGCCCCGCGTCGCCGCGCATCCACGAGCCACGTACCTGCGGCCGCGCGGGCCATGGACTCAACCATCTATTCGCGCGCCGCGAACACCAGCGCCGTGGCCACCGGCCGGCCCCCCGGCAGGGGGATGCCGAACTGCGCGCGGGGGCGGTTGCGCAGTGCGCCGCCGCAGACCAGCGACGTCGATCCGCCCCCGTCGAGGTTGAGCGCGTCGAGCGCGCCGAGCTCGATCAGCACAGACGCCAGCTCGGGCAGGGTGAGGCCGGCGTCCGTGCGCGAGCGCCCATCGCAGGCGACCGCGATCAGCTCGTGCCGCGAGATGCCCAGCGCGGCGCGCGGGTAGCGCCCCGCCGTGATGTCGGAGTCGAACTGATGCGCGCCGGCGGAGAACCCCTCCGCGTCGTCGCAGTCGCGCAGCGCGGTCTCGCCGCCGCGCACCAGCAGCGGCCCGGCCTGGAGCACGTCGCCGCGCGGCTGGCGCGCGAGCTCGTCGCGGGCCGCGATGCGGACACGTCCGCGCTCCACGTGCACGCAGGCGCGCGACGCACCCCACGGCGCGTCGAACGGCGTGAAGCGCCGCGCCATGCCGCGCGTGCGCACCTCGCCCAGCGGGCGGGTGTCCGGGCGCGTGAAGAACCCGCCGACCAGCGCCTCGTCGACGCCCTGTGCGGCGCACCACGCCTCCAGCGGGGCGGGCCGGCGCAGCAGCGCGACGCGCAGCGCCGTGCGCGCGAGGTCGTAGCGCGCCACGTGGACCGTCGTGCGCAGGCCGTCGGCGAGCGTGACGCGCATGCGCCGCAGGTGCGCCGGAACGGGGGCGGGCGCGAGCTGGTGGGCGGGCCTGGAGGCCATGGCTGGAGCTTCCTCCGCGCGCGGAGGTTCGGCGTGAACGTTCCGTGTCCTCCATGTTTCTCGGCACGACGCGTGCGGTACGTGAGGACTGACGAGCGACGAGGAGGAGGCGAGAGATGGCGCAGCTCGAGGGAAAGAGGATCGCGTTCCTGGCGACCGACGGCGTCGAGCAGGTCGAGCTCGAGGAGCCGTGGCGCGCCGTCGAGGAGGCCGGCGGAAAGCCCGAGCTGATCTCGCTCAAGGAGGGGGAGATCCAGGGCTTCGACCACCTCGACAAGGGCCGCACGTTCCCTGTCGACGCCTCGGTCGACCACGTGGACGCCGGCGACTACGCCGCGCTCGTGCTCCCCGGCGGCGTCGCGAATCCCGACTTCCTGCGCCAGGACGAGAACGCCGTGGGCTTCCTGCGCGGGTTCTTCGAGGACGGCAAGCCGGTGGCGGCGATCTGCCACGGGCCCTGGCTGCTGGTGGAGGCCGACATGGTGCGCGGCCGGCGGCTGACCTCCTATCCCAGCCTGCGCACCGACATCAAGAACGCCGGCGGCGAGTGGGTGGACGAGCAGGTCTGCGTGGACGGCGGCCTGGTCACCAGCCGCAACCCGGGCGACCTGCCGGCCTTCTGCTCCAAGCTCGTGGAGGAGATCGGCGAGGGGCGCCACGAGCGCCAGACCGAGTCGATCACCTCTTAGCGGCGGCTACTTCTTCGCCTTGGCGGGCGCCTTCTTGGCGGACGCCCGCTTGCGCGCCGGCTTCTTCTTCGGCTCGCCGTCGCCGTCCTCGGTGCGGTCCTTGACCGCCTTGATCGAGGCCTCCAGCGCGGCCATCAGGTCGGGCACCTTCGCGGGCTCCTCGGCCGCGGGCTGCACGGCGATCTCCTCGCCCTGCGCCTTGCGCTCGATCAGCTCGAGCACGCGCTCGCGGTACTCGTCGCGGTACTTGGACGGGTCGAAGTCGCCCGAGAGCGTGTCGATCAGCTGCTGGGCCATCTGCAGCTCGCGCTTGGCGGCGTCCGCCTCCTCGACGGGCAGCTCGTCCAGCGAATCGGGTTCGACCACCTCGTCGGGGAACAGCATCGTCTCCATGGCCAGCGCGGGGCCGGCGGGGCGGATCGCGACGAGACTCTCCTTGGAGCGGATCACCACGCGCCCGATCGCGACCTTCCCGGACTCCTCCATCGCCTGGCGCAGCAGCTCGTAGGCCTTGGCGCCGCCCTGCGCCGGCGCGAGGTAGTAGGGGTGGTCGAAGTAGATCGGATCGATGTCGTCCAGAGAGACGAAGTCGGTGATGTCGATCGAGCGGGTCTTGGCCGGGTCCAGCGACTCCAGCTCCTCCGGGGTGATCACCACGTAGCGGTCGGGCGCGAGCTCGTAGCCCTTGACGATGTTCTCGTAGGGCACCTCCTCGCCCGTCGTCGGGTCGACGCGCTTCTGCTGGATGCGCGACCCGGTGGAGTCGTGCAGCTGGTGGAAGCGGACGGTCTTGCGGGAGACGGCGCTGTAGAGCTTGACCGGCACGTTGACCAGGCCGAAGGAGATCGCGCCGCTCCAGATCGCGCGTGGCATGCCCTAAGTCTTACCCATGACGGGCCAAATCAGGAGCGGCGAACGATCTCTTGCGCGACGGCCTCGAGGTCCGCGGGCGTGTTGACGTTCGCGAAGGCGCCCTCGTCCTCGATCTCCAGCACCCGCGGATGCAGTGCCGCGACCGTGGCGGTGAGCGCCTCGGTGGGCGGCGCGGCGGCCAGCAGGTCCAGCGCCGCGGGCTCGTAACGCGCCAAAAGCGGCTGCAGGCGGCCTGCGGCGCGCGGCACCACCGCCGGGGCCCCGCCGCCGTCCGCCTCGGCCAGCCGTTGCACCAGCGCGGGGGTGACCAGCGGCAGGTCGCCGGCGCAGGCCAGGATCGCGCGGCCGTCCGCGCGCTCCAGCGCGTGCACCAGCCCGGCGCGGGGATGGAGCGGCTCGTCGGGCTCGCGCCACGTCTCGACGTCCAGCGCCGGCAGCGGCGTGGACGCCTTCGCGACCACCACGACCTCTTCGAGGACGGCCCGCATGGCCTCCAGCGGCCAGGCCAGCAGCGGGCGTCCGGCCAGGTCCAGCGTGGCCTTTGCGCCGCCCAGCCGAGACGACCGGCCGCCGGCCAGGAGCACTCCCAGGGGCTGCGGTTTGCCGGCGATGGCGCGAGGGTAGCCGCCCGGCATGGCGACCACACGAAGCGCCGGACAGGGGATCCTCTCGGACGAGCTGTCGGGCAAGCGCGAGGAGATCCTCGAGCTGCTCAAGCAGGCCTACTGGATGGAGATCGAGACGGTGATGAGCTACATCGCCAACTCGGTCAACCCGGACGGCGTGCGCGCGCAGGAGATCGTCGAGGCGCTGCGCGGGGACATCCAGGAGGAGCTGGGCCACGCGCAGCAGTTCGCGGCCCGCATCAAGGAGCTCTACGGCGTCGTGCCGGGCTCGCTGGAGTTCGGCGCCAGCCAGAGCTACCTCCAGCCCCCGGGCGCGCAGACCGACATCGTCCACGTCATCAAGGGCGTCATCGAGGCCGAGACCGGCGCGATCGAGCACTACAACCGCATCATCGAGGTCACCGACGGCTGCGACTTCGTCACGCAGGACATGGTCATCGACATCCTGCGCGACGAGGAGGGCCACCGCCGCCTGTTCGAGGGCTTCCTGCGCGAGTACGAAGCAGAGGGACTGGCTTAGTCCCTCAGTCCTGGCGGTCTTTCTCGGTGGCGTCGGCGACGGCGCGCAGGCGCGCCAGCGCGCGGCGGATGAGGCGCGAGACCTGCATCTGCGAGACGCCGATCCGGTCGGCGATCTGCGACTGCGTCATGTCCTGGGCGAAGCGCAGGTGCAGCACGAGCTGGTCGCGCTGGGGCAGCGCCTGCAGCGTGGGCGCGATGGTCGCGCCGTACTCCACGAGGTCGAAGCGCTCGTCCTCCTCGCCGATGGAGTCCGCGAAGGTGTTGCCGTCGCTGTCGCCGCTGGGGCGCTGGGCGTCGAGCGAGACGGCCTCGTAGGCCTGTCCGGCCTCCATCGCCTCCAGCACCTCCTCGACCGTGGCGTTGACGTGCTCGGAGACCTCGTCCACCGAGGGCGAGCGGCCGAGCCGGCCCGACAGGTCCTTGACCGCGCGGTCGACCTGCATCGCGCGCTCCTGCACGCCGCGCGGCACGTGCACCGCCCACCCCGCGTCGCGGAAGTAGCGCTTGAGCTCGCCGAGGATCGTGGGCACCGCGTAGGAGGAGAAGGCGACGCCGCGCTCCGGGTCGAAGCGGTCCACGGCCTTGACGAGCCCCATGCTCGCCACCTGGACGAGGTCGTCGAGCGGCTCGTTGGCGCGTTGGTAGCGGCGCGCCAGCTGGCGCGCGAGCGGCAGGAACCGCTCGACGAGCTCGTCGCGGACCGCGGGGTCTCCACCGTCGCGAAGGCGACGGAAGAGTGCGTCCGTCTGGCGACCGCGCTCGGGGTCGGGGGCCGTGGCCTCCTCTGGTTCCCTGGGTGAGGTCGAGACGACTTAGTCCTGGGAGCTTGACCGGCCCACTGCAGGTCAGGTTAGCGAAGGGGCGTTTCCGCGAGCCGCGCGCGCAGCTCGTCCAGCGAGGAGAACACGGGATCCGCGCCGGAGTCCCGCAGCTCGGCCTCCGAGAATCCGCCGGTCAGCAGCCCGATCGTCGGGACGCCCGCGCGGCCCGCCGACTCCGCGTCCCACGTCGAGTCGCCGACCATCACCGCCGCCTCGACGCTCACCCGGTCGCGCGCGACCTGCACCAGGTCGGGCGCGGGCTTGGTGTCCTCCACGTCGCCGGACGACGTCCAGGCGTCCGCCAGCTCGCGCACGTCCAGCAGGTCGAGGTAGTGGTCGAGCTCATCGGGCTTGGCCGAGCTGGCCAGCACGACCTCGTGCCCACGCTCCTTGAGCGCCTCCACGAGAGCCCGCGCGCCGGGCAGCGGCCGCACGTCGTCGATCATCCCGTCGTAGATCTCCTTCTCGGCGTCGCGCAGGGCGTCGCCGTGCTCGGCCTCCACCTCGTCGCCCAGCAGGGCGCTCACCAGCTGGTCGCCGCCCATGCCGATCCGCCGGTGCACGCGCCAGACCTCCATCTCCAGGCCCTGGCGCAGGAACGCCCGGTGCCACGCCAGGGCGTGGTGGTAGACGGTGTCGACGAGGGTCCCGTCGACGTCGAGGATGGCGGCAGGGCGCGGCATTGTGAAAAAGTTGGTTTGGTCTCCCCCGCAGGGGGGAAATCACACCTTGCGTCAGGCACACATACGCCGAACCCGTCCTCGGCCTGCCTGACGCACTTCCCGTTCCAGTGCTGGGGCGCCTCCTTGAGGGGCGTCTCAGTGCTTTAAGGAGCGGGTATCCCTTCGGAGGTGCCCCGAGCCACCGGCTTCTCCACGGCCGACGCGCAGGACGACTTCCTGCGCGCCCGCCGCCGGGCGGCCCTCGGCCGCCTCGCCCAGCGCCTGCGCCGCGAGCCCGCCGACGTGGAGGTCATCCTGCCCCTGGACGAGGTGCTCGACGCGCTGGGGCGCGCCGGGGAGCGCCGGCTGGGGCTGCGGTCGATCGCGCTGGACTCGATCGTGGGCTCGGTGAACCGCACGCGGGAGTTCGACCGCCGCTTCCGCCCGCGCTCGCGCCGGGTGCGGGTGCGCTGGGAGCGCATCGCCGAGGCCCAGCGCCGCGGCGAGGCGATGCCGCCGATCTCCGTCTACCGCGTGGGCGACATGCACTTCGTGGACGACGGCCACCACCGCGTCTCGGTGGGCCGCGCCCTGGGCCACACGCACATCGACGCCTACGTCACCGAGGTGATCACGAAGGTCCCCGCGGGCCAGCTGAGCCGCCGTGACCTGCCGCTCAAGAGCCACGAGCGCCTCTTCTACGACCGCGTACCGCTCGATCCCGACGCGCGCCGGCGCATCGAGCTGGCGGATCCCTGGGCGTACCACGTGCTCGCCGAGGGCGTGGAGGCGTGGGGCTTTCGCGTGATCCAGGCGATCCGCCAGCCGCTGAGCCGCGACGAGGTCGCCGCGGCGTGGTTTCGCGACGACTACGTCCCGGTGGTGGACGCTCTGCGCGAGGCGCAGCTGCTGGGCCGCGGGACCGAGACCGAGGCCTACATGCGCGCGATGGCGCTGCGCTGGCACCTCATGCGTACGCACGAGTGGAACGAGGAGATCCTCGCCCGGCTGCGCGAGGAGCTGCCCGGCAGCTAGGCGGCGCGCAGGCTGCGGCCGCTCTCGGCGTCGAACAGGTGCAGCTTGGCCGCGTCGAACCACAGCTCGGCCTCCGCGCCCTCGCTCACCTGGCTCGCGGCGTCCAGGCGGGCGACCACCTGGCCGCTCTCCGCGCCCGGCACCTCGGCGGTCCCGGCGTCCTGGGCGAGCTCCTCCAGCTCCTGGGAGGCCACGCCCTCCGTCTCCACGGCGAAGTACGCGTACAGCTCGGAGCCCATCGACTCGACCACGTCGATCTTGGCCTGGAACGCGATCCCGCGCTCGCGCTGGTCGCCGACCAGCGCCGCGTCCTCGAAGCTCTCCGGACGCAGGCCCGCGATCACGCTGCGCGCGCCGCCGGACTGCAGCCCGCGGCGGTGCTCCTCGGCGACGGGCACGTCGCCGATCGGCAGGTGGATGGTGTCGCCCTCCACCGTGGCCGGCAGGAAGTTCATCGCGGGGGAGCCGATGAACCCGGCCACGAACAGGTTGACCGGGTCGTTGTAGAGCTCGCTGGGCCTGCCGACCTGCTGCAGGCGGCCCGTGCGCATCACCGCGACGCGGTCGCCCAGCGTCATGGCCTCGGTCTGGTCGTGCGTGACGTAGACGGTCGTGGTCCCCAGGCGCGACTGGATGCGCGAGACCTCGGTGCGCATCTGCACGCGCAGCTTGGCGTCCAGGTTGGACAGCGGCTCGTCCATCAGGAAGGCCTTGGGGTCGCGCACGATCGCGCGGCCCATCGCCACGCGCTGGCGCTGGCCGCCGGACAGGTTGGCCGGCTTGCGGTCCAGGTGCTGCTCGAGGTCGAGGATGCGCGCCGCCTCGAGCACCTTGCGGTCGATCTCCTCCTTGGGCGCCTTGGCCAGCTTGAGCGCGAACCCCATGTTCTCGCGCACGGTCATGTGCGGGTACAGCGCGTAGTTCTGAAAGACCATCGCGATGTCGCGGTCCTTGGGGGCGCGGTCGTTGACCACGTCCCCGCCGATGCGCAGCTCGCCGTCGGTGATGTCCTCCAGCCCGGCGATCATCCGCAGCGCCGTGGACTTCCCGCAGCCCGACGGCCCGACCAGGATGATGAACTCGCCGTCGGCGACCTGGAGGTCCATCTCCTTGACGGCCTCGTAGCCGTCGGGATATCGCTTCGTGACGTGGTCGAGGACGATGTCGGCCATAACGGGAGCTCCTCTCTAGATGGTTGAGTCCGCGGCCGGCGCGGCCGGATGTGCGTGGCTCGGGGATGCCGGGCGCCGCGGGTCGAAGGGGGACAGTGGCGGAGCCACGGACCCCTTCGGCACGTGGCGATCCGGCGGCGCGAGACGCGTGCAGCCGGTCGTGGGGGTCGTGGAATCAGCCATCTAACCCTTCACGGCGCCCGCGGTCAGACCGGCCACGATGCGGCGCTGGAAGATCAGGACCATGACGATGATGGGGATCGTGACGACGATCGAGGCGGCGGAGATCGCCCCGATCGGCTGCTCGAACTGCGACCCGCCGGTGAAGAAGGCCAGGGCCGCGGGGACCGTGCGGGCCTCGTCGGTCGAGGTCAGCGTGTTGGCGAAGATGAAGTCGTTCCAGGCGAAGATGAAGACGAGGATGGCCGAGGTGAAGACGCCCGGCGCGGCCAGCGGGACGATGACCTTGCGGAAGGCCTGAAACGGCGTGGCGCCGTCGACCTGGGCGGCCTGCTCGAGCTCCCAGGGGATCTCGCGGAAGAACGCCGACAGCGTGTAGATCGCCAGCGGCAGCGTGAAGGTCATGTAGGGGATGATCAGCCCGGGCCACGTGTCGTAGAGGCCGACCTCGCGCCAGATGTTGAACAGCGAGCCGACGATCGAGATCGGCGGGAACATCGCCACCGCGAGCGCGCCCGAGAGAATGAGCGCCTTGCCGGCGAAGTCCAGCCGGGCCAGCGCGTAGGCGGCCATCGCCGCCAGGAGGATCGAGATCAGCGTCGCGAGGCCCGCGATGCCCACCGAGTTGACCAGCGCCCGCGTGAACGTCTCGGTGTTGAAGATCGTCTCGTAGTTCTCGAAGGAGAACTCCTGCGGGACGAACCGGCGGTCGCCGAGCTGGTCGGCCGGCTTGAGCGACAGCGAGAGGATCCACAGCACCGGGATCAGCGCGTACAGCAGCACGACGAGGATCCCGATCGACCACAGGGCCGCCTCGCGCGAGGAGCGCAGCACTACGCCGCCTCCCCCCGCTGGCGCGCGGTGCTCGCGCCCAGGCCGCGGACGAAGAAGGTCGCGATCAGGATGACCGCGAGGAAGATCAGCACGGACACGGCGGAGCCCACGCCCAGGTTCACGCGGTTGATCAGGACCTGGTAGCCGAGGATCGAGACGGTCTCGGTGCCGTTGGCGCCGGCCGTCTGGATGTAGACGGTGTCGAAGACGCGGAAGGCGTCCAGCGTGCGAAACAGCAGCGCCACGAGGATCGCCGGCTTCATGAGCGGCAGCGTGATGCGGAAGAAGCGCTGCACCGGGCCGGCGCCGTCCACCTTGGCGGCCTCGTGCAGCTCGTCGGGCACCAGCGCCAGGCCGGCCAGCAGCAGCAGCGCCATGAACGGCGTGGTCTTCCACACCTCGGTGAGCACGATCACCGCCAGCGAGCCGCCGCGCTCGGTCAGCGGGGCGGCGGTGTCGGAGATCAGCGGCAGGTTCTGGACGAAGCCGCTGGCCGGATCGAAGGCGTAGCGCCAGCCGAACGCGGCCACCACGGTCACGATGCCGTAGGGGATGAGCACCGACGCCCGCACGGCGCCGCGGCCGAAGATCGCGCGGTGCATGATCAGCGCGATCGCCATGCCCAGCACCAGCTCGATGCTCACCGAGGCGACGGTGATGATCGTGGTGTTCCACACGTCGCCCCACCAGATGCTCGACGTCAGCACGTCGGCGTAGTTGGACAGGCCGACGAACTCGCGGTCGTCGGGGAAGCGCAGGTCGTAGTCCTGCAGCGACAGCCAGACCGCGTAGCCGATCGGGTAGCCGGTGACGATCAGCATTGCGATGACCGCGGGCGCGCACAGCATCCACGCCAGTCGCCGCTCGGAGCGACGCCGCTCGCTCATCAGAAGATCTTCCCCTCGCCGGCCTTCTCGATCCGCTCGCGCAGCTTGCTCACGACCTCGTCCGGGTCGATCTCGTCGGGCGGGTGGAACGTGCGCTGGATGGCCAGCGAGATGTCGCTGTAGGCGGGGGTGACGGGACGCGGCGCGCCGGCCTCGATCGACTCGCGCAGCAGGTCGGCGAAGGGGAAGGCCTTCTGGAGCTTGGGGTCGTCGTAGACCGCCTCGGTGGTGGGCGGCAGGCCGCCCTTCTCCGACGCCACGAGCTGGTTCTCCGGCCGGGCCAGGCACTGGGCCGCGTCGAAGGCCAGGTCCGGGTTCTTCGAGTAGGCGCCGACGCCCAGGTTGATTCCGCCGATGGGCGGGCGGCTGGGCCGGTCGGCGACCGTGCGCGGGTAGCGCGCCCAGCCGATCTTCTTCTGGAAGCCGCCGGGCAGCTCGGCGGCGGAGGCGTAGATGAACGTGTAGTTGATCTGGTAGCTCGAGCGTCCCGACTCGAAGCCCAGCCGCGCCTCGTCCTCCTTGTTGGTGGCCAGGCCGGGGGGCGCGGCGCGCGAGGTCGCGAGCTTGTGGACGATGCGCGCGGCGGTCTCGGCGGTCGGTCCGACGCGATCCTGGCCCTGCTCGCCGACGATCTCGCCGCCCGCGCCCGCGATGAGCGCGTTGACCCACACCGTGAGGCCCTCGTACTGGTTGCCCTGGACCTCGATCCCCGTGCCCGCCTTCGCGGCGCGGTCGATCAGCTCGTCCCAGGTGATGCCTGCGGGCGGCGTCGGCACCTTGTCCTTGTTGAACCACAGCAGCTGGGTGTTGGTGGTGAACGGCGCCGCCCACGTCCGCCCGTCGTACTCGACGGTCTTCAGCGGTCCGGCCAGCCGCCCCGCGCGGGCGGCACGCTGGCGGGCGCCCGTCCACGGCTTGATCCAGCCGGCCTCGGCGAACTCCGCGGTCCAGATGACGTCCATCCCGATGATGTCGATGTCCGAGTCCTTGGCGGCGAGGCGCCGGACGATCAGCTCGCGCTGCTGGTTGGCGTCCGTGGGGAGCCGGACGTAGTTGATCCGGTAGCGGCCGCGCGCGCTCTCGTTGCACGTCTTGACGGCCTGCTCGTAGGCGCCGCCGGGCTCGTTGAAGACGTACCAGTTGAGCGTGCGCGCTCCGCCGCCGCCCTCGCTGTCGGAGCCGCATCCGGCGATTCCCAGCGCCACGAGGACGGCGGCGATCCACCACCGGCTCCTCCCTTCCCTCCTCATTGCGCTTCCCGTTCTCCCCTTCGGGGGAACCGGTCAAACCCTGGCGCGCGCGACGAACCCCTCGGCGGGGGCGAGCTCTCGCGGGGCCGGCCCGCCGCTTGCGCCTGCCGTGGAGAGCAGCAGCTCGCCGGCGGGCGGCGCGGGCCGTGGCTCGTCCGCCGTGTTGAGCGCGACGACGTGATCCTCGCCGCGACGGTAGGCCAGGACGCCGGGCGTGGCGTCCTCGAAGCGCAGCCCGTCGCCCAGCTGGCGGCGCAGCGCGATGGCGGCGCGGTAGAGGTACAGCAGCGAGCGCGGATCGTCCTCCTGGGCGGCCACGCTGCGCCGCTGCGGGTCCACCAGCGGCAGCCAGGGCCGGCCGGTGGTGAAGCCGCCCAGCGGCTCGGGCTCCCACTGCATCGGGTGGCGCGTGACGTCGCGGCCGAAGCGGTCCAGCGGCGGGTCGCCGCCGGGGCCCTCCTCCATCCCGATCTCGTCGCCCTGGTAGATGAAGGCCGGCCCGGGGAGGGTGAGGAGGAGCAGCGCGACCGCGGGGGCGCGTTCCGGGCCGAAGTGCGTGGCCGCGCGCCCGAAGTCGTGGTTGGACAGCACCCACGCCGTGTCGCGCACCTCCAGCGCGGCGGCGATCGAGGCGCGCAGCCGCTCGGCGTCCCAGGGGGCGTGGAGGAACTCGAAGTCGAAGGCCACGTCGAGGTGCTCGAGGTAGGGGCGCAGCTCGCGCGTGGGCAGGTAGACCTCGCCGGCCAGGAACGCGTCGCCGGCCGCCGCGCGGATCGCCGCGAGCGCGCTGCCGATGTCCGGCGCGTTGCGCGAATGGTCGTGGCGCAGGCTCCCGTGCTCCTCGTCGAGCGGGAGCAGGTAGGGCTCGGTGGCGGGCGGGTCGTCGCGCAGTTGCGGGTCCTTGAGCAGCCGATCGATCGCGTCCACGCGGTAGCCGTCGACGCCGCGGTCCAGCCAGAAGCGGATCACCCCCTGCATCGCGCGGACGGTGTCCGGGTTGCGCCAGTCCAGGTCGGGCTGCTCGGGATAGAAGGAGTGCAGGTACCAGCGGCCGGTCCGCGGGTCGCGCGTCCACGCCGGCCCGCCGAACGAGGCGACCCAGTTGTTGGGCGGGCGCTCGCCGTCGGCCCACACGTAGCGCTCGGGATGCGCGCGAAACCACGGGTGCTCGATCGAGGTGTGGCACGGGACGAGGTCCATGAGGAGCCGCAGGCCGCGCGCGTGGGCGGCGGCGATCAGCGCGTCGAGGTCGGCGAGCGTCCCGTAGACGGGGTCGACGTCCGTGAAGTCCGCGATGTCGTAGCCGAAGTCCGCCATGGGGGACGGGTAGACCGGCGAGATCCACAGCGCGTCGACGCCGAGCGAGGCGATGTGGTCCAGGCGCTGCGCGATGCCGCGCAGGTCTCCCACGCCGTCGCCGTCGGAGTCCTGGAAGGACCGCGGATAGACCTGGTAGACGACGGCGTCCTGCCACCACATGGCCGCGCGCTCCCGTTTACCCGTGCCCGAAGCCTGGGAAAAGGAGGACAACCAAAGGCAAGGAGCGCAGCATGGTTGGAATTCTCATCGCCGTACTGCTGGCCGCACTGGTCTACGTCATCCTCGCGGCCATCACGGGCTCGGCCATCGTCGCCATCGTGGGCGCCGTCCTGGTGCTGCTGGCGGGGATCCCGAGCGGAGGGTTCGGCATGGGCAGCCGCTGGGGCGCCCGTACGTAGGTTCGGCGACCGCCGCCCTCCTCATTCGGCGGGCGGCGGGTCGCGCAGCGTCATCGCCTCGTCCCACGAGCACAGCGCCGGGCGCGCCGGGCACTCGGCGCACAGCCGGCGGTGCGGCTCGGCCGCCGGCACGAAGCGCTCGGCCAGGACGTCGCGAGCCAGGCCGGCCAGCTCGGCCTGCAGGTTCGCGACGTCCGCGGTCCCGAAGGTGACCGACACCGGGGCCTCGGGGCGCTCCAGGAAGGCGTGCGCCACCTCGACCTCGGCGGCGCCGTCGCGCAGCGCGGCGAGCGCGTAGACGATGCGCTGGATGCGGTAGTCGCGCTCGGCGCGCGCGGCCGGGTCCTCCTCGGGATCGAGGCGGTCGGTCTTGTAGTCGACGACGAGCGCGCGGTCCCCGGCGCGGCCGATCGCGTCCACGATGCCGTTGATCACGACCTCGCCGCCGTCCACCGCGAGGGGGAAGGCGAACGGCGCCTCGCGGCGGACCTTTTCGCACTCCGTCAGGCGGTTGCCCAGGTCGGTTTGGGCGAATGCGGCCGCCAGCGCGGCGATCTCTTCGGCGTCCTCGCCTCCGACCTCCTCGCCCAGCTCCCGCGCGAGCCGCTCGACCTCCTCGGCGGTCGGCGCCAGCTCCGTGCGCTCCAGCAGGATGTGCGCCAGCGACCCCCGCAGACGGGGGTCTATGCCGGTCACCGGCTCGTCCGCGCGGGCGGGGGCCGCTTCGCGCACCGGCGGCAGGCGCAGCACGCGCTCGGCGTAGAAACGGTAGCCGCAGCGCGCGAGGGCCTCCAGGCCGGAGTAGGACAGCGTGCGCACGGCCGGCGGGCGCGCCGGGGGCAGCTCGACGAGCTCGGCGGTGGGCGGCGCGTGGCGTGCCGGGGTGTCGCCCTCGGGCGTGCGCGCCGGCGCGAGGTCGGTCAGCACCTCGCCCACGGTGTCGGGAGCGTTGAGCCGGCAAGTCACTCCGGTCGGCGATTCCCACACCGCTCGCGCCGGCGTCAGGGTCTCGCGAACGCCCGGGGCGAGCGCGGGGGCCGCCCACGCCAGCGGCGCAGCGGTCAGCGCGGGCGCCGGCCAGCTCTCCGCGTTGGGCACGGTCCCCGAGACGACCAGCCGCTCGCTCGCGCGCGTCATCGCGACGTAGAAGATGCGGTGCTCCTCGGCCGCGTCGGCGGCGTCGCGCTCGGCCTGCAGCTCCTCGAAATGCAGGGACTTCACCCCGCCGCTGCCCTCCAGGGTGAGCAGGCGCAGCCCGATGCGGCCGTCCTGCGACACGTGGAGGTCGGGATGGTCGCCGCGGCCCGGGCGGCCCATGTCGGCGACGCAGACGGTGTCGAACTCCAGCCCCTTCGCGCCGTGGATCGTGAGCAGGCGCACCGCGTCCAGGTCCTCTGGCTCGACCGGCGCGTCGCCCTCGGTGGTGTCGACCTCGCGGCGCAGCTCGACGCTGTCCAGGAACCCGCGCACGTCGCGCCCCTCGTGCGCCTCGTACTCGCGCGCGAGGCGCAGCAGCTTGCGCACGTTGGCCATCCGCCGCGCGCCGCCGCGCAGGCCGAGGACGTGCAGGTCGTAGTCGCGCGCGGTCACGGCCCGCTCCAGCAGCTCCTCCAGCGAGCGGCGCGCCATCCCGCGCCGCTCCGCGGCGAACCAGGCACAGAACTCGCGCATCCGCACGGCGTCGCCGGCCGGCATGCCGGGGATGGGCGTCTCCGCCTCCCCGCAGAAGGCCTCCTCCAGCACCCACCACGCGTGCTTGCGCCGCTCGCGGCGCGCGGCGGCCAGGGCGGCGAGGCCGTCGCTGCTCAGGCCGGCGAGCGGCGAGGCGAGCAGCGTGAACGTACGGGTCTCGTCGCGCGGGTTGGCCAGCGCGCCCAGGTAGGCGAGCAGGTCCCCGACCTGCTGGCCGGACCAGTAGCCGCGGCCGCCCGCCACGTACGTGCGCAGCCCCTGGTCCTCCAGCGCGCGCTCGTAGACCCCCAGGTCGGTCAGCGCCCGCACGAGCACCGCGGTGTTCCCCGGCTCGGCGTCGCCGGCGTCCACCAGCTCGCGCACGCGCTGGGCCAGCAGGCGCGCCTCGGCGTGGCGGTAGCGCGCCGCGGGCGGAAGGGTGTCCCCGAGATCCAGGTCCGCGTCGTCCCACCCGCGCTGGTCGGTGACCAGCAGCTCGACGAGCGGCGGCGGCTTCTCCGCGGCGTCGTCGCGGCCCGGCACCAGCGGGGTGAAGCGCTCGCCGAACAGCGGCGCGAACGCCTCGTTGATGGCATCCAGCAGCGGTCGGCGCGCGCGGAAGCTGGCGCGCAGCTCGCCCGCCGCGCCCTGCGCCGCCAGGCGGTCGCGGCGGCGGCGGAAGATCTCCACGTCGGCGTGGCGGAAGCCGTAGATCGACTGCAGCTCGTCGCCGACGGTCAGCAGGTTGCCGTCCTCCAGCAGCTCGAGGATCGCCAGCTGGCGCCCGTTGCAGTCCTGGAACTCGTCGACCATGACCAGGGCGAAGCGCTCACGCCACGCGGTGCGCACGCCGGCATCCGACTGCAGAAGGTCGCGCGCCATCAGCTCCAGGTCCTCGAAGTCCAGGCCCGAGCGCGCGCGCTTGCGCGCCGCGTACTCGCGCGCGTAGCGGCGCAGCAGCTCGCCGATCCGCCGGCACGCCGGCGCGGCGAGGTGGTCGGCGACCGCGCGCGTGTAGACGTCCAGCGCCTCCAGGTACTCCGTGCACTCCGCGTCCTTGAGCACGTTCGTGTTGCCGGCCTTGAACGCCGCGGCGGTCAGCTGCGCGAGGGCGGGGAGCTCTTCGCGGCTCAACCATTCCCCCGCGCCCGCGAGCGCCGCGCGGGCGCGCTCGACGCTCGCGCCGTCGCGCGCGCCGTCCAGGCACACGGCCGCGGCGGCGTGAGCGCGGCGCAGGCGCTCGCGCAGCTGCGGCGCAACGGGCCGGTCGCCGGGGTCGGGCAGCTCCGGCTCGCTGTCGCCGCGGCTGCGCAGGCGGTTGTGCGCGTCGTCCACCAGGCCGAACAGGCGCTCCGGCCGGTAGGCGGCGGCCAGCTCGAGCGCCTCGGGCCCGCCCTCGGCGGCGGAGTCCAGGAACGCCGCGAACGCGGCCTCGAAGGCGTCGGCGCGCAGGCGGGCCGTCTCGGCGGGCTCGAGCACCCGGAACGCCGGGTCCAGACCGGCCGCCAGCGGGTGGGCGCGCAGCAGGCGCGCGCAGAAGCCGTGGATCGTGGACACGAACGCGCCCTCGGCGGCGCGCGCGGCGGCGCGGTCGCCCAGCTCCACGAAGCGCTCGCGCAGGCGCTGCTTGAGCTCTCCGGCGGCCTTCTCGGTGAAGGTGATCGCGAGGATCCGCCGCGCGTCGACAGCGTCCTCCAGGACCGCGCGCGCGAAGCGCTCCACCACCACGGCGGTCTTGCCGCTGCCGGCGTTGGCCGAGAGCACGCGCGACCCGCTCCGCGCGCGAATCGCGTCCGACTGCTCGGGGGTGAAAAGCCGTCCGCCGGGCCCCGGGATCCGCTCGTCGCCGGCGGCGTCGTCGAACAGCGTCGTCTGGAGCATCGCGCCGCTCATCCCTCGCACCGGCAGATGCCCGGGTACTGGCACTCGCCGCGGTAGCCGCAGGTCTTGGGGCGCGGGTCCAGCTCGCCGGCGGCGACCGCCGCGGCGACCTCCCGGGCGCGGTGCGCGACGGCGTCGAGCGTCTCCTCCAGCTGAGCGCGGTCCACGCGGTCGGTCCGGACCGCCAGCGGCTCGAGCTGCGTGCCCGCCAGCACGGCGCCGCGCGCCTGCTGGTCCTTGCCGATCGGCTGGTAGAGCCCGGCGACGGGGTCCAGGCCGAGGACGTCGCGCGCGGCGAGCATGTAGAGCGGGACCTGCAGGCGCCCGTCCTCGATCCAGCGCTTCACGGCATAGCCCTCGGAGCCCTTGTAGTCGTAGACCGCGGCCTGCCCGTCCGGCCCGGTGTCGATGCGGTCGATGCGCCCCGCGACGCGCAGGCCGTCGTCGAGCTCCAGCGGCGGGTGCTCGTCCTCGCCCGCGCGTCCGAAGGCCAGCTCCAGGTGCGCGGGCGCGAACGCCGTCGCCTCCGCCGCCGCCTTGCGCAGGTAGCGCAGCAGGTCGGCCTCCAGGCGGCGGATCGCGCTGCGCTGGCGGGCGGGGTGGGGGGAGAGGCGCAGCTGCGGCCGGACGCGCTCGATCTCCTCGGCCACGATCGCCTGGGCGGCCGGGAGGGTGTTGGCGTCCAGGCGCGGTGAGCCCGTCTCCTCGCGCACGCGCGCGAAGACGCGCTCCAGCAGCTCGTGCGCCACGCTCCCGCGCGCCATGGGCTCCGGGTCCGGCTCGAAGGTGTCCGGGCGCAGCCAGTGCTCGACCAGCCAGCGCACGGCGCAGCCCGCGGCCGTCTCCAGCGCGCGCGCCGGCCACACTCCGCGCTCGGACATCCGCTCCAGGACCGCCGGCTCGCGCAGCGGCCCGATCGGGGCGGGCGGCGCTCCGGAGCCGGCCGCGGCGGCGGCCCGCGCGCGTTCGCGTGCCGTGGGCGCCAGGCGCTCGGGCCACGTGACATCCGCCAGCGGGCGCGTGCGGCGCCCCTCGTCCAGCGCCGCGCCGAAGAGGTCGCGGACGTCGTCGACGAAGAACGACCGGACTGCCGGGCGTCCCTCCTCGTCGGAGGAGCGGTAGGAGAGCGCCAGCAGCTCCTCGGGCCGCGACGCGCACGCGTAAAACAGCGCGCGCTCGTCGTCCAGCGCGTCCTCGCGCAGGCGCAGCGCGAGGCCCGACGCGGCGGCCAGCTCGCGCCGCCGGCCGTCCGGCAGGAACGGCTCGGGGCGGCCGGGTCGCGGGAACGCGCCCTCCTGCAGACCGCACAGGATCAGCGCCCGCACGCGCCGGGCGCGCAGGGCCAGCGGGTCCGCGAGGCGCACCGCGCCGGGGGCCGGGTCCTCGCGCACGTCGAGCGCGGCCAGCGCGGCGGCCAGCTCGCCCGGCGACGGCGCGAGCTCCGCGTCGGCGGCGGCCAGCGCGGCCAGGTCCTTCAGCGCCTCGCGCGCCGCGGCCAGAACGCGGGCGTCCAGCGCCTCCTCGCCGTCGAGCCGCGCGGCCATGCGGCGCCGCGGGGCGGCGAACAGGGACTCCATCTCCACCTGGGCTTGCTTCGCAACATCCGCGGCGCCGCTCATCCGGTCGATCGCGTCCAGCCGCCAGCGCTTCTCCTCCCACAGCCGGCGGGCCGCTTCGGCGCTCGTCACTCCGGCGCGGCGGACGTCCGCCTCCAGTGCGTCGGCCAGCTCGTGGCGCTCCAGGAGGCCCGGCGTGCGCAGCCAGGCCAGCACGTCGTCCGCGCGTGCGTCGCCGGCCGCGCAGCGCAGGAGCGCGACGATCCCGCGGCCCAGCGCCGTGTCCCCGAGTGGCCGCGGCGCGTCGACGGCGACCGGGATCCCGTACTCGGCGAACACCCGCCGTACTAACGGCGCCGCCTCGCGCGGCGAGCGGAAGACGACCGCGATTTCCTCGGGCAGCACGCCGTTGCGCACGAGCGCCAGCACCTCGGACGCCACGAGCTCGGCCTCCGCGCGCTCGCCGCCGGACTCCAGCAGCCGCACCGCCTCGCCGGGGTCCACGCGGGCGAGGTCGTCCTCGAACAGGCCGCGCTCCAGGTGGTGGAGGGCCTCACGCGCGTGGTCGGCGTAGTGGTCGGCGTCCGCGGGCAGCTCGACGCGCTCGCCGGCCAGCGGCGCCAGGGCGTCCACGGTCCGCGCGCGTCCCGCCAGCGCCGCGCGGTCCTCCCACGTCAGCGCGACGGTCACGTCGGCGATGCCGGCCAGCGTCTCGACGGCGTGGCGCTGCAGGCGAGTGAGGTCGTCGAAGCCGTACAGGAACACGGGCGTGCCGCCCCAGCGATCGGGCGCGCGCGCGAGCTCCTCGGTCGCGTGCCAGGCGCGCAGCTCCCGGTCCACCAGCCCGAGCGCGTCGAGCCGCCGCCGGTAGCCGGAGTACAGCGCGGCGATCTCGCGCGCCTGCGCGGGGTCACCCTGCGGCGTCGCGCCCCACGCGTCCAGCGCCTGCGCGAAGCGCTGCGGCGTCACGAGCTCGCGCTGCAGCTCGGCCACCAGCTCGCCGGCGGCGGCCAGGAAGCCGGGGGCACGCGCCGCGTCCGCCAGCGCGTCCAGCCGCGCGTCGGCCACCGCGGCGGCGAGGATCCGGTCGCGCGCCGGCCCGCCGAGCGCTCGGGACGGGGTGCCGGTGCGGCGCGCGACCGTCCGCGCGAGGCCCTCGAAGGTGACGACCTGCGGCCCGAACACCGCGCCCGAGCGCGCCAGCTCCAGCCGGTAGGCGGCCGCGTCCGCGCCGGTCGGGACGACCAGGATCGGGTCCTCGTTCACGCGCGCGCGAACGCCGTCCAGGACGACGCGGGCCTTGCCGGCGTTGGCCGGTCCGGTGACGAGCGTGAGCGGCATCGCCCCCTATCGTCGCGCGGCGGCATGACGACCCCAAGGCGAGATCCCCGCACGTTGCGGAGATGGCCTTTCCCAGGCCCCCGGTGCCGTCCGCGCCTCGGCGTACCTTCCGCGCCATGCCGCTCTGCTTCATCGAACCGAAGGACGCCATTCGCGTCATCGCCGAGTCGGTCGGTCGCGAGGCGCGGCGCCAGGTCCTGGGCGAGCTCGTCCGCGCGTGGGTGGACGAGATCCCCGAGGAGGAGCTGGAGGCGCACTACGCCAAGGCGATCGGCGACCTCGACGAGCACGACCTGTCCCTGCTCGCCGCCTGGCACGCCTCGCTGGAGGTGGGCCAGCCCATCGCCAACAAGGAGTTCCTCCTCAACGCGTTCCCGACGCTGGGCGAGAACCGCCGCGAGGCGCTGAAGATCGCGGCCGGCTTCCGCGGCGAGGAGGCCTTCGAGGCGGGCGTCGCCGAGGAGGAGGCGCTCGAGACGGTCCTGCCCTGGCTCGGCGCCACCCGCGCCCGCGAGCTGGCCGTCGAGGTCCTCGAGATCTACTGCTGGGACCGCCTCGGCTCCGAGAACTAGCCGCACTTTCGTAACAGTTGGCGCCCCACAGGGCGCAAACGCCGCGGCAACCTCCGCGGCATGCCCAAGCCGAGTGGAGTTGACCGCGAAATACGCGGGAAAGGCCACATGGCGCCGGTGGACCGGGCGGTGGCAGACCTCGCGGCGCGGCAGCATGGCGTGGTGGGGCGGCGGCAGTTGAGGGCGCTCGGGCTGGGAGACGACGCGATCGACCACCGGCACGCCGCGGGTCGTCTGCACCGGATCCATCGCGGTGTGTACGCCGTAGGGCACGCGGTGATCTCGCAGGAGGGGCGGTGGGCGGCGGCGGTCCTGGCGGCTGGCGACGGCGCCGTGCTCAGCCATGCGTCCGCGGGTGAGCTGTGGGAACTGCTCGAGACCGCCCCGCGCCGCGTGGAGGTGATCGCGCCGCGCCAGGTGGCGCACCCCGCGATCCGCGCCCACCTGGGGCGGCTGGCTCCGGACGAAGTCTCCGAGTGTCGCGGCATCCCGGTGACCACCGTCGCGCGCACGCTGCTCGACCTTGCCGGCGAGCTCCCGGTGCACCGCCTGGAGCGGGCGGCCGAGGAGGCGGAACGCCGGCGCCTGACGGGCGGGGCCGGACTCGACGTTCTGCTCGACCGCCACCCGGGCCGAAAAGGCGCGGCCGCACTGCGGCGGATCGCGGAATCCGGGCGGCTCGACCGTGTGACTCGCAGCGACCTGGAGGCGCGTTTCCTTTCCCTCCTCGACGCCGCCGGCCTGCCGAAGCCGCGCGTCAACATGCGCGTGCGAGCCGGCGGTCGCGCTTACGAGCTCGACTGCGCTTGGCCGCACGCAAGGGTCGCGGTGGAGCTGGACGGCCACGCGTACCACTCCACCCGCGCCGCCTTCGAGCGCGACCGCGCGCGCGACCGGGCGCTCCAGGCCGCCGGGTGGCGCGTGATCCGCGTGACGTGGCGTCAGCTGCGCGACGAGCCCGAAGCCGTCCTCGCCGACCTCAGACGCCTCCTCGCAGCCAGCGTGTGGAGTTGACCGCGATATGGGCGGCTAAGTCCACATTGCCCCAGCCCGGAGCGCGGCTTCGAGCTCGGCGATCGCCTGGGGCGTGTCGCGGAAGTGGATCGCCTGCATCCCCGCGGCCCGCGCGGCGGCGACGTTCACGTCGAGGTCGTCGAGGAACAGGCACGCCGGGCCCGGCAGGCCGAGGCGGGCCAGGGTGAGCTCGAAGATCTCGGGATCGGGCTTGCGCATGCCGACGAAAGCCGAGTCGACCACCAGCTCGAACAGCTCGTCCACCGGGAGCTTGGCGCGCCACAGCGGCTCCCATTCGCGCACGTTGTTCGTCAGCAGCGCCAGGCGCAGCCCCCGGCCGCGCAGGTCGCGGAAGTACTCGATCAGCTCGGCGTTCGGGTGCAGCTCGGCGAAGTACGCCTCGCCGAAGCCATGCAGCTCGACGTCGCGGCCCGTCTCCTCGCGCAGGGCGACCGCGAGCTTGGCCATGAAGTCCGCCTCGGTGAGCCGGCCGGTCTCCAGCTCGTAGAGCGGGTTGGCGCCGTCGGACTGCGCCACGCGCGCCATCGCGCGCCCGATCTCCTCCAGCCCGATGCCGGACTGGCGCTGCAGCGCGCCGAACGACTCGATCAGCGGGGACGTCAGGACCCCGCCGAAGTCGCTGACGACCGCCTCGATCCGGCTCACGTGCGGCGCAGCACGTCGTAGCGGCCCACGCCGGCGCGGCCCTCCATGCGCCAGCGAAAGAACGCGCAGTCCAGGCGCAGGCGCCCCAGCTCCAGCGAGGTCCCGCACTCCACCTGCCCGGCGGCGCGGCGCGGGTACTCGTCCTCGTCGCCCGTCACGTAGAGCTCCAGGCCGGCGCGACGCTGGCGGCCCTCCGCGTCGTACGTGGTGGACAACCGCGGATCGGCCACCTGCACGGCGCCGGCCTCGCCATCCACCAGCCAGGCCGTCAGCTCCTCGGCGGCATGATCGCGCGCCTTCGCCGGGCGGATCGCGCCGAGCACCACCGCGCGCTCCTCGTCGCACCACGCGGAGATCGACCGGGCGAGCGCGACGCGGTCCCAGTCGGCGACGCCCGAGCTGCGTCCCCGCTGACCCCGGCCGTCGAGGCGCCGTCCCGCGGCCGTGCCCGAGACACCGCACAGCCGCTCGTGCCCCTCCATCCCCCCACCGGCCAGCGCCAGCGGCGGCGATGCTGCACAAAACAGGAGGTCCGTCTCCCCCCAGCGCAACCTCCAGGAGTCGGGCTCCTCGCCCGAGATCTCCAGCGGCCCCGCCCGGACGACCCCCCAGTCGCTGCCCTCGACCTCCAGCCCGCCCTCGGCGGCACTCTCCACCACCGAATCCCCCGCGAACAGGATCCCCAGGGCGCTCGCCGTGCCCTCCCCGGGAGCGACGCCGATCCGCGCGAGTCCGTAGACGCCGGCGTTCGGATCGCCCCAAGACAGCGTCACCGCGTCAGCGAAGCCTTCCGCAGAGGAAGTCGCGAAAGCAGACGTCTCTTCCCAGTCGCCGGCGTTCCCCGGCGCCGACGGCCCAGCACCCCCACTCACGGCCGCAGATGCGGCGGGTCGACCTCCCGCGCCGTCCCCTCGACGTCATACCCGTCGCCGCCCCGCCGGCGCGTCCGGCGCGCCGCCCGCACCACGAAGCGCCGCGAGAACACGCCGACCAGAGCCCGCCGCGCCACGGCCCGCGTGGGCGGCAGCAGGAGCAGGATCCCCACGACGTCCGTGAGGAACCCCGGCGTGATCAGGAACGCGCCGCCAAAGATCACCATCGCCCCGTCCAGCACCTCGCGCGCGGGCACCCGCCCCGCCGAGAGCGCCTCGTTGAAGCGCCGCCACGCCAGGCGCCCCTGCGAGCGCAGCAGCAGCGAGCCGACGATCGAATCCGCGACCAGGATCCCGATCGTGGGCAGCGCGCCGATCTCCTGGCCGACCTGGATGATCACGTACAGCTCCGCGATCGGGACGACGATGAACAGCGCGACGAGGAGGAGGGCCATCGGCCCTACAGGCTACGGAAGCGTCGGCCCGCGCCTCAGACCGCGAGCTGGACGCCCGGCTGGCGGTTGAGCCCGACCATCTCGATCAGGCGCTCGATGTGCGGCTGCGGTTTGTGCAGCAGCAGCCGGCGCCCGCCGGCGCGCAGGCGCTGCGCGAGGATCGCGAGGTCGAAGATCAGCGAGGGGTCCGCGAAGGACAGCTCCGAGAGGTCGACCACGACGTCCTTCGTCGCCTTGACGGCGCGTGCGAAGTGACGGCGCCGCAAACTCTGCGTCGACGAATCCTCCTCCCCGCAGCAGCGCAGCAGGGACTGCTGTTCCTCCCAGGAGACCACCCGATGCGAAGCTACCGAAGGCGCCTGGCTAGACTCAAGGTCGAGGTCCATGCCAACCGTCGAAGAAGTCACCGAAGCGCTCACCAACGTGATCGACCCCGAGCTCGGCCTCGACTTCGTCGAGCTCGGCCTGGTCTACGACGTCGAGGTCGACGGCGGCAAGGTCGCGATCACGTTCACGCTCACCACCCCCGGCTGCCCGATCGGCCCGCAGGTCACCGAGCAGATGCAGGAATTCGTCGGCGAGCTGCCCGGCGTCGAATCGGTCGAGCCCCGGATGGTGTTCACACCACCGTGGACGCCCGAACGCATGTCCGAGGACGCCAAGTTCGCGCTCGGCTTCTAGTCGCCCTCGCGGCGACGGTCGCGGTGCTCGGCGCGGGGGCTCCCGCGCACGCCGCGCCCACCGGCCGCGCGCTGGTCCTGCTGGAGGGCGGTCCCCGCGCGCAGGCCTCCGCCGCCCGGGCCTTCCTCGCGCGCACGGGCGCCCGGCGCGCCGGTCCGCAGGTCCCCCAGATCGGCCTGGTGACGGTCGACGTGCCGAACGGGCGACCCTTCAGCGCCTTCGCGCGCGCCCTGCGCGCCGATCCCGCCGTCGCCTCGGTGCAGTCAGAGGGGCGGATGTCGCTGCGCGCGACGTCCAACGATCCCGCGCTGCGCCGCGCCGAGACCGCGCTCGGCACGCCGCCGGGGACGCCGCAGCAGTGGCCGGCGATCCGCCAGCGCTTCGAGCGCGCGTGGGACTTCACGACCGGCGCCGGCGCGCTGGTCGGGGTGATCGACACCGGCGTGGACGGCACTCATCCCGAGCTCGCGAGCAAGATCGCCGCAGCCGTCGACCAGGACGCCTACAGCGACAACGCGCTGACCGACGAGGAGGGCCACGGCACGCACGTCGCCTCGCTGGCCTGCGCGACCACCGGCAACGGCGTGGGGATCGCGGGCGCCGGGCGCGACTGCCGGCTGATCGTGGAGAAGAGCGACCTGTCGGACTCCAGCATCGCCGCCTCCATCGTGGACGCGACCGACCGCGGCGCGCACGCGATCAACATGAGCTTCGGCGATGCCGAACCGCGCCCGCCGGTGCAGGCGATCGTCGCGGCGATCGACTACGCGTACGCGCGCAACGTCGTGCTCGTCGGCGCCGCGGCCGACGAGGACGTTTCCGACCAGGGCCAGCCGCCCAACATCCTGCAGCCCACCGGAACCGGACCGGACGTCAACGCCGGCCGCGGCCTCTCGGTCACGGCGTCCACGCTCGCCGACCGCAATCCCGGCACCGGGACCGGGACGCAGATCTCGATGGCGGCCGCCGGGGCCTTCGGCGACTTCCAGGACCCGTCGGGGCCGCCCGGGCTGCTCGGCGTCGCGCCCGCGGCGCCCGCGCGGCGGCTGGACGGCGGACTGCCGCTCATGGCGAACACGTGCGCCTGTCGCACCTCCAGCGAGGGCGCGACGTTCGCCTACCTGCAGGGCACGTCGATGTCCGCGCCGCAGGTCGCGGCGATCGCGGCCCTGATGCGCGTGCAGAACCCCGATCTGAGCGCGGCCGACGTGATCCGCCTGCTCAAGCTGACCGCCCGGCGGCCGGCCGGGGCGTGGACGCCCGAGCTGGGGTGGGGGATCCTCGACGCGGGCACGGCCCTGGAGGCGTCGGCCGGGCTGGACCGCCGCACGCCGTCGTCGCGCGCGCGCGCCGCGCGCCGCACGCGGGCGCGCCGCTTCCGCGTGCGCTGGTCGCACAGCGATGCGGCGCCTCCCGGGCTGCATTCCTCGGGCGTGGCGACCGTCGAGCTGTGGCGCGCCGTGCGCCGCGGGCGCTACCGGCGCATCGGCAGCTACGCCCGCGCGCGCAGCCGGCTGGTCCGCGGCGTGCCCGGTCGCGCGTACTCCTTCTTCACGATCGCCGTGGACGCCGCGGGCAACCGCGAGCCGCGCCCGGCGCGGCCGGACGTCACGGTGCGGGTGCGCCGGTGACCGGCTCGACCGAGTCGAGGTCGATCCGCACCAGCAGCGGCAGCGGCCGGCGCCGGCCCGAGCGCGCCCGCGGGTAGACCCGCCGGCGCGCCGGGAAGAGCAGCCCGCCGTGCTCGCGGTGCTCGTCGGAGTAGTGCGCCGCCTTGGCCCACCCCCCGAAGACCTCCGCCGTGTAGTCGTTGCGGCGGATGCGCAGCTCGTCGTCGAAGTGGAAGACCTGCTCGCGCGAGTGCGCCGGGACCTCGGGCGGGAACGTGACGTGCAGGCGACGGCGCGGCTCGCCGCCCTCGTCCCACGGCTCGATCTCGCGGACGGCGAACCCGGGCCCGGCGAGCAGGAACGGCTGGGTCAGGTAACCCCACAGCGCGTAGCCGGCGAAGTACAGGAGGTCGAGCGGGTCCCACCACAGGTTGCGCCGGCCGCGGAAGGCCGCGCGGGGATCGCGGCGCTCGGACAGGACGGCGCCGTCCGCGTCCTCGATCCGGACGCGATCGGGCTCGAAGATCCCGCGGTGGCCGTCCGCGGCGAAGTCCTCGACCACCGTCCGCGGACGGTGGGCGGACACGCGCGCGCGGAACTCCCGCACGTCGCGTCCCCGCCCCTTGGACACCAGCGCGAAGCCGCCCGATCGCACGGAGACCGCGATCTCCTGCACCTCGGCCCAGCGCCGGGCGCCGCCGTGGGCCTCCAGCGCCGCGGCGAGCAGGTCGTCCTGGGCCATCGCGGCTAGGCCGGCTGCTCGGCGCGCGGGCGGCGGGCGCCGCCGGCCTTGCGCGCGGCGCGCAGGAGCTCGTCGCGCGACTCGCGGATGCCCTCCTCGATGACGTCGAGGTCGGGCAGGGCGTCGAAGTCGGCCAGCAGGCCGAAGTCCAGCTTGCCGTTGTAGGACATGATCGCCACGGCCAGCGCGTGTTTCTCGGGCAGGAACGCGATCGGGTAGATGTCCTGCAGCTCGCGCCCGAGGAGGTAGAGCGGGAACTGCGGACCGGGCACGTTGGTCACGATGAGGTTGAACAGGCGCGTGGAGAAGTTGATCCGCGAGGCCTGCGCCAGGATGGTCGGCGGCGCGAAGTCGTTGACGCCGGCGATGACCTCGGCGCCGAGCGCCTGCTTGGACTCCTTCAGCCCGTCCATCGCCTGCTTGACGAAGCGCAGCCGCGCCACGGGATCGGCGATGTAGACGGGCAGCGGCCCGCGCATCGCCGCGATGCGGTTGCCGAGCTGGCCGTGCTCGTCGTCCCCGCGGATCGAGACGGGAACCAGGCCGCGCAGCTCCATGCCCTCCGTCCGCACTCCGCGCGAGTGCAGCCAGCGGCGCAGCGCGCCGGTCACCACGGTCAGCACCACGTCGTTCACGGTCCCGCCCAGGGCGTTCTTGATCGTCTTGAAGTCCTCCAGCTCGCCGCGGACGACGACGATCCGCCGGTGCGGGCCGATCTCCACGTTCAGCGGCGTCTCGGGCGCGGGGTTCAGGCCGGCCCAGACGATCTCGCCCACCCCCTCCAGCGCCTCGCGGACGCGGCGCGCGGTGCTGTCGGGACGGCTGGCGGCGCGCACGCTGCGGGTGGCCAGCTCGGTCCCCGCCCGCACGAGCCCGCGCACGCCGGCCACCAGCAGCTCGGCCGATCCCGGCTCGGGGGCCGGCTGCCACTCGTCGCCACCCGTGGGGAGCTCGGGCGGCACGGGGCCGAGGTCGAAGAGCACCGTCGCGAGGTCCACGCCCGCGATGCCGTCGATCAGCGCGTGGTGGGTCTTGGAGATCAGCGCGAAGCGGTTGCCCTCGAGTCCCTCGACGAACCACGTCTCCCACAGCGGCTTGGAGCGGTCCAGGCGCTGGGAGAAGATCCGCCCGGCCAGCAGCAGCAGCTGCGGCTCGTCGCCCGGCTCGGGCAGCGCGGTGTGGCGGACGTGGTACTCGAGGTTGAAGTTGGGGTCGTCCACCCACACGGGCCGGCCGGTCTCCAGCGGCGGGACGGCCAGCTTCTGGCGGTAGCGCGGCACGAGGTGCAGGCGGCCCCGGATCTGGTCGAGGAAGTCCGGATACGACGGCGGCGGGCCCTCGAACGTCGTGATCCCGCCCACGTGCATGTGCGAGGACCGGCCCTCGTTGGCCAGGAACGAGGCGTCGACGGCCGTGAGGCGATCGAGGTGCTGCTGTGCCACGGGCCTAGCCTAGTCCGTCGCCGCCCGGCGCGAGCAGGCAAGCGACCGGTCGACGCCGCCTGCGCGGTCTGCCATCCTTCCGCCGGTGCGACGGGTCCTCGCGGGCGCCGGGATGGCGCTCCTCCTGCTGGCCATGACGGCTCCCCCGGCCGCCGCGGTCCCGGACGTGTGGGTGGAGGGGGAGGAGGTCGCGGAGGCGGAGGCCGCGGCGACGGACGCCGGCTTCGTGGTGTTCCTGTCCGAGCCGTCGGCGGACGACGTCGAGGTCTCTTTCACCACCCGCGACGTCACCGCGACCCAGCCGGCCGACTACACGCGGACCTCCGGACGCCTGACGATCCCGTCCGGGGACACGTTCGCGATCGTGCCCGTCCCCGTGCTCGACGACACGCTCGACGAGCTCGACGAGGACTTCGCCCTCGACCTCTCCGACGCGACGGGCGCGACCGTGGTCGGCGGCTCGGACACCGTCACGCTGCTGGACGACGACCCGGCGCCGACGCTGTCGATCGGCGACGGCTCCTCGCAGCCGTTCTCGTGGATGGAGTTCGCGATCACGCTCTCGGCGCCGAGTAGCTGGCCGGTGGATGTCCTCGCCACGACGGTGAACGGCACCGCACAGGCCACGCGCGACTACGACCCCATGTCGGAGCGGGTGCACTTCTCGGCCGGCCAGACCCAGGCGCGAGTGTCTGTGAACTACAGCCGTGCAGGCTTCTTGCCGCCGGACGGCTCGACGAAGGTCTTCTACGTCGACCTCTCGAACCCGAGCGGGGCGGCCATCGGCCGCGTCCGGGGCATCGGGACGATTCCGGAGGCGACGCGTGTCACGCGGCCTCCCGGCTTCATCCGCGGCGGACCGGGGAACGTACGGATCCGCGAAGGGCAAGCCGCCGTGATCCGGGTCCGGCTCGCCTCGCCGGCCCTTCAGCCGTTCTCGCTCGCCTACTCGACGAACCCGGGAACCGCCCGCGAAGGCAGCGACTACGTGAAGATCTCCCACACGGCGACGATCCCCGCCGGCGCGAGCGAGGCGACGGTCACGGTGCCGACCGTCTACCGGCGTCGCCGGGAGCCGGACGAGACGTTCACGGTGTCCTTCGCCCCGCTTCGAGCGCGCCTTAGCCGTCCCACCGCCACGGTCACGATCCTCGACGACCCGCCGCCTCGCGTACGGAGCCTGAGTGCGCTCGGCGGGCGGTCGGGCGTGCTCGCGCGCTTCACGCTCTCCGAACGGGCGCGGGTGGCGCTCGCGCTCCAGCGTCGCGTCCGCGGGCGGTGGGTGGCCGTGCCCGGCCGCGTCCGGATGTCCGGCCGTGCCGGTGCCAACCGCGCATCGCTCCGCCGCCCAGGCTTCGCCGCGGGCCGCCACCGCGTGGTGGTGACGGCGGTCGACCGGCAGGGCGGCCGCGCGACGGCGCGCGTGGGCGTCCGCCGCTGATCTCGCGGCGGGTATCGTCCTTTCCGGGCGACCGAAGGAGAGCGGAGCATGGCGTGGGACTTCTCGACCGAGCCGGAGTTCCAGGAGCATCTCGACTGGATGGCGGAGCTGGTCCGCGAGGAGATCTGGCCGCTCGAGACGCTGCTGGAAGAGCTGGAGTGGGACCAGATCATGCGCGCGATCGAGCCCGTCCAGCAGCGCGTGCGCGAGCGGGGGCTCTGGGCGGCGCATCTCGATCCCGAGCTGGGCGGTCAGGGCTTCGGCCAGGTCAAGCTCGGCCTCATGCACGAGATCCTCGGCACCAGCCCCCTGGCGCCTTTCGCCTTCGGCAACGCGGCGCCCGACTCCGGCAACTCCGAGATCCTCGCGCTCGCCGGGACGCCCGAGCAGAAGGAGCGCTACCTGTACCCGCTGCTGGCGGGGGACCTGCGGTCGGCCTTCTCGATGACCGAGCCGGAGAACGCGGGCTCCGATCCCACCACGCTGTCCACCCGCGCCGTGCGCGACGGCGACGACTACGTGATCAACGGGCACAAGTGGTTCTCGTCCAACGCGTCGATCGCGGACTTCCTGATCGTGATGGCGGTGACCGACCCCGACGCGCGCCGCTACCAGCGCGCGTCGATGTTCGTCGTGGACGCCGACACGCCGGGGGTCGACATCGTCCGCGACGTGGCGACGATGGAGCATCCGTGGGAGTCGTGGGGCAAGTACGGCAACCACGCCGAGATCCTCTACCGCGACGTGCGCGTCCCCAAGGAGGCCCTGCTCGGCGCCGAGGGCGCCGGCTTCCTCATCGCCCAGCAGCGGCTGTACCCGGGGCGCATCCACCACTGCATGCGCTGGCTCGGCGTGTCCAAGCGCGCCTTCGACATGCTGTGCGAGTACTCGCTGATGCGCGAGGCGCACGGCTCCAAGCTGAGCGAGAAGCAGACGATCCAGAACTGGATCGCCGACTCCGCGGCGCAGATGCAGGCGGCGCGGCTGATGACCCTGAACGCGGCCTGGAAGATGGACGCCGAGGGCGTGGCGGCGGCGCGCCGCGAGATCTCGCTGATCAAGTTCTTCGGCGCTGGGGTCCTGCACGACGTGGTGGACCGCGCGCTGCAGATCCACGGGTCGCTGGGCTACTCGACCGACATGCCGCTGGAGGCGATGTACCGCTACGCGCGCGGCGCGCGCTTCTACGACGGGCCCGACGAGGTGCACCGCGAGTCGGTGGCGCGGCAGATCCTGCGCGGCTACGAGGCGCCGGAGGGGCCGTTCCCCTCGCAGCACGTGCCGACCCGGCGGGCGGCGGCGCGGGAGAAGTTCGCCTGGCTGCTCGAGGCGGTGACCTCCAACGACTGAGGGTTCCCGGGGGTTTCGTGGCGTCCGGTTGCTCGTGGTCGTGCTGGTGGTCCAGCTCGCTTTGGGCGGGGTGCTGGTCGTTTTGGCCGTGAATGACTTTGCGCCGTTCAACGACGGCGATCGGAGTGAGGCGCGGACGGGGGCGGCTTCGGTCGGGGCTGCCCGAGCCCCCGATCGCTTCGACTCGCGCCGGGCCTTTGCGCTGATCCGCGCGCAGGTGCGCTACGGGCCGCGGCCGGCGGGGAGTGCTGCTTCGCGGCGACTGGCCGTCCGGTTGCGCCGGCTGCTGCCGCGGGGGCGCTTCGAGGCGGTGCCCGGTGGGCTGCGCAACGTCGTCGGGACGCTGCCGGGCCGGCGGCCGGCGATCGTGCTCGGCGCCCACTACGACACCGAGGCGACGGTCCCGGGACATGTCGGTGCCAACGACGGGGCCGCCGGGACCGCCGCCGTCGTGGAGGCGGCGCGCGCGCTGCGCGGGCTGCGCCGCCCGCGCGGCGCCCCGGAGCTGCGCTTCGTCCTGTTCGACGGGGAGGAGGAGCCGCGTGGCTCGCGTCCCGAGGACTTCGAGCGCGACGCCCTGCGCGGGAGCCGCGCCTACGTGCGCGCGCATCCCGGGCAGACCCGTGCGATGGTGCTCCTGGACTACGTCGCCAACCGCGGTCTGCGGCTGCCCCGCGAAGGCACCTCCACGCCGGAGCTCTGGGCGCAGGTGCGCGCGGCCGCCCGGCGCGTCGGCGCGGCGTCCTTCTTCCCCCGGGGGACCCAGGCGGGGATCCTCGACGACCACACGCCGTTCCTGCGCGCCGGCGTGCCCGCGGTCGACCTCATCGATTTCTCCTACCGCTACGCCGACACCCCGCAGGACACGCCGGACAAGCTCTCCCCGCGCGCGCTGGACGCCGTCGGCGAGACCGTGGTCGAGCTCCTGCGCACGCGCCGTTGATGCCGCTGCGCGTCCGCTGGTTCCTCTGGCGAGCGCGCCGGCTCGCCCGGCGCCTCGATCACGCGTGGGGGCTGGAGGCCGCCACCCGCCGCGGCGACGTGGCCGAGCTGCTGCGCCTCGCCCGCGGACGGCGCCACGTCGTGGAGCTCGGCACCGGGCCGGGCTGGACGACGATCGCGCTTGCCCTCGCCGACCCCGAGCGCCGCGTCACCACGTTCGACCCCGTCGTCCACGACCACCGCGACGCCTACGCCGCGCTGGCATCTGACGCGGCGGCGCGGATCGAGTGGGTGACGGCCCCCGGCGTCGACGCGCGCGGCGACGGAGTCGAGCTGCTCTTCGTCGACTCCACCCACGAGCGCGAGCCCACCGTCGCCGAGTTCCAGGCGTGGCGGCCGCGCCTGGCCCCGGGCGCCGTGGTGGCCTTCCACGATTACGACCACCCAGAGTTCCCAGGCGTCCGAGCCGCGGTCGAGGCCCTCGGCCTGGCCGGCGAGCTGCGCGGCGGTATGTGGATCACCCACGTTTGAGCCGGCACAAACGCATGCTGTTCCACAACGGTTCGCACCCCACACTCCCCGCATGCCCCGACGTGCCGCAAGAAACGACGATAGGTTGGACGGAACTTACGGGACGTCGGGGGATGTGGACCTGGCAGAGCTCGCCCGCGCCCAGCACGGCGTCGTTTCGCTGGCGCAGCTGCGCGGGCTCGGACTGAGTGCCAGCGCGGTCAGGTCCCGCGCCGCCTCCGGCCGCCTGCATCGCATCCACCGTGGCGTGTACGCCGTCGGCCATTCGCGCCTGACCGGGAGGGGACTGTGGATGGCGGCCGTGCTGGCATGCGGCCCGGGCGCGGTGCTCTCGCATAGGTCGGCGGCGGCGCTGCACGACCTGCGCCGCTCTGACCGGCGGGTCGTGGACGTGACGGCGCCGGGAGGTCGAAGCCGTGGCGGCCTAAGACTGCACGAAGGTCGGCTCGACACCGCCGATATAACCCGCGTCGACGGCATCCCCTGCACCACGGTCGCCCGCACGCTGCTCGACCTGGCGGAGGCGGTGGACGCCGCCGGCCTGGAGCGGGCCATGGACCGGGCCGAGCAGCTGCGGCTCCTGGACGTCAACCAGCTAGAGGACGCCGTCGCCCGGGCGCCCGGGCGCCACGGGGTGAGACGGCTCCGCGCCGCCCTCGCCGCGTACGACCCGGAGCGCATCCGCACCCGCAGCGAGCTGGAGCGCCGGTTCCTGCGGATCTGCCGGCGAGCCGGCGTGCCCAGGCCGCGCGTGAACTACGTCCTCACCGTCGACGACCAGCCGATCGAGATCGATTTCGCCTGGCCCGACCTCCAGCTCGCCGTCGAGACCGACGGCCACGCCACCCACGGCACCCGCCGAGCCTTCGAAAGCGACCGCCGCAGAGACCAAACCCTCAAGCGCCACGGCTGGGACACGCTCCGCTTCACCTGGCGCCAGATAACCACCGATCCCGCCGAAACCCAATCCACCCTAGCCGCCGTCGTAAACGCCAAGCGAGCACCCTCCCTACACTGAAACGCAGCAATGCCGCAAGCCCCCGAGAAGCTCCTCCTGGCCGCGCCGCGCGGCTACTGCGCCGGCGTCGACCGGGCCGTCCAGACGGTCGAGCACGCGCTCGACCTCTACGGCGCGCCCGTCTACGTCCGCAAGGAGATCGTCCACAACAAGCACGTCGTGGAGAAGCTCCGCGAGCGCGGCGCGATCTTCGTGGAGGAGGAGACCGAGGTCCCGGAGGGCTCCACGGTCGTCTTCTCGGCCCACGGGGTCTCCCCAACGGTGCACGCCAATGCGGCCGAAAGGAAGCTCTTCGCGCTCGACGCGACCTGTCCGCTCGTCACCAAGGTCCACGTCGAGGCCAAGAAGTTCGCCGCCGACGGTTACACCATCGTTTTGGTCGGCCACGCCGGCCACGAGGAGGTCGAGGGGACGATGGGCGAGGCGCCCGACCACATCGTCCTGATCGAGACCGAGGACGACGTGGACGCCCTGGAGGTGGAGGATCCGGAGAAGGTGGCGTACATCTCCCAGACCACGCTGAGCGTCGACGAGACCCGCCAGATCATCGCCCGCCTGCGCGAGAAGTTCCCGGGGATCGTCGGTCCTCGCACCGACGACATCTGCTACGCCACCACGAACCGCCAGGCCGCCGTCAAGCAGATGGCCGCCGAGTGCGACCTCGTCCTGGTCATCGGCTCGAGCAACTCGTCGAACTCCAACCGCCTGGTGGAGGTCGCGCGCGAGTACGGCGCCGAGTCGCACCTGATCGACAACGAGTCGCAGGTGCGCGAGGAGTGGCTGCAGGGCAAAAGCGTCGTCGGCATCACGTCCGGTGCCAGCGCCCCCGAGGAGCTCGTGCAGCGCCTGGTGCGCTTCTTCCGCGAGCGCGGGACCGAGCAGGTGGCGGAGTTCGAGGTCATCCAGGAGGACGTGCGCTTCATGCTCCCCAAGACGATCCGCCGCGCGCTCGCCGAGCGCGAGGGCGCTCCGGCCTAACCCGCTACGCTCGCCCCGATGGAGGGGCTGATGATGGAGACCCCGCTGCTCGTGCGGCACATCGCACAGCGGGCCGAGGCGGTGTTCGGGGACCGAGAGCTCGTCTCGCGCACGCAGGACGGCGTCGAGCGCTCCACGTACGCCCAGGTCGTGGACCGCGCGCGCCGGCTGGCCAGCGCGCTGCGCGAGCTCGGCGTGCGCCGCGGCGACCGGGTCGCGACCTTCGCCTGGAATTCCACGCGCCACCTCGAGCTCTACCTCGCCGTTCCCAGCATGGGCGCCGTCCTGCACACGCTCAACATCCGTCTGTTCGAGGACGACCTGCGCTACATCGCCGGCCACGCCGCGGACCGCGTCGTCTTCCTCGACGCGAGCCTGGCCGAGGTCATGCCGCGCTTCGACGGCGTCGAGCACGAGATCCTCATGCCCGACGGCGTCGGCGAGCGCGCCGGCGCCCTGCACTACGAGGAGCTGATCGCGCAGGGCGATCCGGGCTTCGAGTTCCCCGACCTGGACGAGAACGCCGCCGCGGCCATGTGCTACACGAGCGGCACCACCGGGCGCCCGAAGGGCGTCGTCTACTCGCACCGCTCGACGCTGCTGCACTCCCTCGGCGTCCTGAGCCCCGACGCGATCGGCATCCGCCACGCCGACTCGGTCATGCCGGTCGTCCCGATGTTCCACGCCAACGCGTGGGGCATCCCGTACGCCGCCGCGCTGGCCGGCGCGCGCCAGGTGTTCCCGGGGCCGCGCATGACCCCCGCGCAGCTGGCCGAGCTGATCGCCGCCGAGCGCGTCACCCGCACCGCCGGCGTGCCGACGATCTGGCAGGGGATGCTCCAGCTGGACCCACCGCCCGACCTCAGCTCGCTCGTCGAGATCAAGTGCGGCGGCTCCGCCGTCCCCGAGGCGCTGATCCGCGCCTTCGACGAGCGCTTCGGCGTCCCGATCGTCCAGGGCTGGGGGATGACCGAGACCAGCCCGCTGGCCGCCACCTCGCGGCTGCCCGCCGAGGTCGAGGGGCTCTCCGAGGACGAGGTCTACGCGCTGCGCGCGTGCCAGGGGCGAACCCTGCCGCTGGTGGACTTCCGCATCGACGAGGAAACCGGCGGCGAGCTGCAGGTCCGCGGCCCGTGGATCGCGCGCGCGTACCACGAGGACCCCGACAGCGGCGAGAGGTTCACCGAGGACGGCTGGCTGCGCACCGGCGACGTCGCCGAGGTGCGCCACCGGTCCTACATCCGCCTCGTGGACCGCACCAAGGACCTCGTGAAGTCCGGCGGCGAGTGGATCAGCTCGGTCCAGCTGGAGAACGAGATCATGGCCCACCCCGACGTGCTGGAGGCGGCGGTGATCGCGGTGCCCGACGAGCGCTGGAGCGAGCGCCCCTGCGCGTGCGTGGTCCCGCGCGACGGCGCCGACCTGGACGCCGCGGCCATCCGCGCCTTCCTCGAGGGCCGCGTCGCGAAGTGGTGGCTGCCCGACCGCGTCGAGCTGGTCGACGAGGTGCCCAAGACCTCGGTGGGCAAGTTCGACAAGAAGGCCCTGCGCGCGCGCTTCGCCGCCTCGCGCGCGTGACCGCGCTCGTCGTCTCCGACCTGCACCTGGGGACCCGCTCCGGCCTGGACCTGCTGCGCCGCGAGGGCCCGCGCGCGGCCCTCGCCGAGGCGCTGGACGGCGTCGAGGAGGTCGTGCTGCTCGGCGACGTGGTCGAGCTGCGCGAGGACCCCGTGGGGCAGGTTCTGGCCGCCGCCCGCCCCGCCCTGGAGGCGCTTGGTCGCGCGCTGGGCTCGCGGCGGCGCGTGATCCTCACCGCCGGCAACCACGACCACCAGGTGGTCGGCGCATGGCTGGATCGCCGGCGCCACGACCCGGACGCCCCACCGCTGGAGGCGGAGCACCGGATGACGCCCGCCGAGGCCTCACCCGTTGCGGCCGCGATTGCCGGCGCGCTCGCGCCCGCGCGCGTCGAGGTCGTGTACCCGGGCGCGTGGATCGCCGACGGCGTCTACGCGACCCACGGCCACTACCTCGACGTGCACAACACCGTGCCGGCGCTGGAGACGCTCGGCGCGCGCGCCGTCGAGCGCGTGCTGTCCCGCCGCGGCGCCGTCCCCGCGGGGGTGGACGGCTACGAGGCGGTGCTGCGCCCCGTCTACGCCTTCCTGCACGAGCTCGTCCAGCACGTCCCGGGCCACGCGTCCGCCGGCGCCGGCCCCTCGCAGCGCGCCCAGCGCATGCTCACCGCCAGCGGACCGCGCCCGCTCTCGCAGCGCGTCCTCGCCGGCGTCGGCTTCCCGGCCCTCGTGGCCGCGGTGAACCGGGCCGGTCTGGGACCCGTCGACGCAGACGTCTCCGGCCCGGCCCTGCGCCGCGCCGCCCTGCGCGCCATGGGCGAGGTGGCGCGGCGCGTGGCGCCGGACGCGCGCCACGTGATCTTCGGCCACACCCACCGCTTCGGACCCCTGCCGCACGACGATGCCGCCGAATGGACCGCTCCCGGCGGCGCGCGCCTGCACAACTCGGGCAGCTGGATCTTCGAGCGCTTCCTGGTGGGCGAGAGCGCGGCGGACAACCCCGGCCGGCCGGGGGCGCACCCCTACTGGCCGGGCGGCGTCGTGCGCGTGAACGGCGACGCGGTGAGCGCCACGCGTCTCCTGGAGGACCGCACGCGCGCCGAGCTCATCGCAGGCCCGGCGTGAACTGCACGGCCCAGCACGCCACGCCCTCGCCCAGCACGAGCTCCAGGAAGCCCTCGGTGTGGCGCTCGTGCTCGAGCAGCGGGTACGCACCCGGTCCGTCCACGGCGACCTCGCGCCCGTTCGCCGTGACCGTGCCCGTCCCGTCGAGCACCGCCCACACGCCGCCGGCCGCGTACGGGCCGCAGTAGGCGCCCTCCTGGTCGGCGCTCTGCGCGACCAGCTCGGCGCCCGGCGCGTCCTCGGGACGCACGGGCTCCACCAACTCACCCTCCACTCCCAGCAGCTCCTGGATCGCGCGTTCGGTCTCGTCGTAGGCGCCCTCGCCGTAGTGGTAGTCGAACAGCACGCCGCGCCGGTCCCACAGGTAGCGCGCCGGCCAGCCGCGGTTCTCGTACAGCCGCCACACCTGGGCGTCCACGTCCACCACGACCGGCCAGTCCACGCCCAGCCGCGCCACGGCGCGGCGTACGGCGTCCTCGCCCTCGGACGGCGGGAAACCGGCCGTGTGAACGCCGATCACGCGCAGGCCGGCGTCGGCGTAGCGGCGATGCCACTCGCGCACGTAGGGCAGCGTCCGCATGGAGTTCGCGCGGCAGGCGTCCCAGAACTCGACGAGCACCGGGCGGCCCACCTGCTTGTCCATTCGCAGCGGCGCGACGTTCACCCACGGCAGGTCGCGCGGGAACGCGGGCGCCGGGATCTCGACAGGCGGTCGCAAGGGCGCGGCACGGTAGCATCGCCGTCCCATTCACCCGAGGACGAGGAGGTAGGACGTGGAGGACTTCTGGAGCCGGCTGGAGTCAGTGCGCGCTCGCTGGAACGTGCTCGAGCACCCCTTCTACCAGCGGTGGACGGCCGGGACGCTGTCCCCCGACGAGCTCGCGCGCTACGCGGGCGAGTACCGCCACGCCGTGGTCGCCCTGGCCGAGGCCGCCGCCGGCGCCGCACGCCACGCCGAAGGTGACGAGCGCCGCGCGTTGGAGGCCCACGCCGCCGAGGAGGCCTCGCACGTGGCGCTGTGGGACGAGTTCGCCCGCGCCGTCGGCGGCGACCCCGCCGCGCCCGTCTCGGCGCAGACCGAGGAGTGCGCCCGCGCCTGGGCCGGCGACGGCGAGCGCGACCTGCTCCCCAGCCTCGTCGCGCTGTACGCGATCGAATCCGGTCAGCCGGCGATCTCGCAGACCAAGCTGGAGGGTCTGCACGCGCACTACGGCGTGGACGACCCGGCCGCGACCGCCTACTTCGACCTGCACGCCGAGCTCGATCACGAGCACGCCAAGGCCGAGCGCGCGCTGATCGAGCCGCGCCTGGACGAGGCCGACGTCGAGGCGCTGCTGGCCGAGGCGGAGTCGGTCCTGCGGGCGAGCTGGCGCCTGCTGGACGGCGTGGAGACGCGCTAGAGGTGCGGCCTGGACGCATGTTCTAGGCGTCGTCGGGGTCGGGTACCCCTCGTCCTGTGTTCTACTGACGGTGGCGCAGGCGCCACCCCACCCACAGTCCTCAGGAGGAGCATGCGTAAGTTCGCCATCGCCGCAGCGCTCGCCGTCACGGCGTCGCTCGGAATCACCGCCGCCGCCCAGGCGGCGAACACGTACCGCGTCTCGCTGGCGCGCGTGACGCCCGTCAACGCGGGCACGCCGTCCAACCCGAAGCCGGCGCGCATCGGCTTCGGCTACCAGGTCGGCAGCACGGACGGCACGCGTCCGGCGGTCACGACCGACTACATCATCGGCTTCGGCGCCGGCATCCGCGCGACCCACAACGTCCGCGACGCGCGCACGGGCCGCAAGATCTGGCCGCAGTGCCCGCAGCGGCTGGCCAGCACGAACTCGTGTCCGTCCGCCACCAAGCTCGGTAGCGGCGTCGTCAACAACCTGGCCGGCTCGGCGACCAACCCCAACGACAAGATCCCCTGCCGTCTCAATCTCAACGTGTTCATCGGCGACGGGCGCCTGTTCCCGCCGAGCCAGAACGACGGCAAGCGGGTCGACGCGGACCTGTGGCTGGGGCTCAAGAGCGTCCCGGGCGCCTGCCCGCTGACGGTCGACGCGGCCCTGCCGGCGGCGCTGGTGCGCTACCGGGGCGGCACGGCGCTGGCCTTCCACGTGCCGCGGGTGCCCTTCCAGCAGCCGCTGCCCGGCGTGGAGAACTCGGTCGTCGAGGTGACGTCGAGCGTGTTCAAGAGCAAGACCGGCGTGAACACGCGCGTGGGACGGCGCATCGTGCGCCGCACCCGCGGGTTCTTCGAGACCATCGGCTGCGCGCGGCGCAACCACCGCGTGGAGGTGCAGTTCACGAACACGACGGGTCAGACCTCGACCGCGTTCGCGAACTCGGCCTGCCAGCCGTAGGGGCGACGACTGAACGAAGCGCTACGGGGCGGCCTGCTGGCCGCCCCGTTCGCGTTCTCAGCGCAGGGCCGCCAGCTCCTCGCCGATCCAGCCAATCAGCAGGCCCACGTCGGGCATCTGGTCGCGGTCCGCGACGATCCCGAAGTCCATCTCGCCCATGTAGCTCATGACGGTGATGTTGAGCCCCATGCCGTCCGTGATCACCGACACCGGGTAGTTGGCCTCCAGCCGCGCGCCCGCCAGATAGAGCGGGAACTGGGGCCCCGGGACGTTGGAGATCACGAGGTTCCAGGTGGGCCGCCCCGCGCCGCTCGTGGCGAGCGAGAACGTCAGCCGCGCGGCGCGCGAGAACACGGCGGGCGGGATGAAGTGGTTGGTGTCCTGCAGCAGCTCGGCGGGCAGCGCGCGGTGGCGCTCCTTCATCTCGCGCAGCGCCTCGTGCGTGCGCAGCAGCCGCTCCACCGGGTCGCCGACGTCGGTGAACAGCGGCGCCGCCATCAGCATGATCCGGTTCCCGTACGTGCCGACCTGCTCGCTCGTGCGCACGGACACGGGGATCTGCGCGACCAGCGGCTCGGCCGGCAGCTCCTCGTGCTCGATCAGCCAGCGGCGTACCGCGCCGGCGCAGGTGGAGACGACGACGTCGTTGACCGTGCAGCCGTACTTGTTCTTGGCCGCCTTGAAGTCGTCGAGCGCGAGCTTGCCGAAGGAGAAGCGCCGGTGCGGCGAGATGCGCCGGTTGAACGAGGTGCGCGGCGCGCGCAGGCTGGTGCGCTCGAGCCGGTGGCCGTCGCGCGCCACCGCCTGCTGGAGGCGGCCGGCCAGGCGGCTCACCGCGCCGGCGCCGGGAAGCGTGCCCAGCGGCGTCTCGTCGAGGTTGGGGACCGCGTTGGGCAGCGAGCGCAGGGCGCGCAGCGGGTAGCGCGGCAGGCCCATCAGCCCGCGCGCCAGCATCTCCAGGTCGCCCGGGCACGGCTCGCCGCCGGGGGGCAGCTCCTCCGGCACCTCGCGGCCCTCGGGCGTCGTGTCCAGGAGCAGCCCCATGATCTCGGCGCCCGACATGCCGTCGATCACCGAGTGGTGGATCTTGGTCAGCACGGCGGATTTGCCGCCCTGCAGGCCGTGGACGAGGTACAGCTCCCACAGCGGGCGCGCGCGGTCCAGCGGCCGGGCGGTGATCCGCGCGGTCTGCTCGGCCAGCTGCTCGTCGGTGCCCGGCGGCGGCAGCGCCAGCTCGCGGACGTGGTACTCCAGGTCGAAGTCCGGGTCGTCGATCCAGTAGCCGTAGTCCAGCCCGAAGGGAACCTCCACGAGCCGCCAGCGCAGCGGGGGCAGCAGCGGCAGGCGCTCGGAGAGCAGGATCTGCAGGTCCTCCAGCACCAGCGTCCCGCCCGGCGCGGTGGACGGGTCGAGGATCGCCAGCCCCGCTACGTGCCCGTACTGCCGTGGCGTCTCCAGCGCCAGGAACTGCGAGTCCAGGCTTGTGAGCTGCCGCACGAGTGCGAGCTTATCCCCGCGCCGCACGGGGTAGCGGAGCTTCGTGACCACCAACGTCGACGAGCGTCAGTCGCGCCAGGTCGCCGAGGAGGCGCGCCAGCGCGGCTGGGAGCTGCCGAGCTTCGGACGCGAGCTGTTCCTCGGCTCCTTCCGCCTGGACCTGATTCACCCCCAGCCGCGGCAGGACCCCGCATCGGTGGAGAAGGGCGAGCGCTTCATGTCCGCGCTGCGCGGCTTCCTCGAATCCGAGGTGGACCCGCGCGCGATCGAGCGCGACGCGCGCATCCCCGAGCCCGTGATCGACGGGCTCAAGGAGCTGGGCGCGCTGGGGATGAAGGTCCCCGAGCGATACGGCGGGCTCGGTCTCTCGCAGGTCTACTACAACCGCGCCCTCGTGCTGGCGGGGGCGTGGCACTCGTCGCTGTCGGCGCTGCTGTCAGCGCACCAGTCGATCGGCGTGGCCGAGCCGCTCATGCTGTTCGGCACCGAGGAGCAGAAGCAGCGCTGGCTGCCGCTGGTCGCGCGCACGCACGTCTCGGCCTTCCTGCTGACCGAGCCCGACGTGGGATCGGACCCGGCGCGCCTGGCCGCGCGCGCCGAGCCCGTGGACGGGGGCTACCGTCTGTCGGGCCGCAAGCTGTGGGCGACCAACGGCGTGATCGCCGACGTGGTGGTGGTCATGGCGCAGGTGCCCGACGCGGGGATCACCGCCTTCGTCGTACCGACCGACAGCGAGGGGATCGAGGTCGAGCACCGCAACGAGTTCATGGGGCTGCGCGGCATCGAGAACTCGGTGACGCGCTTCGACGACGTGTTCGTGCCCCCCGAGAACGTGATCGCCGGCGAGGGCAAGGGGCTGAAGGTCGCGCTCACCACGCTGAACACCGGCCGGCTCGCGCTCCCCGCGATCTGCGTCGGCGTCTCCAAGTGGGCGACCAAGGTGGCGCGCGAGTGGTCGCGCGAGCGGGTGCAGTGGGGCCGCCCCGTGGGACAGCACGACGCCGTGGCGCAGAAGGTCGCGTTCATCGCGGCCAGCGCGTTCGGTCTGGAGGCGATGCTCGACGTGTCGTCGCGGCTGGCCGACGAAAAGCGCCACGACATCCGGATCGAGGCCGCGCTGGCCAAGCTCTACGCGTCCGAGCTGGGCTGGCGCGTGGTCGACGAGCTGGTCCAGGTGCGCGGGGGCCGCGGCTATGAGACGGCGGAGTCGCTCGCCGCGCGCGGCGAGAAGCCCGTGCCGGTGGAGCAGGCGATGCGCGACATGCGCATCAACCGGATCTTCGAAGGCTCCACCGAGATCATGCATCTGCTGATCGCGCGCGAGGCGGTGGACCGCCACCTGGAGGCGGCCGGCGAGCTGCTGGAGGGCGACGGCGACCTGCGCGCCAAGGCCCGCGCCGCGGCGGGCGCGGGCGCCTTCTACGCGCGCTGGCTGCCCGGGCTGACGGTCGGGCCGGGGCTGCGGCCGGGCGCCTACGACGAGCTGGGGCCGCTGGCGGCGCACGCGCGCTTCGTGGAGCGCGCCTCGCGCAAGCTGGCGCGCGCGACCTTCTACGGGATGACCCGCTGGCAGGCCGGTCTGGAGAAGCGCCAGTCGTTCCTCGGCCGCATCGTGGACATCGGCGCCGAGCTGTTCGCCATCGCCAGCGCCGCGGTCTACGCGCACACGATCGCCCAGGAGCGTCCCGAGCGCGCGGAGTCCGCGACGGAGCTCGCCGACCTGTTCTGCCGCCAGGCCCGCCGCCGCGTCGACGTGCTGTTCGGCGCCCTATGGGCCAACGACGACGACGAGGGCTACGCGCTGGGCCGCGCGGTCCTCGACGACCGTCACGTCTGGATCGAGGAGGGCATCCTCGATCCCAGCGGCGACGGCCCGTCGATCCCGGCGCAGCCGGACCGCATCGAGGCCTAGCCGCGCGGCCGCGATCCGCGTAGGGTCGCCGGGGCGTGGCTCGGTGGGTGGACATCGAGGAGCTGCGGCGCTGCCTGGGCGCGGCGTTCGAGCGGCTCGGCCTCGGCGCGCAGGACGCGGACGGATTGGCGGGGCTGCTGGTCGACTCCGAGCTGCGGGGGCGCCCGGACCACGGTGCGGCGGCGCTGGGCGTGCTCGCCGGCTTCTACCGCGACGGGAAGCTGAACCCGCGCCCGCGGGTGCGGGTGCTGCGCGAGACCGACGGCGCGCTGCTGCTCGACGGCGACCGCGGCTGCGGGCCGGCCGCGCCGGAGCGCGCGATGCGTTGGTGCGTGGAGCGCGCGCGAGCAGTGTGGCGTGGCGGTCGCGGCGGTGCGCGACTGGCAGCTGCTGGTGGCCGGGCCGTATGTGCTGATGGCCGCCGAGGCGGGCTGCATCGGGTTCGCGTGCACGAACTTCGTCCCGTTGATGGCCCCGCCGGGCGGCCGGACGCCCGTGCTGGGGACCAACCCGCTCGCGTACGGGCTGCCGGCCGGGCGCGGGGCGCCGATCGTGCTCGACGTGGCGACCACCGTCGTGGCCCGGCAGAAGGTCGTGGTGGCGGCGAAGCGTGGCGAGCCGCTGCCCGAGGGTCTGGTCCTCGACCGCGACGGCGGGCCGCTCACCGACCCGCGGCGGTTCCTGGAGGAGGGCGGACTGCTGGCGCCGCTGGGTACGCCCCACGCCGCGCACAAGGGGTTCGGCCTGGCGCTGCTGGTGGACGCGCTGGGCGGGGTCCTGAGCGGCGGCGCCTTCGCGCAGGGCGTCGCGGACGGCGCGCCGGGGAGCTTCCTATGGGCGCTCGACGTCGAGGCCTTCATGCCGCGCGCGCAGTTCGAGGCCCGGGTCGACGCGCTGGTCGACGAGGTCAAGGGCGGCGAGCGGGTGGACGGCGTGGACGAGCTGCTCGTGCCGGGCGAGCGCGGGGCTCGGCGCCACCGTGAGCTGACCGCGCTCGGACGCGTGCCGCTGGAGCCGGCGAGCTGGGGGATCCTCGCCGACGAGTGCGCGGCGCTCTCCGTGCCGCTGCCAGCGGTCATCGAAACCGAGTGAGGCGCGCTCCCACTCGGAGTCGCGGTACTGCGCAGTCTGCCGCGCGTGGCGTGCGAGGATGCGCCTGGCGTGCCGAGCGATCGCTTCTATTCACGCGTGTCCTCGGGCCTCGGGGAGCGCGGACTGCGGGTCGTCGGGAAGCTGAACGTCCCGCTCTACCGGCTGTCCGGGGGGCGCCTGTTCGGACGCATCGGTCGCGCGCCGGTCCTGCTGCTCACCACGACCGGCCGCCGCTCCGGACAGCCGCGGACCGCGCCTGTCGTGTACCTGCGCGACGGCGAGCGGCTGGTGGTGATCGGCTCCAACGCCGGCAATCGCCACGAGCCCGCGTGGTCGCTGAACCTCAGGGCCAATCCGGACGCCGAGATCGAGGTCGGGGGCTCCCGCCGGCTCGTGCGCGCCCGCGTGACGCAGGGCGACGAGCGCGCCGACCTGTGGCGCCGTATGAACGCGCAGTTCGCCGGGTTCGAGGACTACGAGGAGCGCACGGACCGCGACATCGCCGTTTTCGTCCTCGAGCCGCGGTGACCGTCTAGTGTGCGGCGCCGTGGTGGCGGTCGGCACCTACGAGCTCTCGCTGTTCCTGCACATCGCCGCGGCCGTGGTGGGGTTCGGCGCGACGTTTGCGATGGCGATCGCGTTCCCGCTGGCGCTGCGGATGGACCCGCGCCACCTGCCCTACGTGCACCGCCTGAGCCTGCGGCTGAGCCAGTACTTCGTGCTGCCGGCGATCGTGGTGATCCTGGCCACCGGTTTCTACCAGGTGGCCGAAGGCAACTGGGAGCTCGCGGACTTTTGGCTCAGCGCGGCGATCGCGATCGTGATCGTGCTCTCGCTGCTCACCGGCGCCTACTTCATCCCCGCCGACCGCCGGCTCGAGGCCATGGTCCAGCGCGAGATCGACGCCGCCGGACCGGGGGAGGTCGTGCTGTCCGACGACTACCGCCGCCAGGCCCAGCGCGAGGGGGGCCTCGGGGCCCTCACGGGCATCCTCGTGCTCGTCGTCGTGTACCTGATGGTCGACAAGCCGGGGCTGTAGCGATGGCGAGCACTGCGAGCCGCCTGCTGTGGCGGACCTTCGGGGTCGGGACCTCGCTGCACGTGGTCACGTACCGCGCGACCCGCGGACTCGTCGGCCACGGCGGCCGCCTCGGCGCACCGCCGATGCTTCTCCTCGACCACGTCGGCGCCAAGAGCGGCAAGCGGCGCACCTCCCCGCTGGTCTACGTCCGCGACGGCGACGACCTCGTGATCGTCGCCTCCAAGGGCGGCCACCCCCGTCACCCCGCCTGGTTCCACAACCTGCGCGCCAACCCCGACACCACCGTCCAGGTCGGCGCCGAGCGCCGCGAGGTCCACGCCCGCATCGCCAACCCCGAGGAACGCGCCCGCCTGTGGCCCGAGGCCGTCAGGGTCTGGCCCGGCTACGACGGCTACCAGCGCCGCACCGACCGCGAGATTCCGCTGGTGATCCTGGAGCGACGGTAGGAGCCATGTCGCCCGCCGCCCGTCCGTCCTGGGTCCCGGAGGCGCTGTATCCGTTCGAGGACCATTACGCCGAGATCGACGGCGCGCGCGTCCACTACGTCGACGAGGGCGAGGGGCCGCCGCTGCTGCTCCTGCACGGCAACCCGACGTGGTCGTTCCTGTACCGCGAGGTGATCGGCGGGCTGCGCGACCGCTTCCGCTGCGTGGCGCCGGACCACCCCGGGTTCGGGCTCTCGACGGCGCCGCCGGGGTACGGGTTCACCGCCCGCGAGCACGCCGCGGTGCTGGAGCGGCTGGTCCTCGAGCTCGACCTGCGCGACGTGACGATGATGGTGCAGGATTGGGGCGGGCCGATCGGCTTCGCCGTCGCCACCCGCCATCCCGACCGCTTCGCGCGCTTCGTGATCGGCAACACGTGGGCGTGGCCGAAGTCCGATCCGGGCACCCAGGTGTTCTCGCGCCTGCTCGCCGGTCCGCTCGGCGGCTACATGATCCGCAACCGCAACGCCTTCGTCGAGCGCATCCTCCCGAGCAACGTCAAGCGCCGGAAGCTGGCGCCCGAGGTGATGGACGCCTACCGCGGCCCGTTCCCCGACCCGGAGTCGCGGCGCCCCGTGCACGTCTTCCCGCGCGAGATCCTCGCCGCCCGCCCGCTGCTCGCGGAGGTCGAGCGCGGCCTCGCCGCCCTGAGCGACCGGCCGGCCCTCGTCGTCTGGCCGACCAAGGACGTCGCCTTCCGCAAGCCCGAGCTGCGCCGCTGGCAGCAGATCTTCCCCGACCACCGCACGGTGACCCTCGAAGGCGCCGGCCACTACATCCAGGAGGACGCGCCCGAAGAGATCGTCGCGGCGATCCGCGACTGGGCCGGCTAGCGCGCGAGCGTCGCAGCGCCCGCCAGGGAGGCGCGGCACACGTAGCGGAAGTGCGCGAGCCAGAACCGCCGGGTCGCTCGGTACAGCGCTCCCTCCGCGACCTCCCACGACCCGAAGCGGCTGCGCCCGTCGCCCGCCTCGGCGAAGCAGTAGCTGTGCACCGCGTGGAAGCCGGGGGCGTCCACCTCCCACGTCACGCGGTCGCAGCGCTCGAACTCCACGATCTTCGCCGTCGCCGGCATCTTGTACGGGTAGACGCGCCGGATCGGGTTGAACACCCACAGGAGCGTGGCGCCCTCGCGCAGCTCGCCCCCGCCGCGCACGCGCGAGCGCCAGATGCACGGGTTCCACTGGGGCCAGCGCGGGACGTCGAGGAAGGCCTCCCACATCCGCTGCACCGGCATGTCCAGCTCCACCGAGCCGGCGATCGGGAGCGGCGGGCTCGGCGCGATCGGACCGCCGCGCCCGCGCGGCAGCGGTCCGGGGAAGTCGTCGGCGGTCGAGCTCAGGCGCCCTGATACGGGTTGTGTGGCGGGCGCGGATCTTCGCGCGGGGGCTCGTCCGCGCCGCGTTCCTCCGACTTCTCGGGCTTCGGCCGCGGCGCCAGTCCGGGGATCTTGAGCTTGACCTTGCGGCCGTCGCTCGTGGTCAGCTCGTCCGACTTGCGGTCGTGCGGCTCGCCGGGGATCGGGCTCATGGGAGGAGAGTACTCCCGGGGTTAGACTCGCGCCCCCGATCGGCAGGAGCACGATGAAGGCAGCGGTGATCTACGAGAACGGGCCGCCGGAGGTCCTGCGCTACGAGGACGTGCCGGAACCGGCGTGTCCGGACGGCTTCGTCGTGGTCGACGCCGAGGCGATCAGCATCGAGGGCGGCGACGTGCTCTCGCGCGCCGGCTCGCCGCCGGACGAGGTCCCGCACGTCGTGGGCTACCTGAGCGCCGGTCCCGTCACGGAGGTGGGCGCCGGAGTCGAGGACCGCGCCGCCGGCGACCGGGTCGTCGCGCTGTTCGGCGCCGGATCCCACGCCGCGCGGCGAGCGCTGCCCGCACTCGTCACGTGGCCGATCCCCGACGGCCTGGACGCCGCCCGCGCCGCGTGCGTACCGGTCGCCTTCGGCACCGCGTACGAGTGCCTCTTCACGGCGGGCGGGCTGGAGGCCGGCCAGACCGTCCTCGTCCAGGCCGGCGCCGGCGGCGTGGGGATGGCGGCGATCCAGCTGGCCAAGCAGGCCGGCGCGACCGTCCTCGCCACCGCGTCCAGCGACGAGAAGCTCGCGCGGCTGACGGAGCTCGGCCTCGACCACGGCATCAACTACGCCACGGGGAGCTTCGTCGAGCGAACCCGCGAGCTGACCGACGGCCGCGGGGCCGACGTGATCGTCGACTCGATCGGCGGCCAGACCCTGGTCGACGGGATCGCCGCGCTCGCCTACCGGGGAACCCTGGTCAGCGTCGGCGTGGCCGGCCGCTCCGGCTCGGCGATCGAGGCCCGCGAGCTCTGGCAGCAGAACACCACCCTGCGCGGCGTCTACCTCGGCGGCGCCCTGCTGACCGAGTTCCCCCGCGTCCACGCGATGATCGGCGACCTGCTCGCCGGGGTCGCGCGCGGCGAGCTGCACGTGCAGATCGACCGAACCTTCCCCCTCGAAGAAGCCGCCCAGGCTCACGCGTACATAGAGAGCCGGCAAGCCTTCGGCCGAGTCGTCCTCGCGCCGTAGCGGCGACTACCCGATGGAGCCCACCATCTCCAGCTGGATCAACCGATTCAGCTCGACGGCGTACTCCATCGGCAGCTCCTTCGTCACCGGCTCGATGAAGCCGTTGACGATCATCGCGGCGGCTTCGTCCTCGGAGAAGCCGCGGCTCTGCATGTAGAAGAGCTGCTCGTCGGAGATCTTGCCGACCACGGCCTCGTGGGCCACGGTGACGTGGGGGTTCTGGATCTGGATGTCGGGCCAGGTGTCCGAACGGGAGATCGGGTCCATCATCAGGCCGTCGCACTGGACGCGGGCCTTGGAGCCGCGCGAGTTGTGTCCCATGCGGACCAGGCCGCGGTAGCCCATGATCCCGCCGTCCTTGGAGATCGACTTCGCGAGGATGTTGGACGTGGTGTTCGGCGCGAGGTGGACGACCTTCGCGCCGGTGTCCTTGTGGACGCCCTCGCCGGCCACGCCGACGTTCAGGTGGTCGGCGCGCGCGCCCTCGCCCATCAAGAACGAGCCGGGGTAGAGCATCACGTACTTGGCGCCCATCGACCCGCCGACCCATTCGACGGTGCCGTTGGCCTCGACCACCGCGCGCTTGGTGTTGAGGTTGTAGACGTCCTTGGACCAGTTCTGGACCGTCGTGTAGCGCGCCTTGGCGCCCTCCTTGACGAAGATCTCGACCACGGCGCTGTGCATCGAGTTCACGGAGTACGTCTGCGCCGTGCAGCCCTCGATGTAGTTCACCTCGGCGCCCTCCTCGACCACGATCAGCGTGTGCTCGAAGGTGCCCTCGCCCTGGCCCTCCATGCGGAAGTAGGCCTGCAACGGCAGGTCGACCTTCACGCCGGCCGGGACGTACAGGAAGGAGCCGCCGGACCAGATCGCGCCGTGCAGCGCGCTGAACTTGTTGTCCTGCGGCGGCACGCACTTGGTCATGAAGTACTGCTGGACGAGCTCGGGGTACTGCTCGACCGCGGTGTCGGTGGAGCAGAAGAGGATGCCCTGCTTGGCGTACTCCTCCTTGAGCCCCTCGTAGACCGGCTCGTTGTCCCACACGCCGACGACGCCGGCCAGATGCTCGCGCTCGGCCTGCGGGATCCCCAGGTCCTCGTACGTCTTCTTCATGTCCGCGGGCACGTCGTCCCACGAGTTGAAGCGCCCGGCGGTGGGCGGGGAGTAGAGGACGAGGTCGTCGAAGTTCAGCCCGGACAGGTCGACGCCCCACGTGGGGACCGGCTTGCGCTCGAAGATCTCGAACGACTTCAGCCGCTTGTCGCGCAGCCACCCCGGTTCGCCCTTGATCTTCGACATCTCCTCCACGACCTCGCGGGAGATGCCCGTGCGGGCACGAAGCTGCCCCTGGTCGTCCTCGACGACCGGGCTGGGCTTGGTGATGCGCGTCTTGTCCGTGGCTGCCATGTCCCTCCGGGAAAGCGATTTCCGTGTTGCCTGGTCGGGATTGTATCGAGGCCGGCACCGCAACCCCCCGCGCGTGTCCGGGTTTTGACCACCGAACCCGGCAGGCGATCGCGTGGAGACGCCGAAAGGGCACGGGGAGGGGACGGACGGATGAGCCACAGAGACCTGGAAGACCTGCTCGAGGACGTCGAGGACACGCGCGAGATCGTCCTGGGCGCGGTCGCGCCGGCGCAGCCGCGCCACGAGCTGTACGCGGTCTGGGAGGCCGCGCGCGTGGAGGCCAATGACGCCTACGCCGGTTGGCTGGCCGCCGGCGGGCGCGAGGCCTACGCCGCCTACCGGGCCGCAGCGGACCGCGAGGACGCGGCCGCGGACGCCCTGGCGCACGTGCGCGTCAGCGCCTGAAGCCGCCCGCCGCCGCCCGCGGTGGAGGTTTGGCCGCCCTATCGCGCACTCGAATCTGAACAAATGCTGCGCTCCTCTCGCGTGGAAGTTTGCGGCCGGAATACTCGCTCGCACCAACCATCACGGACGGGATCCGCCGCAGGGAGGCGCGGGATGACACGCAGGGAGGCGCGGGGCCTACGGCTTTATGCCGGCGCGGGAGGTGAGCCATGGGAGTCGGCAGAGCGCTCCTCTTCGGATCGACGTTCGCGGGACTGTTGCTCGGCGCGACGGCGGCGAGCGCGAACGCGACATGCGGCGACGCCCGCGAGATCCCGGCGCCCGGGGAACTCGACGACGCGGTGGACGCCACCGTCTGCGAGATCAACGAGGAGCGCGCGCGGCGGGGACGCGCACCGCTGCGCGAGAACCCCAGCCTGGCCCGTGCCGCGACCCGCTACTCCCGAGTGATGGTCGCCCGCCGCTTCTTCGGGCACGTCACGCCGTGGGGCGAGGACCTGCGCGACCGGCTGCTGGGCTCGGGCTACGTCAGCCGCGCCGAGCCCTGGCATGGCGCGGAGAACCTCGGCTGGGGCACCGGCGCTCTGTCCACCCCGGCTGCGATGGTCACCGGCTGGATGGAGAGCCCGGGGCACAGGGCGAACCTGCTGGACGGGCGCTGGCGGCGGCTCGGGGTCGGCGTGGTCGCCGGCACCCCGCGCCGCACGCGGATCGCGGGCGCGACCTACACGCTTCTGCTGGGGTCCGTCGACCGCGGTCCCAGCGGCCGCGCGACGAAGCACGTCATGGTCGGGCGCAAGGTGAGGGCAGGGGCATGAGCTGGTGGATGATCCTGATGCTGGCCTGGGCCTGCGTGCTGGTCCTCGGGTGCGCCTTGGGCAGCGCGGCGGCACGCGCCGACGAAGCCGCCAGCCGCGCGGTCAGGCGGGCGCGCCGCGCGTCGCGTCGCGCGCCGCACCCGGAGCGCACGGTTGCGATCAGCCGCCTGGGACGTACGGACCGCCGCTTCCGGCGCGGGCGCCGGGCGGTACTCGTGGCCGTTGGCCGGGTCCGCGGTGCCGACGCCGTCGCGCGGGCTACTCGGGCCAGGACGCGTCGCCGGTCGTGGCGCCGCGCATCACCTTCAGGTTGAGCAGTGCGCACTTGCGCCGTGTCGCGCTGATCGGGATCCCCAGCAGGTCGATGACCCAGTCGGCGTCGAGCTGACCGACGTCGTCCACGGGCATCCCCACGTACTCCTCGGAGGCGATGGACGCCGCGGCCTGAGAGATCGCGCACCCCTGGCCGTGGAAGCGCAGGTCGGCGATCTTTCCGTCGCGCACGCGGATGTGGACGCCCATCTCGTCGCCGCACAGCGGGTTGTGGTCGTGGGCCTCGAGGTCGTGGGGCTCAAGCTCGCCGAAGTTCCGCGGCTGCTTGTAGTGGTCGAGGATGTAGTCGCGGTAGAGGTCGTCCACGGCCTACGCGAAGACCTTCTTGGCGTTGACCAGGGCCTCCACCAGCGCGTCCACGTCGGACGCGTCGTTGTAGGGGCCCAGCGAGGCGCGCGCGGTGGCCGGGACGCCCAGGCGGCGCATCAGCGGCATCGCGCAATGGTGCCCCGCGCGCACGCACACGTTCTGGCGGTTGATGAGCTCGGCCACGTCGTGCGGGTGCACGCCCTCCAGCTCGAACGAGATCACGCCGCCGCGCTCGTCCGGATCGGGCGGGCCGATCACCCGCACGCCGCCCACGTCGGCGAGGCGCTCCAGGGCATAGGCGGCCAGGGCTCGCTCGTGCGCGCGGACGTTCTCCATCCCCAGCTCTCCGAGGTAGTCGACGGCCGCGCCCAGTCCTACGGCCTCGGCGATCATCGACGTCCCGGCCTCGAACTTCCACGGCAGGTCGTTCCACGTGGACTCCTGCCAGTCGACCACGCGGATCATGTCGCCGCCGCCCAAAAACGGCGGCATCGCCTCCAGCACGTCACGGCGTCCGTGCAGGACGCCGATCCCGGTGGGGCCCAGCGCCTTGTGCCCGGTCCAGACGTAGAAGTCGGCGCCGACCGCCGCCACGTCGACGGGAATCTGCGGCACGGCCTGCGAAGCGTCCACCAGCGACAGCGCGCCGGCGGCCCGCACCCGCGACGCCATCTCGGCGACCGGGTTGATCGTGCCCAGCACGTTGGAGATGTGGGCGAAGGCGGCGAGCTTCACGCGGCCGCCCGCCAGCTCGGCGTCGAGCTGGTCCAGCGACAGCGTCCCCTCGTCGGAGACGTCGAGGTAGCGCAGCTCGGCGCCGGTCCCCTGGCACAGCAGCTGCCAGGGAACGATGTTGGAGTGGTGCTCCATCTGCGTGATCAGCACCACGTCGCCGGGCCCGACGTTCGCGCGGCCCCAGGCGTAGGCCACGAGGTTGATCGCCTCGGTCGCATTGCGCGTAAAGATCGTCGTCGCGGTCTCCGCCCCCGTGAACGCCGCCACCCGCTCGCGCGCGCCCTCGAACAGGTCGGTCGCCTCCTGCGCCAGCGTGTAGACGCCGCGGTGGATGTTGGCGTTGTGGCGCCGGTAGTAGTCGTCCATCGCCTCGATCACCGCCGCGGGCTTCTGCGACGTGGCCGCCGAGTCCAGGTAGATAAGCGGGCGCCCGTCGATCTCGCGCGCGAAGATCGGGAAGTCCGAGCGGACGTGGAGGCGGGGTGTCGTCGCGGAGGTGGCCATGGTCACTTCGCGGCCGCGTAGGCCTGGATGTCCTCCTCGGCGGCGGCCAGCTTGCGCGCGATGCGCTCGCGGACCAGGCCCTCCAGGCCGGGATCGTCGAGCTGCACGACGACCGGCTCGAAGTAGCCCTCGACGATCACCCGCACCGCCTCGTGGCGCGTGAGCCCGCGCGAGCGCATGTAGAAGACCTGCGTCTCGTCCACCTCGCCGACGGTCCCGCCGTGCGAAGCGGAGACGGAGTCGGTCTCCACGATCAGCGAGGGGATCGCGTCGACCTTGGCGCGCGGCGACAGCATCATCGAGTGCGTCTGCAGGTAGGTGTGCGACTCCTGCGCGTTGGGGACGATCTTGATCAGGCCCTCGTAGGAGGCGCGGCTCGCCCCGGTCGCGGCGCCCTTCCAGACCGTGTCGCCCGTGGTGTTGCCCACCTCGTGCAGGTCGACCGTGAACAGGTCGAGGTGTTCCTCCTCCTCGGTGAAGTAGATGCCGCGGTGGCGCATGTCCGCGCCGGGCTCGGCGGTGGACAGCTCGATGTGCTGGCGGGTCATGCGGCCGCCGAGGTGGATGGGGATCCAGGTGGCGTGGCCGTCGCGGCCCACGCGCGTGAAGTGCGTGGAGACGTCGAAGACCTCCTGGCCGTCGGAGCCCCAGTCCTGCAGGTGGGCGATGCGCGCCCGCGCGCCGTCGCCCAGGTAGCACTCGAAATGCCCGGCGTGCAGGGCCGGACCGGTGAAGTCGCCGGCCAGGTCGTACTCGCGGACGCGGAAGTCGCAGTTCGCGCCGCCCACGACCAGCGTGTGGGCGTACTGGGCGGTCCCGGCCTCGTCGATGACGTAGGCAATCTGGAAGGGACGCTCCACCACCACGCCGTCGGGGACGTGCAGGAAGGCGCCGCCGGTCCAGAACGCGGCCGCCGCGGCGTCCAGCTTGTGGGTGTCGTAGGGCAGGCGCTTCATGAAGTGCTCGCGCACGAGGTCGGGGTGCGTGCGGATCGCGTCCTCCAGGGAGCTGAACACGACGCCCTGGGCCGCCGCCTCCGGGTCCAGCTCGGCGTGCACGACCGTGGCGCCGCGCTGCACGAGCAGGCCGGCCGGGCGCTCGTCGCCCAGCGCCTCGCCGACCACGGCGGGGATCTCGCCGGGCTCGACGTGCTTGGGTTCCAGCGCCTCGGGATCGAGCTCGCGCAGGCTGGTCGTCCAGAAGCCCGAGCGCCGCCAGGTCGGCAGCTCCAGGCGCTCGAAGGCCTCCAGCGCGGCGGCGCGGATCTCCTCCACGGAGCGACCGTCGCCGGCGCCCCGGCCCTCCAGCGGCTGGTAGAGCGTGGCGGCGCGGGCGGCGCCCTTCTTGGTCGAGCGGGCCTCAGCCATCGAGCGCGCCGACCTCCTCGCGGATCCAGTCGTAGCCCTCGGCCTCCAGCTGCGTGACCAGCTCGGGACCGCCCTCGCGGACGATGCGCCCGTCGAGCATGATGTGGACGAACTGCGGCTCCACGTAGTGCAGGATGCGCTGGTAGTGGGTGATGACCAGCGCGCCCATGCCGGTCTCGCGGTGCAGCGTGTTGACGCCCTCGGCCACCGTGCGCAGCGCGTCGATGTCCAGGCCCGAGTCGGTCTCGTCCAGGACGGCGACCTTCGGCTCGAGCATCGCCATCTGCAGGATCTCGCAGCGCTTCTTCTCGCCGCCCGAGAAGCCGTCGTTGAGGTGGCGCGAGGTGAACTCGCGGTCGACGTGCAGCAGGCCGGTGGCGTGCTTGAGCTTGGCGCCGAACTCCTTGACGTTGATCGGCTCCTCGCGCTGGGTGTTCAGCGCCATCCGCAGGAAGTTCGCGACCGAGACCCCCGGGATGGCGGCCGGGTACTGGAAGGCCAGGAACAGGCCGGCCTGGGCGCGATCCTCGGGATCGGCCTCGGTCAGGTCCTCGCCGCGCCACAGGATCTGCCCCTCGGTCACCTCGTAGGCGGGGTGGCCCAGGATCGTGTTGGCCAGGGTGGACTTGCCCGAGCCGTTCGGGCCCATGAGGGCGTGGATCTCGCCCTGGCTTACGGCGAGGTCGACGCCACGGAGGATCTCTCGGTCCTCGGTGCGGACGTGGAGGTTGCGGATCTCGAGGTCATGTGACATAGGTCGGAAAGTCTCGTCTCGTTGAGGGTCGTCACGATGGACCCGCGCACGCGGGTCCACAGCAGCTTGGTGGGGCAGACGTGGTCGGGGTCGCTCTCGCGGGCGCAGCGCAGGACGCCGTCCGCGCCCTCGGTGATGCACTCGATTGGGGCGATCGCCCCCTCCAGCGCCTCGACCACCTCGGCCATCGTGATGTCGCCGGCCGGCCGCGCGAGCAGGTACCCGCCGCGCGAGCCGCGCCGGCTCTCCACCAGGCCCGCCTTGCGCAGGCGAGCCACCAGGTGCTCGAGGTAGGCGAGCGGCAGCCCGTCGTGCTCGGCGATCTCGGACAGCGACACGGGGGCGTCCCCGTTGCGCCGCGCGAGCTCGACCATCACGCGGATGCCGTACTCGGCCTTGGTGGAGAACATCATCTCGGCAAATCCTACCGCTCGGGTCGGAGTTGGTCCGAATGGGGGTGCTTTCGCTGACTTCGGCCGGCCCGTCGCGGGCGCTCCGTACCCTCTCGCCCATGCGCAAGCGCCTGTTTCGGATCGGCGCGGGCCTCGCCGTGCTGGGCGTCGTCGCGGCGGCGGTCGTGTACGTCCTGTACGAGTCGGGCGCCTTCCGCTCCACCGACACCGAGCGCGGCGAGACGCTTCCCACCAACGAGGCCGAGGCGCCCGAGCCGCCCCCCAAGCCCCGTCCGGCGGCCAAGGCGTCGTGGCCGTTCTTCCGCTACGACGAGCGTCGGACGGGGGTCAACCCGGGCGCGCGGGCGCGGCCGCCGTTCAACGTGCGCTGGTCGAAGAAGGTCCCGCGCAACGGGTACCTCGAGGCGCCGGCGGTGGTCTCCGACGGCGTGCTGGTCTACGGCTCCTACGGCAAGCGCTTCGGGTCGGACCTGTTCGCGCGCGACGCGCGCACCGGCCGGCTGCTGTGGCGCAAGCACTACCGCCACCCGGCGAACTTCGCGGGCTCGCCGGGGATCTACCGGCGGACCGTGTACGTGACCTCGCACGACGGCAACCTGCGGGCCTACCGGCTGCGCTCGGGGAAGATCCGCTTCCGCAAGAAGATCGCGGCGGCCGAGTCGCCGCCCATCGGGCGCAACGGCCTCGTGTACTTCGGCGACGGGCCGCGCGGCGGGGACGGGCGCTTCCGCGCCGTGCACTGGCGCACGGGGCGCACTCGCTGGACCTTCAAGGCGAGCGGGACGATCTCCTCGGGGGCGGCGCTGACTCGGTCGACGCTGTACTTCGCCTCCTACGGCGGGAGCGTGTACGCGCTGGACCGCTTCACGGGCCGGCTGCGCTGGCGGACGTCCGTCCGGGGCGCACGCGGAAACCGCGTGCCGTTCTACTCGACGCCGGCGCTGGGGCGCGGGCGGCTGATCGTGGGCGGGCTGGACGGGTCGGTGTACGCCCTGGACGCGCGCACGGGCGACCAGAAGTGGCGCTACGACGGCGACGGCTACGTGTACGGCAGCGCGTCGATCTGGCGCGGGCGCGTGTACGTCGGCGACTTCGGCGGGGGGTTCCACGCGATCTCGCTGCGGTCGGGGCGGCGGCTGTGGAAGCGGCGCATCGGGCCGATCATCGGCTCGCCGACCGTGATGCGGGGGATCGTCTACATCTCGTCTTTGCGTCCCCCGCGCACGTACGCCTACGACGCGCGTTCCGGCCGCCAGGTGTGGCGGTTCAAGGACGGCCAGTTCTCGCCGATCATCGCGGATGGCCGGCAGGTGTGGTTGACGGGGAAGGCGCGTGTGTACCGGCTGGCGGAGCGCGGTCGCTCGGGACGAAAGACGGCGAGTGGGAAGGGGTCCGCGGCGGCTCGGCGGCGTGCGGCGCCCCGGCGCGCGCGCGGGGAATGAGCGCGGCTCCATCCCGCGCGCACGTCGTCCGCGCGGTCTCTTGGATGGGCGTCGGCCATGTGGCGAGCCAGGGGCTGTGGCTGGGCTCGCTGATCCTGCTGGCCGCGCTGGTGGAGCCGGCGGCCTTCGGCTCGATCGCGACGGGAATGGTGCTGGTGAATCTGGCGGGCCTGCTGGTGGACTCCGGAACCCGGGGGAGCATCATCGCCGCGCCGTCGTTGGGGCGCGCCGACGTGCGGGGCGCGGTGGGGCTCAACTTGGCGGTGGGCGCGGCGGCCGCGGGCGCGATCGCCCTGCTGGCCGGGCCGATCGTCTCGACGTTCGCCGAGGGCGGCGACGCCGGGGTGATCCGGGTGCTGTCCGTGGGCGTGGTCCTGTACGCCGCGGGGATCACGCCGCTCGCCCTGCTGCAGAAGAACCTGCGCTTCCGGGCCTTCGCGGGCGCCAACGTGGCCGCGGCGACGCTGTCCTCGGCAGCGGGGATCGCGGCGGGCCTGGCCGGCGCGGGTGTGTGGGCGCTGGTGCTGCGCCAGCTGGCGTCGATGGGACTGCTGACCGTGTTCGCGTGGGCCGCCGCCCGGTCGCTGGTGCCCGCGGGCGGCGGCGAGCGTCGCATGCGCCTGCGCCAGGCCGGCTGGATGGGGTTCTTCTTCCTCGCGCTGACCGACTTCGTCGCGCTGAACTCGGACTTCCTGGTGGTCGGCCACATCGACGAGGCGGCCGGGCTGGGTCTCTACGCGCTGGCCTTCACGCTCGCCTTCGCGCCGCTGACGCAGGTGTCGTGGCAGATCGGGCGCGTCCTGTTCCCGGCCGCGGCCGCCACGAGCGATCTCGCGACCGTCGGGCGGCGCACGCTCGTCTCGGTGCGACTGCTGGCTTTGCTCCTCCTGCCGCTGGCCCCCGTCGCCGTGGTGCTCGCGCCGGACGTGCTGCCGGGGCTGCTCGGCGACGAGTGGTCGTCGATGGTGGCGCCCTTCCAGATCCTCGTGGTGGTCGGGATCGGTCACGCGCTGGTGGGGATGATCGGCGAGTCGCTGTCCGGGACCGGTCAGATCGGCTGGCGCGCGCGGGTGAACGCGGTGTGGGCGGCGGCGATGGTGCCCCTCCTGATCGTGCTCGTCTCGATCGACGGGATCCGGGGGGCGGCCTGGGCCCATGCGGTGCTGTTCGTGCCGTTTGCGGCGGCTTACGTGGTGTTCGGGGCCGCGCGGCTGGGGCTGCGCCCGGCCGCCGTGCTCTCCGCCGTCGTTCCGGTGCTCGTCCCCGTGGCGCTCCAGGTCGCGGTGACCTTCGGCGGGGTCTGGGCTTTCGAAACGGCGGGCATTCAGGGGGCGTGGGCGTCGGTGCTGGGCGCCGCCGCCGGTGGCGCGGTGGTGGCCGCGGCCCTCGTGCGTTCCGGCGCGGTCTCGGAGGCCCGGGCCGTCGCGGCCGACGCGCGCTCGTGAACTTGCGTGCACTTGACCACCTATACGGTGGTTAACGACACGCAAGTCATGGATCGGCCGCGAATTCTCTTCGTCTGTCCCAGCGACGCCTCGTTCATCCGGGTCGATCGCGAGGTTCTGGCCGAGCGGTGGCCTCTGGAGGTGTGGCGGCAGCGCGGGCGGTGGGCGAACCCGCTGCGCGTGCTGGCCGCGCTGCGGCGGGCCGACGTCGTGGTCGGGTGGTGGGCGTCGTGGCATACGTTCTGGCCGTTCACGCTGGCGTCGCTGTTGCGCAAGCCGTCGCTGCTGATCGTCGGGGGGTTCGACACCGCGAACATGCCGGAGATCGGCTACGGCTACCAGCAGGGCGGGTTCCGGCGGATCGCGTCGCGGTGGATCATGCGGCGGGCGACGAAGCTCGTGACGAACTCCGAGTACTCGCGCAGCGAGATCGAGCGCAACATCGGCTTCCCGCCCGCGCGCGTGGAGGTCGTCCACCACGGCGTCCCGGATCCGTACGGCGAGCTCCCGGACGACGCCGACCGGCGGCGGATGGCGCTGTCGGTGGGCTTCGTGACCCGGGCGAACCTGGAGATCAAGGGTCAGCGGGCGTTCGTCCAGGCGGCGGCCGAGCTGCCCGACGTGGAGTTCGTCCTGGCCGGCCCGTGGAAGGACGACGCCGTCGAGGAGCTACGCGCGGGGGCGACACCAAACGTCACGTTCACGGGATGGCTGGAGCAGGAGGACCTGGATCGCCTGTTCCGCGAGGCGTCCGTGTACGTGCAGCCCTCCCACCACGAGGGCTTCGGGATCGCCGTCGCCGAGGCGATGCTCGCCGGCTGCGTACCGGTCGTGACGGCGGCCGGAGCCCTGCCCGAGGTGGTCGCCGACGCGGGGGTCCAGGTCGGCTCCGACGCGCCGGCCGACGTGGCCGCCGGCATCCGCCAGGCGCTGGACGCCGGCCCAGAGGCCCGCCGCCGCGCGCGCGAGCGAATCCTCACCACGTTCCCCGTCGACGTCCGCCGCCAGGGACTGTGGGCGGCCATCGAACAGACCTGGAACACCCGCCGCCCAACCCCCTGACCGGCCGCCGTTCTATTCGCGCCCCGAAGCCGCCTCCTCGGCCCAGCCCTCGTACGCGCCCACCATCCGCTCCCCGATGCGCGGCCAGAAGTAGTCCCGCGCGAAGGCGTACCCCGCGGCGACGAGCGAGCCGGCGAGGTGGCGGTCACCGCGCAGGCTCGCGTCGAGCAGGGCGAAGCGCTCCGCGAGAGTCTGCGGATCGTCGGCGATGAGCGCGTCCTCTCCGTCCACCACGTCGTAGCCCTCCACGCCGAGCGGCGTCGAGACCAGGGGGACACCTCGTGCCAGCGCCTCGACCACCTTCAGCCGCGAGCCGGCGCCGGCGCGCAGGGGGACCACGGCCGCGTGCGCGCGGGCGTACGCCGCGCCGACGTCGTCCACGCGTCCGAGGTAGGTGACGCCGGGCAGCTCCGGCCCCCGCCGGCCCGGTCCGACGACCTCGATGGCGATCGCCAGCCGCTCGCGCACCCGAGGCGCCACCTCGTGCGCGAACCACTCCAGTCCCTGCGCGTTGGGCTCGTAGTTGAGCGACCCGACGAACAGCAGCCGCAGCGGCTCGCCCGGGCCCGGCCCCGCGGGCGGCCCGGCCGGCTCGGATAAAGGCTCGACGCCGTTGGGCACGGTGATGACGTCGGGGTCGGAACCGAACGCCACGAACCGGTCGCGCTCGACCTCCGAGACGGCCACCACGTGGTCGAACTCGGACAAAGCGCGGCCCTGCACGCCCGCCAAAGCCCCCGCTTCGCGGCGGTACAGCGCCCGGCGCAGCCACTCGTCCGCCGTCTGCGCCAGGCGCTCCTTCAGCAGCGCCTCGTCGTTGTGCGGCGACAGCACCCAGTGCGCGGTCGCGGCCGGCTGGGACGGGCGGACGTGCGCGCAGAAGAGCGAGTCGCAGTGCACGAGGTCCGGCTCGAAGGAGCCCATCGCCGCGCGCACCCGCGCGACGAGCAGCGGCGAGCGGTGCATCGCTTCCGTGTACGAGCCGCCCCCGGCGAGGGTCGCCAGCTGGCGCAGGCGCTTGTGCGCCGGGGGGGCCGGGACCACCGCCACGTCGCGCAGCCCGGGAAGCGCGAGGCGGATCGCGTCCTCCAGCTCCCGGGCGCCCGGGCCGTCACGGCCCGAGCCCGGCTCGCGGTCCAGGCACGCCAGCACGACGTCCGCCCGCCGCGACAGCTCGTCGAGCAAATGGAACGTGCGCAGCCGGCCTCCGTTGTCCAGCGGCAGCGGCGGGTGCGCCGCGACGAAGAGGACCTTCACGACGCGGCGGCCGCGACCACCGGGGGCCGGGACTGGACGAAGCCGCGATGCCACAGCCCGAGGGAGAGCAGGCAGAACAGCGACCGCGTGTGGTCGGCGCGCCCGGTCGCGTGCTCGTCGGCCAGCCGCCGCAGCTCGCGCTCCTCGAACAGCTCGCGGCACAGCTCGCCCTCGCCGAGCAGGACCTCGTCGAGCAGCGGACGCAGCTCGGAGCGCAGCCAGGCGTCCACGGGCGTGCGCCAGCCGAGCTTGCGCCGGTGGACGATCTCCTTCGGCAGCAGCCCCTCGAGCGCCTCCTTGTGCAGCGCCTTGCCGCGCAGCCGCCGGACGTGCTGGCTCGGCGTCGCCGATTCGGCCAGCGCGACGAGATCCTGGTCGAGCATCGGGACCCGCAGCTCGACCGACGCGGCCATCGACATCTTGTCCGCGATCAGCAGCAGCTCGTCGGCAAGCGAGAAGCGCGTGTCGACGTACAGCATCTGCGACAGCGGGGACAGGTGCCCGACGCGCGAGCGAAGCCGCTCGACGGCGGCGGCCGCCGGGGTGAGGCAGCCGGACGAAGGGCCCCCGGAGGAAACCGAGCCGGCGGCGGAGACAGGCCCGGCCGAGGCTCCTCCCCGACCGGCGCCGTTCGCCCAGGCCTCATCCAGCGCGGCGGAGAACGAAGACCGGTAGAGGGCAGAGCGCTCAAAGGGCGTCAAGACGCGGTAGGCGCCGAGCAGCAGCGACAGATCGTCGGCCGCGGCAACGGCGTCCAGGCCGCGGGCGACGGCATCGCGACCCGTCGGCCGCGGCACGAGACCGGCGGCCAAGCGAGCCCCCGGCACCCGCCGCAGCAGCTCCGCGATTCGCACGCCCCGGTGCCGCCCGTATCCCCCGAGCGGCTCGTCGGCGCCCTGGCCGCTCAAGGCGACGGGCACCTCCGGGCGCATCAGCTCGGCGACGAAGCGGACCGCCAGGGCGCTCGTCGTCCCGACCGGCTCCTCCACCGTGAGCATCGAGTGGGGCAGCGCCTCCAGGTACTCGCGCTCGCCGATCACCAGCGAGCGGTGCTCGGCGCCGAAGAGCTGCGCCGTGCGCGCCGCCGCGGCGGTCTCGTCCACGTCAGCGCCGAAGCCTCCAAAGCCGACGGTGTAAGCCTTCACCTCCGGCGCGTGCCGGGCCATCACCGCGCACACCGCTCCCGAGTCCACGCCCCCCGACAGCATCACCCCGATCGGCACGTCGCTCATCATCTGGCGCACGACCGCCTGCTCGAACGCCTCGCGGTACTCCGCCACCAGCGCGGCGCGGTCGCGGCGCACCGGGGACGGCGCGTCCACCGCGTATTCCGTCTCGCGAAAGCCTCCCGAGGAGCCGGCGCTCAGCACCGTCCCGGGCGGCAGCTTGCGCACCGCCCGCAGCGCCGTCCGCGGCGAGGGCACGAAGCGCAGCGTCAGGAACTCGTCCACCGCCACGGGATCGACGTCGCGCGGTACCGACGGATCGGCCAGCAGCGCCCTGACCTCCGAGGCGAAGGCCAGCCGCCGCCCGTCCCGCGCGTAGTACAGCGGCTTCACCCCGAAGCGGTCGCGAAACAGGTGCAGCGTGCGCGTGCGCCCGTCCCACAGCGCGATCGCGAAGATCCCGTTCAGCCGCGCGACGAAGCCGGGCCCCTCCTCCTCGAACAGGTGCGGGATCACCTCGCCGTCCGAACCCGAGCGCAGCCGGTGACCGCCCGCCTCCAGCTCCCGGCGCAGCTCCGCGTGGTTGTAGATCTCGCCGTTGAAGACCGCCACCACGTCGCCGCTCTCGTCGCGCAGCGGCTGGTGCCCGTGCTCGGGGTCCACGATCGCCAACCGGCGCATCCCCAGCGCCACGCCGGGCGCTTCGAAGAAGCCGTCGCCGTCCGGCCCGCGGTGCACGAGCGTCCGCGTCATCGCCGCCACAACGCGGGGGTCGGCCGCGCCGCCCGGCGCGTGGATGCCGGCGATGCCGCACATGGCGCGGAGCGTACTCGCGCGGGAAGAAGTCCCCGCTCGCGGGCGTCCAACCAGGTGTGCGGCCGCTCCTCGCGACGCTCCTGGCGTTCCTGCTGCTCGCGGCGCCCGCGGCGGCGCTCGACCACCGCATGACCGTCAACGAGGTGGCGACCTCGCTCGCGGGCAGCACGGCGAACCAGTTCGTGGAGCTCCTGGACCCGGCCGACGAGCCCTTCCCGTTCCCGACCGGCTACCGGCTGGCCGTCTACGACTCCGCGGGCGTCTCCGTCGGCAACCAGTCGCTGGGCAGCGGCATGGCCGTGATCGACGGGGGCGCGCCCATGCTGATCGCCAAGGGCGACGTGGGCGCCACCCCGCACACCGCGCTGACGATCGCCCTGCCCGCGTCCGCCGGCCAGGCGTGCTTCGAGCGCGCCAGCGGCGACAAGATCCACTGCCTGCGCTGGGGCACGATCGCCAACCCGGTGGGCACGCTGGCGGCGAGCGGACCCGCCCCCGCGGACGGGCAGTCGCTGCAGATCTGCGGCGGCACCACCGCGCCCGCCGCGCCAACGCCACGCGCCGCGAACAGCTGCGCGGCCTCTCAGCCCCCGTCGCAGAGCCCTCCGCCCCCATCGCCCTCGTCACGGGACCGCACCCGCCCGGTGGCCCGCGTCGCCATCCCCCGCCAGAGCTTCGCCGCGGCGCGCGCCCGCGGCCTCAAGGTCCGCGTGCGCTCCAACGAGGCCGGCCGGGTGCGCGCGCGCCTGCTGCGGCGCGGCCGCGTGGTCAGCAGCCTCACCAGGGCGCTGCGCGCCAACCGGACGCGCACGCTCTCGCTGCGCCTGCCACGCGGCACGACGGCCCGCGTCTACCGGGTGAGCCTGCGGATCGCCGACCAGGCGGGCAACGCGCGCAGCCTCTCGCGCGCCGTGACGCTGCGCCGCTAGGGCTCGACGAGCCCGCGCCGGATCGCGTAGCGAACGAGCTCGACGCGGTCGCGCATCCCGAGCTTGCGCAGGACGTTCGCGCGGTGCGACTCGACCGTCTTCTCCGCCACGTGCAGCACGGCGGCGATCTGCGCGTTGGTGTGCGCCTCGGCGATCAGCTTGACCACCTCCTGCTCGCGCGGGGTCAGCGCCTCGCGCGGCCCCGCGGTGTCGCTGGACGCCATCCAGTCGCGGATCAGCGAGCGCTCCGCGGCGTTGGTGAGGAAGGCCTCGCCCCGTCCCACGGCGCGCGCCGCCTCCACGAGATCCTGGTCGGCCTCAGCCTTGAGGACGTAGCCCGACGCCCCCGCCTTGAGCGCCTCGAACACGTAGCGCTCGTCCTTGTGCATGGACAGGATGAGGACCGCCACGCCGGGCGCCTGCGCCTTGATCTCGCGCGCCGCCTGCAGGCCGGTGAGCCGCGGCATTGCCACGTCGAGGATGCACAGGTCGGGGCGCTCGCGCAGGGCGACCTCCACCGCTTCGGCGCCGTCGGACGCCTCCGCGACGACCTCCATGTCCGGCTGGCGGTCCAGCAGCAGGCGCAGCCCGCTGCGCACGATCCCGTGGTCGTCGGCGATCAGGATCCGCATCAGGACATCGTCAGGGTCACGGTGGTCCCCCGGCCGGCCGCCGAGTGCACGTCGAGCCTGCCCCCCACCAGCAGCGCGCGCTCTTGCATCCCGCGCATGCCCAGGCCGCCGTTGCGCTCGCCGCTCACGCCGCGCCCGTCGTCGGCGATCCGCAGCATCGTGCGCCCGACGAACGACAGCTCGACGTCCACGCGCCGGGCGCGCGCGTGCTGCGCCACGTTGGAGAGGCTCTCCTGGGTGACCCGGTAGATGACGAGCTGCTGGTCGTCGGTGAGGGCCGGCACGTCGCCGCGGCGGTGGAAGCCGGCCTGGATCCCGGTGCGCTCGCCGAAGTCGCGCACCTGCGCGCGCAGCGCGGGCAGCAGCCCGTGGTCGTCGAGCGCGGTCGGGCGCAGCTCGCGCGCCAGGTTGAGCAGCTCCTCCATCGCCTGCCCGGCCAGCCGCTGCGTCTCGCGCAGCTCGCCCGCCAGACGGGGCGGCGCGTCCTGGATGGAGGCGCCGAGGCGCAGCATGATCGCGGTCAGCGCCTGATTGACCTCGTCATGGAGGTCCTGGGCGAGGCGCTTGCGCTCCTGCTCCTGCGCGCGCAGCACCGACTGCGAGGCCGCGCGGCGCTCGGTCTCCAGCCGGTCGAGCATCCGGTTGAAGGAGGCGTTCAGGCGCGCCACCTCGACGGAGTCGGTGGCCTCCATCTCCACGCGGCGACCGGGCTCGGCCAGGTCGACGCTCTCCATCGTCGTGACGAGGCGCTCGAGCGGCGCGAGACGCCGCCACAGCAGCAATCCGTTGCCGAGCAGGATCCCGGCGGTCCCCAGCACGAGCACGGCGAACTCGCCGCGCTCCGAAGCGGGGCCGAAGTCGAAGCCCGTGGTGGCCACGGCGGCGCCGATCGTGGCGGCCACGAGCAGCGCGTTGATCGCGATGATCTGCCACAGGAGGGGGGTGCGGCGCTTCACGGGCCTAGCATCGGCGCGGCGCGGTCACGCCTGAAATGGGGTCGGGACCCGATGTTGCCCCGGCGCCTCCGAGTCGATGATCCCGGTGCGCAGCAAGTAGGGCCTGGAAACTGCAACCGGGGCGCCCGTGGGAGCGGGGCGCCCCGGGCGCGTTAAGGGGGCCGCTCGGGACCGCTATACTTCTTGAAGTAAAACCCGAGCGAGATTCAGGAGATTCCCGATGAGCCCCTCCGGCGCCGAGGTGCTGAAGCAGATCAAGGCTCAGATCGACGAGGTCGATCCCGCCGACGTGAAGGACGGCCTGGTCAACGGCGTCGTGCTTGTCGACGTGCGCGAGCCGGAGGAGTTCGAGGCGGGTCACATTCCCGGCGCCGTGCACGTGCCGCGCTCCTACCTGGAGTCGCGCATCGAGAACGCCGTTCCCGACCGCGAGGCGCACGTCGTCCTGTACTGCGCGTCGGGCAACCGCTCGGCCTGGGGCGCCCACGCGCTCAAGGAGCTGCTCGGCTACCGCCACGTCGAGTCGATGCGCGGCGGCATCACGCTGTGGAAGGACCGCGGCTACGAGGTCGAGGTCCCGCGCGCGCTCACCAAGGAGCAGCGCGAGCGCTACTCGCGTCACCTGCTGATCCCGGAGGTCGGCGTCGAAGGCCAGCAGAAGCTGCTGGACGCCAAGGTGCTGCTGCTGGGCGCCGGCGGCCTGGGCTCTCCGGCCGCCCTCTACCTCGCCGCGGCCGGCGTGGGGACGCTTGGCATCGTCGACAACGACGAGGTCGACCTCTCCAACCTGCAGCGCCAGGTGATCCACACCACGGATCGCATCGGCGTGCCGAAGGTCGACTCCGCCGAGCAGACGATCCAGGCGATCAATCCCGACGTGGACGTCGTCAAGCACGCCGTGCGCCTGGATGCCTCCAACATCATGGAGATCCTGCCGGGCTACGACGTGGTCGTCGACGGCCTGGACAACTTCCCCACGCGCTACCTGCTCAACGACGCGTCGGTGCGGCTGCGCATCCCGGTGGTCAGCGCCGCGATCCTGGGCTTCGACGGGCAGCTGTCGGTGTTCGCGCCCTACGAGGGGCCGTGCTACCGCTGCCTGTTCCGCGAGCCGCCGCCCGCCGAGCTGGCGCCGTCCTGCGGAGCCAACGGCGTGCTCGGAGTGCTGCCGGGGACGATGGGCCTGCTGCAGGCCACCGAGGCCGTGAAGCTGATCATCGAGCAGGGCGACCCGCTGATCGGGCGCCTGCTGCTCTACGACGCGCTGGCCGCCACCTTCACCGAGGTCAAGGTCCACCGCGATCCCGAGTGCCCGATCTGCTCGCGCGATCCCGAGTCGATCTCCGACGAGGAGATGGGCGTCTTCCCCGACTACGAGGCGTTCTGCGCCGCCGCGGGCTAGGGTTCGCGCCCCTCGCATGGCGACCGTCAAGATCCCACCCGTGCTGCGCCCATCCGTCGGCGGCGAGAAGGAGGTCACCGCCTCCGGCTCCGACGTCGGCGAGGTGCTGCGCGCGCTGGTGACCGACCACCCGCAGACCGAGGCGCAGCTGTTCTCCGACGGCGAGCTCAACCGTTACGTCAACGTCTACCTCAACGACGAGGACGTGCGGGTGCTCGACGGGCTGCAGACGCCGGTCGGCGAGGGCGACACGTTGGTCATCCTCCCCGCCATGGCCGGCGGCGCCTGACGCACGCGCCTCGCGCCGCGGCGTAGAGTCGCCACATGGCGGACACCGTCCTGTGGCACATCGAGATCTCGCACTACAACGAGAAGGTGCGGTGGGCGCTGGACCTCAAGGGCGTGCCGCACCGGCGCAGGGCGCCGATGCCCGGCGTCCTGCACCCGTTCGTCGCGCTGGCCAAGACGCGGCGGCCGACGCTGCCGGTCCTGGAGCTGGACGGCGAGACGATCGGCGACTCGACGCGGATCATCGGCGCGCTCGAGCGACGGTTTCCCGAGCCGCCGCTGTACCCGGAGGATCCGGGCGAGCGCCGCCGGGCGCTGGAGCTGGAGGACTTCTTCGACGAGGAGGTGGCCCCGCACATCCGGCGCTTCGCGTTCTACGAGATCAGCCGCGATCCTGAGCTGGCGTCGCGCGGGCTGCGCCAGCTGGGCTCGCTGCCGCTGCCGGGGCGGGCCGCCGCGCTGGCCGTGCGGGGGGTCGCCCGGCGCTACGGCGGCAACGAGGACGTGATGGAGGACGCGCGCGCGCACGTCCGCGCCGGCTGCGAGCGCATCCTGGCGGAGGTCGGCCCGTCCGGCTACCTCGTGGGAGACGCGTTCTCGGTCGCCGACCTGACGGCCGCGTCCATCCTCTACCCGGCGGCCCAGCCGCCCGAGTTCCAGTACGAGGTGCCCGAGTTCCCCGCCTCGGTGCAGGAGTTCGGGGCGTCGCTGCCCGACGGCGCGCTGGAGTGGGTCCGGCGCATGTGGCGCGAGCACCGCCCGCCCTCCGCCGAGGTCTAGCGAGCCCCCCGCCATAGCCACTCGACCGCGCCGGCCAGCAGCTCGCCGGGGTCGTCGCCGGGCCGCAGCAGCGTGCGCATCGCCACCCCGTCGACCAGCGCGTCGACCGTCTCGGCCAGCCGCGCGGCGTCGGCCCCCGGCGGCGCCAGATCCTCCACGAGCCCGGCCAGCGCGCGCCGGACGGGGCGCATGCGCGCCTCGAAGCGCCGGCGCACGCGCGGGTCGCGCGCGGCCTGGGCCGCGAACTCGAAGAAGAGCAGGCTCCACTCGCGGTCGCGGCGCAGCGAGGCGGCCACCCGGCGGGCGCCGTCGCGCAGCGCCTCGGGGGCGGCGCCGCGCAGCGACTCGACCAGCTGCAGCCGCGCCGCTACGTGCTCTTCCAGCAGCGCGAGGAACAGGTCCTCCTTGCCGGCGAAGTTGTAGTAGAGCGCGCCCTTGGTGACCCCGGCGGCGGCGGCGATCTCCTCCACGCTCGCGCCGTGGTAGCCGCGCTGTGCGAAGGCGGCTGCGGCGGCGTCCAGCAGCGCGCGGCGCGTGCGCGCGCGACGCTCAGGCTGCGTCAACCGCTTGCGCTCTTCCATACTGAACGGTATGTTCATACCACCACGAATGGGAAGGATACGCGATGGCGCGGCCGGGACAGACCGTGATCAGCCCGCCGGTGGGGCAGACGCTCACCTTCGTCCAGACGCGAGAGACAACCGCCGGCGAGCTGCTGGAGATCGAGGCGACGCTGGAGCCGGGCAGCCGGATCCCCGACCACGTCCACCTGCACCAGGAGGAGCGGTTCCTCGGTTTCGAGGGCGAGACGACGTTCTGGGTCCGCGGGCGGCGCACGGTTCTCGCCCCGGGCGACGAGCTCGTGATCCCGGCGCGCACCCGCCACCGCGTGCGCAACGAGTCCGGGGAGCCCGTGCGCGTGCGCGCACAGCTGCGACCCGCGCTGCGGTCCGAGGAGCTGTTCGAGGCGCTGTTCGCGCTCGGCGCCGCGGGCCAGGTCAACCGCTTCGGGGCGCCGAGCCCACGCCGCACCGCGAAGCTGATGCGCGCGCACCGCGACGACTTCTTCTACCTGGGCCGCATCCCCCCGGCGCTGCAGCGCGTCGTGCTGCTGCCGCTCGCGCTGTCATGAGGCTCTACGTTTGCTGGGGCCTGTTTCGCACGCCGCGTCCCGGCCATCCGTGCCGCAACGCCTACGACGCGCTGCGCGCGGCGGGCCACGACCCCGAGGTGGTGCGCTGCTACGGGTGGGGCCTGCTGCCGTCCTGGCTGAACCGCTCGCGGGGGCGCCGGGAGGTCCGGCGCCTGACCGGCGACGACTGGGTCCCCGTCCTCGTCGCCGAGGATGGCGACGTAGTCGAGGGCTCCGCCAATATCGCCGCGTGGGCCAGTGGGTCAGTTTGAGCGGAACGGCGCCACTATCTCGTAGGTCGTCCACTTGTGGTCCGCGACGGTGCCGGTGCAAACCGGGGCCGTAGCGGCCCAGCCCCGGCTCGGTGCCTGAAACTGGGCGTTGTCCACGTCGCGGCCGAAGCTCAGCCCGACCGCCGACAGGTAGCCCCTCCACCCGTCGCTCGTGAGCCGGACGCGCTTGGTAGCCGGCCGCGCAGATCCTCTAGCGGTAGTCGGAGACCCCAGGCGACCTGACGGCGAAGCTGGGTTGATTATCAGCTTTATGCCGATTACTATCAGCCTTGTGACGGCGGAATGACGGCGCAGATGCCCAAGATGCAGCGGCTCCTCCGCGTTGGAGAAGCGTTCCGCCCTGCGGCGCCCGTGGACGATCTAGAGCTGTTCGCCGGTCGCGACAAGCAGCGGGACGAAGTAATTGGCGCTGTTGCGCAGATCGGCTACCACGTAGGCCTGTACGGGGAGCGTGGCGTTGGGAAGACCTCCCTCGCTCGCGTCCTGGCGGCGATCTTTAGTCAAGTGGACCTGGAGCGCTTCCAGTCCGTAATGGTCAACTGCTCCACCGATTCGACGTTCGAAACGCTCTGGGGCGACATCTTCCGCCGCATGGAAATCGAGGTTCACGAGCTGTCGCCCGAGGGTGTCCGCGCCGCGCTTGAGGGGCTGCCGGGACGCGCGCTGATCGTCGTGGACGAGTTGGATCGGCTGGAGGACGACGAGTCGTTGACTCTGCTAGCAGACACGATCAAGACGCTTTCTGACCACGCCGTTGGCGCAACGGTGATGCTCGTCGGCGTCGCCACGTCGATCGACGGCCTGATCGGGGAACACGCCTCCATCGTCCGCAACCTCGCGCAGATCGAGATGCCACGGATGCTCCCCGATGAACTGCGCGCGATCCTCCAAAAGGGCTGCGATCACGTCGGCCTGCGCATCGAATCTCCGGCGCAAGAAACAATCATCCGACTGTCGGAGGGGCTGCCGCACTACACCCACCTACTCGGCTACAGAGCCGCCGAAAGGGCCGTGCAGGACGACCGCAATGTCATCGGACTAAACGACGTGAACGCGGCGATACCGAAGGCCGTCGAGGGACACACGATCCAAAACGACTACCACCGGGCTATCCGAAGCTCGCAGCCCGGCAACCTCTACCGGGAGGTCTTGCTCGCTTGCGCCCTCGCTCCCAAGGACGAACTCGGCTACTTCACGTCGGGGCAAGTTCGGGAGCCGCTAGAGATCATCGCGGGCCGTCGTTTGGAGATTCCAGCGTTCGCGAAGCATATGAATGAGTTCCTGTCTCCGACGCGCGGGAGCGTCATCCGTCGAGAAGGAAAGCCACGCGGATACTCGTATCGGTTCTCCGACCCGATGATGCAGCCCTACGTGATCATGAGTTCGCTCGACGCCGGGCTGGTCACCGACGACCAGCTCATTGCGATGCAGACAAGGTTCGCTAGCTCTCCGACTCACGACGATCCCACCGAGCCCGAGCCGCTCTTCTAGCAACCTCGCTCCGATTCCCGGCCGACGGCCGCTGACCGCGGACCTTGCCCCCTTCTAGCGGCCCTTGCGCGCCCTGCGCGTGCCTGCGGACTCTCGGAGTCCTGCGGCCGCTTGTTTATCTCGGAAGCGCGGACTGCCGCTCGCTTCGGGAATGCCAGCTCGCCGCAGCGAATGGACCTGCAGCATCGACAGGATGGCTTGCTCCGTCGTCGACGGGTCAGTCTGGCTAGGCGGCTCGCGCATGGAAAGTCCGTCCTTTCCGTGCCACGGATCCGGGGCAGTTCACGCTGCGCCGGGGCCACCTAGGCCACTTCAGCGCCGCCTAGCAAACTGACCCAACTGCGCCGCGTGGGCATCGCTACACTTCATGAAGTAATGGCCCTCGAGCCCCACCTCGAGAACAAGCCCTGCGGTGGGCGGTACGGCGACATCGTGCAGGCGATCGGCAATACGCCGCTCGTTCAGCTACGCCGCCTGAGCCCCAAGCCCGAGGTGCGGATCTGGGCCAAGCTGGAGTCTCACAACCCCACCGGGTCCGTCAAGGACCGCGTCGCCCGCGCCATGATCGAGGACGCCGAGGAGCGCGACGCGATCGGGCCGGGCCAGACGATCCTCGAGCCGACGTCCGGCAACACCGGCATCTCGCTGGCCATGATCTGCCGGCGCAAGGGCTACCCGCTCAAGGTGGTCATGCCGGAGAACGTCACCCCCGAGCGCACGCAGCTGCTGGAGATGTACGGGGCGCAGATCGTCTACAGCGAGGGCTCCAAGGGCTCCAACGGCGCGGTCGAGAAGGCGCTGGAGATGGCGCAGGCCGACGCGTCGTACTACATGCCCTACCAGTACGGCAATCCGGCCAACCCGCTGGCCCACTACCACGGCACGGCGTGCGAGATCCTCGAGGAGCTCGACGAGATCAGCGCCTTCGTGGCCGGGCTGGGAACGGGCGGCACGCTGATGGGCAACGGGCGCCGGCTCAAGGAGGAGCTGGGCGACACGGTGAAGATCGTGGCCGCCGAGCCCATGCAGGGCGAGCCCGTGCAGGGGCTGCGCTCCCTCGACGACGGCTTCATCCCGCCGATCATCGACCTGAGTCTGCTCGACCGCAAGATCTTCGTGACCAACCGCGACGCGATCGTGTGGACGCGACGGCTGCTGGACGAGGAGGGCATCTTCGCGGGCGTCTCCTCCGGCGCCATCGCGGCCATCGCGGTGCGCATGGCCAGCGAGATGGACGAGGGCAACATCGTCTTCGTCGTGTGCGACGACGGCTGGAAGTACCTGTCCTCCGGCATCTACACCAAGCCGGTGGACGAGATCGCGAACCTCGACTCGACGGTATGGTGGTGAGGCCGTGATCGGGAACATCGGCCCCATGGAGCTCATCGTCGTGCTGGGCATCGCGCTGCTGGTGCTCGGCCCCAAGAAGCTGCCCGAGGCGGCGCGCTCCGTGGGTCGCGGTCTGCGCGAGTTCAAGGAGTCGCTGTCGGCCCCGTCCGACGACGACGACCGGCTCGAGACTCCGCCCCGTTAGCCTCCGGCGCGTGCGGATCGCACGCAAGCTGCTCGACGAGATAGTGGCGCACGCCCGCGAGGACGCGCCCAACGAGTGCTGCGGGATGGTGGCCGCGCGCGACGGCGCCGCCGTGCGCGTCTACCGCGCGCGCAACACGGAGGCCAGCCCGCTGCGCTTCAACATCGACGGCCGCGAGATCCTGCGCGCGGTCGAGGAGATCGAAGAGGCCGGGCAGCAGCTCGGCGCGATCTACCACTCCCATACGCGCAGCCGCCCCTATCCCTCGCAGACCGACATCGGGTTCGCACTGGTGGACGGCCGCGGCGACCAGTGGTGGCCGGGAACGCTGTACCTGATCGTCGGGCTCGCCGGCGAGGAGCCGGAGGTGCGGCTGTGGGACATCCGCCCGGGCGGCGGGATCGAAGAGGTGCCGCTGGAGGTGCAGGACGGTGACTAGCGAGCCGCTGGTGTGTCCCAGCTGCGCGGAGACCTATCCGCTGGACGCGCGTTTCTGCGCGAACTGCCGTATGCCCCTCGTCTATGCGGGCGCACGCGTGGCCGAGGCGCCGGTGACCGAGGCGCACGAGCGCGCGCGCAAGATCAAGAAGCAGTACGTCGAAGGCGAGCTGGTCCGCGTGGCGGGCGGGCGCAACCAGGCCGAGGCCGAGTTCATCCAGGGCCTGCTGCTGGAGGAGGGCGTGCCGAGCATCCTGCGGCGCTCCGCCGGCTTCGACGTCCCGGACTTCCTCGCCGCCGGGCCGCGCGACGTGATGGTCCCCGAGTCCGGAGCCGGGACCGCGCGCGAGGTGCTCCTGCAGGCGGAGATGGTGAGCGACGTGCCGCCGCGCGCGCCGACGCCGCCGCTGCGCGTGTTCGCGGCCCTGCTGGCCGGCCTGGCCGTGGTGGCGGCGATCGTGTGGGCGGGAAGCGGCGGGCTGGGCTAGATGGCTGATTCCACGACCCCCACGCCCGCATGCACGCGTCTCGCGGCGCGCGGACGCCACGTGCCGAAGGGGTCCGTGGCTCTGCCACTGTCCCCCTTCGTCCCGCGTCGCCACGCATCCCCGAGCCACGCACCTGCGGACGCGCGGCCCATGGAATCAACCATCTAGGGCGCCCCGGCCAGGCGCGCGAGGTGCGCGCGCCAGGTCCCCTCGGTGTGCTTGACCGCCCGGCCGTGGAACGCCTTCTCCAGCGCGGCGCGCGAGTCTGCGGGCAGGGGCAGCGAGGCCAGCCGCGCACACGCGGCCACGCCCTCCTCGCGCGCGAGCAGGTCGAACACCGTCCCGCCGAGCAGCGGCGCGTCGCGCCGCCCGGGCGGGAAGTCGGGCGCCCGGCCCTCGCGCAGGCGCAGCGCGATCGCGGCGCGCAGATGCGGCACCTGTCCGGCGAGGAACTGCGCCGCGCCCTGCGCGAGCCAGGCCCACCGGCCCAGTCGCCGCAGGCCGCCGGGCGTGAACGGGGGTGGGAGGTCGGGGTTGTTGGCACCGATCACGACGCCGGCGTACAGCACGACCGGCGTGAGCCGGAGCGCCTCGCGGGACCCCTCGGCGGCCGAGGCGCGCCCCTCCAGCGCGCGCGGCGCCAGCACGTGGATCTCCCGCGCGCCGTACCACCCGGCCAGGTAGCGCCGCCCCGCCGGGGCGCTGCGGGCGCGAGCGACCACCAGGTAGGGCTGGGAGAGGGCGAGCGCCGCCGGCGAGCGGTGCAGGACTACGGTCAGCTGCCCGGGCGCGCGCGAGAACAGCTCGCCGAGGCGCTCGCGCGCGGCTTCGAGGTCGGCGAGCACGCGCGCGGCGCCCTCCGCGTCGGCCGACTCGTGGCGCGCGGCGAACGACGGCGAGGCCGACTCGACCCAGGCCACCGTTACCGCGGCCGGTGGCCCTGGACCTCGACGGCCTGCTGGTACGTCGGGCGGTTCTGCCAGTCGATCGCGGGCTGGGTCAGCGCGCCCAGGGGACGGAACACGATCGCGTCGTGGCACCACTGGTCTGCGCGGGCGCAGCGCGGGTCGCGGTACAGCTCCTCGCGCGAAACGCGCAGGGCGGCGCGCAGCGACTCGGCGAGCGCCCGCCGGCAGCGCGGACGGTTCCCGCCGCCGCAGAACACGCGCGCGTAGCGACCGCGCACGCGCCGGCGCAGCAGGGTGCGCAGGTCCTTGCTGGCGTAGCCGTACCAGCCGCGCGCGTACGCGGAGCCCATGTGCTGCCCGGCCCCGTTGGGCTCGTCGTCGAACGGCACGCGGGCGCGCAGGGTGTCGAACAGGCGCTGGCCCATGGTGGGGCGGAACTGCGCCTCCAGCAGGCGCGGCCACCACGCGTCCATGATCGCCACCGCCTCGTTGTGCTCGTAGGTCCCCTCCCCGTCGGAGTCGCGCCGGTGCGCGCCGGCGCGCCGCCACGCGTCGAGCTTGCCGATCGCGGCGGCCAGCCGGGGATCGCGCTGGCGCCCGAGCACGGCGAGCACGTCGCCCAGCACTCCGTAGCCGCGCAGGTCCACCGTCGCGGCCGCGGCCATGGCATCGACCAGCTCGGGGAGCGTCGTGCGGCGCGTGCCGGCGATGCGCGGGCGGATGCCGTCCTCCAGCAGCTCGACGCGGTGGCGCGACCCGTACCCGCTGTCGTAGCCACGCGCGGGGCGGTTGTTCCAGCTGGTCAGGAACGCCTGGTTGCCCGCCTGCGGGTGGGCCGCGTCGGGCAGCTCGCGCGCCGCCCAGTCGTCGGGGTTCCAGCCGACCCACTCGAAGCTCGCGCGCGTGGGGAGCACCGGATCGACGCCGCGCGGGCGGACCGGGTTAGCGCCAGAGTTGAGGTAGGCCACGTCGCGGTCGTCCGCATAGAACCAGTTGAAGGGCTGGGCGACCTTGGCCGCCGCGCGCCGGAAGTCTTCGGGACTGCGCATCTTCTCGGGGTCGTTGAAGTCGGCGAAGGCGCGCAGGGAGTCGAGGTCGTGGAGGTACGTCGAGCGCAGCTCCACGAAGGCGACCGGCCGCCCCCGAAGTGTCCCGCGCGCGCGCACGAGGCCCAAGTGCGTGCGCAGGGTGCGCAGCGTCTGCGAGCCCGCGGGCGTGGGGTCCGCCGCGGTGGGCTGCCACGCGTTGGTGCGCCGCAGGTCCTCCATCGCGACGCACTGGCCGCGGAACACGTAGTGCGCCGAGTCCTTCGTGGGGGGCGCGCCGCCCGGGTCGCACAGGTCCACGGCGAAGGTGTCGGTCACGTCCTGCCCGGCCGACGTCGCGCTCCACGCGTAGTCCTGCCCGCGCCCCATCTGGACGTAGAGGTTGAGCCCCGGGAACGCCGCGCCGCGAGCGTCGATGCCGGGCGCGTGCACGTCCTGCTCCATCAGGATCTGCGGCGTGAAGTAGCCCACCTGCGGCCCGAAGACCGCCAGGGGATGGCCGGAGGTGGACTCGCGGCCGGAGACGACGAGCGCGCTGGAGGACGACGCGGGGAAGGGCGACGGCACGTCGCGCGCCGCCGCCGGCATGTCCGGGCCCTCGACGACCAGCGGCTCGGCGGCGACCGATCCGCGGTCGGGGATCGCGTTGGCCGCGCGCTCGGGGCGCCGCGGGATCTGCTGGTAGGCGAAGCGCCGGCCGCGGACCGTCGTGGGCGCCTCGGGATCGTCCAGCCCGCTGAACTGGCGCCACAGGCGCGTGCCGCGCGAGCGCCCGAAGCGCTCCTGCCAGGCCTGGAGCAGCTCGGCGCTGGCCACCTCGCCGCCGCCCCCGCGGCCGAACATCGCGGACACCGCCGCGGCGGTCGCGACCACGTCGGTCAGCGTCCAGTCGCTCGGCCCGTCGGGACGCTCGATCGTGGAGTACTCCCCGGGCATCTTGGGCGTCTCGATCCGCGCCTCGGCGATGTAGCGGTTGACCCCGGCGACGTAGGCGACGGCGTCCTGGCGCACCTGCTCGGCCTCCGGACCGAAGCGCCGCAGCGCGATCTCCACCTGGCGCTGAAGGTCGTCCTCGGTGTAGGGCGCGTGGGCCCACTGGAACTGGTCCAGCGCCCGGTTGCCGGGCGCGCCGCCGGCGAACGAGGAGAGCCGCGCGCGGCCCAGGTGGCGCAGCGCGTCCATCACGAACAACCGGTCCTCGGCGGCGACGTAGCCGAGGCCGTACATGGCGCCCTCGCGCGTGGTCGCGTACACGTGCGGCACGCCGAACCCGCGGTCGCGCACGACGGTCAGGTCGTCGCGCCCGCCGGGGGAGTACGTGCGCTCCACGTCGCCGCTGCGCACGCCGAACGACGCGTCCTTGAAGTAGCGCGGCAGCGTCTGCGCGGTGACGCCGGGCGCCGCCCGGATCAGCTCGCGATACATGTCGAGCTGGTCGTTGCTGTGGCGCGGACGGATTCGCGCGGCCTGGAAGGCGGTGAGCGCGGCGCGGCTGGCGTGCCCGTTCGCGCCGGGGGGGAGCACGTCGCGAAACCAGCGGTAGTCGTCGTGCTGGTAGGGCTCGACGGGCGCGGCGGCGTGCGCGCCCGCCGGCAGCAGCAGCGCGAGGGCGGCGAGCACGGGAGCCCAGGGACGGAGCACCAGGCTCAGACTAGCTGGCGGCCTCGCGCTCCAGGTCCAGCTCGCTGCGCACCCCCAGGGCGGCGAGCCGCTCGTGCGCCTCGTCGAGGTCCGCCGCCCCGCGCACGGCCGCGGCGAGGCGCGCGGCGGTGCGCATCGCCGTGCCGGGATCCAGGTAGAAGGTCAGCGCGCCGGCGGCCGTGAGCTGGACCGTGCGCCGGCCGCCGCGGATCTCCACCGTCCCGCGCTCGCCGCGCGCGCAGCGCACGGCCGCGGCGCTCGCCTCGGTCGGGACGGCGGCCACGGCGGCGTCCATGCGCTCCGCCGTCGCGGGCGTGATGCCCCAGGCGCCGAGGAAGCCGCCGCCCGCCGCGACCTCGCTGACGCGCGCGAGCACCTCGTTGGGGGTCAGCTCGCCGTCGCAGCCCGCGCCCACGATGCCCAGCACGCACGGCACGCCCGCCGCGGCGAGCTCGTCGGCGGCGGCGACCAGGACGGCGTCGCACAGCGGGCTGGCCAGTCCCGGCTCGTCGCCGTGCGCGAGGGCATCGCCGCCCACGTCCACCATCGCCACGGCGTCGCAGCCCAGCTGGTCCAGGGCGGCGACCAGCTCGCGGCCCAGCGCCCGCGGGCCGCCGTTGGGGTCCACCAGCACCGTGTCCTCGCCCAGCACGCCGGCGAGCCGCGCCTCGGCGAAGGAGAACCCGCCCGGACCGGTCGTCCGCGGCCCGGCCAGTGCGACCAGCTCGCCGAGCGCCCGCGCGCCCTCGACCTCGGCCAGGCGGCGCGGCCCCGGCAGCGGGTCCACGACGCGGCGCTCCCAGGTCGTGCCGCCGACGACCGCCCGCGTGCCCAACGTGCGCACCAGGTCGGCCGTGGCCAGGGCACCGACCGCGTCGCCGCCGCCGCCGATGCCCAGGCACAGCACGCCGCGCGCGCCGCGCAGGACCGAGTCGATTCCGGTGTCCGGCGCCGCGGCTACGGCTACGCCATCGCGGGCGTCGCGTCCTGGGCGATCGCCTCGATCGCCTCGGCGGCCCGCTCGAACTCCTCGTCCGCGAGCACGGGGGTGCCCTCGAACGGCAGCTCGCGGTGCAGGTCCAGCCAGGAGCGGCAGCCGAAGTACTCCTCGCGGACCTTGACGGTCACGGGGCGAGGGATCCGGTAGACGCGCAGCAGCAGCACGTGCAGCGGGTGCCGGCGCTTCCAGGCCAGGCGCTTCTCGGCGTAGTCGGTCGTCCACACGTAGAACGGCGACAGCGCGTCGACGGCGCGCGGATCGGCGATCTCGTAGTGCCCGGCCACCTCGGCCCAGGCGCGGATGCGCACCCGGTCGGGCTGGACGATCCCGCCGTCCAGCGTCCAGGCGTGCACGTCGGGCTCGCCGTCCGCCCACACGCCCTCCTCGAGCGCGCGGCGCAGCTCGGGCTTGTGGGAGTCGCGCACCAGGTCGATCCGCTGGTGATCGAACGTGGGGTAGAGGAAGAAGCGGTCGTGCTCGAGCTGGAAGTGCTTTTCGTCCTCGCGGATGCCGCCCTTGCGCAGGGTCACGAGCTGCTCGCCCTCCGCGAGGGCGCGCACGGTTACAGCCCATTCCTTGAATGCGATCGGCATGTAGACGGAGGGGTCCTTCGAAAACAGCTTTCCCCGGGCGCACAGACGTGTTACCCGCCACGGGAAGTGCGGCATTCTACGCAAACGGCTTCAGAAATCCAAATCCTTGGGGTCACCAGGGATTTGTCAGAGCCGGGTGCCCTGCTCGGCCTCCACGATCTCGATGAGGGCGGCGAAGTCCCGCTCGCCCAGCCCGCCGTCGGTTGCCGCGGCCAGGATCCGCTCGACCTGCTCGGCGAACGGGAAGGAGGCCCCGGCGTCCGCCGCGGTGTCCAGGCACAGCCGGACGTCCTTGAGCATGTGCTCGAGCTTGAACAGCGTCGCGTAGTCGTGCTCGCGCATCGGGCGCGCCTTGAGCGCGAGCATCGCGGAGGCTCCCGATCCGGCTGCCATGACGCGCTCGAGCGCCTCGAGGTCCACGCCGGCGGCCCGCCCGGTCAGCAGCGCCTGGCCGACGACCGCGGTGTTGACGGCGGCGACCGCGTTGTTGATCACCTTGATCGTCTGGCCGTGGCCCAGCTCGCCGACGTGCAGGACGACCTCGCCCATGGCGTCGAAGAGCGGCCGGGCCCGCTCGAAGTCCGCGGCCGTCCCGCCGGCCATGATCGTGAGCGTGCCGTCCTGCGCCTTGGGGGAGGAGCCGGTCACGGGCGCGTCCACGAAGGCGACGTCGCGCTCGGCCAGCGCGGCGCCGATGCGGCGCGCGTCGCGCGGCGCGATCGTCGACATGTCGACGCACAGCAGCCCGGACGGCGCCGCTTCGGCCACGCCCTGTGGCCCGAGCAGGACCTCCTCGACCTGAGCTCCGTCCACCACCATCGTGACCACGACCTCCGCGCGTTCCGCGGCGCCGGCCGGGTCGTCTGCCACGGTGGCGCCGTGGGCGGTTGCGAACTCCTGCGCCTTCGCGCGCGTGCGGTTCCACACGGTCAGCTCGTGGCCCGCGCGCGCCAGGTTGGCCGCCATCCGCGACCCCATGATCCCCAGCCCGATGAACCCCACGCGCATGGCGCGATCATCCCCCAAAGCCATCGACTGGACCCTTTTGGGGGCTATAGCCCCCAGAACGGTCCAATCGTCCGTGTCCGCCGCCGCCCGGCGTCTCGACGCGCAGGCGCTGGCCGGGCGCGAGCGTACCGCTCGCCTTGGCCGGGAGCTCGGCGCCGTCGAGCCGGTTGCGGCCGGGGGCGCCGGGCCGCCCACCCGCGGCGCCGGGGGGCGCGTGGCGCCGGCGCTCCGTGATCAGCGAGAAGTCCATCGGCGCCAGCGCCTCCAGCTCGCGCGCGACGCCGTCGCCGCCGCGGTGGCGCCCGGCGCCGCCGGTGCCGCGACGCAGGGAGTACTCGACGACGCGCAAGGGGAACTCCAGCTCCAGCGCCTCGACCGGCGTGTTGAGCGTATTGCTCATCGCGACGTGCACGCCGCTCGGCCCGTCGGCGTCGGGGCATGCGCCCTGGCCGCCGCCGAGCGTCTCGTAGTAGGTGAAGTCCTCGTTGCCCAGGGTCAGGTTGTTCATCGTCCCCTGGCCGAGCGCGCGCCCGAAGGCCGCCAGGATGAGGTCGGCCACGCGCGAGGACGTCTCCACGTTGCCGGCGACGACCGCGGCGCCGGGCCGTGCGTTGAGCAGCGAACCCTCCGGCGCCCGTACGTCGATCGGCCGGTAGGCGCCCGCGGACGGCGGGATGTCGGGGTCCGTGAGCACGCGGACGGCGAAGTAGGCGGCCGAGCGGGTGACGGCGAGGGGGCAGTTGAGGTTGCCGCCGTGCTGCGACGCGCTGCCGGCGAAGTCGAGGGTGAGCGTGTCGCCGGAGACGGTCGCGGCGACGCGCACCTCGAGGTCGCCGTCCGCCGCCTCCAGCACGTCTCGCGCGGTGCGGGTGCCGTCCGGCATCGCGGTCAGGCAGGCGCGCGTGCGGCGCTCGGCGTAGTCCAGGACCGCGTCCATGGCGTCGCGCAGGGTGCGCGTGCCGGCCCGCCGCGCCAGCTCGCGCAACCGGGCGGCGCCCGCTCGGTTGGCGGCGAGCTGGGCGCGCAGGTCGGCGCGCCGCTGGGCGGGCTGGCGCATGCGGCCGGCCAGGCGCTCGATCGCCGCCTCGTCCAGCGGCTGGGGCTCGATGACGACGCCCTCCTCCTCCAGCGAGCGCGAGTCCGAGGGCATCGAACCGGGAACGCGTCCGCCCACGTCGGCGTGGTGGGCGCGGCTGGCGGCGAAGCCGAGGAGGCCGTCGTCGCCGTAGACCGGCGTGACGACCGTTATGTCCGGCAGGTGGGTTCCGCCCCGGAACGGGTCGTTGAGAACCCACGAGCGGTCGGGCGCGTGGTCCTCGTCGAGCACGGCGGCCACCGCGGCTGGCATCGCGCCCAGATGCACGGGGATGTGCTCGGCCTGCATGACCATCTCGCCGCGCGGGTCGAACAGCGCCGTGGACGCGTCGCGGCGCTCCTTGATGTTGGCCGAGTGGCTGGCGCGCACGAGCGTGGCGCCCATCTCCTCGCACGCCGCACGCAGGGCGCCGAGCACGACCTGCAGCGTGATCGGGTCGATCGTGCTCACGCGCCTCGCTCCAGGCGGATCGCGCCGGTCGGGTCGACCTCGCCCGCCCACCCGGGCGCTACGACGAGGGTGGACTCGGGCAGCTCGCACACGGCCGGTCCGGCGATCCGGGCGCCCGGCGCGGGCCCGCCGCGCCACACCGCGGCCTGCACCCCCTCGCCGGCGAAGATCGCCTCGCGGGAACCGGTGGGGCGGCCCCCCGGGTGGGTGGGGCCCGCCCTCCCCGGGGATACTCGCGCACCCGCCGTCACAGCGGTCACGCGAAGCGTCACAAGTTCCACCTCGGCCTCCGAGTCCGCGTACCCGTAGCGCTCCTCGTGGGCGGCGGCGAAGGCGGCGCGCAGCTCGTCCGGCGCGGCCGGCAGCTCGCCCTCGCGCTCCACCGGCAGCTCGAACGCCTGCCCGCGGTAGCGCAGCTCGTACGTCGCCCGCAGCCCCGCCCCCGCGTCCCCCAGCTCGGCGCGGGCCCGGCGCGCCAGGTCCGCGAAGGCCTGCGCGACCGCATCCGGCGCCAGCGCCGTGCCGGCCAGCAGCAGGCTGCGCTGGGCGTCGCGCCGCCGCTCTCCCACCACGAGCCCGAGCGCCGCCAGCACGCCGGACGTCGGCGGGCACAGGATCCGCGTCATGCCGAGCTCCTCGGCGATGGCGGCGGCGTGCATCGGGCCGGCGCCGCCGAAGGCCAGCAGGGCGAATCCCCGCGGGTCCACCCCGCGCTCCACCGTCATCACGCGCAGCGCCCGGGCCATCTCCGCGTTGGCGACGCGGACGATCCCCTCCGCGCACTCCACCACGTCCAGGCCGAGCGAGCGCGCCAGCCCGCCGACCGCGCGCTGCGCCGCCGCCACGTCCAGCGCCACGCCCCCGGCCAGCTCCCCACCGCCCAGCCGCCCGAGCAGCAGGTTGGCGTCGGTCACCGTCGGCTCCGTCCCGCCGCGACCGTAGCACGCCGGCCCCGGCTCGGCGCCCGCCGAGCGCGGCCCCACCCGCAGCGCGCCGCCCGCGTCGCGCCAGGCCACCGAGCCGCCGCCCGCGCCGACCGTGTCGATGTCGAGCATCGGCAGCGCCAGCGGGCGTCCCGCCACCTCGCGGCCCGCGCTCTCGCGCACGCGCCCGCCCTCCACCACGCACACGTCGCACGACGTCCCGCCCATGTCGAAGCACAGCGCGTCGGGCTCGCCGGCCGCCGCCGCCACGAAGGCCGCGCCGCTCGCGCCGCCCGCCGGGCCCGAGAGGATCGTGACCGCGGCGTGGTCCGCGGCCGACTCCAGGTCGGTCAGGCCGCCGCTGGACTGCATGATCGACGGCGCCGGCAGCCCCGCCTCCCGCGCGCGCTGCGTCAGCCGGCGCAGGTAGCCGGCCAGGAGCGGCGACAGCGACGCGTCCACCTCCGTCGTGGCCGCGCGCTCGTACTCGCGAAACGTGCCCACGACCTCGTGGGAGAGCGAGACGTGGACGCCGGGCAGCCGCCGCGCGAGCGCCGCGCCGAGCGCCCGCTCGTGCGCGGGATGGCGGTAGGCGTGCAGCAGGACCACGGCGACCGACTCCGGGTCGTGCTCGGCGACCTGCCGCGCCACGGAGTCGGGGTCGTCGAGCGCACGCAGCGGCCCGTCCGGCGTCATCCGCTCGGGCGCCGCGACCCGGCGCTCGGGCGGCACGAGCGGCGGCGCGTGCGCCGCGCACAGGCGGTAGAGGTCCGCCCGCGCCTGGCGGCCCAGCTCGACCACGTCGGCGAAGCCCTCGGTGGCGACCAGGACGGTGCGCGCGCCGCGGCGCTCCAGGAGCGCGTTGGTCGCCACGGTCATCCCGTGCGCGAAGCCGGTGACCTCGTCCGCGCCGCGGCCCGCGCGCTCCAGGGCCAGCGCGACGGCGGCCATCACGCCCTCGGACTGGTCGCGCGGCGTGGTGGGAGCCTTGGCGGTGACCAGCCCGCCGTCGACGGCGAGGACGACGTCGGTGAAGGTCCCGCCCACGTCCACGCCGAGGAGCACGACGGCAACCTACCCATCGTGCTCCGCGGTTGGAGCGAGAGGCGCTAGGCGGCCAGCTCGAAGTCCCGCACGCCGGCGTGGGCGCCGGCGGGAACCTGCAGCTCCTCGGTCTCGGCGAGGTGCTGGTGCGACGGGCAGTAGCCGTTGTGCGGCAGCGGCATCCGCTGGCAGGGCGTGCCCTTGCGCGTCGTCGCGCGGCACTCCAGCGGGTTGCCGTTGATGTCGAACCCGCGCAGGGGCTGGCGCTGGAAGTACTCGTCGGCGAACGCCATGTACCGGTCCACCACGGTCCACACGCGGTGCTGCACGCAGACCGGGAAGTAGACGCGGATGTCGTTGAACAGCGTGCGCGCCGGGCGCGCGAAGTAGTGGCGGTCCGTGGCCAGGCGCTCGACGGCCGCCTCGCACGAGCGCAGCACGCGCTCGTGGTTGGTCGCGTCGCCGAGCCTCACGTCGTCCTCGACGATGTCCCCTGCCAGCTCCCTGTAGATGGCCCGACTGAAGCGATACATCGTTCCTTGACTCCCTCTCGTCTCTCCCACTGGCCTCCTTGCCTGCGGAAGTATGGGATGACCCTGTGAAGCTCAGAACGTCCCGATTGTTAACTCGGCGTTAAGGCTCGGGGGAGGGCCGATCACCCGCTTCCTCACCCGGCCTCACCCGCCGGGGGAGTCGGCTACTCCCAGCGCTCGAAGCGCGGGGCCTCACCCGGGTGAACGACCGCGTGTTCCAGGTCGCGCGCCGGGTCGAGGTCCGGGAAGTCGCGCCGGCGATGGGCGCCGCGGCTTTCCTCGCGCGCCAGCGCGCAGGCCGCGATCAGCCGGACGAGCGGATGGACGTCGCCGGTCAGCTCGCGCAGGCCCGCCCCGTCGCGCTCCAGGCCGGCGAGCCGCCACAGCGCGTCCCGGGTGGCCGGCTCGGGCCGCGCGCCGGGGGCCGCGACCCGGTCGAGGGGCGGCGGCGCGCCGCGGGCGGCGGGGGGATCGTCGAGTCCCGCCAGCGCGGCGCGGCGACCGAAGACGAAGCACTCCGACAGCGAGTTGGAGGCCAGGCGGTTGGCGCCGTGCAGCCCCGTGCAGGCGCATTCCCCGACCGCGTAGAGACCGGCGAGCGTGGAGCGCGCGTGCAGGTCGGTGGCGATCCCGCCCATCAGGTAGTGCGCGGCGGGCGCCACGGGGACGAGCTCGCGAGCGGGGTCGATGCCCGCGCGGCGCAGCGTCCCGACGACGTTGGGGAAGCGGCCGGGATCCACCTCGCGCATGTCGAGCATCGCCGCGGGCGCGCCGGACTCGCGCAGGCGCGTCTCGATCGCGCGCGCCACCTCGTCGCGCGGGGCCAGCTCGTCCACGAAGCGCTCGCCTCCGTCCAGCAGCTTGGCGCCCTCGCCGCGGACGGCCTCGGTGACGAGGAAGCCGTCGAGCGCGCCGTCCGCCATGACGACGGCGGTCGGGTGGAACTGCATCAGCTCGAGGTCGGCCAGCGCGGCGCCGGCGTGGTGCGCGAGGACCAGCCCGGCGCCGATCGCCCCCGGCGGGTTGGTGGTGCGCGCCCACAGCGCGGCGGCGCCGCCCGTCGCCAGGATCACCGCGCGGCTCGCGACGGCGCGCCCGTCGTCGCACACCAGCCCGGCGCAGCGGCCGTCCACCGTCCACAGGCCGGCGGCGCGGCGGCGCTCCAGGACCTCGATGCGGGGGTCCTCGGCCACCAGCGCCGACAGCTGGCGCGTGACGCGGCGGCCCGTCGCGCTCCCGCCCGCGTGCGCGATGCGCCGGGCCGAGTGGCCCCCCTCCAGGCCCAGCGCGAGCCGGCCGCGGCGGTCGGCGTCGAAGCGGACCCCGAGCCGCTCCAGGTCCAGCACGCGGGCGGGGGACTCGGCGCACAGCACCTCGGCGGCCGACAACCGCACCGCCCCGCGGCCGGCGGCGATCGTGTCCTCGAGGTGGCGCTGCGGGGAGTCGTCGAAGGCGATGGCGGCCGCGAGCCCGCCCTGGGCCCAGTAGGAGGCCGATTCCGCCAGCGGCGTCGCGGACACCAGCGCCACGCGGGCGCCCGCGCGCGCGCCGCTGATCGCGGTGAACAGGCCGGCCGCGCCGGCGCCGACCACGGCGAGGTCGGCTTCGATGAGCTGGGCCGGCGGCATCGGAATACCGTACGGGGATGCAGCCCGTCGCCTATTTGCGCCACGCGGCGTCGCTGGACCACGACACGGGACGGCACCCCGAGCGCCGAGAGCGCATCCTCGCGATCGAGGCGGCGCTGTCCGAGCGCGACTGGGACGGCCTGACGCGGATGGAGGCGCCCCGCGCGCCCGAGGACGCGCTGCTCGCGGTGCATCCCCAGTCCCACCTCGACCTGGTCCGCGGGCTGGCGGAGCGGGGCGGCGGGCCGATCGACCTCGACACCGTGGTGAGCGCCGGCTCGTGGGAGGCGGCCCTGCACGCCGCCGGCGCGGCCACGCACATGGCGGATCTGCTGCTCGGCGAGCGGTCCGCGCGCGCGGCGTTTTGCGGCGTGCGCCCGCCGGGACATCACGCCGAGCGGGGGCGGGCGATGGGCTTCTGCCTGCTCAACAACGTGGGCGTGGCGGCGCGGCGGGCGCGCGACGCGCACGGAGTGGAGCGGGTCCTGGTGCTCGATTGGGACGTGCACCACGGCAACGGGACGCAGGAGGTCTTCGAGGCGGATCCGGGGGTGTTGTTCGTGTCGATCCACCAATGGCCGCTGTATCCGGGGACCGGCGGGGCGGGCGAGGCGGGGGTCGGCGAGGGGGAGGGCTACACGGTGAATTTGCCGGTCCCGCCGGGGTCGGGGGACTCGGTGTTTCTTTCGCACCTGGTGCACGTGGTGGCGCCTTTGGCGCGGGCGTACCGGCCGGGGCTGGTCCTGGTCTCGGCGGGCTATGACGCGCATGTGGACGATCCGTTGGCCGATTGTGCGGTGACGGATGGGGGGTATGGGGCGCTGGCTTCCGGCGTGGCCGCTTTGGGCGGGGAGCTCGGTGTGCCGGTCGGGGTGATGCTGGAGGGGGGCTATGACTTGGAGGTGCTTGGGCGGTGCGTGCCCTTGACGCTCGCGGCGCTTGGGTCGGACGGGCCCGGCCTGCCGGATGTCCCGTGCGATCCGCTTTCCGATGAGGCTCGGGCGCGCCTGCGGCGCTGGTGGCCGGGGCTCTAGCGGACCCGAACGGCGGGCATTCAGGGGGTGGGTTCGGGGGGTGTGGGTAACGAAAGCGTCCTGTGAGGACGCTTTCGTGCGTGTGCGCCCTGGCGGCTACTCGTTTCGGCGGCGGATCAGGGTGACGTAGGCGTCGGGGGTTTCGTCTTCGATCCGTTCGGCCGCGCGCTCCGCGGCGGCGCGGTCGGGGTACTGGCCGGCCCAGACGACCCAGTAGCCGTCGGAGAAGAAGTCGTAGCCGTCGGTGCGCAGGATCCCCGCGTCCTGGCCGGCGGCGATGAGCTCGCGGGCGCGGCGCGCGGCGCCGGCGCGGTCGCTCGTCGTCTCGGCGACGACGGTGTAGGCCTCACGGCCGCGCGGCCAGCGGGGGACCGCTCCCTCGCCGGCCGCCTCGGCGGCGCCCGGGACCGTCGCGGTCGGCGCCGCGGCGGGCGTGGTGGTCGTGCGCGCCGGTGCGGGGCGGGCGGACGTGGTCGTCCGCGCCGGCGTCGTGGCCGGGCGAGGCTCCGCGCGGGACGCCGCCTCGTCGGCATCCTCGGAGACGGCTCCGATCGTCAGGACGACCACGAGCGCGAACAGCGCAAGCGTGCCCAGCCCGACTGCGACGGGCAGCCGCCAGCTCGGCGGCTGCGCCACGCGCGTGGTCACCGCGTTGCCGCACTGCAGGCACCAGTCCTGCTCGCGCGCCATGCGGGCGCCGCAGAAGGGGCAGCGCGGCGTGGGAGGGCTCTGCGTCGCGGTCGTGCTCACCGGCTCGAGCCGCGCCGCCGCGGCGGCCGCCCCGAGCCGGACCGCGCCCGGCGCGGACCGACCGCGGCAACCTCACCGGACTCGTCGGTCTGCAGCTCGTGCTCTTCGGTGTCCTCGGGCTCGAACTCCGGCACCGCGCCGGCCACGGGCTCGGGAGCGGACTCCGCGGCGGGCGCCTCCTCCGGCGCCGACTCGCCCAGCCGGACCACGCTCTCCTCCACGAACCCGTGCGCGACCTCCTCCGGTGCAGCCGCGACCTCCTCCGTCCAGACGACCCCCTCGTGGGCCTCTGAGACGGCGGCCTCTTCCGGCGCGGCGCGTGCCGGGGCCTCCTGCGGCGGCGCGGGCTGTGCCACCGGCGCCGGCGGCGTCTCGGCCAGCGGTGTGCCGCAGGCGGCGCAGAAGCGGGCGTCGCTCGCGTGGAACTCGTTGCATACGTGGCAGGTGCCGCCGATTCCCGGCAGACGCAGCTCGAGGACGCGGTCGCCGCCCGTCTCGCCGAGGAGCTGCTCCAGCGCCCGGATCTCCTTGTCCGTGGCGATGATCGCGTCGAACTTGGCGCGGACCAACGCCTCGCGGCGCTCGCCGAAGCGGTAGAGGTCGAAGACGAGCCCGCCGGCGTCGCGGAGCTGGAGCTCGCGCAACCGGCGCAGGTGCCGGAGGCGGCGCCGCGCCCGGCCTCGCGCGCGGGCTGAGTGGCGTGACAGGCGGCTCATTCGAACGGGCACCGCGCGACTCCTCCCGGCACCCGGGGGCGAGTATAGAGACGGTTGCTGCGCGGTTTCGTAACCCCTGCGCGGTGACGCGCAACCCTCCGTCGCTCAGCCTCCCTGCCAGGCAACCGACGGAGGAGGATGAGATGGGCTACCGGACGATGGGACGGGCGCATGCGGCGCTGATCGGCACGCGCGGGCAGGGAACGGTGGAGTACGTGGCGCTGATCCTGCTCGTCGCCGTGGTGCTGGCCGGCGTGGTCGCCGCCACGCGCAAGAGCAGCATCGGCGACGGAGGGATCGCACGCACGATCGTGGCCAAGCTCAAGGAGGCGCTGGACGGCGTGAAGTGAGCGGAGGCGGTCGCGAGGGCGCGGTCTGAGAACATCGCGGGCGCATGTCGCTCGCTTCGGATGCAGCGCTGCCGCCCGACGCGGCGGACCGGCCGATCGGCGTCTTCGATTCCGGCGTCGGTGGGCTGACGGTCCTGCACGAGCTGCTCGTGCAGCTTCCGCACGAGGACTTCGTCTACCTGGCCGATACCGCGCGCTTCCCCTACGGGCCCCGCAGCGCGGAGGAGCTCCAGCGCTTCTCGCTGGAGATCGCCGAGCACCTGCTGACGCGGCGGATCAAGCTGCTCGTGGTGGCGTGCAATTCGGCCTCGGCGGCGGCGGCGCCCGCGCTGCGCGAGCGCATGATGCAGACCACCCTGGGCGTCGACGTCATCGGCGTCGTCGCGCCCGCCGCGGTCCACGCCGTCGCGGCGACGCGCAACGGCAAGGTTGGGCTGCTCGCCACCGACGTCACCGTGCGCAGCGGCGCCTACGAGGAGGCCATCACGGCGATCGACCCTCACGTCGAGCTGACGTCCGTCCCGTGCCACGACCTGGCGGAGCTCATCCAGCTCGGCTTCCCGGCCAGCCAGGAGCTGGTCGACACCGTGCGCGGGTACTGCGCGCCCCTGCGCGAGGCCGGCGTGGACACCGTGGTCCTCGGCTCGACGCACTACCCGCTCGTGCGCCCGGTGATCCAGCGCACGCTGGGTCGCGACGTCGGGCTGATCACCTCCGGCATCCCGCTCAGCCGGCAGGTCGACCACGTGCTCGGCTCGCGCGGCCTGGGCAGCGCGCGCGAGGGCGAGGGGACCTACCGCTTCCTGTGCACGGGCGACGTCGAGCGCTTCCGCGCCACCGGGACGCGCTTCCTGCAGATGCCGCTGACCGAGGTCGAGCACGTGACGCTGCCGGCGGGTGCGCAGGTGGGCGCCTGATGGCCCGCGAGCGCTCGCACCGCCGCGGCCCGCGCGACCTGCGGCCCACGACGATCGAGCCCGACTTCGTGCGCACGGCGACCGGCTCCGCACTGATCTCGCAGGGCGACACCCGCGTCATCTGCACCGCGTCCGTCGTGGAGAGCGTCCCCAAGTGGCTCGCCGGCTCGGGCCGCGGCTGGCTCACCGCCGAGTACGGGATGCTCCCCGCCTCCACCGGGGACCGCAAGCAGCGCGACGTCGCGAAGGGCCGCCCGGACGGGCGCACCGTGGAGATCCAGCGCCTGATCGGCCGCTCCCTGCGCGGCATCGTCGACTTCGCCGCGCTCGGGGAGCGCACGGTGTACGTCGACTGCGACGTGCTGCAGGCCGACGGCGGCACGCGCTGCGCGTCGATCACGGGCGGCCACGTGGCGGTCGCGCTCGCCGTGGACAAGCTCATGCGCGCGGGTGCGCTCGCACGCACGCCGCTCACCGGCAGCGTCGCGGCGGTCTCCTGCGGCGTGGTGGACGGCGAGCCGCTGCTCGACCTGGATTACCCCGAGGACTCCTCCGCCGAAGTCGACGCCAACGTCGTGATGACCGGCGACGGCGGGCTCGTCGAGGTGCAGGCGACGGCCGAGCGCACGCCGCTGTCGCGGGCGCACCTGGACGAGCTGCTCGCCCTGGCGGCGCAGGGAATCGACGGGCTGCGCGCGCTGCAGGAGGAGACGCTGCGCGCGGGCGCCGCCGCCCCGTGAGGCTCGTGCTCGCCACGCGCAACGCGCACAAGGTCCGCGAGTTCACGCGGCTGCTCCCCGGCCACGAGATCGAGCCGCTCCCCGACGCCGTCGAGCTGCCGCCCGAGACCGCCGACACGTTCGCCGGCAACGCGCTTCCCAAGGCGCGCGCCGCCGCCCGCGCCACCGGCCGGCCGGCGATCGCCGACGACTCGGGCATCGAGTCCGAGGCGCTCGGCGGCGCCCCCGGCGTGCGCTCGGCGCGCTTCGCCGGCGAGGGGGCGACGGACGCCGAGAACCTCGCCAAGCTGCGCGCCCAGGCGCCGCCCGGCAGCCGCCTGGCCTACGTCTGCGCGCTGGCCTACGTGGACGCCGAGCGCGAGAGCGTGTTCGAGGGCCGCTGCACCGGCACGATGTCCGCCGACGCGCGCGGCTCCGGCGGCTTCGGCTACGACCCCGTGTTCCTCCCCGACGACGGGGACGGCGACCGGACGATGGCCGAGCTCGACGACGCCGAGAAGGACGCGATCAGCCACCGCGGCCGGGCCGCGCGGGCGCTGCTGTCATGGCTCGACCCGGACTGAGCCGCCCGGCCTCCGTCGTGCCGGTCCGCCCGCCGGTCCCCAGCCGCACGCCCGCGGCGCTGCTGTCGATCGTCTCCAACACGGCACTGATCCTGCTCAAGGTCGTGGCGGGATCCATCACGGGATCGGTGGCGATCCTCACCGAGGCCATGCACTCCGCGATCGACCTGGTCGCCTCGATCGTCGCCTACTTCTCCGTGCGCAAGGCCGAGGAGCCGGCCGACGAGAGCCACCGCTACGGCCACGAGAAGGTCGAGAACCTGGCCGCGGCGATCGAGGGGATGCTGATCCTCGTCGGCTCCGGGGTGATCGCCTTCGAGGCGATCCGGCGGCTCCTCGACGACGCGCCCGTCGAGAACCTCGGCTTCGGCATCGCCGTGATCGCCTTCTCGATGGTGGCGAACCTGGGCGTGTCCGCGTTCATCGCGCGGCGGGCCCGCGAGACCGACTCGCCCGCGCTGGAGGGCGACGCCGCCCACCTGCGCACCGACGCGCTCACCTCCGGCGGAGTGCTGATCGCGCTCGTGCTCGTGGAGACCACCGGCGCGACGTGGCTGGACCCCGCGATCGCGCTGGTCGTCGCCGCCGCGATCGTCGCGGCCGGGTGGCGCATCCTCACGCGCTCCACGCGCGTGCTGGTCGACGAGTCGCTGCCAGTAACGGAGATGGACGCCATCCGCGAGGAGATCCTCGCCTTCGGACCGCGGGGCGTCGCGGGCTTCCACAAGCTGCGCACCCGGCGCGCCGGCGCGCGCCGCTACGTCGACCTGCACGTGCAGTTCCGCGCGGGCACGACGCTCGAGGACGCCCACGCCACCGCACACGCGCTGCAGGACGCGATCCGCCGCCGGCTGCGCCAAGCCGACGTGCTCATCCACCTCGAGCCCGAGGACCGGGTGCAACCCGGGACCGAGGTCCCGCCCCTCAGGTCAGATTGATGGCGGCGGCCAGCGCGACGCACGCGGCGGTCGCCGCGTAGCCGAAGTAGCCGGTCAGGAGCAGCACCACGGCGGCGATCGCGCAGGCGAGGACGGTGGTGAGCCAGGCGGCCTTCTCGAGCGGCACGCGCCCTATTCTGATCGTGGATGTCCCCGGAACGCGCGCTGGACCGGCTCCTGACCATGGCGGTGGACGCCCGCGACGGCGTCGTGCTCGGCGTCGACGGGCGGCGGCTGGCCGGCAGCCGGGCTCTGGCGGCGCCTGCCCGGGAGCTGCTGGAGCGCGCCGGCGACGCCCCCGAGGTCGAGGTCGCGACCGGCCGCGGGACCGTGTTCGCCGCCCGCTCGGAGCGCCGCGCGATCGTCGTCGTGGCGGCGCGGACCGCCCTGCCCGCCGCCCTGCGCTACGACGTGCACATGACGTTGCGCGAGCTGGACGGCGCGCGGTGAAGCAGCGCGGGCCGCTGGACGCGGTCACCGGCGTGGTGGGCGACGCCGCCGGCGCGTTGCGGCGGCGCCGCGAGGCCCGGCGCCCCTACGTGAAGCTCTACGCCGCCGACGGCCAGCTGACCATGCTCGATCCCGCGTCGGAGACGGCGTCGGACCTGATCGAGGTCGCCGCCTCCATGGTCGACGCGGCAACGCCCGTCGAAAAGAGCGCAACTAGCGGGGTTCCGCGGGGGCGCTGAACGACGCCTGTCCGCAGGCATTGTTAGCGTCGAACGCCCCATAGAACCCAAGGAGGCAGTCAAGTGACGAAGTCCGAGTTCGTCGATCGCGTATCCGGTGCGTTCGGCAGCAAGCGTGAGGCCGAGGCCGCCGTCGACGCCGTGATCGGTGGGATCCAGGACGCTCTGCGCGGCGGCGACGAGATCAACTTCACCGGCTTCGGCAAGTTCCACGTCGCCGAGCGCGGCGCCCGCCAGGGCAAGCATCCCCGCACCGGCGAGCCGATCCAGATCGCGGCCTCCCGCGTCCCGCGCTTCAGCGCCGGCGCGAAGCTGAAGTCTGCGGTCAATTCGTAGCCACTTCGGGGAGCGGCTTGCGGCGCGCGTCCGGGAGCGCGGGTCGCAGGTCGTGCTCGGTCTCGACCCGGATCCGGCGCGGCTGTGGCCGGATGCGGTCGGGGCCGTCCCGGAGGGGGGGACCCCCGCCGAGCGCGCCGGGGCGGCGGTGGCGGCGCATTGCACGGCCCTGATCGACGCGGCCGGGCCGGCCTGCGTGGCGGTCAAGCCGCAGCTCGCGTGCTTCGAGCGGCTCGGCGCGCCCGGCTGGACCGCGCTGGAGCGAACCGTCGCGCACGCCCGCAACGCCGGCCTGCTGGTGATCGCCGACGGCAAGCGCGGCGACGTGCCGGTGACGGCGGCCGCCTACGGCCAGGCGCTCGCGGGCACCACGCCGACGCCGTTCGGGGACGTCGCCGGCCTGGGGGCGGACGCCTTCACGGCCAACCCGCTGCTGGGCCGCGACGCCTTGGAGCCGCTCGTGGACGCGGCGCGGGCGGCCGGCGGGGGCGTGTTCGTGCTCGTGCGCACCTCCAACCCGGGGGCCGCCGACGTGGAGGACCTCCCGGTCGGCTCCGCGCCGCTGTGGGAGCGCCTGGCGGCGCTGGTGCGCGAGCTGGGCGGGGCGGACGGCGGGATCGCGGACATCGGCGCGGTCGTCGGCGCCACCGCCCCCGAGCACCTGTCCCGCATGCGCGAGCTGATGCCGCACGCTCCCTTCCTGCTCCCCGGGATCGGCGCCCAGGGCGGCCGCGTCGAGGACCTGGCGCCCGCCTTCGCGCCGGGCCCCGGCGGCGCGCTGGTGACGGCCTCGCGCAGCATCGCCACGGCGGGGGATCGCACCGGCGAGCCGCCCGCCGCCGCCGCGCGCGCCGAAGCGCAGCGCCTTCGCGATGCCGCAAGCGCGCTGGCAGGCTGAGCGCCGGGCGCGGCTATCATCGCCCGGGGATGGCCGCCTCGAGCCCAGTGCGCTACCTCGCGCCGATCGCGCTCGTCGTCACCCTTCTGGCCGTCGTCGTCGTCCTCGCCAGCTCAGGGGGATCGGGGTCCGGCAACGGGGAGCGCGCGCAACCGACGACCACGATGCGCGAGGCGCCGGCGCGCCGGACGTACGTGGTGCGGCGGGGCGACACGCTGGTCTCGATCGCCGAGCGCTTCGACGTGGACTCGTCGCGACTGCTCGCGCTCAACCCGGACGTGGACGCGCAGGCCCTCCAGCCGGGCACGCGCCTCAAGCTGCGCCCGTGAGGCGCGCCGCCGCCCTGCTCGCGGCGGCGGCCGCGCTCGCGGCGCCGTCCGTCGCTCGCGCCGCGCCGCCGGCGCCGCCGATCTCGGCGCCCCAGGCCATCGTCGTCGCGCCGCAGACGGGCGACGTGCTGCTGCGCAAGGCGGCCGACGTCCCGCGCCCGGTGGCCAGCGCGACCAAGCTGATGACCGCGCTGGTCGTCCTGGAGCGCGTCGGACTGGACGACGTCTTCACGGCCGTCCCCTACGCCGCCGCGCCGGCCGAGTCGCGCATCAACCTGCGCGCCGGCGAGCGCATGACGGTCCGCGACCTCCTGCGCGCGCTGCTGCTGGAGAGCGCGAACGACGCGGCCGCCACGCTGGCCGCCGGCACCGCCGGCTCGCGAGCCGCCTTCGTCGCGCAGATGAACGAGCGCGCCCGAGCCCTCGGCCTGCGCCAGACCAGCTTCGCCAACCCGATCGGGCTCGACGAGCCGGGAAACCACTCCAGCGCACGCGACCTGGTCACGCTCACCCGCCGCCTGCGTCGCAACGCGTTCTTCCGCCGCACGGTCGCGCTGCCGCGGGTGACGCTCACCAGCGGCGCACGCCCGCGCGTGGTGGAGAACCGCAACGACCTGGTCGGCGCGGTGCCGTACGTCGACGGCGTCAAGACCGGCCGCACGCAGGGAGCCGGCTACGTCCTCGTCGGCTCGGCGACGCGCGGCGGCGTGACGGTCCTGAGCGCCGTCCTCGGCGAGCCGGGCGAGGCGGCGCGCGACGCCGACACGGTCAGCCTGCTGCGCTGGGCCCTGGACCAGTACCGCCTGGCGCCGATCGTGCGGCCGGACCGCGTGGCGGCCAGCGCCGAGGTCAAGTACCGGCCCGAGGACCGGATCGAGCTCGTTCCCGCACGGCGGGTGACCCGTGTGCTGCGCGACGGCGAGCGTCCCGCCATCGCGGTCACGGCGCCGCGCCAGTTGAAGGGCCCGCTGCCCCGCGGCACGCGCGCGGGCACGCTGACCGTCCGCCTGCGCGGCCGGGTCGTGGCGCGCGTGGCGCTGGTCACCGCCCAGCCCGTCCCCGAGGTCTCGCTGCTCGAGCGCGCCGCGGACCAGGTGCTGCGACCCGTTAACCTCGCCTTGATCGCCCTGGCGATCATGGTCGCGGCGCTGCTCGTCACCGTCCTCGTGCGGCGGCGGAGGTCGCGGCGCCACGCAGTGGGAACCTCGTGATCATCACCGTCACCCTCAACGCGGCGATCGACAAGACCCTCGAGGTCCCCAACTTCCGCCTCGGGCGCCGGCACCGCAGCGTCGAGCAGCGCACGATGGCCGGGGGAAAGGGAGTCAACGTCGCCCGGGCGATCAAGCGCCTCGGCCAGCCCGTCATCGCCACCGGCTTCGCGGGGGGCTCGGCCGGAACGCGCATCGTCGAGCAACTCACCGAGGAATCGATCCTCAACGACTTCGTGCGCATCCGCGAGGAGTCGCGCACCAACACCGCGGTCCTGGATCCCACCAACGGCGAGCAGACCGAGATCAACGAGCCCGGCCCGATCGTGCAGGAGGCCGAGTCGCAGCTGTTCGTGGACAAGCTCCTGTACCTGGCGCAGGGCGCGCAGGTCGTCGTGTTCGCGGGAAGCCTGCCGCGCGGGCTGGCGCCCGACTACTACGCCGGGCTGGTGCGCGAGCTGCGCAAGCTGGGCGTCACCACGGTCCTGGACACCGACGGCGAGCCGCTGCGCCACGCGGTGCGCGCGGAGCCGAGCGTGATCTCGCCCAACGTGCTGGAGGCCGAGGAGCTGGTCGGCCACGAGTTCAACGACGACGAGGACCGCACGATCGCCGTGCGCGAGATGGTCGAGCTGGGTGCCGGCGAGGCGATCATGACGGTGTCCGACGGCTGCTTCGCGCGCGTGCTGGAGGACGGCGGCTCGACGCTGTACCGGGTGCGCATGGAGCCGCTGGAGCCGCGCGCCGCGGTCGGGTCCGGCGACGCCTTCCTGGCCGGGTTCGTCTCGGCGCGCTACACGGGCAGCCCGCCCGCGGAGTGCCTGCGCTTCGGCGTCGCCTGCGGCGCCGAGTCCACGCAGCACCTCGGCGCGGGGCTGATCGATCCGCGCGAGGTCGACCGCCTGACCTCGGAGATCGAGGTCGAGGCGATCGAGGCGCCGGCGGAGGTCCCCTGAACGGGCGTAAAGTGCGGCCTCGCTACCCTTGCTTGTCCGCCCCGCGTCCTAGGATCACGCAATGGAAGTAGAGATCGGCCGCGGCAAGAAGGCCCGCCGCGCATATGGCTTCGACGACGTCGCGATCGTGCCGTCCCGGCGCACCCGCGATCCCGACGACGTGGACATCTCCTGGAAGCTCGGCGACTACCGCTTCGAGCTCCCGCTGCTGGCCTCGGCGATGGACGGCGTCGTCTCCCCGGAGACCGCCGGCCTGGTGGGCAAGCTCGGCGGCCTGGCCGTCCTGAACCTCGAGGGCATCTACACGCGCTACGAGGACGCCGACGAGCAGCTCGAGCGCATCTCGCACCTGCCCAAGGAGGTCGCCACGCGCGAGATGCAGGAGATCTACCTCGAGCCGGTCAAGCCCGAGCTGATCGCGCGGCGCGTGGAGGAGATCAAGGGCCAGGGCGTCGTGGCGGCCGCCTCGCTGACCCCGCAGCGCGTGCTCAAGTACTACGAGATCGCGCTGGAGGCCGGGCTGGACATCCTGGTGATCCAGGGCACCGTGGTCTCCGGCGAGCACGTCTCGGAGTCCACCGAGCCGCTCAACCTCAAGGAGTTCATCCCGTCGCTCGACGTGCCGGTCGTGGTCGGCGGCTGCGCCTCCTACCACACCGGGCTGCACCTGATGCGCACCGGCGCCGCCGCCGTGCTGGTCGGCGTCGGCCCCGGCGCCGCCTGCACCACGCGCGGGGTGCTGGGCATCGGCGTCCCCCAGGCGACGGCGATCGCCGACGTGGCGGCCGCCCGCTCCCAGCACATGCTGGAGACCGGCGAGTACGTCAAGGTCATCGCGGACGGCGGGATGCGCAACGGCGGCGACGTGGCCAAGGCCATCGCCTGCGGCGCCGACGCGGTGATGATCGGCTCCCCGCTGGCGCGCGCGTACGAGGCGCCGGGCCGCGGCTACCACTGGGGCATGGCCACGTTCCATCCCACGCTTCCGCGCGGCGCCCGCGTCTCCACCGTGCAGAACGGGACGCTCGAGGAGATCCTCGTCGGCCCCGCCCGCGAGAACGACGGTACGTTCAACCTCATGGGCGGCCTGCGCACCTCGATGGCCACGTGCGGCTACAAGGACATCGCGGAGTTCAACCGCGCCGAGCTGATGGTCGCCCCCGCCCTGCAGACCGAGGGCAAGCAGCTCCAGCGCGACCAGGGCGTCGGCATGGGGAACAACGGCGCAAAGGTCGCGGCTCTCGTAAATGAATGAGGCGGCCGGCACGGTGGCGCCGAGCCCGGAGGGGGCTCCCGCCGCGCCGCCTGTCGCCACGGACGAGGTCGTCGTCCTCGATTATGGGGGCCAGTACTCCCAGCTGATCGCGCGGCGGGTGCGCGAGCTGGGCGTCTTCTCCGAGCTGCTGCCCCACCACGTCGGCGTGGAGGAGATCGAGCGCCGCAAGCCGCAGGGCCTGATCCTGTCCGGCGGGCCCGCGTCGGTGTACGCGGAGGGGGCGCCGCGGCTGGATCGCCGGCTGCTGGAGCTGGGCGTCCCCGTGCTGGGCATCTGCTACGGGATGCAGCTGCTGACGCGCGAGCTGGGCGGGCGCGTGGAGGCCGCCGAGGTGGGGGAGTTCGGGCGCAGCGACCTGCGGGTCCTGGAGCCCGGCCGGCTGCTGGCCGGCCTGCCCGCCGAGCAGACGTGCTGGATGTCGCACCGCGACACGGTGTTCGAGCCGCCGCCGGGGTTCACCGCCCTGGCCTCCTCGACGGCCTCCCCGGTGGCGGCCGTGGAGGACGTCGAGCGCGGCGTCTACGGGATCCAGTTCCACCCCGAGGTCGTCCACACCCCTTACGGCAACGCGATCCTCGAGCGCTTCCTCGCCGACGTGTGCGGCGCCGAGCGGACGTGGAGCGCAGCGTCGATCGTCGACGAGCAGGTGGCGCGCATCCGCGCGCAGGTCGGAAGCGGGCGCGTGATCTGCGGCCTGTCCGGCGGCGTGGACTCCAGCGTGGCGGCGATGCTCGTCCACCGCGCCGTGGGCGACCAGCTCACGTGCGTGTTCGTGGACCACGGGTTGATGCGCAAGAACGAGGGCGAGCAGGTGATCGCCGCCTTCCGCGACCAGTTCAAGGTGCCGCTGGTCGCGGTGGACGCGCAGGACCGCTTCCTGGCCCGCCTCGCGGGCGTGTCCGATCCCGAGACCAAGCGCAAGATCATCGGCGAGGAGTTCATCCGCGTCTTCGAGGAGGAGGCCTCCCGCTTGGAGGGCGCCCGCTACCTCGTCCAGGGGACGCTGTACTCCGACGTGATCGAGTCGGGCGGCGGCACGGGCGCCGCGACGATCAAGTCCCACCACAACGTGGGCGGGCTGCCCGAGGACCTCGAGTTCGAGCTGGTCGAGCCGCTGCGCACGCTGTTCAAGGACGAGGTGCGCCGCGTCGGCGAGGAGCTCGGGATGCCCGAGCGCCTGGTCTGGCGCCAGCCGTTTCCCGGCCCGGGCCTGGCGATCCGGATCGTGGGCGGCGAGGCGACGCGCGGGCGCCTGAATCTGCTGCGCGACGCCGACGCGATCCTCCAGGACGAGATCCGGCGCGCCGGCCTGTACCGCGAGCTGTGGCAGTCCTTCTGCGTGCTGCCCGACGTCCGCACGGTCGGCGTCCAGGGCGACGAGCGCACGTACGGGAACGTCGTGGTCATCCGCGCGGTCACCAGCGACGACGCCATGACCGCCGATTGGGCCCGCCTGCCCTACGACCTGCTCGAGCAGATCGCCTCGCGCATGATCAACGAGCTGCGCGAGGTCAACCGCGTCGTCCTGGACATCACGTCGAAGCCGCCGGGGACGATCGAATGGGAGTGACTTCGTAGCTCGAGCGCTCGCACTCCTCGTCCTCCTGCTGGTGCTGCCCGGCACGGCGAGCGCCGCGGAGTTCTCCGTCGACACGACGGCCGACGGGGCGGGGAACTGCGGGGTGGCGGGGCAGTGCTCGCTGCGGGCGGCGATCCAGGCGGCGAACGCGACGCCCGAGCGGGACCTGGTGCGGGTCCCGGCGGGCACGTACGACCTGACCGGCCAGGACCTGATCGTGACGATGAACGACCAGGTCGACGTGGTGGGCGCCGATCCGCGCACGACGATCCTCAGGGAGGTCTCGGGCGGCGACGGGCGGGTGTTCCTGCTCGAGCAGAACTCGGCGCTGGGGCTGTCCAACGCCACGGTGACCGGCTCGCGCGACGCGTCGGCGGTGCTGCTGTTCGGCGGCGGCATCGACTTCCGCGCCACCAACGTGACGTTCGCGGGCAACACCGCGCCCAAGGGCGCGGCGATCGACGGGACGGGCGGCGCGGTCACGCTCGAGAGCTCCACCCTGACCGCGAACACGGCCGCCAATCAGGGGGGTGGCGTCTACCTCGGCGGCGCGGCCGCGACGTTCGCCGCGGTGAACACCACCATCAGCGGCAACCAGGCGCCCGCCGGGTCGGGCGTGTACGTCGACGCCGGCTCGGCGACGCTGACCCACGTGACGCTCGCGGACGGCCTGTTCACGGACGCCGGCGCCACGCCCGGCGCCACCAACTTGCGCGCGACGATCGTGGGCAGCTGCGCCGGCGCCGCGCCGAGCTCGCTGGGCTCGAACCTCGAGCCGGGAACGACCTGCGCGCTGGGCGCCGCGGGCGACCGCTCCGGCGCCGATCCGCTGCTGGGGCCGCTGCAGGACAACGGCGGCCTGACCGCGACGCGCGCGCCCGGCCCGGGAAGTCCCGCGCTGGACGCCGCGGAGTGCCCGCCGCCGGCCACCGACCAGCGTGGCGTCCCGCGCCCGCAGCTGGCGGCGTGCGACATCGGTGCGGTGGAGGTCGCCGCCCCGCCGCCGGCGCTGACGGCGCCCGCTCTGACCGGCCTGCGCTTCACCCCGGCGAGGTTTCGCGCCGCGCGACGCGGGCCGGCGCTGGCTTCGCGCCGCCCCCGGCCGCCGATCGGCGCCACGCTGCGCCTGCGGCTCGACCGCTCGGCGAGCGTGCGCTTCACGCTGCGCCGCCGCCTCTCCGGCCGGCGGGCCGGGAGACGGTGCGTGCGTCCGACGCGGCGCAACCGCCGTGCGCGGCGCTGCACGCGCCAGGTCAAGCTGCGCGGCGCGTACGCGCGCACGCTGCCCGCCGGCTCCTCCGCGCTGCGCTTCCGCGGCCGCTGGCGCGGGCGGCGCCTGCGCCCGGGCGGCTACCGCCTGCTCGCCGTGGCGCGCGACGGCGCGCTCGCCAGCGGCCCGGCCGCCGCCCGCTTCCGGATCGTGCGATGACCGGTTGCGACATTGACCCCGATATATGTGGTCAATGTCGCATGGCCAGGGCGCTGGCGCGGTCCCACGCGCGCAGGAAGGGCAGGGGATCGATGGGGCGGCCGCCGCCCCACCACGGTCCCTCCCACAGCTCGAAGTGCAGGTGGCAGGCGGTCGAGTTGCCGGTGTTGCCGACGTAGCCGATCAGCTGGCCGGTGCGCACGCGCTCGCCCCGGGCGACCAGCGCGCGGTCGCGCAGGTGGAGGTAGGCGTGCTCGTAGCCGCTGCCCGTCTCGTCGATCACCACGTAGTTGCCGGCGGCGCTCTGGGTCGAGCTCACCTTGACGCGGCCGCCGCGCGCGGCGACCAGCGGCGTGCCGCAGTCCGCGAGCACGTCCTGCCCGCGGTGCCCGCGCCCGGAGATCGGCCCGAAGCGGTTGACGTCCACGCCGTAGTCGTGTGCGCCGCGGATCGGGAAGGCGTGGCCGAGGAAGAGGAAGGAGTCGCTGACGGCGGGCGGAGCGGTCTGGGCAGCCTGGGCGTCGGCCGGCGTGGCGGCGGGGCCGGTGAAGACGTCGAAGCGGTAACGCCCGTCGGCCGGGACGCGGCCTTCCGCGAGGCCGTCCCACGTGACCGTCTGCGGGACGCCGGGGGCGATCGCGGTGGGGCCCCAGCGCGCCACCAGCGCGCCGTCGGTCGCGCGCACCAGGTCGACGCGGACCGCCAGCGGCGCAACGCCGCGCACGGTGTACGTGAGGCGCGCGCTGCGGCGGCCGTCGAAGAACACGGCGCGGTCGCCGAGCTGCGCGATGACGGCGCCGCCCGTCACCGCCTTGGGGACGCCCAGCGCGCCGCGCGTGCCCAGCGCCACCGTCGCGCGGCTCGGCCGCGACGGCGTCCCGTCTGAGCTGACGAGCAGGACCGGTCCGCTGCGCGCGCGGGCCGGGATCACGACCTCGAGCGCGCGGGCGCCGCGGCGCCGCGGTCGCGCGGCCACGTCGTCGCGCGGAATCGCGGCGCCGAGGAACACGACGTGCGCGACGCGGCTCAGCCGCCGGCCGGTCACGCGCAGGACATCGCCCGCGCGGCCGGGCTCCAGCTCGTCACATCCGGTGGGGCAGGAGACCGACGCGATCCGCGGGACGGGCGTCGAGGAGGTCCCGCCCGAGCCGCCCACGGGGGCCGGCATGCTCGCGGACGCGCTGGCGCTCGCGACCAGTCCGGCGACCGTTGCCGCCACCGCGCACCTCGCCATCCCTCCCGGCCTGCGCGCCGGGCGCTGCACCACCAAACCGGTCCTCCACGTTCTGCGGCCTACGGGGTGAGCTGACGGGCTCGCGCCGAACGGGCGGCGCTACCGGGCGGCAATGCCCGGACTCGCCCCACGGTCCCGAAGGACCGAGTGGTTCCCCCGTTCCGCCCGGGCTCCTGGGCCGGCGCCAGGGCGGATTCGGCAGGCGTCGTTGTCGACGGCGCGATCCTATAGGAGGGATTCGACGGTCGGCCCGCGCGGCCTCCCGACGTTCCCTATCATCAGGGCCCGTCCGCGCTCAGGCGCGGACTTTCGCGCGCATGAAGACCTACGTAGCCACCCCAGCCGACCGCGAGCGCAACTGGCTCCTCGTCGACGCCGAGGGCAAGACGCTCGGCCGCCTGGCCACCCAGGTGGCCGACCTGCTGCGCGGCAAGGGCAAGCCCGTCTACACGCCGCATGTGGACACCGGCGACTTCGTGATCGTCGTCAACGCCGAGAAGATCGCCGTCACGGGGAACAAGCGCGCCGATAAGCGCTACTACCGCCACTCCGGCTACCCCGGCGGCCTGAAGTCGCGCACGCTGGAGGAGATGCTGGCGCGCCGGCCCGAGGAGGTCATCCGCAAGGCGGTCAAGGGCATGATGCCCCGCAACCGGCTCGCCCGGAAGCAGCTGACCAAGCTGAAGGTCTACGCTGGACCGGACCACCCGCACGCCGCCCAGCAGCCCGAGACGTTGGAGATCCAGACCTGATGGCCGAAGAGCCCGAGAACCCCGCCGAAGAGACGCCCGACACGCCGCCCGAGGAAACGCCCGAGGCGAGCGCGGAGGAGACGCCCGCGACGAGCGAGGACGCCCCCGTCGAGGAGACGACGTCTCCGGACGAGCCCGTCGCGGCCGAGGAGCCTCCGCCGGCGGCGGAAGAGGCGCCGGCCGAGGAGGCCGCGGCCGCTCCGCGCGCGAAGCCGGAGATCCCCGGCGCGGACCTCGAGGTCGACATCGTCCTCGAGGGCGCCGACCCGCTCGCGCGCGAAGGCGCGGAGTACGAGGAGGAGGAGGAGGAGGCTCCCGCGACGGGCGAGGAAGAGGCGCCCGCCGAGGAGGAGCGCCCAGTCGCCCAGGCGGCCATCGACCTCGCCGCCGGCGCGCGCTACCGCGCCACCGGCAAGCGCAAGACCGCCATCGCGCGCGTGATCCTCAAGCCGGGCAGCGGCGAGTACACGATCAACGGCCGCCCGCTGGACGTCCACTTCCCGCGCCCCACGCTGGCGCGCAACATCCGCCAGCCGCTGGAGGCGGTGGGCTACGAGGCCCGCATGGACGTGGTCGCCTCGCTGCAGGGCGGCGGCGTCTCCTCCCAGGCCGGCGCGCTGCGCCACGGCATCGCGCGCGCGCTCATCGAGGCCGATCCGAACCTGCGCGGCGAGCTCAAGCGCCGCGGCTTCCTCACGCGCGACCCGCGCAAGAAGGAGCGCAAAAAGGCCGGTCTGAAGAAGGCGCGCAAGCGTCCGCAGTTCTCCAAGCGGTAGGGCGTTGGCCCGTCAGCTCTTCGGCACCGACGGCGTCCGCGGGGTCGCGGGTCAGAAGGTCACCGCGGAGCTCGCCCTCGCGCTGGCCGCCGCCGCCGTCCGGCGCGCCGCGCCCGACGCGCGCGCCGGGCGCCCGCAGGTCCTGGTCATCCGCGACACGCGCGAGTCCGGGACGATGCTCGAGGCCGCCATCGCCGCCGGCGCCGCCGCGGCCGGGGCGGACGCGCTGCTGGGCGGCGTGCTCCCCACGCCGGCCGCGCCGCTGCTGATCGCCCGCTACGGCTTCGACCTCGGCGTCGTGCTGAGCGCCTCCCACAACCCGTACCGCGACAACGGGATCAAGTTCTTCGGCGCAGACGGGGACAAGCTCTCCGACGCGGTCGAAGAGGAGATCGAGGCGCTGCTGGCCGAGCCGCCCACCCGCGCCGGGGGCCCGATCGGGCACGTGCGCGAGCTGCACGGGACGCTGGAGGACTACCTGCGCGAGCTGCACACCCGCTTCGAGAGCCTCGACCTCGGCAGCCTCGACGTGCTGCTGGACTGCGCCAACGGCGCCGCCTACCGCGCCGCGCCGGAGATCTTCCGCCGCCTGGGCGCGCAGGTCACCGCCGTCGCCACGGACCCCGACGGGCGCAACATCAACGCCGGCTGCGGGTCCACGCACGTCGAGTCGCTCGCGGAGCGGGTCGTCGCCGGCGGCCACGACCTGGGCTTCGCCTTCGACGGCGACGCCGACCGCGTCCTGGCCGCCGACCGCCACGGTGCCGTCGTGGACGGCGACGAGCTGATCGCGCTGGCGGCGCTGCACCTGCACGAGCGCGGCGCGCTGCCCAACGGGGGCGTCGCGGTGACCGTGATGACCAACTACGGCTTTCACACCGCGATGCGCGCGGCCGGGATCGAGGTGGCCACCACGGCGGTGGGCGACCGCTACGTGCTCGAGGCACTGCGCGAGCGCGGCTTCGCGCTGGGCGGCGAGCAGTCCGGCCACATCATCGACCTGCGCTTCGCCTCCACCGGCGACGGCGTGGCGAGCGCGCTGCTGGTCCTGGAGGCGCTCGGCGGCGCCGACCTGGCCGACCGCCACGCGATGGAGAAGCTGCCCCAGCGCCTCGTGAACGTGCCGGTCCCCGACCGCGACGCCGCGCTGGCCGACAGCGCGCTGGCCGACGCCATCGCCGCGGAGAACGCCGCCCTGGAGGGCCGCGGCCGCGTGCTGGTGCGCCCCAGCGGCACCGAGCCCCTGGTGCGCGTGATGGTCGAGGCGCCCACCGAAGCCGAGGCCGAGGCGGTGACCGACCGCCTGGTGGCGCTCGTGCAGAGCGTCGCGGCCTAGCCGCTACACTGCGAAGCTCGGCCCGCGGTCGCACGCGGGTGCGGGGAGCCGCCGTCGCGGCTCTCATTCGTTCTCAGCTCGGAGGGCCCCATGTGCGGCATCGTCGGGTACGTCGGCCACCGGCCGGTCCAGGACCTCCTCCTCGCGGGGTTGGAGAAGCTCGAATACCGCGGCTACGACAGCGCCGGGATCTCCCTGGTGTGCGACGGCGTGGTCGAGTCCGTGCGCGCCGTGGGCAACCTCAGCGCGCTGCGCGAGGCCGTCGAGGCGCGCACGAACGGGGGCGGCGGCGTGGCCGTGGCGGCCTCCACCGCGACGACCGGCATCGGGCACACCCGCTGGGCCACCCACGGGCGCGTCTCCGAGGAGAACGCTCACCCGCACTTCGACACGACGAGCAACGTCCACATCGTCCTCAACGGGATCGTGGAGAACTTCCTCGCGCTGCGCGAGCAGCTGGCGGCGGACGGCGTGCGGTTCACCAGCGAGACGGACGCGGAGGTCGTCGCGCACCTGGTGGGCAAGCACTACGACGGCGAGAACCTGACCGAGGCGGTGTGCCGCGCCTACAACGAGCTCGAGGGCCACTACTCCTTCGTCGCGCTGGCGGGCGACGAGCCTGACCGGGTCGTGGGCGCGCGCAAGGAGTGCCCGCTGATCGTCGGACGCGGCGACGGGGAGTCGTTCCTCGCCTCCGCCATTCCGGCCTTCCTCGCGCACACCCGCCGCGTCCAGTACGTCAACGACAACGAGATCGTCACGATCCACCGCGGCGGCGTGGAGTTCCAGACGGCGGACGGCGTGCCGCTGGAGCGCGAGATCGTGGAGATCGACTGGGACGCCGAGACCGCCGAGAAGGGCGGCTACGAGACGTTCATGCTCAAGGAGATCCACGAGCAGGCGGACGCCCTGGCCGAGACGATCTTCGACCGCACGGTCCGCGAGGACGGCGTGGACATCGACGAGATGGGCGAGATCGGCGACGACGTCCTGCGCGCCGTCAAGCGCGTCGTGGTCGTGGCCTGCGGGACCAGCTACCACGCGGGGCTGGTGGGCCGCTACGCGATCGAGGAGTGGGCGCGCCTGCCGGTGGAGATGGACATCGCCTCGGAGTACCGCTACCGCAACCCCGTGGTGGGCCCGGGCGACCTGGTCGTGGGGATCACGCAGTCCGGCGAGACCGCCGACACGCTGGCCGCCATGCGCCTGGCCCGCGAGCGCGGGGCGCACGTGCTCGCCGTCTCCAACGTCATGGGCTCTCAGGCCACGCGCGACGCGCACGGCACGCTGTTCACGCGCGCCGGCCTGGAGATCGGCGTGGCCGCCACCAAGACCTTCGTCTGCCAGGTAGCCGCGATGTACCTGCTGGGCCTGCGGCTGGCCGAGCTGCGCGGCACGCTGCCCGCCGAGCGCCGCCGCGAGCTCGTGACCGGCCTCAAGCACCTGCCGCACAACGTGGACGAGCTGATCGCCGCCGTGGACGCGCCGATCGCGCAGATCGCGGAGGACTGGCACCGCTCGGAGTTCTTCCTCTACCTCGGGCGCCACGTCGGGCTCCCCGTGGCGCTGGAGGGGGCGCTCAAGCTCAAGGAGATCTCCTACATCGCCTGCGACGCCTACGCCGCGGGCGAGATGAAGCACGGCCCGATCGCGCTGCTGGACGACGCCACGCCGGTCGTGTGCGTGGCCACCGACTCGCCCGTGCTGGAGAAGGTGGTCTCCAACATGCAGGAGGTGCGCGCGCGGGGGGCCCACGTCATCGCCGTGGCCACCGCGGGCAACCGGGACATCGCGCAGCACGCCGAGCGCGTGATCGAGATCCCGCACACCGACTGGATGCTCCAGCCCATGCTCGCGGTCATCCCGCTGCAGCTGCTCGCCTACCGCATCGCGCGGCGCCTGGAGCTCAACGTCGACCAGCCGCGCAACCTGGCCAAGACCGTCACGGTGGAGTGAACGGCGTCGGGATCGACCTGCTGGAGATCGAGCGCCTGGAGCGCGCGCTCGCCCGGCGCCCCGGCCTGGCCGAGCGGGTGTTCACGGACGCCGAGCGCGCCTACGCCGCGTCGCGCGCGCGGCCCGGCCAGCACCTCGCCGCGCGCTTCTGCGCCAAGGAGGCGGTGGCCAAGGCGCTGGAGCTGGAGGCGTGGAGCTGGCGCGACGTGGAGGTCGGCGCCGACGGACATCCGCGGCTGCACGGGGAGGTGGCGCGGCGCGCGGCCGAGCGGGGCGGCGAGGTCCGGCTGTCGCTTACCCACACGCGCGGCATGGCCGGCGCGGTCGCCGTCGTGGCATGAGCGCGCTGCCGGACTGGCTGGCCCCCCTGCTGGACGCGCAGCGGATGCGGGCGCTCGACGCGTGGGCGATCGAGCGCCGCGGGGTGCCGTCGCTGGACCTGATGGAACGCGCGGGGACCGGCCTGGCCGAGCTGACCGCGGAGGTGGCGCCCGCCGGGCGGATCGCGGTCGTCTGCGGCAAGGGCAACAACGGCGGCGACGGGCTGGTCGCGGCGCGGGTGCTGCGCCAGGCGGGGCGGGAGGTGGACGTCCTCGTCACCTCCGATCCGGACGAGCTGACCGGGGACGCCGCCGAGAACCTGCGCCGGCTGCCGGGCGCGGCACCGCGGCCCTTCGCGCCGGGCGCCCTGGAGGGCGTCGGGGCCGTCGTGGACGCGCTCCTGGGCACGGGGTTCTCCGGCGCGCCCCGTGAGCCGCTGGCCGGCGCGATCCGCGCCCTCGCCGCGTGCGAGGCGCCCGTGGTGGCGGCCGACGTGCCCTCCGGCGTGGACGCCTCGACCGGCGCCGTGGAGGGCGACGCGGTCCGGGCGCGCGCGACCGCCACCTTCCACGCCCCCAAGCTCGGGCTCTACGTCGCGCCCGGCAAGCACCACGCGGGCACGGTCCGCGTGGTGGACATCGGCATCCCGCCCGGCGGGCCGGACGACGCGGACGCCGGGCTGATCGCGCCCTCCGTGCGGACGGAGGTGCCGCGGCGCACCGCCACGTCGACGAAGTTCAGCGAGGGCGCGGTGCTCGTCGTCGGGGGGTCGCGCGGCTTGACCGGGGCGCCCTGCCTGGCCGCGGAGGGCGCCGCGCGCGCCGGCGCGGGCTATGTGACCGCGTGCGTCCCCGGCTCGCTCAGCGCGATCTTCGAGCTGCGCCTGCTCGAGGTGATGACACGTGCGCTGCCCGACGAGGACGGCGCCCTGGGCGACGCCGCGCTGGAGCCGGTGCTCGAGGCGTGCGAGCGCGCCGACGCGCTGGTGCTCGGCCCCGGCCTGGGCCGCGGCGAGGCGACGCTGGAGCTGGCGCGCGCGGTGGCCGCCCGCGCCGCCGTCCCGCTGCTGCTGGACGCCGACGCGCTCAACGCGCACGCCGGCCGGCTCAGCGAGCTGGCGGGGCGCGAGGCGCCCACGGTCCTTACGCCGCACGCGGGCGAGCTGGCGCGGCTGCTGGACACCGACTCGCGCACGATCGAGTCGGCCCGGCTGCACCACGCGCGCGCGGCGGCGGAGGCCGCCGGGGCCGTGGTGGTCCTCAAGGGCGACGACACGATCGTCGCCGCGCCGGGAGGCCCGACCGCGATCAGTCGCGGCGGCAGCCCCGGACTGGCCACGGCCGGGACCGGCGACGTGCTCTCCGGCGTGACCGGCGCGCTGCTCGCGAAGGGCCTCGACCCGTTCACCGCCGCGTGCGCGGCGGTGTGGCTGCACGCCGAGGCCGGCGCGCTGGCGGCCGGCGAACGCGGCACGGACGGGACGATCGCGCGCGACGTGATCGAAGCGCTGCCCGCCGCGCGCGCCGAGTAGGCTCCGCGGCCGTGACGACCGTGGGCGACATCATGGAGCGCGACCCCGTCACGGTGTCCCCGTCCGACGACGTGGAGACCGTCGTACGGCGGCTGCGCGAGAACGAGCTGCCGGGCGTCCCGGTGATCAATTCCGGCGGGCGCTGCGTGGGGATCGTCACCGAGAACGACCTGATCCTGCGCGGCGAGGACGCCGACCTGCACCTCCCGCACCACCTCGACATCATGGGCGGGGTCGTCTTCATCGAGTCGATGAAGCACTTCGAGGAGCGGGTCCGCAAGGCGTTCGCGACGAACGTCGAGGACATGATGACCTCCGACCCGATCACGGTGTCGCCCGACGCGCCCGTGGAGGAGGCGGCGCGCCTGATCGCCGAGCACAAGCACAACCGCCTGCCGGTCGTCGAGCACGGGCGCCTGGTCGGGGTCGTCACCCGCCTCGACGTCCTCGACGCGCTGACCGCGCCGGAGTAGCCCGTGCCCGCCCGCGCGGTGGCCGCGGTCAACCTCTCGGCGATCGAGCGCAACTGCGCCCGGCTGCGCCGCGAGCTGCGGGCCGGCGCGCGGCTGGCCGCGGTCGTGAAGGCCAACGGCTACGGGCACGGGGCGGTCCCGGCGGCCCGGGCCGCGCTGGCCGGCGGCGCGGAGTGGCTGTGCGTGGCGGCGGCGCACGAGGCGAGCGAGCTGCGCGCCGCGGGCCTGGAGGCGCCCCTGCTGGTGATGGGCGCGCTCAGCCGCGAGGAGCTGGAGGTCGCCGCCGCGGCGAGCGCAGACGTGGTCGCCTGGCGCGAGGCGTTCGTCGAGCGGCTCCCGGCCGGGACACGCGTACACGTCAAGCTCGACACCGGCATGGGGCGGCTGGGCACCCGCGACGTCGAGGAGGCGCGCCGGGTGGCCGAGCGCGTCGCGGCGCGCGACCACCTCACCCTGGCCGGCGCCATGACGCACTTCGCCACGGCGGACGAGCGCGGCGACGACTTCTTCGGGCGTCAGCTAGAGCGCTTCGCCGCGTTCGCCGAGCTCATGCGCGCCGAGCACCCGGGGATCGTCCTGCACGCCGCCAACAGCGCGGCCACCCTGCGCGAGCCCGCCGCGCACTTCGACCTGGTGCGCTGCGGGGTGGCGATCTACGGCCTCGACCCCTTCCAGGAGGACCCGGCCGCGCAGGACCTGGAGCCGGCGCTGGAGCTGCGCAGCTGGGTCGCCGACGTCAAGCCGTGCGCGGCCGGCGAGAGCGCGGGCTACGGCCGGCGCTTCGTGGCGGAGCAGGAAACGGTGCTCGGCGTGCTGCCGATCGGCTACGGCGACGGCTGGCGCCGCGCCCTGAGCAACGACGCCGACGTGCTGGTGCGCGGGGCGCGCCGCCCGCTCGTGGGCACGGTCTCGATGGACAACGTCACGGTGGACCTGGGTCCGCACGCGACGGCCGCGCCCGGCGACGAGGCGGTGCTGATCGGGGCGCAGGGCTCCGAGCGGATCCTCGCCGAGGAGGTCGCGCGGCGCCTGGGCACGATCAACTACGAGGTGACGACGGGACTGCTCCCGCGCGTGGAGCGGGTCTACCACCGGGACGGCCGGCCGGAATGAACGCGGCGCTCTCCGCGGCCCGCGGGGCGCTGGCCGGCGCGGAGGCGTGGGTCGTGGGGGGCGCGGTCCGCGACGAGCTCCTGGGCCGCGAGACCGACGACGTGGACCTGGTCGCCCGCGGCGACGTGGCCGACCTGGCGCGCCGCCTGGCCCGCGCGGCGGGCGCCTCGGCGTTCGCGCTGTCCGACGCCTTCGGTGCGTGGCGGGTCAGCGCCCGCGACCGCTCCTGGCAGGCCGACCTGATGCCGCTGGAGGGCCACACGCTGGAGGACGACTTGGCCCGCCGCGACTTCACGGTCAACGCGATGGCGCGCCCGCTGGCCGGGGGCGACCTGGTCGACCCGTTCGGCGGGCACGGCGACCTCGAGGCGCGCCACCTGCGCATGGTCTCCGGCGGCGCCTTCGCGGCCGACCCGCTGCGCGTCATGCGCCTGGCCCGGCTGGCCGTTGCACTGGGCTTCGACGTCGAGCCGGCCACGCGCGACGAGGCGCGCCGGACGGCGCCGCGCCTGGTCGAGGTTCCCGGCGAGCGCGCGTTCGGCGAGCTCAAGCTGATCGTGGCCGGGGAGGACCCGGTGGCGGGCCTCCTGGCGCTGGACTCCGCCGGGGCGCTGGAGGCCGTGCTGCCCGAGCTGGCCGCCCAGCGCGGCATCGCCCAGAACCGCTACCACCACCTCGACGTCCACGACCACACGCTCGAGGTCCTGGCGCAGGTGGTGGCGCTGGAGCGCGATCCCGCGCCCCTGGGCCCGCAGGCCCCCGCCGCGCTGGCCGTCCTGGCCGAGCCGCTGGCCGACGAGCTGACACGGGCCCAGGCCCTGCGCTTCGGCGCGCTGCTCCACGACGCCGCCAAGCCGCACACGCGCGGCGAGACGAGCGAGGGCCGCGTCACGTTCATGGGCCACGACGCGCGCGGGGCCGAGCTGGCGCGCGAGGTCCTCGGCCGGCTGCGGGCCTCGCAGCGCCTGCGCGAGCACGTGGCCGCGCTGACGCTGCACCACCTGCGCGCCGGGTTCCTCGTCCACCGCCGGCCGCTGTCGCCGCGCGACGTCCACGCCTACCTGAGGGCGTGCGAGCCGGTGGAGGTCGACGTCACGGTCCTGTCGGTCGCCGACCGGCTGGCCACGCGCGGCGACCGGGCGGACGAGGCGATCGCCAACCACCTGCAGATCGCGCGCGAGCTGCTCGGAGAGGCGCTGCGCTGGCGCGCCGATGGGCCGCCGCCCCCGCTCCTGCGCGGCGACGAGCTGGCGGCGGAGCTGGGTCTGCGCCCCGGCCCGGAGATCGGGCGCCTGCTGCGCGAGCTGGAGGCGGCCCAGTTCGCGCGGGAGATCGGCTCACGCGAGGACGCGGTCGCCCTCGCGCGCCGCCTCGCGGGCGAGGCGGCGGACCAGGGCGTCGCAGACGGCTAGCGCCTCCTCGACGCGCTCGTAGGACACGTTGTCGGGCGTGTCCGACGGCTTGTGGTAGTTGCTGGGGAGCTTGAACTCGTTGACCGAGGCGAGCAGCGCGGCCCGGTAACCCGCGCGCATGGCGGGCAGCGCGTCGGTCGCGAACGACAGCACCAGCTCGCGGCGCAAGCGGATGCCCAGCTCCGCGGCGGTGGCGGACAGCGCGTCCTTGAGCTCGGCGTCGTAGGACGTCTGGAAGATCATGCCCTCGCTCTCCGCGGCCACCAGCTCGGCCGACGAGCCGACGGTGTCCAGCGCCAGGAAGCGGGTGCGCGGGGGCGACAGGCGGGCGGCGTGGCGGCGCAGGAACGCGCGCATGCCCTCCATGAACGATTCCTCGGCGCCGGTGGAGACCAGCACCACGCGCAGCCCCTCGATCGGCTGCTCGCGCAGCCGCTGGGCCAGGCCGAGCAGGACGGCCACGCCGGTCAGGTTGTCGTTGGCGCCCGGGACCACGGGACTGGCGGCGATCTGCGCAAAGCCCGCGGCCGACAGCGCGCCCATCGCCATCCCGACCTTCACGAGCCCGCGGCGGCGCAGCGCCGAACCGGCGGCGACCAGCGCGGGGCCGCCGGCGATCGCGCGGAACAGCTCCGGCCAGCGGTTGGTGCGCTCGAAGCGCCCCGGCGTCATCCGGGACATCAGCTCGACCGGGCGCTGGTCGAACACCACGCCGGTGTTCGCCGCGTCGTGGTGGGCGACGATCACCAGCGTCTCGGTCGCGGTCGGGTCGCCCGCGTCGGCGTGGACGTTCCACGCGGTGCGGTGTGGCAGGACGCGCCGGAAGACCTGCGGGCCGGCGGAGCAGTCGTCGGCGATGCCGGCGGCGGCCGCCGCGCCCAGGGTCGCGCCGGCCAGGCGACGCCCGCGCAGCGCGAGCGCGCCGCCGAGGATCCCCGCCGCGCTGAGCAGGCCCTGCGGCCACCAGTACGTCCCGTGGGCGCGCTCCTCCTCGATCGCGGGCTGAAGTCCCAGCTCGCGCAGCGCCTCCGCGATCCACGCCGCCGCCTCGCGCTCGCCCGGCGAGGCCGACGGGCGCTCGAGCGCCGCGAGCCGGCGGACCGTCCGTTCGAGTCCTGCTCGATCGGCGTACATGGGGCTCGCAAGCTAGCGGTTAGAGTCCGCGCGTGGCCCCGGACCCGGACTGCATCTTCTGCAAGATCGCGGCGGGTGAGCTGCCCGCGACCGTGGTGGACGAGGACGCGCGCACCGTCGCGTTCATGGACATCAATCCCGCGACGCGCGGCCACGCCCTGGTGATCCCCCGCGCGCATTCCCGCGACCTGCGCGACGTGGCGCCGGACGACCTGGCAGCCACGATGGCCGCCGCCCAGCGTCTGGCGGCGCGCATGGAGGAGCGTCTGGACGCGGACGGGATCAACCTCCTGAACTCCTGCGGCCGGGCGGCGTGGCAGACCGTGTTCCACTTCCACGTGCACGTGATCCCCCGCTACGACGACGATCCGCTGCGCCTGCCGTGGACGCCGGGGCCCGGCGACGAGGACGAGATTCGCGCGGCAGGGGCTGTTTTGCGCGGGGAGTAGGTGCTACGGTTTGCGCCGAACGGCCGGGTGTCACCCGGCGAAGAAAGTGCAGGCGGTCGCAGGAACGTTGCCCTAGGCACACCTCCGCGGTATCGCAGCACAACACGTGGAGGTCACAGACGTGGCAACTGGAACCGTCAAGTGGTTCAGCGACGACAAGGGCTACGGCTTCATCACGCCCGACGATGGCGGCCGAGACCTGTTCGTCCACTACAGCGGCATCGGAGGCGACGGCTTCCGGACGCTGGCCGAGGGCTCGAAGGTCTCGTATGAGGAAGAGGCCGGCGACAAGGGCCCCAAGGCCGTCAACGTGACGCTGCTCTAGCGTCGCGAAAGGTCTCCTCTTAGACAGCAGGCGGTGGCCGCCGCAACTGCGACCGGCGGCTCGTGTTCAATGGTCTCGATGACTCGACGCCAAAGAATCCTGCCCGCGGTCCTTGCGGCCGCCGTCCTGCCCCTGCTCCTTCCGGCCGGCGCGTCCGCGCGCCTCGTCGAGCTCGGCCTCGACTCCCAGCGCTCGCTGGGCACGCCGAGCTGTCCCTCGAGCCCGTGCCTCGCGGTCACGCGCACGACCGGCTTCCAGCTGATCAACGGCGGGCGCCGCAACCCGTTCGTCTCGCCGCGGACCGGTCGCATCGTGGCCTTCACGCTGCGCCTCGGCAAGCCGACGGCGGCCCAGATCCGGTTCTTCAACGAGCAGTCCGGCGGCGAGTCGCAGGTGCGCCTGGCGGTCCTGCGGCCCGAGCGCGCTCAGCGCCGCGGCCAGGTCCGCTACAAGCTCAACGCGATCACGGAGCGCCCGTTCGAGCTGGAGGAGTACTTCGGCAAGACCGTGCAGTTCCCGCTGTACACGTCGCTGCTCGTGCGCCGCGGCTGGGTCGTTGCGCTCGCCGTGCAGACGTGGGCCCCGGTCCTCGCGGTCAACGACCTCGACAACACCTTCGCCTGGCGCTCCAGCCGCGTGAAGCCGTGCTCGGAGAACCCGGAGCGCCAGCCCCCGCACGTGGCGGCCGGCACGATCCGCGAGTACTTCTGCACATACCGCCCGGCGCGCCTCACCTACAGCGCCACGCTGGTCTCCACGCCGTGAGTGAAGCGTTTTCCCGCCTATAGCCGGGAAAACGCTTCAGTCGTCAGCAGGCTCCCGGGTTCTGTTCGCAGAACTCGGAGAGGCCGGTGCCGCCTGACCCCGAGCCGCCGCTCTGGCCTGAGCCGCCGCTGTCGTCGTCGCCGCCGTTGGCGCCGGTGCCGCCGGTGCCGGACTCGTCGCCGCCGGAGCCGGTGTCGCCGCCCGAGCCGGACTCGTCGGTCCCGGAGGACTCGTCGGTGCCCGCGGACTCGTCGCCGCCGGTGTCCGGGGTGGTGGCGGTCGTGGTCGTGCGCGGCGTGGTGGCGGGCGTCGCCACTGGGATCGTGCCCGCCGGGACCGTCAGCTCGGGGGTGGAGAGCTGGTCGGCGCTGACGTTGTCGTCGCCGCCGCAGCCCGCGACGACCAGCGCCGCGACGGCGGCCAGGGCGGGGAGAAGGGCGCGCTTGCGCATGGCGGGACGGGGCTCAGCGGGGCAGCGGTTCCATCCGCCGGCCGCAATGGGTGCAGTCGTTGAGGTCCTTCTGGACCAGCTGGTCGCACCAGGTGCAGAACCGCAGGTTCTCGACCGCCCAGGGCAGGTCGGACGGGGAGGGCGCGAGGGGCAGCAGCTTCCCCACGACCTCCAGGTGCTCGCCCGTCTCGCGGTCCACGTACTCCTCGCCGGGCTCGGCCTCGAGGATCACCTCACGACCGCTGGACGGAGCCCTCAGGCGGTACTGCTGGCGTGCGCTCACGCGCGGCACTGTAGAGCATCGGGCCGCCGCTTCGTCCCGGCTCGTAGGCTCCGGCTGCGTGCGCGTGCTGATCTTCCACGGATACCTGCTGCGCGGGACCGGGTCCAACGTCTACAACGCCAACCTGGCGGCCGCGCTGGGGCGGCTGGGCCACGAGGTGCAGCTGCTCTGCCAGGACCGCGATCCGCCCGCGCTGCCGGGCGTGACGGTCCACAATCCGGACATCGGGCGCGTCCTGCCGGTGTACGTCGCCGACCGCTACGAGGGCTTCGACGCCCGCCCGTTCCCGCAGCTGAGCGACGAGGAGCTGCGGCGCTACCTGGACGCGAACGTCGCCGCCGTGCGCGAGGTCGCGGCCGCCGCCCCGCCCGACGTGGCGCTGGCCAACCACCTCGTCATGGGGCCGGCGATCGTCCGGCGCGGCCTCGCCGGCGCCGCGCCGTACGCCGTCAAGGTCCACGGCAGCGCGCTGGAGTACACGGTCAAGCCACATCCGGAGCGCTTCCTGCCGTACGCGCGGGAGGGGGTGGAGGGCGCGAGCGCGGTGCTCGTGGGTTCGCGCCACACCGCGCAGAGCCTGTGGGCCGCGCTCGGCGACCCGGACCTACCCGCCCGCACGCGCCTGGGCCCTCCCGGAGTCGACGTCGGCGTCTTCACCCCCCGCACCTCGGAGGAGGCCGCGAAGGGAGTCCGACATCTGGCCTCCCGCCTCGCCACGCGGGGAGAAGGCGGCAATCGGGCCACCCCTGACCGGCCCACCCCCGAAGGCGGCTCCTCCTTCGACCTCGACCCCGCCGCCGCTGGTGCGGCCCTCGCGCGGCTGCGGCCGGGGGAGGACCGGCTGGTCGCCTTCGTGGGGAAGCTGATCGTCTCCAAGGGGATCGACCTGCTGGTGGCGGCGTGGCCGCTCGTCCTCGCGCAGGAGCCGCGGGCACGGCTCGTCGTGGTGGGCTTCGGGGCCTACCGCGACGCGGTGCAGCGCATGGTCGGCGCGCTGGCTGGAGGCGACCTCCGGACGATGCGCGAGCTGGCCCGGGAGGGCCGGCAGGCGGAGGGGGGCCCGGCGGGCCGGCTGGAGCTCCTGGATGCCTTCCTCGACCGGCTCGAGGGCGACACCGCGGCGCAGGGGCGCTACCTCGCGGCCGCCGCACAGGCGGGCGAGCGCATCGTCCTCACCGGCCGCCTCGAGCACGACGACCTCGCCGAGCTGCTGCCCGCGTGCGAGGCGCTCGTGACGCCGAGCACGTTCCCCGAGGCCTTCGGCATGGTCCCGGTCGAGGCGGCCGCGTGCGGTGCGTTCCCGGTCTCGGCCGCCCATTCCGGCCTCGCCGAGGTGGCCGGGACGCTGGCCGGGGCCGTGCCCGAGGATGCACGCGAATGGCTGACCTTCCCGACGGACGAGCGGGCGGTCGAGGGCATCGCCGAGCGCGTCGTCGCGTGGCTGCGCGCCCCGCCGCAGCTGCGCGACGCCACCCGCGACGCCCTCGTGGAGACGGTCCGCGAGCGGTGGTCCTGGGAGGGCGTCGCGGCCGGAGTCCTGGCCGCCGCGCAGGGCCGGCTGGCGGAGCTGCCGCCGCCTCCAGCGGATAGAGTTCCGCCCGCATGAGACCCGCCCTCGCCCACCTTTCCCGGCGGCTCCGGGCGCCGCTGGTCGTGCTCGGCGGGGTGGCCGCCCTCGCCGCGGCGGGCGGCTGCGACATGGACGTCAAGGAGGGCTCGGGCGACCTCGTCAACGGCAAGAAGCTGTTCGTCCAGAAGTGCGGCGCCTGCCACATCCTGCAGCGCGCCAACGCCAAGGGGGTCACGGGGCCCAACCTCGACGAGGCCTTCCAGCGCTCGCTCAAGGACGGCTTCAAGCGCGACACGATCGGCTCGGTCACCAAGGACCAGATCCTCTATCCGAACCTCAACGGGCCCATGCCGGCCAAGCTCGTGACCGGCAAGGACGCCTCCGACGTGGCCGCCTACGTCGCCTACGCGGCGGCCCGCCCCGGCAAGGACGAGGGCGCGCTGGCCACGGCCATCGGGGGCGGCCAGAAGCCGCTGGCCAAGGCCCAGGGCGGCGTCCTGAACATCCCGGCCGACCCCAACGGCCAGCTGCTGTTCACGTTCCGCAACGCGGAGGCGTCGCCCGGCCCGCTGACGATCAACTCGGAGAACGACTCGACCGTCCCCCACAACATCGCCATCCAGGGCAACGGGATCGACGAGGTGGGCCCGGTGATCCAGGGCGGGCGCACGTCGACCATCGAGGTCACCGTCCAGGCGGGCAAGTACCCATTCCTGTGCACCGTCCCGGGTCACGCCGAGGCCGGGATGAAGGGCACGCTGACGGTCAAGTAGCCGCCGCGGCGCGCCGCTCGGCCGCGTCGTGGTCGGCCGCCGCGCGCGCGAAGAAGAAGATCAGCGCTGCGACGATGATCGCCACGTCGACGCTCATCATGATCCCGCCGGCGCTGCGCTGGTCGGACAGCGAGTCGCTCCCGTAGACGTTCGCGTACCAGGGCGACGCGGAGAAGATCAGCGCCATCCCCAGGAACATCGAGATCATGCGCGACGCGATGACGTAGGGAATCTTCCACAGCTCGCCGCGCAGCCGCGCGCGCTGGGGCTCCAGCGCCGCCCACCAGATCAGCACCCCTATGAACACGAACGAGGCGTGCTGCACCGCGTGCACGACCGGCTCGTGCAGCCCCGCCTCGAAGGCGAAGGTCAGATGCCAGAAGTACAGGACGGCCAGGTAGACGGGGACCGCCACCAGCGGCCGGCGCAGGAAGCGGAACGCCGCGCGCAGGCGCCGGCGATGGGCCAGCGCGACCAGGAGCGGGCGCGGCGGCAGGAACATCAGCACCGGCGTGCGGATGCCGGCCAGCAGGAAGGGCACGGCGAGGTCGGCCAGCAGCAGGTGCTGCGCCATGTGAGCGGAGAGGAAGTCCTCGGCCGCGTGGTCCAGCGGGCCCAGGAGCGCCGCGGTCTGCAGCGCCATCCCCACGTGCCACGCCACCTGCTGGCCCGGCCGCACTCGCCAGCCGCGTCGGCGCAGCACCAGGACGGCGCGCACGTAGAGCGCCTCGAACAGCAGCAGCAGGGCCAGCGCCCCGAACGACATGCCCTACAGGATGGCGCGCAGCAGGAGGACCGTCAGGACGATCGCGCCGAACACGGCGATCACGTAGAGCAGGAAGCGGAAGGCCTCCCCCTCCGAGCGCAGCGGGTTGATCAAAGGATGTAGACCGACGTGTAGACCACGATCCACATCACGTCGACGAAGTGCCAGTAGATCCCCGGCACCTCGACTCCCCGGTGCGACTGCGACGAGAAGTGTCCCCGGAACGCGCGGATCGTCACGAACAGCAGCAGCAGCAGCCCGATGAACACGTGCGCCCCGTGCAGGCCGGTCAGCCCGTAGAAGATCGACCCCTGCGCGGTGTCCTGCGGCGAGAACCCGATGTGGACGTACTCGTTGACCTGGATGAAGAGGAAGGTCGCGCCCAGCAGGAACGTGACGACCATCCCGGCCTTGAAGCCGAAGCGGTTGTCGCGCTTGAGCGCCGACTCCGCCCAGTGCAGCGTGATCGAGGACGACACCAGGATCGCCGTGTTGACCCCCGCGATGGCGACCGGCAGCTCCGTTCCCGCCGCCGGCCACTCCTCGCCCTGCACCACCCGGATGAAGAAGTAGGCGGTGAAGAACGCGCCGAAGATCATCACCTCGCTGATGATGAAAAGCAGCATGCCGAGCAGCTGGGGCTCGACGCGCGAGGACTGGTTGGCCGGGGGCGGCCCGTGGTGGTGCTCGGCGTGGGCGACGGAGGCGGCTTCCATGGCTATGCGGCCGGCGCCTCCACCGGCGTGCCCGCCTCCACGTGCTCGACCGGCTTGCCGGAGTGCTCGCGCAGGCGCTCGACGATGTTCCCGCGCAGCCAGCGCGAGCGCGTGGCCTCCAGCGTGGAGACCACGACGTCGTCGACGCGGAACGACGCCAGCGCGTTCTTGGCGGCGTCGTAGGGATCGGGGTTGCCGATCGTCCCGGCCGCCAGCAGCCCCTCGTCGCGGAACGACTTCAGCGTCTGGTTGAGCCGCCGGCGCGCCTCGCCGGTGTGGTGCCCCTGGCCGCCCTCCTGGGGGACCACGACGATGAACAAGGTCTCGCGCTCGGCCGCTTTGGCCTTGAGGTGCTCGAGCAGCGCGGCGGCGCCCATCGTCTGGTTGGCCAGCACGAGCGTGACGTGGAAGGGCAGTCCCTCGCGGTCCAGGTCGGTGACGACGTGCTCGACCGGCAGGCCGCTGGCCTGCTCGATGCGCTCGGGCAGATCGCGCCGCAGCCAGCCGGACACCGTGTGCGGCAGCGTGGAGACGATCACCTCGTCGGGCGTGTAGAGCGCGATGCCGTCCATCGCGGCGGTGAACGGGTCCTCGTCGCCCACCTCGCCCTCGATCCGGATGCCCTCGCGCGCCATCACCTGCTTGGCCAGCGACAGGCGCACCTCCGCCGAGTGGCGGACGGCCTCGTCGTAGATGATCCCGCCGTGGGGCGGGCGGTTGCGCGGGACGACCAGCGCGAAGGAAGCGTCTCCCTCGGCCGCACGCGCGCGCACCGTGTCGAGCAGCTTGGCGCCTCCCACGGTCTGGTTGGCGACGACCAGCACCTTCTTCATCCCGTCACTCCTTCTTGGGCGCCGTGGCGACGCGGCCGGCCGGGGCGGGGGCGACCTCGCCCGGCTTCTTGAAAACGCCGTGGACGGCGCCCGGGACGCCGTACTCGTAGGGCCCGCCGACCACCGTGGGAATCTGGTCGAAGTTGAAGATGGGCGGCGGCGAGGAGACCTGCCACTCCAGCGTGAGCGCGCGCCAGGGGTTGGCTTCCGCGCGCGGGCCGCCCCGCCAGGACGCGACCATGTTGTAGACGAAGATCAGCGTGCTCAGGCCCACGGCGAAGGAGGCCAGCGAGATGAACAGGTTCCACCCCGCGAACTGCTCGGCGTAGTCGGCCACCCGGCGCGGCATGCCCTTCATCCCGATCAGGTGCATGGGGCCGAAGGTCAGGTTGAAGCCGATGAACGTGATCCAGAAGTGGATCTTGCCCAGCCGCTCGTCGTACATCCGGCCGGTCATCTTCGGGAACCAGTAGTAGACGCCGGCGAAGATCGTGAACAGCGAGCCGCCGAACAGCACGTAGTGGATGTGGGCGACGATGAAGTACGTGTCGCTCACGTGGATGACCACGGGGATCATCGCCAGCATCACGCCCGAGATCCCGCCCAGGACGAACATGGTGAGGAAGCCCAGGGCGAAGAGCATCGGCGTGTCGAGGTGCAGCACGCCGCGCCACAGCGTGGCCAGCCAGGAGAAGATCTTGATGCCCGTGGGGACGGCGATGATCGCCGTGGTGATCATCATCGGGACGCGGATCCACTCCTGCATGCCCGAGACGAACATGTGGTGCGCCCACACCGTGAAGCCGAGCACCACGATGGCCAGCAGCGAGAAGGCCATCATGCGGTAGCCGAAGATCGGCTTGCGCGCCTTCACGGAGATGATCTCGGAGATGATCCCGAACCCGGGCAGCATCATGATGTAGACGGCCGGGTGCGAGTAGAACCAGAAGACGTGCTGGTACATCAGCACGTCACCGCCCCGATCGGGCACGAAGAAGTTGAAGCCCAGCGCCCGGTCCAGCAGCACGAAGAACTGCGACGCTGCGATGAACGGAGTGGCGATCACCACCAGCAGCGACGTCGAGAAGTTCGCCCACACCAGCAGCGGCATGCGCCAGAAGCTCATGCCGGGCGCGCGCATCGTGATGATCGTCACCAGGAAGTTCAGCGCGGTGGCCACCGAGGACGCGCCCGCGAACTGCACGCCGATCGTGAAGAAGAGCTGCCCCAGCGGGGCGTCGGTGGACAGCGGCGCGTAGGCCGTCCAGCCCGTGGCGAACGACCCGCCCGGCACCAGGAAGCTCAGCAGCATCATCGTGCCGGCGATCGGCAGCAGCCAGTAGGACAGGGCGTTCAGGCGCGGGAACGCCATGTCCGGCGCGCCGATCATCAGCGGCAGGACGAAGTTCGCCAGCCCGGCGAAGACCGGGATGATGAACAGGAAGATCAGGATCGACGCGTGGACCGAGAACAGCCCGTTGAACGCGTCGGTGCTGACGAACTGCATCCCGGGCTGGGCCAGCTCGGCCCGCATGAGCATCGCCAGCGCGCCGCCCACCAGCAGGAAGAAGAACGAGGTGACCGTGTACTGGATGCCGATCACCTTGTGGTCGGTGTTGACGCGGAAGTAGTCGCGCCAGCTCGTCGCGCCGTGGCCCGAGTGGTCCTCGGGCCGCGTGGGGCGCCCGGAGGCCCAGTAGAACCAGTAGTCGAAGGCGCCCAGGCCGAACAGGAACCCGAACGGCGCCGCGAGCAGGGCGACGATCGTGACCGCGTCGCCGTCCACCAGCGGCTCGAAGCCGTACAGCGCGCGGACCGGCAGGACGATCGCGTAGGAGAGGGCGATGCCCAGCGCCAGGCCGAGGCCGGCGCGCGGCATGCCGGGGGCGCGCAGCCGGGCGGTCATGTGTTCTGCGCCTCTGCGCGCTTGCGTTGCATCCAGGTCTCGAACTCAGCCTCGGGGAGCACGTGTGCAGTCTGCCGCATGGTCGCATGTCCCAGCCCGCATAGCTCCGCGCAGACCACGGGGTAGCTGCGGGCGTCGCGCGTGGTGGTGATCCGGTACTCGGTGGTTATGCCCGGCACCGCGTCGATCTTCATCCGGAACTCCGGAACCCAGAAGTCGTGGATGACGTCCTTGGAGCGAACGTTGAACTTGACCGGCCGGCCGGCGGGCAGGTAGAGCTGGTTCGTGCGGACCGGCTTGCCCCCGTTCTCGGCCGGGTACTGGAACGTCCACGTGAACTGCTCGCCGGTCACGTTGACGACCATCGTGTTGGGCTCCTTCTCCTCCATGTCGCCCAGCACGACGTAGGCGTAGGCGCACAGCCCGACCAGCAGGAGCGCCGGGATGGTCGTCCAGATGACCTCCAGGGCGGTGTTGCCGTGGATCGGCGGGCCGTCCTTGAGCTCGTCGCCCGGGCGCATGCGGAACTTCCACACGCAGTACAGGACGATCGACTGCACGAGCACGAAGATCGGCACGGAGGCGATCAGCAGGACGTCGAACAGCGTGTCGATGTCGTCGGCCTGGGTGCTGCCGACCTTGGGGAACCAGTCGATGGCCAGCGCCCCGGCGATGCCGAGCGCCGACGCGATCGCGCCGATGATGAGCATCTGCGCGAGCTGATGTCTACGCAAGGGAACGCCCTCCGGAGCTCATTGCCGGCGCATCCTATTCAAGGGCGGAGCGGTAGGCGGCGGACGTAGAGCCAGCTCTCCAGGCGCCCGCGCTCTCCCCAGGTCTCGCGGCTCGTCCACCAGCGGACCAGGGCGGCGGGGCTGACCCGATCGTAGTCGCGGACCCACCAGCGGCGGCTGACGAACCTGTGTCCCTCGTAGTCGCCCAGCTCCGGCGCGAGCAGCTCCCGTGCGAGCGGCGTGACCACGAGGACGTCTCCGGAAGGCCGGAAGTCGGGGTGCTGCATGTCGGGGTAGGCGGCGCGCAGGTCGCGGAAATGCCAGGCCCATGGGTAGGTGGAGAACTCCGAGACGTCGACTTCGACGGTGAGGCGGGGGTTCTCTTGCGCGAGCGTCTCTACGCGCTGTAGGACCGGGTCGATGTCGGCTGTGGGAACGACCGCGAGGAGTTCTCTCGGGTCGTCGCCTCGCTCCAGCGCGGTGCGTACGGCAACGGCGCCGGTCAGGGTGGCCGCGATGGCGGCCAGGGCCATGACCAGCGCCGGGCGGCGGCGTCGCGCTATCGCCTGGAGCCCCACGCCCGCCAGCAGGACGAGGGGCAGGAGCGGCTGGAGCACGAGCCAGGCGAAGCGCTCGCCCGCGTAGGAGTAGACCGCGGTGGCGGCGAGCAGCCACCACAGCAGGGCGAGCTCGAGCGGCTGGCGGCGCCGCAGCGCCACGACGGCCCCAGCGCCGCCCAGGGCCAGCGCGAGCCACTCGTAGGACGCGAACATCGTTAGGTACAGCCCCCAGCCCTCGCCGCCGCGGTGGACGCGGTGCTCGCTGGCCCAGTAGCGCGGCCCGTCCCAGACCGCGTCGACCAGTCCGCCGGGGTGGGTGGACCCGGTCGTGAAGAGGGCGGCGAAGGCCACGGCGAACGTCGCGACGCCGATCGCCCAGGGGCGCCACCGCAGGGCCCGCAGCGGCTCGGCCACGGGCCAGCCCGCGACGGCGGCGCCCAGCAGTCCCGCACCGGCGATCGCCACGGAGATGAAGGTCGCCTCCTTGGCGGCGAAGGACGCGGCGAGCAGCGCGCCCAGGGCGGCCGGGTGCCAGGCGCGCGGCCGGTCGTACAGGCGGATGGCCACGACGACGAGCGCCAGCGTCAGGAAGGCGAGCAGCGCGTCCTCGCGCGCGAAGCGCGAGTAGTAGAGAAACGCGGGGCTGATGGCCAGGAGCAGGGCGCACGTCAGGGCGGCCGTGCGGCCGAGTTGGTCCCGGATGGCGGCCGGCAGGAGGACGAGCCCGGTGCCGGCCAGCGCGGGAACCAGGCGCGCCGTGAAGTCCGTCGCGCCCAGACCCAGGAAGGTCAGCGCGGTGAGGTAGTAGGTCAGCGGGCCGTGCAGGACCGGCTGGTAGTGGTAGTCCCCGGTGGTGGCCAGCACCCACGAGAAGTACGCCACCTGCCCCTCGTCGTACTGAAAGGGACGCTCGTCGAGCGCGAGCAGGCGCAGCCCGAGCGCCAGCAGCGCGATCGCGCCGTAGGCCAGCGCTTCGCCGCGGGCGCCCATGCCCCAAAGCATCGCCTACCTGGGCTACGATCGTCCCGGAGTGGGAGACCGAGGTTCCGACCGCTCGAGGTCCGTCCGCCGCCTGGTCGCGGCGGCGGTGGTGGCGGGCGGAGTCCTGGCGGCCGGGACGGTGGGGCCGACGCTCGTCTTCGGCCACGACCGAAACAACGGCGTTCAGGTGGAGGACCGGTCCCGCGACGTCAGCGCCGCCCAGGCGTATCCCACGCCGAGCCCGACGCCCAGTCCCAGCCCGGAGCCCTCGCCGACGCCTGCGCCGACGCCCAGCCCGACGCCTTCCCCGACGCCCTCGCCCACACCCGCACCCACCCCCAGCCCCGGTCCCTCGGCGCCGCTCGCGGCGCGCGTGGCCAAGGTCCAGTCGCTGTCGCGCCAGAACGGGGCGCTGCGGGTGATCGTGGTCTGCGGCAAGCCGTGCCGGCTGGTCGCTCGCGGCATCGTGACCGTCCCGAATGCGGCCGCTGTCTTCCCCTTGAGGCCCGTGGTCCGGGTGCTGCGGGCCGGCCGGCCGGGGGTCGTGCGGCTCCGGCTCGGCCCGCGCGCGCGGCGCGCCATCGCGGGACGCGCGACCCGCCGCCGTCCCGCGGTCGCCCGGCTCAGACTCGTCGCCGCGGCCCGCGGAACCCGCCCCCGGGCGGTGAGCCGCCGCATCACGGTGATCCCGTAGGATTGAGAGCTCTTGAGGCATAAGTTGCAAACGCCAGCGGGGGTGGCTCGATGCGAGTAAGGGATGGGATGAGCCCGACGGTCCTGACGGTGGGACCCGGACACACGCTGCGCGACTGCGCGACCCAGATGGCGCAGCGCAACGTGGGCGCCGCCGTGGTCCACGACCCGGACGCGCCGGGCCCCGGCATCATCACCGAGCGCGACATCCTGAAGTCCCTGGGGGCGGGCGAGGACCCGGACACCGAGCGCGTCGCCGAGCACCTGACTTCGGACCTCGTGTTCGCCTCGCCCGAGTGGTCACTCGAGGAGGCCGCGGCCGCCATGGCCCGCGGCGGCTTCCGTCACCTGATCGTGATCGAGCACGGCGAGGTCGCGGGGGTTCTGTCCGTCCGCGACATCATCCGCTGCTGGTGCCTCGACGGGGCCACGAGCGTCCTGACCGAGCAGGGCCACGACGTCCCGGCCGCGTAAGAAGCGCGTTCCGCCGGGGTGTGGGTAACGAAAGCGTCCTGCCAGGAAGCTTTCGTGCGCTCGGCTAGTGCTCCAGCGGGAGCTCGGCGATGTCCCGCCGCGTGTCGCGCACCCAGCGCACGACGCACCACACGGTCACGATCACGCCGAACACCGTGAGCACGAAGAACGTGGTGATCCCGATCAGGATCAGGGTGATCCCGGCCGCGGTCATGAGCGGCAGGATCGAGGGGCCCGGCAGGTGGATCTCCTCGCCGACCGGCGGGGCGGGCGTCTGGGTCTCCTCGGAAGCCATCTAGGAGACGTACACCGCGGCCGCCAGGAAAGACAGGCCGAACATGAGCAGGGACAGGGCGCCGACGATGAGGCCGGTGCGGAGGTTCTTGCGGGCGAGGTTTCGGTCCATGAAGGCTCCTCTAGAGCTTGGCGTCGAGCACCATCGCGCCGAACAAAAGTGCGAGGTACAGGAGGGAGAAGAGGTACAGGCGCAGCGCGGAGCGCCGGTCCGCGCGGCGGTACAGGCGCACGGCGCCCGCGATGAAGGCGGCGCCCAGCGTCATCGAGCACACCAGGTAGGTCGCGCCGAAGCCGCCGGCGCAGAACGGCAGCTGCGTGACCGCGTACAGCAGGAGCGAGTACAGGAGGATCTGGCGGCGCGTCTCGCGCTCGCCGCGGACCACCGGCATCATCGGGACGCCGACCTTGGCGTACTCGTCCTTCATGAGCAGCGAGAGCGACCAGAAGTGCGGCGGCGTCCAGTAGAAGACGATCGCGAACAGGTACAGCGCGGTCCAATCCAGGCCCCCGGTCGCCGCGGCCCAGCCGACCAGCGGCGGCACGGCGCCCGCCGCGCCGCCGATCACGATGTTCTGCGGGGTCGAGCGCTTGAGCCATACGGTGTAGACGCCCACGTAGCCGGCGAACCCCGCCAGGGCGAGAACCGCGGCGAGCAGGTTCACGAAGCTCGCGAGCACCAGGAACGACAGGGCGGCCAGCGCGATCCCGAACCCCAGTGCGGCGCCGGGGGACACGCGTCCCGAGGCCACCGGCCGCGACGCGGTGCGCGACATGCGCGCGTCGATGTCGCGGTCGTACCAGTGGTTGACCGCCCCGGCGCCGCCCGCGCTCAGGTAACCGCCCAGGCACGTCAGCGCGACCAGCCCGACCGACGGGTCCCCGGCCACGTACATGGTCGTGACCGTGGTCAGCAGCAGCAGCGACTGGACCTTGGGCTTGGTCAGCGTCACGTAGTCCGCCGCGACCTGGCGAACCCCCGCGAACGGCGAGAGGACGGCCGTGCGCATCAGGCGCCCACCGGCTCGGCTTCCTCGTAGGTCAGCTCGGTCTCACGCTGCGGGGAGCCCGTGTCGCGCTCGACCTGGCGGCGGATGTCCTTCATCGGCTCGACCGAGCGGACGTAGGGGACGACGTCGAAGTTGTTGGGCGGCGGCGGCGACTCCGTGAACCACTCCAGCGTGTTGCCCTTCCACGGATCGGGGCCGGCCACGGCGCCGCGCTTGAGCGAGCGCACGATGTTGACCACGGTGATCAGCACGCCCACGCCGAGGATGTAGGACCCGATCGTCGAGATCAGGTTGAGGTCGCCCCAGCCTGTGGAGGACTCGTACTCGTAGATGCGGCGCACCATGCCGTCCATGCCCAGCGAGTGCTGCACCAGGAACGTGGCGTTGAAGCCGACGAAGGTGAACCAGAACGAGATCTTGCCCAGCGTGTCGTTGAGCATCCGCCCGGTGATCTTGGGGAACCAGTAGTAGATCCCGGCCAGGATCGCGTTGACCGCGCCGGCCACCAGGACGTAGTGGAAGTGCGCGATCACGAAGTAGGTGTCGTGCAGCTGCCAGTCCAGCGGGAAGATCGCCAGGATCACGCCGGAGATCCCGCCCAGCGTGAAGAACGCGATGAATCCGGCCGCGAAGTACAGCGGCGTCTTCATCACGATCGTCCCGCGCCACAGCGTGGCGATCCAGTTGAACACCTTGACCCCGGTGGGCACCGCGATCACCACCGAGGACAGGAAGAAGAACGACAGCACCACGGTCGAGATCGGCGTGGTGAACATGTGGTGCGCCCACACCAGCAGCGACAAAAAGGCGATCGAGACCGTGGCGACGACGATCGCCTTGTAGCCGAAGATCGGCTTGCGCGCGAACACCGGCAGGACCTCGCTGATGATCCCGAAGGCGGGCAGGATCATGATGTAGACCTCGGGGTGCCCGAAGAACCAGAAGAGGTGCTGCCACAGCAGCGGGGACCCCCCTTCGGTCGGGTCGAAGAAGTGCGTGCCGAAGTGGCGGTCGGTGAGCAGCAGCGTCACCGCGGCGGCGATCGTCGGCAGGGCCAGCACGATCAGGATCGCGAAGGTCAGGATCGTCCAGCAGAAAAGCGGCAGCCGCGACCAGCCCATCCCGGGCGCGCGCATGTTGGCGATCGTGACGTAGAAGTTCAGCGCCCCCAGGATCGACGAGATCCCGGTGAGGTGGATGAGGAAGATCCACGCGTCCACGCCGCCGCCCGACGAGTACGCCGAGCTGGACAGCGGCGTGTACATCGTCCAGCCGGCCTCGGGCGGCGAGTAGAACAGGGACGCGTAGAAGACGACGCCGCCCATGAGGAACAGCCAGTACGACAGCGCGTTCAGGCGCGGGAACGCCATGTCGCGCGCGCCGATCTGCAGCGGCACGAAGTAGTTCGCGAACCCCGCCATCATCGGGACGACGAACAGGAAGATCATCGTCGTCCCGTGCATCGTCATCAGCGAGTTGTAGGTCGCCGGGTCCAGGAAGCTGTTCTCCGGCGTCCCCAGCTGCGTGCGCATGAGCAGCGCCTCGACGCCCCCGACCAGGAAGAACACGAACGCCGTCGCCATGTAGAGGATCCCGATGCGCTTGTGGTCCACGGTGGTGAACCAGCTCGTCCAGCCGCTGGGCTCGGGCCGGGCCTCGTGGGCCACGATCTGCGGGCGGGGGCGGGTCTGCAGGGCGGTTTCGACGGTGGCCATGTGTCCTTACTGGATCGGGGAGAGCGTCCGGCGCTGCTGCGCGGCTTCGCGGTTGGCCTGCTCGATCAGTCGCTTCTGGCGGCCGACCCACTCGCGGTACTCGGTCGGCGAGACCGCCTTGACGTAGGCGAGCATCTCGGCGTGGCCGCGGCCGCACAGCTCGGCGCAGCGCCCCCGGTAGGTGCCCTCCTTGGTGACCTTGAACCAGGTCTTGTTCCTGTAGCCCGGGGTGGCGTCCATCTTGCCCCCGAGCTTGGGGATCCACCACGAGTGGATGACGTCCTGCGAGAACAGGTTGAGGATCACCGTGGTGTGCGTCGGCACGATCATCGTCGTGTAGGCGTAGGCGCCGTTGGGATACGCGTAGCGCCACAGGTACTGCTGGCTGTTGACGTCGATCGTCAGGCCCTTGTCGCCCGGCGGGTTGGGCTGATCGATCGTGGCGAACAGCGGGCCGCCCGCCGTGGCGCCGCCGGGGCCGGTGCGCTCGGGGTTCTTGATCCCCGGCAGCTTGATGAACGTCACGACGGTGATCACGACGAGGACGAGCGCCGCGCCCACCGTCCAGCCGATCTCCAGGCTCGTGTTCCCGCGGATCTGGGCCGCCACGGCGTCGCGCTGGCGCTTGCGCTTGCGGAAGCGCAGGATCGAGTACAGCAGCGTGCCCTCCACGCCGACGAACACGACGGCGGCGACGTAGAGCACCCACTTGAACAGCGTGTCGATGTCCTCGGCGTTGCGCGAGCCGCCGCCCGACTCCGGCGTCAAGTAGTCGGCCAGCGCGGCCGGCGCGAACAGCAGGGACGCGGCCGCGACGGCGAGCAACGCGACGGCGAGCAGGCCGCGACGTGATGTGAACGGCACCAGGCGCAAGGCGCGCGATTCTATCCCTGCGCGGTCGCGAGACGGCCCTCAGGCCCCGGCGAACCGCGCCTCCCGCTTCTGGACGAAAGCCGTCACGCCCTCGACGAAGTCGTCGGACCCCGCCATCTCGCGCTGGATCTGCGCCTCGAGCTCCAGCTGCTCCTCCAGCCCCCAGTACAGGCGATTGTTGAGCTGGCGCTTGGTGCCCGCGTAGGAGCGGGTGGGCCCGGAGGCCAGGCGAAAGACCAGCTCGTCGACGCGCGCGTCGAACTCCTCGTCGGCGAAGACGCGGTTGATCAGGCCCCAGCTCTCCGCCGTGTCGGCGTCGACGCGCTCGCCCAGCAGCGCCATCTCGAACGCCCGGGTGTGCCCCACGCGCGCGGGGATGAAGACGGAGGACCCCCCGTCCGGGACCAACCCGACGTTCACGAAGGCCAGCAGCAGGTACGCGGAGCGCTTGGCCACGATCAGATCGCAGGCCAGCGCCAGCGAGCACCCGATCCCCACGGCGGGCCCGTTGACGGCCGCGAGGACCGGCTTGGGCATCCGGCGAATGCCGGTGATGATCGGGTGGTAGCGCTCGGTGAGGACCTTGTAGACGTCCGGGCGGCCGTCGGGTGTCTTGGGGTCGTCCTCGCCCATGTCCTTGAGGTCGGCGCCGGAGGAGAACCCCCGCCCGGCACCCGTGATCAGCACCGCGCGGACGGAGTCGTCCTCGGCCACCTCGTTCACGGCGCCCAGCAGGTCGCGTCCGAACTGGCCGTTCCAGGCGTTCAGGCGCTCGGGGCGGTTGAGCTCGATCGTCGCGGCTCCGTCGCGGCGATGGACGTTCACGGTCTCGTAGTCAGGCATGCCGCTGATCCTATGCTTCGCCTGTGAGCGAGCTCCCCGGTTCGGTGCGCATCCGCGAGGTCGGCCCGCGCGACGGCTTCCAGAACGAGCCCGAGGTCATCCCGACCCAGGACAAGGTGCGGCTGATCGAGCTGCTCGGCCGGACGGGGCTGCGCCGCCTGGAGGTGACGAGCTTCGTGCGCGCCGACGTGATCCCGCAGCTGGCCGACGGCGCGGAGGTGCTGGCGGCGATCTCGGTCCCCGACGACGTATCGCTGTCGGTGCTGATCCCCAACGACCGCGGCCTGGACCGCGCGCTGGAGCAGCGCGAGCGCTTCCACGAGGTCAACGTGTTCCTGTCGGCCTCGGAGACGCACAATCGCAAGAACGTCAACCGCTCGATCGCCGAGTCGCTGGAGGGCCTGCAGCGCGTGCTGGGCCGCGCGCGGGCCGAGGGGCTGCGCTGCGAGGGCGTGATCTCGGTGTCCTTCGGCTGCCCGTACGAGGGCGAGGTGCCGCCGGCGCGGGTGTTCGACGTCGCGCGGGCGCTGGTGGAGGCTGGGGCGCAGGAGATCGGCTTCGGCGACACGACCGGGATGGCCAACCCGCGCCAGGTGCGCGAGTTCTTCGCCGCGGCGTTCGAGGCGCTGCCCGGCGTGGAGCTGACCGCGCACTTCCACAACACGCGCGGGCAGGGTCTGGCCAACGTGCTCGCCGCGCTGGAGGCGGGCGTGGAGTCGTTCGAGTCCAGCTTCGGCGAGCTGGGCGGCTGCCCGGTACCCGCGGGAGCCACGGGGAACGTCGCGACCGAGGACGTGGTGTCGATGCTGCACGAGATGGGCGTGGAGACGGGCGTGTCGCTCGAGGCGCTGGTGGAGGCGGCGCGCGCGGCGCAGGAGATCCTGGGGCGCCCGCTCGGCTCGCACGTCCTGACCGCCGGCCCGGTGGAGTGGCGCCGTTCGCTGTGATATCATGATGCCATGCAGACGATGAAGCGCGCCATCTTCCAGGCGGAGCCCGAGCTGCTCGAGCGCGCTCAGCGGCGAGCGCGGGAGCGTGGCGTCTCGTTCGCGGAGCTGGTGCGCTCGTCTCTGGAGCGGGAGCTCAACGCCGACGCGCCGCGGCCGATGCCGCGACACAGCCTGTTTCGCTCGGGCGGCAAGTGGCCGTCCGCGCGCGAGCTCACGGAGTCCGGACGGATGCCGCCGCGGTCGTGGCGCTCGTCCTAGACACCGGCCCGCTGTACGCCCTGATCGACGCCGACGACGCGGCGAACCATGCCGCGCTCCAGGTGCTCGCCGCCCACCCGGGCCGTCTGGTGATCCCGGCGCCGGTCCTCACAGAGCTGGACTACCTGTTCGCCGGCCGCGGATTCCCCGAGGCGATGGTGTGGGTGCTCGAGGACGTGGCGCGCGGCGTGTACGAGGTCGAGGACCTGCGGCGCGAGGACTACGCCCGGGTGGCAGAGATCGTCGAGCGCTACGCCGACTCCGACGTGGGCTTCGTCGACGCCGCCGTGCTCGCGGTCGTGGAGCGGCTGGGGGAGACGAAGCTGGCGACGCTGGACCGGCGCCACTTCTCGGTCCTGCGCCCCCGGCACGTGGAGACCCTGGAGCTGCTGCCGGCGTGACCGGGCCGGACCGCGCGCGGCTGCGCGCCGACGTGGAGGCGCTGGCGGAGATGACGCGCGGGTCGGCGTCGCCGGGCGAGCGGCGGTCCGCGGAGTGGATTGCGGGGCGGCTGCGGGAGGAGGGCGTCTCCGACGTCGCGCTCGAGGCGTTCCGCTACCAGTCCACGTACGCCTGGGCGCATGCGGCGCACGTGGCGGCCGGGCTGCTCGCGTCGCGGCGCGGAGGGCTGACCGGGTCGGCGGCGTGCGCGGCCACGCTCGCCTCGCTGGAGCTCGACGCCAGCGGCCGGGCGCAGTGGCTGCGGCGGCTGCTGCCCGCCGCCGAGGGCACGAACGTGGTGGCCCGCATCCCGGCGGCGGGCTCTCGCCGCGCGACGCTCGTCCTCGTCGCCCACCACGACGCGGCGCGGACCGGGCTGAGCTGGCATCCGCGCCTCGTCGCGCTGGGCGGCCGGCCGGGCGTCATGCCGCCGCGGATGGGCGCCGTGGGACTCGGCTTCGCGCTGGCGGCGCTGCCCGGCGCGCGGCGGCTGGGGCGGGGCCTGCTGTGGCTCGCCCTGGCCTCCTACGTGGACATCGCGACCAGCCCGACCGTCCCGGGCGCCAACGACAACGCGACGGGCGTCGCCGCGCTGCTGGCGCTGGCGCGCACGCTCACGGCACGGCCGCTCGAGCACGCCGACGCCGTCCTGCTCGCCCCCGGCTGCGAGGAGTCCGGGATGGGCGGCACGGGGGCCTGGCTGCACGCGCACCGCGCACAGTTGGACCCTGACCGGACCCTGGTCGTCTCGCTGGACACGCTCGGCTCCGGCGCGCCGATCGTGCTGGAGGCCGAGGCCACGCTGGCGCCGCACCCGTACCGCATCGAGGACGTCGCGCTGGCCGAGGCCGGCGCCGCCCGCGCCGGTGTGGCGCCGCCGGAGCGCTGGCGCGCCGGCGCCTGGACCGACGCAATCCTGGCCCGCTTCGCCGGCCTGCCCGCGATCTCGCTGCTGTCGGTCGGGCCGGACGGCGTCTACACCGAATGGCACCGCCCCACCGACACGCCGGACCGGGTCGACTTCGCGTGCGTCGAGGCCTGCACGCGCATCGCTGAGGGCACCGCCCGCGAATGGGACGGCAAGGTAAGTTGACACTTACGTAAGCGTCTGCTTACACTATCGCTATGGAATCCGTCGCCCGCGCCCTCGCCGAATCGCGCCGCCGTGAGATCCTCACGCTGGTGCGCGACGAGGAGCGCGCGGCGGGCGAGATCGCCTCGCACTTCGACGTCAGCCGCCCCGCGATCTCCCAGCACCTGGCGGTGCTGCGCGACGCGGGCCTGGTGACCGAGCGTCGCGAGGGAGCCCGGCGGCTGTACCGCGCCCGTCCCGAGGGACTGGCCGAGCTGCGCGAGTACCTCGAGGGGTTCTGGGGCTTCGGTCTCGAGCGCCTGCGGCGGGCGGCGGAAGACGAACACCGACAGAAGGGACAGGCATGACACCAGTGCAGACGGGCGAGCTCACGCGCGAGATCAGCGTGTCGGCGCCGCCCCAGACCGTGTTCCCGTACTTCGTCGATCCCGACCGGATGGTGCGGTGGATGGGCACCGAGGCCGAGCTCGACGCCCGGCCGGGCGGCGCCTACCGCATCCTCGTGGCGGGCTCGCACGTCGCCGTCGGCGAGTACGTCGAGGTGGACCCGCCCCGCCGCGTCGTCTTCACGTGGGGCTGGGAGGGCGAGCAGATGCCGGTGGCACCCGGCGCCAGCCGCGTCGAGGTGACGCTCACGCCGGAGGGCCAGGGGACGCGCGTCGTGCTCGTCCACAGCGACCTGCCGGACGAGACCGTCGCCTCCCACGACCACGGCTGGACCCACTACATGGATCGGCTGGCCGTCGCGGCCGCCGGCGGCGACGCCGGCCCCGACGAGGGCCCGGGGGCGATGTAGATGGCCGGCCAGATCGCATGGGTCGAGGTGATCGGCCAGGACACCGACAAGCTGCGCCGCTTCTACGCCGACATGTTCGGCTGGACCTTCGACCTGATGGAGGGCGCCGACTACGGCATCGTCTCCCCCGAGCAGAACGGGACGGGCGGCGGGATCGGCGCCGGTCCGGAGGGAATGTCCCACCAGACGTTCTACGTGTCGGTGGACGACGTGCAGGCGGCGCTCGATCAGGCGGAGTCGCTCGGCGGCACCAAGGTCATGGGGCCGATGGAGGTCCCGGGCGGCAGCACCATCGGGATGTTCACCGATCCGGAGGGACACCCGATCGGCGTGGTGGCCCGGCCGGAGGGCGAGGCCTAGCGCCCGGTGAATTCGGGCTGGCGCCTCTCGCTGAGGGCGCGGGCCCCTTCGGCGTAGTCCGCGCTGCGCGCGCACAGCTCCTGGGCGGTGACCTCCAGCTCCAGGGTGGCGGCCAGCGCGGGCTTCGCCGACGCGTCCATCACGCGCTTGGCGTGGCCCACGGCGACGGGCGCGCATGCCAGCAGCTCGTCCACGAGCTGCTGGGTCGCCGCCTCCAGCTCCTCGGCCGGCGCCACGCGGTTGACCAGCCCGATGCGCTCGGCCTCGACCCCGTCGACGAGCTTGGCGGTCATGATCAGCTCCTTGGCCCGGCCCAGGCCGACGACCGACGGTAGCCGCGAGGATCCGCCCACGTCGGGGATCAGCCCCACACGCGTCTCGGGCAACCCCAGCAGCGCGTCGCGCGCCGTCACGCGCAGGTCGCAGGCCAGTGCCAGCTCCAGCGCGCCGCCGATCGCGCCGCCGTGGATCTGGCAGACGGTCGGCTTGGCCATCTCCTCGGCCAGGTTCCACGTCGCGAGGATCTCGGCGCGGAAGGCGCGCAGGTTCTCCGGCGCCTCGGACAGCCCGACCAGATCGGTGAAGTCCATGCCCGAGGAGAACATCGGCCCCTCGCCGCGCAGCACCACGCAGCGGACTTCGGGATCGTTGGCGGCCGCCTTCAGCGCCACGCCGAGCGCCTGGACCAGCTCGCCGTTCATGGCGTTGCGCTTCTCGGGCCGGTCGAGCACGACGTGCCGGACGGCACCGAGATCCTCCGTGCGGACGAGCGCCATCGGCGCAGCGTACCGTCTAGGCTCCGCGCCGTTCCGAACGAGAACGGAGGGCAGGATGGCGGAGATCCAGAACGTCGGCGTCGTGGGCTGCGGGCTCATGGGCCACGGCATCGCCCAGGTGGCCGCGCAGGCGGGCTACGAGGTGGTCGTGCGCGAGGTCGACCAGGCCACCCTGGACAAGGGCCTGGGGAAGATCGACAAGCAGCTCGCGCGCGCGGTGGAGCGGGGCAAGGCCGAACAGGCGGACGCCGACGGCGTACGCGCGCGCATACGCGGGACGCTCGACTACGCCGACCTGTCCCCGTGCGACCTGGTCATCGAGGCGATCACCGAGGACCTCGAGCTCAAGCGGGCGATGTGGCGCGAGGTGGACGGCATCGCCAAGGACGACGCGTACTTCGCCACCAACACCTCCTCGCTGCCGGTGATCGCCCAGGCCGCCGCCACGAGCCGGCCCGAGCGCTTCCTGGGCCTGCACTTCTTCAATCCCGCCCAGGTGATGAAGCTGGTCGAGGTGATCCGTTGCGTGACCACCTCGGACGAGGCGTTCGGGGTCGGCGTCGAGTTCACGCAGACGATCGGGAAGATCGGCGTCCAGACCCGCGACAGCGCCGGCTTCATCGTCAACCGGCTGCTGGTCCCCTACCTGCTCGACGGGATGCGCGCGTACGAGGAGGGCGTCGGGACGATCACGGAGATCGACGAGGCCATGAAGGCCGGCGCCGGGCACCCGATGGGGCCCCTGACGCTCAGCGACTTCGTCGGGCTGGACACGCTCGGCTCGATCTGCGACGTGCTGTTCGACGAGTTTCGCGAGAAGCGCTTCGCCCGTCCGCCGATCCTGCGCAAGATGCTGGCGGCGGGCTGGTACGGGCGCAAGAGCGGGATCGGCTTCTACGACTACTCGGGCGAAGCGCCCGCCGAGAACCCGGGGCTGGTGCGCTGATGGGCGGGCTCGCGCTGCTGCGTCCGCACCCGCACCGCGGCGACCTGATCGCCGCCGGCGCGGTCCCCTTCGCGCTGGCCGTGGCCCTGCTCAACGTGCGCATGGAGGACACGTGGGGCGACGGCATCCGCTTCGTGATCGTCGGCCTGGCCTGCGCGCTGATCCTCGGCATGGGCTTCCTGGCCGAGCGCGAGCCGGGCCACGAGTTCCCGCGCGCCTACCAGACGGTCCTGCTGCTGGCCGGCCTGTTCCTGCTCACCGTCGCCCTGTCGCTCCTCGCGCAGGTGCTGGGCGCCGACGACCCGCTGTCCTCGGCGGGAAGCCTCACGTGGATCAGCGCCCTGTTCACCGCGGCCGCCGCCGCGGCCGCCTGGGGGCGGATCGGGTCGCCGATCTGCGCGCTGGTCGCGCTCGCCGGAGCGGGCGTGTTCGCGCTGGCCTTCGTGGACTGGGTCTTCGACCCGGAGAGCGCGACCACGTTTCGCTGGGTGCTGCTCGCGCTGATACTGGCCTACGCCGCGGGGCACGTCCGCTGGCGCGAGCGCCGGCCCCGTCATGCGGTCCATTTCGTCAACGCCGCGGGACTCGCCGCGCTCGCCGTGGGCGCCACGTTCCTGGGCGGCCTGTTCGCCGCCGCCCTGGCCGCCAACCTGGGCGGAGACGGCGGCGCCGCCGCGTCGGATCCCGGCACCTGGTGGGAGCTGGTCCTGCTGGCCGCCGGCGTGGGCCTGATCGCCTACGGCGCCGTGGACCGCGAGCCCGGGCCGGCCTGGCTGGGCTTCGCCGTGCTGCTGCTGTTCGTCGTGCTGACCGGACCGCCCGGCGCCGACGGCGCCTCGATCGTGGGCTGGCCGCTGCTCCTGCTGCTGGCGGGCGGGGCCGCGCTGGCCGCGGGCCTGCGCCCGCTGGCGCCGCTGCCGCCCTCGCCCGACGCGACCCGCGAGGCCGCGCCGACGGAGCCGCTGCCCCGGGGCGAGCCGCCGGCATGACGGACGTCGGCGCCGCACTGGAGCGCGCGCTGGGCGGCGGTCCCGAGCGCCACCACGCGAAGTCGCGCGAGCAGGGCAAGCTGCCCGTGCGCGAACGGGTGGAGCGCTTCCTGGACGAGGGCTCGTTCGTGGAGGAGGGGCTGCTGGCCAACTGGGAGCAGGAGGGGCTGGGCGCCGACGGCGTGATCACCGGGATGGGGACCGTGGAGGGCCGCCCGGTCGCGCTGATGGCCAACGACCCCACCGTCAAGGCGGGGTCGTGGGGGCCCAAGACCGTGGAGAAGATCCTGCGCGTCCAGGAGCTGGCGCTGCGCCAGCGAATCCCCATGGCCTACCTGGTCGACTCGGCGGGCGCCCGCATCACCGACCAGGTGAAGATGTTCCCCGGCCGGCGCGGCGCGGGGCGGATCTTCTTCAACGAGGTCCGCCTGTCCGGCGTGGTCCCGCAGGTCTGCGTCCTGTTCGGTCCCAGCGCGGCCGGCGGCGCCTACATCCCCGCCTTCTGCGACGTGGTGATCATGCGCGAGGGCAACGCGTCGATGTACCTCGGCTCCCCGCGCATGGCCGAGATGGTGATCGGCGAGAAGGTCTCGCTGGAGGAGATGGGCGGCGCGCGCATGCACACCGGCGTCTCGGGCTGCGGGCACGTGTTGGTCGAGACCGACGAGGAGGGCATCGACGCCGCCCGGCGCTACCTGTCGTACTTCCCCTCGCACTGGGAGTGGATGCCGCCCTTCGCGCGTCCGGCCGTGCCGGCGTCCCAGACACCCATCCGAGAGATCGTCCCGGCCGACGAGAACAAGCCGTTCGACATGCGGGAGCTGCTGGACTCGCTGCTGGACGCCGACTCCTTCTTCGAGGTCCACGCGCGCTGGGCGAAGGAGCTGATCGTGGGCTACGGCCGGCTCAACGGACGGCCGCTGGGCATCGTCGCCAACCAGCCCAAGTTCAAGGGCGGCGTGCTGTTCGTGGACTCGGCCGACAAGGCGGCGCGCTTCATCCAGACGTGCAACGCCTTCGGGCTGCCGCTGCTGTTCCTGGCCGACGTGCCCGGTTTCATGATCGGCACCGCGGTGGAGCGCCAGGGGATCATCCGCCACGGCGCGAAGATGATCAGCGCGGTTTCCGAGGCGACCGTGCCCAAGGTCTCGGTGGTGGTGCGCAAGGCATACGGGGCGGGGCTGTACGCGATGGCCGGTCCCGCCTACGACCCCGACTGCTGCCTCGCCCTACCGACCGCGTCGATCGCGGTCATGGGACCCGAGGCGGCGATCAACGCCGTCTTCTTCAACCAGCTGCAGGCGATCGAGGACGAGGCCGAGCGCGACGCGCGCCGCGAGGAGCTGCGCCGCGAGTACGCGGAGGACATCGACATCCTGCACCTCGCGTCCGAGCTCGTGGTCGACGCCGTCGTCCAGCCCGAGGACCTGCGCGCCGAGCTGATCAAGCGCTACGCCGTCTACGCCGGCAAGCGCCGCGACTGGCCGGACAAGCGCAACCCGATCACGCCGGCCTGAGATGGCGGGAGGGGACCGTGGCGAGCTGCTGTGGAGCCCCTCCGAGGAGCGGATCGAGGGCGCGACGCTCACCCGCTATGCGCGCTGGCTGGAAAAGACGCGCGGCCTGTCCTTCGACGGCTACCACGAGCTATGGGCGTGGTCGGTGGGCGATCTCGAGGCGTTCTGGGCGTCGATCTGGGAGTTTTGCGAGGTGCGCGCGGCCGCGCCGTACGAGCGCGTCCTGGGCGCGCGCGAGATGCCGGGCGCGCAGTGGTTCCCCGGCGCGCGGCTGAACTACGCCGAGCACGTCTTCGCGCGGGCGCGCGCGGGGGCGCCGGCGATGATCGCGCGCTCGGAGACGCGCGACGACGTGACCGTCTCGTGGGACGAGCTGCGCGCGCAGGTGGCGCGCGCCGCCGCCGGGCTGCGCGCGCTGGGCGTGGGGGAGGGCGACCGCGTCGTGGCCTACCTGCCGAACGTCCCCGAGACCGTCGTCGCCTTCCTGGCCGTCGCCTCGCTGGGTGCGATCTGGTCCAGCGCCGCGCCGGAGTTCGGCGCGCGCAGCGTGATCGACCGCTTCGCGCAGATCGAGCCCAAGGTCCTGCTCGCCGTCGACGGCTACCGCTACGGCGGCAGGGAGTTCGACCGCCTCGACGTGGTGGCGGCCCTGCAGGCGGAGATGCCGACGCTGGAGCGCACCGTGGTCCTGCCGTACCGCAACGCGGGGCTCAGCCACGAGCGCGGCGACCTCGACCGCCTGCGCGCGGCGATGACGTGGGACCAGCTGCTGGCCTTCGAGGACGAGCTGACCTTCGCGGCGGTCCCCTTCGACCATCCGCTGTGGGTCCTGTACTCCAGCGGCACGACCGGGCTGCCCAAGGCGATCGTGCAGGGCCACGGCGGCATCCTGCTCGAGCAGCTCAAGAAGGGGTTCCTGCACCTCGACGCCGGCCCGGGCGACCGCATGTTCTGGTTCACCACCACCGGCTGGATGATGTGGAACTTCCTCGTCGGCACGCTGCTGACCGGCGCGACGATCGCGCTGTACGACGGCAACCCGGGTCATCCCGACATGGGCGTCCTGTGGCGCTTCGCGCAGGACGCCGGCCTCACGTGCCTCGGCACCAGCGCCAGCTACGTCGCGGCGTGCATGAAGGCCGAGATCGCACCGGGCCGCGAGCACGACCTGTCGGCGCTGCGGTCGATCGGCTCGACGGGCTCGCCGCTGTCGCCCGAGGGCTTCGACTGGATCTACGACGACGTGCGCGACGACGTGTGGCTGTTCTCCACGTCCGGCGGGACCGACGTGTGCACGGCGTTCGTGGGCGGAGTCCCGACGCTGCCGGTGTACCGCGGCGAGCTGCAGGCCCGCGCGCTGGGCTGCGACGTGCAGGCGTGGGACGAGTCGGGACGCGCGGTCGTCGACCAGGTCGGCGAGCTGGTGATCGCCCAGCCGATGCCCTCCATGCCGCTGTTCTTCTGGAACGACCCGGACGGGGAGCGCTACCGCGCCTCGTACTTCGACATGTGGCCGGGCGTCTGGCGCCACGGCGACTGGATCGAGATCACCTCGCGCGGCACGGCGGTCATCTACGGGCGCTCGGACTCCACGATCAACCGCCAGGGCGTGCGCATGGGCACGAGCGAGATCTACCGCGCCGTGCTGGCGATCTCCGAGGTCGTGGACGCGCTCGTCGTGGACATCCCGCGCCCGGGGACGGAGGGCTGGATGCCGCTGTTCGTGGTGATGCGCGAGGGCGCCGAGCTCGACGACGACGTCCGCGCGGCCATCCGCGCCCGCATCCGCGCCGACTGCTCGCCGCGCCACGTCCCCGACGAGGTCTACGAGATCGCCGAGGTGCCGCGCACGCTCAGCGGCAAGGCGCTGGAGATCCCGGTCAAGAAGATCCTCATGGGCACTCCCCCCGACCGCGCGGCCAGCCGCGAGTCGCTCGCCAACCCCGCCGCGCTCGACTGGTTCGTCGAGCTGGCGGCCCGGCTCGCGGCCTAGACGCGCGCGGCGAGGTCCTCGTCGAGCGCGCGGACGACGGTCAAGGCGAAGGTGAGGGCGTCGCGCATCGCCCGCGGGTCCACCCGGTCTGCGGTGTCGCGCGGGGTGTGCGAGTCGCGGGGCCAGCCGGCGTCCTCCAGGCAGCCGATTGCGATGGCCGGCCAGCCGGCGCGGCGGGCGCGCCAGGCGCCCGTGGCGCCGTGGCCGCGGTACGGGCGCGCGTCCAGCCGCGGCTCGGACTCCGCGACGTCCCGCGCCAGGCCGGCGAGCGTGGGGTGCAGCCGCCGCCCGACGATCGGGCCGTCGCTCACCCACCAGCGCGGGCGGCCGCGCCCGCAGGCCGCGAGGTGGACGACGGCGGTCGCCTCCGCCCGCCAGCGCTTGCGCCGGGAGCGTACGAACTCGCGCATCCCCAGCGACGGGCCCTCGCCGGCGCCGGCCAGGACGAGCTCGACGCCCAGGTGGCGCGGCGGGTCGCGGTCCAGTGCGCCGGCCAGCGCGATCGCGACCGCCGCGCCGCTGGCCGGGTCGCCGGCGCCGGGGACGGGCCGCGACAGGACGCTGTCCAGCGCCAGCGCGAGCGCTCCCAGCAGTCCGACCGTGGGCACGAGCTGGGCCGCGCCCACCCAGCGCGCGTCGACTCCCCCCAGGCGCAGCGCCGCCAGTCCCGCGATCGCGGCGAGCGCGAGCGCGAGGAACGCGCCCGCCGAAGGCCACCGTCCGCCGGTGGCGGCGCGCACCCGCGCGGTCGCGCGCCGCACGGCCTCGCGGCGCGCCAGCCCGCCGCGCCCCGCGTCGTAGGACGCGGTGATCACGAGGCGCACGATCCGCTGGCGCCCCGAGCCCGTCGCCGCGGTGGGCGGCGAGACGAGGTTCTGCGTCGCGCGCGCGGGCGTGAGGCGGCGCCCCAGATGCGCGAGGCCGAGCCCGTCGAGCAGCCAGGAGAGCAACGCGGCCAGCGCGATGCCGAGTCCCACGGCCGGCCGGGACACGCAGATCACGCTGCCGGCGGCGCCCGCCACCGCGTGCAGCGCGACGACGAGCGCGTGGTCGGGCCGCACCCAGACGGTCTGCGTGCGCGCCTCGCGCTCCAGGTCCTCCCGCAGCACGGCGGTCAGCCAGCGCGCCGCCCGCCGCTCGCCGTCCGTACCGGGGCCGCGCGGCGCCACGCGCGCCAGCCCGGTGACGATGCCGTTCATGTCCACGGCGGCCGGTTCCTCGACCGTCGCTCCCGCGTCGTCTGCGATGGCCTTGGGGTCCATGGCGCCCGGGTAGTCTGCCCGTCCATGCCGGACGACGCACTCGCCTTCGCGCCGATCTCGCGCCAGGCCGAGCTCGTGCGCGCCGGGGACGTGTCGCCGCGCGAGCTCGTCGAGCTCTACCTCGGCCGGATCGAGCGGCTGAACCCGCGGCTGAACGCCTTTCGCGCGGTGTACGGCGAGCGCGCGCTGGCCGAAGCCGACCAGGCCGCCGCGCGCTTGAAGGCGGGGGACGCACGCCCACTGCTCGGCGTGCCGCTCGCCATCAAGGACAACGTCGACGTGGCGGGCGACGTCACGACGCACGGGACCGGCGCCTACGGCGAGCCGGCGCGCGAGGACGCCGAGGTGGTGCGCCGCGCCCGGGCCGCGGGCGCGGTGGTGGTGGGACGCACCACGGTTCCGCCGCTGTGCGCGCTGCCGGTCACCGAGTCGCCGACCTTCGGCGTCACGCGCAACCCCTGGGACCCGGACCGCTCCCCCGGCGGCTCCAGCGGCGGCTCGGCGGCGGCGGTCGCGGCGGGGCTCGTGGGCGCGGCGCTGGGCTCCGACGGCGGTGGCTCGATCCGCACGCCCGCGGCGTGGTGCGGCCTGTTCGGACTCAAGCCCCAGCGCGGGCGCGTCTCGCTGGCGCCGCACGCCGACCACTGGCACGGGATGACCTCGATCGGCTGGCTCACGCGCACCGTGGCGGACGCGGCGCTGCTGCTCGACCTGACGGCCGGCGCCGCGGACGTGGACGCCGACCGCCCGGCCGCCCCCGAGCGCCCGCTCGCCGAGGCGGCCGCGCAGCCGCCGGGGAAGCTGCGAATCGCCTACTCGCTGCGCGTTCCTCCGGGCCTGCCCGTGCGTCCGTCCCAGGAGGTGCGCCGCGCGGTCCTCGAGACGGCGGACCTGCTGCGCACGCTGGGCCACGACGTCGCCGAGCGCGACCCCGACTACGGGCCGGACTCCTGGGCCGTCAGCGTGCGGGTCCTGCGCGGGGTCGCCGACGAGGCGCGGTCGCTGCCCCGTCCCGAGCGCCTGGACCGGCGCTGGAGGCGGATCGCCGCGGTCGCCGGGGCGATCCCGGACGAGCTGGTGCGCCGGGCGCGCGCGGCCGAGAACGCGGCGCGCGCGCGGATGGCGCGGCTGTTCGCCGACCACGACGTGCTGCTCACGCCGGTGTGCCCGGAGCCGCCGATCGAGATCGGACGCTGGGAGGGCCGCGGGGCGCTGTGGACGGTCAACGGCGCCGGGCGGCTCGTGGCCTACACCGCCCCCTGGAACTTCACCGGCCAGCCGGCGGCGGCAGTTCCCGCCGGCGCCACGGCGGACGGGCTGCCGCTGTCCGTCCAGCTCATGGGGCGCCCGGACGACGAGGCGACCGTCCTGTCGCTTGCCGCGCAGCTGGAGGCCGAGCGTCCCTGGGCCGAGCACCGCCCGCCGCTGTCGTGACCGAGGAGCTGCTGGAGGCGGCGCAGGCCGCCGCCCACACCGCCGCCGCGGTCCTCGTGGAGCGCTTCGGCGGACCGGGCGTCGACGTGCGCGCCAAGAGCACGCCGACCGACCTGGTGTCCGAGGCCGACGAGGCGGCCGAGCACGCGCTGCGCGAGGCGCTCGCCGTGCGCCGGCCCGACGACGCCGTCCTGGGCGAGGAGGGCGGGGACGTCGCCGGCAGCAGTGGCCTGCGCTGGGTCGTCGACCCGCTCGACGGGACCGTCAACTTCCTCTTCGGCATCCCGCACTGGTGCGTCAGCGTGGCGTGCGAGGACGCGGAGGGCACGGTCGTCGGCGTGATCCACGATCCCCTGCGCGGCGAGACCTTCGCGGCGGTCCGCGGCGGGCCGCTGACGCTCGACGGCGAACCGGTGGTTCCGGCCCGCCGACCGGAGCTGGCCACCGCCATGGTCGCCACCGGGTTTCACTACGACGCGCGGGTCCGCGAGATCCAGGCGCACGTCGCGGCGCGCCTGCTGCCGCGCGTGCGCGACGTGCGGCGGCTGGGCAGCGCGGCGCTCGACCTCGCGTGGACGGCGTGCGGGCGCTACGACGCCTACTACGAGCGCGGACTGAATCCGTGGGACCGCGCCGCCGGCGCCCTCATGTGCGAGCGCGCCGGCCTGCGGCTGCGCGAGCTGCCCGTCGCCGGCGTGCTGCCGGACGGTCTCCTGGTGGCGCCGGCCTCGTTGCTCGACGCGCTGGCCGAGCTCGTCGCCGCGTGATGCGGGCGACTCGACGGATGTCGTAGTCCGGTTCCGGGGAGCCCCGGAGTACGCTGGGCTCACGCTCCGCGGACGGAGCCGGACGGAACCTCGGAATGGACTCTCCAATCTCGGCCAGCGGCGGCACGCCGCGCCAGGACCTGCGCGTGCACGCGCACTCGCTGGCCTTCCTGTTCGCGGTCGGCGCCACGCTGGTCGTCGTCACGGTGGGGTTCCATCAGCCGGCGCGCCAGGACGCGGTGGGGCTGCTCGCGCTCGCGGGCCTGGCCTACGTGGCGGCGGTCTTCCTGCGGCTGGCGTGGCGCTCGCTGCCGCCCTGGTCCTACCACGCCTTCGTGTTCGTCGGCACCGTGCTCGTGTCGGCCGGGATCGAGCGCTCCGGCGACGGCTCGTCGGCCTACGCGGTCTTCTACTTCTGGGTCGCGATCTACTCCTTCTACTTCTTCACGCGTACCCAGGCGCTCCTGCACCTGGGAGCGGTCGCGGCGGCCTACGCGCTGGTGCTCGCGCTCGGGCCGGACAGCGCGGCGCCCGGGACGCGCTGGGTGCTCACGATCGGGACGATGGCCGTGGCGGGGCTGCTCGTGGCGAGCCTGGTCGACGCGGTGCGCGAGCGCGCCGCCGAGCTGGCCTCCCGAGCCGAGCGGCTGCACCGCGCCGAGCAGCGCACGCGGGCGATCATCGACACGGCGACCGACGGCTTCGTGGCGGCCGACGAGGAGGGACGCGTGATCGCGTTCAACCCGCGCGCCGAGGAGATGTCCGGCTACCGGCGCGAGGAGGTGCTGGGCCGGCGGGTGTCCGAGACGCTGGTCCCGGAGCGCCTGCGCACGGCGCTCGACGACGAGCTGCGCCGCTTCGTCGACACGGGGCGCAGCGACCTGCTCAACCGCCCGGTCGAGCTGGTGGGCTCGCATCGCGACGGCCGCGAGTTCCCGCTCGAGCTGACGATCACCCCGATGCGCGAGGACGGCGGGTGGGTGTTCAACGCGTTCGCGCGCGACATCACCGAGCGCAAGGAGGCCGAGCGCCAGATCCGCGACCACGCCGAGGACCTCGCACGGGTGGCCGAGACCGCACGCGACCTGGCCGGCATCACCGACGCGCACGCGGCGCGCCCGGCGATCTGCAAGGCGGCGCGCGAGCTGGCGGGCGCCAAGACGTCGATCCTCTACGAGCCCGACCCCAAGGGCCAGGAGCTGGTGTCGACCGCCGTCGCGGGCGCCCAGGTCGACCAGATCCACCTGCCCTTCACCGGCCGCCCGTCCGGCGCCACCACGGTCTTCTCGTCCGGGCAGCCGCTGTTCGTCTCGGACCTGGAGTCCAGCTCGATCGCCGTGCAGGGCGTCCGCCGGGTGCTCGGCGTGTCGTCGGCGCTGTGGCAGCCGGTGGTGCGCAACGGCGTGCCGATCGGCGTGCTGACGCTCGCCTGGGAGGAGCGCGTGGAGGACCCGGGCGAGCGCGTGTGGTCGCTGATGGGCCTGCTGGCGGCGGAGGCGGCGGTGGCGATCGAGCGGGCCGACCTGCTGGCGCGCCTGGAGGCGGTGGCTCGCACCGACGACCTCACGGGACTGGCGAACCGCCGCGCGTGGGACGAACACCTCCCGCGCGAGCTCTCGCGCGCGGAGCGCGAGGAGCGTCCGCTGTGCGTGGCCATGCTCGACCTCGACCGCTTCAAGGCGTTCAACGACGAGCGCGGGCACCAGGCGGGCGACCGGCTGCTCAAGCAGGTCGCCGCGACATGGCGCGAGATGCTGCGCCCGTCCGACCTGCTCGCGCGCTACGGCGGCGAGGAGTTCGGCCTCGTCCTGCCGCACTGCCCGCTCGAGGTCGGGCTGGAGGTCGTCGAGCGCCTGCGCAGCGTCACGATCGGCGGGCAGACGTGCTCGGCCGGGGTCGCGGTGTGGGACGGCAGCGAGTCGCCCGACGAGCTGGTCCGGCGCGCCGACGCCGCGCTGTACGAGGCCAAGAAGGGCGGTCGCGACCGCGCCGTCAGCGCCGCGTAGTACCCGGGGTGGGGCTCGAACCCACATGGCCCGAAGGCCACGGCCTTTTGAGGGCCGCGCGTCTACCAGTTCCGCCACCCGGGCGGGTGACTGCCAATGCTAGGGGTCTGGCAGGCGTGTCAGGCGGTCTGCCGGCGGCCGAACTGGTCGAAGTGGACGCCCGGCTGGTAGTGCTGGCCGTCCGGGACCTCGACCTCGACGTTCCACGCCTGCTGAAAGCCGCGCATGGAGAACGCGATCAACAGGACCTGCACGGGGATGATCAGCAGCGTGAACAGGCCCACCACGCTGTCGTCCAGCGCCGGCGAGGAGAAGCCCGTCTTGTCGCGGTCGAACCACTCGGGCCCGGCGATGCCGGCGAAGATGCCCATGAGGATCGCCAGCGCCGCGGCGAGCGGCAGCACGCCGCGATTCCAGCGCGCGACGTAGTAGGACATGAGGACGTAGACAAGGATCCACCCGATGAGCACGAGCTCCATGCCGGCGAGCTTGGACCAACCCCCGAGCAGCACGATCGTCATCAGGGCGGCGGACGCCAGCAGCAGGAGGATGACGACCGCCTTCGTCGCCTTCGACGAGGCCTTCTCGCGGTTGGGGTGCTCGATGTGGTACCCCTCCCGGATCTCCACGCCTGGCCGGACCATCCTCCCGCGGAACATACAAGCTCGGTCAGGCGCGCGCAGCAGTTGCCCGCGGGCGTGGCGGAACGGTAGACGCGCCGGCCTTAGGAGCCGGTGGGCCTCACGGCCCGTGGGGGTTCGAATCCCTCCGCCCGCATCGGCGCCCTAGCACGCGATCGCCGTGGAGCGCGCGCGCGCCGACTCGAGCACCCAGTCCGGGAGCTCGGGCGGCGGCAGCGGTCGGCAGATGTGGTAGCCCTGCGCCTCGTCGCAGCCGAGCTCGGCTAGGCGGTCCAGCGTCTCGGCGTCCTCGACCCCCTCCGCGACGACGCGATGCCCGAGGTCCTGGGCGAGGCCGACGACGGCGCACACCACCGCGCTGCCGGCGCTGTCGCGCACCATGTCGCGGACGAACACGCGGTCGATCTTCAGCTCGTCGATCGGCAGCTGCAAAAGCCGGGTCAGCGACGAGTGACCCGTCCCGAAGTCGTCGAGCGAGATGCCGATGCCCCGGCCCGCGATCTGGCGCAGGATCGCGGCGCAGCGCTCGAGGTCCTGCAGCACCGCCGTCTCGGTGATCTCCAGCACGAGCCCGTCCGGAGGAACGTCGCAGCGCTCCAGGGCGCGGCCGACGGTGGCGGGCAGCTCGGCGTCGAGCAGGCTTCCGGGCGACACGTTGACCGAGACGCCGAGCGGGACGCCGGCGCGCCGCCAGGCGGTGGCCTGGCGCAGCGCGCAGTCGAGCACGTGGAAGCCGATCTCCTCCATCACCCGGTGTTGCTCCACGCCGGGCAGGAACGCGTCGGGCGACACGAGGCCGGCGTCCGGGTCGCGCCAGCGCAGCAGTGCCTCCACGCTCGTGGCGCGGCCGGTGTCGATCTGGACCTTCGGCTGGTAGTGCAGCTCCAGCTCGCCGCGCTCGAGGGCCTCCCGCAGCCGCCGGGCGAGACGGCGCGCCGTGCCGAAGGGGGCGTACGGCAGCGGGAAGGGGATCGGCCGGAGCATGTTGGCGGCGCGCGGGCCGCGTTGGACCACTTTACGGAGACGTAAATCGAACGCTCAGTGTAGCCTGACCTTGGCGCCGCAACACAACTGCGAGTGCGGTCAGGGCGATCCCGGACAGCGCGCCGGCGCCTATGAGTACCGCCCGGGCTCCGAAGGCGGCCGCGGCCGGGGCGGTGAGCGCGAGCGAGACCGGAACCAGCGCGCTGGACAGCAGCCAATCGAGGCTCGACACGCGGCCGAGCAGTTTCGCCGGGACCGCGTCCTGCAGTAGCGAGCCCCACGCGATCGCGCCGACCGCCATGCCGGCCTGGACGGCGACGCTCGCGGCCACCGCCTGCCAGAGCGTGTCGGCCAGCCCGTAGCCCGCGATCGCGAACGCGCCGATCGCCCACGACACGTAGGCGACGCGCAGCGGCGGGCCCGGAAGGCCGGCCTGCCCGACCGCCACCGCGGCCGCGACCGCGCCGGCGCCGCCCGCCGCGAGGATCAGCCCGAAGCCGTCGGCCCCGCCTCCCAGCTCGTGCTTGACCAGCCAGGGCAGCAGCACGGTCACGGGCCCGTAGAAGCCCAGCAGCCCGATCGCGGCGGCCGCGAGAGTGGTCCACAGCCACGCGCGCTCGCGCACGTAGCGCGCGCCCTCCCGCAGCTCGGCGCGCCAGGCGCGCCGGCGCGGGGAGGGCGCCGCGACGGGACGCATCAGCGCGATGGCCAGCGCGCACGCCGCGAAGGTCGCGGCGTCGACCAGCAGCGCGCCGCCCGCCCCGACGCCGGCCACCAGCGCTCCGCCCAGGGCCGGGCCCGCCAGCCGCAGGGCGAGCGGCCGCGCGGAGTGCTCCAGCGCATTGGCGGCCACCAGCTCGTCGCGCGCGACCACCTGCGGCACCAGCGCCATGAACGCCGGCGCGTAGAAGGCCTCCGCCACGCCGTAGGCCGCCACGGCGGCGAGCACCATCCACAGCTGCAGCGCGCCCGTGAGCGCGAGTACGCCCAGGACCGCGATCGCGGCCGCGCGCACGAGGTCGGCGGCGATCAGCAGCCGCCGGCGGTCGCGGCGGTCCGCCGCGAGGCCCGCGGAGAGGAACAGGACGACCTGCGGCAGCGTCCAGGCGAGCCCGACCGCGGCCAGGGCGGTCGCGGCGCCCGACAGCTCGTAGACCTGCCAGGCGATCGCCACGGCATAGATCCCGTCGCCGGCCAGCGACAGCGCCGTGCCGGTCCACAGCAGCGCGAAATCGCGTCGCCGCAGCGGAGCCAGCAGGCGCAGCCGCGAGCCGAGGGTCGGTGGGCGATCAGCCCCAGCGGATGATGGACATTGCATCTCCTCCTCTCTGCGGTTCATGTCGCCGGCCTGCGGGCGACGAAGACGAGCTTTCGGTGGACCTCCTCGTCGGGGTCCTCCACGAGGTGGGCGCCGGGCGCGACGCCCCGGACGGCGAGCGGGTCCAGGCCGGCGCGGCGGCAGGCGGCCTCCAGCGCCTCGCGCGGGTGGTGGCGCTGCGTGTGGCGGCTCGTCGCGTGCAGGCGCCCGCTTCCCATGCGGACGTCCAGCACGGCCGACGACAGGCCGCCCGGCTTCACGTCGCCGGTCCCCTCGCCCCGCCACTCGAAAACGGTCTGGCCGGACTCGACGACGAACTCCTCGGCGAACGTCTCGCGGTACGTGCGCAGCGTGTTGACGTCGAACACGGCGAGCCCGCCCGGGCGCAGCGCCGTCCCGATCGACCGCAGCGCCGCTGCGAGGTCGGAGTCCGACAGCAGGTAGTTCAGGCCGTCGTCGAGGCAGGTGACCAGGTCGAAGGCCCGCCGCCACGGCAGGGCGCGCATGTCGGCGACGACGACGCGCCCCGCGTCTGTCTTGCCGAGCTTGCGCCGGGCGCGCTCGACCATCCGCGGCGAGATGTCGCACGCGGTCACGTCGTAGCCGCGGACCAGCAGCGGCAAAAAGCTCTTGCCGGTCCCGCACCCGACGTCCAGCACCCGGCGGCCGCGGAGGCCGTGCTCGAGGGCCAGCGTTTCGAGCTGCTCCAGCACGACCTCGTGCTCGAAGTCGGCCGTGTAGCGGTCGTAGAAGGGGGCCAGGACCTCGTAGGCGGGCAGCGCGGACGGCGCGCCGGGGCACGTCGTCGAAGAGCGGGCGGCAGAGGGCTCCATCCCTCCGTACGACCCAGCTATTGCTCAAAAGCGTTTCAGTAGAGGACAATGTCCGATCATTCAGCCTGCGACCGACAGAACCGGGCTCCCGCTTCCGGAGCCGGATTGGGACTGGCGCTTCGCCCGCTCGCGCTGCCTGCGCGAGGCGCGGCGGGTCCTGCGCGACCGCGAGGACGCCGAGGAGGCGGTTCAGGAGGCGATGACGCGGGCGTGGCGCCGGCGCACCGCGTGCGAGAGCCAGGACGATCCGCTGGGGTGGCTGCTGCGCATCACGCACAACGAGGCGCTGCGCATCCTCAAAGGCCGCACCCAGCGCTCGGAGCGCGAGATCATGTCGCCGCTGGAGCCGTCGCGAACCCCCTCCGACGACCCGATCGACGTGCTTCTCGCCGACCTCGCGGCGCAGGACATGCTCGACTGCCTACGCCCCGACGAGCGAGTCCTGATACACCTTCGGTACCGTCACGACCTTTCGCAGGCCGAGGTTGCACGCAGGTTGGATCTGCCCGAGGGCACGGTTAAGGTCCGTCTGCACCGCATCCGAGCGCGGTTGAGGAATGCCTGGCGCGAAGACAACCAAACGTAGAGACGAGATCATCGATGCTCGCCTCGTCAAGATGCTCGCTCATCCGCTGCGGGTCCGGATCCTTGCCATTCTCGAGCAGCGAGTGGCGAGTCCCAGCGAGATCGCGCTGGAGCTGGACGCGTCGCTGGGCGTCGTCAGCTACCACGTCCGCCGCCTCGAGGCGCTCGGCCTGATCAAGCTGGTGCGCAAGACGCCGCGCCGCGGCGCCATCGAGCACTACTACCGCGCGGACGCCAAGCACCACATCCCCGACGAGGCGTGGGCCAAGGTCCCCGGCATCGTCAAGCAGGCGATGGCGGGCGCGGCGCTCGACGAGATCGGCGCGCAGGTCAACGCGGCCGCGGCGGCCGGCGGCTTCGCGGCGGACGACGCCCACATGAGCCTGACGAAGCTGCGGCTCGACGAGCAGGGCTGGCGCGCGATCGCCGCCGAGCTGGCCCGCACCTTGGAGAAGGTCGACCGCATCCACGCGGAGAGCCTGGAGCGCCTGCGCAAAGGCAACCACGAGGGCGAGCGCGAGGCGATGGTCGCGATGATGTTCTTCGAGGGCGTGCAGGTCCCCGACGCGCCTCCGGCGCCGGCGGCGAAGAAGCGCCGTCCGGCCCGCTCACGCGCCCGGGCCTGAAGCGGGGGAGCCGGGATTCGAACCCGGATTCACGGTTTTGGAGACCGTGCTCATAGCCGTTAGATCACTCCCCCGGGCCGTCCTGAGTCTAGTCGCGCGACGTGCGAGGTACCGTCCGGCGCGCGCGGCACACTGCGCGCGTGGCGGTTCCCGACGATGACGTTTCGCGCTTCCTGTTCGGGCTGTACCGCGACGCCGGCGCGATCCGGGTCCGGCGGGCCGCGACCGTGACGTTCGGCCAGGCGCAGGAGGCGCACATGCGCCGCGTCGTGGACGCTTGGATGGCCGCGAGCCGCGCTGAGCCGGACCCGCCGATCCAGCTCGGGCATGTGCGGACCGTGTCGCTGGGCCCGGCGCGCTGGCGCGCGCGGTTGCGCGCGGCGCTCGAGCGGCGCCTCGCCCGCGGGTGACCGAGGAAGCCGTCGAGACGATCACCCTGGCGTTCGCGGCCTTCAACCGCCGCGACGTGGCGGCGCTGATCGCGGTCTGCGATCCCGAGGTCGAGTGGATCCCGATGCGGCCGACGGCGGCCGGGATCGTGTACCGCGGGCACGACGGCGTGCGCCGCGCGCTCGAGGACGTCGCGCAGGAGTTCGACGAGCTGCAGAACTACCCCCGCCGCTGGACGGAGCTGGGGGACCGGATCGTCGTGGCGGGGCGCTTCGTGGCGAAGGAGCGGCGCAGCGGCCTGCGCATCGACAACCCGGGGGCGTGGCTGTGCGAGATGCGCGGCGGTCTCGTGGCGCGCGTGCGGGCGTTTGCGTCCGAGGAGTCGGCGCTCCGGGTGGCGCGGGAGGGCAAATAGACTCGCGCCGTGGCGGACTCGCGAATCTTCGCGGACGGCCTGCTCGAGGGACGGGTCGCGCTGGTCACGGGCGGCGGCACGGGACTCGGCAAGGCGGCGGCACGCGAGCTGCACGCGTGCGGCGCGACGGTCACGATCGCCGGCCGGCGCGCGGAGGTGCTGGAGGCGGCGGCCGGGGAGATCGGATCGCACTGCGACGCGGTGCCCGGCGACGTGCGCACGGCGGAGGGCGCGGGGGCGATCGTCGAGACGGTGCTCGCCCGCCACGGGCGGCTCGACGTCTTGGTCAACAACGCCGGCGGGCAGTACTTCGCGCCCGCCGAGGCGATCGAGCCGAAGGGGTGGCGCGCCGTCTTCGACCTCAACGTCGGCGGCACGCTGCACATGTCGCGCGCGGCGGCCGGCGGGTGGATGCGCTCGGCGCCGGACGGCGGCACGATCGTGAACGTCACGCTGTCGCCCCACCACGGCCTGGCGGGGATGGTCCACTCCAGCGCCGCGCGCGCCACCGTGGAGGGCCTGACCCGCAAGCTGGCCGCCGAGTGGGCCGCCGACGGGATCGCCGTGATCGCCGCCGCGGCGGGCCACTTCGACACCGAGTCGCTGCGCAAGTACCCCGAGCAGGTTTGGCGCGCCGCCGCGCGCACGGTCCCGCTTCAGCGCCTGGGCCGCGAGGAGGAGCACGCCTGGCTGATCGCCCTGCTCGCCTCCCCGCTCGGCCGCGCCCTGAGCGGCTCCGTCGTGACCCTCGACGGCGCCCGCGACAACTGGTTCGGCCCCTGGCCGCCACCCGGACTGCGCGACAAGGGCGGCGAGGTGCCGATGGAGGAGCGCCGCCCGCGCTAGTGTCGGGGCATGTGCCGAAACATCCACACGCTCTTCAACTTCGAGCCGGCCGCCACGGAAGAAGAGGTCCGCGACGCCGCGCTGCAGTACGTCCGCAAGATCAGCGGCTTCACGAAGCCCTCACGGGCGAACGCCGAGGCTTTCGACCAGGCCGTCGACGCGGTCGCCGAGGCCTCGATGACCCTGCTCTCCCAGCTGACGACCAACGCACCGCCGAAGGACCGCGAGATCGAGGCGGAGAAGGCCCGCGCCCGCGCGGCCAAGCGCTACGCCACCCAGGCGGCGGCCTGAGCGACCCCGGACCCGTCAAGTCAGAGCGGCGGACGGGAGTCGAACCCGCGTCGTCGGCTTGGAAGGCCGAAGCTCTACCATTGAGCTACCGCCGCACGCACGGACAGTTTGCCCGAACGACGTCCGCCGCGAAGCCCCAGACCGGACGCTTCGAAGCCTGTGGCCTAGAATCGCTGGTCCCTCGGGGAGTGGCGCAGCCTGGTAGCGCATCCGGCTGGGGGCCGGAAGGTCGCAGGTTCAAATCCTGTCTCCCCGACTAGTTGCTGGTTTGCGGAGAAAGGCCCTGGCGGAGGTCTTTCGTTAACAGGGACCGGCAAAGTTTGGGCAAGTAGCGGGCGAGCGGATTGCGATGCTCGATACATGGCGCGGACTCAGGCCGTCTACTACCGCGACCGGCGTGGCGTCGAGCCGGGTCGACCTTTTCATCGAGGCGCTGCCTCCCAAGCGCGCCGCCAAGATCGACGACTACGCCGAGGAGTACCTGAACGGCAAGCCGCCGGACGCGCCTCCGCCCGAGTTCCCGATCACGTCGCAGATCGAAGGGGAGCTGCGCGAGCTGCGGGTGCGCTTCGCCAACACCCGTTATCGCGTTCTCTACCAGCGCGCGGGGAACCTGATCGTGTTGCTGCACGCCTTCGAGAAGGACACCGGGGCGGTGCCGGCTGCCGAAGTCGAGCTTGCCAGGCGACGGATGGCTGATTTCAGGGCCCGCATGGACGCCGAACGCAGGAGACCGCCCCGGGCGGCGGGTCAAGACGCGCCGGCGAAGAGCCGAAGAAGGAGTTGACTGGCTTACCAAGATAGTTAAGCTAGGCAGCCAATGAAAGCCAAGCTGGACAGCCGCGTCAGTCCCGCGGGAACTCCGGCCGCCGAGGCGGCAACGGGCCGCGCCCGCCGCGACGAGCGCTACCGGGACGCCCGCGACGAGTACGCCGCCATCCGCGAGCTGCGCGAGAAGAACTGGATCGCGGCGCACATCCGCGAGCGGCGCTACGAACTGGACCTGACTCAGCGTGAGGTCGCCGAGCGGGCGGGTACCTCGCATTCCTTCATCTCGAAGCTGGAAGGCGGCGCACACATGCCGACGATTCCGGTGCTGAAGCGCATCCTCGCGGTGCTCGACGAGGAGCTGCTGATCGGCATCGAGCGCCAGATCCCGGATGAGGACCCTGAGCGCGAGGTCGCGCCGGTGCCGGAAATGAGCACGGCCTAACGGGCACCACGCGGTTAGAGTCCGTCTTGGTGCCTGCGATCGCCGTCGATGGCGTCGAGCTGTTCCATCGCTCGCTCGGCGACGGGCCTGCCGTCCTGCTGATTCACGGCATGGGCGGGGATGCGGACGTGTGGGGCGAGGCGTTCGAGATGCTGGGCGAGCGGCGGCGCGTGATCGCGTATGACCGGCGCGGGTTCACGCGGTCGGCGCATGCGCCGGTCGACGATCTGGAAGTCCATCGGGAGGACGCGGCTGCGCTGCTCGGGGCGCTGGATGCTGCGCCGGCGGTGGTGGTCGGCTGGAGCAGTGGAGGATTGATCGCGCTGGATCTGGCGGTGCGGCGGCCGGAGCTGGTCGCGGGGCTGGTGCTCGTGGAGGCTCCCCTGCATGCCTCGAAGCGGCCGGGGTTGCGGCAGGCTCGCGCCGCGATCGCGGCGCGCGTGCTGAGTCGGGTGAAGGATGACGCGGCGGGATCGGAGGTGTTCCTGCGCTGGGCGTTGCGCTACTCGACGGGTGGGACCGCGTTCGATCGGCTGGACGAGTCGATGCGCGAGGCGATGCTGGCGAACGGACGCGCGAACATGGCCGAGTTGCGGGCCGGCACGGCCGAGCATCTGAGCCGCGAGGAGGTGGCGACGCTGCGCGCCCCGGTCGTCTGCCTCGTCGGCGAGCTCAGCGACCGCGCGTTCTCGCGGGCGACGGGCTACGTCGCGGGACTGGTTCCCGGCGCGCGGGTCGTGCGGGTCGCCGGGGCCGGCCATGCGATCCACCTCGAGCGTCCCGGGGAGTTCGTGGCCGCGGTTCGAGAAGTGGCCGCACCGTCCTGATCTTTACGCGAAACCTCCCCGGCGGCCGTGGCCGTATGCTTGTATACAAGCATGGCAGTGCGCTCGGAGCGGCTCCCCGTCGTGGACACCGCGGCGTTGCTCGACCTCTACGAGCGGATGGTGCTCGTCCGGCTGTTCGAGACGGAGGCCGAGCGGCAGTACAAGGCGGCGCGGATCGGCGGCTACTGCCATCTGTGCTCCGGCCAGGAGGCGGCGACGATCGGCTCCGTCCACGCGCTCCAGGACGACGACCTGCTGGTCACCGGCTACCGCTGCCACGGCTTCGCGCTCGCCCGCGGCGTCCCGCCGGCGGCCGTGATGTCGGAGCTCTTCGGGCGCGCGGACGGCTGCGCGCACGGGCGCGGCGGCTCCATGCACCTGCTCGACGTCCAGCGCGGGTTCTACGGCGGCTGGGGGATCGTCGCCGGCCAGCTCCCCATCGCGACCGGACTCGCACTGGCGCTCGTGCGCCAGGAACGCAGGCAGGCCGTGCTGTGCGAGCTGGGCGACGGCGCGGTCAACATGGGCGCCTGGCACGAGTCGCTCAACCTCGCGGCGCTGTGGTCGCTGCCCGTCGTCTTCATGGTCGTCAACAACGGCTACGGAATGGGCACGGCCGTCGATCGCGCCTCCGCCGTGCCCGAGCTGCACCGCCGCGCCGACGCCTACGGGATGCCCGGCGAGCGGGTGGACGGCGACGACCTCGAAGCGGTGATCGAGTCCACGGGCCGCCTGCTGGCCGCCGCGCGCGAGGAGCGCCGCCCGGCCGTACTCGAACTTCTGACCTACCGCTACCGCGGCCACTCGGTCGCCGACGCCGGGATCGCCTACCGCAGCAAGGACGAGATCGCCGCGCGCATGGAGCACGACCCGCTCGTGCGCACCCGCGAGCGCCTGCGCGAGGCCGGCATCGAGGAGGCGACGTTCGACGAGATCGACGCCCGCACCGAAGAGACGCTCGCCGCGGCCGTCGCCGCGGCGCAGGAGAGCCCGGAGCCCGACGTCGCCGAGCTCGCCGCAGGGATGTACGCGGCCGGCAGCGGGGAGCAGTTTGCGCGGATGCTCCCCGGGAGCCCGTTCGGCGAGCGCGACCTCGTCTTCGCGGGTGGGCTGGGGACGTGAGCACCGAGACGCTGGTCCCCGACCCCGTCCCGGCGGCGCCCGCGAGCGAGGTCATGACGTACCGCGAGGCGCTGCGCCTGGCCCTGCGCGAGGAGATGGAGCGCGACGAGCGCGTCTTCCTCATGGGCGAGGAGGTCGGCGTCTTCGAGGGCTCATACAAGGTCTCGGCCGGCCTGCTCGCGCAGTTCGGTCCCGAGCGAGTACGCGACACGCCGATCTCCGAGGAGGGCTTCGTGGGCGCCGGCGTCGGCGCGGCGATGCTCGGGGAGCGGCCCGTGGTCGAGATCATGACGATCAACTTCCTGCTCGTCGCGATCGACCAGGTGGTCAACCACGCGGCGAAGGTCGGCGCGATGTTCGGCGGCGAGGTGCGCTGCCCGCTCGTGATCCGCACGCCCAACGGCGCCGGCAACCAGCTGACCGCCCAGCACTCGCAGTCGCTGGAGGGCTGGTTCGCCCACGTCCCCGGCCTGAAGGTCGTCGCGCCGGCCACGCCGGCCGACGCCAAGGGACTGCTGAAGTCGGCGATCCGCGACGACGACCCCGTCGTCGTGGTGGAGAACCTGCCGATCTACAAGGAGAAGGGCGAGGTCCCGCTCGATCCCGACCACGTCGTCCCGATCGGGCAGGCGGCCGTCGCGCGCCCGGGCCGCGACGTCACGCTCGTCGCCCACTCCTTCGCCACCGTGCGGGCGCTGCGCGTGGCCGAGCGGCTGGCCGCGGAGCGCGGGATCGAGGCCGAGGTCGTCGACCTGCGCTCGCTGCGGCCACTGGACGTGGAGACGGTCGCCGCTTCGGTCTCGCGCACGAACCGCGTCGTGTGCGTCGAGGAGGGCTGGCCCACGTACGGCGTGTCCGCCGAGCTGGCGGCCCGGATCCAGCGGGCGTGCTTCGACGACCTCGACGCGCCGGTCGAGCGCGTCGGCATGGCCGAGGTCCCGCTGCCCTACGCGAAGAACCTCGAGCTGGCGGCCATGCCGAACGAGGAGCGCATCGCCGCGACCGTCCTCTCGACCCTGGAGCTCGCATGAAGATCGATCGCCGCGTGCGCCGGGCCGGCGTGATGCGCGCTCAGATCTACGCGGCCCTGCGCGACGCGATCGTCAGCGCGGAGCTGGAGCCCGGCCGTCAGCTGTCCGAGCAGGAGCTGGCCGAGTCGCTGGGCGTGAGCCGCACGCCGGTCCGCGAGGCCCTGGTTCGGCTGCGCGACGACCGCCTGGTCGAGATCGTGCCGCAGCTGGGCACCTTCGTCTCGCGCGTCAGCCTGGCGGCGGTCGCGGACGCGCAATTCGTCCGCGAGGCGCTGGAGTGCGCCGCCGTGCGGCTGGCGGCCGAGCGCTCCGACCGCGCGGACGTCCGCGCGCTCAAGGGGATCCTCGCGCGCCAGGAGGAGGTGCGCGACGCCGGCGACTTCGACCGCTGGTACGTCCTGGACGACGAGCTGCACTCCGCGCTGTGCGAGCTCAGCGGACACGGCGTCGCCTGGTCGCTCGCCCAGCGCGCCAACGGCCATCTCAACCGCGTGCGGCGCATGAGCCTGCCCCAGCCCCGCTACCTGCACGAGATGGTCGCCGAGCACAAGCTGATCGTCGCCGCCGTCGAGCGCGGCGACGCGGACGCGGCCGAGGAGAGCATGCGCCACCACCTGCGCATGGTGCTGGCGGCCCTCGACGACCTGCGCGGGGAGCACCCGGACTACTTCGAGGACGCGGGCTGACGCCGCCCGTTTCGCCGCGAGTGGCACCGGGAACGCAACCGGTATGCCGAAGACCACGAAGCAGGGCAAGGCCAAGAAGAGCGAGCTGCCGGGCACGTTGCAGCGCTCGCCCGCCAAGGCCCAGCGCACGTTCGCCAAGGCGCACGACAGCGCAGTCGAGCAGTACGGCGATGGCGAGCGGGCCCACCGCGTCGCGTACGACGCGCTCAAGCACACCTTCGAGAAGAAGGGCGACCACTGGGAGCCCAAGGACCGCAAGGGACCCTCGGACCCGCAGGCCGCCAAGAGCGGTCGCGCGGCGCGCCGGGGCGGCAAGACCTACGGCGGCGTCGACCTCCTGGGCAGCACGCGCCAGGAGCTCTACGGGCGCGCGAAGAAGGCCGGGGTCAGCGGCCGCTCGAAGATGAGCAAGGCCGAGCTGGCCGAGGCCGTCGCCCGCGAACAGGGCTAGGACAGGAAGTCGCGCAGCAGCGCCACCAGCGCCCCGGGGTTGTCCTCCGGGACGAAGGTGCGCGAGCGCTCTACTAAAGCGAAGCGGCCCTGGGGGAGCAGCTGCGCCAGCCGCTCCCCGTGCGCGCGCGGGAAGAGCTTGTCGTCCGCCGCCCAGGCCACGAGCGCTGGGCCGTCGAAGCCGCGCACGCTCTCCGAGGCCCGCACGCAGTCGGCCTTGCGCGCGCCGCGCAGCAGCGCGGCGAAGTCGCGCCGCACGCCGGCGTCGGTGCGCAGCCCGTCCAGGTAGGAGTCCATGATCCGCGCCTCGATCGGTGCGTGCGTCCCCCACCCGTAGGCGATCGGCAGACGCTGCGCGGCCCGCAGGCGCATCGACTGCGCGAGCAGCCAGAAGACGGGCGCGATGCGGACCGTGGGCTTCAGGTAGGCGACGGCCTTGGGCGGGTAGTTCTCCCACGCGTCGCAAGAGGTGAGCACGAGCCGCCCGACGCGCTCGGGACGATGGCCGACCAGGGCCTGGGAGATCGCCCCGCCCGTGTCGTTGGCCACCAGCGTCGCGTCCTGCAGCGAGAGCGCCTCGAGGAAGTCCGCCAGGACCTCGGCCGCGCCGTAGAGGGAAAGGTCCGGATCGTCCTTGAGCGGGATCCGGTGCCCGCCCAGCGGCAGGTCGACGGCGATGCAGCGCTGCGCGCCGGCGAGGGCGGGGGCCACGCGGCGCCACAGGTCACCGTTGACCGCCGCGCCGTGCGCGAACACCACTGGGGGACCGCTGCCGCGCTCGCGGTACTCCAGCGTCCCCGCCGGCACCTCGACGGTTCGGCGGGCGCCGAGCTCCTCGCTGACCGACACTCAGCGGGGCGCCGAGGCGGTGACGACCCACGTCGAGGCGGGGGCGAGCACGCCGTCCGGCGTCTCGTACCGCGCGAGGCCGTCGCGCAGCGCCTCGCGCACCTGGCCGTGCAGATGCGCCGCGCGGTCACCGGCCAGCCGCAGGATCTCGCCCGCCGGCCCCAGGGCGGTCACGAGGTCGATCGCCTCCTCGACGTCGCGTCCGATCAGGATCGGGATGTCGCAGCGGTGCAGCGCGACGTCCTCGAACCCCGCGTGGACGAGGATCCCGCTCGTCGTGTCGGCGTCGGCCATCGAGAAGGGCCCGGGCCCGCACGTCGGCTCGTCGTACTCCTCGGGGCGCTCGACGATTCCCTCGACGATCTCCTGCGCGCGGTAGAGCCACTCGTTGTCGATGCGCCGGCGCCACACGACCATCGCCAGGCGACCGCCCGGCTTCAGCGCGGCGCGCACGTTGCGCATGGCCGGGACGGGGCTGGCGAAGAACATCGTGCCCATGCGCGAGAACGCGCGGTCGAAGCCCTCGCCCAGGGAGTCGACCTGCACGTCGGCGACCTCGAAGCGGACGTTCTCCACGCCGGCCTCGGCGGCCTCGGCGCGGGCCGTCTCGATGAAGCGCTCGGCGGCGTCGACCCCGACGACCTCGCCCTGCGGGCCCACCAGCCCGGCGATGTGCTGGGCCGTGTCGCCGAACCCGCAGCCGATGTCGAGGACCCGGTCGCCGGGCTGCGGCGGCTCGAGGCGCAGCGCCGCCTCGCCGTGCGCGCCCAGGCCCGTCGTGACGAGGTGGCGATAGCGGACGAAGCGCTCGTAGAGGGGGCCGTCCCAGGCCTGGATCGCCTCGGCGTTCGCGCCCGGCCCCCACTTGGTCTCGGCGGTGCTCATCGTTCCCGTGCCTCCCGGTTCGCGTGCACGGGTCACGATACGGGATGCCCGAGTGCGCTACTCGTCGTCGCCCAGGAAGAGGTCGGCGTCCTCGACGTCGGCGTCCAGCGGCTCGGCGTCGGGCTCGATGTAGTCCGGGTCGTCCGGCGGGTTCGCCGACTGGGCGTCGCCGAGGCTCGCCTCTTCTTCGGGTCGCGGTCGCTCCATGCAGCCGTTATATCAGCGCGGCCACCGCGCGCTCGACGGGGTCCTCGCCGCCGCGGACGTACAGCTTCAGGTGGCGCGTGCGCGGCTCGTGCAGCACGGCCTCCAGCACGGCCGCCACGTCGTCGCGCGTCACCTCGCCGCGCACCGGCTCGGTGGAGACGTCCACGCGCCCCTCACCCGGTGCGTCGCTCAGCGAGCCCGGGCGGACGATCGTCCACGCGCGATCGCTGGCGCCCAGCGCCTCCGTCGGCCTGCGCCTTGGCGCGCAGGTAGAGGCTGAAGACGTCGTCGCCCTCCGGCGGGCTCTCCGCTCCCACCGCGCTGACCATCACGTAGCGGTCCACCTGCGCGCCGCGCGCCGCCTCCAGCAGCTTGATCGCGCCGTCGCGGTCCATCGTGAACTTGCGCTGCGCGCCGCTGCCCGGGCCGGCGCCCGCCGCGAAGACGACCGCGTCCGCGCCGGCGATGGCGTCCGCGACGCGTGCGACGTCTGCCTGCTCGAGGTCGCACAGGACGGGCTCGGCGCCGTCGGCGCGCAAGTCGTCGGCGTGTTCGGGGTTGCGGACGAGCCCGCGCACGCGGTCGCCGCGCGCGGCGAGGCGGCGCACCAGCCGCCGCGCGACCTTCCCGTGCGCACCGGCGATCGCGACGTCCATGCCGGGACTGTAGAGCGGGCGCGGCCCAATCGGGCGTCACGCGCGCGCGAGCTGCCTGGTTCTCCCCGTACGCCACCAAGGGGGATGGGGATTCGGACATACGTGGTCATCGCGCTCGCGCTCGCGGCGTGCCTGCTCACCGGCGCGGCGCCCGCGCGCGCCGTGGAGACGCTGATGCAGGACGACGCCGTCGTCCTCGGCGGGCGCTCGGACGCGGCGGTCGACTCGGCGCTGAAGCAGATGCGCGCGCTCGGCGTGGACCGGTTGCGCGTCACCGCGAGCTGGCGCTCGCTGGCGCCGCAGCGCGACGCCGTCCAGCGCCCGGCCGGGTTCGACGCCGCCGATCCCGGCGCCTACGACGGTCCCGCCGTGGCGGCGCTGGACCGTGCGGTGCGCCTGGCGGCCGCCAACGGGCTCAGCGTGCTGGTGGACCTGGCGTTCGGCGCCCCGCTGTGGGCGACGGCGTCGCGCACGGGTGCACCCGACGTCGACTCCGTGACCGAGCCCGACCCGGCCGAGTTCGCCGCCTTCGCCCGCGCGCTGGCCCGGCGCTACTCCGGGACCTTCACGCCGCCCGGCGCCCCCGCGCCCCTGGCGCGCGCCGACGCCTTCGAGCTGTGGAACGAGCCCAACGTCGCGGTGTTCGCGCGGCCGCTGGTGCGCCGGGGGACGATCGTGGCCGCCGACTGGTACCGGCGGCTCGTCGCCGCGGCGTACCCCGCGGTCAAGGCGGTGCGGCCCGACGCGACGGTCCTGATCGGCTCGACCGCGCCCAACGCCTTCCGGTCGCGCGGCGCCGTCGGCGCGGTCGCGCCGCTGGCCTTCCTGCGGCGCCTGGCCTGCGTGGACGAGTCGCTGCGCCCGCTGAGCACCGGCGCCTGCGCCGGGTTCGCGCGCGTGCCCGGCGACGGCCTCAGCCACCACCCCTACGCGCTGGGCTTCCCGCCCGGCACCATGGGACGCGATCCCGACACCGTGCGCATCGGCGACCTGCCGCGGCTGCGCTGGCTGCTGCGCACGCTCGTGCGCAGCGGCCGGCTGGCGCCCGGGGTGGCGCGGATCTGGCTCACCGAGTTCGGCTACGAGACCAACTTCCCGGTGCACTCCAAGCCGTGGACGCTGGGCCAGCAGTCGCGCCTGCTCGCGCAGGGCGAGTACCTGGCGCGGCGCGTCGCGGGGTTGCAGACGTTCCCCCAGTTCCTGCTGCGCGACGTGCGGACCGGCGCGGCGGTGTCCGCGCTGGAGGCCGGCATCGGCCGTCGCATCATCGGCAGCTGGCAGTCCGGGCTGTTCTTCGAGGACGGGACGCCCAAGCCCGCCGCCGCCACGTTTCCGCTGACGCTGATGGCGGGACGGGACCCGCGCCGCCCCCACGCCGAGCTCGTGCTGTGGGGGCATGTGCGCACGGCGCACCGCCGGGTGCGCGTGCGCATCGAGCGCGGGCTCGGCGCGCGCTGGCGGGCCGTCCCGACGCGCCCCCCGCGGCCCGGCGCGCGCCCGCGCGTCACCTTCACCAGCGCGCCCGACGGCAGCTTCTCGCGCCGCCTGCCCGGGGCAGCGCCCCGGCGCGGGCGCTTTCGCCTGTCCTGGCTGCGCGCGGACGGCCGCTGGGAGCCGAGCCCGAGCCAGCCGGTGCAGGCCCTGCCGCCCAGCGAGGGCGTGGTCCCGACGCGCTAGGTCCCGTCTCGGACGCTGACCGACCAGCCGTCGTCGCCGTTGATCTTCAGGCGAAAGCGGCCCGGGCCGCGGAAGGACTCGGTGCCCGTGCCGCGCCGGCTGCCCTCCAGGACGAAGGGCTGCACCTTGCCGTCCTTGATCACGAACGCCTGGAAGAAGTCGCCCGTGTTGCGGTAGGTCACCGTCCACGTGCTCGCGGTGATCGTGAAGGTCGGGGTGGTGAACGTCCCCGAGCCGCGCTTGGAGTACACGACGCCGCCGTCCTGATCCTCGCCGCCGGGCTCGGGCGCGCAGCGGGCGCGGCGGTAGTCGGACAGGCTCTGGCCGCTGCCGCGCACCGTCACGCGGACCGTCCGCACCTCCGGCAGCCCGGAGCGGATCCGCTCGACCAGGCGTGCGCCGGTCAGCGCGTCGGGATCGCACGCCTGCGCCGCCCGTACGCCGACGCTGACGGTGCTCCCGCCGTCCGCGACCTCGACCTTGGCGCCCTCGTAGCCGACCGCGGCCAGGGTGTCGGTCACGGCTTGGCGGACGGCCGCGCCGGTGTCCGCGACGGGGTCGGGCTCCGGGGGCGCGGGATCGGCGGAGACGTCGTCGGCCGGGTCGTCGGCCTTCTTCTTCTTCTTCTTGGGCTCGGGCTCGAGGGGGGTGACCGGCTCGGCCGCGACGCCGAGCACGTCCTCGTCCACCGTCGGGTCCTCGGCTGGGTACGCCGGGACGGTCTGCTCGGGCCGGGCCGCCTGGCCCGCCGTGCGCTCGCCGCCGCCGTCGCGGTAGAACGCGACGTACGAGCCGCCGGTGAGCAGCGCGGTCGGCAGCACGGCCAGCGCCAGGCGCCGGAACGTCAGCCAGCGCAGGATCCCCCTCATGCGCCCAACAACGAGCCAGGCCGCCCAGGCGTGACGCGAACTGCGCGTCACGCTTGCCCGCCCCGCGTGGTTGTTCCCTTCGGGGACGCTATAGATGACCGCTGGACGCACCGTCATGGCGCTCGCCGCCGCCGCCGTCCTGGCCGGATCGGGATGCGGCGGCGAGGACGAGCCGAAGGGCAAGCCGCTGGAGGCGGCGCGCGGGACCGTGCGCGCGGCGGACTTCGGCAAGCACGTCGTCCGCGTGCGCGGGCTGTCGCCCACCGACGTGGCGGGCGCGGCCGTGCTCGCCGCCTACCCGGGCGACGACATCCAGCCCAACGGGCTGATCCTCACGCGCATGGACCGCTGGCGCGAGACGCTGGTGTCCGCGCAGTTCGCCGCCCCGCCGGTCTCCGCCGCGATCCTCCCGCGCCGGCTCGACTACCTGCCGACGGCCACGGCGGACCTGGTGGATCGCCTGCGCCTGCGCGGCTTTCCCCGCGCCTCCGGGCTGCAGGCGGTCGTCGTCGGCCAGGCGGGCGACGACGTGTTCGCCGGGCTGCAGGAGAAGGACCTGGAGCTGACGCAGCTCAAGGCGCGCAGCCCCGAGCGCCTGACGCTCGAGATGGTCCCGTTCCGCGGCGGCTGGGCCAAGGCGTACTCCGACCAGATCGTCGTCGTGCCGTCGAACAGTCGCGACCACGCGCTGCCGGGCGCGGCGTGGAGCGCCTACAGCGGGGACACGCTGGCCTTCGTCGGCCGCGACGACGTGCCGGCCGCGACCCGCGAGCTGCTCGTCCAGCGCAAGAAGCTGCGGCTGGAGTCGCCCCAGGTCTACGTCGCCGCCCCGGCGTCGGCGATCTCCGACGCGGTCGTGCAGGAGCTCGGGCGCTACGGGCGCGTCACGCGGATCCCTGGCCAGTCGCCCGCCGAGGTCGCGGTCGCGCTGGCCCGCTTCCACGACGCCAAGACCGGATTCGGATGGGGGATGCGTCGCGGCGGCAGCTGGACCTTCGTCAACCCGCGCGACTGGGGCAACGCGGTGGGCGCGTTCGACCTCGCCGGCGCAGGTCCCCAGGCGGCGCTGCTGCTGACCCGCCGGGACGGGACCCTCCCGCCCTCCGTGCGCGCGTACCTGCGCTCGGCGCGCTCCACGCGCGGCGGGCACGGCTTCGTGCTCGGCGACGAGCGCAGCATCCCCCAGGCCACGCTCACCGAGATCGACCGCCTGCTGGTGCCGGGACGCCCGCGCCGCGGGCCCGGGGCGTCCGGCGCCGTGGCGGCGCGCGGCCTGCCGGACCAGTGAGGCGCGCCGCCGCCGCGGCCGCCGCGTCGCTCGCGGCCCTGGCGAGCGTCGCCGAGACGGCGAGCGCGCGGCCGATCTCGCGGCCGGGATGGCTGGAGCGGGTCACCGTCACCGAGTACTTCCCGGTCCCCGAGAGCTGGTTTCGCGGCGCGTTCGTGAAGGCGCCCGGACTGCCCGGCGCCCATCGCGTCGATTGGCTGTACTCCGCGCGCGGGGTGACGATGGAGGGCGACGGGATCGGGCTGGACGGGCGCCGCTATCACGTGTCCGACACCGGTCGCGGCGGCTGGGTCGATCGCCGCGGCCGGCGCTCGTGCATCGGCTGCGGCAGGGGGATCTACTGGCGCGCCGGCGGGTTCTGGCGCAACGCCCGCGGCGCGCTGACCTACCCGCTGGCCGGCGGCGGCTGGTTCGCCGGCGCCGGTCTGCGCTACGTGCCGCTGCCCGGCGTGCGCTTCGCCCGTGGACCCTCGCGGCCGCTGCGCTACTACCGCAGCGTCGCCGTGGACCCGCGGGTGATCCCGCTGGGCAGCCGCGTCTACATCCCGTATTACCGCGGGATCAGCGGCGGCTGGTTCACGGCGCACGACACCGGCGGCGCGATCGACGGCCGCCACGTCGACGTCTACCGCACCCCGCCGCCCAGCGGCACGGGCCGCCACATCGCGGGCCAGCGCGTCTACGTCGACCCGCCCGGGTGAGCATGCGCCTGGGGGTCCTGTTCGAGGCCAACTCGGCCGCCTTCTACCGCGCGCTGGCGCCGATGCAGGCGATGCAGCGCCGCGGGCACGAGGTCCGCTGGCCCGACGACGAGGGGCGCGCCGCCGCCGGCGCGTTCGCGGGCTGCGACCTGGTCCACGTGTACCGGCGCGCGGACGACGCGACGCGCCGGGTGCTCGCCGAGCTGGACCGCGCCGGCACGGCCGTGACCTACGACAACGACGACGACTTCACCGCCGTCCCCAAGGAGAGTCCCGACTTCCGCAAGGTCGGCGGTGCCACCGGCGTGCGGATCCACGCGATGACGGTCAAGGCGGCGCGCATGGCCCGCGTCTTCACCACGACCAACGACCGCCTGGCGGCCAAATACCGCGAGTCCGGGATCGAGCGGGTGGAGGTCATCCCCAACTACGTGCTGCACGACGTCGAGCGTCCGCGCAACCGCCACGACGGCATCGTGATCGGCTGGGTGGGCGGGATCGACCACCGCGCGGACGTGCTGCGCATCCCCATCGTGCAGGCGCTCACGCACCTGCTCGAGGCGCACCCCGAGGTGCGGGTCGAGTGCATCGGCGTCGACCTGGCGCTGCCGGAGCGCTACCGCCACGACGGCCTGGTGCCCTTCATGGAGCTGCCGCGGCGGATCGGCGGGTTCGACGTCGCAATCGCGCCGCTCGCCGACCTCCCGGGCAACCGCACCCGCTCGGACATCAAGGTCAAGGAGTACGCGGCCTCGGGCGTCCCGTGGCTCGCCTCGCCGGTCGGGCCCTACGCCGCTCTGGGCGAGGACCAGGGTGGAAGGCTCGTGCCGGACGACGGCTGGTTCGACGCGCTGGAGCGTCTGGTGACCCGCCGGCGCGAGCGCAAGCGCCTGGCGCGCAAGGGGCGGTCGTGGGCCAAGGGCCAGACGATCGAGGCGGCCGCCGACCGCTGGGAGAACGTGTTCCTCGAGGCGGCCTCGAGCGCGCGCCCTACCTCTTAGGCGCCGTCTCCGGCAGCGGCGTCTTCCCGGTGGAGCAGCGGTAGCGGGAGCGCACGCTCGGGTCGGCGCACTCCTCACCGGGCTTCACCTTGCGCTTCTCCTCGGCCTCGCGGCGCTTGCGGTCGTACTCCCGCTTCAACCTAGCCTGCTTTTCGAGCGCCTTCTTGCGCTCCTCCGCCGCCTTCTTCAGCGCGAGGCGGTACTTCTCGCGCGCGCGGCGCAACGCCTCCCGGTACTTGCGCTGCGCGTCCTCGCGCGCCTTCTTGCGCGCGGCGATCCGCCGTGCCTCCAGCAGCGCCAGCTCGCGCTTGCGCTGCTGCGCGCGCTCCTGGGCCAGCGCGAGCGCCGGACCGGAGATCGTCTGGAAGGCGGCCAGCTCGGCCATCGAGATCTGACCCGGGACCCAGGAGCTGTCCGCGGAGCGCACGACCGCGCGCTGAGATCCGCCGCGGTCGTCGGCCGAGCCGCAGCCGGCGACCGCGAGCGACATGGCGACGAGCCCCGCGGCGACGATGGTGACGGCAAACCGCATCGCACCGATAACACGCGCGCGCGCGGGAACGTGACGGTCAGTCGCGTGCCCGCCGGCGCAATTCGCCGTCACGGATCGCGGCTCCCGTGGGTTATCCCCGCAGAAGGTCGCTAGGCACGCGACCGGGGAAGCCGGCGACCCGCCTCTGGAGGACGCGGGCCGCTGGCGGAGAGATGCGACTTCGCAATTGGACAGCACGGTGGGGTGGCGGGCAGAGTTCCGGAACGCTCTGGCTCGCATTCGACGCCGGGCGCTCGGCGCTCCGGGTCGCCACGTTGGCGACCGCGCTGCTGTTCGCGATCGGCCTGCTGCTGGGCGGCGGTCCGTCCGCCCAGGGCCAGGGGATCGAGATCGAGGTCCAGCATTGCGACGAGCCCGGCGCGGATCCGGCCACCTGCGAGGAGTCCTCCCACCAGGTCGGCGGCCAGACCCCGGCGCCGCGCGCGCCGGCGCCACCGGCTCGCCCGGCGCCCGCGCCCAAGCGCACGACGGCCAAGCGCCCGGCCGCCGGGACCGAGGTCCACAAGATCGACCTGCGTACGGGTCAAGCTGAGGTCGAGACTTCCGAGGGAACGCAAACCTCAACCGTCGACCTGAGCGTGAGCCATGCCCCCGAGCCGCTCCCGAAGGTCGACCCCCAGACCAAGCCCGACGTCACCACCGACGGCGGGGCGCTTCCCGGCCCGGGGGCCGCGGCCAGCCCCTTCGAGTTCATCCGCAGCGACCTGGCGCTGTCCCAGTTCGCCATCCCGCCCTTCCTCGTGCCGATCTACGTGGCCGCCGGGCGCGCCTACGGCGTCCCGTGGAACGTCCTCGCCGCCATCAACCGCATCGAGACCAACTTCGGACTGAACCTCAACGTGTCCAGCGCGGGCGCGCAGGGCTGGATGCAGTTCATGCCCGACAGCTGGGCGCGCCTGGGCGTCGACGCCTCCGGCGACGGCGTGGCCGACCCCTACAACCCGGTCGACGCGATCTACGCCGCCGCGCGCTACCTCGCGGTGGCCGGCGCCAAGACCGACCTGCGCGGCGCGATCTACTCCTACAACCACGCCGACTGGTACGTGGACATCGTCCTCAAGAACGCCAGCGTGTACGCCTCGCTGCCCGAGGGGCTCGTCGTGGAGACCGGCAGCCTGGCGCTGGGCGTCTTCCCGCTGCGCGGCGAGGTCACCTACGGCGACGACTTCCGGCGCGACCAGATCGCCGAGCGCAAGCCCGAAGGGCTGTGGATCGACGGCGAGCCCGAGGCGCGCGCGGTCGCCACGCAGAACGTGACGGTCAAGCGCGTGCTGCTGGACCCCGCGCTCGCCGCCTCGCTGCGGCGCCGGGGCGAGCTGCCCACGCGCGGGCTGAGGCGTCCGCTCGTCGAGCGACCGGACGCGCCGGCGCCCGCCCGCGCGATCCGCGAGTCCGTCGCGGCGCTCGACCTCGCCGCCGGCCGCTTCGCCCTCGTCGGCCGCGCGGTCGCCGGCCAGCGCGACGCCAGGAGCCGGCCGCTGGCCCTCTCGCTGGCGCGGGCGCTGCGCCGCCTCGGATCGCTCAGCGAGGGCGAGCAGATCGCCGGGCTGCCCAAGGGCTACGGCATCGGGCGCGTGCGCGGCGTCACCGTCGAGGTCGCCGACGTCGTCGGCAACACGTACGGCTACGCCGGCCTGGACCGACTGAGCGGCAAGGTCCGGCCAGGCGCGCGGCTGCGCGGCGGCCAGCTGATCGGGCGGCTGCCCGAGGGCGCCCGCTCGCGCATGCTGTTCTTCACCCGCGCCGCCGGGGGCGGTCAGGTCGACCCGCGGCCGCTGGTGGACGGCTACCGCCTGCAGGAGACCGCCGACTTCTTCCACGCCATCAAGCCGCTTGGCGGCAGCCCGTTCGTGCGCTCGATGGACCGCCTCGCCGCGGTGGGCATCAAGGGCGGCAGCGACCGCGAGCTGGCCCAGCGGGTCCTGGCCGACCCCGGCATCGACATCTACGAGTGCGGGCGCCAGGACGTCGCCGCGGGCAAGATCGACCGCCGGGTGCTGGGCGCGCTGCTGTACCTGCGCAGTGCCGGCATGACGCTCGGCGTCTCCTCGCTGACCTGCGGGCACTCCTTCTACACCTCGGGCGGCGGCGTGAGCGCCCACAGCTTCGGCGCCGCGGTCGACATCTGGTCGTTCAACGGGCAACCCGTGCTGGGCAACCAGGGCCCCGGCTCGCTGACCGCCAAGGCGATCGAGCTGCTGATGAAGCTCAAGGATCCGGCGCGGCCGCGCCAGCTGATCTCGCTGATGAACTTCGGCGGTCCGTCCTTCGCGATGGGCGACCACCACGACCACCTGCACATCGGCTACTCGTTCAGCGCCTCGCTGGGCGCCGGGCGCACCGGCAGCGCGGTCGGCCCCGTCGACTTCAACGCCTCCGGCAACAGCGCGATCCCGCTGCCGGGCAAGGTGGACCGCGAGGTCGAGGAGCGCCTGTCGCGCCGCCTGGGCGGCATCCAGCAGCCGACGGTGCGCGCGAAGCGCAGCGCCGGCTCGCTCGAGGTCGGCCCGCGCGGGCACGCCGAGTACCGCAGCGAGCGCGCCGCGGCCGATGCCGCGCGACGCCGCGCGACGCCGCTGAGCCTGCAGCCGACGGCCGCCGGAGCCGAGGTCCTGGACGTCGACGTCCCCGCCGGCGCCCGCGGCGACGAGGCGTACGCGATCGGGACGGTCAACGGCCTGGCGCGCGGCTGGGACCGCCGCCAGAGCGTGGTGCTGGCGCACCGCAACGGCCGCTGGCGCCTGGTCGGGCCGCCGCGCGACGCGCGCGGGAAGGTCGTCAATCCCAGGCTGCGCGCCCTGTCGACCGTCAGCGGCGGCAAGGGCTTCGCCGTGGGCGACGAGGGCGCCACGGTCGCCGTGCGCGGTTCCGCGCCGCCGCGGCTGGAGCGCCCCGCCACGCGCGCCCGGCTGTACGCGGTCGACGTCGCGGGGCGCGGTCGCGGGCTCGCCGGCTACGCGGTGGGCGCCAAGGGCACCGTCGTGCGCCTCGCGGACGGCAAGGCGCGCCGGGAGAGCGCGGGCGCCGAGGCCACCACGCTGCGCGACGTGACCGTCGCCGGCCGGCGCGCGTACGCGGCCGGCGCGGACGCCAGCAGCGGCTCGCCCGCGCTGTTCGAGCGCACGGGCGACGGCTGGTCGCCGGTCACCCCCGCGGTCGAGACTCCGCAGGATGCCTCGGTCCGGCTGGCGGGCGTCGCCGCGCGCGGCGGCGACCTGTGGGTCGCCGGCGGGCGGATCGACGCCAAGACCGCAGGCGCCGCGGCCGAGCAGCCGTTCGCGGCCCGTCTCTCGGGCGGGCGCTGGACGACGTACTGCTCGGTTCCCGCGGCGCTGGCCGCGGTCGCCGAGCTGGGCGAGCGCACGACGCACAGCGGCTGCGACCGCACGCTGATTCCCGATCCGGCGGAGACGGGCGGCGCGACCGGCATCGCGGTCACCGAGTCCGGCGTGATGATCGCCACGTCGCGCGGTCCCCAGCTGCTCGCCCCCGGTTCCCAAAGCTTCCGGCCCGTGCCTGGGGCGCCGGGCACCGTCTCGAACCCCGCGCAGCGCACCGGTAGCGCCTCGCTCGCCCTCACGGGCACGGGCTCGGGATGGGCGTTCGACACCCAGGGCCGGATGGCCCGCGTGGTCCGCAGCAACGAAAGCGAAGGCTCCGCCGCCGGGATGCTCGGCGACTGGCGGAGCCTGCCGTGGAGCGCACGGGGCAAGCCCGCCGCGGTCGCCGTCGCCTCCGGCGGCGACCGCGTGCTGGCCTTCGGCGGCGGCGGCGCCGCGGTGTTCAACCGCGGCAAGTGGGCCGCGGCCGGCGGCTTCGACTTCGGCCTTCGCACGGTCGCGTGGGCCGGCGACGACCGCGTGGTCGGGATCACCGACGGCGGCGACCTGCTGCGTCGGGACGGCGCCTCGTGGGAGATCGACGGCACGCCGCAGAGCCGCGACCTCGGATCGCGGCTCGAGCAGCTGGTGAAGCTCAGCGAGGCGCTGGGGCCGGAGGAGCTCGTCGCCGGCCCGGACGCCGAGCGCGCGGGGGGCGGCCTGCAGGCGCTGGCCTTCGCGTCGGCCGACGAGGGCTACGCCGTCGGGGCCGGCGGCGCGATCGAGCGCTTCGACGGCGACGGCTGGAAGCGCGAGACCTCCAACGCCGGCGAGGACCTGGCGGCGGTCGCCGCGGGCCCCGGCGGCGCGATCGCCGCCGGCGCGCGCGGCACGCTGCTGCGCCGCGGCGACGACGGCTGGCGCGCGGTGCCCGACGTCCCCGGCCTCGTGGGCGGGCAGGATTTCACGGCGGCGGCCGCACTGCCCGACGGAACCTTCCTCGCGGCGGCCGGCGGCGCGATCGTCAGCGCCAAGGAGGACGGCGACTGGAAGCTCGCCGGCGTGGCCCCGCTCGCGCTGCCGGTGGAGCGACTGAGCGGTTACCGCGACCTGGCGGGCGAACTGCACGTTCTCGTCCTGGTGAACACCGGCTCGGACAAGGTGCTGCTGGACGGCGACCGCACCGGCTGGAAGCCCGTCGCGGCCCCGCCGGACGTCCGCCTGCTCGACGCGCAGCTCTCCGCGCAGGGCGCGCAGCTTTGGGTGGTCGGCATGCGCGACGGCAAGCCCGTCGCCGCCCGCATCCAGCCCCCGGCCCGCACCGTCTCGGGCACCGCGAACGTCCTGGTCGACAAGACGGCGTCGCCCCTGGCCACGAAGGACGGACGATGAGCACCGCGCGCCTCGTCCTCCTCGCCGCGGTCGCCGGTTCCCTGCTGGCGCCCGGGACGGCGAGCGCCGGATTGGGGTGGCACGACGCAAGCACCGGCGTGCCGGACGCCGCCACGCTCAACGACGTCGCGGTCCTGGGCATGGGACTCGTCGCGGTCGGCAAGGAGACCGTCACGGTCACCGACGAAGCGGGCGTCGAGAAGACGGAGGTCCAGGCCGCGATCTACCGGCTCGTCGACGGCGCCTGGCAGCGCGACGTGCTGACCGACTCGCCCGGCGAGCCGATCCTCGGCGAGCTGGTCGAGGTCGCCGGCGACGGCGCCACCGCATGGGCCGTGGGAATGCGCGGGGACGACACGCCGCAGCCGCTGCTGGTCAAGCCCGCCGCGGCGCCCGGTGCGTGGGAGGCCGTGCCCGTGGGGGACAAGCCGGTCGGCCGGCCGCTCTCCGTGGGCGTGTCGAGCGCCGGCGCGTGGGTGGGCGACGACCGCGGCCAGCTGTGGCCGCTCACCGGCGGGACGGTCGGCGCGACGCCGACCAAGACGGCTCGCGACGCGGCGATCCACGGCCTCGCCGTCGCGGCGGACGGCACGGGCGTCGCGGTGGCCGACGGCAAGTCGACCGACGCGCGCATCTTCAACTTCGGGCCGGCCGCACCGCTCGCCGGGCCGGCACCCGCCTTGCCCGACACGGCCGACCAGTCGCTCGTCGCCGTCGCGCGGCAGGGCACCACCGCCCTGGCCGTCGACACGACCGGCTACTGGACCTTCGACGGCCAGGCCTGGACACGCTCGACCAGCGGGCTGGGCACGGGGACCCGGCAGCTGACCGACCTCTCGCTCGCGTCGGGCATCCACGCCCTCGCGGGCAAGGTCGGCGCCGACGGCCACGTGTGGCGGCGCACCGGCACCAGCCAGTCCTGGTCGAGCGCGAAGGTGACCGACGGCGCCGCGATCAACGGAATCGCCGCCATCTCCAACATCGACGTCTGGGCCGTGGGCGAGCAGGGCGTGGTCGTGCGCTACCACAACAAGCCCGACCCGCAACCGGAGTGCAGCGTGAACTGCGGTGGCGGCGACACCGGCGGCGGCGGCACGGGCGGCGAAGGCGGCGGAGGCGGCGGCACGGGCGGCGGCACGGACTCGACCGCCACGTCCTCCACGCGCGACAACACGACCACCGCCGTCCCGCCGGCCAAGGCGGGCGATCCCACCGTCTACGTCGTCGAGCCCGAGCGGCCCGCCCGCAAGCGCGGCGGCAAGCGCCGCAAGCCCGCCCGCCTGCTCGACCGCGTCAAGGTCGTGCGCCGGACGCGCAGCCTGCTCGTCAGCTTCCGGCTGCGCGCCCCCGCGCGCGTGGCCGTCTCGGCGCGCCGGGGCCGCGCCCTCGTCTCGCGCGCCCGCAGCCGCAAGATGCGGCCGGGTCGCCGCCGGGTCGTGCTGCGCTTCCGCGGCAAGCCGCCCACTGCACTTCGAATCGTCGTCCGACCGCTACGGGCCAAGAAGGCACGGTAGCGAGGGAACAAGGGAGGAAACCCAGGTGCGCAACCGGATCAGGTTCAAGCTCGAGGAGGTGTGGGAGCGAATCGCCGCGATCCCGCGCGGCCTCCTCGACTACTTCATCACGCAGCCCATCGCGGCCGGCCTCACCGGCCTGGCGGCGATCCTGTTCACGATCTTCTTCCTTGCGCTGGGTTCGCTGAACCCGTCCTCGCCGGGGAAGGAGGCCGGCCTCGGCCAGATCCTCAACGCCGCCCAGCAGCGTCAGGTGGCGACGGCGACGATCAAGGACGAGGACTCGCGCGTGGAGGTGACGACGCGCGCGGGCGAGCGGTTCTGGGCCTCCTACCCGCGCTCGGAGGGCGCCACCTCGCGGCTCATCGACGCGATGACCAAGAGCGGCGCCGACCTGGTCGTCGACCAGCAGACCGGCAAGCCGACGCTGCGGATCATCGTGCAGTTCCTGCTGCCGATCCTCATCCTGGTCACGCTGTTCTCGCTGTTCACGATCATCTCCAAGGGCAGCGGTGGCGCGTCGGCGTTCGCCGGGTTCTCCAAGTGGGGCGGCAAGGGGCGCAAGAAGGGTCAGGAGGACCCGCACGCGGTCAAGTTCAAAGACGTCGCGGGCGTACCCGAGGCGCTCGAGGAGCTCACCGAGGTCGTCGACTACCTGGAGAACCCGGACAAGTACACGCGCCTGGGCGCCCATGCGCCGAAGGGCGTGCTGCTGGTCGGCCCCCCGGGCACGGGCAAGACCCTGCTGGCCAAGGCGGTCGCCGGCGAGGCCGCGGCGGCCTTCTTCTCGGTGTCGGCGTCGGAGTTCGTGGAGTCTCTGGTCGGCGTGGGCGCCGCCCGCGTCCGCGACCTGTTCCGCCAGGCGCGAGACATGGCCCCGGCGATCATCTTCATCGACGAGCTGGACGCCGCGGGGCGCCAGCGCGGCGCGGGGATGGGGCAGGGCAACGACGAGCGCGAGCAGACGCTGAACCAGATCCTGGTCGAGATGGACGGCTTCGGGACGGAGCTGGGCATCTGCGTCATGGGCGCCACCAACCGCCCGGACGTGCTCGACCCGGCGCTGCTGCGCCCGGGTCGCTTCGACCGCCAGGTCGTGGTGGACACGCCCGACGTGCACGGCCGCAAGGCGATCCTCGAGCTCTACATCAAGGGCAAGCCGCTCGGGCCCGACGTCTCGATCGAGCGCGTCGCCCAGATGACGCCCGGGTTCTCGGGCGCCGAGCTGGCGGGCCTGGTCAACGAGGCGTCGCTGCTGACCGTCCGATCGGGCACGGAATCCATCTCCCAGGAGCTCCTGGAGGAGGCGATCGAGCGCGTCGTGTCCGGGCCCCAGCGCCGCGGCCACGTCCTGTCCGATCGCGAGAAGGAGCTCATCGCGACGCACGAGGTCTCGCACGCCGTCGTGGCCGAGGCGATCGGCCAGGGCGTCGCGCAGCAGAAGATCTCGATCGTGGCCCGGGGGCGGAACCTGGGCTCGGCCGCGGTCTACACGAGCGCCGACCGGCTGGTCCTCCAGCGCGACGACCTGCTGATGCAGATCATCACGATCCTGGCCGGCGCGGCGGGGGAGGAGCTGTACTTCGGGCAGCTGTCCACCGGCGTGGAGGGCGACCTGGACCGCGCGTCCAAGCTCGCCCGCTCGATGGTCGTCTCCTACGGGATGACCGAGGTGTTCGGGCCGGTGTCGCTGGGCGAGAAGGCCGGCGAGGTCTTCCTGGGCCGCGACATCCAGAACATGAGCAACGTCTCGCCCCACCAGCAGGAGATGGTGGAGATCGAGGTCCGCCGCATCGTCACGGAGTCGATGGACATCGCCAAGCGCGTGATCCACGAGAACACCGAGGCGATGGAGGAGCTGGTCAACACGCTGATCGAGCGCGAGACCCTCTCCGGCGTCGCCCTGGAGGCGATGCTGTCGTCGGTCAAGCCGTACGGCGGGGAGCTCACGTCCACCGGTCCCCGGTAAGGAACCTGACCCGGAGCGGTCCCATGCGTGAATTGCGCGTCACGCGCGGGGCCGCTCCCCGGTTGTTCTGGGTGCAGGCACGGAAGCTGTCGAGGCTGGAGGATCAGATATGCGGCGGGTGACAGATCGCGGATGGAGTCGGCGGCGGTGGGGGATGGCGGGGATCGGCATCGCCCTGCTGTGCACGCTGCTGGCGATCGCGCTGCGCACCGGCGAGGCCAGCGGCCAGCAGCAGTCCGGCGACGGCTGCTCGCCCAGCTGCGTGATCCTCATCCAGGTCGACGGGCTCGAGCCCAAGGACGTCACCGAGCAGACGACTCCCTACCTGTGGCGGCTGGCCCATCCGACCGCCCAGGGCCAGAACGTCCCCGGCAGCGCGCTCAGCGGTCGCTCGGGATGGATCTGGCAGGCGCCGCGCGGCGTGATGTCCACCGGCACCGCCCCCGCGACGGCATCGCTGCTCAGCGGCGGCTACCCGGAGAAGACCGGCGTGCCGGCCGACGACTTCTACGGCCCGACGGAGAACTCTTCGTTCCAGCGCCAGCGCCTGACCGCCGGCAACTTCGGCGACGTCCCGGGCGAGGAGGCCAGGGCGGCGACGGACGCGGCCGAGCCGATCGCCAGCCTCGGGATCGACACGCTGATCGGCGTGGTGCGCGACACGGGCGGCGACGCCGCGATCTTCCTGGGCGACCCGGGCCTGGCCGAGCTCACCGGCGCCAAGACCGAGGGCAACCCGTACTGGTTCCCGCCGGGCACGGAGGGGAGCGCGACGCATCCGGGCGACAACTGGGCCACCGGCGACCCGCGCCTGTGCCCGATCCCCCGCTACCCCGACGGTGGGGCGCGCATCCCGTCGCAGGTGCCGCAGGAGGCCAACTTCAACCCCTCCCACTGCCCGGCGAGCGACATGGCGACGACGCAGAAGGCGATCACCGACCTCAAGCTCGCGGCCAACGCCACGGTCGGGTTCACGTTCATGCACCTGGCCGAGCTCGGCGTCGCCAAGCGCCTCGCGTCCGACGTGGACGTCGACGACCCCGAGGACGGGGGAAACACGGTGCCCGAACCGCCGCAGCCGGCGCAGGCGCTGGCCAACACCGACGCGGCGATCGCCAGCTTCGCCGAGCAGTATGCGCAGCACAACCGCGCGAAGTGGGACAAGACCGTCGTGATGGTGGTCGGCACGCACGGCTACCAGCGCACGCCGCTGATCAACCGCATCCCCGACCCCTCGGCCACGCCGGGCGGAGCCGCCAACGAGCTCAACGACCTCTCGGACTACATGGCCAAGCTCCCGGGCGTCACTCCGAACGTGCTCAAGCTCGTGCCGCAGGGGACGATGGCGACGCTCTACTACGACGGTCCCCCGGAGGACCGCGCCGACGCCCTCGTCACGGCCCGGGCGGCCCTCAAGAGCGAGGAGCTCAAGGCCGCGTGCCGCCTGCGCAACCCTTCCCTGCCGGACTGCATCCGGGAGGTCTACTACGTCGATCCGGCGCAGACGCCCCTCGGTGAGCCGAGCGTGGCGGAGAAGAAGACCTGGCGCCTGGACCCGCGCGATCCCAAGACGGGCGCGCGCACGAACGCCGCTGGCGACCTGGTCGTCGAGCTCGGGCGCGGCTGGGCGGCGGGGCGGGCGGTCGGAATGTCCTACCAGGGGGGCCTCACCGGCCAGCCGGTGACGAACGCGAACACCGGATCGTCCGGAGGCCCGCAGGAGCGCGCGGTCGCCGCGCTCATCAACGGGCCCAGCCAGGAGGCCACGCCGGGGGCGGTGCGAAACCTCGACAGCCTCGCCTCGAGCCAGCTCGGGCTGACGCAGATCAAGTACTACCCCGTGAGCAACGGGAAGGTGGACCCCAGCAACGCCGACGAGCCGCCGCCGGCCAACGACCCCCGCTGCCCCGACGTCCAGACCGACCCGGGCGGCCTCGCCTGCGCCAACCGCTGGTCCGAGGTGGGCAACGACGCCAACGACCCGGGCCACGAGGCCCAGCCCGAGACCGTCGACTTCGCGGTGACGATCAGCGCGCTGATGCAGCTTCCGTTCGAGGTCCATCCCGACCAGCTGCAGGGCCGAGTCCTCCAGGAGGCGTTCCTCAGGCCGCTCGCCACTCCCTGCGTCGGCGAGGACTGCGATCCGCCGGAGGTCGTCCACGAGGAGGATCCGCCGCCCGAACCGCCACTTCCGCCGCCCGACGTGGTGGTGGTGGAGGAGGGCTTCAAGTTCCGCGGCCTGGTGCAGAAGCTCAAGGCACGCGTCGTCGACGCGCGCGGTCGCCCCTACTCGCGGGCGGCGCGCGGAGTCCGGCTCTCGCGCGTCCAGGTGGAGGCGGACTTCGGCAAGCCGGAGTCCGCGGTGACCCTCACCTTCTACCGCAAGGCGTCGCAGGTCAAGAGCTCGCGCCGGAGCCGCAGCCGCGGTCGCCGGCGCGCCGTGCGCATCAAGCCGATCGCCCGCTTCGACCCGTTCGTGGTCAAGCGCGGTCACGTCACGATGAAGCTCAAGCTCCCGAAGCTCTTCAAGCCGACCTACATCGGCGTGACCGTGCGCGAGATCGCGCAGACCAGCTCCGGGAAGCGGCGCCTCAGCGGGGGCGAGCCGTGCACCACCCTCAAGACGCGCAAGAAGGTACCGTTCCGCTGCACCGGGCCGTCGCGCGGGGTGATCGCGCGGATCGTGGACGCGGGGCGGCTGCACAAGCGCAAGGGCGCCCCGCTGCGCTCGCGCAGTCGTCGAAGGTAGGAGAGCGGTGAGCGACCAGGCAGTCCTGACGCGCCCCGAGGGCAACGACATCTCGGCGGCTCTGCAGGAGCGCATCCGGGCATTCACCTCCTTCTACGAGCAGCACGCCTACCTCGCGTACAACCTGGCGCTGCGCATCGCCTGTGCGCATGCGCCCGCCGCCGAGGCGGTGCAGCGCGCGTTCCTGAGCCAGATCGAGGAGAACCCGGCGGGCCTGGCCGCGTCGACGGTCGAGGCGGCCCTGCGCGCCGGCTCGGACGTCCCCGAGCCGCAGGCGGCGGGCGACCCGCGCGCGCAGTCGCTGCTGGCGGCGGCGTCCGCCCTCGCGCCGGCCGAGCGCGCCGCGCTCGCCCTGGCCGACCTGACTCACGCCGGGCCCGACGGGATCGGCCAGGCCCTCGGCCTGCCCGTCGACCAGGCCGGCAAACTGCTGACCCGCAGCCGCGAGGCCTTCGCGTCGAAGCTGGGGCTCTCGCCGCTGCAGGCCGAGGAAGCCGCGCGCGACTGGATGTGGGCCGCCCCGCCCAACGAGATCTGGCAGGACCTCTATCCCCGCTTCCACCGCACCGTGGAGCGCCAGCTGCGCAAGGGCGCCGTCGAGCACACGCTCGTGCTCGCGCCGGACTCCCCCCAGGCGCCGGCCAAGGCGAGCCGCAGCGTCCGGCGCGGACTGCGACCGCCGGGTCGCGGCGCCGCGCTCATGGGGCGCCTGCGCCGCACGCGCTGGAGCGTCGTCGTCCCGCTCGTCGCGCTGCTGGTCGGCTTGGGAGCGGCGGCCGGCCTGCGGCTGCTCGACTCGCCCCGCGACGACCGGCCGCCGGGGCTGCAGCAGCCGGTCGACGGGTCGTTCTCGGATGGGGCCGCGCCGCCCGCGCAGGAGCCGCCCGGCGTGGACACGCCCAAGCCGCGCAAGCCGCTGACGGCGGCGCTGCTGGACAAGCTGCGCCTGCGCGAGCTGCGCCAGCTGCGCGCCTACGGCCAGCGCGAGGCCGACCGGAGCCTTCCCGTGCGCCAGCGCCGCGCCGCGTCGCGCCGGGTCGCCGCACTGGAGCGCGCCGCGCGCGAGCGTCTGCGTGCCGAGCGCCGGCGCGAGGCGGCCGCCCGCGAGCGCGTGGCGCGCGAGCAGGCGAGGTCCCAGGCCCCGCCCCCGCCCCCGCCGGATCCCAAGCCGGCGCCGCGCACCCAGCGCACCGAGCCCAAGACCGAGACCACGCCCAGCGGCCCGCCGCGCAACCGCGACGAGGCCGAACGCAGCTGCCTGCTGGACGAGAACACCGGGCAGTACATCTGCCCGCGCTGAGCGGTTCAGGCGGCGACGGGCGTCCGCTCGGCCGTGGGCGCCGGCGTCTGCTCGGCGGGGTGTCGCCCCTTCGCCGTCTCATGCCCCGCGAAGAGCGCGGCGAGCACGAGCGGCGCGAACCAGACGATGTAGAAGTAGAACCAGTGCGGCACCGAGAGCTGGACCGCGATCACCACGGCCGCCGCCAGCGCGACCACCTGCCTGAGCGAGCGACGCCGGGGGATCAGGTACACCGCCGCCGCCAGCGCCGCCGCCGCCACCTTCACCACGCCCTGCAGCCACTCCCAGTTGGAGTGCAGGCCCCAGAGCGAGAACGGCGAGTCGCGCCCGAGCTGGAAGCCGATCGTCCGGTCGTAGAACTCGCTCACCCCGCCGGGCGGCAGGAACGGCCACACCGTCACGGCGATCACGGCGGCCAGTGCCGCCGCGAAAACCACGAGGGCGCGCGGCCGGCGCTCGCCCTGCCCGGCCGCCAGCAGCGGGGCCAGCGCCAGCGGAGCGAACTTGGCGGCGACGGCGAGGCCCAGCAGCGCCCCGCGCACGCCGGATCGCAGCGTCCCGCGGGTGCGCGCGCCGCCCACCGCCAGCAGCGAGAAGACGAGCAGCGCCGGGACGAGCGCGTCGTTCGTGTTCACTCCTAGGGCGAGCATGCTGTAGGGGTACGCGGCCCAGGCCCACGCGAGCGCCAGCCCCAGGCGGCGCCCCTCCGGGCCGGCGCGCAGTCGCATCCCGAGCAGCAGCACGCCCACCAGCGTCATCAGGTCGAAGGCGATCGCCGCGCCGTGCGCGGCGGGAAGGTTCGAGTTGAACGGCAGAGTGCGCTCGAAGGGGACGTAGGCGAGGTACATGACGGGCCCATAGGTGTCGCCGTGCCCGTCGCTGCGGACGTAGAGCTCCTCTCCCTGGTGGATGCGCTGGGCGCCCAGCACCGACGCGTACCCCACGTCGACCAGCCGATCGTTGGCGACGTTGAGGGCGACCCGGCCCCCGACCAGCAGGACGAGGGCGACCGCCAGGACGGCGGTCGGGACGTACGGGACCAGCGGCCCCGCGCCTTCGCGCCCGCGCATCCCGACCACGAGCATGCGCACCAGCAGGTAGGCGAGGACCGGGTAGACCAGCGGGACCGACGTGTACACGTCGCCGCGGGTGAAGAACAGCTGCGACAGGCCGAACGCGAGCAGCACGAGCAGATCCAGGTGCAGCAGCCGGCGCGGGCGCCGGGGATCGAAGAACGGCGCGAGGAACAGGAGCGCGAGCCCGGCCCACACCCACGGGGAATCCACGACGCCGCCGGCGTGACCTCGGGCCAGCTCCCACTCCGCCTGCGGCCCCGTGAAGGTGGCCAGGACCCGCCCGTGCGCCGTGACGTCGACCTCCACGAGCAGGTCGCCGTCGACGTAGTAGTCGACCTGCCAGCGCCGGTCGGCGTAGACCCAGGCCTTCGCCACCACGCGCCGCTCGCGACGGCGCAGATCGCGGGCCGCGCGGGTGCGATCGGCGATCTCGATCGCCTGGTTCGCCGACACGGTGAAGCCGGGCGGCGGCAGCGTCTCGGCGAACGGCGCCTCGCGCGGTGGCCCGGCGACGGCGTCCTGCGCCAGCGCCGTCGCGGGCGGCCCGAGCGCGAGCAGCGCGGCGGCGAGGATGACGGCCCGGACGAGCATCGCTACCTCGAGCGCCTCCAGCGGCGCAGCCCGCGCGGCGGCTCGGCCTCCGGCTGCACGCGCGCCATGCCCTCCGGGTCGCGCGCCACGCCCTCCTGATAGCGGCGCAGGCGCTCGGCGACCTGCTTGGGCGTGAGCCGCTCCTCCTTCTCCATTGGCCAGCCGGCGATCGTGTACACCCGCAGCCAGAATCCGACGGCCTCGCGCTCGCTCATCCAGCCGCCCTCGGGCACGCACCCGTACGGGCAGCGCATCGTCTCCTCGATCCCCCACAGGCGGCACACGAGCGGGCGCGCCGTGTACACGGTGCAGCGGTGGTTCTTCAGCGCCGGGCACATCGTGCGGTGCTCGCGGCGCATCTCCGGCACGGTGGGGACCTCGACGCCGCCCTCGCGGCGGATCCGCTCGCGCTCGCCGGGCGACATCAGCACCGGCCCGCAGCACTTCCAGCACTTTCCCTTGCAGGCCAGCTTCGGAAGCTCCGCGTACAGCGCGTCGAGCTGCTCGGCGATCTCGCGCTCGGACTGCGCTCCGCCGCTCGCGCGTTGTCGCTTGCGCGCCACCGCCGATCCCCCTTAGTCGCCGGTCTCCGGCGCCGCGATGGGCGCGACAGTCGGCGCTCGCTGCGCAAAGCGGTCGTGCAGGCGCCGGACGGGCTGGGGCGCCCACCAGGCGCGCGGTCCCAGGACCGCCAGGATCGAGGGGATCAGCAGCAGGCGGATCACCGTCGCGTCGAAGGCGATCGCGAAGGCGATGCCCAGGCCGTCGGCCTTCAGGAACTCCAGGCTCGACGTGGCCAGCGAGCCGACGGCGACGCAGACCACCGCGGCCGCCGCGGTGATCAGGCGCCCGGTGCGCAGCACCGCCTCGGCGGCCGCCTCGCGGTGCGAGAGCCCGCGGTCCAGGAACTCCTTCACGCGCGCGAGCAGGAACACGCCATAGTCGGTCGAGACGCCGAAGATCACCGCGAGCAGGAGCACCGACTGGTTGATCTCGATCCCCCCGAGGCTCTCGTAGTCGAGCAGGCCGGTGAAGCGGCCGTCCTGGAAGACGAAGACGAGGAAGCCGAAGGCGCACACCACCGTGACGGCGTTGAGGAACAGGGCGGCGAACGGCAGGACCAGCGACCCCGTCATCGCCATCAGCAGCGGCACGGTCGCCAGCGCGATCGCCAGCAGTGCGATCGGCAGGTGATCGAGGATGCTGCGGCGACCGTCCACGAACTCGGCCGTCTGTCCGGTCACCCCGACGCCCGGGCCCGAAGCGCGGATGCGGTCGACGAGGTGCAGGCTCGCCGGATCCAGCGGCGGATGGCGCGAGACGACCTCGAGCAGCGCCGCGTCGGGCCCCAGACGGGTCAGCGGCGTCACCGAGCCGGCTCCCTCCAGCGCGGCCAGCCGCCGGCGCGTCGCGTCCAGGGCGCTGCGGCCGGCGACCGCCGGGCCGCGCACCAGCACGAGGTTCGGCGAGTCGTGGAAGGCGGGAAACTCGCTCGAGATGGCCTCGCGCACGACGCGCGGCTCCGAGCCGGCAGGCAGGACCGTGGTGTCGAACGTCGTGAACGTCGTGCGCAGCGCCGGCGACGCGACGACCATCACGATGATGATGGCCGCGGCGGCCGAGAGGCCGGGTCGCCGCACGATCGCCTGCGGGACGCGCCGCCACAGCGGGCCGGGCTCGTTACCGCGCTTGCGCTTCAGCGACAGGGCGTTGATGCGCGGGCCGAGCACCGCCAGCGCCGCGGGGACGACGGTCAGTGCCGCCAGGCCGGCGAACAGGGCGACGAAGATCCCCGCGATGCCCATCGAGTACAGGAAGGGCTGGGGGAACAGCAGCAGCGCCGCCATCGCGGCCGCCACGGTGAGCGAGCTGAAGACCACCGTCCGTCCCGAGGTCCGCAGCGTCACGCGCAGCGCCGCCGTGGGATCGCGTCCTCGTTCCAGCTCCTCGCGGTAGCGCGACACGACGAACAGGCTGTAGTCGATGGCCAGGCCGAGGCTCAGCGGGCTGGCGAGGTTCAGGGCGTAGACGGAGATGTCCGAGAAGCCGTCGATCACCCGCAGACCGGCGTAGGTCCCGAGCAGGGCGAAGCCGGCCAGCAGCAGGGGCAGCAGCGCCGCGACCACGCCGCGGAAGACCACGAACAGCAGCAGCGCCAGCGCCGGGAGCACCAGCAGCTCCGCACGCTCGAGGTCGCGCTTGGCGATCTCGCTGCCCTGGCGAAACCAGACCCCGTAGCCGCCGTAGGAGAGCTCCAGCGACTGAGAGCGCAGCCGCTCGCGCAGGCGCTCGGTCGCGTCCCCCACGGCGTCGAGGTCCTTCATGCGGAAGTTCACCACGAGGTAGGTCGAGCGCCCGTCCCGCGACACGAGCCCGGGCGGGCCGGCGTAGTGGGTCAGCACGGCTCCCACCTCTGGGTCGCGGGAGATGTCGGCGGCCAGGCGCTCCAGCTCGGCGCGCACCGGCTTGCTGCGCACGTCGCGGTGCGCGCGCGCGAGCACCACCATCCCCGGGTCGACGTCGAATCCCAGCCGGTCCTGTAATTCGCGCTCCACGACGGCGCTCTCGCTCGCCGGGTCCTCGAAGCCGCCGTTGGATAGTCGGTCCTCCACCTGGCCGCCGAGCAGGGCGGAGCCGGCCAGGACGACGGCCGCGAGCGCCAGGACCGCCCAGCGCCGATCCTGGACGAGGTTCGCCCAATGTTCGAGCCGCCGGCTCGACCTCTTCCCGTCCCCCTTCGGGAGAGACCGGCCCCAGCTCCCGCGGGGGGCCCCTCTTCCCATGCACCCATGATAGGGCCGCCCGCCAAGCCGCACGCAGGTATGGCGCGTCACGTTTGCCGGCCGGCCCGCGTTGTTCCTTCGCGTGCCATGTAGTGCGGGAACGGACCTAATTGTCGAGACAGGGAACCCATAGTCGCGCCCGCCGCAGCGCGCGGCGCGTCGCCCTGTGCACGGCGCTGGCGATCTGCGCCGCGTGGCCGGCAACGGCGACGGGCGTCCCGCCGGACGCGCCGGCCCAAGGCACCTACGTGACGGACGGTCCCGTCCGCGCGATCACCCACGCCGGGGGCCGGACGTACATCGGCGGCGAGTTCACCCGCGTGGGCAAGCGCACCGGGCCCGGCGTCGTCATGTCCCCCTCGGGGGCGCTGCGGCCGTTCCCCCAGGTGGTGGGAGGCGACGTGCGCGCCGCGATCTCCGACGGGTCCGGCGGGTGGTACATCGGCGGCACGTTCACGTCCGTGGGAGGCCACGCGCGGATCGGGCTGGCGCACGTGAACGCCGACGGCTCCGTCGACCCCGCCTTCAGGCCGAAGGCCCTGACCGCGCAGAACCGGCCCGCCGAGGTCAACGTCCTGCTGCTCGATCGCTCCAACGACGTCCTCTACGTGGGCGGGCTGTTCTGGCAGATCGACGAGGAGCCCCATCAGAACGTGGCGGCGCTGCGGCCCGGCGACGGCGCCCCGATCCCCGAGTTCGGGACGCTGACGCTCTGCAACCCAAGCCAGCAGCCGGCCTGCCTACCCGCCGTGCACTCCCTCGATGTCGCGCACGTGAATCTGCCGGTGACCGTGAGCGGGAGTCCTACTTCGAGGCCCCAGCCCCTCCTCTTTCTCGGAGGCACCTTCACCCAGTTGGGGCCCGCCGATCCGCTCATCGAACTGCACGGCGTGGGCGTGGCGTGGGGCGTCGGCGCCGTCGACTCCACGAACTCGCCGCTGACGGGCCGGCCGATCAGCACCTGGAAGCCAGCCGTCGGGCTGGGGGCCAGTGGCGGCGTCGTCGGTGCCGGCGTGCATGACGTCGAGGCCGGCGGACCGGTTGCCGAGAACGCGACCGACACGATGCTCGCCGTCTACCTCAGCGGATGGAACAAGCCGACCGCCACGGCGGACCGCAGGCCGCTCCTGCGCGCCTACCAGTTCAGGATCACGAACAGGACCACCCGTGCCGTGAACGCCGACACGCGCTTCGGGAGCTGGGGAACCACCGAGCCCAGCGCCGCGACGGGCGCCTGCACGGAGTGCGCGGTCCGGGCGATCGAGCTCGTCGAGCCGCCGGCTCCCAACCCGGCTGGCAAGAAGTGGCTGTACTTCGGCGGTGACTTCACGCATGTGGCCGGGTCTGTGCCCGCCGCGAAGCTGGGCAGGATCGACGCGATCCCGAACGCCAGCGTGACCACTTTCGCCGCGACGGCGACCGCGGTGGGCGCGGGCGCGAGCGCACCGGTGCGCTCACTGGCCTGGTCGCCCGGCGACCCCTCGACGCTCCTCGCCGGCGGGCTGTTCGCCGAGGGCGTTGTCGCGCTGGACACCAACCCCCCGCACGCAGCGCGCTCGGCGCCGTCCTGGGAGGCGCCTCGCACCGACACCTCGGTGGACGCGCTCGCACACGACTCCACGGCCTCGGCGATCTACGCGGGCGGCGACTTCCGCTCGGTCGACTCCCGCAACCGCGCCGGCCTGGCCGCCTTCGACTCGGCCGGGCAGCTGGTAGACGGGTGGGCGCCCATCGTTTCGGGCCCGCCGGGAGACCCGCCGCTCGTCCATTCCCTCGCCGCATCCAACAGCACCCTCTACGTAGGCGGCCGCTTCTCGCACGTCGCGGGGGAGCCGCGCCGCAGCCTCGCCGGCGTCGACGCCTCCTCGGGCGCGGCGACGTCGTTCAACCCGAGCCCCGCCGCGGACGACGGCGCCGAGGACGTGCTCGCGCTGTCGCTGGCGGGCACGACGCTCTACGTGGGCGGGGCGTTCGATTCGATCGGCGGCCATGACCGCGCCAACCTTGCCGCGCTCGATGCGGGGAGCGGCGCGGCGACCGGGTGGAACCCGGGTGCGCAGGGGCTTGGCGCACAGGTGCACGCCGTTCTGCCGGCCTGCGGCCAGGTGTACGTCGGTGGGCGCTTCAACCGGGCCGGCGGCCAAGAGCGCGCCAACGTCGCGGCGATCGATCCCGCCACGAGCGCCGCCACCGGATGGAACCCGGATGCCGACGCCCCGGTTCTCGCCCTCGCTCGCTACGGCCCCACCATCTACGCCGGCGGCCTGTTCGGCCGCATCGGCGAAGCGGCCAGGCAGAAGGTCGCCGGCCTGAGCGCCGCCGGCGGGCACGCCACCGCCTTCAACCCGGCGATCAACGCTCAGACGGTCGGCGCGTCCGTCAGGGCGCTCGCCGTCAGCGACTCGGCGGTCTATCTCGGCGGACGCTTCGCGAACGTGCGCGACGAGCCGCGCGCGAACCTGGCCTCCGCCGATCCCTCGCAGGGAACGCCCACGGCGTGGAATCCGGCAGCCGACGCCACCGTATACGCCCTCGCTCTGGGCGACGGGGCGGTCTACGCCGGCGGCACGTTCGAGAGCCTCGGCGCGGCGGCGAACCGCGGCCTGGCGGCCTTCGGCTCGGGCGCCGGCTCGCCGTTCTCCGGAGACGCGTGCCTGGGTACGTCGGGCTCGTCCGACTCCGACACCGGGCTCAGCGAGCTCCCAGCGCCGACCGCGGGGGGGACCCCACCGCCGCCGGCGAACGCAAAGTCTGCGCCCCCCGCGCAGGTGAGCGCCGTGGCGGTTACGCCGCCTCGCCTGCGCATGGGGGCAAGGCCCCTCACCATCCGCTTCACCCTGTCACGCGCCGCCCGGGTCCGGCTGCGGTTCGAGCGCCGCGTCGTGGGCCGCTGTCCCCGGCGTCGCGGTGCCCGTAACGACCGACGCCGGCGCTGCGTGCGTTACGTGCGCTTCGCCGAGGTGGTCAGGCGCGGAAAGCGTGGCCGCAATCGCGTTTCTTTCCGCGGCCAGCGAGTGCGCCAGCGGCGGCTCGTCCGCGGCCGCTACCGCGTGAAGATCGCCACGCTGCCGCTGACCCGGGGCAGCTCTGTCCTCTCCGCCAAGTTCGAAGTCGTCTCCGCCCGGCGCCGTTAGGCGCGGTCAGGGGAGGCAGCGGATGAGCTCGTCGACCGTGGTGGTGCCGGCGCCGGTGGTGATGACGGCGTAGGTGGCGCGGCGCGTCTTCCAGTTGGCGCTGGCGAACGGGTGCCGCTTGGTCGGACGGCTGTAGGTGACTCTGTGGCCCGCGATGTTCCTGCTGGTCGTGGGCCGGTTCGTGCTTGGTCGTGGGCTCTTGGGCGAGGCCTGTGTGAGCAGGATGGTGTTGGCCTCGCCGGCCCGTGCAGGTCTGGTGCGCGTGTAGCTTAGGCTCCAGAGCGAGCCGGCGGGAGGTTCGCCGGGGATGCGGCGAACACGAGGCTTGGCGAAGCCCTCCGTGCCGCACCGGGGGTGGATGGGGCCAGGTAGTCCGGCGGCCGCCTTCGGGGAGGTCGAGGTCTTCCGTGCACCCTCGCCGTCGTCCTTGTCGTCGGCGCAACCAGCGACCAAGGCGAATGCGGCAAGCAGGATCGCGGAACTTGCTGGCCCCGTCCGGAACATGGGGCGACCTTAGCAGCCTTTTGGTCGACGGGGCGTGAGTGCGGCGTCACGTTCGTGGGTGTGGCTGCGTTGTGCTGGTAGGGCTTTGTTTCGGCGCGGGTGTTCGCGTGGGCGGGGCTCTTGTGGCTTATGGGTCGACGAGATGTCATGGCGGGTTGGGTTGCTCGGTGGGGCGGGCGTTCGTTGGTGCGC
>JAPSGI010000027.1 GCA_031177685.1 Solirubrobacteraceae bacterium | reverse complement strand
CCCGCGGTCGCCGGCGGCTGAGCCGGCGCCCGCGCCGCCCGCGGCGGCCGCGCCGGCGCCCCGGCGCACCTGCAGGGTCCACCGCCACGTGCGCCGCCACGTCCATCGCCGGGTGCACCGTCACCGGCGCGGCGCGCGCATCGCGCGGCGCCACATGCACCGGCGCCTGCACGTGCATCGCGCGCGGCACCGCCACTGCGGCTAGTCCGGCTCAGCCGCCGGCGACCGCGGGCTGCGCCCCGCCCGCGTCCCCGCCGCCGAAGGGGTTGCGCGCCAGAAAGTCCTCGATCAGCAGCGGCTGGTCGCGGCCCCGCTCCACCACGGTCAGCAGGTGGCTCATGGTCGCGACCTCCTCGACCTGCTCCTTGAGGAACCACTGCAGGAAGTTCAGGCCCTTGTGGTCCTTCTCGCTCGCCGCCGTCTCGGCCAGCTCGTCGAACTGCTCGGAGACGCGGCGCTCCTGCTCGAGCGACAGCGCGACGGGCTCCACGACGTCGGCGAAGTCGGTCTTGGGCGCCGCGATTCCCGGGATCGTGACCGCAGCGTCGATGTCGATCAGGTAGCGCACGATCATCATCGCGTGCGTGCGCTCCTCGACCGCCTGGCGGTAGAAGAACCCGGCCAGCTCGGGCAGCGCCTGGGTGTCGTAGAAGACCGCGGCGGCGACGTACTGCTGGTGCGCCGAGTACTCGTGCGCGATCTGCTCGTTCAGCTGCTCGATCAGCCGGGACATCGGGGTCCTCCTGGTCGGGAAGCCGGAATGTAACGGCCGGGGGCCAGATGGCGGATTCCACGACCCCCGCGACCGCATGCACGCGTCTCGCGGCGCGTGGACGCCACGTGCCGAAGGGGTCCGTGGCTGTGCCACTGTCCCCCTTCTGCCCGCGTCGCCACGCATCCACGATCCACGCACCTGCGGCCACGCGGGCCATGGAATCAACCATCTACGCTCCGGCGCGTGATCGTCGCGATCGACGGACCGGCCGGCGCCGGCAAGTCCACCGTGGCGCGGGGCACCGCCGCCGCACTGGGCTTCACCTACCTTGACTCCGGCGCCATGTACCGCTGCGTGGCGCTGGCCGCTCTGGAGCGCCCGCGCGAGGAGCCCGCCGCGCTCGCCGCGGCGCTCGACGTGCAGCTGGGCGAGCGCGTGCGCCTCGACGGTCGCGACGTGACCGAGGCGATCCGCGCGCCGGAGGTGTCGGAGGCCGCGTCGCGCGTCGCGTCGGACCCGGGTGTGCGCGAGGCGCTGGTGCGCAAGCAGCGCGAGCTGATGTCCGCCGGGGACTGGGTGGCGGAGGGACGCGACATCGGGACGGTCGTGGCGCCCGACGCCGAGCTGAAGGTCTTCCTCACCGCCGCCCCGGAGGAGCGCGCCCGCCGCCGCGCGCGCGAGCTGGGGACCGACGAGGGCACCGTGCTGGCCGACCAGGCGCTGCGCGACCAGCGCGACCGCACGCGCGCGCACAGCCCGCTGGAGCCCGCGCCCGGCGCCGTGGAGCTGGACACGACCGGCCTGGACGTGGACGAGGTCGTGGCGCAGGTCGTGGAGCTGGCCCGCCGATGAAGGTGGCGGTCGTCGGCTATCCCAACGTGGGCAAGTCCTCGCTGGTCAACCGGCTGGCCGGCTCGCGCGAGGCGGTCGTACACGAGCGCCCGGGCATCACGCGCGACCGCAAGGAGCTGGCGGCGGAGTGGAACGGGCGCGCGTTCACGCTGATCGACACGGGCGGCGTGGACCTGGAGGACCGCGACGAGATGGCCGCCTCCATCCAGGAGCAGGCGCGCGCGGCGCGGGCCGACGCCGACGCGGTGGTGCTCGTGGTCGACGCGCGCGCGGGCCGGCGCCCCGGCGACGAGGAGCTCGCCGATCTCCTGCGCCGGGGCGACGTGCCGACGATCGTCGCGGCCAACAAGGCGGACGGTCCGGGCGACGTGCCGCTCGCCGCGGACTTCCACCGGCTCGGGCTGGGCGAGCCCGTCGCGGTCTCCGCGCTGCACGGCCTGGGCACGGGCGATTTGCTGGACCGAGTGACCGCCGCGCTGCCGCCCGAGCCGGAGGGGCCGGCCCGCGACGAGGACGCGGTGCGCCTGGCGGTCGTCGGGCGCCCGAACGTCGGCAAGTCGTCGCTGGTCAACCGCGTCCTGGGGCGCGACCGCGTGATCGTCTCCCAGCGCGCCGGCACCACGCGCGACGCGATCGACGAGCGCATCGAGGTCGACGGGCGCGGCGTGGTCCTCATCGACACCGCGGGCATCCGCCGCCAGTCCAAGGTCGCGGCCGCGGGCGACGGCGTCGAGTACTACACGACGCTGCGCTCGCGCCGCGCGGCCGAGCGCGCCGACGTGGCGATCGTCGTCTGCGACGCCGTCGACGGGGTCACCTCCCAGGACATGCGCATCGCGGAGCTGGCGATGACCAGCGGGTGCGCCACGCTGCTGGTGCTCAACAAGTGGGACCTGGCCCCGCCGGATCACGAGCTCGAGCACGAGCGCGCCAAGGTCACCGCCAAGCTGCGCCTGCGCCCGCGGGTGATGACGGTGAGCGCCAAGACCGGCCGCAACGTCGAGCGCGTGCTGGCCGAGGCGCTCGCGCTGGCCGACCGCCGCCGCGGGCGGATCCCCACCCCCGAGCTCAACCGCTTCGTGGCGGACGTGGTGGCGGCGCGCCAGCCGCCCCAGAAGCAGGGCAAGCGGCTGAAGCTGCTCTACATGGCGCAGACCGGCGACCGCCCGCCGCGCTTCTCGGTGCAGATCAACTCGCGCGCCCTGATCGCGCGCGACTGGGCCTACTACTTCGAGAACCGCCTGCGCGAGCGCTACCGCCTGGAGGGCGTGCCGCTGATCGTGGACTTCGTCGAGCGCCGCCAGCGGCGCTCGGAACGTGGCGCGCGCTCCCGTTCGGCCTGATTCACTGCTCGCCCGATGCGCGCGCCCACCGTCGCCGAGGCCGCCGCCGCCGCCCGCCGCCACCGCACCGCGACCGTCCTCGTGGCGCTCGCCGCGATCGTCGCGCTGGTCTTCGGGCTGCGCGCGTGCGGGGGCGAGGACGCCGAGCCGCCCGCCGCGGGCGCGGCGCGCATGGTGCCGGCCGACGCGCTCGTGTACCTGCACGTCTCCACCGACGGGTCGCGGCCCGCGGTGGACCGCGCGCTGGCGCTGGCCGAGCGCTTCCCCAGCTTCCCGCGCCTGCGCGACGGCGTGCTGCGCCGGCTCGGGCAGGCGGGCGCCGGTGTCTCGTTCGACCGCGACGTGCGCCCGTGGCTGGGCAGGGAGGCGGCGCTGGCGCTGCTCAACACGCCCGGCGCCACCGCCGGCTCGCTGATCGTCCTGGACGTGACCGACCGCCGGCGGGCGCAGGACTTCCTGCGCAAGGTGGCGGGCCGGCCGCGCTCGGTCCGCTACCGCGGCACGCCGATCCTCGAGTACGGCAACGCCTCGGCTGCCTTCGTGGACGGGGACCTGGCGATCGGCCAGGTCGCGGGCCTGCGCGCCGCGATCGACGCGCAAGCCGGCCGCCTGCCGTCGCTTGCCCGCGCGGCCACGTTCCGCCGCGCCGCTGGGGGCCTTCCCGCGGGCCGCGTCGCGGACGCCTACGCCTCGCCCGAGGGCGTGACCCGGCTGCTCGCACCGCAGGGCGGCGTGCTGGGCGCCGCGGGCGCGCTGGTGTCCCAGCCGGCGCTGCAGGGCGTGGCGCTCGCGCTCACGCCGGAGGGCGACGGCGCGCGGCTCACCGTGCGCTCGGCGCTCGACGCGCGCGCGGCGCGCCGCCGCCCGCGGGGTCGCCCGTTCGAGCCGGCGCTGATCGATTCGGTGCCGGAGAACGCGATGGCCTACCTCGGGCTCACGCGCCTGGACCGCGCGGCGGGCCGGCTGCTGTCCGCCGGACTGGCGGGTGGCGGCGCGGGGCGGCAGGTCTCGCAGCTGCTGGCGCGCCTGCGGACCGACCTGGCGCGCCGCGGCGGCGTGGACGTGCGCCGCGACGTGCTGCCGCTGTTCCAGGGCGAGGTCGCGCTGTGGCTGGCCCCCGACGTTCCGGCCCCCGTGCTGACGCTGATCGCCGCGACCGACGACGAGGAGGCCACCCGCGAGGCGTTCGCGCGCCTCCAGCAGCCGATCGCGCGCCTGCTGGCGGCGCGCGGCGACCCGGCGCCGGCCTTCCGCGAGGTCGACGTGGACGGCGCCCAGGCCTTCCAGCTGCGCCTGGGGCCCGGGATCGAGCTCGATTACGCCGTGTTCGACGGCAAGCTCGTGATCTCCACGTCGCTCGCCGGCGTGCGCGCGGTGAAGGGCCGCGAGCGCTCGCTGGCCGACGACCCCTCGTTCCGCGCCACGCTGGGCGACCGCCCGGACCGGGTCACGTCGCTAGTCTTCCTCGACTTCAGGCAGTTGTTGAGGCTCGCGGAGCGCACGGGGCTGAACGACAGCCGTTCGTACCTGGCGATCCGGCGCGACCTCGAGCAGATCGAGGCCGTCGGCGCCGCCGCCGCCGGCGGTGACACCGAAACGACCACGGAGCTGTTCTTCCAGATCCCATGACTTCCGAGCTGTCCGACAACGAGTTCCTCTTCACGTCCGAGTCCGTCACCGAGGGCCACCCGGACAAGATGGCCGACCAGATCTCCGACGGCGTCCTGGACGCCGTCATGCGCGACGACCCCTACGGGCGCGTGGCCTGCGAGACGCTGGTCAACACCGGCCTCGTCGTGGTCTCGGGCGAGATCTCCACCTCGACGTACGTGGACATCCAGGAGATCGCGCGCGAGACCGT
>JAPSGI010000007.1 GCA_031177685.1 Solirubrobacteraceae bacterium | reverse complement strand
TCGGGCGTCACCGCCGCCGCCGCGCCCGTGCGATCGCCGTCGAGCATCCGCGCCTGCACCTCGCGCGCCGCGTCGCCCATGCCGTAGCGGTCGGCCAGGTCCACGTAGAAGTTCTTGTCCTTGGCGCCCATCGCACCGAGGTAGAAGGCCAGCCACGGTCGGGAGAGGTTGCGCGCCTCCTCGACGTCCTCGTGGATGGCGACGGGCACGACCGGCGCCACGTCGACGTCGGCCAGCGAGCGTCCCGCCCGGGCCGCCCCCGCGCGCAGCGGGTCCAGCAGCACGTCGGGCTCGGCCGGGTTCAGCAGGAAGGGCAGCCAGCCGTCGGCGATCTCGCCGACCTGCTCGACCGCCTTGGGACCGATCGCCCCGAGGTAGACGGGGATCCGCGCCTGCACCGGCCGCGCCAGCAGCTTGAGCGGCTTGCCCAGGCCGCCGCCGCCCTGCTCCCCGGTCAGCGGGAGCGTCCACTCGCGCCCGGAGTGCTCCAGCGGCGCCTCGCGCGCCAGCACCTTGCGCACGATCTCCACGTACTCGCGCGTGCGGGCCAGCGGGCGCCGAAACGGCACGCCGTACCAGCCCTCGGACACCTGGGGTCCCGACACGCCCAGCCCGAGGCGGAAGCGTCCGCCGCTGAGCACGTCCAGGCTCGCCGCGGCCATCGCCGTCGCCGCCGGCTGACGCGCCGGGATCTGCATGAGACCGGAGCCCAGCCCGACGCGCTCGGTCTTGCCGGTCAGCAGGCCGAGCACCGAGACGGCGTCCTGCCCCCACGCCTCGGAGATCCACACGCAGTCCAGGCCCAGCTCGTCGGCCAGCACGGCCAGCTCGACCTGCTCGTCCGGCGAGAACCACGGCCAGTAGGCGAGAAAGAGGCCGATGCGCATCGCCGCCCGAGCTTAGCGGCGGCGCGGGACCTCCACGGCCAGCCGGCCGCCCACGAACTGCGTGAGGCCGGTGACGCGCTGCGCCACGTCCTCGAAGCCGCGCTGCTCCAGCGCGCCGGTGACCTCGTCGGGCTCGAACATCCGCATGCCGCTGCGGCGGCCCATCAGCGCGTCGACGGTGCGCAGCGGCGCGCTGCGCGTGCGGCACGAGGTGAAGATCGCGATGCGGCCCCCGGGCGTCAGCACGCGGGTCATGTGGTCCAGGGCGGTGAACGGCTCGGCGAACAGGTGCAGGGCCGCGAAGCAGCACACCGCGTCGAACGCGGCGTCGCGGAAGGGCAGCTCGACGGCGTCGCCGCGCACGAAGGCGGTATTGCCGTAGGGGTCGGGCGTGTCCTGGACCGCGCGCGCCAGCATCGTGGAAGAGGCGTCGATCCCCACCGACAGGCCCGTATCGCCCACGCGCCGCGCGAACTCGCGCGTGAAGTTGCCCGGACCGCACGCCACGTCCAGGACCCCGTCGCCGGGCCCCACGCCCAGCAGCAGGCGCGCGATCCGGTGCTCGTCCGCCATCCCCGGCCCGCGCACGCCCTTGGCCACCCGGCCCAGAGCGGGCCGCCACCAGCGCTCGTAGACCAGCGGAACGGCGCGCGTGAGCATGAGACGCTGCGCCGGGCCGGTGGGCGCCGGCTCCTCGGGGCCCAGCAGATCGAGGTACCCGCCGGTCGACGCGGCCTCGGCGTCCCGCGGTCGCGCTCGCGGGTCCAGGAGCGCCAGGACCCGCTCGAGCGCCGCGGTCACCGCTCGTCGCGCAGCGACGGCAGCGGGACGAGGTCCTCCTCGTCCTCCTCGCCGCGCGTCTCGCCCGTGTAGCCGAGCAGCGTGAGCCGCTCGATCTCCCGCTGGCCCTCGATCCGGGCGGGGTCGTCCTCCGGCAGCCCGGCGATCAGCTTGACGATCCGGTTGCGCAGCTGCAGCGCGAAGTGCGGCGTCGAGGCGCCCATCAGCGCGCGCACGTCCTCGACGGTGACCTGGCGCTCGGGCGCCAGCCGCTCCGGGCTCTCGGCCTCGCTCACGACGACGGCAGGCCTGCGGGGGGTGTGGGACTCACGGGCACGATCTCCAGCAGCGAGTCTATCCGCGCCTGGTCGGCCACCGAGATCGCGCGGTCGTCGCCGATCAGCCAGCCGTGGTTGTAGACGCCGCGCACCGGATCGCGCTCGTAGCCGGGCTGAATGTCGAGCAGGTACTGGACCAGCTCCTTGGGCAGCGCGCCCGGCGTGACCAGCAGCAGCGGCCCGTACTTGCCGGTGGCCGACAGCGGCGCGGCGGCGGCGGCGTCCAGCGGCCGGGTGGTGGACGCGAACACCAGGCCGTGACCCGGGTCCACGACGCCCCAGCCGAAGCGCCCGTCGACGAAGCGCGCGAAGGCGATCGCGTTGCCCACGGCGTCGCGCGCGCCGATGCGCGTGACCGTGCCCAGGCGGCGCAGCTGTCCCACCACGCGGTTGGAGATCACGTCGGGCGGCCCGAGGACGTAGATCTTGGGCTGCTGGTGGGCGCGCAGCGCCGCGGCGGTCTCGCGCGGCAGCTCGTCGCGCTTGACGTAGAGGACCGCGTCGCCGGACTTCGCCGCCCAGCCCGCGGCGGGCATGGCGAACTCCGCGCGCTCGCCGGAGGCGATGACCACGCGGTCGCTGGTCCGGCCCGCCGCGCGGGCGGCCACGCGGTCGACCTGGGCGGCGCGCGCGTACGGGTTCCCGCCGCCGACCTGCAGCGACTTGGCGTCGCGCGGGCGCGCGACGTCGCCCACGCGGATCACCTGCACGCCGCCCAGCGGCTTGGCGCCGGTGGGCGACAACGCGGACAGGGTGGAGGCGCTGGCGTCGGGCAGCTCGTCGCCGTCGGACAGCAGGACCGGGGCGCGGACCGGCGGGCTCATGAGCACCGACGCCGCGATGCCGCCCTGCCAGTCGTCGCGGTCGACCAGCGTCACGGCGCGCGGGCGCGTCGTGTCCGAGGTGCCCGAGTAGACCGCGCGGGCGATCGCGGCGGCGTCGGCGGTGGCGTCGGCGCCGCCCACGCGGGTGGTGTTCTTGGTCGCGAAGGCGGGGAACCCGAGCGCCGGCGCCGCGCCCTCGTCGCCGCCCTCCTTGCCGATCACGGGACCCTTGCCGAGGTCGCCGCCGTCCTTGCCGCAGGCGGCGAGCGCGAGCGCGGCGAGCAGCGCTAGGAGCAGGTGACGGGCCCGGGGCACGGCTTTCGCAGGGTAGAGGATGCCGTCCGACTGAACGGCGCCGTTCGGTCGACGTGTACCATCGCAGGCATGGACTTCCGCATGACGGACGAACAGGTCGAGTTTCAGGAGCGTTGCCGGCGCTTCGCCCGCGAGGTCATCCGGCCGGCCGCCCCGGAGCACGACCGCGAGCAGACCGTCCCGTGGGAGGTCATCCGCGAGGCGCGCAAGTGGGACCTGCACGGTCTGGAGCTGCTGCAGAAGATGGCGACCGATCCCGAGGGCCTGTTCGGCGTCATCTACGCGGAGGAGTTCCACTGGGGCTGCGCCGGCATCGCGCTGGCCATCCAGGCCTCCAACCTCGCCGCGGCGGGCATCGGCTCCTCGGGCACGCCCGAGCAGATCGGCCGCTGGATCCCCGAGTGCTACGGCCTGGGCGACGAGATCAAGCTCGGCGCCTACGCGGTCACCGAGGCCGGTGCCGGCTCCGACGTCAAGTCGCTGCGCACCACCGCCAAGCGCGACGGCGACGAGTGGGTCCTCAACGGCACCAAGGTCTTCATCTCCAACGGCGGGATCGCCGACGTCACCGTGGTGGTGGCCACCGTCGACCCGGAGCTGGGTCACCGCGGCCAGGCTTCGTTCGTGGTTCCCAAGGGCACGCCCGGGCTCTCCATGGGCAAGAAGGAGGACAAGCTCGGCATCCGCGCGTCGCAGACCTCCGAGGTCGTGCTCGAGGACTGCCGCATCCCGCTCGACCACCTGCTCGGCGGCATGGACAAGCTCGAGCGCAAGCTGCAGCGCGCCCGCTCCGGGCAGAGCGGAGGGTCCTCGGGGGCGCTGGCCACCTTCGAGGTCACGCGCCCGCTGGTGGGCGCCTCGGCGCTGGGCATCGCCCAGGCCGCCTACGACTGGACCCTGGAGTGGCTGGAGGGCAAGACCTACGAGGGCGAGCCGCTGCTCGAGCAGCAGCGCGTCCAGCAGGTGATCGCCGACGTGGCCACGGAGATCGACGCCGCCCGCATGCTGGTGTGGCGCGCCGCGTGGATGGGGCGCAACGGCATGCCGATGACCGCCGGACAGGGCTCGATGTCCAAGCTGAAGGCCGGCGACGTGACGATGTGGGCGACGACCGCGCTGATGGACCTCGTCGGCCCGGAGGCCTCGCTCGCCGACCACCCGCTGGAGAAGTTCTTCCGCGACGCCAAGATCTACCAGCTGTTCGAGGGCACCGCCCAGGTGCAGCGCCTGGTCATCTCGCGCATGCAGGTGGCCGAGTACCGCCGCAAGCTGCAGGAGGCCGCGGAGATCGTGGCCGACGTGGCCGCCCAGGCCGCGGCGTAGGGCATCGCTAACCTCTGCGGCCGCATGCCCGCCGAGGTCTCAGCCCGCAACCGCATCGCGATCGAGGTCGATCGAGCCCTGTGCTACGGGTTCGGCGACTGCGTGGACACCGTCCCGGCCGTCTTCGCCCTGGACGACGAGGACACCGCGATCGTCCTGGACCCCGACGCCGCGCCGGTGGACGACATCCTCGACGCGGCCCAGAACTGTCCGGTGGACGCTATCGTCGTGTACGACGAGGGCGGCGACCAGATCTACCCCTAGGAGAAGATCAGATGGCAGGAATTTCCGGGCGCATGTCCACGGTGATCAAGGCGAAGATCAGCAAGCTGCTGGACCGCGCCGAGGATCCCGCCGAGACGCTCGACTACAGCTACCAGAAGCAGATCGAGCTGCTGCAGAACGTCAAGAAGGGGATCGCGGACGTCGTCACGTCGAAGAAGCGCCTCCAGCTGCAGACGCAGAAGATGGAGCAGGACGTCGTCAAGCTCGACACGCAGGCCCGCCAGGCGCTGTCGCAGAACCGCGAGGACCTCGCGCGCATGGCGCTGGAGCGCAAGACGCTGATCCAGACCGAGATGCAGTCGCTGGACACGCAGATCGCCGAGCTCGAAAAGCAGCAGGAGCAGCTGACCGAGAACGAGAAGAAGCTGCGCCGCAAGATCGAGTCCTTCCGCACCAAGAAGGAGGTCATCAAGGCGCAGTACTCGGCCGCCGAGGCGCAGGTGCAGATCTCCGAGGCCGCGACGGGCGTGGGCGAGGAGATGGCCGACGTCGGCCTGGCCATGCAGCGGGCCGTCGACAAGACCGAGGAGATGCGCGCACGCGGCGCCGCCGTCGAGGAGCTCGAGCGCGCCGGGACCTTCGAGGACCTCACGCAGCTCGGCTCGGGCGAGGACGAGATCGACCGCGAGCTCAAGCAGCTGACGACGTCCAGCGACGTCGACGCCGAGCTGGCCAAGATGAAGGCCGAGCTGGGCCCGGGCAGCGGCGGCGGGCAGACCGCGATCGAAGGCGGCGAGCGGTGATCGTCCGCATCGCGACCGAGGGCCAGTACCGGCTCTCCGACGACCACGCGCAGAAGCTCAACGAGCTGGACAACGCCGCCGTCGAGGCGGTGGAGACCGGCAACGAGGCGGCCTTCCGCGACCTCTTCGGTCAGATGATCGAGTTGGTGCGCCGGGACGGCACGCCGGTCGACGACGGCGACATCGAGACCTCCGACGTGATCGTGCCCCCGAGCGACCTCTCCTTCGAGGAGGCGGCGGAGGAGTTCTCAGGCGAGGGCCTGATCCCGGGCTGACTCGGCCGGCACGCCGGCGCCCTCGCGCTCGATCAGCGACGCCACGACGTCCACCACCCGGGGATCGAACTGCGCGCCGGCGTGCGCGCGCAGCTCTTCCAGCGCCTGGGCCGCGGGGCGCGCGTCGCGGTAGGGCCGGTCGGTCGTCATGGCGCTGAAGGCGTCGCACACGAAGATGATCCGCGCGGCCAGCGGGATGCGCTCGCGCTCCAGGCCGTCGGGGTAGCCGGCGCCGTCCCAGCGCTCGTGGCAGGAGCGCACGACGCGCCCGACCTCGCCCAGCACGCCGCCGAAGCGGCCCAGGATGCGGTGGCCCTCGATCGTGTGCGTGCGCACCAGAGCCATCTCCTCGTGGGTCAGCGGGCCCGCCTTGTTGATGACCTCCTTGGGGATCGACACCTTGCCGACGTCGTGCAGCAGCGCGGCGAACTCCAGGTCGCGGCGCGCCGCCTCGTCCATCCCCAGTCGCTCGCCCGCGGCGACCGCCAGCTCGACCACGCCGCGGCTGTGGCGCCCGGTGTAGGCGTGGTCGTCCTCGACCAGGTCGCCGAGCAGCAGCGCGGTCCCGCGGTAGGCGTGGCTGAGCGCGAGGGCCTGCTTCATGCGCACGCGCCGCTCCAGTCCGAAGAGCCAGAGCAGCCCGCACAGCGGCAGCACGAGCAGGAAGGCGTAGTCCGCGCGCGCGCCGGCGAACGCCGCCAGCAGGCCGATGGGCGCGAGCAGCAGGTCTACCGAGTAGACCCAGCCGATCTCGCGGACGTGCAGGCGCGGGGCGACCCCGAAGGCGAGCTGCTGGCGCACCGTCGAGGCGACCAGGTCCACCGCGAGCTGTGCGCCCAGGGCGGCCACCCACACGGGCCACTGCCAGAAGTCCACGCCCGAGACGCCGGCGAGCGAGAGCACCAGCGCGGGGCCGACCGCGTGCCAGGAGTCGCCCAGCGAGATCCACGCCCGCCCGGGGCTGGTGCGACCCGCGAGGAAGTCCGGGACCTTGCCGGCCAGAAAGCCGGCCGCCACCAGCAGGGGGACGAGCTCGGGGGGCAGCAGGAAGAGCATCGGCACGAGCACGAGCTCCGTCGGGACGGTGTAGCCGCCGCCCACGTCGAACTCGATGCGCGAGGCGAGCGCGAAGGCGCCGGTCAGTGCGAGGGCGATCCCGGGGTCGAAGGTCCGCCCGCCGTCCAGCAGGAGCGCCATGGCCAGCGCGCAGGCCAAAAACGCGCCGCCCACCAGCAGCACGGCCAGCCGCTCGCGCCCGCGCAGGCGGGTCGCCTCGCGCGACCCCGCCTCCTCGAGCAGTCGCTGCAGGCCCGGGTCCAGTTCCTGCTGCGGAGTGATCGCGCTCGTCACCCGGTACTCATCGGCTTAAACCGAGCGCGTCCTTATGGACGAATGTCGGATTCGGACGCCTGCGCGGGCGGCCGATGAGAACCGGGCCGGGGAAAGGCCCGTCCCAGGCTGCACGTTCCTCTATCGACAAGGATGTTCATGCGCTCCACTCGTCGCCTGCTGCTCGCCGCACTGACCCTTGCGCTCGCCCTCGTGCCGGCCGCCTCCGCCCAGGCCGGGCCGCTCGTGGAGAGCGTCGGCCCCTGCGAGGCCCGCACGCTCGAACAGCCCTTCCTGCGCTGGCTGGACCCGGCGCGCTACTTCCTCGTCGACAACGGGGGCTTCGAGTCCGGCGCTTCGGACTGGACCCTCAACGGCGCCGCGCGCGCCGCCGGCAACGAGACCTTCTACGTGCACTCGGCCGGCGACCGGTGGTCGCTGTCGCTGCCCGCCGGCAGCTCCGCCACGAGCCCGTCCACGTGCGTGGGCGTCGGGGAGCCGACGCTGCGCCTGTTCGCCCGCAACACCGGCTCGGCCCTCTCCACGCTGAAGGTCGAGGTCCTGTACGAGGACGCGGCCGGCAACGTCCGCTCCCTGGCCATCGGGCTGGTGTCCGGCGGCGCCTCGTGGCAGCCGACGCTGCCGCTGGCGGTCACCGCGAACCTGCTCGCGCTGCTGCCCGGCGACAACACTCCGGTCGCCTTCCGCTTCACGCCGCAGGGCGCGAACGGGGAGTGGCGGATCGACGACGTCTACGTCGATCCGTGGCGCGGGCGCTGACCCAGGACCATCAGCCCGATCAGGTCGTAGGCCGCGGCGGCCGCCGCCAGCGCGGTGTTGCCGGTCGGGTCGTAGGGCGGTGAGACCTCCACCACGTCGGCCCCGGCGAGCTCCAGGCCCGCCGGGGCCAGCCCGCGCAGGATCGCCAGCAGCTCGCGCGAGGTGAGGCCGCCCGGCTCGGGGGTTCCCGTGCCGGGCGCGAAGGCGGGGTCGAGCACGTCGACGTCGACCGAGACGTAGACCGGCGAGCGCAGGCGCTCGAGCGCCAGCCCCACGGCCCCGGCGACGCCGGTCGCGTCCAGCTCGCGGGCCAGCAGCGTGCGGAACCCCAGCGCAGCGTTGTCCTCCAGGTCGGAGGCGGCGTACAGCGGGCCGCGCAGCCCGATCTGGACCGAGGCGTGCGGGTCGAGCACACCCTCCTCGACCGCGCGGCGCATCACGGTCCCGTGCGAGAGCTTGTGACCGAAGTACTCGTCCCAGGTGTCGGCATGGGCGTCGAGCTGCAGCAGGGAGAGCGGCCCGTGACGCGCCGCGGCCGCGCGCATCAGCGGCAGCGCGACGGAGTGGTCTCCGCCCAGGCCCAGAACGCGCGCACCGGAGTCGTGCAGCTCCGCGGCGCGCGCCTGGATCGTCGCGTGGGCGGCCCCGATCTCCAGCGGGTCGGGGCCGGCGTCGCCGGCGTCGGCCACCTGCGCCCGCGCGAAGGGCAGCAGGTCGAGCGGCTCGCTGTAGGGACGCAGCAGCAGCGAGGCCTCGCGGACCGCGGCGGGGCCGAACCGCGCACCGGGCCGAAAGCTCGTGCCCCCGTCGAACGGCGCGCCCATGACCGCCACGTCGGCGCGCTCCACCGTCTCCAGCAGGGGGAGGCGGGCGAAGGTCCGGGGGCCGGCGAACCGGGGGTAGCGCAGGGAGTCGAGCGGGCCGACCGGCTCGCTCAATGGCGCGCCTTGCGGGTGCGCGAGCGCTCCTCCTGACGGCTCACGACGTTGGCGATCAGCTTGAGGATCTCCGGAGAGCCCTCGGCCTTCGCGTGCCCCGTCTCGAACGCCTCGCGCCAGTGGCGCACGCGGCCCTCGGCGGCCAGCTCGTTGAAGTGCGAGCGCGGCACGATCAGGCGCACGCGCGCGTCGGACGCGATGTCCTTCGTCACGCTGGGCCCGGGCAGCTGCACCCGGTACAGCTGCACGTCGCCGCGTCCGCGCAGCTCCAGGCCCACCACGATCTTGAGGTTCTCCAGCGCCGGCACCTGCTCGAGGAAGCGCCGCACACCCGTCTCGATCAGGGTCTTGGTGTCGGCGCCGGACACTAGATCTTGTGGCGCTGGAGCAGCTTGCGGCCGATGACCATGCGCTGGATCTCCGACGTGCCCTCGCCGATCAGCAGCAGCGGCGCGTCGCGGTAGAGCCGCTCGATCTCGTACTCCTTGGAGTACCCGTAGCCGCCGTGGATGCGGAAGGCGTCCTCGACGACCTCCTTGCCGGACTCCGAGGCGAAGAGCTTGGCCATCCCGGCCTCGAGGTCCGAGCGCTCGCCCGCGTCCTTCATGCGCGCGGCGCGCAGGGTCAGCAGGCGGGCGGCGTCGACCTTGGTCGCCATGTCGGCGAGCTTGAACTGGATCGCCTGGTGCTGGGCGATCGGCTTGCCGAACGTCTTGCGCTCCTGCGAGTAGCGCAGGGCCAGCTCCAGCGCGCGCTGGGCGATGCCCACGCCGCGGGCGGCGACGTTCACCCGGCCGACCTCGAGCGCGTCCATCATCTGGACGAACCCCTGGCCCAGCCCGGCCTCCTCGCCGCCCAGCACGTTCTCCCCGGGGCAGCGGTAGCCGTCGAACACCAGCTCGGTGGACTCCACGCCCTTGTAGCCCATCTTCTTGATCTTGGGGGGGACGTTGAAGCCCGCGTGCGCGCCGGTGTTCTCCGAGACGCCGGGCTCCTTCTCGCACACGAAGCAGGTCATGCCCTTGTAGGGCGGATCGGCTTCCTTGTCGGTCTTGACCAGGGTGAACACCAGCCCGGCCATGAGCCCGTTGGTCACCCACATCTTCTGGCCGTTGATCTCCCACGCGTCGCCGTCCTTGCGGGCCGACGTCTTGATCGCCTGCACGTCGGAGCCCAGCTCGGGCTCGGAGAGCGAGAAGGCGGCGCGCAGCTCGCCGGTGGCCATGCGCGGCAGCCAGCGCTCCTTCTGCTCGTCGGTGCCGAACTTCATCAGCAGGTAGGAGCCGATGAAGTGCGTGTTGACGATGCCCGAGATGGAGATCCAGCCGCGCGAGAGCTCCTCGACGATCATCGCGTAGGTCGTGAGGTCGAGGCCCATCCCGCCGTGCTCCTCGGGGATGGTGACCCCGAACAGCCCGAGCTCCTTCATCTGCTCGACGATGGGCTCCGGGAACTCGTCCTCGTGGTCGTAGTGCTCGGCCTTGGGGATGATCTGCTCGTCGACGAACTGGCGCACCATGTCGGTGATCGCCTTCTGGTCGTCGGTCTTCTCGAGGTAGGGCTGGGCGGCGACGGCCATTGGTGGAATGCGCTTCCTTCGTCGGTTTCCGGGGCCTCGCAGGATACCCGCGGTAGCGTGCCGGCCCGTGAACTACGCGCGCGACGTGGTGGATGCGGCCCCGCCCGACCGGCGCGCCCTGGTGGAGATCGCCGCCGGCGGGGCGCGGCGGGAGTGGACGTTCGGCGAGGTGGCGGACCGGTCGGCACGGCTGGCGGGGGCGCTGGACGCGCGCGGGGTGAAGCGCGGGGACGTGGTGATGACCGTGATCGGCAACCGGCCCGAGTGGGTGCTGGCGATGGTGGCGTGCTTCCGCATCGGCGCGGTGGTGCTGCCCTGCACCGAGCAGCTGCGCGCCAAGGACCTGCGTCTGCGCCTGGACGCGGCGGCCCCCGCGCTGGTGATCGCCGACGCCCGGGACATGGGGGAGGTGGAGGCCGCGCGTCCCGGCTGCCCCGTGCTGGCCGTTCCCGACGCCTCCCTCTACGACGCCCCGCCCGCGCCCGCGGTCGAGCTGGCGGGGGAGGACCCGTGCCTGATCGCCTTCACCAGCGGCACGGCGGGGCCGCCCAAGGGCGTCCTGCACGCGCAGCGCTATCTCTCCGGGCAGCGCCTGCAGGCCGAGCACTGGCTGGACGCCCGGCCGGGCGACCTCGTGTGGTGCACCGCGGCCAGCGGCTGGTCGAAGTCCGCGCGCAACGTGTTCGTCGCGCCGTGGCTGCGCGGCGCCGCCGCGCTGCTGCACGACGCGCGCTTCGACCCGCAGCAGCGCCTGGAGCTGCTGGCGCGCGAGGGGGTCGCCGTACTCTGCATGGCGCCCACCGAGTACCGCGTCATCGCCAAGCGCGCCGAGCCGCGGCCGGTTGCGGGCCTGCGGGGGCTGGTCGCGGCGGGGGAGGCGCTCAACGCCGAGGTGTTGCGCGTGTGGGAGGAGGCGACCGGCCTGGCCGTGCGCGACGGCTACGGGCAGACCGAGACCGGCCAGCTCACCGGCAACCCGCCCGGGGTGCCGCCGCGCCCCGGCTCGATGGGCCGCCCGCTGCCCGGCGTCGACCTGCGCGTGCGCGACGGCGAGCTCGTCCTGGCCGACCCGGCGACCGACCCCACGTTCTTCCTCGGCTACCTGGGCGACGAGGCGGCGCCCGCCGGCCCGTGGCACACCGGCGACCGCGTGTCGTGCGACGAGGACGGCTACCTGCACTTCGAAGGGCGCGCGGACGACGTGATCGTCTCCGCGGGCTACCGGATCGGCCCCTTCGAGGTCGAGTCCGCCCTGGTCGAGCATCCCGCCGTGGCGGAGGCGGCGGTGGTGGCCGCGCCCGACGCGGAGCGCGGCGCCGTCGTGCGCGCCGTGGTCGTCCTGCGCGACGGCTACGCGCCGAGCGACCGGCTGGCGCGCGAGCTGCAGGACCACGTCAAGGCGCTCACGGCTCCGTACAAGTACCCGCGCATCGTCGATTTCGCCGGCGCGCTGCCCAAGACGTCGTCGGGCAAGGTCCGCCGCGCGGCGCTGCGCGCCGCGGACTGAGATCGTTCCCGCGGCATGCGCGACTCGCAGCTGATCCTGGTGGCCGGCGCGCTGCTCGCCGGGGGCATCCTCGCGTCGCTGCTGGCCGTGCGCGTGCGCGTTCCCGGCCTCGTCCTGTTCCTGGGCATCGGCATGCTCGTCGGCTCGGACGGGATGGGCTGGATCCACTTCGACGACTACGAGCTGGCGCGCACGATCGGCGTGATCGCGCTCGCCCTGATCCTGTTCGACGGCGGCCTGCGCGCCGGGCTTCCGGAGGTCCGGCCCGTGCTGGCGCCGGCGCTGTCGCTCGCCACGATCGGCACGGGGATCACGGCGGCGATCACCGGCCTGGCCGCGGCCTGGTGGTTCGACTTCTCGCTGCTGGAGGCGCTGCTGCTGGGCGCGGTCGTGTCCTCCACCGACGGGGCGGCGATCTTCGCCATGCTGCGCACCTCGACGTTGCGCCGGCGCGTGGCCCGCACGCTGGAGGCGGAGTCGGGCCTCAACGACCCGATCGCCGTGCTCCTGGTCCTCGGCTTCATCGAGTGGATCCAGGAGCCGCACTACGGGGTCCTCGACATGGGCGGGCTGCTGCTGCGCGAGCTCGGCATCGGCCTCGCGGTCGGCGTGGCGGTGGGCTGGCTGGCCGTCCACGCGTTCCGCCGCACGCGGCTGGCCACCGCGGGCCTGTACCCGGTGGCCTCGCTGGCCACCGCCGCCGTCGCGTACGGCGGCGCGGGCGCGCTGCACGGCTCGGGGTTCCTCGCCGTCTACCTGGCGGGGCTCGCGCTCGGCAGCGCCGCGATCCCCGCACGCCAGACGGTGATCGGGTTTCACGACGGCGTCGCCTGGGTGGCGCAGATCGCGATGTTCCTGACGCTGGGGCTGCTCGTCTTCCCGGGACAGCTGGCGGACGTGGCCGTGGAGGGCACGGCGATCGCGCTCGTGCTCGCGCTGGTGGCGCGGCCGCTGGCCGCCTTCGTGGCGACGCTGCCCTTCGACTTCAACTGGCGCGAGCGGACGGTCCTGGGCTGGGCCGGGCTGCGCGGCGCGATCCCCGTCGTGCTGGCGACCTTCCCCGTGATCGCCGGCGTGGGGGAGGGCCTGGAGATCTTCAACCTGGTCTTCTTCGCGGTGCTGCTCTCGACGCTGCTGCAGGGAGCGACGTTCGAGCCGCTGGCGCGGGCGCTGAACGTGACCACCAGCGTGCCGGCGGTGCCGCGGCTGGTGGAGGCCGGCACGGTGCGCGGCATGGGGGCGGAGGTGCTCGAGCACGGGGTCCGCGAGGGCGACGCGGCCGTCGGCTCGCGCGTACGGGAGCTGGGGCTGCCGCGCGACGCCGTGGTCAACCTGATCGTGCGCGACGAGCAGGCGCTGCCGCCGCGCGGCTCGACGCGGGTGCGCGCCGGCGATCGCCTCCACGTCCTCGTGCGCCAGGAGGCGTCGCTGGACATGCCGCGGCTGGTGGAGCGCTGGCGCCACGGCCCGGCCGGGCCTCCGCGGCGACCGGTGCCGCCGCCGCGCGGCCACCCGGCGGTGTTCCGCTCCGGGCCGTGGCCACGCGGCGCGGGCGACCCGGGTCGCCCGCAGACCGTCCTGGGCCAGGACGTGGTCGACCTGCTCCGGATCCGCCGTGACCAGCCGGGCGCCCTCGCCGTACTCGAGGACGGGCGCTACGCCGCGACGGGCCGGGTGCTGGCGGTCGGCGGGCGCGAGGACGTGGCCGACTGGGCGCGCCGGCGCATGCGCAACGCCGACGAGGACGAGCGCGCCTGGCTGCAGACGGTGATCGGCGCCCTGGCCGCCGACCTGCACGCGCGTCCGTCCTGAGCCCCCTCTCCCGCCAGCGGGTGGGACGGGATACGTTTGTCGCGGAATGGAACAGAGGAGCGCCGCGGTCGCCGCCGTCTTTCAGCCGGTCTCGCCGCCCACGACCTTCGAGGAGACCGTGGAGCGGCTGGGCAAGGCGATACGACTCGGCGTGCTGGGCCCGGGGAGCCGCCTGCCTCCCGAGCGCGAGCTCGCGGCGCAGCTGGGCATCTCGCGCTCGACGCTGCGCCAGGCGATCGTGACGCTGGTGCAGAGCGGGCACCTGATCTCGGTCCGCGGGCGCGCGGGCGGGACGTTCGTCGCGGACGAGCCGCCGCTGGCCGCGCGCGGCACGCGCCGGCCCTCGTCGCGCCGGATGCGCGAGATCCTCGACTACCGGGTCGCCGTGGAGACGGGCGCCGCGGTGCTGGCCGCCGAGCGCGCGGGGAGGCGCGACATCGCGCGCATGCAGGCGTGCGTGGAGCGGATGGGCGCGGCCCAGCGTTTCGACTCCTATCGCCGGGCGGACACGCGCTTCCACGTCGCGCTGGCCGAGGCGACCGGCTCGCCGCGCCTGGTGAAGGCGATGACGGAGGTCCAGGCCGACATGGGGGACCTGATCGCCCTGATCCCGCATCCCGAGGAGGTCCTCACGCGCTCCAACGCGCAGCACGCCAAGCTCGTGCAGGCGCTCCAGCGCGGCGACGCCACCCGGGCGGTGCGGCTCGTGCGCACCCACCTCGCCGGGACCGAGCACATCCTCGCCGGGCTGATGTCGGCTTCGGAGAGGCCGCGAGGGGAAAGGAGAGCCCGATGACGCTCGACGAGTTGCGCGACCTGGCGGACCGCGGCGAGGTGGACACGGTCCTGCTGGCGCTGGTCGACATGCAGGGGCGCCTGCAGGGCAAGCGGCTCACGGCGGCCCACTTCCTCGACGAGGTGGTGGAGGGCAACGCCGAGGGCTGCAACTACCTGCTGGCCGTCGACGTCGACATGACGACCGTCGACGGCTACGAGATGTCCTCCTGGGACCGCGGCTACGGCGACTTCGTCATGCGACCCGACCTCGACACGCTGCGCCCGGTCCCGTGGCTGACCGGGACGGCGCTGTGCATGGCGGACCTGGAGTGGGAGGACGGCTCGGAGGTCGTCGCCTCGCCCCGCCAGATCCTGCGGCGCCAGATCGACCGGCTGGCCCAGCGCGGCTGGGTCGCGGCCGCGGGGACCGAGCTGGAGTTCCAGGTGTTCCGCGACACCTACGAGGAGGCGTGGAAGAAGGGCTACCGCGATCTGGACCCGGTCAACCTCTACAACGTCGACTACTCGCTGCTGGGCACGGCGCGGGTGGAGCCGCTGATCCGCCGCATCCGCAACTCGATGATGGACGCGGGCATGCGCGTGGAGAACTCGAAGGGCGAGTGCAACTTCGGCCAGCACGAGATCAACTTCCGCTACGGGCCGGTCCTGCGCACGGCCGACGAGCACGCGATCTACAAGAACGGCGCCAAGGAGATCGCCGCGCAGGAGGGGCATGCGTTGACGTTCATGGCCAAGTTCGACGAGCGCGAGGGCAACTCGTGCCACATCCATCTGTCCCTGCAGCGCGAGGACGGGACGCCCGTGTTCGCGGACGAGACGGAGGTGTTTGACCGCTTCGTGGCCGGGCTGCTCGCGGGCATGCGCGAGCTGACGCTGTTCTTCGCTCCGCATGTCAACTCCTACAAGCGCTTCGTGGCGGGCTCCTTCGCGCCCACCGCGGTCGCGTGGGGCGCCGACAACCGGACGTGCTCGCTGCGCGTGGTCGGCCACGGCCCCGGCAAGCGCGTGGAGAACCGGCTGCCCGGCGCCGACGTCAACCCCTATCTGGCGCTGAGCGCGATGATCGCCGCCGGCCTGCATGGGATCGAGGAGGGGCTGGAGCTCGAGCCGCCCTGCGAGGGCAACGCCTACGCGTCGGACAAGCCCCGCGTCCCCGACAGCCTCGGCGAGGCGCGCGACCTGTTCGCGGGCAGCGCACTGGCGCGCGCCGCCTTCGGCGACGACGTGGTCGAGCACTACCTCAACAACGCGCGCGTGGAGCTGGACGCCTTTGCGCGCGCCGTCACCGACTGGGAGCGCTACCGGGGCTTCGAGCGCCTGTGAGGCCGACCATCGGGATCACCGCCGCGCTGGAGACGGTCGCTTCCGGCGGCTGGGTGGAGGACTCCGCGGTCGTGCCGATCCTCTACGTCCGGGCGGTGCAGCGGGCCGGCGGGCGGGCGATCCTGCTCGCGCCGGACCCCGACGACGCCGCCGACCCGGCGGCCGTGCTGGACCTCGTGGACGGCGTCGTGGTGACCGGGGCGGCGGGCGACGTGGACCCGGCCCACTACGGCGCGCGCCCGCATCCGGCGACCTCTCCGGTCGCGTCCGTGCGCGACGACTACGAGCTGGCGCTGGTCCGCGCGGCCGCAGAGCGCGGAACGCCGCTGCTGGGCATCTGCCGTGGGATGCAGGTGGTAAACGTCGCGCACGGCGGCACGCTCGTGCAGCACCTCCCCGACGCAGTCGGCCACGAGCGCCACGCCGGCACGCCGGGGGCCTTCGTGCGCCACGAGGTGCGGCTGCAACCCGGCTCGCTCGCCGCGCGCGCCGTGGGCGCCGAGGTCGCCGAGGCGCACGGCTTCCACCACCAGGGCGTCGAGCGTGTGGGGGAGGGGCTGGTGCCCAGCGCGTGGTCGCGGCTGGAGGACGGGATCGTCGAGGCGGTGGAGCGGCCCGGCGACGGCTTCCTGCTGGGGGTCCAGTGGCACCCCGAGTCCGACGAGGCCAGCCGCGTCGTGGGCGCCCTGGTAGACGCCGCGCGGGGTTGACCGTCCCGACACCTGCGCGTAGGCTCGCGGCGCCAGAAGGAACAGCACGCATACCTTTGTCGGAGGAGGAAGGGAGAGTCCGTGGCTGAGGCACGCAAGGTCGGCGCGATCACCTATCGCGAGGCGGGCCAGGAGTACTTCGACAAGCGCCGGCTCCGGCGGCACGCCGGCGTCTGGTCGCTGTGGGCGCTGGGGGTCGCCGCGGTCATCTCCGGGGACTTCTTCGGGTGGAACTTCGGCCTGAATTACGGCTTCGGCGGGCTGCTGGTCGCCACCGTGGTGGTGACCGTCATGTACTTCGGCCTGTGCTGGTCGATCTCCGAGATGTCGCCGGCGCTGCCGCACACGGGCGGCGCGTACTCGTTCTCGCGCTCGGCGATGGGGCCGTGGGGCGGGTTCGCCACGGGGGTGGCCGAGACCATCGAGTACGTGATCACGCCCGCGGTGATCGTGGTGGGGATCGGCGCCTACATGGACACGATCGCCGACGACCTGATCGGCCTCAACCTCTCCCAGCCGCTGTGGTGGGCGATCTTCTACGTGATCTTCTTCACGCTGAACTTCATCGGCGTGGAGGCCAGCTTCCGCTTCGCGGTGCTCATCTGCCTCACCTCGCTGGCCATCCTGCTGGTGTTCTACATCGGCGCGCTCACGAAGCTCGACTTCACCCGCTACGCGATCGACACCCACGACGGCCAGTGGTTCACCGACGGGGTGAGAGGGGTGTTCTACGCCCTGCCGTTCGCGATCTGGTTCTACCTGGCCATCGAGGAGCTGCCGCTGGCCGCCGAGGAGTCCTCAGACCCCAAGAAGGACATCCCGCGCGGCACCATGTTCGGCCTCGGGACGCTGGTGATCACGGGCTTCCTCGTGCTGTTCCTCAACGCGGGGATCGCACCGGGGTCGGCGGCGCTGGGCGAGTCCTCCGAGCCGCTGCTGGACGGCCTGAAGACGATCTTCGGCGAGGGCACGTCGGCCTCGCTGCTCGGGCTGATCGCGGTGGCCGGCCTGGTGGCCAGCTTCCACGCGATCATCTTCGCCTACGGGCGCAACATCTTCTCGTTGTCGCGGGCCGGCTACTACCCGCACCCGCTCTCGGTGACCCACGGCACCCGGCAGACGCCTTGGGCGGCGCTGCTGCTGGGCGCGATCGTCGGCTGGATCGCCGCCTACATCATCTACAAGAACGCCGACACCAACGTGGGCGCGTCGCTGCTCTACATGGCGGTGTTCGGCGCGGTGATCTCCTACATCCTGCAGTGCGCGGCGTTCGTGCGCCTGCGCCAGAAGTTCCCGCACATCCCGCGGCCGTTCCGCAGCCCGGTCGGGATTCCGGGCGCGGTGGTGGCGGGGATCATCGCGCTGGCCTCGCTGGTGGCGATCCTCGAGAACAGCGAGTACCGGCCCGGTGTGTACGGCGTGGCGATCGTGTATCTGGTCGCACTCGCCTACTTCGCGATCGCCGGGCGGCACCGCCTGGTGCTCTCGCCGGAGGAGGAGTTCGCGATGACCCAGGGCGACCACGGCCATCCCGAAGAGGAGGGCTACGGGCGCACGCGGCTGGAGGAGACGAAGTGACGCCTTGCCGCCGAGCTTGGTGACCGAAACCCTCAGCGTCGTCGAGCCCGCGACCGAGCTCGAGCTGGCGGCGATCCCGCGCGCGGGCGTGGAGCAGGCGGACGCCGCCGTGGCTCGCGCCAAGGCGGCGTATCCGGGCTGGCGCGCGGTGGCGCCGGGTGACCGGGCGGCGCTGCTGCGGCGCCTGGCCGACCGCGTGGAGGAGCACGGCGAGGAGCTGGCCGTCCTGGAGGCGCGCAACGCGGGCAAGCCGATCGCCGACGCGCGCGGCGAGATGGGGATGGTGGCGGACACCCTGCGCTACTACGCCGGCGCGCCCGAGCGCCTGCTGGGCGACACGATCCCGGTGGCCGGCGGGGAGGCGCTGACCTTCCGCGAGCCGCTGGGCGTCGTCGGCCTGATCGTCCCGTGGAACTTCCCGCTCGTCATCGCGTCGTGGAAGCTGGGTCCCGCGCTGGCCGCGGGGAACACCGTCGTGCTCAAGCCGGCGGAGCTCACGCCGCTGACCGCCGTGCGCTTCGAGGCGATCGCGCTGGAGGCGGGGCTGCCGGAGGGCGTGGTCAACGTGGTCGCCGGTCCGGGCAGCGTGTGCGGCCGCCGGCTCACCGAGCACCCGGACGTGGCCAAGATCGCCTTCACCGGCTCGACCGAGGTGGGGCGCGGCATCGCCGCCGCGGCCGCGCAGACGATCAAGCGGGTGACGCTCGAGCTGGGCGGCAAGTCGGCGAACGTCGTGTTCGCCGACGCGGACCTGGAGCGGGCCGCCGCCTCGGCCCCGATGGCGGTGTTCGGGAACGCCGGCCAGGACTGCTGCGCGCGTTCGCGCATCCTCGTCGAGCGCACGGTGCTCGATCGCTTCATGGAGGCGCTGGAGGAGGCGGTGGAGGGCATCCGCGTCGGCGATCCGCTGGACGAGTCCACCCAGATGGGACCGCTGATCTCCGCCGCACGGCGCGAGGAGGTCGCCTCCTTCGTGGGCCCCGACGCTCCCGTGGCGATCCGCGGCTCGGCGCCCGACGGTCCGGGGTTCTGGTTCGCGCCCACGGTCCTGTGTCCGGTCGACAACCACGACCGTGCCGCGCGCGAGGAGATCTTCGGACCGGTGGCGAGCGTCATTCCGTTCGAGGACGAGGCCGACGCCGTGCGGATCGCCAACGACACGATCTACGGGCTGTCGGGATCGATCTGGACGCGGGACGGCGCGCGCGCGCTGCGGGTGGCGCGGGCGGTGGAGAGCGGAGTGCTGTCGGTCAACTCCAACACCTCGGTGCGGGTCTCCACGCCGTTCGGCGGCTTCAAGCAGTCGGGCGTGGGTCGCGAGCTCGGTCCGCACGCGCTCGAGCACTACACGGAGGTCAAGAGCGTGTACCTCGCCACGGAGCCGGCCTGATGGGTCGCCTGGACGGGAAGGTGTGCGTGATCACGGGCGCGGCCTCGGGGATCGGGCTCGACAGCGTGGAGCTGTTCGCGGCCGAGGGGGCGAAGGTGGTCGGGGTCGACGTCGTCGAGGGGTCGCCCGGAGACCTGTCCTTCCAGGCCGACGTCTCCGACGAGGCGGCGATGCGCTCGGTCTACGCGGGCGTGCGCGAGGCGTTCGGGCGCATCGACGTGCTCTACAACAACGCCGGGATCAACCCCACCGACGACCGCTCCGTGCTCGACACCCCGTTGGACGTGTGGGAGCGCGTGCACGAAGTCAACCTGCGCAGCGTGTTCCTCTGCTGCAAGCACGGGATCCCGCACCTGCTCGACACGGGCGGCGGATCGGTCATCAACACCGCATCGTTCGTCGCGTTCATGGGCGCCGCCGTGTCGCAGATCTCCTACACCGCGTCCAAGGGCGGCGTGGTCTCGCTGTCGCGCGAGCTGGGGATCGAGTTCGCCAAGCGCGGCGTGCGCGTCAATGCGCTGTGCCCCGGCCCCGTCGCCACGCCGCTGCTGCTCGAGCTGTTCGCCAAGGACGAGACCCAGGCGGCGCGCCGCATGGTCCACGTCCCGATGGGCCGCTTCGCCGAGCCCCGCGAGGTCTCCAACGCGGCCCTGTTCCTGGCCAGCGACGAGTCGACCTACGTCAACGCCACCGCGTTCATGGTCGACGGCGGGCTGTCGGGGGCCTACGTGACGGCGGAGTAGGGTCACGAACCACAGCCGGGCGGCGTTGTTCTCGCATGAGGAGGCGGATGGCCGCGGCACTGGCGCTCTTCGTCGCGGGCGCGGCGTCGCCGGCCTGGGCGGGCTCGGGCTCCAACCCCGTCCTGCCTCGCCCCACCACGGTGACCGACGCGCGGGTCGAGGCGCTGGCCCGCGTCGGCAACCGGGTCTACCTCGGCGGACGGTTCGCGTACGCCGGGCCGCACACCGGCTCGGGCGTCGGCCTGGACCAGCTGGGCCACCGCGACCCGCGCTTCCCGACCCTCCACGGCGCGGTCAACGCGGTGGTCGCGGACGGCGCCGGCGGGTTCTTCGTCGGCGGCTGGTTCCCGGCCGAACCGCCGCACGTAATCCCCGAGGATCGCCGCCACCTGGTGCACGTGCTCGCCGACGGACGCATCGATCGGCGCTTCGGGGAACCGCTCGACGCGCCCGTCACGGCGCTGGCGCTCGGCAACGGCCGGCTATACGTCGCGACGGCGGCGCGCTGGCGGCGCGGCGATGTGACCCACGAGGTCTTGTCGTTCGACCTCGCCCGCGGCACGATCGATCCCACCTTCTCCGTCAGTCTCAACGCGCCGTTGCGGATGACCCCCACCGGGATTCCCAGTCCGACCTTGTCCCGAGATCGCTGCCCGGAACTCGACTATTGGCGAACGCGTCGTGAGAGTGGCGTCGTCGCGCTCGTCGCCTCGCCGCGGCATCTTTACGTCGGCGGCGACTTCGAGCGCGTCAACGGGGTCGCGCGGGCTGACCTGGTCGCCGTCGACCCGGCGACGGGAGCGGTCGACGAGGGGTTCGCGCCGCGGGTGGGGCAGAGCGCTGAGCCGTACCCACGGCTTGACAGCGACACCGACGTGCGTGCGCTCGCACTCGCCGGATCCCGGCTCCTGGTGGGCGGGCGCTTTCGCACGGTAGGCGGGGTGGCGCGCCGAGGGCTGGTGGCGCTCGATCCAGACTCCGGAGCGCTGGACGCGCGATTCGCACCGCGGCCGCACCCCGACGTGGAGGCGATCGTGCCGGGCAATGGGGTGCTGTACGTCGCCCAACCCACCTACGGCCTGCCTGCCGAGCCCGAGCTCGTGGCGTTGGACCCTGGCACCGGGGCGCGGATCCCGGGGTTCGAAGCGCCGCCCGACATCTTCCCCCACCGGGTGGCGGCGGCCGGGGAGCGCCTGTTCGTCACCCACAACTTCGACACCGGCCGGGGCGCGATCGTCGCGCTCGACGCGCGCACCGGCCGGCGTGAGAGGCGCGTCCTCGTGCGGACCAATCGCCCGGTGGAAGCGCTTGCGGCGTCGGGGGATCGGCTGTTCGCGGGCGGCCGGTTCGACAGCGCGGGCGGCGCGTACCGGACCTCGGTCGCGGCGCTCGACGCGCGCACCGGGCGACTCGACCGGCGCTTCGTTGTCTCCGGCGCGCGCTTCGTCAAGGGCTTCGCGACGGCCGGCGGACGGCTGTTCGCCACGGGCTCGTTCACGACTCCGGCTCAGAAGGGCCGCCGGGCCACACGCGAAGGCGTCGTGGCGCTCGACCCGGTGACGGGACGGCGTCTGCGGGGCTTCGACGCCCCGAGCATCTATGCCGGCTCGGCGATCGCCGCGCGTGGGCGCACGCTCTACGTCGCCGACCTGAGCACCCGCGAGATCCTCGCGCTCGACGCGCACACCGGCGCGCGCCGCGCCGCCTTCCGGTCGCCGGTCGGCGACCCCCACCTCCCCATCGCGGATACCCCGGACGCCCCCGTCCCGCTCGTCATGGAGGTGGCGCGCGGGCGGGTGTACGTCGGAGTGGCCGCGGGGCGCCGGGGCGCGCGCCAGCGCGGCGTCCTCGCCCTCGATCCGCGCACGGGGCGGATGGTTTCGGGGTTCCGCGCGCCCCGCCTCGACCCCGAGCACGCGACCAGCGCGACGCGCGCGCTCGCGTACGGCAGCGGACGCCTCTACGCCAGCGGGGAGTTCGCCGCCCGGGGCGCCGCGAGCGCGACGCTGGCGCTCGACCCCGTAACCGGTCGGCCCGACCCGAGGTTCCGGTCCCTTCCCTTCTCGACGTCGGCGCTGGCGCTCGTGGACTCCACGCTCGTCGCCGCGTCGCCGGGCGGCGCCGGGCGGCTGATCACGGTCGCCGCGCGGACCGGGCGCGGAGGCATCGCGGCGTCCCGCTACGTAGGACGCGTATGCGCCCTGCTCGCGACGCCGACGCGCCTGTACGCGGCGGGCGACCTATGGAGCTGGGAGGGCCGCCCGTGGTCGAACCTTGCCGCGCTGCCGCTCTATCCAGCGCCGCCTATGTGACCGCGGAGCAGCGGTAGCCGGCGTCGCGCAGGGTCCCCTGGATCTCCTCGGCGTGCTCGCGGCCGCGGGTCTCCAGCGTGAGCTCGACGGCGGTCTCGCGGACGTGGAGGTCCAGGCCCTCGCGGACGTGGGAGACCTCGACCAGGTTGGCGCCGGTGGCGGCCACCTTGGAAAGCAGCGCGGCCAGGGCGCCCGGGCGGTCGGAGATGCGGGTGAGCAGCACGAGGCGCCGGCCCGACACCGTCTCGTGGCGCCGCGCCACGGCGGCCAGCAGCCCCGCGTCGACGTTGCCGCCGGAGAGGATCGCCACGGTGGTGCCCGAGGGGGCGCGCGGGACCCTTCCGTCCAGCAGCGCAGCCACGCCGATCGCGCCCGCGCCCTCCACGACGAGCTTGGCGCGCTCCATCAGCACCACCATCGCCTCCGCGATCCGGTCCTCGGCCACCGCGACCGTGCCGTCCAGCCACTGCGCCAACAGCGGCCCGGTGAGCTCGCCGGGACGCTTGACCGCGATCCCATCCGCGATCGTCAGGCCGCGGTCCTCGACCTCGACGCCGTGCACCTCGACGTCCGGGCGCGCCGACTTCACCGCGATGGCGACGCCCGCGGCGAGCCCGCCCCCGCCCACGGGCACGACGATCCGCGCGAGGTCGGGAACGTCCTCCAGCAAATCGAGCCCCAGCGTGCCCTGCCCGGCGATCACGTCGGGGTCGTCGAACGGGTGCACGAAGGCCAGGCCGGCCGCCTCCGCGTGCTCGCGCGCCGCCGCCACGCAATGGTCGACGCTTCCCGCCGGGACGTGCACCGTGGCCCCCAGGTCCCGTGCGGCCTGCGTCTTGGCGATCGAGGCGTCGCTGGGCATGAACACCTCGCAGGGCACGCCGCGCGCCCGGGCCGCGTACGCCACCGCCTGGGCGTGGTTGCCGGCGCTGCCGGCGACGACCCCCGCGCGCGCGGCGTCTCCCAGCGCCGCCAGCTTGGCGAGGGCGCCGCGCAGCTTGAACGACCCGGTGCGCTGCAGGCTCTCGACCTTCAGCGCGACCGCGCCGCCGCAACGCTCGCTCAGCGTGGCCGAGGAGAGGACGGGCGTGCGCCGCACGACGCCCTCGCCGGCGGTGCGCGCGCGGGCGATCGCGTCGGGGGGCAGCTCGGCCATCAGCCCGTGAGCGCAACCACCGCGTCGATCTCGACCGCGGCGCCGCGCGGCAGCGCCGCCACGCCGACGACGACGCGGGCGGGCGGGTCCCCCGCGAAGTGCTGGGCGTAGGCCTCGTTGATCCGCTCGAACGCCTGCATGTCGGTCGTGTACACGGTGATCCGCACCGCGTCGTCCAGCGTCGTCCCCGCGGCCGCGCAGATGACCGACAGGTTCTCCAGGCAGCGCTCCGTCTGCGCGGCCGGGTCGTCGCCGACCAGCTCGCCCGTGTCGGGGTCCAGCGGTATCTGGCCGGAGCAGAACAGCAGGCCGCCCGCGCGCACGGCGTGGGAGTAGGGCCCGATGGCGGCGGGCGCGCCCAGGGCCGTGACGATCTCGCGGTGGTGGGACATCGGGGAGGTTCCTCTCTGGCTGGGGAGTCGGGGAAGGGAGGCGAGGGTAGCCTCTCATGGGATGCCCAACGCGCTCGCCCACGAGACCTCTCCCTACCTCCTTCAGCACAAGGACAACCCCGTGGACTGGCGTCCCTGGGGCCCCGACGCTCTGGCCGAGGCGCGCGAGCGCGACGTCCCGCTGCTGATCTCCATCGGGTACTCGGCGTGCCACTGGTGCCACGTGATGGAGCGCGAGTCCTTCGAGGACCCGGAGGTCGCGCGCTACATGAACGAGCACTTCGTCCCCATCAAGGTCGACCGCGAGGAGCGCCCCGACGTGGACGCTATCTACATGGACGCGGTCCAGGCGATGACCGGTCACGGCGGCTGGCCGCTGAACGCCTTCGCGACGCCCGAGCAGGTGCCCTTCTACGCGGGCACGTACTTCCCGCCGGAGCCGCGGGGCGGCATGCCGAGCTGGTCGATGGTGCTGGAGGCGGTGGCCAAGGCGTGGGACGAGCGCCGCGACGACATCCGCGCGGGCGGCGAGCGGATCGTCGAGCGACTGCGGGGCGGGGCGCTGCTGCGGCCGTCGACGCAGCCGATCGACGCGCGGGTCCTCGACGCGGCGGTCGCGGGGCTGCGTGCGACCTACGACGCCGTCAACGGAGGCTTCGGGGGCGCGCCGAAGTTCCCGCCGGCCTCGGCGATCGAGTTCCTGCTCGCCCGGGGGGAGACGGAGATGGCGCCGGGAACGCTGCGCGCGATGGCGGCAGGCGGGATCTACGATCAGGTGGGGGGCGGGTTCTCGCGCTACGCGGTCGACGCGACCTGGACCGTCCCGCACTTCGAGAAGATGCTCTACGACAACGCGCTGCTCGCGCGCGCTTACCTGCACGGATGGCTGGTCTCGGGGGACGAGACCATGCGGCGGGTCGTCGAGGAGACGCTCGACTGGGCGCTGCGCGAGATGCGCGGCTCCGAAGGCGGCTTCCACTCCGCGCTGGACGCGGACTCCGAAGGCGTCGAGGGCAAGTACTACGTGTGGACGGTGGCGGAGCTGCGCGACGTGCTGGGCGACCGCGCGGACGACGCGATCGCCTGGTTCGGCGCGACCGAGCGCGGCAACTTCGAGCCGCACGGCGCCAACGTGCTGGAGGCGCGCGGTCCGCGGCCCGGCGACGCGCACGAGATCCGGACGCGGCTGTACGAGGCGCGCGAGCGACGCGTGCGCCCGGGGCTCGACGACAAGCGCCTGACCTCGTGGAACGCGCTGATGGTCGCCGCGCTCGCCGACGCGGGCGCCGTCCTGGAGCGCTCCGACTACCTGGACGCCGCCGTCGCGGCCGCCGACTTCCTGCTGGGCGAGCTGCGCGACGAGCGCGGCCGCCTGCGGCGCACGTGGAAGGACGGCCGCGCGCGCCTGGACGGCTACCTGGAGGACCACGCGTACACGGTCGAGGCGCTGCTCACGCTCTACGAGGCGACCTTCGACCCGCGCTGGTTCGCCGCGGCGCGCGAGCTGGCCGGCGTGATGGTGCGCGACTTCGCCGACGCCGAGCACGGCGGCTTCTTCACCACGGCATCGGACCACGAGCCGCTGGCGGTGCGGCGCAAGGACCTCGAGGACACGCCGATCCCCTCCGGGTCCTCCAGCGCCGCCCTCGGGCTGCTGCGCCTGGCCGCGCTGACCGGCGAGCACGAGTACGAGCGCCATGCGCTGGGCGTCCTGCGCCTCGTCCACGAGGTGGCGCCCCGCCACCCCCAGGCCTTCGCCCACCTGCTGCAGGCGCTGGCGTTCTACGTCTCCCCCGTCCGCGAGGTGGCCCTGGTGGGCGCGGGCCGCGCGCCGCTGGAGCGCGCCGTGCGCGGCGCGTTCCGTCCCTACGTCGTCCTGGCGGCGAGCGCCGACGGCGACGGCGGCGTGCCGCTCCTGGAGGGCCGCACGCCGGTCGACGGGCACGCCGCCGCCTACGTCTGCGAGCGCTTCGCCTGCCAGCGCCCCGTGACCGAGCCCGGCGAGCTCGTGGCCCTGCTGGGCTAGGGCCGCAGCGCGAAGCGCCGCTCGCGCAGCACGTGCATCTGGCGCCACAGGGTGCGCATGGCGCGGCGGCGGGCCACGACGGGCTTGCGGCCGAGGGCCGTCAGGCGCTCCTGGAGGTACTGCCGCGCGCGCAGGTCCAGCATGCGGACCGATCCCGGGCTGCGGCCGAGGACCTCGGCGATCTCCTCGAGCGAGAGTCCAATCAGGTAGCGCAGCGTGATCACCTGCCGCTGGGGCAGCGGCAGGCGCTCGATGAACAGCGTCACCTCGCTGTCGGACATCCAAGCCAGCGTGGACTCCATCGTCGCGATGTCGGCCGGGCCCGCCGCGGGACGGTCGGGGATCTCCTGCGGGTCCTCGAAGAGGGCGGGACGGTGCTTGCGCAGATGGTCGACGAGCAGATTGCGCGCGATGCGAAAAAGCCACGGGCGAAACGGCCGGTCCGGCGCGGTCTCGAACTGGTCGAGGTGGTCCAGCGCCTTGAGGAACACCTGCTGCGCGAGGTCCTCGGCCTCGTGGCGATCGCGCAGCGACATGCGCAGGTAGCCGTAGACGCGGTCGAAGTAGCGCATGTACAGGGCGGCGAACGCGTCCGTGTCGCCGAACTGGGCCCAGGCGACCAGCTCGTGGGTGTCCGCGTCCTCCGCCTCGCCGGCGAGCGGCTCGACACGCTGCACGAAGCGCAGCCGGTCGGCGTGGGGACGCGCGGCGTGCGGCAGGGGCGGGGGCGAGACGTCGACCAGGTGCGTCGGCGGCTCGCGCTCGGCCGTGTCGCGCCCGTTGCGCCGTCCGTTGCGCCAGCGGCGGTCGATGACGACCATCACCGACCGATCCCGGCGGAAGTGGGCGTGGAGCGGGTCGTGCAGCTCATCGGCGAGATCCTGCGGTACGAGGCAGTAGATGGGCATCGGGCGAAATGCGAAACAGCTTTCGAGTGCGCGAAGACTCGCATACCTACCTCCGCCTGTGTGGGTTGTATGCCGGCGCGGGCGCTCCCGCCGCGCGGCGGCGGGAGCGGACGGCCAGCCACCCGCCCGCCAGCACCATCGCGGCCAGCGTCAGCCCGCCGCCGTAGCCGGCGTTGCGGGTCCAGGCCGAGGGCTGGTCTGCGGAGTCCAGGGCCGTCATCTGCATCTCCGGCCGCTCGTGCGCCCGCCGCGTGGTCGCCGCACCCGGCGGCATGGACGGCGCGGGAGCGATGTCGACCAGCAGGTCCTCGCGCGGGTCCGCGGTCGCCGCGGCGGCGTCCAGCGGGTCGTCGTCGATGGCCGCGACCGCGGCCTGCAGGGGCACCGCGGCCTCGATCCCCGGCGTCACCTTCGGAGACGGCTTGGCGTGCGGAGCGCCTGGCGGCACGGGCGCCACGCGCGGGGCCTCCAGTGCGCTGGAGGCGGCCTGCGCGGCCTGCGACGCCGAGCCGGCGACGTGCGGCGGCGGAGCGTTCGGGGAGGCCGGGGTCGGGGGCCCCGGCGCCTGCGGTGGCTGCGGTGGCGCGGCCGGCGGGAATGTCGGGAAGGTGGGGAGCTCGAGCGTCGCCGAAGGGGAGCCCGGCGCGGTCGGGGCGCCGGTCGTCGGCGAGGACGGGTTTGCGGCCGGCCGGCCGGCCGCCGGTGCGACCCCGGGCGCCGCCGGCGATCCGTCGACCGCCGCCAGTGCCTTGCGCGCCGAGCGCGGGTCGAAGACGAGGGGGTAGGTGGCGCTCAGCTCGCCCACGGACAGCAGCGCGACGGCGTAGACGCGCTCGTCGGCGCCCTCGCCGGCGCGGACCTCGCCGGTCTGGCGGTCCACGCACCCGACCTCGCACCCGGGGTGGCGCTGCGTGACGGGCACGTAGTCCCCCTGGTCGTCGCGGAGGGGCAGCCATGGCTTGTCGGGATCGGCCAGCAGGAGGTCGTAGCGGTGGGTGATCGCCGGGCTGTCGATGCGGTGGTAGCGCGGTGGCGTGTCGGCGGCCGGCGGTTCGCGCCCGACTCCCTTCAGGGTCAGGCGCCGGCCCGGCTTCAGCCGGCGCGCGGACGCCGTGACGACGACCCAATCGAGGATCGGGCGCTGCTCGACGATCGTCTTCGCCGGGTCGCCGGGGGCGTCGAGGCGGATCACCGAGTAGCCGTGCCAGTAGCCCTCGCCGGACTCCTGCGCGAGCTTCCCCCCGGCTGAGGACGAGACCACGAACGGCACGGCGCCGTGGAGCTCGTGGTCGCCCAGCGCGGGAGCGCCGGCGGGCAGCGCGGCGGAGCGGCCGCACCCCCGAGCGCTCGTCGGCGCGTGCTCGGGATGCGAACCGCCGGGGGCCGGGCAGTGCAGGCCGGGCGCGAGCGTGTAGTAGAGCGCGTTCCAGCCCAGCCGGCCCGAGACCACGGCGCTGACGCCGTGCTTGAGTACGACTTCCTCGAAGATCGCGCCGTCGTCCGCCGAGTTCGCCACGGTCTCCGGGCGGTAGCTGTACGACGGCGAGGTCGAGACGACGACCGCCCGAGCGCCCTTCGGTCGCGACCCCAGCACCCGGTCCAGCCAGGCGAGCTGTCCGCGCGGCTCCGGCGGCTGCTGCAGGGGGTCGCTGGCCCGCAGCGATCCCAGCGAGTTGTCCACGAACACGAGTCGAACCAGCGCCTCCTGGCCGCGCAGCACGTCCACCGCGTAGTGCGTCCGCGCCCCGCCGGTGGGCACGCTGGAAGGCGCCGGATCCGGACCGCTCGCGGGCAGCTTGACGTCAGGAGTCGACGGCGCCAGCTCGTCGCGCACCGGCCGGTAGTGCAGCCCGCCGAACTCCTGCCGGCCGCCGTCCTGCCCCACGCGGCGGGCCATGGCCTGGCGCCAGAAGATGTTGGCGCCGGCGCGGGCCGTGTGGTCGGTGCTGAGGCACACTCCCGCGCTGCGCTGCCAGCACGGCGTCGCCTCCGCGAGGTCCAGTACGCCGATCGCGCCCATCACGGGCACCGACGCTTCCTCGATCGGGCGCACCACGAGGTCGACCCACTCGTTGAGCAGCACGGGACGCGAGCCGCGCGCCAGGTTGCCACCGTGGTCGTTCGCGTCGCCGGTGAACACTGCGAACGCCAGCGGATTCGGCTCCCGGCGCAGGGCGGCGATCCGCTCGGACAGGCGCCGCGACACGATGTCGTTGAGCGCGTCGGTCCCGCTGGGCCCGGGGCACTGCTCGTTGCTGGGGTTGGCGCAGTCCGACTTGCCGAAGGCGACGAAGGACAGCTCACCGGGGCGGGGCGCCGGGGCGTCCGGGAGGGGCGGGGCCCTGCCGGCGGGCGTCAGGAGCGGATCGCCGGGGTCGCTGGCGTAGTGCAGCAGCGCGCTGGTCGAGAGACCACCGTCGAGCGCGGCCCAGGCCTCGACGTCGCCGGCGTCGTCGCCCGGCAGCAGGGCGAGTCCGCTGATTCGCGCACCGCCGAGCGCGGTGTAGCCGTCGATCACGCTGCCCGGGCGCGCGAGCTGGAAGGCTCCGCCGACCCGCGTCCAGATGGCGCCGGCCGCCGCTCCGATCAGGACCTCCTCGTCGGAGAGCGCCACCGCGGTGAAGTCGTCGCTCACGCCCAGCTCCAAGCGCCGCCACGCGCCGTCCGTGCGCTCCAACACCGTGCCGCCGTCGCCCACGGCGTACCCGTGGCCCCGCGCGTCGAGCGCGATCGCTCGCAGCGCGCGCGGGCCCGCCAGGAGCTTGCCGCCGTCGCCGACGTTCTCGGGCGCGTCCCCCCATGTCCACGTGTCGCCGGTCCGGCGGCCGGCGAACACCTCTCCGCCGGCGGTCGCGACCCACGCACGGTCCGGCGCGGGCAGCGCGACCGCGGTGATCTTGGCGCCGGCGCCGGCCGGTGGCGGACGGATCGAGTGGAAGTCCCCCGGGCGCGGGCTCCAGAGCAGCGTGGCGGAGTCGCCGCCCACCATCGCCGAGCCGTCCAGCGCGACGTCGACGGCGCGCAGCGGCGGTCTGACCGTCGTGTCCAGGCGGGCGCCACGGGGACCGAAGTCAGCGATCTGCCCGCGGTCGCCGACCGCGACGCCGCGCCCGCCGGCGCCGACCGCGATCGCGCTCACCGGCGTCGGCCCGGCGGACCCGCGGTCCCAGCCCTCGACGTCGACGCGGCTCCAGCCGGTCAGCCGGTCGTAGCGGGCAAGCTGACCGCCGTCGCGGGCGAGCCACACGGTTCCCGCGGGACCCGCGGCCAGGGCGCGTAGCCGGCCCCCCACGAACGGGTGCCCGACGTCGTCGAAGACCGGCCGGTGGACGCGATCGGCGTAGCGGTGGAAGTACGGGCCGTTCGCCCCACCGTCCTGGACCAGCCAGAGCCCGCCACGACCGTCCGGCCCCACGGCGTGAACGTCGGCCGCCGTGAAGGGATTGTCGCCGCTCGGGTCGAAGGGGGCCGGCAAGACGCGCCAGCGGTCTTCCTCGGCGTCGAAGCGCAGGAGCGGTCCCTTGTCGGTCGTCATGACCGGCTGGGCCCCGCTCGATCCGCTCGTTGCGGCACCCCGGATTTCCGATCCCGACGTTCGACTGGCCAAGGCGTCGGTTTGGCTGGGCGACCAGGGGCGCCACTGCCCGTCAGGTTGGAGGCGAAGCGTCGTCGTCGAGCGCGTTCCGTCCGGCGGACCGAGCCGCGCCCAACCGTCGCTTCCTCCATCCCCCTTCGCCGTGACGGCGAACGACGTGAGCTTCGCCTCGTCGCCCGGCGTCGGAGATCGCCCGGGTGCGGCGGGATCCAAGCTGTCTGTGGTCCCCCACCGCTCGCCGTCTCGCGCGAGGACCACGGGGTAGTAGCGATGAGGAAGCGGCTTGTTCGGCACGATGCGAGTCCCCGCGAGGAAGACACCGTCGCCCGCGGCAACCAATGCCGGCCCGTACGTCGGCGCCGCGAAGCGCTGGTCGGGAAGGGCCCCGCCGGCATCGCAGGTCCCGGACGTACTGCAGCTGATCCAGTGCCCGTCTTCGAAGCGCAAGATCACCGGATCGTCGGAGTCCCACGCGGACGCGCCGTAGGCCCAGCCGTCGTTGCGCTCGGCGAAGGCAACGGCGCGCAGGCGGTATCGACGGCCCACCGTCGGGTCTGTGGGCGTCGCTTCCACCGTCCACCGCCCGTCGCGGTAGCGGACGATCACGGCGGTGATATCGGCCTCTGGGCTACCGGGCGGAGCGGGCAGCCAGCCGACCGCCACGGCTTCGAAGGCCTCGCCGTCCGAGCTGACCGTGGCGATCGACTCGAGCAGAAGTCCTCTTGCGGCGAGCGGTGCCAGGTCGGCGCAGGCACTGTGGGTGCTCTGCGCCGCGCCCGCCTGGGGATCGCAGCTTCGCCATCCCAAGCCGTCGAATCGGTAGAGCGTCAAGCGGCCACCGGCCGCTTGCGGGCCCACCGCCCATGTTTCTCGTCCATCGGCACTCGCCGCGATCGACATGATCCGGTTCGTGATTTGGGACATCGGCCGGGTCGCGTCGGGAGAACCCCAAGCTTCGAACTGCCATGGCACGATCGCTGCGGCTCGACTCCCCAATGCCGGCACTGCACTCGGGCGCTGGTTCGTAGCGATAGGACGAAACGCCGAGTACAGGGAGTCGCCTGGAGCGGCTACCGCCACGCGGACGTAGCCACCGAGCGGGACGCATCCCGCCACCAGAACCACGCCCAGCAGTAGGCGAACGCCGCGGGAGCGCGTCCGACGGTGGCCCTGCAACACCACCTTCACGTCAGCTCCCCTTTCCAATGTCCACGGCGAGACATCCGTTAGCGCAGGGGCGGAGCACTCGCCGTCTCGGACGCGTGGCCCTGGCACCCGGATAAACCCGCGCGGCCGCCGGAAAGTGTCAGTCCGCGCCGCGTGTCTTGGCCGCTACGGGTGGTTGAGAGGCATCACGATGACCTCCTTGCCGGTCCCGTTGCTGCCGTCGCCCTGGGCGACGAAAACTCCGGCGGATGCGGTGTTCTCGCGCTCGCAACCAGGATTCCGGTTGTCGTACCAGCCGCGAGGGCACCAGGGATAGCCGGCCATCTTGTGAAATGGGGGAGCCTCGAACTCGATGTTCGCGGCGACGTATGCCGAGGCCCGCAGCACTGGCGTGCCGTCGCAGTCGTGTGAGGGCGAGCTGTAGTTCCCGGTCGGCGAGAAGTCCTTCGTGGGGTCGTCGTCGACGTAGAAGACATGGTCCCCATTCGGATTGTCCAGATCCCACACCGTCTGCCCGTCTCGGCGAAAGTCGTAGTACGCCACGTGCGTCGCAGGCTCGCACTGCGTGCCGTTGGTCCCATTCCAATCGTTCACATGCACATGATGAGCTCCGGCCACGTCCGCGGAGATCGCGGCAAGTAAGAGCCCACACAGGGCGCCGGCCAGCAAGCGTTTGCGCATTCCTGTCCCCTCCCGATGAGTTTGATCCATCTCCCGTGCGGGATCGAATCGTGCTCGGGCGTGCGACTCCCGCCCTCTCCCGCACGTGCAGATTGCCACAACACAGCGAAAGATGGTGCGGTAAACGCGGTAGTCGTTCCAAACTCCGCGTGATTTCGCCGGTCGCCGCCCGTACTAGCTCGCCGACTTCGAACCACCGAGGAGGCGCGAAGTGCCCCATCGACCGCTTTGTCGAGCCCGCCGCTGGAGAGCCGACCATGGCTGACGCAACGAACGGCATGCCAACCGATGAGCTGAACCTTCTGTTGATCGTCTACGAGCTCGCGCCCCCGCACAACGGAGACGAGCGCTCCGATGCCGGGCTGGTGCGTGCGCTGGAGCGGTACTCCGCAACGACCCGGCTGACGGGAACCGTGTGGATCGTGCGCACGACGAGATCCGTGCCGAGCGTCTTCGACGCGCTCGACCGGCACCTCGTCGAAGAGGACCGGCTGTTCGTCGGGTCGCTGACCGGCGAGGCGGCCTGGCGCAACATCGAGCGCGGCTACGACTGGATCGAGGGGGCGTTCGCGCCGGGCGGACGTACGACCCGAACCCGCTGAGCCCGGTCCGTGCGCGAAATCGCGGTCGCACTGGCGGCCGCTTGCCGGTAGCGTTCGCGGGCGGGTCGGGTCATGGTTCGGTACGTCATCATTCCGGGCGACCTCGCGCACGAGCTGCACGAGCCGCTGCGGCGACATTACGGCCACGACTCGACGATCCGTGTGATCGTCGAGCGTCGCGCCGCCGCCGCCGCCGACGGCGGAGGGCCACGCAGCGGCCGGCGCGCCGGGGACCGCGGACCCTCCCCGCGCATGACGATCTCCGCCTCGGCTCCGGGCGTGCTGCCCCCCGAGGCGATCCCGTACGCCAAGCGACTGCGCTTCCTGCGGCTGATCGAGCCCGACGCGCCCGATGTCGCCGACCGCGACAGCCTCAGACTCGTCGCACGCTTCCAGCACGGGGACCCCGACGCGTTCGACGCGCTGTACCGGCGCCACTACGAGAGCGTCTACAGCTACCTGCGCATGTCGCTGCGCGACGCCGACCAGGCCGAGGACGTCGCGCAGCAGGTCTTCGTGCGGGCGCTGCGCGCGCTGCCGCGCTACCGCTTCCAGCCCGCGGTCCCGTTCTGGTCGTGGCTGCGCGAGATCGCCCGCAACGAGGTGCGCCGGGCGCTGCGCGGGCGCGGCATCACGGTCCAGGCTCACGACCCGCACGAGCTGGAGCAGACGAGTGCCCCGTGGGCCGACTTGCACAGTGCGCGTACCTTGCTCGAGCTCGGTGAGCAGCTGCCCGAGCGCCAGCAGCACGTCTTCATCCTGCGCTACGGGATCGGCCTGAGCATCGCCGAGACGGCGGCGGTGATGTCCGTCACCGAGGACGCCGTGAAGTCGCTGTGCAAGCGCGCGCTCGCGCGAGCGCGGGAGGAGATGCGGGACATGCGGCCGTCGGTCTCCGAGCCGCTGACGCAGCGCCTGCCGATGCTCAGCCGGCTGCGACGTTCGCCGGTTCTGAACCGCCGGCGCGCCGCCCTGCGGCCGGCGTGCTCCGCCCACATGTAGTCCCGCCGCGCCGGCGGCCGGGAGGCGAAATGACACCTTTTGTCGCCTGGAGGGGTTTGACCCGTTGCTGGCGGACCGGCGCGGCATGCAACGACGAAACCTCCCAGCTCATCCCACGGGATCAGGCACCGCTGCCACGCGGACGGCGGATCGTCGCCGAACGCTCGCGTCCGGCGGAGTCCAGCGGGTAGTCGAAGGCCTGCTCGAAGGCGTTCAGGTTGGCGATCGCCTGATCGAGGCCCACGGCGCGCTCGTCGAACAGCCGCCGCACGATGGCCAGGCGATATTCCGGTACTTCCGTGGCGGCGAGGTCGAGCGCGCGGGTTATCCCCTCGAGCGTCTCGGGACGCGGACGTGTGACCCCGCGCTCGATCTGTCCGATGGCACCCGCGGTGGGCGACGCTCCCGACTGCGAGCGCACCTCGAAGGCGAGCGCCTCCTGGCTCCAGCCGCGATCGATCCGCAGGCGGCGGATGACGGCTCCGATTGGCTCGGGGGGGTCGTCGGGCGGGGTGCGCAGAGCGGCTATCGAATCGGCGTGGTGGCGCCCCCGCAAGCGACCATGCCTTCGCAAGTAGATACTTCTGAAGCGTTATGCTCGCTAAGGCTATGCAACAACGGGCGGTCGGGCGTCCCCGGCCGCGAGCGCGAAGGCGGGCACCGATAGGCTCGCCGGCCCCTCAGATCCGCTCTGCGCAGGCTCCTGCGGCGGCGGTCTTCGTGGACGCGGGATGGTTGCTTGCGGCCGCCGGCCTCCTGGTCCTGGGAAGTCCCCGGCGCGAGGAGCTGGCGTGCGACTACCGCGGCTTGCTCGAGAGCCTCGGCGACCACGTCGACGGCCACAGCACGGGGATGCGCAGACTTCGCACGTACTGGTACGACGCGGCGGTCGGCGGGCTTCCCACGCACGAGCACAACCGGATCGCCGCCTTCCCGTACGTCACGGTTCGCCTGGGACGGCTGAGCCGCGCGCGCCAGCAGAAGGGCGTCGACTTCCTGATCTACCGCGACATGATGAAGCTCGCCCACGAGCGGGCCATTTCGCGCGCCTACCTGCTGGCCGGGGACGAGGACCTGCGCGAGGGCGTGGTGGAGGCCAAGGAGGTCGGCGTGCAGGTGATCCTGCTCGGCATGCCGGTCGAGGAGGGCCAGAACCAATCGGCGCGGCTGGTGCGCGACTGCGACGAGTACGTCGTGCTGCCCAGCGAGCTGTGGAAGCGTCACTTCCACCGGCGCGATCCCGACGACGAGCCCGACGACGAGACACTGGCCAACGCGCGGCGCCTGGGCGAGACGTTCGCCCGGCGCTGGGCCAAGCTGACGGGTCGCGAAGAGGTCGAGGAGGTTCTCGCCGCCTTTCCGCACCTGCCGCAGCGCCTGGACATCGAGCTGATCGTCTTCGCGGAGAACGAGCTCGGCTCGCTGCGCCAGCGTCCCGATCTCAAGCAGGAGGTGCGCGGCACGTTCTGGTTCGCGCTGCGCGACGTGGCCGGTGGCGACCGGCCGATCACCGGGGGACCGACCAAGGAGCCCGAGCCGTGAGCGCGACACCAGCCGAACGGGGCGACGTGATGGAACCTCTCAGACAGGAGCTCGTCCGGCGCCGTGCCCGGCGCTACCGGCGCCGGTGGCTCCGCCGCTGGAAGCGTCGCAGGCTGCTGCTGCGACTGATGGCGATCGAGTACGACCTGGCCGACCCGCGCTACGAGGAGCTGCGCCAGCTCCATCGCGAGGAGGCCGAGCGCATCGAGGACCGGCTGGCCCGCAACGCGGAGGGCCTCTTTCGCTGAGGCAGTGTGCGCGTGCGCACAGAGCCGCCGCGCCCGCGCCGCGGCGTCGTAGCATCCGCGCCCGTGCGTCGTTCGCTTCTCACCTTCCCGGCGGGACGCCGGGGAAAGTGGGTCGTCCTCGCGGTCACGCTGCTCGTCGTGTTCGGCGCCGGATCGGTGGCCGGCAAGTTCGAGGAGGTCCAGCGCAACGACCCGGTCTCCTACCTGCCGGGCGACGCCGAGTCGGTCAAGGCGCTGGAGCAGATCGACGACTTCCCGTCCGGCGAGCTGATCCCCGCGGTCACCGTCTACCACCGCGACGGCGGCCTGACGCGCGCCGACCTGGCGAAGGTCGCGCGCGACCGCGCGAGCCTGAACGCGGACCGCCCGCCCAACGGAAACGCGACCGCGGCGCCCGCCGTCTCGCCCAACCGCACCACGGCCCTGCTGGTCACCCCGATCCGCGACGTGGAGGGCGACGGCGACCTGCTGCTCGAGGCGACGACCGACGTGCGCGACCGCGTGCAGGCCGGCGCGCCGCGGGGCCTGGAGGTCAAGGTCACGGGGCCCGCCGGTTTCTCGGCCGACGCGATCGACGTCTTCGAGCAGATCAACGGGACGCTGCTGATCGCCACCGCGAGCCTCGTCTTCTTCCTGCTGATCGCGATCTACCGCAGCCCGTGGTTCTGGCTGATCCCGATGTTCGCGGTCGCCGTCGCCGAGACGTGCACCCGCGCGCTGGGGTATGGGATCGCCGAGGCCGGGGTGACCGTCAACGGCCAGTCCGCGGGCGTGCTGCTCGTGCTCGTCTTCGGCGCGGGCACGGACTACGCGCTGCTGCTCGTGGCCCGCTACCGCGAGGAGCTGCGCCGGCACGAGGACAAACACGAGGCGATGGCCCTCGCCCTGCGCCGCGCCGGGCCGGCGATCGTCGCCTCCGGCATGACCGTGATCGCCGCCCTGCTGTGCCTCAGCCTGGCCGAGGTCAACGGCACGCAGGGACTCGGGCCGATCGGCGCCATGGGCGTGACAATGGCGATGCTCTCGATGCTCACGGTCCTTCCGGCGCTGCTCACGATCTGCGGGCGGCGCGCCTTCTGGCCGTTCGTGCCGCGCTTCGGGGCCGGGGGAGCGGACGAGACGCACGGCGCCTGGCGGGGCATCGCGGAGCGCGTGGCGCTGCGCCCGCGCCGGATCTGGGCGGGAACGCTCGTGCTGCTGGGCGTGATGACGCTGGGGATCGTGAACCTCAACTCCGACCTGACGAGCGGCAACTCCTTCCGGGAGACGGTCGAATCGGTGGAGGGCCAGGACCTCCTCGAGCGCGGCTTCCCGGCCGGCGGGAGCGCGCCGTCCACCGTGGTCGTGCGGGACCCGGCGCGCGTGCCCGCCGTGCGCGCGGCGCTGGCGCGCCGGCGTGAGGTGGCGCGGCTGGGGCCCGTCGAGCGCGGCGCGCCGGGCGCGCGCTTCGACGCGACGCTGCGCGCGGACCCGTACTCCGACGCGGCCTTCGCGGCCGTCCCGCGACTGCGCGGGGCGATCCGCGAGGCAGGCGGCGAGGGCACGCTGCTGGGCGGGCCGACCGCCGAGGAGCGCGACCTGCGCACCTCGGCCACGCGCGACAACAAGGTCATCCCGCCCATCGTCCTCGTCGTGGTCGCGCTCGTCCTCGGGGCGCTGCTGCGCGCCGTGCTGCTACCGCTGCTGCTGATCGGCACCGTGATCGCGTCCTACCTCGCGGCGCTCGGCGTGGGCTCGTTCTTCTTCGAGCACGTCTTCGGCTACGCGGGCATGGACCCGGCGCTGCCGCTGTTCGCCTTCGTCTTCCTCGTCGCGCTGGGGATCGACTACAACATCTTCCTGATGGCGCGCGTGCGCGAGGAGGCGCTGCGCGGCGGCACGCGGCAGGGGATGGTGCGGGGGCTCGCGGTCACCGGGGCGGTGATCACCTCGGCGGGGATCGTGCTGGCCGGAACGTTCAGCGCGCTGGCGATCCTGCCGCTGGTCGCGCTGACCGAGATCGGCTTCACGATCGCCTTCGGCGTGCTGCTGGACACCTTCGTCGTGCGCTCGCTGCTCGTCCCCGCGCTGGTGTTCGAGCTCGGTCCGCGCGTGTGGTGGCCGTCCACGCTGAGTCGCTCGATCGACCGCCGCGAGCTGTTTCGCCCCGACGCCGACCGCCTCGCCGAGGAGTCCGCCGCTAGAGAATTGGCAGGTAGCGCTCCAGCTCCCAGGGCGTGACCTGGACGCGGTAGTCCTCCCACTCCTGGCGCTTGATCTCGACGTAGCGGTTGAACATGTGCTCGCCGAGCGTGCGCAGGACCAGCTCTGACTCCGCGGCCAGCTCGATCGCCTCGCCGAGCGTCTCGGGCAGCTGCTCGATGCCCAGGCGCTTGCGGTCGTCGGGCGACAGGTGGTAGAGGTTCTTCTCCATCGGCTCGGGTAGCTCGTAGCCCTTCTCGATGCCCTCCAGCCCCGCCTGCAGCAGCACCGCGAAGGTGAGGTAGGGGTTGCAGGCAGGGTCGGGGCAGCGCAGCTCCATGCGCGTGGCCTGCTCCTTGCCGGGGTGGTACAGCGGGACGCGGACCAGCGCCGAGCGGTTGCGCCGCGACCAGGCGCAGTAGACCGGCGCCTCGTAGCCCGGGACCAGCCGCTTGTAGGAGTTCACCCACTGCGCGAAGATCGCGCAGATCTCGCGCGCGTGCTTGAGCTGGCCGGCGATGAACGCCTTGCCCACGTCGGAGAGGAAGTACTGATCGCTCTCGTCGAAGAACGCGTTGCGGCCCTCGCGGAACAGCGACTGGTGCGTGTGCATCCCGGAGCCGTTCTCCCCGAACAGCGGCTTGGGCATGAAGGTCGCGTGGTAGCCGTACTTGAGCGCGAACTCCTTGATCGTGATCCGGTACGTCATGCAGTCGTCGGCCATCTTCAGCGCGTCGGCGTAGCGCATGTCGATCTCGTGCTGCGACGGGCCGACCTCGTGGTGCGAGTACTCCACGTGGATGCCCAGCTGCTCGAGCGCCAGCACGGTCTCGCGGCGCAGGTCGGAGCCCGCGTCCAGCGTTGTGAGGTCGAAGTAGCCGCCCTCGTCGAGGACCTCCGTGCCCTTGGCGTCGCGGAAGTAGAAGTACTCCAGCTCGGGCCCGACGTTGAAGCGGTCGTAGCCCATGGCCGAAGCGCGCTCCAGCGCGCGGCGCAGGACGTGGCGCGGGTCGCCCTCGTACGGCGTGCGCTCCGGGGTCAGCACGTCGCAGAACATCCGCCCGACGCCCTGCTCCTCGGGCCGCCAGGGCAGCACCGCGAAGGTGGTCGGGTCCGGCTGGGCGATCATGTCGGACTCCTCGATCGCGTTGAAGCCCGTGATCGAGGACCCGTCGAACCCCATCCCGCCCTCGAACGCGTCGTCCAGCTCGGCCGCGTTGATGGAGAACGACTTGATCTGGCCCAGTATGTCCGTGAACCAGAAGCGGATGAAGCGGATCTTGCGCTCGTCGACGACGGCCTTGACGTCGTCGACGGTCATGGGCTGATCGGCCACTTGCCCTCCCCGACGATTCTTCGCTTTCTAGGAAGGCGTCAACCTATCGGGCGGCCGCGGCTCGCGCATCCGAGGCCAGCCAGCGGCGCGCCCAGGCCTTGAGCTCGGTGAGCGCGGGCTCGAGCTGGCGGCCCATGTCGGTGAGCGCGTACTCCACGCGGATGGGCGGTCCCGCCTCGACGCTGCGCTCCACCAGCCCGCGGGCCTCCAGCTCCTTCATGCGCTCGGAGAGCAGCCGGTCCGAGAGCTGCGGGACGGCCGCGCCGATCTGGGAGAAGCGCAGCGGCCCGTCCAGCAGCACCACGACGATCGCGCCGGTCCAGCGCTTGCCGATGAGCTCCACCGCCTGGTGGTAGTAGGGACAGCAGGCGGCGGGCTCGTCGGACATGCCCGGCTATGCGGCTCGTAGGGTCGAAGTGCGGGATTCCTCGACCGACCCGTCGACGGGGACGTCGCCCGCCACGTTGATCAGGGCGGTGAACGTCTCGAGCGAGAGGTGCGCGATGGCCTCGAGGATCTGCTCGTCTGACCAGCCGGCCTCGCGCGCCTCCTCGAGGAGGTACGCGGGCGGCTTCTCACCCGCGCTGGTGAGCGGCCGCAGCAGGCGCAGCAGCGCGGACTGGCGCTCGTCGCGCGAGTCCCACTCGCGCGCCAGGGCGACCTCGTCGAGGCCCAGGCCGGCGCTGCGCGCCATCCTGGAGTGGATGGCGATGCCGGGCTGGGACCCGTGGTGCTCGGCGACCGCGAGCGCGATCCGCGCCACCGTGGCGGAGTCGAGCTGGCCGTGGCGCAGCTCCGAGCGGAACCGCGCGTAGCCGCGCAGGGCGGCGGGGGAGCCGGCCAGCACGCCGAGGAAGTTCGGGAGCTGGCCGCCGCTGGCCAGAGCGCCCTTGAGGACGGGAACCGACCCCTCGGGCGCGGTCAGCTCGTCATGGATCTGGAACCTGCTCATCTCGGTCTTCGGCATGGGCGTGTCTTTCGGGGAGGGGGAGTGGAGGAGAGGCGTTCGGAGGAGAGACTCCTTACGATCCGTAAGTATATCTCGAATGCGAACTTCGCGCGAGATACCGCTTACGGGTTGTTCTCCACTTGTACGGGCCTTCATAAACATCGGCTCAGTCCGCGGCCTGACCGCGGACCGGGGTCAGCCGGAGAGAAGGACCACGAGGATGAGGAAAAGCGCCATGAAGACCGCCCACAGCGCGATGCGGTCCGGTCGCGGCCCGAGCCGCTCGACGGCCGTCCGCGGCGGGCGGCGGCGCTCGATCTCCACCAGGCGCAGGTGTCGCGGGACCACCCGCTCGGGGCGGCCGGTGATCGTGACGGTCCGGCGCGGAACCTCGTCCACGCGTGCGTGTGCCTGTCGGTTGCTCATTCCTCTTTCTCGTGCTTACGGGGTTAGCTGACGGGCTTGCGCCGAAAGAGCCGCGCTACGCGCAGAACGCGCGATTCGCCCCGAACTGTGGGTCCCCCGCTTCCCGCAGCGGTCGCGGGAACTCAGCGGTATGGCGGGCGGCATCCTACCAGCGGATCGGTCCGGGGACGGATGCGCGCAGTGTTATGGAGCCGTCGGACGGAGCTCTTGCCGCACTTTGCGGGGGGCGATCAGCGCCGGGCGCGGCGGGACTGCTCCTCGACGGTGCGCTCGGCGGTCGGCATGGCCTCCAGGCGCTCGTCGGGGATGGGGGCGCCGCTCTCGACCGAGAGCCCGAACGTCCCCTCGGCGAGCCGGCGCTCCGCGCGCTCGACCGCGGCCAGCTCCTCGCGCAGCTGCTCCGCCAGGCCGGCGTCGCGCTCGGACTCGTAGAGCTCGCTGGCCGCGTCGGCCAGGTGCTGGTCGTAGTCGGCCAGCTCGTCGCCGGCGCTGCTGCCGCGCAGCTCGCCCAGCGCACGCTCGATGCGGGCGCGCTCGCGGGCCAGCAGCTCGCGTGCGCGGGCTTCCTCCACTACTGGCGGCCGGCCACGGCGGCCACGAAGTCCGCCACGTCCTCGGCGTCCTTGCCCGTGTAGAGGCCGGCCGGCATCGTCCCCGCGCCGCGCACGCGCCCCTTGAGGATCGCGTCGAGCACGAGCGACTTGGGCGGCTTGAGCGTGTCGAGGTTCGTGCCCACCCGACCCACGGCGTTGGCCGCCGCCAGCGTGTGGCACTGCTGGCAGACCTCGCCGAACAGCTCGCGGCCGCGCTCCTGGCTCGCGGTCAGTTCGATGCGCGCGCGGCCGGCCTCGTCGTCGTCCTCGTTGCCGGCGATGACGGCGGCCGGCACGGCGATCCCCATCACGGCGAAGACGACGGTCACCGCGATCGCGGTCGCGCGGCGCGGGCCCTTGCGCTGGCTGTAGAGCGCCTCGCGGGCACCGCGCGGACCGCCGCTCATCGCGATGAACAAGACCGCCACGCCCAGCAGCACCCAGGCCCCGATGAACAGAAGCGCACCCATCTGGCGCCGGGGAACATACACGCCGCGCCCCCGGGGGCGCGTGGGGCGCGCTACGGTGGGCGCATGGCGCGAGGTCGCTCCTTCGCGAACCGCGCCGAGGCCGGCCGCCGGGTCGCCGAGGCGCTGCCTCACCTGGAGAACGAGGTGCTCGTGCTCGGGATGGCACGGGGCGGAGTTCCGGTGGCCGCGGAGGTCGCCGACGCGCTCGACGCGCCGCTGGACGTCCTGGTCGTGCGCAAGGTCGGCCATCCCGCCCAGCGCGAGTACGCGCTGGGAGCGGTCAGCGAGGACGGGGTCGTATTGCCGCCCGGCGTGCCGCGCGAGCTGGTCGAGCCGCAGCTGGAGCTGGCGCGCGAGCAGGCCGGGACCCTGCGGTCCGGGCGCGAGCGCGTGGCGATCGCCGGCCGGACCGCGATCGTGGTCGACGACGGCCTGGCCACCGGACGCTCGATGGCGGTGGCGCTGGAGACGGTGGAGCGCCACGGCGCCGACCGGGTGGTGATGGCGGTACCGGTGGCCTCGGGGCCCGGCCTGCGCGAGCTGTCGGGGCGCTGGGAGGCGGTGGCTCCGCTGGTCGTGGAGCCGCCCGAGTTCTTCGCGGTCGGCCAGTTCTACGCGGACTTCTCGCAGGTCGACGACTCCGAGGTCGCGCGCCTGCTGGAGCGGCGCGCCGCCGCGCGCGGCGAGGCGGCCGCCGACACCTAGCGGCGGCGGCCGGACCCGAAGCTCATCACCGCCGGCGCCACGGCCCGGAAGTCCGCCTCCTCCTCGCCGCCGCGGGCCTCCTGCGCCGGGCGCTCCAGGTCGCGCACCTCGGCGGTCGGCTGCTCGGGGGCGTGGATCGGCTCGAGGTGGTCGACGAGCACGTTGATCGCGCCGCCGGCGGCGGGGTGGCGCTCGAGGCGCCCGGTCGCCAGCACGAGCGGCTCGGTGCGCACGGTGAGGCGGTGGCGCTCGTAGACGTCGGGCGGGACGATGAGGTTGGTCGTCCCGTGCTCGTCCTCCAGCAGCAGGAAGACGATCCCGTTGGCCGTGCCGGGCCGCTGGCGCGCCACCACCAGCCCGCCCACCCGCACGCGGCGGCGGTGGGGAAGCGTGCGCAGGTCGCGCGAGGTCGCGACCCCGCGCGGCAGGCTGTCGCGCAGGAGCTCCAGCGGGTGCGCCGCGGTCGTCAAGCCCGTCGCGGAGTAGTCGGCCAGCATCCGCTGCCACGGCGTGAGCCGGTCGAGGTCCGGCGCCGCCGGCGTGTCGAGCGCCAGCGCCAGCTGCGTGCCGCTCCTTGCCGGCTCGGCGGTCGCCGTGACCCCGATCGACCACAGGGCGGCGCGGCGGTCGCCGCCGGCCAGGCCGTCGCAGGCGCCGGCCCAGGCCAGGCGCTCCAGCGACGCGCGTCCCGCGCCGGCGCTCGCCGCCAGCGCGGCCAGCGAGCCGAAGCGCCCACCCCGCGCCGCGCGGGCGGCCACCAGCGCGTCCACCTCGTCCCGGCGCACCCCGGCGACGTAGCCCAGGCCGATCCGCACTCCCACCGTGTTGAGTTTGCCGCCTATGTCGCGGTCAACTCCACACTGCTCGGTGGCGCACTCGGCGTTGCTGATTTCTATGTGGGGTGGGAGAACCTTCACGCCCCGGCGCTGGGCCTCGTGGACGAGGGTGTCCGGGACGTAGAAGCCCATCGGCTGCTCGTTGAGCAGTGCGCACAGGAACTCCGCGGGATGGTGGACGCGCAGCCATGTCGACTGGTAGGCCAGCAGGCCGAACGCGGCGCCGTGGGCCTTGGGAAACCCGAAGCCCGAGAAGCCCTCGATCATCGACCACACCCGCTCGGCCGTCTCACGGCCGGCGCCGTGGGTGGCCGCGGCGCCGGCCACGAAGCGCTCGTGGTGGGCGGCGATCGCCGCCTCGCTGCGCTTGCGGCTCATCGCCCGGCGCAGGCTCTCCGCCTCGCCCGCCGAGAACCCCGCGAAGGCCGCGGCGACCTCCAGCACCTGGTCCTGGAAGATGATCGTCCCCAGCGTGTCGCGCAGGACCGGCTCCAGGGACGGATGCTCGTAGGGGACCTCGTAGGACGGGTCGGCGCGCAGGCGCTGGCGGCGCTCGATGTAGGGGTTGACCGCGCCGCCCTGGATCGGCCCGGGGCGCACGATCGCCACCTGGACCGTGATGTCGTCGAGGTTGGCCGGGCGGGTGCGCAGCAGCGAGGCCATCTGGGCGCGGCTCTCGATCTGGAACACGCCGGTGGTCTCCGCGCGCTGGATCGCGTCGTAGGTGGCGGGATCGTCGTAGGGGATCCGCGAGAGGTCGATGCGCTCGCCGCGGGTGCGCGCGATCGTGTCCACGCAGCGCTCGACCGCCGAGAGCATCCCCAGGCCCAGCAGGTCGATCTTCAAAAAGCCCGCGTCGGCGCAGGAGTCCTTGTCCCATTGGACGATCTGGCGCCCCTCCATGGCGGCCGGCACGATCGGGCAGCAGTCGACCAGCGGGCGGGTGGCGACGATCATCCCGCCCGAGTGCTGCGAGAGGTGGCGGGGCAGCCCGTGCGCCTCGTGCGCCAGGCGCACCAGCCACGGCCAGCGCCCGTGCCGGGCGCGGTCGGCGCCCAGCGCGGCGACCACGTCGCGGCCCACCTCCTTCGCCGACCAGCCCTCCGAGCCGCGTGCCACCCGCTCCACCTCGCCGGGCGGCAGCCCCAGCGCCTTGCCCAGCTCCCGGATCGCCCCGCGCGCGCGGTACGTGGGGAAGGCGGCCACCAGCGCCGAGCGGTCGCGCCCGTAGCGCTCGTGGATGCGGGGGATCAGCCGCTCGCGGATGTCGCGCGGGAAGTCGAGGTCGATGTCGGGCAGAGCGGTCAGCTCCTCGTTGAGGAAGCGCCCGAGGAACAGCTCGTTGCGGATCGGGTCCACGTGCGAGAGGCCGATCAGGTAGCAGACGATCGAGGAGACCGAGGAGCCGCGCCCGCGCGCCGGCGGCAGCACGCCGCGGGCGCTCCCCGCTCCGCGCACCTCGACCGCCACCTCGCGGGCCAGCTCGACCATGTCGTGGTGCAGCAGGAAGAAGCCGGCCAGGCCGAGCTTCTCGATCACGCGCAGCTCCTGCTCCAGGCGCGCGAGGGCGGCGCCGTGGTCGCGGCCCGCGCCGTAGCGCTCCTCCAGCGCGTCGCGGCAGCGGGCGGCCAGCTGCGCGCCCGCGCCGGCGTCCTCCGCGCCGGGGTAGCGGTACCCCAGGCCGGCGCGCAGGTCGAAGCGCAGCCGCTCGGCCAGCCGCTCGGTCTCGGCCACGGCGTCGGGATGGTCCGCGAAGCGGGCGGCCATCGCGGCCGGCGAGGCCAGGACGTGCGACCAGTTTCCGCGCCGGCGCGGCTCTGAGGCGTCCAGCGTCTCGTGCAGGCGCACCGCGGTGAGCGCATCCTGCAGCGGCGCGCGCGCGCGCACGTGCGCGTGGACGTTGCCCGTGGCCACGGCCGGCACCCCCAGCCGCCGGGCCAGCGCGGCGCGGACGCGGTTGCGCGCCCGGTCGCCCGGGAGGAACGGGCGCTGCAGCTCGACGCGCAACCCGTCGCGGCCGAAGGCCTCCAGCAGCCGCCGCGCGGTCGCCTCGTCCTCCACGCCATTCGTCGCGCAACCGGTCAGGCAGACGAGTCCGGCGGCGTGGAGGAGCACCGCCTCCAGCGCGACGTGGGGCGGCGTGGCCGGCGCGCCCTCGCGCCCGTCCCGCGTGTGCGCGTGGGCGAGCGTGATCAGCCGGCACAGGCTCGCCCACCCGCGCGCGTCCTCCACCAGCAGCGTCACGTGGCGGCCGTCGTCGAGGGTCAGCTCCGCGCCGTGGATCGCCCGCAGCCCGAGCGCCTCCGCGGCCACCGCCCACTCCATCGACCCGTACACGCCGTCGTGGTCGGCGAGCGCCATCGCCGGGTAGCCCTTCTGCACCGCCGCCGCGGCCAGCTCCTCGGGCAGCGACGCGCCATCGAGGAACGAGTAGGCGGAGTGGGCGTGGAGCTCGACGTAGGCCATGCGAACACATGTTCGCACCTGCGACGGATGGCCATGAGCGCCGGCTATCGTCGCCGCGATGCGGCGGCGGACCTGGGCAGGGGCGTTCGCGGCGGCGGCGGGTTGCGCGCTCGGCGCGGCCGCGCCCGCGGCGGCGGACGAGCGCAGCGACTACGCCGCGGTCCGCGGCGACTGGCAGCGCGACCGCGTCCTGACCGCGTGCCGGTTCACCGTCGAGGAGCTGGAGAACGCCCGCTCCGTGATGACCGGCGAGGACGAGTACAGCGGGCTCGAGGGCGCGATCGGGGCGGAGATCGTCCGCCAGCGCACCGGCGGGTGCCCGGGCGGCGGCGGGACGCAGGGCGCGCCGGTGGTCAGCCGGCTGCGCTTGGTCCCCGCCGCGCTGCGCGGGCGGCGCGCGGCCACGCTGCGCTTCGGGCTCTCGCGCTCCGCCACGGTGCGGATCGCGATCGAGCGCCGGCGCGCCACGCGCTGGGTGCGCGTCCGCAGCCTGGTGCGCAGCGTCCGGCGGCCCGGAAACGCCGCGGTCGTCCTCCCGGCGCGCGGCCTGCGGCCCGGCGCCTATCGCGCGGTCGTGACGGCGGTCGCGGGCGGCACGCGTTCGCGGCCGCGCAGCGCCGCCTTCCGCGTGCTCGGCTAGCGCCCGTCCTTCTCCAGCAGGCGCAGCCACACCTCGCTGCGCGTGGGGAACGAGGGGATCGCGTCCTTGAGGCGCTCGAGCGTGACCTCGCCGACCAGCGCGATCGTCGCCGCATGCAGCAGCTCGGCCACGTCCGGGCCGGTGAACGTGGCACCGGCCAGCACGTCGCGCTCCTCGTCGATCACCAGCCGCGCCAGCCCGGGCGCCTCGCGGCCGTGGAACGAGGCCCCGGCGACCGCGGAGACGGGATGGTCGACCGCGCGCACCGCCAGGCCGGCTTCGCGCGCCGAGGCCAGCGTGTGGCCGACCGCGGCGACCTGCGGGTCGGTGAAGATCACCCGCGGGGACATGGGGCCGTCCGCCGTGGCGCGCGCCTCGCGGCCGAGGATCGCGTCGGCCGCCACGCGCGCCTGGTACTTCCCCGCATGGGTGAGCGCCGCGCGCCCGTTGACGTCGCCGATCGCGTACAGCCATTCGCGCCCGCCGGCGCGCAACCGGTCGTCGACCTCGATCGCCCGGCCGGGCTCGAGGCCGACCGTCTCCAGCCCGAGGTCGTCGGTGTGGGGGCGCCGGCCGATCGCCACCAGCAGCTCGTCGCCGGTCAGCGAGGAGCCGTCCTCGAGCTCGAGGCGGACCTCGCCGCCGTTGCGCGACACGGCCGTCGCCTTCGCGCCGAGGCGGACGTCGACGCCCGCGGCGCGCAGCGCGTCCGCCACCTGCTCGGAGGCGAAGTCCTCCTCGCGCGCGATCAGGCGCGGCAGCGCCTCGACCAGCGCGACCGAGGACCCGAGGGCCGACCACGCCTGGGCCATCTCGACGCCCACCACGCCGCCGCCCAGCACCAGCAGCCGCTGCGGGACGCGCTTGGACGTGGTGGCCTCCCGGTTGGTCCACGGCGCCGCCTCGGCCAGGCCGGGGATCGGCGGCATCACGGGGCCGGACCCGGTGGCGACCACCACGGCGCGCCGGGCGCGCAGCACCTGGTCGCCGACGCGCACGGTCCGCTCGCCCTCCAGGCGCGCCTCTCCGCGCGCGACGGACACGCCGCGCTCCTGCAGCCACGGCAGCTGCGCGGAGTCGTCGAGGTCGTGGATCACCTCGTCGCGGCGCGCGAGCGCGCGGGGCACGTCGAGCGCCGGCTCGTCCAGCCGCACGCCGGGCACCCGCTCGACCTCCGCCACCAGGTCGCCCGGGCGCAGCAGCGCCTTGGACGGCATGCACGCGTAGTAGGAGCACTCCCCGCCCACCAGCTCGCGCTCGGCCAGCACCACTTCCAGCCCCGCCTCGCCCAGGCGACCGGCCACCACCTCGCCGGCCGGACCGCCGCCGAGGACCACGACATCCACTTCGCGGGGATCAGGCACCGGCGAGCTCGACCTCCGGCTCCACCACGATCTCCGTCCCGATCGAGTTGGCGATGAAGCAGTGGCGGTGCGCCGTCTCGCACAGCTTGCGCACGCGCTCCTCCGTCGTGCCGGGTCCGACCATGATCCGCGGCCGCAGGACGATCCGCCCCACGCGCACCGGCGGGTCGTCCTCGTCCATCGTGGCGTGCGCCGCGTCCCGGTACTCGCGCACGTCGACGCGCGCGCGGGCCGCCACGTGGAGGAAGCTCAGCAGCTGGCAGGACGACACGGCGGCGACCAGCAGCTGCTCGGGGTTCAGCCGCGCGGGATCCCCGCGAAACGCCGGGTCGGCGCTGAGACGCAGCTCGTCCGCGGCGGGGGAGCAGCGGACGTCGTGCGCGCGGTCGTAGGCGTCGTCGCCGGCGGCGGTGGAGCCGCTCCAGCGAAGCTCGGCGTCGAAGGAGTGGACGCGCCCGCTCACGCGGTCGGCTCGCGCTCGCGCGGCGGGCCGGCGGGGACGACGATCGGCTCGGCGGGCGCCTCGATGACCGCCTCCTCCTCGATGTCCAGCTCGGGCGGCTCCATGCCGTCGCAGATCAGGCGGAACGCGCCCGTCCCGATCGCCCCGTCCGCCTCCAGGGCGAGGCCGGCGATCGTGTCGCCCTCCTCCCAGCCCATCCGCTCGATCTCGAACGGGTTCATCCGCACGGTGTGGGGCGGAAACGGGCAGGAGCGGTTGTGCGCGTCCTTGGCCTTGACGATCGCCTCGAAGTTCTTCGCTTCGGCGCTCGACATGCCGCGAAGTCTGCCATGCTCGCGCCATGCGACTCCTTCGATACATCCTCCTCGCGGCCGTCGCCGCCTCCCTGGCCGTACCGTCCGTCGCCGGCGCCAGCATCGTCCCGCAGCGGGGCATGCTGGGCGGCAGCCTTGGCATGACCGGCGCGCAGCTGCAGGCCCGCATCGGGCCGCCGGACGCGGTGCGCACCCAGACGAGCGAGATCCTCGGCAGCTACACCGAGTACCGCTACGGCGAGGTGTACGTCTCGCTGTTCATGGCCACCCCGCGTTCCAGCGGGCGGATCTTCAACTTCTTCACGCGCGGGCGCTCGGCCCGGACGGCGTCGGGCGTGGGCGTGGGGTCCACCGAGGCCTACCTGCGGGCGCGCCTGCGGGGGGAGCGCTGCCTCACCGAGGGCGGCTTTCGCCGCTGCGTGATCGGGCAGGAGCTGCCGGGCCGCACCGTCACGGTGTTCGGCATCTCGCGCACGACGAACCGCGTCACGAACATCACGATCGGCCGCGTGATCGACTAGTCAGGCGCGCGCCGCCGCCGGCGGCTCGACGCCCGCCCGGCTCGCGACCTGGAGCGTGAGCCGGGCGATGGTCGGGCATTCCAAACCGTGGCGGCGCGCGGCGCGCAGGACGGCGCCGGGGATCTGATCGAGCTCCGGCGCGCGCCCCGCGGCGAGGTCGCGGTTCATGGAGGAGCCCAGCTCGGCGTGGGCGTCGCGCAGCTCGCCGAGGACGTTGCTCGCCTCCACGCTGGCCCCCTCGGCGTGCGCCACCGCGACGGCCTCGCGCACCGCGCCCTCCAGCTCGTCGCGCAGCTCGGGCGTGTCGCGGATCGGCCCGAGCGGGAGGTCGTACGCGCTGGTGGTGCAGGCGAGCGCGTTGAGGCGCACGAGCTTGCCCCAGAGCACCTGGGCCTCGGAGTCGAGGACCTGGGTGGGGATCCCGGCCTGCTCGAGGGTCCTTGCGACGCCCTCGAGCTGCGGGCGCAGCCGGCCGCCGTCGGAGGCGAGGTCGATGCGCAGGAAGGGGCTGGTCTGGACTATCTCGCCGGGCCCGGGGCGGTCGGCCTCGATGCGGATGGTCCCGGCGGCTACTCGCTCCGCGCCGAAATGCGCGTGCAGGGTCTCCATGTGGTCGAGGCCGTTGAGGAGGGGGATTACGAGCTTCGCTTCGGCTCGGATGCGGGTCAGCGCTTCGGTTAGCGCCCCGGCCTTGGTGGCGACGATGAGAGCGTCGACCGCGTCCTCCAGCGCGTGAACGGCGGCCGGTCGGGTGGTGAAGTCGCCGAGGCGCCGGCTTTCTACGCGCAGGCCGCGCTCCTGGATCAGCGCCGCCGTCTCCTCGCGCGCGACCAGGGTGACGGGCGCCCCCGCCCGCGCCAGCGCGCCCGCCACGAATCCGCCAACCCCGCCCGGGCCCAGCACCGCGACTCGTTGAAGCGTTTTCCCGGTCATAGGCGGGAAAAGGCTTCAGTCATCGGTGGGTGGGGGTGAAGGGGTTGGCCCAGAAGGGGCCCCGGAGGGGGCCGGTGCCGAACTTTGCGTGCTGGCGTGCGGCGACGCGGGCGGCTTCGCGGCGGACGTAGGCCAGGGAGTACGTGTGGCGGCCGAACGTCACGACGCTGGTGGTGGACCACAGGTCGACGCGGGGCTTGGGGCGGTAGCCCGGGACGACGGGGCGTCCGTCCCACTCCGGCGCCTGCGGCAGGCCGAGCGCCGCGGCGAGCGTGGGCAGGACGTCGATGGTCTCGACGTGGTCGTCGACGCGCTGGGGCGTGCGCTGCCCCGGCGCCTTGAGGAAGAACGGGACGGGGGCGATGCCGCCGACCGTGCGTGGCGTGGCGCTGCGCCGCGAGCTGCCCGGGACGAACGAGACGCCGTGGTCGGCCGAGAAGGCGACGAGCGCGCGGTCCCACAGGCCGACGGCCCGCAGGCGCGCCATCAGGCGGCGCAGCAGCAGGTCGGTGTAGCCGGTCTGCAGCAGGTGGCGCTTCCAGCCCTGGTCCACGGCGCGCTGGTCGCGGCGCCACATGTTGTCGCCGAACAGGCCGGGGATCCCCGGCGTGGGGAGCGCGTAGCGACGGCCGTCGGGCATCCACACCCAGGGGTGGTGAGGCATGAGCGCGTGGATGAAGTACAGCGGCGGCTTGCCGCGCCGCCACGGGCGGATCGTTTGGATCCACCGCGCCATCGCCGAGCGGCGCGCGGCGTCGTGCTTGGCGCGCGGGATCAGCTCGGTCAGTGTCCGCGCCTGGGCCCGGCGGCTGCCGGGCAGGGCGCGCCCGCACAGCCGCGGCGGGCACAGCCGCGTCATCGGCTCGATCGCGTGCACGCGGTGGGTGCGCTCGAGCAGCGTGAAGAGGTTGGGCTCGTAGTCGAACCAGGCGGCGATCCGGCGGCGATCGGGGTAGCGACCGCCGATCACCACGGGCGCCGCCCAGCGCGTCCCGTCCGCGACCGTGGTGGTGTGCGCGAACCACGTCGACGTGCGGGCGAAGGCCGCGAAGCCGGGGAAGCGCCGCCCGTCGAGGTCGCCGCGCCGGTCGAGCAGGGAGGTGGTGGGCAGCTCGTCGAAGGTCACGAAGACGACGGGGGTCTCGGCGACCGCCGCCGCCGCGGCAGACGCAGGCGCGGCCGCGAGCGCGGCGACGGCGAGGCCGGCCAGCAGCACGCGCCTAACCACGGAGACTCACAAGCTGCAGCCGCCGGCCCACCCGCCGCACCTCGAACACGCGCACGTCGTTGTAGCCCGCGCGGAAGGCGTACTCCGGCACCATGAACGAGAAGCGCGCGTCGCCGACGAACGAGTACGTGCGCGCGACCGCCCGGATGCGGCCGTTGACCGCGATGGCCAGGTTGCGCCCGCCGGTCATTCCGTCCACCACCCCCGTGACGTGCGAGGGCGTCCAGCGCGCCGCCGGCGTCCACGCCTCCAGCTCCTCGGGGCGGTCGTAGCGCACGCGTGACCGCGAGACGCCGGCGCCCCGGGCGGCGACGGCCACCGGCCGCCCCACCAGCTCGCGGTGCGGCCCCACCGCCCACAGCAGCCCGGGGTTGCGCGCGCCCGTCCCGAACAGCGTCGCCTGGCGCGCCACGACCTCGGCGCGCCGGGCGGCGAAGTGCGACCAGCTGTACTGGCGGCGCTCGAAGTGGGCGGCCGAGGTCGTCGACCACACCCGCACGCCCTCGTGCCCGCGGAAGTCGTCGGCCAGCGCGGAGGAGCCGTCGGCGCGCTCGGGCAGCTCGAAGTCCAGCGCGTCGGCGATCGTAGGGAGCACGTCGATCGTCTCCACGTGGTGCTCGACCACGCGCCCCGCGCGCGCGCCCGGGAGCTTGACGAAGAAGGGCACCGGCGCGATCGAGCCGACCGACCGCGCCGTCACCGTCCGCCGCGAGGAGGACGGGTTGAAGGCCACGCCGTGGTCGGCTGCCAAGACCACCAGCGAGCGGTCCCACAGGCCCGTCGCCCGCAGCCGCGCCATCAGCTGCCCCAGCGCGCGATCCACGTAGCCCACCTGGAGGAGATGGCGCTGCCAGCCCTGGAGGACCGCCTGCTCGTCCGCGTTCCACACGTTGTCGCGCAGTCCCGGGTTGGGTGGGACCGACTCCCCGTACACGCGGCCCGACGGCAGCAGCCGCCACGGGTGGTGGGGCAGGAGCACGTGCAGGAAGTACAGGGGCGGCTTGCCACGGCCGCTGTACGGCCGGATCCCGGAGATGAACCCGGGGAAGGCGGGCGCGACCTGCTCGGCCTCCTTGGCCGTGGGGATCAGCTCGGTCAGGCGCCGCTCGGCGGCTCGGCGCTCGCGCCCGGGGCGCGGCCGCCGCGCCGGGCGCGGCAGCGCGGCCGGCGCCTTGCGCTTGCCCTCGGCCGCGAAGTCCCCCAGCTGCTCGGACACCGAGGGCAGGCGCTCGCGCAGGTCGTCGGGCAGCATCAGGTGGGCGGAGACGATCGACACGTCGGAGACCAGCGACTCCATCCGCTCCCCGAACGACTCGTCGCGCGTGTCGGCGTCGCCCTCGTCCGCCGTCTCGGCGGCCTCGGACTGGCGCGGCCCCGTGTCGGCGCACAGTTCCTTCGGGCACAGCCGCGTGACCGGCTCGGTCACGTGGAGCCGGTAGCCGCCGCCCAGGGCGGTGAACAGGTTCTGCGAGTAGTCCTGGAACGTCGGCAGCGCGTCGCGCTCGGGCAGCTGCCCGGAGATCACGATCGGGGTGGCCCAGCGCGTGCCGTCGGCCACCGTGGTGGTGTTGCGAAACCACACCGCCTGGCGTGCGAAGCGCGCGAAGTTGGGATAGCGCTGCGCGTCGATGGTCCCGTCCGGGCGCAGCAGCGAGGTCGTCGGGAACTCGTCGAAGGAGACCATGATCACCGGGACCTTCCCGTCCACCCGGGCGGACTCCGCACGCGCCTCACCGCCCGTCACGAGCTTCTGCACGGGCGACGTGAACAGGAACAGGAAGACGAATAGGGCCGGCGCGGCCGCCAGGACGGTGGCGAAGCGGCGCACGACGGCCTCCTCGCGGTACCACGCCGCCGCGCCGATCCCCACGGCGAGGGACACCGGGAACAGGACCGCGCTGGAGGCGTCGACGGCCTTCTTGGCGAACCCGACGAAGACGAGCGCGACGAGAAGGGCGACCAGCGCGAGGTGGACCCAGTCGCGGACGGCCGGCGAGACCAGGCCCACCAGCAGCTCGATCCCGAGCAGCAGCGCCGGCGGCAGCAGGGTCACGGCGAGTGCGAACGCGACGATGTCCCCGCTGGTCGAGCCGCGCGCGACGAAGAAGTCGGCGTTGCGCCCGAGCAGGTCGAACAGCGGCTGCACCAGCGCGAAGGCCCACAGCGCGAGCAGATGCGCGCCGTTGAGCCAGGCCGACTGCCGCGGCTCGCTCACCCGCCGCGCGGGTGGGCCAGGAAGATCACCCGCACGCCGCCCTGCAGCTCCTGGCGGCGCTCGACCTCGAACGCCTCGCCGAGCAGGCGCTCGAACGTCTGCAGCGTGTAGTCGTCGTGCGTGCCCTCGCGCTTGCCGGCCAGCAGGCGCTGGACCATGGGGTCCTCGCGCGTGGGGAACTCCACGACGAGGCTGGCGCCCAGCGAGCCCAGCCAGTCGACCACCTCGGTCAGCGGCACGTTGGCGCCGATCGCCAGGTGGTGGACGAGCGCGAGCGCGAGGACCAGCTCGGGGCGCCCGCGCTCCTCCAGGCGCCGGCGCTCGCGCCCGCGCCAGCCCAGGCCGGGGGACGGGTCGGCCAGGTTCATCACCAGCGCCAGGACGTCCTCGCGGCCCTCCTCACGCAGGGTGCGGTAGAGGCGGTCCACGGTCAGGTGGTCGACGTCCACCGCCACGGTGGTGTCGGCGTGCTCGGCCGCGATGCGCGCGTAGCGCCCGTCGTTGGCGCCGAGGTCCCAGGCCAGCGCGCGCCGGCGGGTCGCGGCGGCCGCGCGCACGAAGTCCGCCTTCTCGCGCGACTCCTCGTCGGTGTACGTGCAGATGTCGCGGTACGTCGACCACTCGGAGCCCGCGGGCTCCCAGCGCAGCCCGGACACCAGCTTGGTCAGGCCCTTGACGTTGGCCTTGATGAGCTCCGAGGAGAACCCGGCGTCCTTGAGCTCCTTGCGCACCGCCTTCTGCGAGGAGTCGTCGTAGCGGCGCTCCAGCTTGGCGTGCAGCTTGACGTGCTTGAGCACCCCGCCGCGCAGGCCGCGCAGCATCGCCGCGGCCTGGGCGGGCGCGATGCCGTCGATGCTCCCGCGCAGCAGCGGGTGGAAGTCGATCCCCTGGTGCGCCTGCAGCATCAGCGGATACAGGAACAGCATGCAGAACTGGCGGTAGCCCACCCAGGGCTCGCCCTCGCGCAGCGCCTCGAAGGACCCCACGTCCACGAACACCGGCCGCGCGCCGCGCAACTGGACGTTGTAGGGGGAGGAGTCCTTGAGGATCATCCCTTCCTCCAGCGCCGCCGCCACCAGCTCGAGCTGCAGCAGCGCGGCGTCCTTGAGCATCGAGAACGGCCACTCGTAGGGGTAGGAGACGAAGGGGATGCGCTCGTGGCGCAGCATCCCCGCGGCCTCGCCGCGCAGGACGCCGGTCAGCTGCCCGTTGGCCGACGCCTCCTCGGTGCGCACGACCTTCCCTGCCTCCATCAGGCGGGGGAAGAACCGGGTGCCGGCCAGCGCCCGCCAGTCGTCCAGGCCGCGCGCGCTCAGCGCGCGGACCACGCCCTCCGGGGTGTAGAGGACCCGGCTGTCGGGATCGCGGAACGAGCCGGGCTCGATCCGGACGTCGGTCAGGCCGACTCCTCCGAGGCCTTGCCGGGAGCGGGCGTCTCCTCGTCGTCCTTGCGGCGGAAGATGCCGGTCACGCGGCGCCACCAGAGCTTGCCGGTCACGGCGATCGCGGCGAACCCGCCCACGATGGCCTGGAGGATGACGCTGCCACTGCCGGGATCGAGGTAGCCGAAGATCATGTGCGCTTGGGGACTCCTGTGGTCGGGACGAGCTCCGCGAGTCTAGACGAGGACCCCCGGGTTGAGGACCGACGCAGGGTCTATTGCGGCCTTGGCGCCCCGCAGCGCGGCGGCGAAGGGCTCGGGGCGCTGGCGGTCGTACCAGGGGCGGTGGTCGCGGCCGACCGCGTGGTGGTGGGTAATCGTGCCGCCCGCGGCGATGACGGCATCCGAGGCGGCGGACTTGACGGCCTCCCACTGATCCAGCTCCTCGCCGCGCCGCGCGGGCGCCAGGAACGTGTAGTACGGCGCGGGGCCGTCGGGATAGACGTGGGTGAAGCGGCACGAGAGCCGCCCGCCGCCGCACGTCTCGCGCAGGGCCTCCTCGACGGCGCCGGTCACCGCCTCGTGGAAGGCCGGGAAGCGGTCCCAGGTGATCGAGGTCTCGAACGTCTCCGACAGCACGCCCATGGCCACGAACGTGTCGCGCAGGTAGGGCGCGCGCAGGAACGCCTCGCGCCAGGCCCCCACCGCACCCTCGCGCCCGCCCGCGCGGACCTCGTCCCACTCCCCGCCGTGCGCGCGGGCGATGTCCAGCGCCCGCTCCATCCACGGGCCCGGATCGTGGTCGGCGGACTCGAAGCCCAGCACCAGCAGCGCATGCTCGCCGTCGCCGCCGCTGGTCAGCTGCGCCTCACCCGGGTCCAGCAGGCGGCAGTTCGTGGGGTACAGGCCGGCCTGGGCGATGGCGCGCACCGCCTCGGCGCCCGCGGCGAAGCCGGCGAAGCGCACGCCGGTCGACGTGCGGTGCTCCGGGCGGTCCTGGACGCGCATCCACGCCTCGGTGATGACTCCCAGCGTCCCCTCGGAGCCGATCAGCAGCCGGTCGGGACTGGGGCCGGCGCCCGAGCCGGGCAGGCGGCGCGACTCCCAGGCGCCGCGCGGGGTGATCGCGCGCACCGACTCGACCAGGTCGTCGATGTGCGTGTAGAGGGTCGCGAAGTGGCCGCCGGCGCGGGTGGCGATCCAGCCGCCCAGCGTGGAGAGCTGGAAGGACTGGGGGAAGTGGCGCAGGGTCAGGCCGTGCTCGTGGAGCTGCGCCTCCAGGTCGGGGCCCAGCGCCCCCGCCTGGATGCGCGCGGCGCGCGACGTGCGGTCGACCTCCAGCACGCGGTCCAGGCGGCCGAGGTCCAGCGAGACCGCCGGGGCGTCGAAGCGCGGCTCCACGCCGCCCACGACGCTGGTGCCGCCGCCGTAGGGCACGGCCTTGGCGCCGGCGGACTCGCACCACTCCAGCACCGCCTCGACCTCGCGCTCGTCGCGGGGCCGCGCCACCACGTCGGGGGGATGGTCGAAGCGCCCGCGGAAGGCGCGTACGACGTCGCGGTAGGCCTTGCCGTGCGCGTGGGAGGCGCGATCGTGGAAGTCGGTGGAGCAGATCTCGCGCAGCGCCGGCGGCGGCTCGAGCCGGGGCGCGGGCAACCGCACGCGCTCCAGCGGTACCGGCTCCTCCACCTCCGTCTCCCCGAAGCCCAGCAGCGGCGCGATGCCGGCCGCGGCGGCGCGCACCTCGTCGGTGGCGGGGCGCTCGTCCTCGTAGCCCCATCCCCAGTGGTTGCGCCGGCGCGCCATCGCGGGGAGCGTAAGCTACGTCTGCGCGAGCGAGCGGGGGTACGACTGCAGGGCGAGCCGGGTCAGCACCCGGGTTTCGCGGGTCAGCGGCGCCTGGCGCCACAGGCCGGTCACCGGGGCGGGATGCTCGCGCCCGGCCACCCAGTGCACCTGCTGCTCGCCGAGTGGACGCGAGCGCAGATGGTGCAGATCGTCCAGTCCGCTGCGCTCGAGCAGCCGCGTCAGCTCGGCCTCCGAGAACGCCGCGCGCTCGCTCTCGATCGCGTCGCTGTGCACGACCGGACCCGGCCAACGCAGCATCGACACCACGGCCGGCCACGAGCCCGGATGGCGCAGCCGCGCGAAGTCGAGGATCCAGACGGCGCAGCCCGTCCCCGAGCGCACCCGGGCAATCGCCTCCAGGCAGCGGCCGGCCACCTCCTCGTCCGGCAGATGGTGCAGCGCGAAGTTGCAGCTGACGACGTCGGGCTCCTCGGACAGGCCGGCGTCGAACGTCGTGATGTCGCCCCGGCGCAGATCGACGCGGCCGGCGAGGCCCTCGCGCTCCATCAGCTGCCGGGCGGTGTCGAGCATCGGCTCGGACAGGTCGAAGCCGATGATCCGAGCGTCGGGCCGGCCCTTGGCCAGCCGCGCCAGCAGCCGCCCCGAGCCACAGCCGAGGTCCACCAGCGTCCCGCCCTCCGGCAGCAGCCGGCTGATCGCGCGGGCGCTCAGCTCGTGGATCCCGACCTCCCCGCCCATGCCGAACGCGTCGTACTCGGCCACGCCCTGGGGCTCGTCCATCACCGGCGGCTCGCCGCCCACCTCACGGGTCCGCTCGCCGCGCGCGAGCTTCTCACGGGCGACGATCAGGGGGAACAGCGGAAACCTCCATGGCTTCAGGAGCCCCACGACGCGCAGCATAGCCCGCGGGCGTGTGTGAACATGTCCGCCTGATGAGCGCCACGACCGGCCTGATCGACCCGGCCGACGCCCTGCCCGGCCGCGAGACCGAGATCCCCGTCCCCGAGCGCCACGCCGTGCTGGGGACACCGCTGAAGCCGCCGTTCCCCGAGGGACTGGAGCAGGCCGTGTTCGGCCTGGGCTGCTTCTGGGGCGCCGAGCGGCTGTTCTGGGAGCTGCCCGGCGTGTACACGACGGCCGTCGGCTACGCGGGCGGCTTCACGCCCAACCCGACGTACGAGGAGGTGTGCTCGGCGCGGACGGGTCACACCGAGGCGGTGCTGGTCGTCTTCGATCCGGCGCAGGTCTCCTACGACGACCTGCTGCGCACGTTCTGGGAGGGCCACGACCCCACGCAGGGGATGCGCCAGGGCAACGACGTGGGGACGCAGTACCGCTCGGCGATCTACACCACGTCGGACGCGCAGCGCGAGGCGGCCGAGGCCTCACGCGACCGCTACGCCACCGCCCTGCGCGCCGCGGGGCGCTCCGGCGAGATCACCACCGAGATCGCCCCGGCCGGCCCGTTCTACTACGCCGAGGACTACCACCAGCAGTACCTGCACAAGGTGCCCAACGGCTACTGCGGGCTGGGCGGGACCGGCGTGTCCTGCCCGGTGGGGCTCGGCACCGCAGCGGAGTAAGCGCCCAGCCGGGGGCATGTCGCAACCGCCCGCACTCCTGGCCCGCGGCCCGTGGGACCCCGCGCAGGTAGCCGCGAGCTGGCGGGACGATGAGTACCAGCCACACGCCGATGCCAGCGCGGCGGCCGACAGCGCGATCGCGCGGCTGCGCGAGCGGGGATCGCCCAGCCACGACGGGCTGGCGGCGCGGCTGTGCCGGGTGGAGGCGACGCCGGCACGCCTGAAGCTCGAGCTGCAGCCGGTCCGCTGGTCGGTTCGGCTGGGCGACGACGCGATGGCCAGCCTGTCGGCACTGTGCGTGGTCCGCGATGCGCAGGGCCGCTGGCTGGCCGGCCGCCGCGCGGCCTGGCTGGCCACCTGGGCGGGACGGTGGGCGCTGGGCGCCGGGGGGTCGGTGGAGGTGGGGGAGAACCCCGCCGAGACGCTGACCCGTGAGCTCGACGAGGAGTGGTCGGTGACGCCGGAGCGCCTGACCGTCGAGGCGCTGGTCCGGATCCCCGGCGGGCTGGTGCTGATCGTCGGGCTGGCCGCGCTGCCGCCCGGCGCCGAGGTCGTGCCGGACGAGGAGCACGATGCGCACGCGTGGTGGCCCGCCGACGTGGCCGACTGGCCGCCCGAGGCCGACGAGCCGCTGCGCCGGATGGCCACGCTGCTGGCCGGTTAGGCCGCGGGCCCGAGTACTCTTGCGTCATGCGCGACCAGGGCTTGTTCGGCCCGGAGTCGGTGGCCTGGAGGGTGATCGGCCACCCCGTTTCGATCGTGGGCGGGCTGCGCGCGCTGATCATCCAGTCGCTGCACCCGCTGGCCATGGCGGGGGTCGCGCAGCACAGCGACTACCGCAGCCGGGCGCTGGACCGCCTGCGGCGCACCGCCTACTACGTCACCGCCACCACGTTCGGCGACACGGCGACCGCCCACGCCGCCGCGGCGCGCGTCAAGCAGGTCCACCGCCGTGTGCGCGGGATCGATCCGGTGACCGGCCAGCCCTACAGCGCCGACGATCCGGCCACGCAGCTATGGGTGCACTGCGTGGAGTGGCACTCCTTCCTCGCCGCCTACCGCGCCTACGGCGGGCGCCTGTCGCGCGAGGACGAGGACGCCTACGTCGCCGAGGGCGTCCGGGCGGCCGCGCTGCTCGACGTTCCGCAGGACACGGTTCCCGCGTCGGTGGCGCAGATGCGCGAGTACTTCGAGGCGGTCCGCCCGCAGCTGTGCATCAGCGAGGCGGCGCGCGAGGCGATCGAGTTCGTCGTGCACCCGCCGCTGACCCGCGACCTGCTGGCTCTCCAGGTGCCGCTGCGCATCGTGGCGAGCGCCGCGATCGCCACCATCCCGCGGCACCTGCGCGTCATGGCGGGCATCGACCGGTCGCGCGCCGTGGACGGACTCACGATCGCCGCCGTGCGGCCGGCCGCCGCCGCGCTGACCCTCCCGCTGCTGCGCGACGCGCCCTCGCTGGTCCTGGGCCGGCAGACGCGCGCCGTGGCCCTGGCCGCGCGCGCCGGTCCGGTGGACCGCGCCGCGGCCTGAAGACGGGGCGGATGCGGCGTGTGCATTACTTGGGGTGCATGAGGCTTCGCGGATCTGTCGTCGTCGCGGCGGGGCTCGCGGCGCTCGGGCTGCCCGCCTCGGCGTCCGCGGCGGACGTGACGCTCGAGACGAGCGGGACGCAGCCGTTCGAGCGCCGGGTGGTCGCGCTGGGCGGCGAGCCGATCGGCGCGGTGGCGCGGGTGTCGGGCGCGCTCCCGGGGTCGACGCTGACCCTCGCCTTCGTCCAGCGCGGGCGGACGCTAGGCACCGTCCAGGAGCCCGTCAGCGGGTCCGGCCAGGCGAGCGGGTCGGTCGTCGTGCCGCCAGGAGCGCTGACGGTGCGGGCGCAGCTGACCCCGCCCGGTGGCACGCCGGCCGCGGGCGACTCGGCCGCCACCGCGGTGAGGGTCATGGAACCCGGCTCGCGCGCCGGCGCGCGGGGCGTCCGCGTGCGCTGGCTGCAGCGCCAACTCGCCGCGCTCGGCTACGCCGTGCGCCTCACAGGCGTCCACGACGCCCACACGTCCAACGCCGTGATCGCCTACCGCAAGGTCCTGCGCATCGCGCGCGTGGGAGCCGCGTCGGCCGCCGTCTTCCGCGCAGCGATGGAGGGACGCGGCGCCTACGCCGCACGCTTCCCGCGCGCCGGGCGCCACGTGGAGGCCGACCTGACGCGGCAGGTGCTCGCCCTGGTCGAGCCCGGCGGGAAGGTCGTCCGGGTCTACCACACCTCCTCGGGGCGCCCGCGCTTCAAGACCCCACTGGGCGTGTACCGGTTCTGGCGCAAGGAGCGGGGCCTGAACTCGCGCAAGATGCTGCACACCGTCTACTTCACGCGGGACAAGAAGACGAAGCCCACGCGTCCGGCGTGCGGCATCCACGGGTACTTCGCGGTGCCGGTCTACCCCTACAGCCACTGCTGCCTGCGCGTCCCGCTGGCCGACGCCCTGACGATCTACCGCTGGGTGCGCCGGGGCGAGCGGATCTACGTGTACCGCCGGTAGCTCAGTCGCTCCACCAGCCGTGCACCAGCTCGCCGTCGCCGTCGCGGCGGGGGCCGAACACCAGGAACTCCATGCCGTCCGGACCCGCCTCGAAGGCGCGCGTCACCCCGGAGTCGACGCGGATGGCGTCCAGGCGGCCGAGCTCGACCACCTCGTCGTCGAGGCGGACGCGCCCTGACCCCGCGATCACCACGTAGACCTCCTCCGCGTCCTCGTGGCGGTGGCCGAAGGCCTGCCGGCGGCCGGGGTTGAGGCGATGCAGGCTGAAGCCGGTGTCGGCGGTCTCCAGCGCCTCGGTGGCGAAGCGCACCTCTCCGAGCTCGCCGAAGCCGAACTTCTGGGCCGAGTCCTCTACCTCCGCGAGGTTCCTGAGTGTGTAGGGGGACATGGCCGCCAGCCTAGCCGCGACAGAATGGCGGCGTGAACCTGTTCTCGCTGCTGCGCGCCATGTCCTTCGCCAATTCGGCGATCTTCAGCGCGCTGCTGTTCTTCTGGCTGGCGCCCGGCTACGACGCCGAGACGACCGTCTGCGGCTGGGCGCACGGGTGCCTGTGGATCGCGCTCTCGCTCCTGTGCCTGGTCGCCGTGCGCGTCCGCGCGATCCCGTTCTGGCTGGCCGTCGTGGTGACCGTCGTCGGCGGCGTCGGCCCGTTCGCGGGCACGGCCGGGTTCGTGGTGGAGAGCCGTAGGCGGCGCCTTGCGGCCCTGGCCCCAGGGCACCGCTAGACTCGGGCAAAATGGCGGTCGGGACAACCATCGAGGTCACGATGCCCGCGATGGGCGAGTCGGTGACCGAGGGGACCGTCCTGGAGTGGCACAAGCAGGTCGGCGACGAGGTCGCCGCCGACGACACGCTCGTCGAGATCTCCACGGACAAGGTCGACGCGGAGGTTCCCGCGCCGGTCGCGGGAACCGTGTCGAAGATCCACGTCGCCGAGGGGGACACCGTCGAGGTCGGCCAGCTCCTGGCCGAGATCGCGACGAACGGAGCCGAGGCGGTCCCGGTGACGTCGCGCGACGCCGAGGTCCAGTCGGAGGGCGCCGACCCGGTGGCCGGCACCCGGGCGCAGGAGGAGGCCGCGGACGAGGAGTCCGACCAGCTCGCCACCGGCAACGGCGGCGCGCCGGGCGCGACCGGCAAGGTCGTGGACATCGTCACTCCGCAGGCGGGCGAGTCGGTGACCGAGGGCACGATCCTCGAGTGGCGCAAGCGGCCCGGCGAGGCGGTCGCCGCCGACGAGACCATCGTGGAGATCTCCACGGACAAGGTCGACGTCGAGCTGCCCGCGCCGGCGTCCGGCACGCTGACCGAGATCCTGGCCGAGGAGGGCGCCACGGTGGGGGTCGGCGAGACGATCGCGCGTATGGAGGTCGGCGCCGCGGCGGAGGTGCCGAGCGAGCCGGCTGCCGAGCCGGCCGCGCCTGCCGCGCCGCGCGAGGACGGCGCCCCGGCCACGCCCGTGGCGCGCCGCGCGGCGGCCGAGCACGGCATCGACCTCGCGGGAATCGAGGGGTCCGGCCCGGGCGGGCGGATCTCCAAGGCCGACGTCCTGGCGGCCGCCGCGGGCAACGGCAAGACCAGCGCCCCGGTCGTGCCGCACGAAGGCAAGGTGCAGGCGCTGCGCGGCGGAGCGGCCATGCTCGCCCGCTACATGGACGAGAGCCGGTCGATTCCGACCGCCACGTCGTTTCGCACGATCGCCGTCACCGCGATGGACGCGCGCCGCAAGGAGCTCAAGGCCGCGGGCCAGCGCGTGTCGTTCACGCACCTCATCGCCTACGCGATCGCCAAGGCGGCGACCGAGGAGATGCCGGTGATGGCCCACCACTTCGAGGAGCGCGACGGCAAGCCGCACCGCGTCGACGACGGCCAGGTCAACCTCGGGATCGCCGTGGACGTGGAGAAGAAGGACGGCAGCCGGACGCTGATGGTGCCGGTGATCCGCAACGCGGGCGCGCTGAGCTTCGAGGCCTTCGTCGAGGCCTTCGACGACCTGATCGCCCGCGCTCGCTCAGGTGGCTTAGTCGTCGACGATCTCTCTGGCGCCAACGTCTCGCTCACCAACCCGGGCGGCATCGGGACGATCGCCTCGGTCCCGCGGCTGATGCCCGGCCAGGGGACGATCGTCGCCACCGGCTCGATCGGCTACCCGCCGGGCCTGGCGAGCATCGGCGACATGGTCGGCGCCGAGAAGGTCATGACCATGACCTCGACGTACGACCACCGTGTCATCCAGGGCGCCGAGTCGGGCCGCTTCCTCGCCGTGGTCGAGGAGTACCTGCGCGGCGAGCACGGCTTCTACGAGGACGTCTTCGGCGCGCTCGGCGTCAAGCTCGGCCCCGCGCCGAGCCCGCCGGCGCCCGCGGCCGCCGCCGCCGCGGCGCGCGCCGTGCCCGCGCCGGCCGCCGGCGTGCCCAGCGACGAGATGCTGCAGGCGGTGCAGGCGGCGACGTCGCTGCTCAAGGCCCACCGCACCCACGGCCACCTCGCCGCGCGGCTGGACCCGCTGGGCTCCGAGCCCAAGGGCGACCCCGCGCTCGACCCCGAGCCGCTCGGCCTGACCCCGGAGCTGATGGCGCAGCTCCCGGCGTCCATCCTGCGCATGTACGTCCCGGGCGCCACGCTGGCCGACGCGCTCCCGCACCTGCGCGAGACCTACTGCGGCCCCATCGCCTACGAGATCGAGCACATCTCCAGCCACCGCCAGCGCGTCTGGCTGCGCGAGAAGGTCGAGTCCGGGACGTTCCGCAAGCCGCTGACCAACGAGGAGAACCGGGCGCTGCTCAAGCGGCTCACCGAGGTGGACGCGCTCGAGCGCTTCATGCACAAGGCCTACCTGGGTCAGAAGCAGTTCTCGGTCGAGGGGCTGGACATGACGGTCCCGATGCTCGACGAGCTGATCCAGCTCTCGGCCTCGCAGGGCGCGCGCGAGGTCGTCATCGGCATGGCGCACCGCGGGCGGCTCAACGTGCTGGCGCACAACCTGGGCCGTCCCTACGACACGATCTTCGCGGAGTTCGAGGGCGCCTCCACGCTGGAGGCGGTCACCACGCTGCCGCAGGGCGGCACGGGAGACGTGAAGTACCACCACGGCGCCGAGGGCTCCTACCAGCTGCCCGACGGCGACTCGGTGAAGGTGGTGCTGGAGAGCAACCCTTCGCACCTGGAGTTCGTGGACCCGGTCGTCGCGGGCGCGGCGCGCGCCGCGCAGACGACCCGTCAGGGGCCGCACGCCCACCGCGACTCCAACGCCGCCGTCCCGATCGTCCTGCACGGCGACGCGGCCTTCCCCGGGCAGGGCGTGGTGGCCGAGACGCTGAACCTCCAGGGCATCGAGGGCTACAAGGTCGGTGGCACGGTCCACCTGATCCAGAACAACCAGGTGGGCTTCACGACGACGCCGCACGAGGGCCGTTCGACGCGGTGGGCCTCGGACCTGGCGAAGGGCTTCGACGTGCCGATCATCCACGTCAACGCCGACGACGTGGCGGCGTGCATCGCCGCGGTGCGCCTGGCCTTCGCCTTCCGCCAGGAGTTCGGGCGCGACGTCGTCATCGACCTCATCGGCTACCGCCGCTACGGCCACAACGAGGCCGACGAGCCCGCCTACACCCAACCCGCGATGTACGCCAACATCAAGACGCATCCGCGCGTGCGCGAGCTGTACTGCAAGCGCCTGATCGAGGAGGGGACGGTCAGCAAGGAGGAGGCCGACGCGCTCGACCAGGAGGTCTGGGACCGCCTCACGGGGATGCACCAGGACCTCAAGCGCACGATCGAGGCCTCGCAGCAGGTCGAGCACACGACCGGCCAGTACGAGCTGGACCGCTCGCCGAGCCCGGAGGTGTCGACCGCGGTGTCGGCCGAGCGCCTGCGGACCCTCAACGAGGAGCTGCTGCACGTCCCCGATGGCTTCAGCGTGCACCCGAAGCTGGTCAAGCAGCTGGAGCGCCGCCGCGAGGCGCTGGGCCCGGACGGCGGCATCGACTGGTCGCATGCCGAGGCGCTGGCCTTCGCGTCCCTGCTCACCGAGGAGATCCCGATCCGGCTCACCGGGCAGGACGTGGAGCGCGGGACCTTCTCGCAGCGCCACATGGTCCTGCACGACTCCAAGACCGGTCAGCGCTTCTCGCCGATCCAGGAGCTGCCGGGCGCGCTGGCCCCGATGGAGATCCACAACTCCCCGCTCTCGGAGGTCGCCTGCCTGGGCTTCGAGTACGGCTACTCGCAGGAGGCGCCCGAGACGCTGGTGCTGTGGGAGGCCCAGTTCGGCGACTTCGTCAACGGCGCGCAGGTGATCATCGACCAGTTCATCGTCTCGGGCCTGGCCAAGTGGGGGCAGACGTCGCGGATCACGCTCCTGCTGCCCCACGGCTACGAGGGCTCGGGCCCCGAGCACTCCAGTGCGCGGCTGGAGCGCTTCCTCACGCTGGCCGCGGAGGGCAACATCCGCGTGGCCAACCTGACCACGCCGGCCCAGTACTTCCATCTGCTGCGCCGCCAGGCGCGGATCGCCAAGCAGCGTCCGCTGGTGGTCATGACGCCGAAGTCGCTGCTGCGCCTGCCGCAGGCGACCAACCGCATCGAGCACCTGTCCGACACCCAGTTCTACCCGGTGCTGGGCGAGCCGCGGGTCGACGCCGACCAGGTCAAGCGGCTGATCCTGTGCACCGGCAAGATCTTCTACGACCTCGTCGGGTCGCCGGCGCGGGAGGGCAATCAGGGGCTCGCCGTCGGACGCGTCGAGCTGCTCTACCCGTTCCCCCAGGCGCAGATCCTGGAGCTGATCGAGTCCTACCCGAACCTCGAGGAGGTCGTGTGGGTCCAGGAGGAGCCGCGCAACATGGGCGCGCGCGCGTTCATGTCCCCGCGGCTGATGCAGATCCTCCCCGACGACATCTCGTTCGGGTACATCGGGCGCCCGGAGCGCGCCTCCCCGGGCGAGGGCTACCCCGCCGCCCACATCGGCGAGCAGAACCGGATCATCTCCACGGCGCTCAACCTGAAGATCCCGGTCTCGATGTTCCCGAAGGCCGCCCCGGGCCTGCGCTAACGCGACCGCATGGGGTCGCCGGGAATGCTGCCGGGCTTCTCCGGGAACCCGAACCCGGGCGGCGGCACCTTCGGCATCTTCGGCGGCGGGTTCGGTTTCACGCTGACGGTCCAAAGCAAGATCTCGAGCCCGACGAAGGCAACAGCGGCGGTGTACCAGCGTGCCAGCCGCACCAGGACGGTTCGGCTCCGAAGCTCCGTCTCGCGTGCCTGCTGCTGCGAGATGGAGGCCACGGAGAGCTCGTAGGCCAGCTGCTCGAGACTCTGCGCCATGGACATGGACGCTACGACGCATCGCGCAGCGGAATCGACACCCGATCGTTACGAGGGACGCGCGCGCGAGCGGCGGGTGCTGGAGCGGATCCGGGCGATCCCGCCGGGGTTCGTGCGCACGTACGGAGACGTGTCGCCGGGCGCGCCGCGGTTCGCGGGCTCGGCTCTGTCGCGCTGCGATGACGACTCGGTGCCGTGGTGGCGGGTGGTGCGGGCCGACGGGACGCTGGCCAAGGGCGCGCGGCAGCGGCGCCGGCTGGAGGCGGAGGGGGTTCCGTTCCGCGGCGCGCGGGTGGACCTGCGACGTGTGAGGATCCCGGGCTAGATGTGGCTCCAGCGCGACGTCGAGCTGCGCCCGCGCCCCCGCGGCTTCCACCTGGTGACCGGCGAGGTGCTGGAGGCGGTGCCCGAGCTGCGCGCGCTGCGCGTGGGGATCGTGCACGTGTTCGTCCGCCACACGTCCGCCTCGCTGACGCTCAACGAGAACGCCTCGCCCGACGTGCGTCGCGACTTCGAGACGTGGTTCACGCACGCCGTCCCCGACGGTTGGGGTGACTTCTCGCACACGCTGGAGGGTCCCGACGACATGCCAGCGCACGTCAAGGCCTCGCTGCTGGGCCCGTCGGTCTCCTTCCCGGTCATCGACGGCCGCCCCGCGCTGGGCACGTGGCAGGGCATCTACCTGTGCGAGCACCGCGACCACGGCGGCGCTCGCTCGCTGGTCGTGACCGCCTGGGGCGAGGAGGCCTAGCGGCCCTTCCAGACCGGGTCGCGCTTCTCGGCGAAGGCCGTGGCGCCCTCGCGGGCGTCCTCGGACACCATCACCGGGCCGGCGATCGCGCCCTGCTTCTGCCACGCCTCGGCCTCCGTCCAGTCGAGCGCGGACTGCACGATCTCCTTGGAAGCCATGAGGGCCAGCGGTCCGTTGCGCACGATGGCGGCCGCCAGCTCCAGCGCCTCGTCGAGCACGGCGCCCGGGTCGGCCAGGCGGTTGACCAGGCCGAGCTCGTGGGCGCGCTCGGCGTCGATCGGGTCGCCGGTGAGCGCCAGCTCCATCGCCAGGTGGTAGGGAATCCGGCGGGGCAGGCGGATGAGCGCGCCGGCGGCGGCCACCAGCGACCGCTTGACCTCCGGGATGCCCAGGCGCGCGCCCCGGGCCGCCACGATCAGGTCGCAGGACAGGGCGATCTCGAATCCGCCGGCCACCGCGAAGCCCTCGATCGCGGCGATCAGCGGCTTGCGCGAGCTGCGCTGCGTGATCCCCGCGAAGCCGCGGTCGTCCACATAGGGGCGCTCGCCGGCCACGAACGCCTTGAGGTCCATGCCCGAGGAGAAGCCCTTGCCGGCGCCGGTGAGCACGCCGACGCGCAGCGCCTCGTCGCCGTCCAGCTCGTCCAGCGCGTCCGCGATCCCCTGGGCCAGCGCGCCGTTGACCGCGTTGCGGGCGTCGGGGCGGTTGAGCGTGACGAGCAGGATCTCCTCGCGGCGCTCGGTGAGGACGGCGGGCTCCCCGGCCATGACCGGGGAGCCTACGCGACCGCGACCGGCCCGGAGGCCTCGCCGCTCGTGTCCTCCAGCTCGCGCCGCGCGGTCTCCGGGAAGGCGAGGGCGACGACGGCAAGGGCGACAAGCGGCAGCCCGGCGAGTACGGCGATCGCCGGCCCGAGGCCGAGAGGGCCGGAGAGCAGCCCCACGATCGCCAGGCCGGTCACCGATCCGGTCACGCCCAAGGCGAGCGTGAGCGTCTGGGCCTCGGCGCGGATCCGGGTCGCGAACAGCTCGGACCCGTACGGCGCGAGGGCGGCTCCGCCGGCCGATCCGAGCATCGCCCCGGCCAGCGCCAGCGGCCACAGCAGGACGCCCGAGGCCAAGTAGAAACCGGCGTAGGCGAGGGCGGACGCGCCGACCAGCGGGATGCCGACCGCCTTGCGGCCGCGCAGGTCGGCCAACCGGCCGCCCAGCACGAGCATCGGGAAGCTCGGCAGGCCCGTGACGCCGAGGAAGAGCACGATCTCGAAGGCGGAGAAGCCGTGCTCGTCGCTCAGGTAGCGGGTGGTGAACTCGAGCGTGGGCGCGGTGAACGCCGCGGCCAGGAACGTCGTGGCGCCGAGGAGCGCGAGCCGGCGGCGATAGATCCCGGCGAGCACGTCGCGGTAGCGGTGCGGCTCGTTCGCGTGGCGCAAAAAGCGCGGGGACTCGACCAGATGGCGCGCCGCGTGCAGGATCGCCGGGATCGCCGCCAGCTGGAGCAGGTAGACGGCGGCGAACCCGGCCCGGCCGGTTGCGGCCAGGGGCAGCGACACCACGGCGAGCACGATCCCGCCTCCGGTCGCGACCCCCACCAGGCTGAGGGCGATCGCCCGCGAGCCGGCCGGCACGATCTCGGCGACCAGCACGCCGATGGCGATCGCCAGCGCGGTGTCGATACAGCGCAGGAGGACGTGGCCGCCCACGTACGCCTCGAAGCTCGGCGCGAGCCCCAGCGCGCTGGCCAGCACGCAGTGCGCGACGGCGGCGCCGACCACGAGGCGCCGGCGGCCAAAGCGGTCGGCGAGGGGGCCCAGCGCCAGCGCGAGCAGCACGCCCAGGCGCGCCACCGCGAGCCCGGTCGCGAGCGCCCGGTTCTCGACCGAATACACGTCCGCCGCGTAGGGAAGCGTGACCGTCAGCAGGCTCAGCGTGCCGCCGCCGTAGCTCCACAGCAGCGAGATCAAGCACAGCGCGGCCAGCGCCTCGCTGGCCCGGGCGCCGAGCGGCACCGGCGGCGCCCACCACGGCGTGTCGTCGGGCAGGGGCCGGCCGAGATCGGCCGCGTGCTCGACGCGCCGTGCCCGGCGGGCGACCAGCGGCGCCCACAGGAAGGCGAAGTAGGGGATCGGCAGCCGGTACGTGACGCGATGGCGTCCGTCCCGCTCCACCAGCGCGGCGTCGACGGCGACCGGGAGTGCGCGCGGGGAGAGGCGAGTGCCGTCCGAGGGGCTGGCGGACTCGCCAGCCCCCACTAGGCGAACAGAGTCAGGTCGGGCTTGACCGCGTTGCGGGCGTCCGGGCGGTTGAGCGTGACGAGGAGGACCTCCTCGCGGCGCTCGGTGAGGACGGCGGGCTCCCCGGCCATGGCCGGGGAGCCTAGCTCGTCAAGCGCCTCCCTCGAGCAGCTCGCAGCCGTGCGCCTGGGCGATCGCGGCGACGCGCTCCATGTCGGGCGGCGGGCCGTCCTGCGGCGGCAGCGTCCGCTCGGGCGCGGGCTCGCTCATCTCCCGCACGAGGTCCTCGAACCCGGCGGGGGTGCAGATGAACAGCATCCGGCACCCCTCGGGACCGACCGTGTACTTGTGCGGGATCCCACGCGGCCCGAACGCGTAGTCGCCCGCGCCGGCCTCGATCGTCGCGTCGCCGACCTGCAGCGTCAGACTTCCCTCCAGGATCCAGAACGCCTCGTCCTCGCGGTGGTGGACGTGCAGCGGCGCCTCGGTCCCCGGCGGCTCGGTCATCTCGACGATCGCCATCTGGCCGCCGGTGTCGGCCGCGGTGGCCTTGATCACCGCCAGCCCGCCGAACCACCAGCGCGCCTCTCCCTCGTCGCGGCGGACCGCCACTGGCTCCTGCGTCGTGTCGGGGGTCATCGCTCCTCCTGTCGTCGTGGGTCTTCGAAGGTCAGCAGAGCGATCGCGTAGCGCCAGCTCCCGTCGCTCGCGCGCCGCATCACGCCGATCGCGCCATCCGACACGACGAGCGCGGTGTCGCGCGCCTGCAGCACGCGCCGCGGCTCGGCCAGGTAGCCGCGACCACGTTCCCACATCCGGCTGGCGAGCTGTGCGATCTGCGGTCCCCCGCGCGCGGGTGGGGCGCCCGGCTCGGCGTCGAGGACCGCCGCGTCCTCGAACAGGGACGCCACCGCCGTGCGGTCGCGCGTCACGAAGGCGTCCTCCAGCAGCGTCTCCAGCTCCTCGGGCGTGGTCGCTCTCATGGAGGCCCAAGCTAGGGGCGGGCCGCGCGCGGCGCCATTCCACAAAGGTGGTATTTCCGCCTTGCGTGCACGCCGTAGGATCACCCCATGGGCACGTACGCGCGGGAGCGGGCGCACGACCGGGTGGCCGCCCTGGCCGGGGAAGGCCTGGATCTCGTGACGTTCTGGTGCGAGGCCCGCGACGCCGTGCGCCCGGCGATGCCGTACTACATGACGCCGTGCTGGTTCACGCTGGACCCGGCGTCGCTGCTGGTCACCAGCCACCACGACCACGGCATGCTGGGCGAGCTGCCGCCGGAGTGGCTGGCCCACGAGTACTACGGCGACGACTTCCACAACCTCGCCGGCGTCGCGCGCTCGGACGAGGGCGTCTCGACGCTGCACGACGCGACGGGCGGCCAGCCCGAGCGCAGCTTCTCCTACCGCGAGATCCTCCAGCCCTACGGCGCCGAGCAGGAGCTGCTGCTGGCTCTGCGCACCCACGACGGCGAGCCGTGGGGCGTCCTGGGCCTCTACCGCGAGCCGGGCCAGCCGCTCTTCGATCGCGAGGAGCGCGAGTTCCTGCGCGCGCTGGCGCCCCATCTGGCCGAGGGCGCGCGCCGCGGACTGCTGGTGGGCGAGGCGTCGGACCCCGAGGGCCCCGAAGCGCCCGGCCTGGTCGTGCTGCGCGAGGACTGGAGCGTGGACTCGCTCACGCCGGGCGTGGAGCGCTGGCTGGCGGAGCTGCCGGGCGGGGACTGGGAGGCGCGCGAGCAGCTGCCTCCTTCGGTTCTCGCGGTCGCGGGGCGCGCGCTGCGCACGGCCGAGGGTCGCGACGCTGCCGGCGAGGTCGCGCTGGCCCGGGTGCTGTCCCGCAGCGGGCGCTGGATGGTGCTCCACGGGGCCTCCCTGGTGGCGGACGGCGCGCGGCGCGTGGCGGTGATCGTCGAGCCGGCGCATCCGGCGCGCATCTCGCCGCTGCTGATGGCGGCCTACGGGTTGACCGAGCGCGAGCAGGAAGTGACCCGGCTGGTCTTGCGCGGCGACTCCACGACGCAGATCGCGCACGAGCTGTCGGTCTCTCCGCACACCGTCCAGCAGCACCTCAAGAGCGTGTTCGAGAAGACCGGGGTGAACAGCCGCCGCGAGCTGGTGGGCCGCGTGTTCTTCGCGCACTACGAGCCGCGCGTGCGCGACAACGAGGATCGCGCCCAGGACGGCCGGCCGCTGCGCGGCGGCCCGGTCCCGGGACCGAGCTAGGCGAACAGCGTCAAGTCGGGCTCGCGCTCGCCGCGCAGGACGTCGAGGTCGACCTCGACCCACGCGATCCCGCGCGAGTCGGCCAGGACGCGGGCCTGCGGCTTGACGCACTGGGCGGCCAGGATGCCGCGGCAGTCCGCCATCGCGGGGTCGCGGCGGATGCGCTCCAGGTAGCGCGTGAGCTGCTCGACCGCCTCGATCGTGCCGATGCGCTTGATCTCCACGGCGATCCAGCCGTCCTCGGAGTCGCGGCACATGAGGTCGACGGGCCCGATGTCCGTCGGCCACTCCCGGCGCACCAGCCGGAAGCCCTCGCCGCACCACTCCGGCGCCGCGGCCAGGGCCTCCTGCAGGTGCGCCTCGACGCCGTCCTTCTCCAGCGCGGCGGCCTCGCCCATGTCGTGCTCGGAGTCCGACACCACCTCGGCGATGCGGATCTCCAGCCGGTCCTCGCCCCGCAGCTTGCGCACCACCATCCCGTCCGGCGTCTCCTCGATCACCGTGGGGGCGGTCATCCAGTTGCTCGGCTTGTAGCCGCCCGTGTCGGCGTGGACCATCACCGACCCGTCCGACTTCACCATCACCAGCCGCAGCGCCTCGGGCAGCACGGCGGTCAGCCGGCCGGTGTAGCGGACCTCGCAGCGGGCGACGATGAGGCGCACGCGCGCAATCTACGGCCGCCGCCGGATGGGCTCAGAACGCCCGCAGCGCCACGTTGAGCAGGATCGTCAGGCCGACGGAGATCAGCAGCGACCACAGCAGGCAGCCGGGCATGAACCGGACCTGCGCCTTGCGCCCGGGCTCCTTGCGCACGAAGAGCACGGGGCGCGTCTGCCCCGCGCCGCGCCGCTCAAACGCGCAGCTTGTAGCCGCGCGCGAACAGCCGCCAGTTGACCGCGAACAGCGCGAGCGTGGCCAGCGTCAGCAGTCCCAGCGACATCGCCACGTTGGCCTCGGAGTAGCCGAGGAAGCCGTAGCGCACCAGCGCGATCATGTAGTAGACGGGGTTGAAGTGGGTCAGCGTCTGAAAGGGCTCGGGCAGCAGCGACGCCGAGTAGAAGACGCCGCCCAGGAAGATCAGCGGCTGGAGCACGAACGTCTGGGCGAACGACACGTCGTCGAACTGCTCGGCCCGCACGCCGATCAGCACGCCGAGTTGGGCGAAGAAGAACCCCACGAGCCCAAGCGCCGGCAGCAGGACCAGCACGTGCTCCACCGGGACGCCGATCAGCACGGCGGACGCGCCGAACGTGAGCAGCGCCACGAGCATCCCGCGCACGAAGCCGCCCAGCGAGAAGGCGAGCAGCAGCTCCAGCGGCGAGGCGGGGGAGGACAGCTGGTCGTCGATCGCGCGCTGGAACTTCTGCTGCAGGATCGACGAGGAGTTGTTCGTGAAGGCGTTGATCGCCCAGGCCATCATGATCAGGCCGGGGATGACGAACACGACGTAGTCGAAGCCGTGCAGCTCGCGTATCCGGGTCCCCAGCGCCGCGCCGAAGACCGAGATGTAGAGGAACGTCTCCAGCAGCGGCGCGCCGACGGTCTGGCGCTTGATCTTCATGAAGCGGTTGACCTCGCGCCGCACGAGCGCGAGGAAGCGAATCTGTCCCGGGGTCACGGAGCGTCGACTCCGACATGGGCGCGCGAGAGCTCCTTGCGCCCGACCAGCTCGAGGTAGGCGTCCTCCAGCGAGCTGACGCCGAACTCCGCGGCCAGATCGCCGCTGGTGCCCGTGGCGACGATCTGGCCCTCGTTGATGAAGGCGATGCGGTCGCACAGCTGCTCGGCCTCCTCGAGGTAGTGCGTGGTGAGCAGCACCGTGGTCCCCTCGGCGTTGATGCGCTGGACGTAGTGCCACAGCTCCAGGCGCAGCTCCACGTCCACGCCGGCGGTCGGCTCGTCGAGGATCAGCAGGCGCGGGCGGTGCATGAGCGCGCGGGCCAGGACCAGCCGGCGCTTCATGCCTCCCGACAGCGTGCGGATGCGCTCGTCGCGCTTGTCGGTCAGCGAGAAGGCCTCGAGCAGCTCGGCGGCGCGCTCGCGGCGCTCGCGGCGGCGCATCCCGAAGTAGCCGCCGTGGTAGTCGAGCGTCTCGTGGACGGTGAGGAACCAGTCCAGGTTGAGCTCCTGCGGCGCCAGTCCGACGGCCAGCCGGGCCGCCTCGTAGTGGTCGACCGCGTCGTTGCCGAAGATCCGGATCGATCCCGAGGTCGGCTGGGCGAGTCCGGTGGCGCAGTGGATCAGCGTCGACTTGCCGGCGCCGTTAGGCCCCAGCAGCCCGAAGAACTCGCCGGCCTGGATCTCCAGCGACACGCAGCGCAGCGCCTCGGTTCCGGTCGGATAGCGCTTGACGAGGTCGTCGATGCGCAGGGCCGGGTCCACGGACGCGCCCGCGTCCCCGACCACCCGTTCGGTTTCGATGCCCTCCGGCGCCATGCCGGAAAGCTATTTCAAAGCGCTACCGGCGCAGCAGCCGCGCCACCAGGCTCGCGACGGCCAGGTACGCCACGGCGGCGATGCCCCAGTTGACCGCCGTCTGCGTCTTCGCGTTGTCGAGCGTGAAGAGCTCCTTGAACGGGCCCGCCAGCCAGCGCGCCGCGTCGGTCACGGCCTCGACGATCGCGTTGCCGGGGTTCGCCTCCAGCACGACGAGCAGGATGCCGGCCACGAGCACCGCGGCCACGCCCCACGCGACGAGCATCACCAGCCGGGCGAGGCCCCACGCCCCGCGCCGCGCTCCCTCGCCGACCGCCGAGCCCTCGCCGCGGTCTCGCCTACCCATCGACAGTGCGCGTGCCATGAGAATCCCTCCGATCGCTGTGCCTCCGTGTGATGGAAGGATCGCCCGCGCGAAGGGGCGCGAAACCCGCGATCAGGCGGCGGCGCTCTGCGGGAGCACGCGCGCCTCGACCTCGCGCAGGTGCGCGAGCAGCGTGTCGACTTCGGCGTCCGGTCCGACCGCCAGCGCGCGCTCGCAGGCGGCGATCGCCTCGGAGACGCGGTCCGTGCGGGCCAGGGCATGCGCGTAGCGCGCCCAGGCCTCGGCGGAGTCCGCGTCCAGCAGCGTCGCGTCATGGCAGGCCGAGACCTCGCCGCCCACGTCGCCGGACAGCTGGCGCGCGAGCGCGAGGTCGAGCAGGCCCTCGACGGTGGGGCCGAGCTCGCGGGCGCGCTCCAGCGCCTCCAGCGCGCCCCGGCGCTCCATCAGCCGCAGCCGCATGCGCCCCACGCGCTCCCACGCCGAGGCGTCGCGCGGCGCGCGGGCGGCGGCGCGGTCGGCCGCCTCGGCGGCGAGCGGGATCGCTCCCATGTCCTCGTAGATGCGCGAGGCGTAGCGGTGGGGGGTGGGGCGCTCGCCCTCCACCCGTGCCCAGTCGCGCATCGCGCGGGCGGCGGCCGGGAGGTTGCCCGCCTGCCAGAAGGCCACCGTCATCAGCCGCAGCACCGCCGCGTTGGCGGGCTCGGCGTCGCGGGCGTAGACCAGGCGCTGCGCGGCGAGCGGGAAGTCGCCCTCGGCCATCGCGTGCTGGGCGGCCGTCATGAAGCGCTGGACGCGGTCGGCGCCCGCGTCGGGCTTGGAGAAGTCCACGAACTGCAGGGAGCCGGCGGGGACGGTGCGCACGCCGACCTGGAACTTCATGCGCGCCCACTGCTGCACGTCGTCGCCCTCGCCGGAAAAGAAGATGCCGGTGACGCTGCCCACGCCCCACTCGGGATAGGAGAGGCAGCGTGCGTAGCGGTGGACGACGGAGTGGTCCGGGACGCGGTCGCCGAACGGGTCGTGGCGCTCGCGCTCGGCGGCGTGCTCGCGCGCCCGCTGCTCGGCCTCGTAGGCGCGGCGCCCCGCCTCGGCGCGGGCCGCGCGCGCGGCGGCGGCGCTGGCGCGCACCGCGTTGGCGGAGACGCGACCGCCCCGCGAGCCCTCGGCCAGCGACTCCAGCTGGTCGGCGGCGCGGTTGATCGCCTTCAGGTGGCGCTCGTGCTCGACCTGCTTGCCGGCCGGCGCGAGGTCCGGGTGCCAGCGCTTGGCCTGGCGCCGGCGCGCCAGCTGGACCGCCCGCTGGTCGAAGGGCGGCTCGAGCTCCAGCAGCAGCAGGGCCTGCTCGACGTCGAGGATCTCGCTCATGCCGGTCAAACGGTAGCGGCCGGCGCCGAGATAATCCCGCGGTGCCCTTCGAGTTGCGCGACGTGACAGCCCGCCGGGGCGGGCGCACGGTGCTGGACGGCCTCAGCGTGCGGCTGGCGGACGGGGCCAGCTGCGTGGCCGGTCCGTCGGGCTCCGGGAAGTCCACGCTGCTGCGGCTGCTCAACCGGCTCATGGACCCCGACGCGGGCGCCGTCCTCTACGGCGGCGCCGACGTGCGCGAGCGCGACGTGCTCGACCTGCGACGGGAGGTCGGGCTCGTGCCGCAGCTCCCGGCGCTGCGCGAGGGGAGCGTCGCGGAGAACGTCGCGCTGGGCCCTCGGCTGGCGGGCCGGCCCGCGGACGTGCCGCGCGCCCTGCGCCTGGCCGGCCTGGACGAGAGCTTCGCCGAGCGCGACGCCGGTCGGCTGTCGGTGGGCGAGCAGCAGCGGGTGATGCTGGCCCGCGCGCTGGCGCTGGAGCCGCGCGTGCTGCTGCTGGACGAGCCCACGTCGGCGCTGGACGTCGCATCCCGCGACGCGGTGGAGGCGACCCTGCTGGACCTGCGCCGGCGGCTCGGACTCTCCTACGTGCTGGTCACCCACGACGAGGGGCAGGCCCAGCGCCTGGCCGACGAGGTGTTCCGGATCGAGGACGGCCGGCTGGCATGAGCGGCTCCGAGGTCGGGCTCGCCGAGGTGGCGGGCGCGCTGGCGCTCGTGGCGGTGGCGATCGGCGTGTCGGTGTGGGAGCGCGCGCGCCTGGAGGGCGAGATCGCGGTGGCCGCCGCCCGCGCGTTCGTCCAGCTGACCGCGGTGGGCTTCGTCATCGAGCTGATCTTCGAGAGCGACCGCCTGGTGTTCGTGTTCGCGCTGATCGCGGTCATGGTTCTCGTCGGCACCCTGACCGCCCGCCACCGCGCCCGCGGCGTGCCGGGCGCGTTCTGGCCACTGCTGGTCGCGCTGTCGCTGGCGGGCGCGTCCACGCTGGGCCTCGTCGTGGCGCTGGGCGTGTTCGAGCCGGAGGCGCGCTTCCTGGTACCCGTCGGAGGGATCGTGATCGGCAACGCGATGACCGCCTCGGCGGTGGCGCTCAACCGGCTGGGTGACGAGGTCGCGGCTCGCGCGCGCGAGATCGAGGCGACCCTCGCCCTGGGGGCGACCGCGACCGAGGCGGCGCGGACCCTGATCCGCTCCAGCCTGCGCTCGGGGATGATCCCGCTGATCGACCAGACCAAGACGACCGGGCTGGTCGCCTTCCCCGGGATCATGGTCGGCTCGCTGCTGGCCGGCGCCGAGCCCGTGGACGCGGTGCGCCTGCAGCTGGTGATCCTCTACGCGCTGCTGGGCGCGGTGTCTCTGGCCGCCCTGACCGCGATGGCGCTGACGTATCGCAACTTCTTCACGCCGGCGCACCAGCTGCGCGAGCCGCCCGAGCCGCAGTAGCTACCCTGGCGGGCCGTGGTCCAGCAGTACATCTTCACGATGCACCGCCTCACCAAGGTGCACCCGCCGTCGCGGACGGTCCTGGAGGACATCACGCTGGCGTTCCTGCCCGGCGCCAAGATCGGCGTCCTGGGCCCCAACGGGGCGGGGAAGTCGAGCCTGCTGCGGATCATGGCCGGCGCCGACACGGAGTTCCGCGGCGACGCGCGGCTGGCGCCCGGCGCCACCGTGGGGCTGCTGGAGCAGGAGCCGTCGCTGGACGAGTCCAAGGACGTGCGCGGCAACGTCGAGGACGGCGTGGCCGAGGTCAAGGGGCTGCTGGACCGCTTCAACGAGCTGTCGATGAACTACTCCGAGGAGACGGCCGACGAGTTCGCTCGCCTGCAGGAGCGCATCGACGCGGTGGACGGGTGGAACCTCGACAACCGCCTCGAGCAGGCGATGGACGCGCTGCGCCTCCCGCCTCCGGAGGCCGACGTCTCCACGCTGTCGGGCGGCGAGCGCCGCCGCGTCGCGCTGTGCCGGCTGCTGCTGCGCCAGCCCGACCTGCTGCTGCTCGACGAGCCCACCAACCACCTCGACGCCGAGACCGTCGCGTGGCTGGAGCGCCACCTGGCCGACTATCCGGGCACGATCGTGGCGGTCACCCACGACCGCTACTTCCTGGACAACGTCGCCGGCTGGATCCTCGAGCTCGACCGCGGCCGCGGGATCCCCTTCGAGGGCAACTACTCCAGCTGGCTGGAGCGCAAGCAGGCGCGGCTGGCGCAGGAGAAGCGCGAGGAGACCGCGCGCCGGCGCACGATCGAGAGCGAGCTGGAATGGGTGCGGATGAACGCGTCCTCGCGGCTGACCAAGAACAAGGCGCGTCTCAACCGCTACGACGCCCTGCTGGCGCAGGAGCGCAACGTCAAGCTCGACAGCGTCGAGATCCACATCCCCGCGGGGCCGCGGCTGGGCAATGTCGTCGTGGAGGCCGAGGACCTGCGCAAGGGCTACGGCGACCGGCTGCTGATCGAGGACCTGTCGTTCTCGCTGCCCCCCGCGGGCATCGTGGGGATCGTCGGCCCCAACGGCGCCGGCAAGACCACGCTGCTGCGCATGATCACCGGACAGGAGGAGCCGGACGCCGGCGCGCTGCGGCTGGGCGACAGCGTCGAGCTCGCGTACGTGGACCAGTCCCGCGACGCCCTGGACCCGGACAGGGCCGTGTGGGAGGAGGTCGGCGGCGACCGCGCCTACGCGGCGCGCTTCAACTTCCGCGGCTCCGACCAGCAGAAGAAGGTCGGCGACCTGTCCGGCGGCGAGCGCAATCGCGTCCACCTGGCCAAGCTGCTGCGCCGCGAGTCGAACCTGATCCTGCTCGACGAGCCCACCAACGACCTCGACGTGGACACCCTGCGCGCACTGGAGGAGGCGCTGCTCGCCTTCCCCGGCTGCGCGGTGATCGTCTCCCACGACCGCTGGTTCCTGGACCGTGTCTGCACCCACGTCCTCGCCTTCGAGGGCGACTCCCAGGTCGAGTGGTTCGAGGGCAACTTCGACGCGTGGGAGCGCCGCCGCCGCGAGCGCCTCGGCGAGCGCGCCGACCGCCCCCACCGCATCACCTACAAGCGCCTCACCCGCGCCTGAGCCGCCCGCCGCGTGGAGTTAGCCGCGATATAGGCGGCTAAGGCAACAACGCGCGGAGCTCCGCGGCGTCGGCGGCCACGGCGTCGGCGGCCTGCAGCTCGTCGGGCGCGAAGGGGCCCGTGGCCACCGCGAACACGCGCACGCCGTCCGCCCGGGCGCAGGCGATGTCGTTGGGCGTGTCGCCGATCACGATCGTGTCCTCGCGCGGCCAGGGACGCCCGTCGGTCCCCGCTCGCCGGCGGGCGACGCCCGGCAGGTCGGCCCGGTCCTCGGAGTCCGACCCGAACCCGCCCTGGCCGCGCTCGAAGTAGTGGCCGAGCCCGGCGCGCGCCAGCTTGAGCCGCGCGACAGGCTCGAAGTTCCCGGTCACCACCGCCAGGCGCACCCCCTCGCGACCCGACAGTTCCTCCAGCAGGTCCGGCACCCCCGGCGCGACGTGCGCCGCCAGCGAGTCTGGCACCCGCAGCGCGTACTCGCGGCAGCACGCCGCGCGGACCGCGTCGGCGCGCCGGTCGATCGCGTCCGCGCTCACGCCGCACTGCAGCGCGATCGCGCGCGCGATCTCCCCGTCCGTCCGGCCCGCCGGCTGCACGCGCGCCATCCCGGGATCGGGGATCGCGTGGAGTTCGCGCAGGGCGGCGTGCAGGGCGTCGCGGTGGGCGTCAGCGGCCTTCAGCAGCAGGGTCCCGTCGATGTCGAACAGCAGCAGCACGCCGCCGTCGCTCGTCACCGCGCGAAGGAAGTCGCGCCGTCCAGGCGCCGCGCGAAGGCCGCGACGAGCCGCGCGGCGGCCTCCACGTCCGACAGCGCCACCAGCTCGACGGGCGAGTGCATGTAGCGCAGCGGGATCGAGACGATCCCCGTCGGCACCCCCGCGCGCGAGATGTGGATGGCGTCCGCGTCGGTCCCGGTGTGCCGGGCCGAGGCCGAGACCGTGAACGGGATGCCCTCCTCGGTCGCGGTGTCGTGCAGCAGCTCGAACACCGCCGGTGCGATCGTCGAGCCGCGCTCGATCACCGGCCCCGAGCCCAGCTCGTGCTTGCCCGACCGCTTGGTGTCGATGCCGGGCGCGTCGGTCGCGTGCGTCACGTCCACGACGACGGCGACGTCGGGCTCCAGCGAGAACGCGCTGGTGCGCGCGCCCGCGAAGGTGATCTCCTCCTGCACCGGCGCCACCGCGACCACCTCGCCGGCCGCGCCGCCGTCCGCCGCCACCAGCCGCGCCGCCTCCAGCGCCACGTAAGCGCCCAGCCGGTTGTCCAGCGAGCGCGAGGCGAGGCGCTCGTTGGGCATCTCCACCGGCCCGCCGGAGATCACCGCCACGTCGCCGATGCGGACCATGTCGCGCGCCTGGTCGCCGTCGCGCGCGCCCACGTCGATGTGCAGGTCCTTGACCTCGGCCACCTTCTTGCGCTCCTCCTCCTCGAGCAGGTGGATCGGCTTCTTGCCCACCAGGCCGGGGATCGGGCCGTCGCGCGTGATCACCTCCACGCGCTGGCCCACCAGGATCTGCGCGTCCCAGCCGCCGACGCCGATGAAGTGCAGGAAGCCCTCGTCGGAGACGTGGGTGACGATCAACCCGATCTCGTCGATGTGGCCGACGACGGCGAGCCGCGGGCCATCGCCCGTGCCGGCGACCCGCGCCACCGAGGAGCCGAGCGTGTCGCCCGACACCTCGGCGCCGAAGGCGCCCGCGGCCTCGCGCCAGACCTGCGCCGGCGCCGTCTCGTAGCCCGAAGGCCCGGGGGCGGTCAGCAGCGCACGCAGCGTGTCCGGGACGGGCATGGGGCGCGCAGGTTACCGGCGGGCGGTGCCCCGCCGGTCGCGCCTGGAAGACTGCCGCCCGTGGCCACCGCCATCGTCGTCTTCGCCGCCGCGCTCGCCCTGATCGCCAGCGAGCGGGTCCACCGCACGAAGGTGGCGATGATCGGGGCCGTCGCGGTCCTGCTCACGCAGACGATCGACCAGGAGCACGCGATCGAGTCGGTCGACTTCAACACGCTCGGCCTGCTCGCGGGGATGATGCTCGTGGTTCGCCTGACCGAGGCGACCGGCGTCTACAACTACATGGCGATCCGGGCCGGCCAGATCTCGCGCGGCCGGCCGCTGGGCGTGGTGGTCGCCCTGGCGCTCACCACGGCCGTCCTGTCGGCGTTCCTGGACAACCTGACGACGGTCCTGCTGGTCGTGCCGATCACGTTCCTGCTGGCCGACACGCTGGACATCGACCCGATCCCGCTGGTCCTGATCGAGATCCTCGTGTCCAACATCGGGGGGACGGCCACGCTGATCGGCGACCCGCCGAACATCATGATCGCGGGCGCCACGGGGCTCTCCTTCGGCGCGTTCATCTCCAACCTGGCGCCGCTGGCGATCTTCACGTTCGTGGTCGTGACCGGCGTGCTGTACCTGTTCTACCGGCGGCGCCTGCAGATCGCGCCCGAGGCGCGCGACCGCGTCATGGAGCTGGACGCGCGCAAGTCGATCGAGGACGCCGACGAGCTGCGCCGCACCGGTCCCGTCCTGGTGCTCACGATCCTCGCCTTCTTCGTGCACAAGCAGCTGCACCTGGAGCCGGCGACGGTCGCGCTGGCGGGCGCGTCGATCATGCTGCTGGTCACGCGCCAGTCGGTGGAGAAGGCGCTGTCGGGCATCGAGTGGAGCACGCTGTTCTTCTTCCTCGGCCTGTTCGTGATGGTGGGCGCGCTGGAGGAGCGCGGGGCGATCCAGGAGATCGCCGACGGCATCGCGAGCGCGACGGACGGCGATCGCACGGCGGAGCTGCTGGGGATCGCGTGGGTGTCCGCGTTCGCGTCCGGCGTGGTGGACAACATCCCGTTCACGGCGACGATGATCCCGGTGGTCGAGCAGCTCCAGGGGGCGGAGAAGTCCGACGACGCCTACTGGTGGGTACTGGCGATCGGCGCCTGCTTCGGCGGGAACGCGACGCTGATCGCCGCCGCGGCGAACGTCGCGGCGGCCGGGATGGCGCAGCGGTCGGGGCGGCCGATCGGGTTCATGGTCTTCCTTCGCGTGGGCCTGCCTGTCACGCTGCTGTCGATGGTGATCGCGACCGGGTACATCGCCCTGCGCTACCTATGAGCCCGAACGCGCTCGGCCAGCTGACGATCCGCGAGGCGCCGCTGCTGCGCGCGGACGAGCTGGTCCCGGCGGCAGCGCGCCAGGTGGTGGAGTCGGGACTGCCGGCGCTGCCGGTGGTCGACGACGACGGCCGGCTGTTCGGGATCTTCGGCGAGCGTGAGTTCATGCAGGCGCTGTTCCCGGGCTACGTGGGCGAGCTGACCTCGGCGCGCTTCGTCTCCAAGACGATCGACGCCCAGCTGGAGCGGCGGCTGAGCTGCCGCGACGAGTCGGTGCGCAAGCACGCCAACACCGAGCACATCGACGTCGGCTCGGACTTCTCCGACGTCGAGCTCGCCGAGACGTTCCTGCACCACCGCGTGCTGATCATCCCCGTGGTGGAAAACGGGCAGGTGCGCGGCGTGATCACCCGCGCCGACTTCTTCCGCGCGCTGGTGGAGCGCTTCGAGTCGGTCGGCTAGGAGCGCGGCGTGGTGAACGTCTGGCTGGTGATCGTGCCGGCCGCCGTCACGTACTGGTAGCGGTAGGCGGCGCCGCCGAGCGCGCGCATGGTGCGGGCGAAGTAGCCGCCGGAGTCGGTGGTGGCCGACCCGGCGGGGCGGAACGTGCTCGCGCCGCGGGGCCGGACCTGGAACGTGACCCGGCGCTGCGCGTCGGGGCGTACCTGGCCCCAGAACAGCGCGCGGCTCAGCCCGCGGCTCGTGTCGACCCAGAACGGGTTGGGGAACTGGAAGTAGGAGGGCTTCGGGCGCCCGGTGATGAAGCGCAGGCCGGTGGGGAAGGTGCGGTCGTCGTTCCACTCGTACTGGGTGATGAGCTTCACGCGTGAGCGCAGCTTCCACACGATGTACGCCGACTGGGCGAGGTAGCGGGCCTGGAGGCCCAGCGAGACGCCGTAGCGGCGGTTGGGCGGGTTGGTCAGGTACCCGAACTCGGTCAGGTAGAGGTTGAAGCGGCCGGTGTTTGAGTACATGCGCCGAGCCCGCGTCAGGCGGTCGAGCACGCCCAGCAGCCGCGGCAGGTCGCCGATCTTGGCCAGCTGCGGGTTCTTCTGAGGAACCGTTGGCGCGGTCTTGCTGTTGACGTAGGGGTGGTAGCCGAACCCGTCGCCGCGCACGGCGCGGAAGCCCCGGCAGCGCGCGGCGCGCAGCGGGCGGTAGCTGGACGTCACGCAGGCGAGCTCGCGGATGAACAGCATGGGGTAGACGCCGCCCGTGCGGCTGGGCGGGCTGCCGATCGGCGCCAGCTCGCCGATGAGGATCTGCGCCCGGGAGTCGGCGCGCTTGATCGCGGGGTAGGCGGCGTTGAGCAGGTTGCGGTACTGCTGGGGCGCCGACGGGGTGCAGGTCCGGCCCACGCAGACGTACTGCGGGGCCAGGAAGGCGCGCTGGTTGGGCTCGCTGCCGACGAGGTAGCGGTCGACCCGCGTCCCGTAGCGGCGCGCCACCGCGCTGGCGAACTGGGCGAAGCGGGTGGGACTGGGCTTCCACGACGGGGTGCTCACGCTCGGCTGCGTGCTCGCCCAGCGCGGGCCGGACTGGTTGATCGTCAGCATCACCCGCATGCCGTTGTCGTGCACGGCGGCGATCGCGGCGTCCAGTGGCGCCCAGTTGTACCCGGGGCTGTTCGGGTCGGAGGGAACGAACCCGGTGGGCATCCTGGTCGAGCGCGGCGCGGGGGAGATCGCGTTCCAGTAGGCCTGGATGCGGACGTAGTCCACGCCGAAGGCGCGCCACTGCGCCGCGACCTGCGCCGCCTGGGGGCTGAAGATCACGTTCTCGTCCTCCATCCCGACGGCGGGGCTGGCCACCGGGGCGAAGGTGGCGGCCGGGGCCGCGGAGGCCAGGGCGAGCGTGGCGAAGAGGGTGGCCGCGAGCAGGCGCACCGCGCGATGCTCCCACAGCGACCGGCGTGTTTCATAACAACGTGCGCTTTTGCACAGCTCGTCGCCAGCGGCCCAGGCCCGTGCTAGCGTGGCCGGCCGGCCGCAACTCCCCTGCATTTCGGCGGGTTCGGCCGCTTTCGCATGGCCCGCGTCCGCGTCCTCCTCGCGCTCCTCCCCATCGCCGCCGCGCTCGCGGCCTGGGCCGCCCTGCCGCTGTCCTCGGGGGCGCAGTCCGCCGGCGAGCTGCAGGAGCGCATCGACTCCAAGCGCTCGACCGAGCAGCGGCTGGAGGCCAGCGTGGCGACGTTCGAGCGGATCGCCGCCCGGCTGGCGCGCCAGGTGGCGATCATCGAGCGCCGCCGCGCGCAGGTGCAGACCGAGCTGAACGCGAACGAGGCGAGGCTCGATCGCATCGTGGCCGACCTTCTGCGCGAGCGCCGGCGGCTGGCCGCGCTGAAGCGCCGCCTGGCCTTCTCGCGCCGCCTGCTCTCGCGCCGGCTGCGCGAGATGTACACGGCGGGCAAGCCGGACCTCGTCACGGTCGTACTGTCGTCGCGCGGCTTCGCCGACCTGCTCGAGCGGGCGGAGTTCCTGCGCCGCATCAAGGAGCAGGACGAGGCGACGATCCGCCGCGTCCGCCGCGCGCGCGACGCCTCCCGCCTGGCGACCCGGCGGCTGGGCCGCCTGCGCGCGCGCCAGCAGCGGATCACCGAAGCGGTGCGCAAGCAGCACGCGGCGCTGGCCTCCATGGGCGAGCTGCTCGCCCGCCGCCGCGCGGCCGCCGAGCGCGTCCGCGCCGCCCGCGCCGCTGCCCTGCGCGACGCCCGCGGGTCCCGCCGCCGCCTGGAGCGCGAGCTCGAGCGCCTGCAGGGCGAGTCGCGCTCGTCGATGTCCCACTACGGCCCGGGCGGCCCATGGGCCATCCCGTGGTCGATCGTCCAGTGCGAGTCCGGCGGCTACAACCACCCGCCGAACTGGGCCGGAGCCAGCGGCTACTACCAGATCATCCCCTCGACCTGGAGCGGCTTCGGCGGCCGCGGCCCGCACGCCTACCTCGCCTCCAAGGCCGAGCAGGACCGCGTCGCCGCCCGCATCTGGCGCGGAGGCGCCGGAGCCCACAACTGGGACTGCGCCTACATCGTCGGCCTCTTGTAGGCGTTTCTTAGCTTTCGGCGTAACGACCGCAACCGAGAAGCTGCCAGGCTCGGGCCCCATGCCGGACCCGTGCGACATTGACCCCGATATATGTGGTCAATGTCGCACGCGGTCGGTGGACGCGGCGGTTGCGGCGCTCGCCGAGGGCCAGTACGGCGTGGTATCCCGGGTGCAGCTGCTGGAGCTCGGAGTGACCCGGCGTGGGGTGGAGCACCGCCTGGCGGTGCGGCGGCTCCATTCGCTGCATCGCGGCGTGTACGCCGTCGGCCATCGGGTCCTCACCGTGAAGGGGCGCTGGATGGCCGCCGTTCTGGCAGGCGGCCCGGGCGCCGTGCTGAGCCATCGCTCGGCGGCGGCGCTGTGGGACCTGCGGCCGACGCCGGGAGGCAGGATCGAGGTCACGGTGCCCCTGGGAAGGCGAGGCCGGCCGGGCCTGCGCTTCCACCGGACCGAGCTCCCCGAGGACGAGAGGACCACGCACGAGCGCATCCCGGTCACCACCGTGGCCAGGAAAGCCCTGGCCCAGGCCGAGATCCAACGCCTCCACACCGGGCTCCCCCTGAATGCCGCCGTTCAACGACACGCCACCAGGCCAGGAGTCAAGAACCTCACAGCGGCGATCAACAACACAAGGTGGACGGCCAACATCACCCGCAGCGAACTCGAGGACCGGTTCCTCGCCTTCCTCGACGACGCGAAAATAAGGCGCCCCGAGACGAACGTCCTCATCGAAGGCCTCGAGGTCGACTGCGTCTGGCGCGACAAGCGGGTCATCGTCGAGCTCGACGGGAGAGCCACCCACGAAACGCCCCGAGCCTTCGAGCGCGACCGCGAGCGCGATCGCATCCTGCAAGCAGCCGGGTGGAGAGTGGTACGCCTCACCTGGCGGCAGTTGACGCGCGACGGTGAGGCGGTGGAGAGAGACTTGCGGGAGCTGCTGGCCTAATCCGCCAGCATCCGCCGCAGCACGAAGTGCAGGATCCCCCCGTGGCGGAAGTACTCGACCTCCTTGGGGGTGTCGATCCGCACGCGTGCCTCGAACTCGCGGTCGTCGGCGCGCACCGTTACCGTCCGGGCCGAGCCGCCGTCCAGGCCCGAGACCGAGAACGTCTCGCGCCCCGTCAGCCCCAGCGACTCCACCGATTCGCCCTCGGGGAATTGCAAGGGCAGCACGCCCATCCCCACCAGGTTCGACCGGTGGATGCGCTCGAAGGACTCCGCGATGACCGCGCGCACGCCGAGCAGCTTCGTCCCCTTGGCCGCCCAGTCGCGCGAGGAGCCCGAGCCGTACTCCTTGCCCGCCAGCACGACGAGCGGCACCTCCTCGGAGGCGTAGCGCATGGCCGCGTCGTAGATCGACATCTCCTCGCCGGAGTCCAGGTGGATCGTCACGCCGCCCTCCGTCCCCGGCGCGAGCAGGTTGCGCAGGCGGATGTTGGCGAACGTCCCGCGCATCATCACCTCGTGGTTGCCGCGCCGTGACCCGTAGGAGTTGAAGTCCTTCGGCTCCACGCCGTGCTCGATCAGATACTGCCCGGCCGGCGAGGTCTTGCGGATCGCGCCGGCGGGGGAGATGTGGTCGGTGGTGACCGAGTCGCCGAGCAGCGCGAGCACCCGCGCGCCCTCGACGTCCTGCACCGCGGCGGGCTCCGGGTCCATCCGCTCGAAGAACGGCGCATGGCGCACGTACGTCGAGTCGCCGTCCCAGTCGAAGCGGTCGCCGGTCGGCACCTCCAGCGAGTTCCAGCGCTCGTCGCCCTCGAACACCTCGGCGTAGGACTTGCGGAACATGTCCGACTGGACCGCGCTCTCGATCAGCTCGGCCACCTCGCGCTCGGAGGGCCACAGGTCGCGCAGGAAGACCTCGTTGCCGTCGCGGTCGGTCCCCAGCGGATCCGAGTACAGGTCGATCTCCATCGTCCCGGCCAGCGCGTAGGCCACGCACAGCGGCGGCGAGGCCAGGTAGTTCATCTTCACGTCCTGGTTGATGCGCCCCTCGAAGTTGCGGTTGCCCGACAGCACGGAGCACACGGCGAGGTCCCCCTCGTCCACCGCGGCGGAGATCTCGGGCGGCAGCGGACCCGAGTTGCCGATGCACGTGGTGCAGCCGTACCCCACGAGGTGGAAGCGCAGCTCCTCCAGGTACTCGGTCAGCCCGGAGCGGTCCAGGTACTCGGTGACGACCTTGGACCCCGGAGCCAGCGACGTCTTGACCCACGGCTTGACCTGCAGCCCGCGCTGGACCGCGTTGCGCGCCAGCACGCCCGCGCCGATCATCACCGACGGGTTGGAGGTGTTGGTGCACGACGTGATCGCCGCGATCACCACGTGGCCGTGCTCGAGCTCGAACTCGGACCCGTCCTCCATCTTCACGTGGACCGCGGTGCGCGCACGCTCCGCCACCGCCGTGCGATGCTCGCGCGGGGGGTCGGGGTGCGCCACGCGCGCGCCGTCGCCGTTGATCGGTCCCATCTCGGCGGGCGGGTCCGACGCCGGGAAGGACAGCGACGACCCCTCGTCCTCCGTGGTGTCCCGGATCGCCCCGTGCGGAGGCACGCCCGGCTTGCGGCCTTCGCCGCCGGCGTCGTCGGGCAGGTGGTCGGCCAGCGCCTCCAAAAACCGCTCGCGCGACTCGGTGAGCGGGACGCGGTCCTGCGGGCGCTTGGGCCCGGCCAGCGAGGGAACCACGTCGCCGAGGTCGAGCTCCAGGGTGTCGGAGTACGTGGGCTCCTCGGAGTCCTCGTCGTGCCACATCCCCTGTTCGCGGCAGTAGGCCTCCACGAGCTCGATCCGCTCGGCCGGGCGGCCGGTGAACTCCAGGTAGCGCAGCGTCTCGGCGTCGATCGGGAAGATCGCGCACGTCGAGCCGAACTCCGGCGACATGTTGCCGATCGTGGCGCGGTCGGCCAGCGGCAGCGTCGAGAGGCCGGGCCCGTAGAACTCGACGAACTTCCCCACCACGCCGCGCTGGCGCAGCATCTCGGTCACGGTGAGGACCAGGTCCGTGGCCGTGGCCCCCTCGGGCAGCTCGCCGCTGAGCTTGAACCCGACGACCCGCGGGATCAGCATCGACATCGGCTGGCCCAGCATCGCCGCCTCGGCTTCGATTCCGCCCACGCCCCAGCCCAGCACGCCGAGGCCGTTGATCATCGTGGTGTGCGAATCGGTCCCCACGAGCGTGTCCGGATAGGCCTCGCCTTCGTGCTCGAAGACCACCCGCGCCAGGTACTCCAGGTTGACCTGGTGCACGATCCCGGTGTCGGGCGGGACGACCTTGAACCCGTCGAATGCCCCCTGTCCCCAGCGCAGGAACGCGTAGCGCTCGCGGTTGCGGTCGAACTCCAGCTCGGCGTTGCGCTCGAAGGCCTGGTGGGTGCCGAAGACGTCCACCTGCACCGAGTGGTCGATGACCAGCTCCGCGGGCACCAGCGGGTTGATCATCGACGGATCGCCGCCCATGTCCGCCATCGCGTCGCGCATCGCCGCGAGGTCCACCACGGCGGGCACGCCCGTGAAGTCCTGCATGAGCACCCGGGCCGGCGTGAACGCGATCTCCTTCGACGGCTCCGCGGCGGCGTCCCAGGTGGCCAGCGCCTCCACGTCCTGCGCCCGCACGGCGACCCCGTCCTCGTTGCGCAGGAGGTTCTCCAGGAGGACCTTCAGCGAGAACGGCAGCCGCGCGACGTCGTAGCGGGCCTGAAGCGCGTCGAGGCGGTAGATCGTGTACTCCCGCTCGCCGACGCGGAGCGTGTCGCGGGCATCGAAGGAATTCTCGGACATGCCCGGAGCCTACCCTTCGGGCTCCGGTTGCTCTCGCGGGCACCAGTAGGTCGTCCGGCCGCCGACGCGGCCGCGCCGCAGCGGCGTCCCGCAGCGCGGGCAGCAGCCCCCGTCGCGGCGGTGGTCGTTGACCTCGCCGGTGTGCGCGCCCCCGCGCCGGATCGTGTTGCGCAGCACCCGCCGGGTGGTGCGCCACAGGTGGTCGAGCTGGTCGTCGTCGAGCTCGCCGGTGCGCGCCAGGGGAGACAGGCGCGCCTGCCAGAGGATCTCGTCGGCCAGCAGGTTCCCGACGCCGGCGATCGCCCCCTGGTCGAGCAGCCGCGCCTTCAGCGGCGCGTTCCCGCGCCCGATCCGCGCGCGGAACTCGGCCCGCGAGACCTCTCCCGCGTCCGGGCCCACGTGGGAGAAGTCCGGCTCGAGCACGACGCGTCCGAGCCGCCGCTTGTCGCGCAGGGCGAGACGCCCGCCGCCGGCGAACGACAGCGCGAAGCGGTCCCAGGTCGGGTGGGGCTCCTCGTCCACGGCGATGCGTCCGGCCATGCCCAGGTGCAGACCGAGGTCGGGGCCGCCGCCGGTCTCCACCCACATGAACTTGCCGCGCCGGTGGGCCGCGGTCAGCCGGCGACCCTGGAGCGCCGCGGCGATCTCGCCGGGCGCGTGCGGACGGCACACCCAGGTGTCGAAGTCCTCGACAGCGACGATCTCGCGGCCCATGGCGCGCTCGATCGCCTGCCGCGCCCGCTCGGCCTCGGGAAGCTCAGGCATGGAATTCGTGATGTCGGATGGAAGGTCTGTGCCCCGAATCGTCATGTTTGTTGTGCACTTCCCTCATCTTGCTGGCTTTCGCGCCACCTTGCGGGCGCCACTGGGACGGACCCCGACGGCGTGCAAGTGCTCGTACGCATCCGTCACATGTCCTCCTCCTCCGGCGTCCGCCACCACGCGGCGGCGCCCTTCGCAACCTTCGTACCGGCGCTGCTCCTCGACGCCCACGACGCCCTCTTCCTGGCGGCGATCGTCCTCCTCGCGACGCTCACCCTGCGGCTGCGCCGGGCCCTGGCCGAGGAGCGGCGCACGACCGCCGAGCTGGAGCGCGCCAACCAGGCGCTGGAGCGCTTCACCGCGCTCGTCTCGCACGACCTGCGCGAGCCGCTGAGCGCGATCGCGATCTCCTCCGAGCGCCTGACGGTACGCCTGCGCGAGCGGCTGGACGACGAGGAGGACGAGCTGCTCGGCTACGTGACCGCCGGCACGCAGGAGATGCGCGGCCTGATCGACGGCTTCCTCTCCGCCGCGCGCGAGCGCGAGCCCCGGCGGGCGCGCAACCTGGTCAGCACGCACACGCTGGCCGAACAGGCGCTGGCCGCGCTGCGGCCGCGCGTGCTAGCCCGGGACGCCAAGGTCGTCCTGGCGCCGCTGCCGGCGGTCGAAGGCGACCCCGCCGCGCTGCGCAGCCTCTTTCAGAACCTCTTCTCCAACGCGCTGAAGTTCGTGCCGCCGGAGCGCACGCCCGAGATCTACGTCCACGCCGAGCGCCGCCGCGGTGCGTGGCGCTTCACGGTGCAGGACAACGGCGTGGGAATCGATCCCGACGAGATCGACGACGTCTTCGCGATGCTGGCCCGCGGCAGCGGCGCCGCGCGCTTCCCCGGGACGGGCCTTGGGCTCGCGTCGTGCCGCGCCGTGGTGGAGCGCCACGGCGGGCGCATCTGGATGGAGCCCTCGCAGGGCGGCGGCACGCGCGTGGCCTTCACGCTTCCGGCCGCCGCCGGTCCGCGCGAGACCCCGGCCTGGCCGGGCGAGCGTGCCGCTCCGGGGACCGGGCGCCGTCCGCTCGAGCCGGCGCGCTGAGTCGGCGCGGCCGGCGGCTCACACGAGCGCGATCGCGGGATCGCGCCGTTCGGGGGCGGGGACGTCCCCGTCGGGCGCGATCTCGATCCCGCGCTGCGCGTAGAGCCGCCGGTCGGCCGCCGCGATCAGCTCGCTGGCGTCGGAACCGTCGGCGGGGAAGGCTGCGGTTCCGACGGTCACGTCCCAGGGAGAGACGAGACCGAGCTGAGCCCGGGCCACGCGGATGCGGGCCCGCAGGCGCTTTGCGAAGCGATCGGCGCCGGCTGTGTCCTGCTCGACCAGCGCGACGACGAACTCGTCGCCGCCCACGCGGGCGACCAGGTCGCCCTCGCGCGAGCCGGCGCGCAGCGCCTCGGCCACGCCGGTCAGGACGGCGTCGCCGCTGCAGTGGCCGTGCCCGTCGTTGACCGACTTCAGGCCGTCCACGTCCACGTAGGCGACCGCGACCTGGCGGCCGTAGCGACGGGCGCGCTCGAGCTCCACGTCCAGGCGCAGCTCGAAGCCACGCCGGTTGAGCACGCCGGTCAGCGCGTCGGTGACGGCCTCACGTTCCGCGCGGCGGGCGAGGTGGCGCGTGCGCCGTGCGGACGCGGTGCTCGCCGCGGCGACCGCCGTGGAGAGCAGCGACAGCAGCGCGAGGCCTGCGAGGGCGAGCCAGATCTCCAGCGGCACGACCTCGACCACGCGCGAGATGGGCGAGAGCAGCGGCGCGATCGGCAAAAAGCTCTGCGGCCGCACGCCGTCGTTGCCCCTGGGCGCCGGCGCCGCCGCCTCGGCAGGCGCGGGCGCGGGCGCCGTTGCGGCAAGCGGTGGCGGTCCGGCCAGCGGAACGTCCGCCAGCGGGCCCAAGGTCGCGCCCAGCTGGCCGACCGTGGCCGGCGCCGGGACGGGGGCCGCGGCCGCCACGCGAGGGGAGCCGGCGCGCAGCGACGTTCCTCCCGCCGCGTTGCGGGGCTGCGCCGTGGCGACCGGATCGCCGCCCGCGGACGGGACGGAGCGCAGCATCGTCCTCGCGGGCGCAGCGGGCGCGGACCCCGCCGTCTGGCGGCGCGCCGCGGACGTCGAGGCGGTCTGCACGGGCTCGCTGCGGCGCGCGGAGCGCGCCGCGGTCGCGTCGGTGGTCGCGCCGGTCGCGGAGCGCTCACGCGTGGACGTGCTCGTCTTGGGCGAGGAGCCGCCGCGCTTGACCTTCTGCGCGCCGCGCGTCTGGCGCACCTTCGGGGCGGAGCGCTGGCTCGTGGCGGGCGCGGCGGCCTGGCCGCCGCCGGCCGCGGAGGAATGCGCGGGCGGGCCGGGCGCGCTGTCGCGCGCGGACTTCTCGGCGCTCTTGTCGGCGCCGTTGCCCTTGTCCTCGCCCTTGACCCCCAGCGCGCTGGGAGTCGTGAAGCAGAGCAGCAGCGCCGCGGCGAGAAGCGCTACGCCACCCGCGCGGGCGTAGCCGACCAGGCCACGCGCAGCGGAGGAGCGAGCACCGGCGCCGGCGGCTCCGGTCCGATGAGCGAGAGGTCGTAGCTCCCGCAGTTGTTGCAGTTGCCTCCGAGCGTGACCGCCACCGTGGCGATCACGTGTGCTCCACAGCGATTGCACGAACATCTAACCACCCTTGCTTCCGGTGTCCCCGCCATGCCATGTTCGGCCGTGGCTTGCATCGGTGCAGCATGCGCTTCGGCGGCCTGCGCTGGAACCCTCATTTCGCCTCCTTGTGGCGCGCGCGACCGGTGCGCACGATGGGCTTTGCGGGGTGGCGCCCCCTCCTCTTTATGCGGATGCGCTCCGGGCGGTTCTTGCACCCGACCGGCGCCACGGTCGGGCTGAGCCGCCCGGCGTCGCCGCCCGCCTCCCAGCGCAGGCGGTAGCGCCCGCCCGGCTGCCAGCGGGCGAAGCGGACCAGCTCGCCGTCCGGCTGCACCGCCGCGGACGCCGTCGCGGCCCGCATCGAGCGGGTGTCCGACAGCGATCCCCACGTCTGCTCCGAACGCCACGACAGCGTCCGGACGCTCGCGCTCTCCAGCGACGCCTTGCGGCTCGCCGCGGCGCCGCGCATGCGGCCCCACACGCGCACCCAGCGCCGCCCGCCGCGGTGCACGCACTCGGCGTACGCGGGGAACGGGAACTCCGCGGCGGCCGGCTTGGCCCGCCCGTCCTCGAAGAACAGCCCGGACTGCCAGTCCGCGCCGATCCCCTTGTCCGGAAGGTCGGTGAGCATGAACTGCGCCCACATCTTCACGCTCGGGTGGCGCGTGGCGATGAACTCCGCCTCGGCCAGCAGCGAGGCCTGCCGGTCGAGCCCGAACGTCGCCTTGGGGTCGGGCGGGTTGGTCTCGTAGCCGTACTCGGTCATGTAGAGGTCGGCCTGTCCGGGCGCCAGGCGCCCGCGCCGCACCAGCTGGCGCAGCAGCTCGGCCAGCCGCGGCGTGGCGGCCACCGGCGCGTTGTCGAGATGGCGCGCGTCGACGCGCGGCAGGGTTCGCGTGGAGTACGGGTGGTGCGACCACCCGTCCCCGGGAAGCGTCCGAAACGCGGCGCAGCCGCCCGTGGCGATCGGCCGCAGGGACTCGTCCACGCACGCGAGCGCGCGAATGAAGCGCAGCGGAGGGACGCTCCCGGCGCCGGGCTTCGCGGCTCCGACCGAGCCGGTCGCGCCGACGAGGACCTTGGCGTGCGGCGCGGCCTGCTTGATCGCCGGGTAGGACGCGTAGACCATCTCGCGGTAGATGTCGGCCGCGCGCGGCCACCAGGCGCCGTCGCGCTGCTCCCACTGCGGCAGCACGAAGTCCTTCTGGTTGGGCTCGTTCCAGATCGTGTACAGCGAGACGCGCGGGAGCGCCTCGCCCGGCGGCGGCGGCGGGGGCGGTGGCGGCGGCTCGGCCTGACGGCCCAGGAGCTGATCCAGGAGCGAGGGCGGCGGGGGCGGCGGTGGTTCGGCCGAGGCCGGCCGCGGCGGCACGAACGTGCCGTCGTAGCGCCGCGCGACCGCGGCGGAGAACCGCGCCAGCTCGGCCGGGTCGACCTCGGTGCGCAGCTGCCGCTGGTTCTCCGGCGGGTCCTTGGTGGCCCAGCGCGGGGCGTAGAAGGCGACGTCGATCATCACCTCGAGGCCCATCTCGCGGGCCACCCGGACCGCGCGGTCGAGGTAGCTCCAGCCCGCCTGGGGGTACGCGGCGGGATCCGTGGCGTCGAACTGCGGGCGCTGCGCGGAGTTGGGGTCGGGCGCGATCACCGACCAGGAGGCGGTGAGGCGCACGCGCTCGATGCCCAGCGCGCGCGTCCGCGCCAGCGTGTCGCGCACCTCGGCGTCGGAGCGATACAGGATGTGGGCGTCGTCCTGGAGGACGGTCTCCACGGGACCGGCGAGGGCCGGGGCGGAGAGGGCCGTGGCACCGGCGAGGGCGAGCACGAGGGCGGCCGCGCAGGCCAGGGAGTGTCGAATGAGGAGGGTCATGGCGTTGGAGGGCGCCGTGCGGAGGGGGCGGCGGCGCGCGGGGTGACGCGCCGTCGCCGGGGGTCCGCGCTGGCTCAGCCCAGGGGCGTGATCCCGACGTCGGTCTGCGCGTGCGCCACGACGTGCGCGCCCGCCAGGGCGTCGGCGTCCGCCTGCACGCGTGCGGCGACGCGCGCGGAGACCTCCCCCACGGACACCTGCTGCCCGTAGCTCGTCCACACGAGGGCGCCGGCGACGTGCGAGCCGGTGACCAGCGCGTGCAGGTCGCGGGCGACCTGCGCGACGCGGGCCGACGCGGCGGCGACGGCGTCCGAGGCGTGCGACTGCGTGCCCGCGTGCAGGGCGACGAGCGCCGAGGAGATCCGGCTCTCGGCCTCCAGGCCCTGGGCGGCGGTGAACTCCAGCTGACGCCGGACGCGCGCCGCGAGGACCTCGGGGTTGACCGCGGCCAGGACGGACCGCGTCAGCTCGGCCTGACGGTCGGCCAGGTCCGCGACGCCGGACGCGACCTGCGTCTGGTCGGGCGCGGGCAGACCCTGCGCGGAGGCCGCGAGCGCGACCGCGATCTCGGCCTCCATGTAGACGTTCGCCTGCATGGCCTGCGCCGCCTCGCGCTCCAGCCGGCCGGAGGCGCGGTGCATGAGGCGCTCCAGGCGCTCGCTGTTGCTGGCGACCGCCGCGGAGAAGCGCTGCGCCGACTCGGTCGCCGCGTCGCGTCGCATGCCGCCGTCGCGGATGCCGGCGAGCGTGATGCGCTGCGCCTGGGCGAGCTGCTGGCGGCTGACGTGCAGCAGGCGGCGGGCTACGCGGTGCGAGCGGCGCGCGGCGGCCGTCGCGGCCCAGCCGGCGTTGACGTTGGCCGAGGTCTCGAGACGGGCCGCGACGCCGCCCTTCGCCTTCTTGGCGGGCGCCGCCGTGGGAAGCGCGAGCAGGCCCGCGAGGGCGCCGCCGGCGACGAGCATCGGGGAGCGATACATGGGGAGGGACCTCCATTGGCGCGACCGCTGCGGCCGCTTCGGGTGGGCGTCCGGAGCGGTTCGTCCGGACGCCGCACCGACGCGTTAGGAGGCCGTTTGCAGGGGGTTTGGACGAATGGCCGAGATTTCGGCCGCCGGCTCAAGCTCCGGCGGTCGGCACCACGCGCTGCACGCCGGCGACCGTCTCGGCGACCGCGGCGGGCGCGGACTCGACGGTCTCGCGGACCGTGGCGACGGGCGCGCGCACCACCTCGGCGGGGGCCGGCGCGGGTACGGCCGGGGCAGAGCTGTCGGTGCGGTCCGGGGCGGCGGACGGGACCTGCGCGCCGGCCGGGTGCGAGACCTCCGCCGTGGCCGTCCGGGGGGCGGCCGGGGAGGGGTCGCCGTCCGCGCGTACGGCGGTGCGGTCAGACCGGGCGAGGGAGCGCGGCGTGCGCGGCCGCGCCGTCGCGGCGCGCGGCGCCGGTGCGGCGGGCGCGGGGCGAGCCGCGCGGTCGGGCATCGACGCGACGGCCCCGGGGCGGTCCGGCGGCGTGGAGGTGGTGGGCACGACGGTCGCGGCTCCGCCCACCGCGACGGCCGCCACGGCCAGTCCGGCGGCGCCGCGGCTCGCGGCCGCGGCCGCGAGCCCGTCGACGGGCGAGGCGAGCCAGGCCGCCGCGCGGTCCGTCAGCGTGCGCAGCAGCGCCACCGGGGCGAGGGCGAGCGAGGAGAGCTTGCGCGCGCGCCGGCGGCGCTCGAAGGCCGAGCACAGCTCGCAGTCGTCGAGGTGGGCGCGCAGGCGGCGGTTGCGCCCCTGCCGCGGACGCTCGAGCTGGGTGCGCACGTCGCCGCACGGCATGTCGCGCCCGGCGCGCCGGTCGTGCAGGAAGGAGCGCGCCTCGCCGGCCAGCGCGCGGCTGCGGCGCACGGAGATGTGCAGCTCCTGCGCGATCTCCTCGTGGCTGAGGCCCGCGAGGTCGCGCATGAGGATCTCCGAGCGCTCGAGCAGCGGCAGCTGCGCCAGGTCGGACAGCACGTTGCGGACCTCCTCGCGCGCGGCGCACTCCTGCTCGGGCGACGGCGCCGGGGCCAGGTCGGCCTCGTCGAGCTCGTGCAGGCTCGCCCGGTTGCGGCCGCGCAGGCGGTCGATGCACGCGTTGCGCGCGATCGCGTAGATCCACGGGCGGAAGGGACGCGGCTCGAACGGCTCGCGGCGCAGGGCGGCGAAGGCCTTCAGCCAGGCGTCCTGGGCGGCGTCGGCCGCGTCGTCGCGGTGCGACGTCATGGCCAGGCAGTAGCGAAACAGCGGCGCGCCGTGGCGCTCGTACGCGACGGCGAAGGGCTCGACCTTTCCGCCCACGGCCAGGCGCAGCAGCTCGTCGTCGTCGCACGTGCGCAGGCGGTGCGAGTCGCGCGCGGGGGAGACGGGCGGCGCGATGGGCGCCGGGGTGGCGTCGTGGACCAGGCGCAGCGGCGCCTGCCACGTCTCGGGCGCGCCCGGAAGCTCGTAGGGGAGCGGCGCGGAGGTGAGTGCCGCGGGGGACATACCGCCTGTCTCGGCGTCCGAGGTCGCCCGTCCCTCCGCATTCTGCGGTGTCTCTACCCTCGATTTGCCGTGCGGGCTCGACGGCGTCCGCACCGAGCGCTAGCTTCCGACACGGAGGTGTCCTAATTGGGCGGGTCAGGGACGATTGACGCGAATGCCGAAAGCGGAACCGACCGCGAGATGATCCGCTGCCTGGTCGTAGACGACCATCCGGTCCTCTGCAAGGGCTTGGCCGGCGCGCTGGCCGGCGAGGAGGACATCGAGGTGGTCGGGCAGGCGACCGACCCGCACGAGGGGATGCGCATCGGCCGCAACCGGCTCCCCGACGTCGTGGTCATGGACATCCAGATGCCCGGCATGGGCGGGCTGGAGTGCTGCGCCGAGCTGCGCACCTTCGAATCCCCGCCGCAGGTCGTCTTCTACACCGCCTTCGACGACCCGGGCCTGCTGGACCAGGCGCTGGAGGCGGGCGCGAACGGCTTCGTGCTCAAGTCGGCGCCCACCTCCGACGTGGTGCGCGCCGTGCGCGCCGTGGCGGCCGGCCGGCCGTTCGTCGACGCCCAGCTGACGTCCAGCCTGCTGGACCGCCGGGAGCGCGAAGGGGTGGCCCTGTCGGCGCGCGAGGCCCAGGTGCTCCAGCTCCTGGCCGACGGCATGACCACCGAGGCGGCGGGACAGGAGCTGTTCCTCAGCCCGGCGACGATCCGCTCCTACGCGGAGAGCGCGATGCGCAAGCTCGAGAGTCGCAACCGCGTGCACGCGATCGCCACGGCGCTGCGCCGCCGCCTGATCGACTGACTCAGCCGTACTTCGGGCGCAGCCCGAGCAGCTCGGTCACCGTCACCAGGCGATAGCCGCGGCGCCGCAGCGTGGCGATCATGCCGGGCAGCGCGGCGACCGTCTGGTCGCGCGGGCCGCCGCCGTCGTGCATGACGACGATCGAGCCGGAGCGCGACCCGCCCAGGACCCGCGCCGCGCCGGCCCCCGGCCCGCCGGCCTGGATCGCGCCGGCGCCGGGCCGCGCCCAGTCGCGCGGGTCCACGTCCCACTGGATCGTGAGCATCCCCAGCGAGCGCGCCTGACCGATCAGCGTGCCGCTCACCGCGCCGTAGGGCGCGCGGAACAGGCACGGCGTGTAGCCGGTGGCGCGCCGGATCGCCGCGTTGGTGGCGCGCAGCTGTCCGAGGCCGCCGCCCGACAGGTTCGCGTGGTTCCACGAGTGGTTGGCCAGCGCGTGGCCCTCGCGCAGCGCGCGGCGCAGGACGCCGCGGCCGCCGCTCACCTGCTGGCCGATCACGAAGAAGGTGCCCTTGGCGCCCGCGCGGCGCAGGATGTCCAGCACGCGCGCGGTGTAGGGCCCGGGGCCGTCGTCGAAGGTCAGCGCCACCGCGCGCCGGTCGCGCGGGCCGTTGGTCCGGTACGAGGCGCCGCTGGCCGCGCAGCCCGTGGGCGCGGGCGGCAGCAGGCGCGCGCCGATCGCGCCGCGGTTCGGCAGGCGGTCGTTGCAGCCGGGCGCCGTTGTGGCGCAGCCGGCCGAATCGGCCCACGTCGAGGTGACCGTCCAGCGCAAGGCGCCCGTGGCGATCCCGGCGGAACGCGCCGGGAAGCGGGCGGTGAGCGTGCGCAGGTCGGGCCGGTCGATCGCGGCGCGCAGCGGCGCCGGAGTCCCGCCCGGCCCGTTGACGGTGAGCGCGGGCCGGCCGCCGGCCGTCGCGCTCGCGCACACGAAGCTGCGCGAGCGCTGGGCGAGCGTCAGGCACAGCGAGCGCCCGGTCCGCGAGGTCAGTGCCCGCGAGGCCCACTGGCCGCGCGTGCGCACCGTGAACACGAGGCGGTCGCCGTCCTGGCGCAGCGTCGCCGACGCGAGGTCCAGCGGCGAGCGCGGGGCGTCGCGGCCGTCCGTGGCGGCGTGCGCCGCGGGCGCGGCGAGCAGCGCGGCGAGCGCGGCGATGACGAGGACGATCGGCAAGCTGCGCACGCTAGCGCCGCGGCGGGACGACGTAGATGCGCTGGCCGCGCAGCGTGCGGCCGTGCTCGTCGACCGAGGCGGGGGCCGGCCGGTACACGTCGACGTGGCGTCCGCCGATCGCGCCGCCCGTATCTTCGGCGATGAACCAGCCGTTGCCCAGCTTGCGCTTGGCGTAATAGGGGATGTAGACGCGGCTGCCGAGCGGGATCACGCGCGGGTCGACGGCGAGCGATGCGTAGTACTCCAGGTCCAGCGAGGGGCCCGTGTCGAAGCTGACGCCGGGCAGCGGAACCCAGCGGCGCCCGGCCCCGTTGAACCAGCCGCCGGCCTCCAGCGGGAAGGTGAGGCGGTTGGCGCTGTTGCGGTAGAAGCCGCCGGCGCGCCAGAACACGCCGCGCGCGCAGCCGATGCACGAGCGCCGGCCCAGGCGGTCGACCCAGCCGCCGCGGCCCACGCTCTCGATGGAGTAGCGCCGCCCGTCGAGGCCGACGCCGTCGCCCTCCATGGTCAGTCCGCGCGCGGAGTACAGCCAGTCGATGCGGTGCAGGCCGGGGAGGCCGGGCGCACGCACGCGGCGGCCGACGAAGAAGCGCTCCGGCACGGGGTAGTACTCGGTGACCACGACGCGGCTGACCCAGGTGGGCCGCCGGATTCGCGCCGCGGCCCGGGAGTGGGCCGCGCGCGCGCCCCCGGCGCCGCTCGCGAGCGCCTCGCGCGCCGCGGGGCGGTCGACGACCCGCGAGCCCGCCGCCGCGGGCGTGGCGGCCAGCGCGAGCGCGAGCAGGGCGAGCAGGATCATTCGCATGGGCACGTACACATATGTCGGCCGTCGCGTCGAATCCCTGCAACCAACACGCCGAGGCGCCGAGGGTAGCGGCCTCAGTGCGACAGGACGGCGCCGTCCTCGTACAGCTTGAGCACGCGCACGGTCCCGTTCGGGGCGGCGTCCAGGCACAGCTCGCACAGCACGCACTCGTCGACGTTCGCATCGACGATGCGCACGCCGCCGTCCTCGCCCTGGGCGTAGATGTCGACGGGGCAGACCTCGGCGAGCTTGACCGCGACCTCCTTGTTGCGGGCGATCTCGTCGTCGACCTCGATGCCGATGAACAGCGCGTCCTGCCTCATGCCGCGGTCCTCTCCGCCAGCTTGGAGCGCACGAGGTCGGGGATCTCCTCGATGCGCTCGGCCACCACGATCCCCGCGGCGGCCAGGCGGGCGATCTTCTCGCTCGCCGTGTCCTCCTTGCCCTCGACGATCGTGCCGGCGTGGCCGAAGCTCATCCCGGGCATCTCGTCCATGAAGCGCCCCGCCATGAAGGCCACGATGGGCAGCGGGTCGCCGTTCTCCGCCACCCACTGCGCCAGCTGGGCCTCCATCCGCCCGCCGGGCTCGGTGTAGATGACGATCGCCTCGGTCTGGCCGTCCGCCGCGAACAGCGCCATCAGCTCGGCGTAGGTGGAGCCGATGATCGCGTCGCCGCCGATCGAGACGGCGGTGGACTGGCCGAGGCCGGCCGCGGTCAACGTGGAGGAGATCTCGGTGGTCATGCCGCCCGAGCGCGACATCACGCCGACCGGGCCGGGGGAGTACGCCTTGGCGGCGTCCTTGGCCGGGCCGCCGATGCCGCCCATCTTGATCACGTCGGGCACGATGATTCCCAGGCAGTTGGGGCCGATGATGCGGGCGTCGTGCATCGCGGCGAACTCGACCATCGCGGCCACGTCGGCGCGCGGGATGCGCTCGGTGACGATCACCACGAGCTTCACGCCGCCCGCGATCGCCTCGAACACCGCGTCCTTGGTGAAGGCGGGCGGGACGGTGACCACCGAGCCGTCGATCGGCCCGCCGTGGTGCTCGACCGCCTGCGCGACGGTGTCGAACACCGGTACGCCGTGGACGTCGCGCCCCTTGCGCCCGGGCGTCACGCCGCCCACGATGCTCGCGCCGACGCCGTAGTCCAGGCACTCTCTCGTGAGATTCACCGCCTCGCGGCCCGTGATGCCCTGGACGATGAAGGTGGTGCCCGCGTCGACGAGGATGCTCATGCCGGCACGGCCTCCGCGGCGCGCTTGGCGGCCTCGTTGAGGGACACCGTCCGGTCGGCGTAGGGCACGCCGTAGCGCTCGAGGATCTTGAAGCCCTCCTCCTCCCACGCGCCGGGGATCCGGAAGATCGCGATCTTGTCGGCCGGCTCGTAGCCGAGCTCCACGCACGCCTTGATCACGCCGCGCGCCACGATGTCCACGCGGGTGTTGGAGACGATCGACATCATCACGGCGATCTTCTCCACGCCGGGCTTTTGGAGCACCAGCTTGGCCAGGCCGCACGCCTTGGCCACGCTCGGGTTGCCGCCGATCTCGCAGTAGTTGGCCGGCTTGCCGCCGTGCGCGCGCACGGCGTCGAACAGCGTCAGCGAGCCGCCCCCCGCGCCGATCACCAGGCCGAGGTTGCCGTCGAACTCCGTCACGTTGCCCGCCACGCCGCGATGGTCCTGGGCGTCCACCTCCTCACCGGCGATCTCGAACGGCGTGGCCTCGCGGGCCTCGCGCGTCTCCTCCTCGCCCACGCCGAGGTCGGCCAGCAGCTCCGCGTGGCGCCCGCGCGCCTCGTTCTCCATCTCCATGTGGGCGTCCACGGCCACGAAGCTGCCGTCCGCGAGCTGGGCCAGCGGGTTGATCTCCGCCAGCGTCATGTCGCGCTGCACGAAGAGCCGCGCGAGCCGGGTCAGGATCGGCGTCAGGCGGGTCAGGGCGCGGCCCGTCACGCCGACGGAGGCGATCACCTGCTTGGCCTGGAAGTCGGAGAACGGCAGCACGTTGGAGAAGTGTCCGCGGCCGACGTGGTCGGGGTGGCGCTCGGCCACCTCCTCGATGTCGATGCCGCCCATGTCGGAGAACAGCATCACCGGCTGCTTGCGCAGGCCGTCCCACACGACGCCCGCGTAGTACTCCTGCGCCACCTCGACGCGCCCGTCCACCAGCACGCCGCGGGGCATGTGGCCGTTGATCTCCAGCTCCAGGATCCGGGCCGCGTGCTCGGCCGCCTCGTCGGGCGCGTCCGCGAACTGGACGCCGCCCGCCTTCATCCGGCCGCCGGTCAGCACCTGCGACTTGATCACGACCGGCCCGCCGACCTCCTCGGCCCGCGCGCGCGCCTCCTGCGCCGTCTTCGCGAACCCGCCCTTGGAGGTCGGGATCCCGGCGCGCCGGACGATCTCCTTGCTCTCGTACTCGTAGAACCGCATGGACTACGCGGGCTGGAACCCGTAGGCCTCGGCCAGGTCCGGGTCCTTGCGCGCCAGCATCTCGGCCAGGTCGACCATGACCTTGCACTGCTTCCAGGTCGCGTCGTCCTGCATCTTGCCGTCGATCATGTGGACGCCGCGGCCGTCGGGGATCGCCTCGATGACCTTCTTGGCGAAGGCCACCTCGTCGGGATCGGGGCTGAAGACCTTCTTGGCGACGTCGATCTGCGCGGGGTGCAGCGACCACGCGCCGACGCACCCCAGCAGGAAGGCGGCGCGGAACTGCGTCTCGCAGCCCGCGACGTCGCGAATGTCGCCGTAGGGGCCGTAGAAGGGGAGCAGCCCGGCGCTGGTGCACGCGTCGACCATGCGCGCGATGGAGTAGTGCCAGGGGTCCTGCTGCGCGGTGGGACGCGGGGCGTCCGGGTTCTCGGGGTCGGGGTCCTCGATCACGCGGTAGCCGGGATGCCCGCCGCCCACGCGGGTCGTCTTCATGCGGCGCGAGGCCGCCAGGTCGGCGGGGCCGAAGCTCATGCCCTGCATGCGCGGCGAGGCGGTGGCGATCTCCTCCAGGTTCACCACGCCCTGGCCGGTCTCCAGGATCGCGTGGACGAGGATCGGACGGTCCAGCCCGGCCCTGGCCTCCAGCTGGGCCAGCAGGCGGTCCACGTAGTGGATGTCCCACGGCCCCTCGACCTTGGGGACCATCACCACGTCGAGCTTGTGGCCGATCTCCGTCACGAGCGTCGTGAGGTCGTCGAGCACCCACGGGGACTCCAGCGCGTTGACGCGGGTCCAGAGCTGCGTCTCGCCGAGCTCGATCTCGCGCCCCACCTTGACCAGTCCGGCGCGCGCGGCCTCCTTGCGGTCGACGGGGATCGCGTCCTCGAGGTTCCCCAGCAGGATGTCCACCGTCGGCGCGATGTCGGGCACCTTGGCGACCATCTTCTCGTTGGAGAAGTCGAGGAAGTGGATCATCCGCGAGGGCTTGAAGGGGATCTCGCGGACCGGCTCCGGCGCGCCGATGGCCAGCGGCTTGAGGAAGTCACGGGGGCTGCGCATGAGGGCCGGGAGGCTATTACGAACGAGCCTGTGTTCGTGTCGCCAGGATGGAGGATGCTGTCAGCATGCTAATGTCATGCCATGGCGAACCTGCAGATCAAGAACGTCCCCGAGGACCTGCACGAGGAGCTGCGCCGGCGGGCGAAGCTGCGCCGCATGACCGTGCGCGACTACGTGCTCGAGCTGATCGAGCGCGACCAGGTGCGGACGTCGATGCAGGAGTGGCTGGCCGAGCTCGCCTCGCGCCCGCCGCGCGCGAACATCCGGCCCGGCCAGGCCGCCGAGTGGATCCGAGAGGCGCGGGAGGAGCGTGAACGAGAGCTCGATCGTCGTCTTGGACGCTTCGACGATCGTCGAAGCGCTCCTGAGGCCTGACGTCTCCGTCCGGCTGGCGCGCGAGGTCGGCGACACGATGACCGTCGCCCCCGAGCTCGTGGACGTCGAGGTGTTGTCGGGCCTGCGTCGCGCCGTGCTCGACGAGACCGCCACCGAGGACGATGCGCGCGCGGCGATCGAGGACTTCTTGTCCACGCCGCTCGAGCGTCTGCCGCACCGCCCGTTCCTCCGCGACGCCTGGGAGCTGCGCCACAACCTGACACCGGGCGATGCCGTCTACGTCGCCATCGCGCGCGCCCTCGACGGGACGCTGATCACCGCCGACCGGCGCCTCGCCGGCGCGCCGGGCCTCGGCGTCGCGGTCACGGTCCTGCCGAGCTAGAGGCGGCAGTCGCCGGCGCGGCACAGCTCGGCGCGCATGTTGACCTCCATCATGCGCAGCGCCGCCGTGGCGAGGTCCTCGTGGATGTGCGCGACCGCGTCGGTGGGGACAACGACGGACAGGTGGCGGATGTAGGCGTCCAGCGCCGAGTAGAGGATGCACTGCTCGGTCACCTGCCCGGTGAGCACGATGCGCTCGATCTCCAGCTGGCGCAGGAGGTACTCCAGCGGCGTCTCGTAGAAGCACGAGTGCCGCGCCTTGACCACGAAGCGGGCATCCTCGTCGGGGACCAGCGGCTCCAGCAGGTCGCGGTGCTCGGTGCCCAGGACCTCCTCCACCAGCTCGGACGGCGACGAGTTCCAGCGGCCGAAGTTGTCGTTGACGTAGACGATCGGGACGTCCGCCTCGCGGGCGCGCTCGATCGCCGTGCGGATGTTGGGGACCGCCTCGCGGGCGCTGGCGAGCAGCTTCTCGGCGTCCTCGAAGTCGTAGGAGTTGATCATGTCGACGACGAGCAGCGCGGTCCTGGCGGCGGGCACCCGCTGGAGCGTAGTCACTAGGGTTCGCGCCCATGAGCGACGAGACCAGGACCCAGGGCGTCGAGACCGAGCAGGCCGCCCGCGAGGCCAGCGGCGCGCACCCCTACGGCCGCTACCTCGAGGAGTTCGAGGTCGGCGACGTCTACAAGCACTGGCCGGCCAAGACCGTGACCGAGGCCGACGACCACCTCTTCTGCCTGATCACGATGAACCACCACCCGCTGCACATCAACGACGTCTACGCGGCGCAGTCGCAGCAGGGGCGAAACGTCGTCGTCGGCCCGCTCGTCTACTCGCTCGCGCTGGGCATGTCGGTGTCCGACGTCTCGGGCAAGGCCATCGCCAACCTGGCCACCGAGGAGCTGTCGCACCCGGCGCCGGTGTTCCACGGCGACACGCTGTTCGTGGAGTCCGAAGTGCTGGAGAAGCGCGAGTCGCGCTCCAAGCCCGACCGCGGCACGGTCAAGGTCCACACCCGCGTCCGCAACCAGGACGGCGTCCTGGTCGCGGAGTTCAAGCGCCTCGTGCTGGTGCCGCGCAAGAACCCCGGCGCCGCGCCGCAGGCCGAAGAGAACGTCGAGTAGCGGCCCTATTCCCCGGCGCAGGGGTCCGTGCCCGGTCTTGAGCCGCCCTGGTCGTCGTTGACGCCGTCGGCCACGCGGCCGGGCGGCTGGGAGGCGCAGGGCTCGCGCGGTCCGGTGGAGCCGGGCGGGGCGGCGACCGGCTCGGACTCCGACTCCGACCCGCAGCCGGCGCCCAGCCCGAGGGCGGCGAGCACGGCGACGAGGACCACCGATCTGCGCACGGGGGTAGTTATACGCTCCCACGATGGCGGAGGTCGAGGCGGACGTGGCGGTCGTCGGCGCGGGGCTGGCCGGCCTGACGGCCGCGCGGGCCCTGCGACGGGCGGGAGCGAGCGTCGCCGTGCTGGAGGCGCGCGACCGCGTCGGCGGGCGCACGCTGAACCACGACCTCGGCGACGGCAAGATCGTCGAGGTGGGCGGCCAGTGGGTCGGCCCGACGCAGCACCGGCTCCTGGGGCTGGCCCGGGAGCTCGGTGTCGGCACGTTTCCCACGTACGGCGCGGGCGAGAACGTCATCGAGTGGAACGGCGAGCTGCGCCGCTACAAGGGCACGATCCCGCGCATCAACGCGGCCGTCCTGGCCGACGTGGCGCAGGCCCAGTGGCGCCTGGACCGCATGGCGCGCGAGGTGCCGCTCGACGCCCCATGGCAGGCGCCGAAGGCCGCTCGCTGGGACGCGCAGACGTTAGAGAGCTGGCTACGCGGCAACCTGGCCAGCCGGGCGGCGCGGACCCTCTTCGAGATCGGCACCGAGGCCGTGTGGGCGCAGGAGCCCGGCGACCTCTCGCTCCTGCACGTCCTCTTCTACGCCCATTCGGCCGGCGGCTTCGACGCCCTGTTCGACACCGAGGGCGGCGCTCAGCAGGACCGCTTCGTGGGCGGTTCGCAGCTGCTCTCGCTGCGGCTGGCGCAGGAGCTCGGCGAGGCGGTCCACCTGCAGGCCCCGGTGCGAGCGATCCGCCACGCGGACGGCGAGGTCGCCCTGCAGGCGGACGGCGTCACCGCGCGCGCCCGCCGCGCGATCCTCGCGATCCCGCCGACCCTGTGCGCGCGGATCGCCTACGACCCGCCGCTGCCCGGGCACCGCGACCAGCTCACCCAGCGCATGCCCCAGGGCACCGTCGCCAAGTGCATGGCGATCTACGACGAGCCCTTCTGGCGCGACCAGGGCCTCAGCGGCCAGTCCACCGGCGTGCGCGGCCCGGTGCGGCTGACCTACGACAACTCGCCGCCGGACGGCTCCCCCGGCGTCCTGCTCGGCTTCCTGGAGGGCCGCTTCGCCCGCCAGGCCGGTCTGATGGAGTCGCAGGAGCGCCGCCAGGCGGTGATCGACACGTTCGCCCGGCTGTTCGGCCCCCGCGCGGCCTCCCCGCGCGACTACGTCGAGCGCCTGTGGGCCGAGGAGGAGTGGACCCGCGGCTGCTACGGCTGCGCCATGCCGACGGGCGCCTGGACCGAGTTCGGCAGCGCCCTGCGGGCCCCGATCGGCCCGCTGCACTGGGCCGGGGCGGAGACTGCGACGGTCTGGAGCGGGTACATGGACGGGGCCGTCCAGTCCGGTGACCGGGCGGCCGCCGAGGCGCTTGCCAGCCTGGGCTGAAAGAATCGGCGACCGTCAAAACGCGGAGGAGGCGAGCCGGACCCTTGAGCACCCCTGACATCACCGCCGAGGCCCCCACGACGCACGCGAAGCTGGTCGCGTGGGTGGAGGAGGTGGCCGAGCTCACGCAGCCCGACGCGATCCACTGGTGCGACGGGAGCGCCGAGGAGTACGACCGCCTGTGCCGCGAGCTGGTGGAGACGGGCACGTTCGAGCGGCTGTCGGACGCCAAGCGCCCCAACTCCTACCTCGCCCGCTCGGACCCGGGGGACGTGGCCCGGGTGGAGGACCGGACGTTCATCTGCTCGGCGGACGAGGCCGACGCGGGGCCCACCAACAACTGGCGCGACCCCGAGGAGATGCGCCAGACGCTCGGCGACCTGTTCCGTGGCGCCATGGCCGGCCGCACGATGTACGTGGTGCCCTTCTCCATGGGCCCGGTCGGCTCGGACAAGAGCTACGTCGGGGTGCAGCTCACCGACTCCGCCTACGTCGCCGTCTCGATGCGGATCATGACCCGGATGGGCCAGGCCGCGCTGGAGGTGCTGGGCGACGACGGGCAGTTCGTGCCGTGCCTGCACTCGGTCGGCGCGCCGCTCGCCGACGGCGAGGAGGACGTGCCGTGGCCCTGCAACTCGGACAACAAGTACATCGTCCACTTCCCCGAGTCGCGGGAGATCTGGTCCTACGGCTCCGGCTACGGCGGCAACGCGCTGCTGGGCAAGAAGTGCTTCGCCCTGCGGATCGCCTCGGTGATGGCCCGCGACGAGGGCTGGCTGGCCGAGCACATGCTGATCCTCAAGGTCACCTCGCCCGAGGGCGAGGTCAAGTACGTCGCGGCCGCGTTCCCCTCCGCGTGCGGCAAGACGAACCTCGCCATGCTGATCCCCACGCTGGCGGGCTGGAAGGTCGAGACGATCGGCGACGACATCGCCTGGATGAAGTTCGGCGACGACGGCCGGCTGTACGCGATCAATCCGGAGGCGGGCTTCTTCGGCGTGGCGCCGGGGACCGGCGACGAGACGAACCCCAACGCGATGCGCACGCTGACCGAGAACTGCGTGTTCACCAACTGCGCCAGGACCGACGACGGCGACGTGTGGTGGGAGGGCATGACCGAGGAGCCGCCGCCCCACGCCGTGGACTGGCGCGGCGGCGAGTGGACGCCCGACGCCGGGTCCCCGGCCGCCCATCCCAACGCGCGCTTCACCGCGCCCGCGGCGCAGTGCCCGTCGATCGCGCCGGAGTGGGAGGACCCCGCCGGCGTGCCGATCGACGCCTTCCTGTTCGGCGGGCGCCGCGCCACCGTGGTGCCGCTGGTCAGCGAGGCCTTCGACTGGGAGCACGGCGTCTTCATGGGCGCCACGATGGCCTCGGAGAAGACGGCCGCCGCGGCCGGCACGGTGGGCGAGCTGCGCTTCGACCCGATGGCCATGCTGCCCTTCTGCGGCTACCACATGGCCGACTACTTCGGGCACTGGCTGCGGACCGGCGAGAACGCCCCGGACCCGGCCCGGCTGCCGAAGATCTTCTACGTCAACTGGTTTCGCAAGGACGAGGGTGGCCGCTTCCTGTGGCCCGGCTTCGGCGAGAACTCCCGCGTCCTGGCTTGGATCTTCCGCCGCTGCGACGGCGGCGCCGAGGCGCGCGAGACGCCGATCGGGCTCGTCCCCGCCGAGGGGGCGCTGGAGGTGGAGGGCCTGGGCGTCACGCCCGGCGCGTTGAGCGAGCTGCTGCGCGTGGACCCGGAGGAGTGGCAGGGCCAGCTCCCCCAGGTCCACGAGCATTTCGCCCGGTTCGGGGACCGGCTCCCCGCGGCGCTGCGCGAGCAGCTCGCCGCGCTGGAGAGCCGGCTGCGCAGCGCCTAGGCCGGGCAGGGGCCAAGCAGCTGGAGGTTGAGAAGCGGGCCCTTCACCAGGCCGGCCGAGCACAGGAACGCGACCTGCCCCTGCACGGTGGCCAGCGCGGCGTTGGCCGCGTCGATGTTGCCCTGGAGCGTCGCGTCGGAGGCCGCGGTGGAGCTGGACAGCGAGTTCAGCGAGCTCGACAGCGCCGACACGTCGACCCCGCCGACCAGCGCCTGCAGGGCGGCGATGTCGCTCAGCGCGCCGGCGAGGTCGCCCGGCGCGATCCCAGCGAGCTGGGCCTGCAGCGCCGACACGTCGCTGGACAGCTGGCTCAGCTGGGCCGTTATCGACGCCAGCTGGGTCTCCAGTGCGGTGACGCGCGCGATCAGCTGGTCGAGCTGCGCCTGGAAGCCGGCCTCGAGGCCGTCGACCCGCGCCTGCAGCGCCGCGAGCGAGCCGCGCAGCCCGGCCAGGTCGCCGCGCAGCCCGGCCACCTGCCCGTGGAGGGCGGCGAACTCGCGCACGATGTACGACGCGAGTCCGTTGACATACCCGTACAGCGCCGCGACGTGCTCCTGCAGCTCCGCGGCCGACAGCGCGGTGCCGCGCCGTGTCACGACGAGCGTGCGGGCGCGCGGCCGCAGCACCGGGTATGCCGCGCCGTTGCGGCGGCGCGGCACGGTCACGCGCACGCGGAAGGCGTCTCCGGCGCGCAGGTGCTGCGACACGAGCGTGGTCCGGCCGGGCGCGCGGACCTTCCACCCGCGCGGCACCAGCAACCGGGCGAGCGGGGTGCGCAGTTTGGCGCGGCGCGCGGAGCGCGCGTCCAGCAGGACGGGCACGACCGTCGCGCTCCCGGCGGCGAAGGTGGACCCCACGACCTGACCCTTGAGGGTCCGGACGGCCGCGGGGGCCGACGTGGGAACAATCAGCAGCGCGACGAGCGCGCAGCCGGCGAGCTGGGCAATAAACCGCATGGACGACACTCCGTTGTCGTGGGCCTACACGGTGTACGTCGGCCGCGCGAGACGGCGCCTTTAGGACCCTGGACGGAAAGAGGGGACGCCCGCCGGCGCCCCCTTTTTCCGGTGTGAAAGCGGGCTTCAGGCGGCGACGGGATCGTCGCGCACGACGACCGTGTCGGCGACGCGAACGACCTCGTCCGCGGGCAGGTCCGCGCGCGACGCGTGCTCGCGGATGGCCTCCTCGCTGGAGGCCTGGTAGATGCAGACGGTGCCGACGCGACCGTCGGGCTCCGCCAGCACGTAGCTGCGAATCCAGCGGATGTCGTCGGACATCTCCTCGTCGCCGACCTGCTTGGAGCGTCCCGCGGCCTCCTGGAGCGCGTCGGGACCTTCCCAGCCTCCGCGGCGCAGGATGACGTAGGTATCCATGCCGTTCCCTCCCCGGTTGGAGTTTCGGACGACTCTAGTGCAGGTCGTCGCCCGTCGCAGCGGGCGGCCGCGACTCCTCGGCGAGCGAGGTGATCGACAGTGGCCCGCGGGCGGCGGCCTCCAGCACCTCGGTGGCCTCCTCCGACGAGCGGGCGTAGAGCTCGATCAGCAGGTGGACGACGATCTCGTCCTCCTCGTGCTTGTGGAAGCGCACGTGGGTGAAGAACTCGCGCGTCCCGTGGTCGCCGAAGGCGGCGTAGGACAGCGAGTCGCCGGCCTCCGGTCCCGAGCAGGACTCGACCTCGTCGGCGTCCACCGTGACGGTGCACGAGGCGACCCACGGCGTGCCGGCGATCATCCTCTCCCAGCGGTCCTCGACCGGCTCCACGCGGCCGTTGTGGAAGCCCAGGTGCGGCTGGTCGTGCATGCAGTCCAGGCACTGCACGACCGCCTCCTGGAGCTCGTCCACGACGTCGGCGCGCTCGCCGGTCTGCGGATCGATCTTGTGGATGCCCTCGTAGTGCACCTGCACCTCGAGGTTCGTGGACCAGCAGCGGTAGCAGCGCAGCCAGCTGCGGACGGTGCCCTGCTCGGTCGACCCCTCCATGCAGTGCAGTCTATTGTCCGGCGCGATGGGCCAGACGGTGCTCTACGAGGCGGGGGACGGCGTCGCCACCCTGACGCTCAACCGTCCGCAGCGCCTGAACACGATCGTGCCCGAGCTGATCTCGGACCTGCGCGCGGGTCTGACGGCGGCGTGGGAGGACCCCGAGGTGCGGGCGATCCGCCTGCGCGGCGCCGGCCGGGTCTTCTGCGCGGGCTACGACATCGACTGGGGCTCCGAGGCCATGGCGGGCGAGGGGAAGGTGTGGGACCCCATCGCCGACTACGGGACGATGACGCGCTTCGTCGACGCCTACATGGAGCTGTGGCGCTCCCCCAAGCCGGTGATCGCCCAGGTCCACGGGTTCTGCGTGGGCGGCGGGACCGACTTCGCGCTGTGCAGCGATCTGATCGTGTGCGCGCAGGACTGCCGGATCGGCTATCCGCCGGCGCGCGTGTGGGGGTCGCCCACCACGTCGATGTGGATCTACCGGCTGGGGCTGGAGCGCGCCAAGCGCCTGCTGCTGACCGGCGACGCGCTGGACGGCCGGCGCGCGGTCGAGTGGGGGCTGGCCTCCGAGGCCGTCCCCGCGGACGAGCTGGACGCCGCCGGCCTGGCGCTGGCGCGCCGCGTCGCCCTGCTGCCCGCCAACCAGCTGCACATGATGAAGCTGCTGGTCAACCAGGCCTACGAGCAGATGGGCCTGCGCGTGACGCAGCTGATCGGGACGCTGCTGGACGGCGCGGCCCGGCACACCCCCGAGGGCGTTGCGTTCACGCGCGCGGCGCTGGACGACGTGCGCCGCGCCGTGGCCGAGCGCGACGGGCCGTTCGGCGACTACGGCGCGGAGGCTCGCGACTAGCTCTCGCCCTTGTCCTCGCCCGCCAGCTTGGGCGCGTTGGGGTCGGTGGGACCGCCGGGGATCGGGTCGCCCTTGTAGTCGTCGGGGTTCTCGACGTCCTCGCCCTCGATCCGCACGCCACCGCCCTCGACGTGCTCCAGCGAGGACGGGCCGAGCTTGCGCTCCGGGCCCTCGTCGTAGCCGTGATCGCCCTCGCCGCCGCCGAACGTCAGGTACTTGGACTCGTCGTCGGGCCAGTCCTCGAGCTTCTTGGGCGGGTCGTCCTCCAGGTCCTTGATCTTCTCCTTGGCCGCCTCGTGGCGCTCCAGGGCCTCCTGGGCCTTCTTGCTCTCCTCGGACTGCCCCATCTGCTCCGGTGCCATGGGCCTCACCTCCTTGACGGGACGCCTACCCCCGTACCCTTCGAGACATGCGTGGACGTGGGCCGCTGGCCGCCGCCGTCATCGCCGCCAGCCTGCTCGCCGCGTGCGGGGAGGAGGACGCGCCGCGCGCGCCCGCGCGGCAGGCCACGGCGCTGCAGGAGGCGCCGAAGCTCGTGGGCGGCGGGCCCGAGGCCTTCCTGCGCCAGGTGCGCCAGCTGCGCGGGACGCCGATCGTGGTGAACCAGTGGGCGTCGTGGTGCGGGCCGTGCCGCTACGAGTTCCCGTTCTTCCGTGCCATGGCGGAGAAGTACCAGGGGCGCGTGGCCTTCCTGGGTGTCGACGCGGACGACGGGCGCGCGGCCGGCGAGCGGTTCCTGAAGGAGAATCCCGTGCCGTTCCCGTCGTTCTTCGACCCCGACCTGAAGATTTCGCGCGAGTTCAAGGGCGGCTTCGCGTGGCCCACCACCGCCTTCTTCGACCGCACCGGGCGCGTCGTGAACACCCACGCGGGCGTGTATCCCAGCCAGGCCAAGCTGGAGGCCGACATCCGCGAGTACGCGCTGGGGAGCTGACGTGTTCGCCGCCGTGGAAAGCCCGAGCCTGGCGCTCGCATTCGCCGCCGGCTTCGTGTCGTTCGTGTCGCCGTGCGTGCTGCCGCTGGTCCCCGGCTACCTGGCCGCGGTCAGCGGCGCCGCGCCCACCGGCGAGCGCCGCGTGGACGCGCGCATGCTCGCGCGCAGCCTCGTCTTCGTCGCCACGTTCTCGGCGATCTTCATGCTGCTCGGGCTGAGCGCCACCGCGGCGGGGTCGCTGCTGCGCGACAACAAGGCCGTGCTCGACAAGGTGGCCGGCGTGACGATCATCGCGATGGGGGTCTTCTTCGTCGCCTCCGTGTTCGTGGTGCGCCTCAACCGCGAGTGGCACCCCGAGCAGCTGGTGGAGCGCGCGGGACGAGGCGGCCCGATCCTGGCGGGCGCGGCCTTCGCGATCGCCTGGACGCCGTGCGTGGGGCCCGCGCTCGGGGCGATCCTCGGCCTCGCCGCGCAGGACGGGACGGTGGGCAAGGGCGCGCTGCTGCTCGGCGTCTACTCGCTCGGCCTGGCCGTCCCGTTCCTGTTCTCGGCGTTCGCCTTCAGCGCCGCGCAGCGCTCCTTCGCCTTCTTCAAGCGCCATTACGCGGGGATCCAGATCGGCGCCGGCCTGGTCCTCGTCGCGATGGGGATCCTCGTCCTCGACGGCGAGCTCAACCGGCTCAACAGCGAGGCCCAGCAGTTCCTCGATCGCTTCGGCCTGAACTTCTTCCAGGACGTCTAGGGGCCCGTGCGCTGCTCGCCGCCCTCCTCGACGCCGAGGGGGCGGCCGGCGCGGGCGGCGGCCACGCCGAGGCGCAGCTGGTCGGGGGAGGCGACGCCGATGACGTGGCCGACCACCTTGCCGGCGGGGCCGATGAAGAAGGTCTCGGGGATTCCCGTGGTGCCGTAGCTCCGGGCGGTGTCGTTGCCGCCCTCCCGGACCATCGGATAGGTGAGCCGGAACTCGCGGATGAAGTCGCGCGCGTCGCCGGTGATGTCCTGCATGTTGAGCCCCAGGACCACGACCCCGGCGGCGCGCGTGGCGCGCCACTGGCGCTGGAGGTCGGGCGACTCCTCGCGGCAGGGCACGCACCACGAGGCCCAGAAGTTCAGGACCACCGGGCTGCCGCGCAGCTCGCGCAGGCTCAGGCGCCCGTCGGCCAGTGCGGCGGCCAGGCGCGAATGCCCGGGCACGTCGCCGCGCTGCAGCATGTCGAGCTCGAACCCCGGCGCCGCGATCGGGCGCCCGTCGGCCAGCGCGTCGTCGATCCGGGTGTTCGAGGACTTCGTGGTCAGCCCGTAGGCGAGCAGCGCGACGAACGCCACCGCCACGGCGATGGCGGCGCCGCGGACCACCCAGCGCAGGCTCGCCCGCTCACTCACCATCGATCGCCCCTCGCGGCGGGTCGATGCGGATGGGCTCGTCGAACGCGTGAAAGCGGCCCTCGATGAAGCGGGCGCGGGCGGTGAGGCGCTCGCGCGGCACGCGTCCTGTGCGGGTGTCGACGGTCAGCCGGATCCACACGGGCGTGGCGGGATCGGCCAGGGCCAGCTCCGCCGTGCCCTTGCGCTTCGAGAGCAGCTGAACGGAGGGGGCGTAGGGCGTCCAGCGGAACCACGAGCGGGTGCGGAAGGGGATCCCGCCGGGGATCTCGCTGCGCCGCCAGGGGTTTCCGGGCGTGCGGACCCACTGGGTGCGGTCGATCTGGACGGTCTGGACGCCGCGACCGGTGACGAACGACATCCGATCGGGGGCTTGGAGCTTGTAGCGGGTGACGGCGCGGGTTCCGGGACCGCTGGTGACGGCCTCGTGCTGGCGCACGCTCTTCAGTGCGCGCATCGTGCGCTGGGCGCGTTCCAGCAGGCGGCGCGCTTCCGCGACGGCGCCCGGGCGCCACGCCGCGGGGAGCGTCGCGGCGTACGTGCGGGCGCGGTCGCGCACGTTGACGCGCAAAACGGCCGGCGCGGGCGTCGTGCGGAACGTCGCGCAGCCGCGACCGCAGGGCCGCGCGCTGCCGCCGGGGACGTCGATGGCGCCGGCGCCGGGGCGCCCGCGGAAGTCCAGCGTGCGAATCGTCCCGCTGAGGGTCCCGCCCTCGCGCCGCAGCCACGCCGCGACCACGTGCGCGCCGGCCTGGCCGGCCACGGAGAGCTCGTCCGGCGCCGCGGCGGGCAGCGGGCACGGGTCGCAGGCGGGGATGGCCGCCACCTGGCCGGTCGCCGCCTCCAGCTGCCGCGGTGGCAGGGGGAAGGCGACCAGCAGGCCGGCTGCCAGGACGATCCCCGCGCCGAGTCCGACCTCCAGGCGCAGCGCGCCCAGGACCGGCCGGCCGCCGTAGGCGTGGGAGTACGCGGCGGTGGCCGCGGCCGCGACGAGCAGGACCTTGGCGGTCAGGACGCGCCCGTAGGCGGTGTCCCAGAGGTCGGCTACGGACGAGAGCTCGACGATGGCGTTGACGGTGCCGGCGAGCGCGACCGCGACGAAGGCAGGGAGCGCGATGCGGCCGAAGCGCTTCATCGCGGCGCGGGCGCCGGGTTGTGTGAGCCCGGTTCCCCACACCGCCAGGATCGTCGCCGCGCCGCCGAGCCAGATCGCGCCCGCCGTTATGTGCGTCCAGTCAGCGGCTATTGCGAGGCCGCGGATCTCGGCGGAGTTGGCGTGGCCGGAGGCGACGATGCAGCCGAGGGCCGCGAGGGCCGCGAGGGCGGCGGGCTTCGGGGCGCGGCGGGCGAGGACGAGGGCGAGCGCGGCGAGCGCCACGAGCGCGACGCGGGCGAGCCCGGGGGTGTCGGTGACCAGGTACGCCCGCAGTCCCTCCACGCTCAGCCCCCCGGCCGCATCCGCCGCATCGAGCACGGCCGCGATGGCGGCCAGGGCGACGGTGACGAGCCCGGCGTCGGAAACGACAGCATCTGGGGGGGTGTGGGCCTGCGCGGTGGCGGGGGCGGCCGGCGCCCGCGGCGGCGCCAGCGTCGCCACTCCCCCCGGCTCCGGCGCGGGTGAGGGTTCGGTGACTGGAGCGTTTTGGGGGCTATAGCCCCCAGAAGGGTCCACTGGCCAGTCGCGGCCGAGGATTGCGCGGCAGAGGAGGGCGCCGGTGAAGAGGAGGAGGGCGGCGTAGAGGAGGCCGCGGGTGAGGGCTCTCGCCCAGCCTTCGCCGGCCAGGGGGCTCTGCTCGAGCGCGTCCGCGCCGGCGGCCGGGGCGACGCCGACGCCGAACCCGAACGAGCCCTCCAGGGGGTGGGCGTCCTCGGTGGAGACGGTGCGCCAGCGCACGAGGTAGGCGCCGCGTTCGAGCGGTTGGATGGGGGTGAGCAGGACGCGCTGGCCGCGTATCGCGGCAGTCGCGGCGATGCGGCTTCCGTCGGCGTCGACCAGCGTGAACTCCGAGAGCTCGTCGCGCAGCGGCTCGGTGAAGCGCAGCTCGATCCGCTGGGGCGGGGTCTCCACGCGCTCGCCCGGCGGGGGCGAGCCGCCCGCGAACGCCGCGTGTCCGAAGGCCGCGGGGGCGGTCGCGGCGGACAGGCCGGCCGCGATCAGCGCGGCGCCGAGAAGCCGCCTCATCCGCCGATGCGCGACATCGTCCGCTCCGGCTGGACGAAGCCGGGCTCGTTGACGCGGTGCTTGAGCTCCTTGCGCCAGACGGCGTCGCGGACGATCTCGGTCAGCTCCTCGTCGCTGCAGCCGGCGCGCAGCGGCGTGCGCAGGTCGGTCTCGCGCAACGAGAACAGGCAGGTGCGCAGGCGGCCGTCCGCGGTGAGGCGGATGCGGTCGCAGTCCGCGCAGAACGGCTCGGAGACGGGGTTCACGAACCCGAGCGAGCCGTGCCCGTCGGCGAACCGGAACACCCGCGCCGTCGCGTGCGCCTCGCGCGGGACCTCGACCAGCGGCCAGCGGGACTCGACGATCGCGCGCACCTCCTCGCCGCTGAGCACGGCGTCGGGCGTCCACTCGTGGTCGGCGTCCAGCGGCATGAACTCGATGAAGCGGACCTCGTAGGGCTGCTCGCGCGCGAACTGCGCGAACGGGATCACCTCGTCCTCGGTGAATCCGCGGATCGCCACGGCGTTGACCTTGATCGGGTGCGCCTGCGGGAAGGCGGCCAGCGCCTCCAGGCCCCGCAGGACCTGCGGCAGCGCGTCGCGCCGCGTCATCGCGAAGAAGCGGTCGCGCTGCAGCGAGTCGATCGAGACGTTGAAGCGGTCGATCCCCGCCTCCACCAGCGCCGCGGCGTCGCGCTCGAGCAGGTAGCCGTTCGTCGTCAGGGCCAGCTCGCGCACGCCGGGCACGGCGCGCAGCATCGCCGCCAGGCGCGGCAGGTCGCGGCGCACGAGCGGCTCGCCGCCCGTCAGCCGGACGTCGCCCACGCCCATGCCGGCCAGCACGCCGACGACCCGCTCGATCTCCTCGAACGACAGGATCTCCGCGCGCTCCAACCACGGCAGCCCCTCGGCGGGCATGCAGTACTGGCAGCGGAAGTTGCAGCGGTCGGTGACGGAGACGCGCACGTCGCCGATCCGTCGGCCGTGCCCGTCGACGAGCGGCTCGATGGCCATGGAGCGAAGGGTACCCTCCGCGCCATGGCGCCCCGCCTTCTCGCCGCCGTCGCGCTGGCCGCGCTGGCCCCCGTCGCAACGGGATGCGGCGAGAAGGAGGAGGACAAGGTCCGCGACGCGCTGTCGCGCTTCGAGACCGCCACGGCGCGCAAGGACTACACGGCCCTGTGCGACGAGCTGCTGGCGCGCGAGCTGGTCGCGCGCCTGCGCGCCGTCGGGCTGCCGTGCCGCGTGGCTCTCGCGCGGGCGCTGGGCCCGGTGGTAGCGCCGCGCGTGTCGATCGAGCAGGTGAAGGTCCGCGGCGACACCGCGCTGGCGCGCACGACGACGACCGCCCGCGGCCAGGCGCCCTCGCGCGACGTCATCCGCCTGGTCAAGCAGGACGGGGGCTGGCGCGTCTCGTCGCTGTCGGGCGCCCAGCCGCCCTCGCCGCTGCGCAACCTGGCCGGCGAGCCGGAGCGCTAGGGCGCGGCCGCGCGCAGCGTGGCCTCGAAGTCCGTCTTGGAGATCGGACCGACGCAGGGCGACGTGGTCCCCGCCTCGGCGTAGGCGGCGACGCCGGCGCGCACGCGGTCCCGGTCGCCCACGGCCGTGAGGACGGAGAGGAAGTCGTCGGAGATCGCGGCGCCCATGGCCTCGGGGTCGCCCTGCGCCGCCGCCGCGTCGAAGGCGGCTACGTCTGCCTCGAAGCCCGAGCGCTCGATCGCGGCGCGGTAGAAGGGCAGCGAGAAGTAGGTGAGCAGCTCGCGGCGCATCGCGGCGTACGCGGCGGCGCGGTCGTCGGTCGCCGCTGCCGGGACGGCCGCCACGACGTCGAAGCCGTCCAGGCCCTTGCCGGCGCGCTCGCGTCCCGTCGCCACCTCCGGGATCACCACGTCGCGGATGTAGTTGGGATTGCACAGCCACAGGACCACGCCGTCCGCGATCTCGCCCGCGGCGCGCAGCATGGCGGGCGACAGGGCCGCGGCGTAGACCTTCAGCTCGGGCCGCGGCTGCACCCCGACCAGGTGAAACCCGGTCCGCCACTTCTCGCCGGCCGGCGGGTCCTCCCCGCGCGCGATCGCGCGCACGATCGCCGCGTACTCGCGGATCTCGCGCACCGGCTTGTCGATGCTCTGCCCGTACCAGCCCTCGACGACGGGACGGTGCGACACGCCCAACCCCAGGTTCAGCCGACCGCCGGACACCTCGTCCAGGGTCACCGCCTGCTGCGCCATGGTCGCGGGGGCCCGTGTGTAGATCGGGACGACGCCCGTCCCGAGGCGGATTCGCGACGTGCGCAGCGCGTACACCGTGAGGACGGTCAGCGCGTCGCGCCCGGCGATCTGCGTAACCCAGGCCGATTCGTACCCCAGCTCCTCGGCCAGCTTGACCCGCGCGACGGCCCGATCGAGCGAGCGTCCCGTGGATACGAAGCAGCCGATGGCCATGCGCCCGGACGCTACCCGGCTACGGTAGGGCCCGCGCCATGCGTCACGACCGCCACTACACGCTCGAGGAGGCCATGGCCGCCCGCGGCGCGGTGGCGCGGATGCTGGCCACGATGCGCGAGGCCCGCGACCAGCTGACCGACGAGGAGGCGCGCGAGGCCCTCGCCGAGGCCAGTCCCGGCAACGGCGGCGGGTCGCCGGGCCGTCAGGTGGGGGAGGCGTTCGTGGCGCTGCGCGGCGCCGCCGCGCAGCTGCAGGCGATGGAGGTCGTCCTGCGCGACCTCGACCGCGGGCTGGTCGACTTCCCGGCGTTCGTGGACGGCCGCGAGGCCTACCTGTGCTGGGTCGAGCGCGAGGAGGACGGGATCGCCTACTGGCACGAGCTCGACGCCGGCTACGCCGGGCGCCGCGCGCTTCCCGGGTAGCCCGTCACGCCGCGACGGGCTCGCGCGCGGCCGCCGGGATCCGCACGCGGGCACCGCCGGCGGGGCTGATCGTGATGTTGCGACGGCGCGGAAGCTCCCCGCGCGCGCCGGCGGACTCGATGCCGCCCTGGCGCAGGACGGCGCGCAGCACCACGCGCATCTCGAGCATCGCGAACGAGGCGCCCAGGCAGCGGCGCCGGCCGCCGCCGAAGGGGATCCAGGTGTAAGTGCCCGGAGGCGAGTCCAGGAAGCGCTCGGGGCGGAAGGAGTAGGGGTCCTCGTAGACGTCGGGGTCGTGGTGGAGCAGGTAGCTGTTGGCCACCAGCAGGACCCCCGCCGGGTACTTCCAGCCGCCGACCTCGACCGGCTCCATCGTCAGGCGCGGCGCGGCGTTGGGCAGGACGGGGCGGCGGCGCATGCTCTCCTGGAGAGTCGCCACGAGGTAGGCGTCGTCGTCGCCCGCCGCCGTCTCTTCGCGCAGCCTCGCCAGCACGCGCGGCTCGCGCGACAGGCGCTCGAACGTCCAGCCGAGCTGCGAGGCGGTCGTCTCGTGTCCCGCCACCAGCAGCGTCATCAGCTCGTCGCGCAGCTCCTGCTGGGTCATCGGCGAGCCATCCTCGTGACGCGCGGACAGCAGCATCGAGAGCACGTCGTCGCCCTCCTCGTCGCCCGCCGCGCGGCGCTCGTCGATCAGCTCGTAGAGCAGCGCGTCGGTCTCGGCGCGCAGCCGCATGAACTCCCGCCACGGCCCGAGGCGCCCGATCACCGGCTCCAGCTGGGGCAGCATCGAGAGCGGCCGCGCGCCGAAGTCCAGCAGCGGCGTCAGCTTGCTGCGCAGCGCGTCCAGGCGCGGCCCGGCGTCGAGCCCGAAGACCGCGTGCAGGATCACCTCGAGCGTCAGCGCCTGCAGGCGCGGGTGCAGCGCGATGGGCTCGTCGCGCGGCCAGCCATCCACCTCCTGCTCGGTCACGCGCGCCACCAGTCCCGTGAGCGCCTCCATGCGCTCGCCGTGGAAGGCCGGGAGCATCAGCTTGCGCTGCTCCATGTGCGCGGCCTCGTCGAGCAGGATCACGGAGTTGGAGCCCACCACCGGCTCCAGGATGCGCGCTCCCTGGCCCGGGTGCAGCACCTCGGGCGGCGCGGTGAGGATCTCCCGCACGTGGTCGGGCTCGGAGTGCATGACGAACGGCGGCGAGCCGAACAGCCGCACGGTGAAGCGCTTGCCGTAGCGCGCGCGGGCGCGCTCCACGTAGGCGATCGGGCGCGACCACCAGCCGATGCTCTGCAGCGGCATCGGGGCGCGCGGCCCGGGTGGCAGTTCTCGTCGCAGCTTGACCCCTCTCCCAGCGCGATCCTCGCGGGCGCCGCGAGTCGCACTGTGTGAGTGTGGTCACTGTCTCACGTGTCGTGCCCGGAGTGCGCCGACTGCACCACGTGCTGGATGGAGTCCAGCGTGCAGACCGCGGCCAGCACCAGCGCGTCCAGCGGCGGTGCGAGCGGGCGGGCGATCTCGGCGGCCCACGTCTCGTCCTCGCGCACGAGGCCGCGGTCGCGCTCGGCGCGCCAGATGCGCGCGAGCTGGTTCCCGGCGGCGCCGGAGATCGCGAAGTCGCGGTCCACCTTGCCGAGCGGCGCAAGGGTCGCCAGGTCCTGGCCGCCGGCGCGCAGGGCGAGCGTGATGCGGCGGTTGAAGTACTTCGTCACCGCGAGCTGGCCCAGCTCCGCGCCCGCCGGATCGCGGACCGTCCACGTCCGCAGGCCGCCGACGCGGTTCCAGGAGAAGGCGCCGCCGCCGTCGAGGTCGATCACCGGTGCGTTCGCCGCGTCGAAGATGCGCATGCGCATCCCGTGCATCGTCACGGCGCCGACCTGGGCGAGCGAGCGGTCGTGCACGGTGGCGCGCCACTGGGCGATCCGGGCCGCCGCGCGGATCACGAGGTAGTCGGCGGTCATGAGCGCCGCGCCCGCGCCCGAGACGTGGTCGGTCCAGCGCGCCCCGTCCCACCAGCGCCAGCGCCCCGGCGCCTGCGGATCGGCGTACCAGCCGGCGGGCGGCGGCGGCGTGCTCACCGCCGCAGCAGCACGTACACCAGCGCGGCGGCGAAGCCGAGCTGGCCGAAGCTCAGCGCCGTGCCGAGGTTGGCCGCGCCGAGCAGGCCGGCGAGGGCGGCGGACACGGCGAAGGCCGCCGCCACGATCGCGAAGTCTCCGGCGAAGCCGCTCATCGCGCGGCATTCTCCTCCAGCGCGGCGCGCAGCGACGGCACGTCGAGGCGCGGGTCGAGGGAGTCCAGCAGGCGCTCGGCCTCGCGGCGCCCGCCCAGCGCGCGCAGACCGCGCTCGCCGTGCTCGGCGGCGAAGTCGGCGAGCGCGTGGCGCCGGCGCGCGTGCAGGCGGCGCGCGGCGACGTCCGTGGCGGCGCGGTGGCCGTCCAGCGCCGCGACCAGCTCGTCGATGCCACGCGGCGGCGGGATGGAGGAGACCGCGACGACCTCGACCTCGCGCGCGTCGAGCGCGGTGAGCGCGCTGCGCAGGTCGCGGACCGCGGACTCGGCGATGTTGCCCAGATCCGCCTTGGTCACCACGAGCACGTCGGGGATCTCCATGATCCCGGCCTTCAGGAACTGCAGCACGTCGCCGGAGCCAGGCTGCACCACGACCGCCACGGTGTCGGCGGCGTCGGCCACGTCGGTCTCCGACTGCCCGACGCCGACCGTCTCGATCACCACCACGTCGAACGCCGCCGCCAGCGCCTGTGCGGCGGCGCGGGTGGAGGCGGCCAGCCCGCCCAGCGTGTCGCCGGCGGCGGTGGAGCGAATGAACACGCCGCGGTCGGCCGGGTCCACGGCGATGCGGGCGCGGTCGCCCAGCAGCGCGCCGCCCGAGCGCCGCGACGTCGGGTCGACCGCGAGCACGGCAACCGTCCGGCCGGCGCAGCGCCAGGCCGCCACCAGCTCGGACAGCAGCGACGACTTGCCCACGCCCGGCGGCCCGGTGATCCCGACGACGTGGGCGGGCGCATCGCCGCCCAGCGCGCCGGGCGATACTTCGCGCAGCAGCGCCGCCACCTCCTCCGGCCCGCCGGGCCGCCGCGCCTCCACGAGGTTCAGCGCCGCGGGCGCGGCGGAGAGGTCGCGCTCGCGCAGGCGCCGGCCGAGCTCGGCGCCGGACACGGCGGCGCCCCTGGTCGCGCTCTCCCCTGACCGGCCCTCGCCGGAGGTCGTCTCTTTCACGCGGCCGCGGCGAGGCCGTGGTGCTGGGCGACCAGGCCGACGATGTCGCGCATGATGCGGTTGAGGTCGAAGTCCTTCGGGGTGTAGACGGCGGCGACGCCGGCCTCGCGCAGGGCGGCCGCGTCGGCCTCGGGGATGATGCCGCCGATCACGACGGGGGCGTCCACGCCGGCCTCGCGCAGCTGCGCGATCACCGACGGGATCAGCTCGCGGTGCGAGCCGGACAGGATCGACAGCCCGATCACGTGGACGCCCTCCTGCAGCGCCGAGGCGGCGATCTGCGACGGCGTCAGGCGGATGCCCTCGTACACGACCTCCATGCCGACGTCGCGCCCACGGACGGCGATCTGCTCGGCGCCGTTGGAGTGGCCGTCCAGGCCGGGCTTGCCCACGAGCACCTTGAGCCGGCGCCCGAGCGCGTCGGACACGCGGTCGACCTCCTCGCGCAGCGACTCCAGCTCCTCGCTAGTGGCGCCCGCGACCGCCTCGCCGACTCCGGTCGGCGCGCGGTAGTCGCCGAAGGCGTCGCGCAGGGCCTGCGCCCACTCGCCGGTGGTCACGCCGGCGTGGGCGGCGGCGATGCTCGCCGGCATGATGTTCTCGGACTCCGAGCGCGCGACGCGGCGCAGCTCGTCCAGCGCCGCGCGGACCGCGTCCTCGTCGCGCTCGGCGCGCCAGCGCTCCAGCGCGGCGATCTGCTCGGCCTCGACGTCGGGATCGACGACGAGGATGCCGCCCTCGGCGTCGGCCGTCAGCGGCGAGGGCTCCGTCTCGGTGAAGCGGTTGATCCCGACCACGGTCAGGTCGCCGTCCTCGATGCGCCGCACGCGCTCGCGGTGTGAGGAGACCAGCTCGGACTTCATGTAGCCGACGGCCTCCACCGCGCCGCCGCGCTCGGCCACGCGCGTCATCTCCTCGCGCGCACCGGTGACCAGCTCCTCCACCAGCCCGTCCATCACCTTGGAGCCCTCGAAGACGTCCGGGTACTCGAGCAGGTCGGTCTCGAAGGCGAGCACCTGCTGGATGCGCAGCGACCACTGCTGGTCCCAGGGCCGCGGCAGGCCGAGCGCCTCGTTCCAGGCGGGCAGCTGGATGGCGCGCGCCCGGGCGCTGCGCCCCAGCGTCACCGCGAGGGCTTCCAGCACGATGCGCTGCACGTTGTTCTCCGGCTGGGCCTCGGTCAGACCGAGCGAGTTGACCTGCACGCCGTAGCGGAAGCGGCGCAGCTTGGGGTCCTCGACGTCGTAGCGCTCGCGTCCCAGCTCGTCCCACAGCAGGGACATCGCGCGCAGCTTGGCGTGCTCCTCCACGAACCGCACCCCGGCGTTGACGAAGAACGAGATGCGGCCGAACACCGTGGGCATCAGCGACTCGTCCACCCGCTCGCGCACCGCGTCCAGGACCGCCATGGCGTTGGCCATCGCGTAGGCGATCTCCTGGACCGGCGTCGCCCCGGCCTCCTGCAGGTGGTAGGAGCAGACGTTGATGGGGTTCCAGCGCGGGACGTGCTCGACGGTGTAGGCGACGACGTCGGCGATCAGCCGCATGGAGGGACCGGGCGGGAAGGCGTACGTGCCCCGCGAGAGATATTCCTTGAGGATGTCGTTCTGCGTGGTGCCCGAGAGCTTGGACCCGTCGATGCCGTTCTCCTCGGCCACGGCCACGTAGAGCGCCAGCAGCCACGGCGCGGTGGCGTTGATCGTCATCGACGTGTTCATCTCGTCCAGCGGGATGCCGTCGAGCAGCGCGTGCATGTCGCCCTTGTGCGAGATCGCCACGCCGACCTTGCCGACCTCGCCCCGGGCCAGCTCGTGGTCGCAGTCGTACCCCGTCTGCGTCGGCAGGTCGAACGCCACCGACAGTCCGGTCTGCCCCTTGGCGAGGTTGCGGCGATAGAGCTCGTTGGACGCCCTGGCCGTGGAGTGGCCGGCGTACGTGCGCATCAGCCACGGACGATCGCGCTCGGGCAGACGGTGCTCGCTCATCCCGCAGGGATGGTATCGGCCGGGCTCAGGCGTCGGAGGGGGCGCCGGCGATGGCGTCGAGCGCGCGGCGGCGGCGGTGCTCGATGCGTTCCCAGCGCGCCTGCGCGCGCGCGAGCTTGCGCGAGCCCGGCTTGTAGCGGCGCCGCGCCCACGGCGAGCCGGGCTTGGCGAGGCGGATGGCGCCGACGAGCGCGATGGCCGGGACGAACAGCCCGAACAGCCCCAGCCATGGCTTGCCCTTGAGGATCGACAGCGTGGAGTAGAACACCGCGATCGTCACGGCCACGGCGATGGCCGTGATCGAGCCTCCGGCGTCCTCGACCTCCCACGGCGCGGCGCCCGCCACGACCATGCCGCCGAGGATCAGCGCGATCACGACGGCGTCGACCGACGAGCGGCCCTGGTCGGTCCAGTAGACGTCGCGCAGGTGCAGCCACAGGGCGAACTCGTCGAGCGTCAGCCCCATCCCGATCCCGAACAGGACGGCCAGGACCTCCACCCACGGGCTCTCCGGCTGCAGGGCGAAGCCCAGGAATCCGGTGGCCATCAGCAGGCAGATCCCCCACACCAGGTGGTGGATGTGCAGGCCGCCCTTGGTCTCCACGTTGCCGGGCCACCACGAGACCTGCGCGCGGATCATGCGTGCACTGGTGCGGATGAACAGCCACGAGCTCAGAAAGCCGGCCAGCAGCAGGAACCCCGCACGCTGGCCGTCGTGCCCCAGGAAGTGCGTGGGGAGCTGCAGCTCGAGGTCCACGGCCGCGCCATGGTAGGTGTTCCGGGCGAATGCGACCGATCGACGTCCGTCACCTGGGCCGGGAGCGGGTGATCTGCTGCTGGCAGGTCGGCGACGTGCTGATCGATCCCGGGCCGGAGTCCTCGCTGGCGACGCTGGTGGAGGAGCTGGGCGCGGAGCCGCCCCGTGCGGTGCTGCTCACGCACATCCACCTCGACCACGCAGGCGCGACCGGTGCGCTGGTTCGGCGCTGGCCGGACGTGGAGGTGTACGTGCACGAGCGCGGGGCGCGCCACCTGGTCGACCCCGCCAAGCTGCTGGCCAGCGCGGGGCGGCTGTACGGCGACGACATGGAGCGCCTGTGGGGCGAGATCGTGCCCGTCCCGCAGGAGAACGTCCGGTCGCTGGCCGGCGGGGAGACGGTGGACGGCTTCCGCGTGGCCTACACGCCCGGCCATGCCTCCCACCACGTCTGCTACCTGCACGAGGACAGCGGCCGCGCCTTCGTGGGCGATGTCGCGGGAGTGCAGGTCCTGCCCGGCGGGCCGGTGATCCCGCCCACGCCGCCGCCCGACATCGACCTCGAGGCGTGGAACCGCTCGATCTCGCTGGTCGCGGGATGGAAGCCGGACTCGCTCGGGCTCACCCATTTCGGCCCGATCGACCGCCCTTACGAGCACCTCGCGCGCATGCGCGACGCGCTCGCGCACTGGGGGACGCTGGCCCGGGACCTCGACCCGCCCGCCTTCGAGGCCCGCGTGCGCGAGGACATGGCCGCCACGGCCGACCCCGACGTCTACCTCCAGGCCTGCCCGCCCGAGCTGCAGTACCTCGGGTTGGACCGCTACTGGCGCCGGCGCGACGCCTGACAGGCGTCCTGCTACCTTCATGTACATGAAGCACGCCGTCGGTGTCGCCGAGCTGCGTCAGAACCTCAGCCGCTACCTGCGGCGCGTCGAGCGCGGTGAGCGCCTCGTGGTCACCGACCGCAACCGGCCGGTCGCGGAGCTCGGGCCGCCGCCCGACACGGGCCCGGCCCTCGACCGGCTGATCGCGGCCGGGCGCGTCTCGCCGCCCGTCCGGCGCGGTTTGCCCGAGCCGCTGGAGCTCACAGGCGACCCGCACTCGCTGAGCCGTGCGCTCGACGACATCCGCGGCGAACGCTGACGCGTGCCGCTGTTCTACGTCGACGCGTCGGCGCTCGTCAAGCTCGTCCGCGCGGAGCCGGAGACCGCGGCGCTGCGCGCCTTCCTCGAGGACGCGGACCTCGTCGCCTGCGAGCTGGTCCTCGCCGAGGTGCCCCGGGCCATCCGGCGCGCCGCCGCGGACGACGCGCGACTCCCGCTCGACGCCCTGATCGAGCGTGGCGCGGAGGTGCTCGACGCGCTCGCGCTGCTGGCGGTCGACCGAGCCATCCTCGTGGCCGCGGGCGCCCTGGCCGAGCCGGGACTGCGCGCGCTGGACGCCATCCACGTCGCCGCGGCGGCGGACGCAGGTCCGCTCGACGCCTTCGTGTCCTACGACGAGCGCCAGAGCGCGGCGGCCCGGCTCGCTGGCCTGCGGACGATGAGCCCGGGCGGTTGACGCGCCTCGGAGTGGATCGCGCGGGGCGCATGCGCGACACTGCAACCACGGGGGCGGGGTAGAGAGGAGGGTGGATGACCGAGCTCGACGAGACGCGCAGGGCGCTGCTGGCGGCCGTCTGCGACACGGTGGTCCCCTCGATCGCGCGTGACCCCGACCCGCACGGGCTCTGGGCGCGCAGCGCCGGCGACCTCGGGGTTCCCGCGCTCGCGGAGGAGACCCTGCTCGGCCTCCCGCCCGACCAGCGCGACGGGCTCATCGAGCTCCTCGACGGCCTGGGGCAGCAGGGGTTCCTGCGCGCGTCGCAGGCGTCGCGCGAGCAGCTGCTGCGCAACGTCTCGCTCCTGGGACCCGAGGCGGCGGCGGGGACCGGGGCGCTGATCGGGCTCACGCTGTTCATCGCCTACGGCGCGCCCGATCCCGCGACCGGGCGCAACCCCAACTGGGACGTCTTCGGCTATCCCGGCCCCGCGGTCGCGCCGCCCGCGGCGCCCAAGCCGCTGCAGCCACTGGTCCCGGAGGGCGACGAGCTGGAGCTGGAGGCCGACGTGTGCGTCGTCGGCTCGGGCGCCGGCGGCGGCGTGATCGCGGCCAAGCTGGCCGAGGCCGGCGCGAGCGTGGTCGTGCTGGAGGCCGGCGGCTACTACGACGACGCGGACTTCGACCAGCTCGAGCTGCCCGCCTACCAGCGGATGTACTGGCGCGGCGGCCCGCAGACCACCGCGGACCTCAACGTGACGCTGCAGGCCGGCGCGACGCTGGGCGGCGGGACCGTGATCAACTGGACCAACTGCCTGCGCACCAAGCCGTCGGTGCGCGAGGAATGGGCGCGCGAGGGGCTGGAGGACGTGGGCGGCCCGGACTTCGAGCGCCACCTGGAAGCCGTCTGGGGCCGGCTGAACGTGACCGGCGAGTGCTCGGACCTCAACGGTCCCCACGAGCGCATGCGCGAGGGCGCCGAGCGGCTCGGGTGGTCGTTCGCCACGATCACGCGCAACGCCGACCCCGACCGCTACAGCCCCGAGACCGCGGCCTACATGGGCTTCGGCGACCCCTCCGGCGCCAAGCTCTCCACGGCCAAGACGTACCTCGTGGACGCCGCCGGCCACGGTGCCCGCATCCTGGCCCGCACGTGGGCCGAGCGGGTCCTGGTGGAGGCCGGCCGCGCGGCGGGCGTGCAGGCCACCTACGCGGACCCCGACACCGGCCGCGGCGCCCGCGTCACGGTGCGCGCGCCCCAGGTCGTCGTGGCCGCGGGCGCGCTGGAGTCGCCGGCGCTGCTGCTGCGCTCGGGCATCGGCGGCCCGGCCGTGGGCCACAACCTGCACCTGCACCCGTGCACCGCCGTCTACGGCATCTACGACCGCGACCAGCGCGCTTGGTGGGGCCCGCCCCAGACCGGCCTGGTCGACGAGTTCGCCGGCGCCGAGGACGGGCACGGCTTCCTGATCGAGAGCGCCCAGTACGCGCCCGGCCTGATCGGCTCGGCGCTGCCCTTCACCGGCGCCCGCGCGCACAAGGCGCTGATGGAGCAGGTGCCCTACGGCGCGACCTTCATCGGGCTGATCCGCGACCGCGGCGCCGGGCGCGTGGAGGTCGACGCGAACGGCCAGGCCGTGCCCTGGTACGCGCTGACCGACGAGCTCGACGTGCGCAACAGCCACCGCGCGCTGGACGCGCAGGCGCGCCTGCACGAGGCGGCCGGCGCGCGGGAGATCGTCGGGATGGCCGGCGGCCTGCCGCGCTGGCGCCGCGGCGACGACCTCGACGCCTTCGTGGCGCGGCTGCAGCGCATCCCACTGCGCTTCGGCGGCCACCGGCTGTTCGCCGCCCACCAGATGGGCACGGCGCGGATGGGCGCGGACCCCGCGACCAGCGTGGCCGACCCGCACGGCCAGCTGCACGACACGCCCGGGGTGTGGGTGGGAGACGCCAGCGCCTTCCCCTCCGCCTCCGGCACCAACCCGATGATCACGATCATGGCGCTCGCCCATCGCACGGCCGAGGCGATCGCCGCGGCGGCCGGGGCCAAGCCCGCCGCCCAACCCGCCACGACCTGAGGAGCGACCGCATGGCCACCACCGAGCAGGCAGTCACCGTCCGCGACAAGCTCTACGTCGGCGGGGAGTGGATCGACCCGGCCGGCGGCGAGACCATCGACGTCGTCAACCCGGCGACCGAGGACGTCATCGGGCGCATACCCGCGGGCACGCCCGCGGACGTGGACCGCGCGGTGGCCGCAGCCCGCGAGGCCTTCGAAGGCTGGTCGCAGACGCCCCGCGAGCGGCGCGCCGCGCTGCTGGAGGGGGTCGCCGCCTCGCTGAGCGCGCGCTCCGGGGAGATCGCCGCCCTGGTCGCACGCGAGCTGGGCATGCCGCTGGCGCTGTCGAAGGGCATCCAGGCCGGGCTGCCGACGATGACGTTCTCCTCCATGCCGGGGCTGATGGAGGAGGTCGTGTGGGAGGAGGAGATCGGCAACTCGCTGGTCGTGCGCGAGCCGGTCGGCGTGGTCGGCGCGATCACCCCGTGGAACTACCCGCTGCACCAGATCTGCGCCAAGGTGGCGCCCGCGCTGGCCGCGGGCTGCACGGTGGTCCTCAAGCCCAGCGAGGTCGTGCCGCTCAACGCCTTCGTGCTGGCCGAGATCTTCGACGAGGTCGGCGCGCCGCCGGGCGTGTTCAACCTCGTCACCGGCACCGGCCCGGTCGTGGGGGAGGCCATCGCGGCGGACCCGGAGGTCGACATGGTGTCGTTCACGGGCTCCACCCGGGCGGGCCGGCGCGTGAGCGAGCTGGCCTCCGCACGCGTCAAGCCGGTGGCGCTGGAGCTGGGCGGCAAGTCGCCCAACGTGATCCTCGACGACGCCGACCTCGAGGCCGCCGTGAGCGACGGCGTGGCCAAGTGCTTCTTGAACTCGGGGCAGACCTGCAGCGCCCTGACGCGGATGCTGGTCCCGCGCGAGCGCCTGGAGGAGGCCGAGCGGATCGCCGCCGCCCTGGCCGAGAAGTTCACGCCCGGCGACCCGTTCGACCCGGCGTCGCGGCTGGGCCCACTGGTGTCCGAGACGCAGCGCGAGCGCGTGCGCGGCTACATCCGGCGCGGCGCGGAGGAGGGCGCGCGACTGGTGACCGGCGGGGACGAGCCGCCCGAGGGCCTGGAGCGGGGGTACTTCGTCCGCCCGACGGTCTTCTCGGGCGTGCGCCCGGACATGACGATCGCCCAGGAGGAGATCTTCGGGCCGGTGCTCACGATCATCCCCTACGACGACGAGGACGACGCCGTGCGCATCGCCAACGACAGCGAGTACGGGCTGGCGGGCGGCGTGTGGTCGGGCTCGCCGGAGCGCGCCGAGCGCGTCGCGCGGCGCATCCGCACCGGTCAGGTCGAGATCAACGGCGGCACGTTCAATCCGCTCGCCCCGTTCGGCGGCTTCAAGCAGTCCGGCCACGGCCGCGAGCTGGGCCGCTACGCCATCGAGGAGTTCCTCGTCGCGAAGGCGATGCAGCGCTGAACGGGGGGTATCCTCGCGACGATGAGCCAGACCGTCGAGCTACCCCGCACCGGCGACCCCGGCTCGGGCCTCGGGGGCGCGTGGCGCGTGATCGTGCGCAACGACGACCACAACACGTTCGACCACGTCGCCCACACGCTGGCGAGGTTCGTCCCGGGGGTCACGCTGGACCGCGGCTACGCCATCGCCGATCGCATACACAACACCGGTCAGGCGATCGTCTGGACCGGGCCGCGCGAGCCCGCCGAGCTCTACTGGGAGCAGCTCAACGACGCGGGCTTGACGATGGCGCCGCTCGAGCAGGGCTAGATCGAAGTGTGGCCGCCGGAGGCCGACGAGATCCTGCGCGGCGACCATGCCCTCGCCTTCGCCTATCAGACCCCGGCGCGCGGAGTGGTGCTGAACCCGCTGACCAACCTCGGCCTGTGGGACCGCGAGGCGGGTACGGGCGAGCCCGTGAGCAGCTCCGTCGGGCTGTGGCGCAAGCTCGAGCGCATCCGGGCGAACCCGCGCGTCGCGCTCGCCTACCACGCGCGCGAGCACGGCTCCAGCGAGCGCCCGGAGTACGTGCTCGTGCAGGGCGAGGCGACGCTGTCGCCCTTCGAGGAGCGCGATTGGCTCGAGCGCCACCTCGAGGCCTGGGAGCGCATCGCCGGCCCGCGCGACATGGCGCCGCTGTGGGAGCGCTGGCTCTCGGCCTACCACTGGCGCACCGGGATCTCCGTGGACGTGCGGCGCGTCACGGTCTGGCCGGACCGCGAGTGCCGCGGGCGCCCGCAGGTGCACGGCGAGCCCTGGCCCGCCGAGCCCCCGGCGCCCCAGCGCCCGCCGCGCGGCGGGACCGGCCCGCGGATCGTCCACGGGCGCGCGGCCCGGCGGGCGCAGCGGCGTCCGCACGTCCTGCTCGGCTGGGTCGGCGCCGACGGCTTCCCCGTCGCAGTGTCTGTGCGCGTCGCCGGCGCGGAGCCCGACGGCATCCGGCTGCAGGCCGCGGACGGGCTGGTCCCGCCGGGCGGCCGCCGGGCGGGGCTCCTCGCGCACTCCTTCGCGCGCTACGCGATCGGACAGCACCAGTACCGGCACACGGGCTGGCTGGAATCGGGCGACGACGGAATCCTCTACGCCCCGCACACCAGCTCGGGCTACTGGCTGCCCGCGTCGATGCCCCTGTACCGGCTGGCCGCGGGCGCCGTCACGCGCAGCGGCGTGCGCTCCGCGCGCCGCGCCGGCTTTTTGCCGGGCTAGCGCGCGCGGCGCAGCTCGCGCACCACGGCATCGGCGAGCGCGGCCACGTCCGGCGACCCCCAGCCCGTGGCGTAGTCCCAGCCCGGCGTGGCGCGGTAGCCGCGGTTGCCGCCTTGCGTCACGTCGTGGAACGGCGAGTCGCGCCGCCCCGCGATCCGGTACAGCAGCGGGTTCGCGTAGCCGACGCGCCCCGCGCCCCTCCGGCGCGCGTGCTGGCCGACCAGGAGCATCGAGGCGGCCCAGAAGGGCGCCGCCGCGCTGGTGCCGCCGATCTGCGCCTCCTTGCCGCCGGCGATCACGTACCACCCGGAGTCGCCGTCGGCCGCCGCGGCGACGTCGGGCACCTGGCGGCGGCCCGTGCTGAAGCGGTTGTCCACGCCGGGGCCGCGCTGCCACGGCGGGCGGTCGTAGAACGTGCTCAGGCCACCGCCCCCACCGCCCGCCGACAGCGGGTCCTCCCAGCCGGCCTCCGCCAGGTAGGAGGAGTCGCGGCGCACGGACAGCAGCGTGCCGCCGACCGCTACCGCGTTGGGGCTGGACGAAGGCCAGTCGACGGAGATCCGCGTGTCGTCGGGGTTGGAGTGCTGGCAGTCGTAGGCGCCGGCGTCGCCGGAGGCTTCTACGAGCGCCCGCGCGTCGCGCTGCGCCGGTCGATCCACTCGCCCAGCGAGCCGCCCAGGTGGGCCAGGCGGTGGCCGGCCCGGCCCAGCGCGCCGTGGTCCAGCGGCTCCACGGCCGCGTCCGGGTCGGATGCGCAGGCGACGGCGGCCTTGCGCACCCGGCCCTCCAGGCGCTTGAGCTTGCGCTCCCAGCGCCCGCAGAACTCCACCATCGGCGCGTCGCCGCGCGCCTCGCCGAGCCCCGCCAGGTATCCGCACAGCGTCACGACGTGCTGGACGTCGAGCACCGCCATACGCAGCGCCTGGTTGCGCTCCAGCGTGCGGTCCACGGCGGCGTTGCGCAGGCCGGCGACCCGTGCCCCGACCCCTTGGGCGGCCGGGAAGCCGTGCAGGCCGTAGCTCGCGGTGACGTCGGTCAGCTCGATCAGCAACGCCCGTGCGGCCTCGGCCCCGGCGCGCAGGTCGTCCACGCCCTCGCCGGCGGCCAGGCGAACGGCCAGCGCCTCCCAGTGCTCGGCCAGCTGCCGCGCGGCCGCGTACAGCTCGCGCAGCGCGCGGTTCTGCGCGGGATGCAGCCCAGGCGTCGGGCCGGTCACTCGGCCGGCTGCGGCTCGAGCGCGCCCGCCGCGATCCGGTCGTGCCACACGTACAGCACCGGGACCTGGTAGCGGCTGGAGTTGCGCGCCCGCCAGGCGCTGAACTCCTCGCCGTACCAGTAGCGCTCGAAGTCCGCCTTGTCCGGGAAGGTGGCGATCTGGGTGAAGCGGTAGCGGTCGTCGCGCGAGCGGTACACCGCGAACTCGCTGGCCCCGTAGCGCATGGCGACCGCGCCGATGCTCCGCAGCTCCTCGGCCAGGTCGTCGGCGCGAAAGCCGGTCGCGTACCAGGGGATGAAGACGACGCCGCCGGCCGCCATGGCTCAGACGCCGACCTCGGCGTAGATGGCGCCGGGGCCCTCGGCCGTCTTGCCCAGGCCCGGCTTCTCCGCGCCGACCAGGATCGCGATCTTGCCCAGGTGCTTGTTCTCGCGCATGAGCTGGTGGGCCTCGGCGACCCCCTCGAAGCCCATCGTGCGCCACAGCACCGGACGGATCAGCCCGTGCTCGATGAGCTGGTTGGCCTTCGTGCACTCCCACGCGTTGGCGAAGTGCGAGCCGATGATCTGCTTCTGGCGCATCCACAGGTAGCGCACGTCGAAGTCGAGGTTGTAGCCGGTGGTCCCGGCGCAGATGACGACCTTGCCGAACGGCCGCACGGTCAGCACGGACGTGGGGAAGGTCGCCTGGCCGACGTGCTCGAACACGATGTCGGGCGGCTCGCCCAGGATCTCCTTGACCGCCTTGGAGAAGCGCCGCGACTCCTTGAAGCGGGCCTTCTCCTCCTCGGGCGTCTCGCCGCCCTTGCGCATCATGCCCGCGAACTCGTTGCGGTTGATGTAGCCCTCGGCGCCGAGCTGCATGACCAGCTCGCCCTTCTCCTCGGAGTTCACCACGCCCACCGACTGGGCGCCGGTGATCTCGCACAGCTGCGTGGCGAACACGCCCAGCCCGCCGGCCGCGCCCCAGATCAGCACGCGGTGGCCGGCCTGCAGGTCGCACTGCTCGATCAGCATGCGGTAGGCGGTGAAGTACGTCAGCCCGTAGGACGCCGCCTCCTCCCAGGTCAGGTTCTGCGGGCGGGGCAGCAGCTGCTGGGCCTGGACCTTGGTGAACTGGGCGAAGGAGCCCCACGTCGTCTCGTAGCCCCAGATCCTCTGCGACGGCGCGGCCAGCGGGTCGAGCCCGTGGACCTCGGGGTCCTCGTAGGAGGCCTGGTTGCAGTGGATGACCACCTCGTCGCCCGGCTTCCAGCGGGTCACGCCGGGTCCGACCTTCCACACGACGCCCGAGGCGTCCGAGCCGCCGATGTGGTGGTCCTCGTCGGGGTGGGAGTCGAACACCGACACGGGGACGCCGCGCGCCGCCCACACGTTGTTGAAGTTCACGCCCGCCGCCATCACGCGCACGATGACCTCGAAGGCGCCCGGCTGCGGGACCTCCATCTCCTCGAGCTGGAAGGCGTCCATGGGCTCGCCCTCGCGCTCGCGCCGGATGACCCATGCGGCCATCGTCGCGGGCAGCTCGCCCGGCTCGGTATCGACCTCTGCGACTCGGGAAACGTCGACCGCCACTTCGCTGGCACCTCGCTCTTGGTCTCGGGGAAGCCCCGGAACCCTATCGTCGCGCCCGCTAGGGGGTGGCCTCGACCGCGGCCGCCGTCTCGGCGGCCGGCGTGGCGGCGGCGGCCGCCTCGAAGTCGCTCGGTGCCGCCTCCGCGCGGTCGCCGACCAGCGCGGCCGCGGCGGCGGCGCCCACGAGGGCGATCAGGCCGCCGATCAGCAGCCCGTACTGCAGTGCGTGCACGAAGGCCTCGCGCATGGCGTCGGCCACCGGCGACCCCGCGACCGCCTCCGCGCCGGCCCCTGCGCCGAGCTCGTGGGTGAGCCGCTCGCGCTGGGCCGCGGGCACGGCGGGCAGCAGCTCGTGGAGCTTGGCGCCGCCGACGCCGGCCACCAGCGCCCCGAGCGCCGCGACGCCGAACGTACCCCCGACCATGCGGCTCATCGACAGCACGCCCGAGGCGACGCCCGCCTTGGACGGGTCGACCGCATTCATCGCGGCCGTGCTCATCGGCGCCATCACGAGCGCGATGCCGATCCCCATCGCTATGAAAGCGGGCATGAGGTAGCCGAAGCCGGTGTCGACCTCGATGCGCGACTGCCAGAACATCGACGCCGCGACGAGGAGCAGGCCGACCACGATCGGCGGCCGCGGCCCGATCCGGTCCGCCAGCCGTCCGGCCACGGGCCCGATCACGATCACCATCAGCGTGGAGGGCAAAAACCGCACGCCGGCCTCCAGCGGCGTGTAGCCGAGGATGTTCTGCATGTAGAGGGCCAGGAAGAAGAACATCGCGAGCATCGCGAAGGACACGACGAACGCGACGACGTTCGCGCCGAAGAACGAGCGCGAGCGGAAGAACTGGAAGTCGACCATCGGCACGCGCGTGCGCAGCTCGATGACCGCGAACGCGACCAGGGCGACGACGGCCAGCGCGAACAGCCCGAGGATCCCGGGCGAGCCCCAACCCCACTGGTTCGCCTCGACGAGCGCCAGCACGAGCGCGGTGAGGCCGGCCGTCAGCGCCGCGATGCCGGCGAAGTCGACGCGCCGGGCCACCGTCTCGTCGCGCGATTCGCGCGCCGCGAACAGGGTCACCACCACGGCCCCGGCCGCGACGGGGAGGTTGAGGAAGAAGATCGCGCGCCAGGAGACCTCCTCGGTGAGAAAGCCGCCGAACACCGGGCCGATGGCGAGCGCGAGCGCGGAGACGCCCGCCCACGTCCCGATCGCCTTGCCGCGCTCGTGGGGCGGGAAGGCGTTGGTGATGATCGACAGCGTCGCCGGCATCATCAGCGCCGCGCCGACGCCCTGCACGGCGCGCCCGATCACCAACGCCGTGTCGGTGGGGGAGAAGCCGATGCCCGCGCTGGACAGCGCGAAGATCACGACGCCGGCCAGGAACATCCGCCGCCGTCCGAAGATGTCGCCCAGGCGCCCGCCCGTCACCAGCAGCACGGCGAAGGACAGCGTGTAGGCGTTGATCGTCCACTCCAGCGCCGCCAGGTCCGCGCCGAGGTCGCGCTGGATCGAGGGCAGCGCGACGTTCACGACCGTGTTGTCGAGCATGATCATGAACAGCGCGAAGCACATGGCGGCGAGCGTCCACCAGCGCCGGTTGCCGTCGTGCAGGCGCAGGCGGTCGTTCATCGGCGCGTCTTCTCCACGAGCGGGGCCAGCGCGCGCACGAGGTCGGCGCGCTCGTCCTCGGAGAGCGTCGAGGTGAAGCGCTCGAGCATCTTCAGCCGGATTCGCGTCAGCCGCTCGAGCACGCGGCGGCCCGCCGGCGTGATCCGCACGCGCTTGACGCGGCGGTCGCGGTCGTCCTCGCGGCGCGCGACGTAGCCGCGCTGCTGGAGGGCCTCGATCGCGCGGCTCACCGCGGGCAGCGACAGCGAGAGCAGCTCCGCGAGCTCGGTCAGCGGCACGTCGCTGTCCGGCGCTTCCAGCTGGTGGAGCATCTTGACCTGGGTGAGGGAGAGGTCCAGCTCGCTCAGCGTGCGGAAGAACTGTGGCGTGGACTCGCGCATGAAGTGACCCACGACGCAGAGCAGGTCGTGGGCGACGTCCGCCGAGGTCGCGGCCGGAGTGGTACTTGCTTGCATGCACGCAAGTATCTCAGACCCGATGTCGCCGCGCGGTGTGAAGCGCGTCACACAGCGCTAGGGCTGCAGCAGCTCGTTCTGGGCGCTCTTGCGCTGCGGGCCAACCGTGACCGTGGCCGGGCGGACCGTCTCGTTGCCGGTCCGCACGACGTAGGACCCCTGCTCGACGTCGAGCTTGAGCTGGCCGGTGTCGCCGGGGTTGATCAGCGTGGACTGCGTCACGTCCCCCCGCCCGCTCGTGCCGGCGCTCTCGCTGGTGAAGGTGACCTCCTGCGAGGCGTTGCTCTGGTTGGTCACGATCAGCACGATCGGGCCGGCGCCGAAGGTCGACGGCGAGACCGACACCCGCTTGGGCGAGACGTAGGCCGTGACGTTGATCGGCGCGGGCGGGCGCGGCTCGTTCTTGTAGTCGTCGTCCTCGCCGCAGCCCGGCACGGCGAGGGCGAGGCTGGCCACCGCGGCGACCGTCAGCAGACGTGGGCTGTGCTGTTTCTCCATCGCCGGCGCAGGGGGAAGGGTCCCTCGCGACCACCCCCGAACGGGCGGAACCCTAACCGACCGTGGCGTGACGCGTCGAACTCGACGCGATGGCGCGCAGCTCGCGCTGAAGCGCTTCCCAGGCCTCGCGCTCGGCGGCCTCGTACTCCGCGCCGCGCAGATCGCGCAGCGAATCGCGGTAGACCGTCCAGGCCATGCGGGTGCGCTCGTCCGTTGCCGATGAGTCCTGTCGCGGCGCGGCGGTAGTCATGAGCGCTCCCTTCGTTGGCTGATGGGGCGATGGTACTCCCCGCCCCAGGCGTACCCCGCAGTACGGGTCTGCATGCGCCGCTGCACGCCGTCCGGGCCGGGCGATAGGCCATCGGGATGCAGTTGCTGCAAGCGCCGTTGCACACGTCGGAGTTCCTGGCCGTGGACGTGGAGACGAACGGCTGCGCCGGCGAGGACTGCGAGCTGACCGAGGTGGGCGCCGTGCTGGTCGGCGGCGGCGAGCTGCACGAGCGCTGGGGCTCGCTGGTCGCCGCACGGGCGCCGCTGTCGGCGGGCATCCAGCGGCTGACCGGGATCTCCGACGCGATGCTGCACGCGGCGCCCGAGCCGGCGGACGTACTGCCGGAGCTGGCGGCGCGGCTGCGCGGGCGCGTCCTGGTCGCGCACAGCGCGCGCTTCGACCGCGGCGTGCTGGCCGGGGCGTTCGCGCGCGCCGGCCTGCCCTGGCCTGACCCGCCGGTGCTGTGCACGGTGGCCATGGCCCGGCGCTTCGCTCCGCTGGTCCGCCGCCGCGCGCTCGGCCCGCTGGCGGCGGCGCTGGGAATCGAGCGCGACGGCGCCCACCGCGCACTGGTGGACGCCGAGACGTGCGCGCGCGTGTTCTGCGCGCTGTTCCCCAAGCTGTGCGCCAACGCGCCGACGGTCGGCGAGGCGGTCGAGCTGCTGGCGCCGCGCCGCCGCCGGCGCGCGGGGCGCCGCCCCCCGGGGCGGCTGCGGGGTGGAGGGGCGCCCACGCCGGCGGCGCCGCTGGACTTCGCGACGCTGCCCGACGGTCCCGGCGTCTACCTGTTCCGCGACGGGTCGGGTCGTGTGCTGTACGTCGGCAAGTCCAAGCGGCTGCGCACGCGGGCGCGCTCGCACTTCGCGCCCGGCGCGGAGGCGGCGGGGTGGACGGCGCACGCCGCGCTGGTCGACCATCGCGAGACGGCGTCCGAGCTGGGGGCGCTGGTGCTCGAGAACCGCCTGATCAAGGAGCTGCGCCCGCCGGGCAACGTGGCGCTCAAGCGCTCGGACGCCTACGTCTACCTGCGGGCGCGGCTGGACATCGCCTATCCGATCCTCGAGGTCGCGTCGCAGCCGGCGCCGGGGCGGGCCGTCAACGTGGGACCGCTGCGCGGGCAGCACGTCGCGCGCGAGCTGGCCGACCACCTGACGTCGCTGTTCGCGCTGCGCCACTGCGGCCGGCGCCTGCCGCGCCGCGACCACCCCTCGGCGTACGGGCAGATGGGGCGCTGCCTGTCCCCGTGCCTCGGCGATCTCGACCCCAACGCCTACCGCCGCCGGCTGGACGCGGCGCTGTCCGCCTTCACCGGCGCGCAGGACGGCCGCGAGGCGCTGCTCGCGCTGGTGGACTCGCGCATGCGCGAGGAGTCCGCCAAGCGCCACTACGAGCGCGCCGCGACGCTGCGGCGGCGCCGCGATCGCCTGGCCGCGCTGCTGGACCGGCTCGGCGGCGACCTGCGCGCGACCCACGCGCTGCCGCGGCTGGTCCTCGCGCGACACCCCGCGGCGCGGCGCTTCGACGCCTTCTGGGTGGTCGGCGGGCGCGTCGCGGACTGGGGCGAGCTCCCGGACGGCGAGGAGCTGGAGCGCCGCACCGCGCTGGCGCTGGGTGCGAGGCCGTCCGCCGGTCCGGCCTGCGTGCCGCCGGACGCCGTGCACGAGCTGCGCATCGTCGCCACGTGGCTCGACGCGCACCCCGAGACGCCGGTCCTGCGGCTCGACCCGCCGGCGGGCGCGGAGGCGCTCGAGCGCTTCGTCACGCATGCGCGAAAAGCTCTTTGACTTTCGTTCAAATCCGGCGCTAGCCTCCGGTCATGAGCACCCCCGAGACCCGCACCGCGCCCGCCGCCGCGGCCATCTCCTATGACGACCTCTACGCCCGCTGGGAGCAGGGCAACTGGAGCGCGACGGCCATCGACTTCGGCGAGGACGCCCGTCAGTGGCGCGAGGAGCTGACCGACCACGAGCGCCGTGCCGCGCTGTGGAACTACAACCTCTTCTTCTGGGGCGAGGACGCCGTCGCGGACAACCTGTCCCCCTACATCGACGCCGCGCCGCTGGAGGAGCAGAAGTACTTCCTGACCACCCAGCAGGTCGACGAGGCCCGCCACGCCGTCTTCTTCAAGCGCTTCATGCACGAGGTGGCCGGGGTGGGCGACGGGACGATGCGCGGCGGGCTGCAGGAGATCAAGCCGCAGCTGACGTGGGGCTTTCGCAAGGTCTTCGACCGGCTCGACACGATGGCCGACGAGCTGCGCAAGGACCGCTCGCGCCCCAAGCTGGCCGCCGCGATCACGCTCTACCACGTGATCATCGAGGCCTCGCTCGCGCAGCCGGGCCAGCACTTCATCACCTCCTACCTGCAGCAGCGCGACCTGCTCCCCGGCTTCCGCGAGGGGATGGCGAACGTGGCGCGCGACGAGCAGCGCCACATCGCGTTCGGGGTCAAGCTGCTGCACGACCTCGCGGAGGAGGACCCGCGCTGCCGCCATGCCGTGGCGGGCCTGCTGCGCGAGGTGATCCCGTGGACGGCGTCGGTCCTCATCCCGCCGAACTGGGACGAGACGTACGTGACGTGCTTCGGCATGACGCTGGACGAGCTGGGCGCGGAGGGCTCGATGTCGCTGGAGACCAAGCTGCGCAGCGCCGGCCTGCCGCTCGACGAGCTGCCCGGCCCGCCGCCGATCCCCATCGACATCCCGCACGAGGAGCGCGCCCGCCGCGGGCGCGAGCTCGTCCAGGCCGGGCTGCTGGGCGAGAAGACGCGGCCGCCGTCGTCGGACCCCGCGGACCAGGCGCTGCTGTTCGACACGATCCGCCGCTCGATCAACCCCCGGCACGGGCTGGAGCGCCCGATGACCTTCCAGTGGGACTTCCCGGACGCCCAGCCGTGGCACGTCGTCGTGGACAACGGCAACGCCCGCGCCGAGCCGGGACTCGCGACGGACGCCGACGTGACCCTGCGCGCGCGCTGGGAGGACTTCGTCGACGTCACCGCGGGCCGCGTGGACCCGATGCGCGCCGTGCTGACCCGGCGGCTGCGCCCGCGCGGGCGCCTGCGCGACCTCGCCGCCGTGCCGCGCGTGTTCGGCCGCTGAACGCGCGTTCTCCGGGGAGGGCGCGCCGGGCGCGCGTCGAAGGATCCACCCCATGGAGAGGGGTCCACGCGCAAGCCTGCTCCGGCTGGCTCCCGCGGTGGCTGCGCTCGCCGCCGCGGCGGTCGCCGTTCCCGTTGCGCACTCGCATTCGGGCGGCAGCGCGGCCCCCACCACCGTGGCGGGCGGCCTGTCGGGCCCCGAGCCCGCGCCGCTGACCGGCGCGCCGCCGGCGCCGGCCCCGGAGCCCGCCACCCCCGAGACGCCGCCGCCGCGCGCGGTCGCGCTGGCGGCTCCCGACACCGACCCGGCGGGCGCCGCACGAGCCGGAGCGGACCTCCCGGTCCTGGAGTCCGACGTCGCGCGGGTCGCGCAGACCCCGGTGGAGCCCGAGCCGGGCGCGCGTCCCGGCGAGGATCCCTTCGTCCCGGCGCCCGAACGCCGGCGCGCGCCCCGCGAGGAGCGCCGGCCGCGGGCCCGCGAGCCGCGGCTGCCGCTCACCGGTCTGGAGCTGGGTAGCGCGATCGTGCTGGGAGTCGGGCTGATGGCGGCCGGGATCGCCGGCCTGGCGATCGGGCGCTCGGCGGAGCTGGCCGCCGCGGCCTAGAAGGGCAGCTCGACCAGCTCGGCGGTCGTGCCGGCGTCGCCGACGGCCACCGTGTCCCCGGGCTGCGCCTCGCGGCGCACCACGGCCAGCGCGATCGTTCCCAGTCGCGGGGAGTGCGCGACGGTCCCCAGCCGCCCCACCGGGCGCTCGCCCAGGCGCAGCTCGTCCCCCGGCGACGCCGGTCCGGACAGGCGCAGCCCGCGCAGGTGGCGGTTGGGCTTGCCCTTGTAGAACAGCCGCGCCACGGTCTCCTGGCCGACGTAGCAGCCCTTGGTGAAGGAGACCGCGCGCTCGTTGAGGCCCGCCTCCTGGGGGATCGTCGTGTCGTCGAGGTCCACGCCGTAGCGCGGGCGCCCGCGCTCGACGCGCAGCGTCTCCAGCGCGTCGTCGCAGACCGGCGCCGCGCCGCGCTCGCGCAGCGCGGCGGCCACCGGCTCCACGTCGTCGGCCACGCACAGCACGTCGACTCCCACGTCGGTGACGATCAGCCGCACGGGCCGTCCGGCGAGCTCGGCCCCGGCGTGGGCGTGCTCCGTCGCGTCCAGCGCCTGCGCTCCCGTCACGGCGCGCGCCCGCGGGCCCGCCACCGAGAGGAGCCCCGTGTCCAGCGTGCGCTTGTGGATCTCGACGTCGTAGCCGATCCGCCCGCGCCACAGGACGTTGAAGACCTCCTGCAACGCGGAGCGCTCGGTGTCCAGCAGCAGCCCCGGCACCGCGCGCAGCACGCGCAGGTCGCCCAGCATCTTGCCCTTGGGCGTCAGGACCGCGGCGTACAGGCCCTCTCCGTCCGCGAGCGCCTCCACGTCGTTGGTGACCAGCCCGTTGAGAAACGCGGCGGCGCTGGCGCCGACCACGGCGAGCTTTCCGCGCTCGGAGCGGTCGGCGAACCCGGCTGCCGTCGTGACCGCCTCGTAGTCGCGATCCACCTGCGTGATGGCCATGCGCAACAGGATGGCAGCGCGAGAGGTTTAGGTATGCCATAATCTCGGTTGTGGCATCGCTGACACGTCGTCGCCTCATCGGTGGCCTGGCTCCGCTCGTCGGAGCCGCGGCCGCCGCACGCCTGGCCGGGGTCTCCCCGGCGGGCGCGGCCAAGCACGAGCACGGCGCCACGGCGGGAGCGGCGCCCGGGCACGCGGCCAACCACGCGGCGTTTCGCCGCGGCGGGCGCGTCGACCACCGCGCCAACGGCTTCGACCCGCACGCGATCCTGCGCGACTTCGACGCGGGCACGGTCCGCCGCGAGGGCGGGCGCACCGTGCGCGAGTGGACGGTGGTCGCGGAGGACAAGGAGATCGAGGTCGCGCCCGGCGTCAAGTTCGCCGCCTGGGCGTTCAACGGGCGCGTGCCGGGCCCGACGCTGCGCGCCCGCGAGGGCGAGCGCCTGCGCATCCGCTTCGTCAACGGCTCGACGCATCCGCACACCATCCACTTCCACGGCATCCACGCCGCCGCCATGGACGGAGTACCGGGACTGGGCGCGGGACTGGTGCAGCCCGGGGAGCGGACGGTCTACGAGTTCGACGCCGATCCGTTCGGCCTGCACGTCTACCACTGCCACACGCCGCCGCTGGCCTCGCACATCGCCAAGGGCCTGCACGGCGCGTTCCTCATCGACCCGAAGGAGGAGCGCCCGCCCGCGGACGAGATGGTGATGGTCCTCAACGGGTTCGACACCAACTTCGACCGCTCCAACGAGGTCTACGCGGCCAACAGCATCCCCTTCGCCTACATGGACGAGCCGATCCGCGTGCGCCAGAACGAGCTGGTGCGGATCTACCTGGCCAACATGCTCGAGTTCGACCTGGTCAACTCGTTTCACCTGCACGGAAACTTCTTCCAGTACTTCCCCACGGGCACGTCGCTGCAGCCGGCCGAGTTCACCGACACCGTCATGCAGTGCCAGGGCCAGCGCGGCATCCTGGAGTGGCGCTTCCCGCAGAAGGGCAAGTTCATGTTCCACGCCCACCAGTCGGAGTTCACCGAGCTGGGCTGGGTCGGCTTCTTCGAGGTCGTGTGATGGAGGCGCGCGCGGCCACTCGCGAGGCGGGCATCCGGTTCGGGCGCGTCCCCGCGTGGGTGCTCGGCGCCCTGCCGCTGCTGCTGGCCGCGCTGGCCATCGGCGGTTTCGCCGCGCTGGGCGGCCCCGGGCTCGGCGAGCGCGCCGGCCCGCCGGTGGAGGAGCTGGCCTTCGAGCGCACGGTGCTCGAGCCGGGCCGGATCGTGCTGCACGTACGCAACGACGGGCCCGATCCGGTGCAGGTCGCGCAGGTCACGGTGAACGACGGCTTCGCCCAGTTCGCGATGGACGGCACGGAGATCGGCCAGCTGGGGTCGCGCGAGATCGCGGTGGAGTACCCGTGGGTGGAGGGCGAGGCCTACGAGGTGGCGCTGCTCACCTCGACCGGCGGCACGATCGCGCACGAGGTCCCCGTCGCGGTGGAGACCCCCGACACCGACGTCGGCTTCCTGGGCCTGCTGGCGCTGCTGGGCGTCTACGTGGGCGTGATCCCGGTCGCCTTGGGCATGCTGTGGCTGCCCTTCGTCGGCCGGGTCGGCGAGAACTGGGTGCGCGTGCTGCTCGCGATCACCGTCGGGCTGCTGGGCTTCCTCGCCCTCGACGCCACGCTCGAGGCGGTGGAGATCGCAGGCGAGGGCGCGGCCGTGCTGGGCGGGGCGGCGCTCCCGTTCCTCGGCGCGGCGCTGGCCTACCTCGCCCTGACCGGGGTGGACGCGCACCTGCGCGCCCGCGCCGGGCGGGCGCGCGACGCGGGCGCGGCGGGCGCCACGCTGGCGCTGCTGGTGGCGGTGGGGATCGGGCTGCACAACCTGGGCGAGGGCCTGGCCATCGGCTCGGCCTACGCGATCGGCGCGCTGGCGCTCGGCGCGTTCCTGGTCGTCGGCTTCGCCATCCACAACACGACCGAGGGTCTGGCCATCGTGGCTCCGCTGGCCGGCGGGCGCCCGCGGCTGCGGCGGCTGGTCGGGCTCGGGCTGATCGCGGGGGCGCCGGCCATCCTCGGCGCGTGGATCGGCGCGGTGGCCTTCAACCCCGCGCTGGCGGCCTTCCTGATCGGCGCGGGCGCCGGCGCGATCCTCCAGGTGATCCTGCAGCTGATGCCGTCGCTGCGCGACCGCGCCGGGCGCGCCCTGACGCCCGCGACCGTCGCGGGCATCGCGGGCGGGGCCGCGATCATGTACGTAACCGGCCTGCTGGTGAGCCTGTGATGGCGGTTCGCGCGCAGCCCACCGAGGCGATGGAGAACTACGTGAAGGCGATCTACGGCCTCCAGCACCGCCGCGACGGCGGGGAGGGCGGGCCGGTGTCCACCACCGCGCTGGCCGAGCGCCTCGACGTCACGCCCGCGTCGGCCTCGGGGATGGTCAAGAAGCTGGCCGCCCGCGGGCTGGCGCGGCACTCGCCCTACCGCGGCGTCGAGCTCAGCGCGGCGGGCGAGGCCCTCGCGCTGGAGGTCCTGCGCCACCACCGCCTGCTCGAGCTGTACCTGACGGAGTCGCTCGGCGTGCCGTGGGACCGCGTGCACGACGAGGCCGAGGTGCTCGAGCACGTGCTCTCAGAGGAGCTGGAGGACCTGATCGCGGCCAAGCTCGGCGACCCGACGCACGACCCCCACGGCGATCCGATCCCCACGCGCGACGGCCAGATCGACGAGGCCGAGACGCAGGCGCTGGACGCGCTGGCCACCGGCGACGCCGGGAAGTTCGTGCGCGTGTCGGATTCCGACCCCGAGATGCTGCGCTGGCTGGCCGAGCGCGGCATCTCCCCAGGCGACCGCTTCAAGGTGGTGGACCGCCAGCCCTTCGGCGGACCGCTGTTCGTGCGCTTCGGCCGCGAGGTCCACGTCCTCGGCGGCGGCCTCGCGCGCGCCATGCGCGTGCAGCTCGCGTGAACACGGTGCAGCGCACGAGCGAGGTCCCCGCCCCGGCCGACGCGGTGTGGCAGCGGGTGACCAGCGTCGAGGGCGTCAACCACGAGCTCGGGCCGTGGATGCGGATGACCGTCCCGCGCGGCGCCCGCGGCATCGAGAGCATCGAGGAGCTGCCGCTGGGCCGTCCGGTGGGACGCTCGTGGGTACTGCTCCTCAAAGCGATCCCGTTCGACTACGACGACCTGACGCTGGTGGAGCGCGGGCCTGGTCACCGGTTCCTCGAGCGCTCGCCGATGGGCAGCATGCGCTTCTGGCAGCACGAGCGCTTCGTGGAGGCGCGCGGCGAGGACGCCTGCGCGGTCACCGACCGCCTGACGTTCGCCCCGCGGCTGCCCGGCACCAGCCGGCTGGTGCGCGGGATCGTCGAGCGGATCTTCCGCCACCGCCACCGCCGTCTGCGCGCGCACTTCGCGCGGTAGGCTGCGCGCGTGCCGCTGGCGGACGACTTTCAGGAGATCCTCGACGCGCTGCCCGAGGACTGGACCGACCTCGAGCTCGACCTGCGCATCGCCGACGAGTCGCGCTACGTCGAGGCGGCGACATACCTGGTCACCGCCAACCCGCAGCCGTACTCGCACCACGACTGGCACTGGCGCCTGCTGATCGCGCACCAGTTCGGTCACGCGGCTGCGGCTTCCGTCGTGCGGGGCACGCTCAGGCTGCTCGACGACGCGGGGATCGCGGGTGAGCTCGCCGTGCGCGAGGTCCGCCAGGGCCGCACGCCGGTGGAGCCGATGTGGGGCCGGCCCGAGTCGGTGCGCCGCCAGATGCGGCGCGTGCGGGCGCAGTGAGGCGAGCACCCGGCGTCTGATGGCCCGCGTGGTCGCCCTCGTCCCGGACCTCCTGTTCGGCTCGAAGGTCGTGTCGATGCTGGAGGCGGCGGGCCACGAGGTCACGCTCACGGGACAGGAGGACGACGCGCGCGGGGAGATCGAGTTCGCAGACGTCCTCGTCGTCGACCTGACGACCGACGCGATCGACGGGATCATGCTCGTCGACTCGATGGCCGCCGGCGGCGAGCTGGCGGGCCGGCGGACGCTGGGCTTCTATTCGCACGTCGAGCCCGCGGTGCGCGAGCGGGCCGAGCGGGCGGGCTTCGACCTGGTCGTGCCGCGCTCGCGCATGGCGCGCGAGGGCGCGGAGCTGGTCGGGCGGCTGGCGGGGGAGGCGCTCGCGTGATCGCGCTGGTCACGGGCGCCTCCAGCGGCATCGGCGAGGCGACCGCACGGCGGATTGCGCGCGAGCCGGATTGGGACCTGGTCCTGGTGGCGCGCCGCGAGGAGCGCCTGCGCGCGCTGGCGGACGAGCTGGGCGGCGCGACCGTGGTGGCCGCCGACCTCGTCGAGCCGGATGCGCCCGCGAAGGTGCGCGAGGTGCTGGAGCGCGAGCACGGGGGCCGGCTGCACCTGCTGGTCAACAACGCCGGGGGCGCCTGGCGCGGGCGCTTCGACGAGGGTGGCTGGGCCGACGTGCAACGACACATGGAGCTCAACTTCGACGCCGTCTGCCGGCTCACGGAGGCACTCCTGCCGATGCTGCGTGCCAGCGCTCCGTCCTCGATCGTCAACGTCTCCAGCACCGCCGGTCGCGTCGGGCGTCCCAATTCCGGTGCTTACTCGGCGAGCAAGTTCGCCCTGGCGGGCTGGAGCGACGCGCTGTGCCTGGAGGAGCGCTCGCACGGGGTCCACGTGGGCCTCGTGCTGCCGGGGTTCGTCGCCACGGAGGGCTTTCCGCAGCGCGAGCTGCTAGAGCGCCGGGCGACGCGGTGGCTCGTCTCGAGCCCCGACAAGGTGGCCGAGGCGATCTGGCAGGCCGGGCCCGGCGGCAAGGCCGAGCGCTACGTCCCGCGCGCGTACTGGCTGGTGCCGGCGCTGCGCGCGCTCGCCCCGCCGCTCGTGCGCCGCGCGCAGGCCGACCGCCGCGGGCTGACGCCGAGCACGCGCCGCGACGCCGAATAGGATCACGGCGCTCAGCAAACCCCGAAAAGAGGAGGACCAGTGGAAGGGCGTGCATCGACGCAAGCCGCGGACGTCCAGGAGCGAGGCGTTCCGGCGTACGTGGCCGAGTTCCTGGGGACGTTCCTACTCGTCCTGTTCGTCTGCTCGGTCGTCTCGATCAACTCCGAGGGCGGCCTGCAGTTCACCGACTTCGCGGTCATCGGGCTCGTGCACGTCTTCGTCCTGGCCGTGCTCGTGTACTCGCTGGGACACACCTCGGGCGCGCACTTCAACCCCGCGGTCACGACTGCGCTGACCGCGCTGCGCAAGATCTCGCCGCTGGATGCGATGATCTACATCCTCGTGCAGCTGGCCGGCGCGGTCGCCGGAGCGCTCGTGACCAAGCTGCTGCTCCAGGACGAAGGGCGCGCGGTGGACTACGGCGCCACGGTCGTGTCGGAGAAGTTCCTCCAGGGCAAGCCGCTCGGCGCCCTGCTGGTCGAGGTGATCGGCACCTTCATCCTGATGTGGGCGATCATGACCTTCGCGGTCAACCCGCGAAGCGAGCGGTGGATGTCGGGCCTGGGGATCGGCATGGCACTGGGCCTCGCCGTGATGGTGTTCGCGCCGCTGGACGGCGCCGCCTTCAACCCCGCCCGCTCCTTCGGCCCCGCGATCGTGGCCAACGAGTTCGGCGACTTCTGGGTCTACGTCGTCGGCCCGGCCCTGGGCGCCATCCTCGCGGCGTTCGCCTACGTCTTCCTGGTGCTCAAGCCGCAGGAGCGCGAGGCGCAACCCCCCATAGAACGCCTTCCGGGCTGACTGGGCGATGCGCCGGGCTAGGCTTCGTCGATGGCCCGGCGCGTCACCTTCTCTCGCAACCTGACGCTGTCGCTGTCGCGGACGTGCCGTTGCTACTGCAAGTACTGCGCGTTCGCGACGCACCGCGCGCACCTGCACGAGCCGGCGGAGGTCCTCGAGCTGCTGGACGGCGCGGCGCGCCGGCGGGTCAAGGAGCTGCTCGTGCTCACCGGCGAGCGGCCCGAGGTCAACCCGGAGGTGGCCGCGCGGCTGCGCGCCTGGGGCCACGAGGACTTCGTCTCCTACGTCGTGTGGGCGTGCGAGCGCGCGCTGGAGCGGGGCCTGCTGCCGCACACCAACCTCGGCGTCCTGTCGCGCGCGGACCTGGGGCGGCTGCGGGAGGTCACCGCGTCGCAGGGCCTGATGCTGGAGTCCGTGAACCCCGACCTCGTCGCGCACCAGGGTTCGCCGACCAAGCACCCGGCGGCGCGGCTGGACACGATCCGCGCGGCCGGCGAGCTGCGGATCCCCTTCACCAGCGGCATCCTCGTGGGGATCGGCGAGTCGCAGGCCGACCGCTTCGCATCCCTCGACGCGCTCGCCGCGGTGCAAGCGCGGTACGGGCACCTGCAGGAGGTGATCCTGCAGAACTTCGTCCCCCACCGCCGCTACTACGGCGAGGAGCCGGCGGAGGTCGCGGCGCAGTCCGCGGAGGAGTTCTGGCGCACGGGGCTGCACGAGGGGCCCGTGCTCGACGCCCCGGACTGGTCGTCGCCGGTCAGCCTCGCGGACATGAAGCGGCTCGTGGCGTACGCCCGGCACGTGCTGCCCGGCGTGGGGGTCCAGATCCCGCCCAACCTGGCCGACTGGTGGCCGGAGCTCGTCGCGGAGGGCGCGACGGACCTCGGCGGCCTGAGCGCCAACGGCGACCACATCTCGCCCGAGCATCCGTTCCCCTCGCCGCACCAGGTGCGCCAGCGCTTGGCCGAGGACGGGGTCGCGCTCACGGAGCGGCTGTGCGTGTACCCGCAGTACATCGCGCCGGAGTGGGTGGCGCAGGGCGTGCTGGACACGATCCGCGCGCGCTACTGGTCGTTCATCCCGCGCCGGGGGTCGGGTCGGCGCGAGGAGCGCGTCATCCGGGCGGACCTCGTGCCCGGGGCGATCGAAGGCGCGGTCGCGGGGCGGCGCCTCAGCGCCGAGGAGACGACCGCGCTGTTCGCCGAGACGCGGCCCGAGGCGATCGAGGAGATGCGCGCGGCGGCCGACGAGCTGCGCGCGTCCCTGGCCGGCGAGGAGGTGACGTTCGTGGTCAACCGCAACCTCAACGTCTCCAACGTCTGCACGGTCGGCTGCGCCTTCTGCGGCTTCGGTCAGGGGCGCCGCTCGCCCGACGCCTACGAGCACTCCGAGGAGGAGCTGCGCCGGCGCGTGCGCGAGGCGGTCGAGTACGACGCGACGGAGATCTGCATGCAGTCGGGGATCCACCCCGACTGGGGACTGGAGGACTACGAGCGCTTCCTGCGCGTGGTCAAGGACGAGGCGCCGCACCTGCACCTGCACGCGTACTCGCCGATGGAGGTCGCGCACATGTGCGACGTGTCGGGTCTGTCCCCGTACGCCGTCTTCGAGCGCCTGGGCGAGGCGGGGCTGGGCTCGACGCCCGGCACCGCGGCGGAGGTGCTGCACGACGGCGTGCGCGAGCGGATCAGCCCCAACAAGCTCCCGGTGGGGCGCTGGGTGGAGATCATGGAGGCCTCCGCGGCCGCGGGGTTCTCGACCAGCGTCACGGTGATGTTCGGCCACGTCGAGGAGCCGTGGGAGCTGGCCGAGCACATGCGCGTGGTGCGCGCGCTGCAGGAGCGCACGGGCGCCTTCAACGAGTTCGTGCCGCTGTCGTTCATCCCGTTCCACACGCTGCTGGGGCGCACGCACGGGATCGAGGAGATCTCCCGCGAGGAGAACCTCAAGCACACGGCGGCCTTCCGCCTCGCGCTGGGCCCGTCGATCCGCTCGCTGCAGGCCAGCTGGGTGAAGATGGGGCTGGACGCCGCGACCGAGGCGCTGCGCTGGGGCGTCAACGACCTTGGCGGGACGCTGATGGAGGAGAACATCTCGCGCCTGGCCGGCTCCCACCACGGCGTGCGCCTGGACCCGCCGGAGCTGATCGCCGCCGCGCACCGGGCGGGCCGGCCCGCGGCGGAGCGCACGACGCTGTACGAGATCCGCGCCCGACATCCGTTGCCCGTCGCGGTCTAGCGAAGGGCGCCGGTCAGGGGAAGAGGTCCTCTTCCGGTGGTCGGATGAGGGCGGCCGCTCCGGGGCCGTCGTCCTGCGTCACGAAGCGGTCCAGGCCGCGGAGGACCACGACCGGCTCGCCGGAGTCCTTGCCCGCGCGGGCCAGGTCGGCGGCGGCGGCCGCCTGGTCGGCCACGGCGATCCAGGTCGCGGTCAGCTCGCGTCCGGCGCGGTCCGCTTGGCCGCGCCAGTCGTCCAGCGGCGCGAGGCCGGCGGCGCCGATCGCGACCTCGGCCTGCCCGTGGCGCCAGGGGCGGCCGAAGGAGTCGGTGACGACGACGGCGGGCGCGGTGCCGGTCAGCTCGCGCAGGCGGGCGCGCAGGGCGCGGGCGGAGGCGTCCGGATCCTCGGGCAGCAGCACGACGCTGCCCGGCTCGCCCGCATTGGACGCGTCCACGCCGGCGTTGGCGCATACGAAGCCATGGCGCGTGCGGCAGATCAGCACGCGCTCGTCGCGCAGGACCTCGGCGGCCTCGTCGAGCACGACCTGGACGTGGCGCGGGTCCCGTCCCAGCCTCGCCCCGAGTTCTCGCGCGCGCTCGCCCGGCCGCACGTCTTCCAGCCGCCGCACGCGCCCCTCGGCCTTGGAGACCACCTTGTGAGCGACGCAGACCACGTCGCCGTCGCGCAGCGCCTCGCCGGCCCCCGCGATCAGGGCGGCGAGGTCGTCGCCCGCCCTGACTTCGGGGAGGCCCGCCAGCGCGACGGCGGAGACGCCCGTCATCGCGTGCGGCGGCCGAGCCGGGTCCGGTCACGGCCGGTCATGGGGCGGTGCCGAGCGGGTCCTTCTCCGCCGCGATCTTCTCCAGGGCGGCTGCCGTGTGCGGGGGCGGGTCGGGATGGCCGGCCAGCATCTCGCGCAGAGCGGCGAGGTCGCCCGCGGTGTCCACGTCCAGCAGCAGCGAGGCCGGATGGGCGACGGTCACCCGTGCGCCCGCGCGCTGCGCCGCCTGCACGTGGCGGGCGCGCGAGCCCGGCCCGAAGGCCGGCGAGATCGCGTCGGGGGGCGCGAGCAGCAGGGCGTTCGTCCCGGTCCCGTGCCGGTCGGGGACCACGGTCACGGCGGGCGGGTCGGCCGGGGCGCCTAGGAGTGCGTCGACCTCGTCGGGCTCGAGCGCCGGGCAGTCGCCGGGCACGAGGAGCACGCGCTCCGCGCCGAGCGCGACCGCGCGGGAGATGCCCGCGGCGGCGGCGGGGCTCTGTCCCGCCTCCACCTCGTCCGCGATCACCGTCGCGCCGGCCTCGCGCGCCGGCGCCGCCGCGCGAGGTTCGTTCGTCACCACGACCAGACCATCCAGGCCCCGCACGCGCCCCAGCGCGGCCAGCACGTCGCGGACCATCGCCTCGGCCAGCACCGCGCGGTCCGCCGGCTCCAGCCCGTCAGACAGCCGCTGCTTGGCCGCGCCGAAGCGCTTGACCGGAAGCACGCCGAACGTCCTCATGCGGCGCCGAACGCTACACCCGCCGCCACGGAGTGGACTTGACCGCGATATAGGCGGCTAAGTCCACAACGTGGCCGGGTCAGGCGAGGGCCTCGGCGAAGCGCAGCGTCTCCTCGGCCACGCGGCGGCGGGCCTCGGGCGTGTCCATCAGCACGTCGGTGACGAGTGTGGGAACCGCGTCGGTGCGCTCGTCGGCCACCAGGCCGTCGATCGCGCCGGCGTAGGCGGCGGCGATCCCGTCCGCGTCGCACGGATGTCCGGCCCATTCCAGGAAGGCGGCCGTCGGACCCTTGAGCACCTCGCCGCGGACCAGCGGGCTGACCGCGACGACGGGCGCGGGCGTGGCGGCGAGCGCCTCGCGCATCCCCGGGACCGCGAGGATGGGCCCGATCGAGATCACGGGGTTGGAGGGGCCGATCACCACGGCGCGCGCGGAGGCGATCGCCTCCAGCGCTTCGGGCGCCGGCCGCGCCGCCGCGGCGCCCTCGTACTCCACGCCGTCCACGGGCGCCGCTCCCCGCGCGCGGATCAGGTACTCCTGCAGCGGCCACCACCGCTCCGCGTGGCGCACGCGCGTGCGCACGGGGTCGTCGCTCATCGCGACCACGCGCGCCGGCACGCCCAGCGCGCCGCGCAGCTCGTCGATCGCCTCGGTCAGCCGCGCCCCCTCGTCCAGCCGCCGGCGCCGCAGCAGGCACGCGGCCAGGTCGCGGTCGCCCAGCTGGAACCACACGTCGTCGCCCAGCTCGCGCAGGCCGTCCATGACGGCGAACGTGTCGCCGTGCAGCCCCCACCCGCGCGCGTCGATGCGGTCGGACAGCCACCACACGATCAGGTCGGGGTCCGGGGAAACGTAGGCGCCGTGGACCTCCACGTCGTCGCCGGTGTTGGCGACCACGACGAGGTCGGCGCCGACCACGTCCAGCATCCCGCGGGCCAGCTTGGCCCCGCCGGTCCCGCCGGCTAGGACGACGAGGGGGGCGGCCACAACTCGTCGGGCAGGCCGGTGATCCGGATTCCCGCGTGCGTCTTGTGGCGGGCGTTGATCGAGATCAGCAGCGCGGTCAGCGACTCCACGATCCGCGCGACCTCCAGCCGCCCGGCATCCACGCAGCGCAGGCCGGGGATCGCGCCGATCAGCTCCGCCGCCTCGCGCTTGTCGGCCTTGCGGTCGCCGCAGATCAGGACGTCCTCGTCCAGCGAATGGTCGAGGTCGCCGAGCGTCGCGGCGCTGATCGTGTGCAGCGCCGCGACGACGCGGACGCCGTCGGGGACCATCTCGGCGGCCTGCTGGGCCGCGCTGCCCTGGGGGACTCCGAGCACCCGCGTCGCGCGGCCGCCGACGGCCGCGGCCAGCGGCACCGTGGCGTCGATCAGCAGCTGGCCCTCGCGCAGGTGGTCGCGCAGGTTGGCGAGGTTCTCCGACTGGTTGCGGAAGGGGACGCACAGCACGACGACGCCTCCGCGCCGGACCGCCTCCGCGTTCTCGCACGGCTCGAACGTCGCCTCCGGCACCCGCTCGCGCAGCTTCTCGACGGCCTGCTCCGCGCGCTCCGCGGAGCGCGAGCCGACGGCGATCGGCACGCCCGCCCGCCCCAGCCGCAGCGCGAGCCCGTGCCCGAGCGCGCCGGTGGCGCCGATGATCGCTACGGGCTCGCGGGGCACGTCGCGCCAGCGTATAGGGTGCGCGCGGGATGCGATTGGAGGGCCGGACGGCGATGGTGACCGGCGGCGCGTCGGGCATCGGCGCCGCCACCGCACGGCGACTGGCCGCCGAGGGCGCGCGCGTCGTGGTGGCCGACGTGGACGAGGCGGGAGCGCGCGAGGTGGCCGGGGAGCTCGACGGCGAGGCGGTCGCCATGGACGTGCTCGACCTCGACTCGGTGAGCGCCGGCGCCCGCGCGGCCGAGGCGGCGGTCGGCCCGCTCGACGTGCTGGTCAACAACGCCGGCGGCGGCGACCGGGGGGTGGGCTGGTTCGTCCACATCGCGCCGGAGGACTGGGAGTTCCAGCTGCGCCTGAACCTGCACGGCGTGCTGGCCGTCACCCAGCAGGTGGTCGGCGGCATGCGCGAGCGCCGGCGCGGGGCGATCGTCAACGTGGCCAGCGAGGCCGGGCGCGGGGGCTCGGAGATGAACGTCCCCTACAGCGCGGCCAAGGCCGGCGTGATCGGGTTCACCAAGGCGGTGGCGCGGGAGTTCGCGCGCTACGGGGTGCGCTGCAACGCGGTGGCGCCCGGCCCCATCGAGACGCCGCTGCTGGACGCGCTGACCCGCGGCGGCGAGGCGGGCGACCGCCTGCGGCAGGGCATGATCGCCGCCACGCGCATGGGCCGGGCCGGCACGGCCGACGAGGTCGCCGCGGTCATCGCGTTCCTCGCGTCCGACGACTCCTCCTTCGTGACGGGCGAGACGATCGGCGTGAGCGGCGGCTTGACGATGATGTAGGGCATGGACCTCGGCGAGCTGCAGGTGGGAGACGAGCGCGTGGACGAGTTCGTCGTCGCGGACCGGCTGCTGACCGACGTGGGCGGGACGATCGGGCGCAGCGTGCTCTCGACGCCCGGCATGATCGCGATGATGGAGCGCAACGCCGCGATGCTCGCCTTCCCGCGCCTGCCGGACGGCCGCGCCACGGTCGGCTTCGAGGTGTGCGTCAAGCACGTCGGCGCGGCGCTGGAGGGCGCGCGCTGCACGGTGCGCGCGACGCTGCGCGAGATCGCCGACGGGCGCAAGCTGCGCTTCGACGTGGAGGTGCGCGAGGGCGAGCGGACGATCGGCGTGGGCACGCACGAGCGCCGGGTGATCGAGGTGCCGGCGGCATGAGCGCGCGGCCGGCCATCGGCATCTGCACGGCGGTGGAGCGCGCGCAGTGGGGCGTCTGGGACCTGCCGGCCTGCCTGCTGCCGCGCAACTACCTCGAGGCCATCCAGCGGGCGGGCGGCCTGGCGCTGATGCTGCCGCCCGACCCGGCGGTCACCGCGCAGCCGGACGTGGTGCTCGACCTGCTGGACGGCCTGATCCTGGCCGGCGGGGTGGACATGGACCCGGCGACGTACGGGGCCGAGCGCCATCCCGCGACCGACCGGCCCGCGCGCGACCGCGACGACTTCGAGCTGGCGCTGGCCGCGCGGGCGCTGGAGCGCGACCTGCCGTTCCTGGGCATCTGCCGCGGGATGCAGGTCATGAACGTGGCGCGCGGCGGGACGCTGGTCCAGGACCTGCCGTCCACGCCGCACCACCGGCCGGTGCTGGGCACCTTCGACGGGGCCGACCACTACGTGCGCCTGGAGCCGGACTCTCTCGCCGCGCGCGCCGCCGGGGAGGAGCGTCACGCCGCCAAGTCCCACCACCACCAGGGCGTGGAGCGCGTGGGGGAGGGGCTGGTCGTCACCGGACGCGCCGAGGCGGACGACCTGCCCGAGGCGCTGGAGGACCCGCGGCGCCGCTTCGCCCTCGGCGTCCAGTGGCATCCCGAGGGCGACGAGACCAGCCGCCTGATCGCCGCGCTGGTCGAGGAGGCCGCCGGCCGGCGGGCCGCGGCCGGACCGTGAACGAGCCCGCCGGCACGAGCGTCGAGGACCTCCTCGCGCGCGTCCTGGCCTACCCGTTCGGCGTGCCGCGCGAGTCCTACGTCCTGGCGGACGGGCGGGCCGAGGAACCGCGCGCCGAGGATCTCGAGGCCGGCGAGCGGATCGCCGTCCTGGCCTACGGCGCCAACGCCTCGCCCGCCGCGCTGACGGCCAAGCTGGGCGAGCTCGCCGAAGGCGTGCGGGTGCCCGTCGTGGCCGCCGAGCTGCGCGACTTCGACGTCGTCTACTCCGCGCACGTCTCCCCGTACGGCGCGATCCCCGCGGCGCTGCAGCGCTCGCCGGGCGCCGTGGCGTCGGTCCACGCGATCCACCTGACGCGCGCGCAGCTCGCGCGCGTGCACCGGACCGAGCCCAACTACGAGCTCGTGCACCTGCAGGGGCTCGACCTGCGGCTGGAGGGCGGCCGCCGCGTCGAGTCGGTGCGCGCGTGGGTCTCGCGCCACGGCTGCCTGCGCCGCGGCGGCGGCCACGTCGGCGTCGCCGCGGTGCCCGTGCAGGGTCGGACGTGGCCCGCGCGCAGCGAGGAGGACATCCTCGCGGCCGTGCGCGACGAGCTGGCGCCGGGCGAGCCCCTGGGCGACTTCGTGAGCGCCCATGTCGCCGATCCCGACCTCGCCGCGCGCCGCACCGCCATCCTGCGCGCGACCGCCGCGCCCCTCGCCTGGCCGCACGACCCCGCGACACCGTTGTTGAGTTAGCCGCCTATATCGCGGTCAAGTCCACACTGCGGCTTCGACGGCGTCCGCGGTGGCGCCCTCGACGAACAGCCGCCACCAGATCTCGCCCGACCACAGGCGCAGCGCGTGGGCCGAGGAGGCGCCGCGGACGGTGGCGGCCCAGCGGTCGCGCGGCATCTCGAAGACTTCGCGCAGCGCGCCGTCGGCCAGGAACTCCGGCCTGGCGGCGCCGTCGAGGTAGCGGCGCACGTCGAAGCCGAAGCCGACCTTGGCCCGGCGCGACACGCGTGGCGGGAGGTGCGCGGCGCCCAGGTCGCGGAGGATCCCCTTGCGCAGCGGGCGCGTCCGGGCCTCGAGCGGGAGGTTCAGCGCGAGCGCGACCACGGCGGGGTCCAGGAACGGCACGCGCGTCTCGATCGAGGCCTGCATCGTGTTCTTGTCCTGGCGGTTGAGGAGGTGGGGCAGGTACGTGGAGAGGTCGCCCAGGAGCGCCGCCTCCAGCGCGCCGCGCGGACCCGGATGGTGGGCGTACGCCGCCGCCGCTCGTGCGCGCACGGCGTCGGCATGCGCGGCCGCGCCCGGCGCCCACGGCGGCAGAAGCGCCGGCGCGCCCGCGCGGTCCACGATCCGCCGGCGCAACGCCTGACCGGCCCCCCGTCCCCCGCGCCGGACAAGAGCCGCGAAACGGGCGCGCAGGACCTCGGCGCGCTGGCGGGCCCGCAGCGGCGCCGGCACGACGGCCGCGTACTCGGCCGGGTGCAGGAAGTCGTAGCCGGCGAACAGCTCGTCGGCGCCCTCCCCGCTGAGCAGGACCTTCACGCCGTCGGCGCGGGCCAGCGCGGCGATCATCGCCATCGGGATCGAGCTCTCGTGCATGAGCGGCAGCTCGTTGTGGGCGACGGCGGCGACGAGGCCCGCGCGCCAGCTCTGCGCGGTCAGCCGCGCGGTGCGCAGCTCGACGCCCAGCGATCGCGCCACCAGCGAAGCCCACGGCCCCTCGTCCGCGCCGGGCTGGTCGACCACCGCGGCGTTGTAGGCGACGATCCGCGGGTGCTCGTCGCGGGCGAACGCCGTGATCAGCGAGGAGTCCAGACCGCCCGAGCACATCGTCCCCACGGGCACGTCGGCCATCAGCCGGCGGCGCACGGACGCGCGCAGCTCGTCCTCCAGCGCCCCGGCCAGCTGCGCGCGCGGACGGCCCGCCAGCGCCGCGGCGCGTTCGGGTTCCACGGCGGCGGCCGGGTCGTACCAGCACCGCTCGCGCGCCTGCAGCGTGGCGAGGTCCACGTCGAGCAGCGTGCCGGGCGCGACGCGGTCCACGCCGTCGATCGGCGTCGGCGCGCCGCCCGCCCAGCCGTAGGCGACGGCGTGGGCGACCACCTCGGGGCGCGGCCGGCGCGGCACTCCGGCCGCCAGCAGCGCGCGGATCTCCGAGGCGAACCACAGCGCCCCGGCGTGTCGCGCGACGTACAGGGGCTTGACGCCGAAGCGGTCGCGCACGAGCAGCAGGCGCCCGCGGTCGCGGTCCAGCGCGGCGAAGGCGTAGAGGCCGTTGCAGCGCGCGATCGCCTCCTCGCCCCAGGCGTCCAGGGCATGCAGGAGCGTCTCGGTGTCGGTCCCCCCGCGCCAGGCGCGCTCGCCGAGCCGCGCGCGCAGCTCGAGGTGGTTGAACACCTCCCCGTTGTAGGTCAGCCACCAGCGCCCGCCGTCCAGCTCCATCGGCTGATGGCCGGCCGGCGTGGGGTCGACGATCGACAGCCGGCGGTGCACCAGGCCGACCGAGCCGGCGATCTGCACCCCCGCGTCGTCGGGGCCGCGGTGAGCCAGGGCGGCCGCCATCCGCTCCAGCGCGGAGCGATCCGGCCGCGCACCGGGCGCGACCACACATCCGGCGATGCCGCACATCGGCGAGGCACCCTAAGCGACCGCGCGCCTACCCCCGCGCGTCGGGCTCCAGCACGACCCGCACGCCATCGGGCGTGCGGGTGGCCAGCGAGCCGTCGAGCGTCTCGACCGGCGCGCCCGCGTCGATGAGGCGCGCGTGGGTTGCCTCCAGACCCGGATCGCCGGACACCGCCGCCACGACCGCGTCGAGCCCGGGTCCGTCCGCGGGTTCCAGCGGTGTGCCCTCGGAGAACCACGTGTTCACCCCGACGTGGTGGTGGTAGCCGCCGGTGGAGAGGAAGCGGGCGCGCGGGAGCTGCGCCGTGAGGTCGAGCCCGACGGCCTGCGTCCAGAACCGCAGCGCCGCGTCCAGGTCGCCCACCTTGAGGTGCACGTGGCCGACCTCGACGCCCTCGGCCTCGCCGCCGTCCGGCGCGCCGGCCTCGAGCACCGAGTTCAGATCGAGCGGCAGCGTGTCGAGGATGTAGCGGCCCTCCGGGTCCTTGGGCCACGTCTCACGCGGGCGGTCGCTGTAGAGCTCGATCCCGAGCGCGTCGGGATCGTCGAGATAGAGCGCCTCGGAGGCCAGGTGGTCCGACGCGCCGGTGAGCGGGTGACGGCCTTTCGACACGCGCAGCAGGGCCGCGGCGAGCTGCGAGCGGCGCGGGTACAGGAAGGCGGTGTGGAACAGGCCGGCGGCCATGCGCGGCGACGGCCCCGGAGCCGGCGAGCGCCGCAGCGCGACCAGCACCTCGCCGCCGTCCGGTGCGGCCAGGGCGGCGGCCTGCTCGTCGGCCTCGCGCAGCTGCAGCCCGACGACCGCTCCGTACCACTGCGCCGACCGCTCGACGTCGGCGACGCGCAGCTCCACGCGGGCGATCCGGATGGCGGGCTCGGGCACGGCGCCCACGATACGCGCCGCGCCAGCGAGGACCGGCCCTCTGCCTATAGTGCGCGCGTGGCGAGGGCTCTCAGGACAGCGGCCTGGGTAGCGGTCGCGGCCGGAGTCGCCGCCCCGCTCGTGCGCCGGCGCCTGAACGTGCGTCCGCCGGTCGTCCTGGGCGCCGCCGCGCTGGCCCCCGTGGCGCTGTGCGTAGCCACTCCGCGCACCCCGCGCCGCGACGTGCTCATGTGCGCGCTGCAGATGTGGGCCTACATAGCGGCCTACGAGATGCCCAACGACGATCCCGAGGCGCTGCGCCGGCGGGTGCGCGTCGACTACCCGGTGCGGGTCGATCGCGTCCTCGGCCTCGGGGCGACGCCGACCCAACGCCTGCAGCACCTGTTTGCGCGTCCCGACCACATCCGCGCGCACGAGAAGCCGCTGGTGTGGGCGCACTGGGTGTGGTTCCTCGTGCCCCATACCGCGGTGGCCTACGTGCTGGCCTTCCACCGCGACCGCTTCCCCCGCGCGGCGGCCCAGACCTACGCCGTCTTCGATCTCGGCGCCATCCTCTACTGGGCGGTGCCCACGGCGCCGCCCTGGTACGCCGCGCAGGAGGGGCGCCTGGGCAACGGGCGCTTCCCCGCGGTGCGGCGCATGATGATCGAGTACGGCGAGCAATTCTGGAAGCGCGGCTGGGCGCCCCTTTACAGTTTTCTCGCGGGGAACCCGCTCGCCGCCATGCCGTCGCTGCATTTCGCCACGTCCGTGATGGCCGCCCATGTGCTGGCCGACACGGGGCCGGTCGCCGGCGCCGTGGGCTGGACGTACGCCGGGACGCTGGGAATCGCCCTGGTCTACCTGGGCGAGCACTACCTCGTCGACCTGCTGGCCGGCCTCGCGCTGACCGAGGCGGTCCGCCGCGCCACGCCCCACGTCGGTCCCGCCTTCGCCGCCTTCTCGCGTCGTGTCCAGCTCCTCGAGGCACGCGCGCACGCGTGAGCGATCGGGCCCTCACGCGGCAGCAGTCGACGGCGCCGGTGACCGAGGCCAACGTCTCCCCTGGGGAGGACGCCGACGAGGAGATGCCGTCGGCGCGCCTCTCGCGCCGCAACTGGCTGTTCTTCGGCCTCTTCGTCCTCGCGGCGCTGGCCTTCCTGTACTTCGTCCTGCCCCAGCTGGCCGGTCTGGACAACACCTGGGACCGCATCAGCCAGGGCGACCCGTACTGGCTCGGCGGCGCGGTGCTGCTCGAGGCGTGCGCCTGGATCGGCTACGTGCTGCTGTTCCGCACGGTATTCGTCCGCGGCGAGTCGCGCGTGGACTGGAAGGAGAGCTTCCAGATCACGATGGCGGCGCTGGCGGCCAACCGCCTGTTCAACGCGGCGGGCGCCGGCGGCATCGCGCTGACGGCCTGGGCTCTGCGGCGCTCGGGGATGGAGCGGCGCACGGTGGCCTGCCGCATGGTCGCGTTCCTGTGCCTGCTCTACGTCGTCTACATGCTGGCGCTGATCGTGTTCGGGCTCGGCCTGCACTGGGAGCTCTTCAACGGTCCCGACCCCTTCGTCATGACGATGGTCCCGGCCATCCTCGGGGCCGTCGCGATCGGCGTCTTTTTGGCCATCTCGCTGGTGCCCACCGACATCGAGCGCGTCGTCGAGCGGTGGGGGAGGGGGCACCGCCGAATGCGGCTCGTCGCGCTCGCCCGCCGGCTCGCCACGGCGCCGGCGTCGGTGGCCAGCGGCGTGCGCACCGCGATCGCGCTGGTCCGCGAGCGCCGTGCCGGCGTGCTCGGCGCCGTCCTGTGGTGGGCCTTCGACATCTCGGTCCTGTGGGCGTGCTTCCACGCCTTCGGCCAGGATCCGCCGTACCTGGCGGTGATCGTCATGGCCTACTTCGTGGGGATGCTGGGGAACCTGCTCCCGCTCCCTGGCGGGATCGGCGGCGTGGACGGCGGGATGATCGGCGCGTTCATCGCCTTCGGGGTTCCCGGGGACTACGCGCTGGTGGCCGTGCTGTCCTACCGCGCGTTCGCCTTCTGGCTGCCGACGATCCCGGGCGCCGTGGCCTATCTTGCGCTGCGGCGGACGGTCGCGCGCTGGCGGGAGGAGCCCGGCCGGGTGGTACTATAAAAAATGAAGTATGGCTGACATCGAGAACGTAATCGTCATCGGCAGCGGCCCCGCCGGCTACACGGCGGCTCTGTACACCTCGCGCGCCAACCTGACCCCGCTGGTCATCGAGGGCTTCGCGTGGGGCGGCCTGCTCCAGCAGACCACCGACGTGGAGAACTACCCGGGATATCCCGAGGGCGTGATGGGACCCGAGATGATGCAGGACTTCCGCAACCAGGCCGAGCGCTTCGGCACGCGGTTCGTCACCGACCAGGCGACGAAGGTCGAGCTGGCCTCTGAGCCCGGCGGCATCCACCGCGTATGGGTGGGCGACGACGAGCACCGTGCCCGCGCCGTCATCCTCGCCATGGGGGCCGAGCACAAGAAGCTCGGCGTGCCCGGCGAGGAGGAGCTGGCGGGCCGCGGGGTCTCCTACTGCGCCACCTGCGACGCCGCGTTCTTCCGCGACCGCGAGACGGTGATCGTGGGCGGCGGCGACTCGGCGATGGAGGAGGCGATCTTCCTGTCGAAGTTCGCCTCCAAGGTCACGATCGTGCACCGCCGCGAGGAGTTCCGCGCCTCGAAGATCATGTTCGAGCGCGCCCGCGGGATCGACAACATCGAGCTCAAGACGCCGTACGTCGTCCAGTCCTTCGAGTCCGCCGACGGCGGCGCGCTGGGGATCGCCCGGCTCGAGCAGGTCGAGACCGGCGCGGTGGAGGACCTTCCCGCCGCCGGGGCGTTCATCGCGATCGGCCACGAGCCGCAGTCGGAGATCGTCGCGGGGCAGGTCGCGCTGGATCCCGAGGGCTACATCGTCACCGAGGGCAAGTCCACGCGGACCGACCGTCCCGGCGTGTTCGCCGCCGGCGACGTGGTGGACCACACCTACCGCCAGGCGGTTACCGCGGCCGGCTCGGGGTGTCAGGCCGCGCTGGACGCCGAGTGGTACCTGCGCGACACCCCCGAGGTGCCCACGCCCGAGGGCATGCCCGAGGGCGACCTGGCCACGGCCCAGTGGGCCGCGCCGGCCAAGCCGTAGGCGGCTAGCGCGCCCGCGCGAACGCCTCGTCGTCGCGTGCGATCAGGTGGCACCCGTCGAGGGAGAAGACGACGACCTCGTCGCCGGGCCGGGGCGCCGGCTCGCCGCGAGGGACCGTCAGCCGTCCCTTCACGCGACCGTCGCCGAGCGCGACGACGACCCGGTGGCTCGTGGCGCCGCTGAAGTCCTTGGCGGTGTCGGCCTGCGTCTCCTCGACGCGGCCGAGGGCCGCCTGACCTCGGGCGCGCAGGCGGCGCCGCCGGCGCGCGGCGCGGCGGACGAGCAGGGCGACCAGGGCGGTGAGCGTCACCAGGCCGACGGCGATCGCCTTCTGCACTCCGTCCGAGTCCTCGCGCGCGAAGAGCACCGCGGCGGTGCCCAGCGGCCAGGCCAGCAGCAGCAGCCCGGACACGAGCGAGACGCTCCACACCCGCCGCGTGCGCGCCTCCAGGAGCAGGGCGCCGGCGGCGAGGAAGGCGCCGGCGACCAGCGCGGCGATGGCCGTCCCGGTTCCCTCCTCGCAGTCGGGCCCGACCTGCTCGCCGCCGCGCGAGATCCGCTCGTCGCACCACGCGACGCCCGCGATCTCGTCCACGCCGAACAGGAAGACGGCGATCCCGCCCAGCCCGACGGCCAGCGCCAGTGCCCGCACCACGAGCGCGAGCCTAACCGCTACGCTGCGGCCGGGATGGCGGCGACGGACCAGGCCAGCGAGCTGGGAATTCGCGAGCTCGACGAGTTCCGCGAGGCGCACGAGCTGTGGCCGCGCGGCGAGCGGCCGGCGGCACTTCGCGCGGCGGCCGGCGAGTTTCGCTCGCGGTTCCTGGAGGAGGGGACGGTGCGCGCCGTGCGCACCGTGCCGCTGGTGTCGGCGGCCTATCCCGCGGCGTTCGCCTTCCACGGCGCGGCCCGCGGGCTCAACCCGTACGTGAACATCGTCAACCGGCTGGTCGTGGTCCAGTTCGAGGACTTCGAGGGCGCCGTCAAGACGCTGGTCTGGGAGCCGACGGTGCCCGAGGGGTCCGCCCAGGCTCCGTTCTACCGCCAGCTGATCGAGCGCTTCGGGGAGTGGGCCGCCCACCGCTTCGGCGAGACGGAGTACAACACCGTGCACAGCGCACTGGCCTCCGTCGGCCTGACGCCCGCCGACGTGGACTACGTGTCCTTCGACCACCTCCACGTCCAGGACCTGCGCATCACGATGGGCACGACGGCGCCGGTGGGCGACGAGAACGAGCCGCGCGAGCCGTTCTTCCCCAACGCGAAGTTCGTCTTCCAGGCGCGCGAGGTGGACACGTTCCGCTCGATCCACCCGACGCAGTGGGCGTGGTACGTGCCGGGCGGGATGGACGACGTGCGCACCGACAACCTGGTCCTGGTGGACGGCGACGTGCAGCTGGGCGCCGGCGTGGCGCTGCTGTGGACCCCCGGGCACACCGACGGCAACCACTCGCTGTGCGTCAACACGCCGGAGGGGATCTGGGTGTCCTCGGAGAACGGCGTGTCCGCCGACAACTGGCATCCGCACCTGTCGAAGATCCCCGGCGTGCGCAAGTGGGCGGAGTTCTACGCCCGCGAGGTCGTGATGAACGCCAACACGCTGGAGGACTCGGTCGACCAGTACGACTCCATGCTCAAGGAGAAGGCGGTGGCCGACGTGAACCGGCGCGACCCGCGCTGGCACAACGTCTTCCCCTCCAGCGAGCTGGGGTCGTGGCGGCGCCAGTGGCCGATCGTCCCGACGTTCGCCTACGGCGGGATCGACTACGGCCGCGTCACGCGCTGACGACGCCCTCGATCTCCAGCAGCCGGCGCTTGCGCTCGATCCCGCCGCCGTAGCCGCCCAGCGCGCCGCCGGTGCGCAGCACGCGGTGGCAGGGGACGACGATCGGGATCGGGTTCGCGCCCAGGGCGCTGCCCGCGGCCCGGATCGCCTTGGGGCTCCCGGCCCGGGCGGCGATCTCGCGATAGGTGAGCACGCCGCCGAAGGGGATGCGAGCCGTGGCGTCGAGCACGCGGCGGCCGAAGCCCTGGCGGGCCAGCGACCAGTCCAGCGGCAGCTCGAACGTCTCGCGACGGCCGGCGAAGTACTCGTCGAGCTGGCGGCGGACGGCGTCCAGGCGCCCGGGAGCCTCGAGGACCGCCGGCGACACGCGGGCGCAGATCCGCTCGAGGTAGGCGTCGACGTGCTCGGCCTCGAAGCCGATCTCCAGGAGGCCGCGCGTGGTCGTGGCCACGAACAGCTCGCCCAGGGGGGAGGGCTCGAGCGCGTAGGCGACCTTCGCGGCGCCGTGCGCCGCGGCCTGCGCGGCGAAGCGCCGGGCGGCGGCCTGCGCGGCCTCCGTCACGTCCTGCTTGAGTCCGAGCTGCGCCTCGAGGGTCATCGCACCCACTCCTCGCGCAGCCGCTCCAGCCCCGCGTGGAGGTTCTGGCGCGCCGCGTCCTGCGAGCAGCCCAGCGCCGCGCCGATCTCCGCGTGGGAGAGGTCGGCGACGAAGCGCAGCGCGACGGCCCCGCGCTGGCGCGGCGGCAGCTCGCGCACCAGCCGCCACAGCTCGGGATCGGGGCCCGTGCCGTTGGAGTGCGCGGCCGGCTCGGGGACGGACTCGACGGGGACCGCGCGGCGCCCGCGCGCCCGGTGCGCGTCCACCGCCTTGCGCCGCGCGATCGTGAACAGCCACGCGCGCACGTTCGCGCCGGGCTGCAGCTTGGGATAGGCGCGGATCGCGGACATGAGGGTCTCCTGGAAGCAGTCGTCGGCCTCCTGGCGCCCGGCGAGGGCGACGAGAAACCGGTAGACGTCCTCGCGATGCTGGTCGAGGACCGCCTGGAACGGGGGAAGCGACGTCACTGCCCCGTAAACGTACGGGGCGCCGGAAACGTGAGATCAGTACGCGAAGAAGCCTTCGCCCGTCCGGGCGCCGAGGCGGCCCGCCCAGACTCGGGTGCGCAGGTCGGGGCAGGCGCGGTAGCGCTCCTCCCGGGTCTCCTCCCACAGGGCGTCCAGGACGGCGACGACGTGGTCGAGGCCGATCGCGTCGGCCCAGGCGAGCGGCCCGCGCGGGTGGTTGAGCCCGAGCGTCATGCCGGCGTCGACGTCCTCGGCGCTGCCCACGCCCTCGCGCAGGGCGAAGGCCGCCTCGTTGACCAGCTGGCACACGATGCGCCCGAGGAGGAGGCCGGGCGCGTCGCGCACCCACTCCGGCTGCTTGCCGAGGCTGGCGAAGAAGCGCTCGGCGCGCTCGGCGGCGGCCGAGGACGTGGTGGCCGTGCGGGTCAGCTCGACGAGCCGGGCGCCGTCGAACGGTGGCAGCGCATGGAATCCGGCCGCCGCGCCCGCGGGGTCCAGCGCGGACAGCGAGCCGTCGGCACACAGCAGCACCTGCGGGCCGCCCTGCAGCGGCGCGCCGCCGCCGTTGTCCGGCTCGCCGGTGAAGGCGTCGAGATCGCCGTCGGCGGGCGCGCAGTCCACGATCAGCCAGGGGACGTCCTCGACGGCCTCCTCCGACACGGTCCAGCCGGCCTGCGACGCCGCCTCGCGCAGCTCGACGGCGACCGGGAGGTCCCCCGCGATCACCACGAGCCCGTCGCCACCCCCCGCTTCCGGCGGCTTTGGGTCCTCCGGCCGGCCCGGCGGATACTCGTAGTAGCCGCGCCCCGCCTTGCGGCCGTGGCGCCCGGCGGCCACCATCCGCGCGCTGATCGGCGACGGGCGCCAGCGCGGCTCGCCAAACGACAGCTCCCAGAACGAGCGCTGCACGTCATAGCCGACGTCCACGCCGACCAGGTCCATCAGCTCGAACGGGCCCATGCGAAAGCCGCCGGCCATGCGGCACACCCGGTCCACCTGCTCGAACGTCGACAGTCCCTCCTGCACCAGCCGCAGCGCCTCCATCCCGAACGGCCGCCCGCAGCGGTTGACCAGGAACCCGGGCCCGTCGGCGGCCAGGATCACGCGCTTGCCCATCGCCTCACCCGCGGCACGCGCCACCGCCACGGCGCGCTCGGACGACTGCGCACCCGCGATCACCTCCACGAGCTTCATCACCGGCGCCGGGTTGAAGAAGTGCATCCCGACCACCCGCTCGGGATGGGACGCCGCGGCCGCGACCTGCGTGATCGGCAAAGACGACGTGTTCGTCGCCAGCACGCACTCCGGCGACACGATCTCCGACAGCTCCCGGAAGATCCGCGCCTTGAGCTCCGCCGACTCCGGCGCCGCCTCGATCACCAAGTCACACGCCGCCAAGTCACTGAAGCCTTTTCCCGGTCCTAGCCGGGAAAACGCTTCACTCACCGAGTCGGCCGGGATCACACCCCTGGATGCCGCCTTTTCCAACCCCGCCCGCACGCGTTCCACGCCGGAGCTGAGCGCAGCCGCGTCGGGATCCCACAAGAGCGTCCGCGCGCCGGACGAGCACGCCAGCTGCGCAATCCCCGCGCCCATCGTCCCGGCGCCGAGGACGCCTATGACCTCAGGCCGGGACAAGCGCGTTGATGCCCGTGGCCGCGCGGCCGATGATCAGCTTCTGGATCTGCGACGTGCCCTCGTACAGCGTCGTCACGCGCACGTCGCGGAAGTAGCGCTCCACCGGGTGGTCGTCGACGTACCCCGCGCCGCCGTGCACCTGAATGGCCGTGTTCGCGCACTTCACCGCGGCCTCGGTCGCGTAGAGCTTGGCGATCGAGGTCTCGGTCGTGTTGGGCCGCCCGGCGTCCTTCAGGAACCCCGCGCGCCACACGAGCATCCGCGACGCCTCGGTGTCCACCACCATGTCGGCGATCATCGCCTGCACGAGCTGGAACGAGGCGATCGGCCGCCCGAACTGCTGGCGCTCCTTGCTGTAGCGCACGGACTCGTCCACGCAGCCCTGGCAGATCCCCACGCAGCCCGCCGCCACCGAGTAGCGGCCCGAGTCCAGCGCGGTCATCGCGATCTTGAAGCCGTCGCCGACCTCGCCCAGCATCTGGTCCTCGGACACCTCCACGTCGTCCAGGGAGATCGAGGCGGTGTCCGAGCCGTGCAGGCCCATCTTGCCCTCGATCGTCTGCGGCTGGTAGCCGGGCTGGTCGGTGTCCACGAGGAAGCACGCGACGCCCTTGTGCCGCAACTCGGGGTCGGTCTGGGCGAACACCAGCGCCACGCGCGCGTGGTTGCCCATCGAGATCCACATCTTGGACCCGTTGAGCACCCAGCCGCCGTCGGTCTTGCGCGCGCGCGTCTTCTGGTTGGCGGCGTCCGAGCCCGTGTCGGGCTCGGTGAGGCCGAAGCAGCCCAGCCACTCCCCGGAGCACAGCCTGGGGAGGTAGCGCTGCTTCTGCTCCTCGGTCCCCCAGCGCAGGATCGACGAGCACACCAGCGAGGTCTGGACGGACACGACGGTCCGCATGGCCGAGTCGCCGCGCCCCACCTCCTCGACGATCAGGCCGTAGGTGACGTAGTCCAGTCCCGCGCCGCCGTACTCGCGGGGGATGATCGCGCCGAGGTAGCCCTGCGCGGCGATCCTGCCCACGAGCTCGGTGTCGAAGTGGTGGTTGCGGTCGTTCTCGCGCGCGCGGGGGACGATCTCCTTGTCGGTGAAGTCCCGGGCCGTCTCGCGGATCAGGCGCTGCTCGTCGGTGAGGTCGAAGTCCATGCGGTGCAAGCTAGCCGGACAGCTCGTGCACCGTCGCACATCCGAAGCGCCGCGTCGTCGCGCCCAGCGGGCGCAGGACCGGCCCCAGGTCGGCGCGGTGCGCGCAGCCGGCCAGCAGGAAGCGCGCGCCGGTCTCTCGGACCAGCGCGACGGCTTCCTGCGGCGCCATCCGCCCCGTGAAGAGCGCCTCGGCGCGGTCGCGCCGGCCGTGGAAGTCCGGCGTCCAGGCGAAGTGGCCCACCCACGTGCCGCGTCCCGCGTGGGCCGGGACCGACATGCCCATGGCGAAGGGCGCCAGCACGCCGCCGGGCCGCGGGTGGTCGTCGAGGTAGTCCAGCGCGCGCGCCTCGCCGGGGCGCAGCACGTAGGGGTGGCGATCCAGGCGCACGCTGTCGCGCAGGCGGTCGACCGCGTACACGAAGCCCGGCAGCGTCACGGCGGCCACCGCGAGCGCCCCCGCCGCGCGCGGCAGGCGCAGGCGACCCCAGCCGCGCACGGCGAGGATCGCCAGCGGCAGGCTCATTCCCTGGAAGGCGTGGAAGCGCGAGTTCGCGACCGCCAGGTAGACCGCGAAGGCGGCGAGCGGCCACAGCAGCACCATCCGCTCGTGCACCGTGTCGGGGCGCCGCAGGCCGAACGCGGCGAAAACGACCAGCGGCGCGAAGCCCATCAGCAGGTAGCCGACGTCGAAGAGCGGCGCCTCGCTCTGCTCCGCGTCCGCCTTCCAGTGCGGATCGGTCTGGGAGACGACGTAGAGGTAGGCGAGGACCAGCGCGATGGCGGCGAGCGGGCCGGCCACCGCTGCCAGCCGGCGCCGGTCGAGACCGCCCCACACCGCCGCGCCGGCCAGGATCGGGACCAGCGTCAGCCCCTGCCACGGGTGCATGAGGGTGACCAGCGCGCCGGCGGCGGCACACGCGGCGGCGGCGCGGCGGTCGCCTCCGTCCAGCGCGCGCTCGCCGGCCACGACGGCCAGCGCCATCAGCCCCAGGGACAGCGCCGCGTGCAGGTAGCCCCACAGCTGCCACGCGGGCATCAGCTCGCCGGACACCAACAGGCCCAAGAAGCTCTGGAAGGGGTCCAGGACGCCCGACCACTCCAGCGCCGGCAGCATCGGGGAGAAGTAGGCGAGCGCCAGCGCCAGCGCGGCCACGGCGCCGTAGCGGCCGAGGTCGAAGCGGCGCACGTAGACCGCGAAGCCCGCGACGAGCACGACCGCGGCCGCCGGCTTCCACAGCCACACCGCGGCGCGCAGGTCGAGGCCCAGCTGGCCCAGCAGCCCCGACAGCAGGTACATCGGCTGCAGCCCGACCCGGTCGACCGGGCCCAGGTCGAAGCGGTCGCCGAACAGCCCGTGCGCGCCCGACTCGCGCGCGACGCTGAGGTAGAAGAGCTGGTCGGCGCCCGGCAGCGCGCCGTCCGAGCCCGCGAGTACGCCCCCGTCCCGCCACAACGCGGCCAGCAGGACGATCGGCAGCGCCGCCCATGCGATCAGCAGCGCGGCAGCGAGGAGCTCGGGACGCCGGCGGACGAGCATGCTCACCGCCGCGCGACGCGCGGCACGGAGCTCACACCGCCTCGATCACCGTGGCCAGGCCCTGGCCCACGCCGATGCAGAGTGCGGCGCCGCCGTAGCGCCCGCCGCGCTCCCGCAGCTCGTGCGCCAGCGTGCCGATCAGCCGCGCGCCCGAGCAGCCGAGGGGATGCCCGATCGCGATCGCGCCGCCGTTTACGTTGAGCCGTTCGTGCGGGATCCCCAGTCCGCGCATGCACGGAAGCACCTGCGCGGCGAACGCCTCGTTGATCTCCACCAAGTCGAGGTCCCCGACCTCCAATCCCGCGCGCTCCAGGGCGCGCCGCATCGCCGGGATCGGGCCGATGCCCATGTACGCCGGGTCCACGCCGGCGGCGCCCGTCGCCACGACCCGCGCCAGCGGCCGGCGCCCCAACCGCTCCGCGCCGCGCTCGGACGTCACCACCAGGCACGCCGCGCCGTCGTTGATCTGCGACGCGTTGCCCGCGGTCACCGTGCCGCCCTCGCGGAAGGCGGGGCGCAGCTGCGCCAGCTTCTCCAGCGTGGTGTCGGCGCGCACGCCCTCGTCGCGCTCCACCAGGACCGTCTCGCCGCGCCGGCCGTTGACCGAGGGCGCCTCGATCGCCACGACCTCGCGCTCGAAGCCGCCCGCCTCCCATGCCGCGGCGGCGCGCCGGTGGGACTCCAGTGCGAAGGCGTCCTGGTCGGCGCGCGTGACCTCGTAGCGCTCGGCGACGTTCTCGGCCGTCTCGCCCATCCCCTCCGTCGAGTAGCCCATCCGGGGGTTGACGAAGCGCCACCCGATCACGGTGTCGGCGATCTCCGGCGCGCCGCGGGGGAAGCCGCGCTGCGGCTTGAGCTGGACGTAGGGCGCGCGGCTCATCGACTCCACGCCGCCGGCCAGCACCACGTCGGCCTCGCCGGAGCGGATCAGCCGCGCCGCCTGGTTGACCGCCTCCAGCCCCGATGCGCACAGCCGGTTCACGGTCGCGCCGGGAACCTCGACGGGAAGGCCCGCCAGCAGCGTCCCCATGCGCGCGACGTTGCGGTTGTCCTCGCCGGCCTGGTTGGCGTCGCCGAAGTACACGTCGTCGACCTCGGGCCCCTCGATGCCGTTGCGCTGCGCGGCGGCGCGGATCACGTGCGCCGCGAGGTCGTCGGGCCGCACGCCGGACAGGGCCCCTCCGTAGCGGCCGATCGGGGTGCGCACCGCATCGACGATGAGCGCTTCGGTCACGGCGATGCAGGCTACACTCGCGACACGTGGACCCGATGGTCCTGATCATGACGATCGTCGTGGGAGGCCTGCTGCTGTGGGTCGTCTTCCTCGGCCTCTACCACCCCCGCTCGGGGGCGGACGTCCTCGACTGGCGGCCCACCCGCTCGCCCGAGCTGGAGGCCCAGAACGAGATCGACGACATGGACCAGATGCTCGAGGCGGCCAACGAGCGCCGGCGCGCGCGGGGCGAGGCCGAGCTGACCGAGGCCGAGCTGGAGTCCCGCGTGCTGGAGGATCGCCGCGAGCAGCATGCGCGCCGGCAGGCCTACCTGGCCGAGCAGGCGGACGAGAGCGAGGCCGCCGTCCGGGCCGACGTCGAGCAGATGCTCGAGCGCGTCAACGCGGGGCGCCGGCGCCGGGGCGAGCGCGAGCTGACCGCGGACGAGTACCGCGCGCAGATCGAGTCCGGCTCCGGCTGACCGTTGGCCCGGGTCCTGATCGTCGGCTGCGGCTGCCGCGGGCGCGAGCTGGGGCGCGCGCTGGTCGACCGGGGCCACGCCGTGCGGGGGACCACGCGCGACCCGGCGCACCGCGACGCGATCGCCGCGGCGGGCGCCGAGCCGGTGCTGGCCGACCCCGACCGCGTCGGCACGTTGGTCGGCGCGCTGGCCGGCGTGACGATCGTGTGCCGGCTCCTCGGGGGCGTGGAGGACCCCGATCTGCACGGGCCCCGGCTGCAGGCCCTGCTGGAGAAGCTGGTCGACACGCCGGTGCGCGGCTACGTCCACGAGGCGGCGGGGGAGGCCGACGCGGCGCTCGTCCGCGAGGCAGCGCGGACGTGGGCGATTCCCGTGCGAATCGTGTCCCCGGAGCCCGGCACCGGCGCGGCGCTGGCCGCCGTGGAGGCCCTGTTAGACTCGCCCCAAGCGCAAAAACGGTAAACCCGATAGGGATTCAGGAGGTACTTCGACATGGCGGACTACGCGAAGGACGTACTCGTCGAGACCGACTGGCTGGAGCAGCACCTCGACGACGACGGGATCCGCATCGTCGAGGTCGACGAGAATCCCGCGCTCTACGCCGAGGCCCACATCCCCGGCGCCATCGGCTTCGACTGGAAGAAGGACCTCCAGGACCAGGTCAAGCGCGACTTCCTCGGTCCGGAGGCCTTCGGCGAGCTGTTCGGCAGCCGCGGGGTCTCCAACGACCACCGGATCGTCCTCTACGGCGACCGCAACAACTGGTTCGCGGCCTACACGTACTGGTACCTGAAGTACTACGGCCACGACGACGTGCGCCTGCTCAACGGGCCGCGCGAGAAGTGGATCGGCGAGGGCCGCCCGACGACGTCGGAGGTCCCCGGCCACCCGGCCGCGACGTTCACCGCCCGGCCGGGCGACGACGCGATCCGCGCCAAGCGCGACGAGGTCCTGTCCGCGCTGGACGCGACCACCAAGCTGGTGGACGTGCGCAGTCCGCAGGAGTTCTCGGGCGAGCTGATCGCGATGCCGGGCTACGAGCAGGAGGGCGCGCAGCGCGCCGGCCACATTCCGGGCGCCGCCTCGATCCCCTGGGCCCAGGCGGTCAACGAGGACGGCACCTTCAAGTCGGCCGACGAGCTGGCGCAGCTGTACTCCGGCAAGGGCGTGCTCAACGGCGACCCGATCATCGCCTACTGCCGGATCGGCGAGCGCTCCGCCCACACGTGGTTCGTCCTGCACGAGCTGCTCGGCCGCGACGACGTCAAGAACTACGACGGCTCGTGGACCGAGTGGGGGAATCTCGTGAACGTCCCGGTTGAGAAGGACGTCTAGAGCAGCGGGTCCAGGCGGTCGAGCAGGTCGGCCAGGATGCGGGCGGTGGCGCCCCAGATGACGTTGCCGTCGACGGTGTAGACGTCGTTGAGGAAGGGGGCGCCGCGGCGGACGAGGCGCTTGCGCTCGTGCCCGGCGCGCAGGTCGTCGAGGGCGAGCTCGAGCACCTCGGCGACCTCGGTCGCGCTGGGCAGCCAGCGATGGCCGGGCTCGATCATGCCCACGAAGGGGTAGATCGCGTAGTTGGTGACGACGGTCGGGGTGGGGGCCAGCGCCCCCACGAGCCGGACGGCGTCGCGGGGCAGGCCGATCTCCTCCTCGGCCTCGCGCAGGGCGGTCTCGCGCAGGTCCTCCTCGTCGCCGTCCTGGCGCCCGCCCGGGAACGAGACCTCGCCGGCGTGGCGGCGCAGGTCGTCGCGGCGGCGGGTGAAGACGGCGTGCAGCCGGCCGTCGTGGTGGTAGAGCGGGACCAGCACCGCCGCGTCGACGCGCCCGTGGACGTCCAGCCGCGCCGCCTGCGTGGGCGACAGGAGGAGCGAACGCAGCTGCTCGTCGAGCGGCTCAGACGGCGGCGACGAGCTCGACGCGCTCATCGAACATGACCTCGCCGTCGAGCGTCCGGTGCACCGGGCACTTGGCGGCGATCTGCATCAGGCGCGTGACCTTCTCGTCCTCCAGCCCGTCCGGAAGCCGGACGACCAGCTCGAAGCGGGTGGGGCACCCGCGCTCCGCGGGCGAGTACTCGCAGTCGACCTCGACGGGACCGATGTCCCAACCCTTGCGCTGCGCGTACATCTCCATCGTGATGGCGGTGCACGAGGCCAGGGAGGCGGCGAGCAGCTCCTGCGGGCTGGGCCCGGTGTCGTCGCCGCCGGCCTCGTGCGGCTCGTCCGCCGCGACGACGTGGTCGCGGACGCGGACGTCGTGCTGGAAGGCGTTGCTCCGGCGCCGGCGCGCGGTGGCTCTCATGCCTCCGAGGGTAGCGCGTCAGTCCACCAGGGGGTTGAACACCATCCCGGTCAGCAGCTTGGGGAAGAAGTACGTGCTCTTGGGCGGCATGCTCTCGCCCGCGGCGGCGACCTCGCGGACCTCTTCCACGGGGGTGGCACGCATGAAGAAGGCGGCGTCGAACTGCGCCGAGTCGACGAGCTGCCAGGCCTCCTCGTCGTCGCGCGCGTAGCCCATGCCGCGCAGGTGGGAGACGTCGTCGTCGGTCATCCCCAGCGCGCCCTTCAGCAGCACCGCCTCCAGCACCGCCGTGTCCAGGCGGCGGTAGGGCTCGGGCCTGCCGGCCAGCGCCGCGTCGGCGATGGCGGGGTCCTTGAGCGTGAGCATGAAGGGGCGCTTGAAGTGCGCGTCGACGTAGCCGATGCGCAGTGGACCGTCGCCCCGCGGGACGAGCGCCGCGCGATCGATCTCGGTCACCTCGAAGGCCTCGCGGATCGCGTCGGCCAGCGTCTCGTGCTGCTCGGGGCGCAGCCCGCGGACCAGGCGGTGGGTGGGAAACACGGTCAGGCCGGGGTCCTCCAGCGCGACCAGGCACATCAGCACGTAGCGGTGCGCGCCCTCGCCGCCCACCTCCTCGGCGTAGACACGCGCGGTCTCGTAGCGGTGGTGGCCGTCGGCGATCAGCAGCTCGGCGCTGGCCAGCGCCTCCTGCACCGCCGCGATGGCGTCCGGGTCCTCGACGCACCAGACGCGGTGCTCGGTGCCGTCGGCGTCGACGGTGTCGCCCCACGGCGCCTCGCGGGTGGCGGGCTCCAGGGCGGCCCAGGCGGCGCGCTGGGGATCGGAGTGCAGGGCGAAGATGGGGGAGAGGTTCGTCCGGGTCGCGCGGGTGAGGCGCAGGCGATCCTCCTTGGGCCCGGGATGGGTGCGCTCGTGCGGACGCACGCGGCCGGGGCCGTAGTCCTCCAGGCGCACGCGGCACAGGAACCCGTGACGCTCGCGGCGCCCGCCCCCGCCGGGCGCGTCGTAGGACTGGGTCAGCGCCCACAGCCCCGGCTGGCCCTGGCGCACGACGGCGCCCTCGCGCTGCCAGCCCGCGAACGTTCGCGCGGCGACGGAGTAGGGATCGCCGTTGCTCTCGGGGAGGTCGACGTGGACGACGTTGTAGGGCGAGCGCGCCGCCAGGTGGCGGCGCAGCGCCGGGTCGATCACGTCGTAGGGCGGAGCCACGACATCGGCCAGCGGACCGACCTTCGCGAGGTCGTAGTGCAGGGCGCGCAGGGGCTGGACGTCCGCCATGGGCGGCGCAGCCTAGCGTCCGGCGCGGTTAGCCCTTGCGGCCGAAGTCTGTCGTGTAGGTGGCGCCGGGGCTGTCGGCCCGGCCCGCGCGCGGAGCGCCCGCGACGATGCCGATCCCGATGTCGCGGAAGCGACGGCTGAGGATGTTGCGGCGGTGGCCGGGGCTGCGCATCCAGGCGCGGACGATCGCGCGCGGCGTGGCCAGCCGGCCGCTGCCCCACGCGATGTTCTCGCCCAGCGCCCACGCGGCGCGGCGGCGGACGTAGCGGGCGTTGAGCACCCGGGCGACGAAGTTCCCGTGCGCGAAGAAGTTGCGCCGGACCATGTTGCGCGAGTGGCGCACGGAGGCCACGGTCAGCCGGCGGTGCAGCCGCAGCGGCCGCAGCCCGCGGCGCCGGCGCTCGCGGTTGATCAGGCAGAGGGTGACCGCGCGGGCCTGGCGCTTGGCCAGCTGCGCGGGGTGCACGTGCCCGCTGGCGCAGGCGGCGTGCGCCTTCTTCGCGGCGATGGCGGGGGTCGCTGGCACGGCCATGGCGGCGGGAGCCAGGGCAAGGCAAAGCGTCAGGACTCGGAGGGTGCGGCGCCTCATGACGCCAATCCATCGCCATCACCCCTCCCGCGACAAAGCCGGATCAAGCTTTTTGGACGTTTGTCCAGGTGCAGCTTCCAATTCGTGGGAGATTCGCTGCATCTGCACCCAAATCACCGCGGCGACCACGAGCAGGCCGCCGGCGATCTGCGCGGGCGACAGCACCTCGTCGTGGATCGCCCACGCGAACCCCGCGGCGAGCACCGGCTCGAGCGTCGCGACGATCGCGGCGCGCGGCGCGGGGATGTGCCGGACGGCGCTCACCATCAGCACGAAGGGGGCCAGCGTCCCGATCACCGCGACTCCCAGGCCGAGCGCCACGTTGTCGAAGTCCCGGAACTGGTCGACGGGGAAGGTCCACAGCGGCTGGGCGAAGGCCCAGAACAGCGTGGCGAACCCGAAGGCCCAGGCCAGGGTCGTGACGGGCGCGTACCGGCGTCCGGCACGCTCGCTGGCCACGAGGTAGATCGCGAACGTTACCGCCGCCGCAAAGGCGGCCGCCACCCCGAGCAGGTCCAGCGAGCCGGCGTCGTAGGCGCGCACGACGAGGAAGCACCCGGCGACCGAGAGCCCCGCCGCGCCCCACAGACCGCGCCCCAGGCGGCGGCGGTGGAAGACGACCAGCCACACCAGGATCAGCAGCGGCCCCAGGTACTGGATGGTCAGGGCCACGCCGATCTGCAGGCGGTCGATCGCGAGGAAATACGTCGCGTGCACGCCGGCGAGCCCGACGATGCCCAGGAAGGCGAGCCGCCGCACGTCCTCGCGCTCCACCTTGAGCATCACCGGCGCGACCGTCCCGATCGCCACCACGAGGATCAGCCACGACAGCAGCGATCGCATCTGCGACAGCCGCAGCGCGCTGACGCCGTCGTCCAGCAGGAACCGCGCCAGCGACCCGTTGAGCGCCCACATCGCCGCGGCGCTCGCGGCCAGCGCATATCCCACCCTCGCCGATCGCCCCTCCGCGGCCATCGGGGCAGTCTGGCGTACCCTTGCGGAGACGGGGCGTGGCGCAGCCTGGTAGCGCGCGGCCTTTGGGTGGCCGAGGTCCCCGGTTCAAATCCGGGCGCCCCGATTGAAGTTCACGCTCACTACTCGCGCTTGAAGCCGACGTGCTGCTCGGTGCCGTCGGGCCCGTTCGCCGGCAGCGCCGCGAACGAGAACGTCCATGTCTCGCCGGGGTTGAAGGAGCGCCCGTGCGCGGCGAGGCAGCGCGTGAGGTTGAGCCTGTAGGTGAAGGTGCTGGCCGGGTTAGCCGGCTGATCGCCGGCCAGGTCCTTCAGCCCTGCGTAGTCGTTCGGGTGGACGTCCTCTCGCGTGAGTTCCCTCAGGCTCGGGTCCGACTCCGAGAAGGCGCTCTGCGGGCAGCCTCCCACCTCGGCGACCGCCCCCTGGACCGAGTAGTTGAGGTGGCCCATGTCTATCCACGGGGCCGTCTCCGGGGGGATCGGCCTGCGCTGCGGTCGCCAGAAAGTCAGCTCCACGACCACCTCGCCGCTCGGGCCTGCCTTGACCGGGAAGCCGTTGTCGCGCGTCCCCGGGCCGCCGGGGCCGGGGCCCGGTCCCGTGACGGGGTAGTTGACGGTCGCGGCGTTCCCCTGCCCGTCGCTGTAGGAGACGAGCGCGGGGGCGGTACCGAAGACGAACTGCACGGTGGCGGGAAAGTCGGTCACCACGCCGCCCCGGCTGACCCGCTGGATGAGCAGATCGCCGGTGCCGATCTGTGCGCTGGTGGCCCCATGGCGCAGGAACATCACCAGGTTCCCCGCGCCCGGTGCGCGGTCCGGGCTGCTCGGGGTCATGGTGCCCAGTCCGTCGCCATCGGGGTCGCAGCACGGATCGGGGAAGCCCCGGAACTGGTCATCCGGGACGTCCTTCATCAGCTTCGCGGTGCCGCCCCTGGAGCAGTAGAGAAGGCCTCCGAGGCCAGAATCGGTTCTGCTCTGCGGGCTGCCGCAGTCGAGCACGGCGGAGTCGCCGGGCAGGATGTTCAGGTGGAGCTCCCCGAAGCCGGAGAGCGCCGCCTCCATCTGGCCCTCCGTCAGTCCCGTCGCGTTGGCGTTCGCCGTCTGGTGGAGCTCGAGCGGCAGGAGGGAGCCGAACAGGAACTCGCTCGTGACCTCGGAGGCCCGTGCCGCCGCCCGCGGGCGCTCGAGCTTGTCCAGGACGCGGTCGCCGTCGTCGTCGATGTCCAGCAGGTTGGGGACCCCGTCGAGGTCGCGATCCTCCCCGGGGCCGCGGCCGCCGCGCGCGCGTGAGCGCACCCGCCCGAAGTTCTGCCCGTTGCCGATCGGGACTCCCGTCCTGGCCCGCGCGATGCGTCGCCTGTCGACCCACTTCGTGCGCAGCCGCCTCGACAGCGCGCCGTGACCGCGGCGGATCCTGACCGTGCCCAGCCTGGCTCCCGCCCGGACGCCCACGACGGCACGCCTGCCACGTCGCTCGCGGCGGGCCACGATCGGGCCGGCATAGCGGCCGTTGCGTGCCCGCAGATGCAGGGTCACGCTCTCGGCGGGCGCCCGCAGCCTGAACCGGTCGCGTTTCACGTGCACCGACCGCGCCTTGCCGTTGCCGGCAAGCGCGATCACGGTGTAGCCGGGCTCGCTCAGCTTGCCGGTGATGTGCTTCGGCGCCGCCGAGGCGGGCGCGATCGCGACGAGGAGCGCGACCGATGCGGCCACGCACGACACGACGACGCGGGGGGTGGATCGCACTGCGAGTAGGGTCGCGGGACTCTGCGCGGCCACCCTACAGACACCCCCGGCTCATCCCAAGCCGCGCTCCGGATACGGGAAGCCGTCCGGTCGCGGCAGCTTGCGGTCGATCCAGCGGCGCAGGGCGGTGTCGCAGATCGCGTAGCCCCAGTTGACGAGGCGTTCCTGGTGGGCGTCGTCGAGCTTGCGCAGCCGCGTGGGCGTCTCGGCGAGCGCGCGGGTCTTGTCCGGCGGGCAGTCGAGTGGGTCGTCGAGGCCGTAGTCGGCGACGTGCGAGCGGATGCCCCAGTAGGCGCCCTTGCGTAGCCGTAGCCGGTAGCTGGCGACGGTCTGGCGCTTGCGCAGGGAGCGCACCTGGTTGTCGATGACCTGGAGGACGCGCATGGTGTGACGAGGCCAGTCGCGCGGCGGGTCGGGGTCGTCGGCGATGTGGCCGCCCCCGTCGGAGACGAGCACGGTCGCGCAGCGCTTCCACACGGTCTCCAGACCGAGGTTGTCGTACACGCCGCCGTCCGACAGCGAGATGCGGGCGCGGTACTCGGGCCCGGTCAGCTCGTTGCCCGCCACGCTCTCCCACGGCGCGTCCGCGAGGTCTAGCTCGAACGGGGACAGCACCGGCGGGAAGGCGGAGGAGGCGGCGACCGCGTCCGCGAGGGGGATCGGCCAGTTCTCGATCCGGCCGACCCGCCAGTCGGCGACGTAGGGCCGCGAGAAGCGAAACAGGGCGCCCGACTCCAGGTTCGTGGCGCAGATCACGAAGCGCGGGCCGCTGCGGTCGTCCGGCAGGTCCTGGAGCGTCGCGTCGCCGAGCAGGTGCTCGCGGTAGGCGTCCGCCACTCGCTCGCCCACCGAGGTGAAGGGAAGCGTGCCGCGCAGCACCGAGCCGACGTCCATCGTGTGGCGGGCCAGCGCGCGCACCGGCTCCACGACCAGCTCGTCGAGGTTGACCGCCACGCCGTCGCGCCACGCGAGGTCGCGCCAGCGCAGCCCCAGCGTCGCCGCCGTGATCGAGCCGCCCGAGACGCTGGACACGCGGTCGAGGTCCGCCAGCAGCTCGGCCTCGTTGAGGCGCTTGAGCGCGCCGAGGTGGAAGAGCATGGCGCGGTACCCGCCGCCGGACAGGCAGAGGCCGACCTTCTCGGTGGGCGCGTCGCCGGGCGGGTCGGTGGGTATCTGCCGGACCGGCTCGACGCCGCGCGCCACGCCGGCGGGAATCCCTGCCGGCTGGGTCATCGCGGATCGGAATCGCGCAGGAAGTCGACGATCTCCCGCGCGCAGCGCTCGGGCTCGTCCTCGAAGAGGAAATGGCCTGCGTCGAGCGACACGAGCTCGGCGCCCGGGATCTCGCCGGCGAAGCGCGAGGCGTAGTCGCGCGGCAGGTAGTCGTCCTGCTCGCCCCACAGGATCAGCGTGGGGACCCCCAGCGCCGCGAGCCTTCCCTCGTACGGCCGCAGCTCGTCCAGGTCGAACGAGCGATAGAGCTCGAGCATGCCGCGGCGGTTCTCCGCGGTGGAGAACGCCTTCCAGTACTCGTCCACCGCGCGGTCGTCGATGCCGTCCGAGGATTCCTGCAGCAGCGTGGCGAGCCCGTCGCGCGAGAGGCTGTCCACGAGCGCCTCGCCCTGCATGGGGGTCCGCATGGTCTGGGCGATCGCGTGCCACTCGTAGTCGGGGAAGAACCCCGTGTTCGTGATCACCAGCGCCGCGACGGCCTCCGGGCGATCGCACGCCCAGCGCAGGCCGATGGCGCCGCCGGTGTCGTGGACCACCAGCACGACGCGCTCGAGGCCCGCCTCGCGGTGGAAGCGGTCGACCGCCTCCACGTGCCGCGCCCACGTCCCGGGCGAGTCGGCCGGCGAGTCGCCGAAGCCGGGAAGGTCCGGCGCCAGCGCGTGGCGACCCGCCGAGCCGAGCGCGGGAAGCAGATGGCGCCACATGTACGAGCTCTGCGGCCAGCCGTGCAGGCACAGCACCGCGGGACCGCCCGCCGGGACCGGCCCGGTGTCCCGGTACGAGATCCCGCCCGCGAGCTCGCGCGCCGCCTCAGACACACCTCCACGCTACCGGGCGGGCGGCGACCTGCGGCGGCACGCGTGGATCTGCGGCAACCTTCAGCGCATGGCTTTTCGGGCCATAGCCGCCGCGCTCGCGACGCTCGGCCTCGCCGCCTGCGGCGAGGAGCGCAGCGACGTGAGCGGCGGCGTCGGCGCGATGAACCGGGAGCTGGCCCGCGAAGGCGTGCGGCTGGACTGCCCGGACGAGGTCGACGGCGCCGCGGGGGCGAGCTTCCACTGCCAGCTGCGCGGCTCGCAGACGCGACGGACCGCGCGCGTCGAGATGCGGATCGTCGAGGACGACGGGCAGCTGGCCGTGGACTTCGCGGGCGGACGCGACCGGGTGCAGAGCGCGATCGCGAGGGTGACCGAGGGCTGATGGTCGCGCTGGTCGCCGCGCTGCTGGCATCGCTGCTGACGGCGCCCGCCGCCGAGGCGGCGCTGCGGGCCGGCGCCGGCAAGGCCGACATCACGCCCGCGACGGGCTACTACCTGGGCGGCTGGACCCGCGAGGACCGCGTGTCGCACGGCCAGCACACGCGGCTGCACGCCCGCGCGCTGGTCCTGGAAAGCGGCGGGCGCAAGGTCGCGCTCGTCTCCGTCGACCTGTTCATGGTCCCGGGCGGGTTGGTCCGCCACGTCGGCGAGCGCCTGGCCGCGCGCGGGCTGAGCGAGCGCAACCTCCTGATCTCGGCGTCCCACACCCACTCGGGCCCCGGCGGCTACGCCAACTACCCCACGCTCAACACCGCGGCCCCCAGCCGCGAGACCATCACCGACCCGCTGAGCTTCGTCCGCCTGCTCGAGCCCCCGCCGGCCGACCGTCAGCTCTACCGCTTCCTCACCGAGCGGATCGCCACCGCGATCCGCCGCGCGGACGACGACCTGGGACCGGCCGCCGCGGCCTGGGGCTCCGCGCGCATCCTGCGCCTCACCCGCAACCGCTCGCTGGAGGCGCACCTGGCCAACCACCACCTGATCCGCGAGTACGGCGAGGGGCGCGAGTCCGAGGACCCCGGTGGCTACGAGCACACGATCGACCCCGAGGTCGACGTCCTGCGCGTGGACAAGTTCGTGCGCCGGCGCGGACACCGGCGGCGGATCCCGATCGGCGCCTGGTCCACCTTCGCCAACCATGGCACGGTCACCAAGCACAGCTTCCGCTTCTACAACGGCGACCACCACGCGTCGGCGCTGCGGGTGTTCGAGGCGCGCGTCCGCTCGGCCGGGCGGGTCTGGCGCGGTCAGGAGATCGTCAACGTCTACGGCAACTCCAACGAGGGCGACATGTCGGCGGGGATGGACCACCACGGACCCGCCGGCTCGGACTTCGTCGGACGCGTCGAGGCGGCCGCCATGCTGCGCGCCTGGAAGCGCGCCGGGCGGCGCCTGCAGCGCGCGCCCACGCTGGACTTCCGCTGGACTCGCGTGTGCTTCTGCGGACAGGACGTCGAGGGCGGGCGTGTCGCCGACCGCTCGGAGATCGGCATGCCCTTCCTCACCGGCTCGGAGGAGAACCGCGGACCGCTCTACGAGGTGACCGGCCAGCACTACGAGGGCGCGCGGGGCTTCGACCGCGGCGACCCGCACGGCGTGAAGAGGTCCTCGCCCGGTTTCAGCGAGCTGCCCAACGTCGTGCCGCTGCTGGCGCTGCGCGTCGGACGCGGGCTGATCGTCTCGGTGCCGGGCGAGGGGACCAAGGAGGCCGGTGCGCGGATCCGCCGCGCCGTGGAGTCGGCGATCGCCGGCGCGAAGGTCGAGCGCGTGGCGATCGCCGGCATCGCCAACGAGTTCGTCCACTACTTCACCACCCCCGAGGAGTACGACCGCCAGCACTACGAGGGCGGCAGCACGCAATTCGGGCGGCTGTCCTCGGTGCTGATCCGCGACGAGCTGGCCAAGTTGGCGGGCCGGCTCGTGCGCGGCGAGCCCGCACCGCCGCCGGTCCCGTTCGATCCCACCAACGGCGTGCGCCCGGACGGGCCGCCGTACCCGGACGGCGCGGCGGCCGCGACCCTTCTCTCTCCGCCGGGCCCGCGCTACGAGCGCCTGGCGCGCGCCGGCGTCGCCTGGCAGGGCGGTCCGCGGGGCTACGACCGACCGGTGGACCGGGCGTTCGTGACGGTCGAGCGCTGGCGCAAGGGGCACTGGGTCGCCTACGACGACGACCTGGGACTCAACCTGCTGTGGCGCGTGGACGCCGCGGGGCGCCACGGGGCGGAGTGGGAGGTCCCGCTGTTCGCCCCGGCGGGCACGTACCGCTTCGCCGTCACGGGCAAGCGCTACCGCTTCGTCACCACGTCCTTCGAGATCGCGCCGAGCGCCGCCCTGCGCGCGGTGGCCGCGCCCGCGCCGCCCGGCCACGTCGCCGCCGTCCTGGAGTACCCCGAGGCGATCCGCGACGTCGACCTGACGTGGCGCCCGCGCCACGTGAACGGCGGGACGGCCACGTTCGAGGTCGGCTCGCGCAGCGTCACCGTGACCCGCCCCGCGGGCCGCGTGTTCACGGTCGCGGCGCCGCCGGGCGCCCCGGTCCGCCTCGCCGCGGGCGCGGGCCGCGACCACTGGGGCAACCGGTCGGCCAACGCGCTGACGCTGCGCTAGTAGGGTCGCGCCGGTGAAGGCGGTCCAGATCACCGAGCTGACCGGCCCCGACTCGGCGCTGGCGCACGTCGAGCTGCCCGAGCCCGAGCCGGCGCACATGCTCACGCCGGGCCGCGGCGTCGTGGTGGAGGTCAAGGCGGCCGGGGTCTCGTTTCCCGAGGTGCTCCAGACCCGTGGGCAGTACCAGCTGCGGCCGGAACTTCCCTTCGTCCCGGGCAGCGAGGTCGCCGGGACTGTGCGCAGCGCGCCCGAAGGAGCCGGCGTGCGCGCGGGGGACCGCGTGGCCGCCATGTGCATGCTCGGCGGGTTCGCCGAGGTCGCGGTGGCGCCGGAGTTCCTGGTCTTCGCGCTGCCGGACGCGCTGGACTTCGCGCAGGGCGCCGCGCTGGTCCTCAACTACCACACGGCGTACTTCGCGCTGAGGCTGCGCGGGCGCCTGCGCGAGGGCGAGACCGTGCTGGTGCACGGGGCCGCCGGAGGCGTGGGGACGGCCACGCTGCAGGTCGCCAGGGGACTGGGCGCGCGCACGATCGCGGTCGTGTCCTCCGACGACAAGGAGACGGTCGCGCGTGAGGCGGGCGCCGACGAGGTGCTGCGCGCCGACGGACCGTGGAAGGACCAGGCCAAGGAGCTCTCGGGCGGCGGCGTGGACATGGTGCTCGACCCCGTCGGCGGCGAGCGCTTCACCGACAGCCTGCGCTCGCTGGCCGAGGGTGGGCGCGTGGCCGTGGTCGGGTTCACCGGCGGGTCCATCCCCGAGGTGAAGGTCAACCGCCTGCTGCTCAACAACACCGAGGTGATCGGCGCGGGGTGGGGCGCCTACGTGATGGGCAAGCCGGACACCTGCCGCGAGATCGGCGCGCAGCTGGACGGCCTGATCGCGGACGGCTTCGTCCGGCCGCTCGTGGGCGCGCGCTTTCCCCTGGACCGCGCGGCCGACGCGCTCAAGATCATCGACGGGCGCGGCGCGACGGGCAAGGTCGTGCTCGACGTGGCCGCGTAGCTCAGCGCGCGAGGCGCGCCCACGCGACGCGCGCGAGCCCGGCGAGCACGTAGGCGACGGTCGCGGCGAGCAGGGCGAACTTCGCCACCGCGAACCCCATCGCGACCGGCGCGGCCCAGTCGCGACCGTGATCCCCGATCACCAGCAGGAGCCCGACGTTCTCCAGGGCATCGCACGCCGCCGCGCCGATCGGGAACGCGACCGCGATCGCGCCGAGGCCGGCGAAGCGCCGCCAGGCGCGCCGGCGGGCCAGGTCGCGCACCGCCGCCACCGCGAGGACCCAGAAGGCGCCGTAGGCCACGATGTAGGGGTAGTCCAGCCACAGCGACAGCCGCGCGTCGTCGCGGCCTTCGGGCCCCCAGGCGGCCAGCATCTCCTCCGCGTCCGCGCGGCTGCCCGCCAGCTCGAAGTCGATGATCCCGAAGTCGCCCTCGTCCATCAGCCGGGCGTCGATCGCGGCCAGCACCGCGAGCAGCGCGAGCGACGCGAGCCCCAGCACCCACAGCCAGCGCTTGCGCGTCATGCGCCGACCCTATCCCGTCCGAGGGCTACAGTCCTGCGCCGTGAGCACGAGCACGCCGCCGGCGGCGCGCGAGGCGCCGCGCTTCCTCGCGGGCGCGCGCGGGGACGTGCGTGGAGCCCGACCGTGGCACCGGCTCGCCCACATCGCGCGCGCGCTGCCCGCCGCGCTGCGCCGGCTCGCCGCCGATCTGCAGGTCGGCGACACCGGCCGGGTGCTGGACTTCGGGTGCGCCGACATGCCCTACCGGGACTTCTTCGCCCCCGGCGCGGAGGTGGTCGGCGCCGACCTCCCCGGCAACCCGCGCGCCGCGGTCACGATCGCGCCCGACGGCAGCGTCCCCGTGGCGGACGCGAGCTTCGACGCCGTCCTCTCCACCCAGGTGCTCGAGCACGTCGAGGACCCGGCGCGCTACCTGGCCGAGTGCCACCGCGTCCTGCGACCGGGCGGACGCATGCTGCTCTCCACGCACGGGCTGATGGTGTGGCACCCCGACCCGGTCGACCACTGGCGCTGGACGTGCTCGGGCCTGCGCAAGGCGGTGCAGGACGCCGGGCTGGAGATCGTGCGCTTCGAGGGAATCATGGGGCTGGCCGCGACCGGACTGCAGTTCTTCCAGGACGCGGTGTACTGGCGCCTGCCCGTGCCGCTGCGCGCGCCCTTCGCCCTCCTCTGCCAGGGACTGGTCGCCCTGGCCGACCGCGTGGAGCCGCGCGCGAGCAAGGATCTCAACGCCCTCGTCTTCGCCGTGGTGGCGCGGCGGCCGTGATCGCGCGCTGGCGCCGGTGGCGGATCGAGCGGCGCCTGGCCGCCCCCAAGCTGCTGCGCGCCTTCGCGCGCGCGTACCCGCGCGCCTTCTTCGTGGAGATCGGCTCCAACGACGGCGAGCAGCACGACCACCTGCGGCCGCTGATCCTGTCGCGCCCGTGGCGCGGCGTGATGGTGGAGCCGGTGCCCTACGTGTTCGAGCGCCTGCGGCGCAACTACGCGGGGGTGGCCGACCGCGTCGAGCTGGAGAACGCGGCGATCGGCCCGCAGGACGGCCGGGCGCCGTTCTTCCACGTCACCGAGGCGCCCGCGGGGGAGCGCGCGCAGCTGCCGGACTGGTACGACGGGATCGGCTCGCTCTCGCGCGAGACGGTGCTCAGCCACGCGCGCAAGATCCCCGGGATGGAGGAGCGCCTGACGGCGACCGAGGTGCCGGTCCTGAGCTTCGACACGCTGCTGGCCCGGCACGGAGGGCGCGAGCCGGACCTCGTGGCGATCGACGCCGAGGGCTGCGACCACGAGATCCTGCGCTCCATCGACCTGGAGGCGCACCGGCCGCGGCTGCTCGTCTACGAGCACTTCCATCTGACTCCCGAGGACCGCTTCGCGACTCGAGCGCGCCTGGAGGCGGCGGGCTGGGAGACGCTGGAGGAGGGGTTCGACACGTGGTGCCTGCAGCCGCGGGCCGACGACCCGCTCACGGCGTTCTGGCGGCGCCTGCGACCCGGCGTCCCCGGCGTCTCCGTCCACGACGAGGCGCCATGAGGCTGCGCCGGCGCCCCGCGCACCCCTCCGGCGCGGAGCTGGTGCGCCTCACCGACGACGACCGCCGCTACATGACGTCGAAGTTCGACACGTCGGTGCCGCTGCCGCCCGGCGCGGAGGCGCAGCTGCGCGCGGACAACCCGCGCCTGCGCGAGCTGCGCGAGGCCTACGCGGCGCTCGATCTGCCGGCGCTGCGTCCGTCGCGCTGGCACGCCGCGGCCGTGGACCGCTTCCTCGAGCTGCCGTGGTTTCGCGGCGAGACGCTGATCACCTGGCACGACCGCGAGCTGCCACGGGTGACGCGGCTGCGCTACTTCGTGCTGCTGCGCCACGTCGCGGCGCGCGACGACCTGGGGCTGCTGCCGCGGCTGGCCGAGGACGGCGCCTTCGGCTGCTGGACGTTCGAGTACCCCGGCGAGCCGCGTGTGAGCCGCGACCTGCTGGAGTCGGTGCTGGAGCTCAACTACGTGGAGCGCGCGCTCGGCGTCTCGGGCCGCGAGGCGTTCCGCGTCCTCGACGTCGGCGCCGGCTACGGCCGGCTGGCCCACCGCGCGGTCGGTGCCTTCGACAACCTGGCCGACTACTGCTGCGTGGACGCGATCCCCGAGTCGACGTTCCTGGCGGAGTGGTACCTGCGCCACCGCGGCGTGTGCCCGCCGGCGCGCGTCGTGCCGCTGCACCGCCTCGACGACGAGCTGCGCCCGGGCGACTTCGACCTGGCGGTCAACGTGCACTCCTTCTCGGAGTGCACGTACGAGGCGGTCGCGTGGTGGGGGCGGTGGCTGGCCGACCTGCGCGTGCCCCGCCTGCTCGTCGTCCCCAACCACGGCCCCGATCTGCTCACCCACGAGGTCGACCACGGCGAGCGCGACTTCCTGCCCGCCCTGGAGGCCGCGGGCTACCGGCGCGTGCGCCACGAACCGGTGGTGGACGACCCCGCGGTGGCGGAACTCGTGATCATGGGCGACGACTGGTACCACCTGTTCGAGCTGGAGGGCTGAGGTGGGGGAGCTGCACGTCGCCTGCGCCGCCGACGCGGCCTACGTGCCGCACACCGCGGCGATGCTGCGCTCGGTGCTGTCGCACAGCACGGGCCTTACCGTGCGCGCCCACCTCCTGCACGGACCCGCGCTTCCCCGCGAGGGCGCAGCGGCGCTGAGCGAGATGGTGCGCCGCGACGGCGGCGAGATCGTCTTCCACGAGATCGGGGACGATCGGGTGGAGGGCATGCCGACGGTCGCCGGCATCACCGCGGCCATGTGGTACCGCGTGCACCTCCCGCGGCTGCTCGGCGACGTCGAGCGCGTGCTGTATTTGGACGGCGACGTGCTCGCGACCGACGACCTGCGGCCGCTGTGGGAGACGCCGCTGGAAGGCAACTGGGTCGGCGCCGTGACGAACGTCTTCCAGCTCGACCACCTGCACCGGGCGTGGGCGCTGGGGATCGAGCCGGACGAGTACTTCAACAGCGGGGTGCTGCTGATGGACCTCGCGGCGATGCGCGCGGACGGGGTCACCGAGGCGCTGGTGACGCACGCGCGCGGGCTCGGGCCCGAGACGATGTGGCCCGACCAGGACACGCTCAACGCTGTGCTCGGGCCACGCCGCCTGGCCCTGCACCCGCGCTGGAACGCGATGAACGCGCTGTCGTTCGCGTGGGCGGGGTACGCGTTCGCGCCGGACGCCCTGGCGCAGGCGCGGGCGCGTCCCGGCATCCGCCACTTCGAGGGCCCGAGCGTCAACAAGCCGTGGCACTTCCTGTGCGCGGCGCCGCAGCGCGAGGCGTACTTCGAGCACCGCCGCGCCACGCCGTGGCCGAAGGTGCGGCGCGAGGGCCGGACGCCGGCGAACGTGGCGCGCCGCGCCTGGCGCGCGGCGCGCTGGCGCCTCAGGGCTTGACGGCGATCCGCCCGGTGTAGTCGATGCGCGCGAGCAGCGGGGCCGGGGGATGGGCCTCGAAGTACTCGTCCACCGCGCGCCGCGCGCCCTGCCAGTGGCCGTAGTCGTCCACGATCAGCACGCCGCCGGGGGCCAGCAGCGGGTACAGGTGCTCCAGCTCGTGGCGCGTGGACTCGTACCAGTCGGTGTCCAGGCGCAGCAGCGCCAGGGGATTGGGCGCGGCCGCCGGCAGGGTCTCCTCCACGGGGCCGCGGTGCAGGTGGACGCGCCGCGCCGGGTAGCCGCTGGACAGCAGCGTCGCGCGCACCGCGTCCTCGTTGAAGTCGCGCGGGTCGAACAGCTCCGCCCAGGCGCGGCGGTCCTGCGCGCGCGCGGTCTCCCACGTCGGGAGGGCCGCCCCGTCCAGCGCCGAGACGTCGTGCTCGGTGGGGCGGGTCATTCCCTCGAAGGTGTCGTACAGGTGCAGGTCGCGGTCCGTCTCCTCCAGCTCGAGCAGGGTCAGCGCCATGGCGAGCACCGATCCGCCGCGCCACACGCCGCACTCCGCCAGCGCGCCGGGGATGCCGCCGCGCACGACGTGGCGCACGCCGTCCACCAGCGCGGCGAGCCGGGCCACGCCGGTCATCGTGTAGGGCAGCGCGCGCTCCACGATCGCCCGGTCGGCGGCGTCCAGGAGCGCGAGGTCCTCGTGCGCGAGGTCGCGCGGCGGCGTGCCGCGCTCGCGCAGGCGGCGCAGCGCTCGGGCGAGCGGGTGGCCGGTCATTTCCGAGCCGCATGCTGTCATGGGAACGTCGCGCCGGCGCCCGTACCGTTCTGTACAGTCGCGCCGTGAGCGGGAGGAATCTTCTTTGGTGGATGTTCGCGGGTGCCCTGCTGGCCGGGTCTGCCGGTGCGCCCCCCGCGGGAGCCGATCTCATCGCCACTGCCGACTCGAGGAGCGGGTTCAGCCACAAGCTCCTCCGCGTCAACGCCACGACCGGAGCGCCCCTGCCCCTCCCGCCCGGAGTCAACCAGCCCGGCGACCAGATACACCCGTCGATCAGCCCGAATCGGCGTTACCTCGTGTTCCGGCGCACCTACGAGGGCACCGTCCGCATCGTGATGGTCGACCGCGCGACCGGGCAGTCCGCCGACCTGTTCAACGGCTTCGAGGTGGCGTCGGACCCTCCCAGCACCCCGACGTTCTCCGCCGATGGCACCAAGGTGCTGACCGGCCGGCGGCTCGAGCGCCTGGCCGCCAACGCGCCGCCCGGGACCCTGCAGGCCTCCTACACCGAGACCGACGTCACGAACTTCCCCAATGGGCCGTTCCCGCACCGCGTCGTGCCCACTGCGGCGACCAACTCCACCGCGGCCGGGCGCACGATCCAGCTCACCCCCTTCTCGACGGCCCGCTTCGCGTTCGGCATCGACTATGGCTCCAGCGGCCCGCGCGCGCGGATCGCGGTGCAGCAGAGCGGCACCACCGACACGCTGTTCGACGCCGACGAGCACCTCCGCAATCCGACGATCTCCGCGTCCGCCCGGGTGGTCGCCTACGAGGCAGGTCGTTACAAGCTGGTGTTCCGGCCACTCGACGGGCTCGCCAACGCTCCGGCGACGCCGCTCCCGCCGCTGGTCAACGCGCCCAACAGGTTCATCAGCGCGCCGGAGTTCAGCCCGGACGGCCGCTACCTGGCCTTCGTGCGGATCGGGATCAGTCCGGGCGAAACGGGGCGACTGTTCGTATGGGACACGCAGACGCAGGTCCTGCTCAACCCGGAGGGCGTCTCCGGGATCACCCCCCACCCGACTGACGGAGCGATCGCCCTGGAGCAGCCGCGCGTGTTCCGGCCGCGGGTGGACGTCGGGCCGGTCGTGGCGGAGTTCGGCGTGGCCGACGACACCTACGTGGACATGCTCGTCCAGCGGATCGTCGGCACGACGAGGGTGCTCGGGCGACGCGCCCCCCGGCTGCGGGTCGTCGGACGGGTGCCGCTGGGGCGCTTCGCGGAGCGGAGAGCCATTCGGCGCCAGCGCTGGAACGGCGTCGTCGGCCGCCGGCGACTTGCGCCCGGCGACTACCTCGTCACGCTGCGCAGCCTCACCCGCGACGGCGACGTGCGCGAGCACGCCACCGCCGAGCGGCTGCGGATCCGGTGAACGAACCATCTGCGCCCGGGCGCCGGGGTACAGTGACAGGCGGAACCGCCCGCAGTAGCGGGGATTTCTCCCACCCGCCCCCGTAGCTCAGTGGACAGAGCGGCTGCCTTCTAAGCAGCGGGTCGCAGGTTCGAATCCTGCCGGGGGCATCGTCAGAAAGCCCCGCAAACGCTGGACTTTCGCGTGCCCGGCACCTCATTGAGGAGCCCGCGGGGGCGAGCGACGGACCGGAGCCGAAAGCGGCGCCCTCCCTGCCCACGCGGGTTCACGTGTTACTCCGGCAGTCCCACGGGTTCGAGGGCCTCGTCCCAGCTTCCGTAGGCGGCTGCAGTGACGATCAGCTCGTCATCGAATCCCAAAATCCACGCGACTTCACGCCGAACGGTCATTCCCCATGACCTCCCAGAAGTGGCGCAGCTCGGCGTGCCCTCGATAGCTCGGGTCAAGTCCCGGATAGACGCCGGAGGTGCGGAACTCGATGTCGGGATGGCACGGTGCCAGCCACGCGCCGATATCACCCCGACTCCAGCCATCGAGCGAACTCCGCATCAGCTCCACATTCTCCCGCGACATCGCCTACTCCCGCAGCCCCGCGGCCTCGAGGGCTTCGCCGACATCGGTGAAGCTCTCATTGCGCCAAAGCCTTCCTTCTCGCCAAGTCCAAACCTGGGCGATCACCTGATCGAGTGGCACGCCAGCACGCGACGTTCCCGTCGCCCGCCAGACGACGACCAGCTGGTCTCCGGCTTCGCGCACGTCTTCGAGTTCGATTCGGAAGTCCTCCCACACGGCGACGACGTCACCGAAGTACTGCCGCATCCCCTCGACGCCCCGGTAGACGCCCCCCTCCGCGCGCGCGAGCGCCGAGCGAAACTCGCCGTGGGGATGGAGTATCTCCCGCAGTGTTTCGACGTCGCGCTGGTTGATGGCGTCCTGGACCCGTTTGACCACCTCCACGTTCTCCTGCGACATCGCCTACTCCCGCAGCCCCACGACCTCGAGGGCCTCGGCCCACGAGCCGAATGCTTCGACTCGCACCGCCAGTCCGTCCCGGCCGGACAGGACATTCCCGAACTGCCGACGCACCGTCAGACCGTCCCGCGACCGCGCCTCGAACGTGAGGAGAGCTACGTACTGCTCATCACCGACCTCGCGCAGGTCGTCGATCTCGATGCGCAGCGACTCCCAGACCTGCTTGAAGTCCCGCCAGAAGTCTTTATAGCCCGCGTGACCTCGATAGATGGGCGCTAGGCCGGGGAACAGGCCGCTCGTCACGTACTCGAACTCGGGATGGAGCATGGCGAGCTGCGCTTCGAGGTCGTCGCGGTTCCACGCGTCGAAGGCGCGCCGCACGAGCTGCTCGGTCTCTTGGGACATCGCCATTCCATGATCTGGCTGATGGAGGCGCGGGTCAAGGCCGCTCATCGCCCGCGCGGTGCGCGTCCGCTCCGAATCTCCCGGCGGCGCTCGAGCCGTCTGTTACTCCTGAGGCGGGCAGGGAAGGGATCGGTCGAGGGGACCCGCCGACCGGGGGATCTCCCGAGAAGGCGGGCAGGCGCCGAACGAACACGGACACCCGCCCTAGCCCACCGGCGGTCTCTCCGCACATGCTTCGAGGGGCGTTCTAGGCGGATACCGGCTGTGCCCTCTAAGCAGCGGGTCGCAGGTTCGAATCCTGCCCGGGGCGCTCAGCGGGCGAGCCGGGTCGCGCGGCCGCGGAAGCGCTGCGCCAGCTCGCCGCTGTCGGGCTCGCGGATGGTGGCGAGGAGGCGCAGGCGCGCGCGCGGCGCGCGGCGCAGCACGCGGCGGGCGCTCGCGCTCAGCGGGATGCGCAGGCTGCGGGCGCCGGCGACGGCGAAGGTCACGGTCGTGCGTCCGCGGACGCGCCCGCCGAGGCGCAGCTCGACCGTCATCGCGCACGCCAGCGAGCAAGAGACCCGCGCGCCGACCGAGCGGCGGCGCAGCGCGCTCGCGCGACGCTGGCGCAGCAGGCGCGCGCTGCCCTTGGGCTGAGGCGTCGTGAGCCGCAGGACGTGGAACCCGCCGGCCACGCTGACGAACCACAGCTCGCGCTTGTCGCGGATGTAGCGGACGTCCGACGTGGCGGAGTCCCAGCCCGGTGCGTGCGAATCGCCGCCGAAGCCGCTGCTGGAGGGGTAGTGGACCGTGCGCTGCGGCGGGGGCGGGTGGTAGTAGGCGATCTCGCGCGGGTGCTCGGGGTCGCGCACGTCGAAGACGCGCAGCCCGCCGGTGTAGTACGTGTAGAACAGCTTGGTGGTCCGGTCCGGGTCGTCCACGCCGCTGTAGTGGATCGAGTAGACGGCCTGGTCGGGCCCGGTGCGCTCGCAGTTCTCCTGCTCGTTGACCTCCAGCTTGATCTCGGAGACCGCCCGCGGGCGGCGCTCGTCGCTCATGTCGATCGCGCTGCCCCACGCCCACGGGCAGTTCCTGGCGCCGGTGACCGGCGCCTCGCCGCTGGAGAAGACGAAGGGGCGCCCGCCGATGCGCGCGCGCTGCTCGGTGTGGCCGAAGTTCGGCAGGGAGATCGAGGAGAGCACCTTCAGGTCGGGATTGGGCACGCGGCGCTGGATCTCGCTGGTGTCGAGCGTGACCATCGAGGGACCGGTGTGGGAGGGCGGTCCCGCGAGGACCGCACCCTGGGTGGCGCTGGCGTCCACCCCGCCGAGGTACGCGCGCGTCCCGTCGGCGTTGAGCTCGAGGTCGTGGATCGCGTAGTGGGTCGCGGGCGTCTCCTCCAGCGGGCTCCATGCCTCGAGCAGCCGCGGGTTCGACATATCGGAGACGTCGAGGACGTGCAGGGTCTGTCCGAAGGCGCCTCCCGTGTAGTCCGAGGCGTACACCGTCATCCCGTCGGGGGCGATGCGCAGCCCGTGGTACAGCGGGCCGCCGGCGTCGAAGCGCCCCTTGAACTCCGGGTGCCGGCAGTCCTTGGAGACGTCGTAGAGCTCGACGTACTGCGCGCTGAGTCCCTGGGTCAGCGTGACCAGCATGCCGCGGCGCTGGTTGACCTCGATCCCCTCGTGCTGGCTGAAGCCGGCGGGGCTGCGCACGAAGCGGGCCAGCGTGGGCTTGCGCGGGTCGGCGACGTCGATCACCGCGATCCCGTCCAGCTCGTCGGGCGACTGGTATTCGCGGCCCCCGACCGAGCCGACGTACGCGCAGTCGCGGTACCACCCGAGCTGGAAGTTGGCGCCGCGGGCGCGGATGTCGCTCTGTCCCACCAGCTCGAGGTTGCAGCGGTAGCCCGCCTTGGAGTGGCCGCTGTCCTGCGCCCACTTGGGGACCTGGCCCTGGAGGCCCGGCTCCGGCCGCGCGCCCGGACCGCAGTCGCCATAGGACTTGGGCGTCGCCGCGCTGGCCGAGCCCTGGACGCCGCCCGCGGGGCCCCCGCCGATCGACGGCTGGTGGACGATCGCGGGCCGCGCGCTCGGATTCAGATAGCGCCCGGAGCCCGGGTCGTAGACCGAGCACACGAGCAGCGGCGGGACGACCGCCGCCACGCCGACCGACCGCAGCCGGCGCAGTCGGTTGCGCAGGCGTCGCACGGCCCCTCAAGATAGTTCGAGCGCGCGGCGCCCGCGTCAGTCGTGGCGGCGGCGGGCCGCGAGGTTCCCCACGATCAGCGCGACGACCGTCACCAGGTAGATCTGTCCCAGCAGCGCCTCCGTCACGGCGATCGTGCGGCCGAGGTCGGTGCGGACGGTCAGGTCGCCGAACCCGACCGTCGAGAGGGTCACGAAGGAGAAGTACAGCTCATCCGAGCGGGTGGCGTGCGCCGTCTGCGAGAAGAGCGCGCCGGCCTCGATCTGGTCGACCGCGCCGTAGCAGAAGGAGAAGAACATCCCGATCAGCAGGTAGATGGCCAGCACGCCGCCGAGCGTGTGGAACGTCACCTCGCGCTCCGTGCGCAGCTGGCGCAGCACGCCGGCGGCGACGGCGGTCGGCGCCACGGCGATCAGCAGGCCGTTGACGACCGCGCTGGCGGCGTCCGGCACCTCGCCGGCGAGGAGGAGATAGAAGCCCGAGGCCACGGTGACGGCGCCGGCCAGCGCGGCCGCCGCCCGTACGAGCGCCCGGTGCGCGCCGGCGGTCTGGACGGCGGCTATCACCGTGACCGCGCCCAGCGCGATGGTGGTCAGTCGCGCGCCGTCGGAGTCGTGCGTAGCGACCTGGAAGATCACCGAGGCGAGGACGAGCGCGAGCACCAGCCCGTAGCTGTGCTCCCCAAGGCGCCTGCCCTGCGTCTCCACGGCGTGGGAGTCTGGCAGCGCGGGCGGCGGGCGCGGGGCCGTACGATCGACGTCGTGAGGCGCCTGACGTGCACGACGGTCGCCGCGCTCGCGCTCTCGCTCGCCGCGGGGGCAGGCGGCGCGGCGGCGCAGGACGCGCCGTATGCGGACTGGAACGCCGGCTACGCGGGCTTTCCCAGCGGCGTCGCCCGGAGCGCGGCCGAGGACTGCGTCGACGGATCGCGGGCCTGCATCGACGCGACGATCGACGAGATGTACCGGCGCTTCCACACGGTCATCCCGCGCTGCGACCACAACGCGGTGTTCTCGCTGACGTACATCCGCGTGACCGAGCAGATCCGCCGCCTCGTGGATGCCGGCTTCTACTCGGACCGCGTGTGGATCGGCCACCTCGACCGGATCTTCGCCCGCATCTACTTCGTCGCCTACGACAACTGGGCCACGGGACGCCGCGCGCTCGTCCCGCCGGCGTGGCGCATCGCCTTCGACACGGCGCGCTCACGCTCGGTGTCGGGCATCGGGAACCTGCTGCTGTCCATGAACGGGCACATCAACCGCGACTTCGCGTTCGTGCTCTACCACGCCGGGCTGGCCGACCGCGGCGGGCGTTCGCGCAAGCCCGAGCACGACGCCTACAACGCCAAGCTGCGCGAGCTGTACCGGCCCGTCCTGACGGAGCTCTCCCACCGCTTCGACGAGACGATCGACGACTACGACGCCCCGGGGACGGAGGTCGACGACGACACGATCTTCCAGATCCTCGTCGGCTGGCGCGAGGCGGCCTGGCGCAACGCCGAGCGCCTCGCGGCGGCGCGCTCCGACGGCGAGCGGCGCACGATCGCCGCGGACATTGAGGAGCAGGCGCGCTTCCAGGCCGAGACGATACGCGTCAACACGGCGTACCGGCCGGGGGAGGGACCCGCCGCCCGCGATGCCCGCTGTCTTCGGTTCGGCGGCCAGGACCCGTCGTGGAGTTCTCGTTCGCCCAGCCCCGCGCTCCGAGGCGTCGCGCGGCCGGTGCTGCCCCGTCGCGGCGGGCTGCGGATGCGGCGGGGCGGCGCCGTGGCCGTGACGGTGCGCTGCCCGGCGACCGCGAGCGATGGCTGCACCGGCACGCTCGTCCTGCGCGCCGCACGCCGCCGCATCGCCACGCACCCGTTCCGCCTGCGCGCCGGAGCCCGCCGCACCTACCGCGTCCGCCTCACCCGCCCCGCCCGCGCGCTGCTGCGCCGCCGCGGCTCATTGCTCGTCCGGGTCGCGACGCGCTCGGTTGCGACAGGCGGCCCCGTGACCTGGACCACGCGCACGACTACGCTCAGGCGCCCGCGCCACCACCGCTAGACTGAGCCCCCCGCGGTGGGCGTAGCTCAGCTGGTAGAGCTCCTGGTTGTGGTCCAGGTGGTCGCGGGTTCGAGTCCCGTCGCTCACCTTGAGGAAAGCCCCGCGTAGGCGGGGTTTTCTTGTTTGGGGATGCGGCGGACGGTGGCACGCCGGTCCCAAATCGGTCCCAATTCGTCCGTGGAAATGGAACATCTACGGAGTCAGTCGGCTTTGCCGTACGTCGGTCGACCGGAGGTGGCGTCGAATCCGCGGTCACGTTTGGGGTCGGTCCCGGGTTATGTATCGGTGCGGACAGTCAGGCCGGGGACGAACCTTCCGCGCATAACTAAGACGAAGGAGCCGAACGTGGACGGAGTCACCCCCGAGCTAGCCGGTACCGACCAAGCCAGTCAGCGGCCTCCGACGCGCACCCACGGCGTCGAGCCGCGCGGCCTGCGAAACCAGCCGCTGTCGCCAGCGTTCGGGGGGCGTTTTGGACGGCTCTTCCGCCGGCTTGCGCCGGCGCCGAGCTACGAGGTCGACCGCCTCAACGGCCTCGCCGAGACGATGCGCGAGGACGCTAGCCAGGGTGGCGGCTCGTGGGGGCAGCCGAACGCGCAGCCGCCAGGCGGAGACAACGACGCTATTCCTGCCGGCTACACGTACCTCGGCCAGTTCATCGATCACGACATCACCTTCGACCCCGCCTCGCTTCTCGGTCGCATCAACGATCCCGACGCCCTCCAGGACTTCCGCACGCCCCGCTTCGATCTCGACTCGCTGTATGGCTCAGGGCCAGCCGACGAGCCCTTCCAGTACGACCAGGAGCGCCCAGGGCGACTGCTGGTCGCGAGTACCGAAAGCGGCGAGGACGACCTCCCGCGCAACATTCAGCAAGTCGCGCTGATCGGCGACCCGCGCAACGACGAGAACACCATCGTCAGTGGGCTGCAGCGCGTCTTCTTGCGCTTCCACAACCGCATGTGGCAGGAGGTTGAAGCCGACGCCACCGTCCAGCCTGAGACTCGCTTCGACGAGACGCAGCGACGCGTGCGGTGGCACTACCAGTGGGTCGTCGTCCATGACTATCTCAAGCGGACGTGCGGCGCGGATGTCTTGGCGAGGAAGCTTTTGGAACCGGATGGTCGGGCGGCGGAGATCAAGCTGCGTTGGTACAGAGCGCGGAAGAACGCCTACATGCCCGTCGAGTTCAGCGCGGCCGCATTTCGCTTCGGCCACTCGCAGGTCCGCGCCGCCTACAACCTCAACTCGAGCATCACGAACATTCCCCTCTTCGTCGCCGGTGACGAGGTCGCCCCGACGAGCGATCTTCGCGGCGGGAAGGCGCTTCCGGGCGGCTGGCAGCTCGATTGGCCCCACTTCCTGCCGATCGGGGCTGCTGAGACGGTCCAACCGTCACGGCTCATCGACAGTCGTTTGACTCCGGCGCTCTTTGATCTACCTCGGCTCCCGGTCGACAAGCCTCAGTCTCTTGCGCTGCGCAACCTTCTGCGGGGACAAGCACTGCAGCTGCCGTCAGGCCAAGATGTCGCCCGTCACCTGCGGGTGGAGCGGGTCTTCAGCGGCGGCGAGCTAGGTACTGACCTCGACCCGACGCCGCTGTGGTTCTACATCCTGAAGGAGAGCGAGCTTGTTACCGGGGGTGCGCGTCTTGGGCCCGTTGGAGCAGAGATCGTTTGCGAGGTACTTCTCGGCCTCCTCGAACTCGATCCTCAGTCGTACTTTAGGGTTCAGCCGGACTGGAGACCGACCGTGCTGGCTGCCGATGCAGACGCCGGGCTCACGCTTGGCGACCTCGTGCAGTTCGCCTTGTCGTAGCTCCGAGGCTGAGATCACACTGGGGCGCCAGGGACGAGCAGCCGCGTCGCACTTCTCATATTGAGACAGTTCGCGGGTGGAGGATTTCCGACCTCTATCGAGCCGCGGCACAGACGACCCCCGGTTTGACGTGCTTCACGCCGGCGTGCCGGACCACCTGAAGGACCCGATCCGAGTCTGGGTTGAGCGATTCCTGTGGGTCAGCCCGCCGATGGAGAGCGCCAATCCCGACACGGGGCTCATGATGGAGATCCAGACGGCCCTCCAGGTGTGCCTCGACTGGTCGTTCTCGGCCCAGCAGGCTGTCGAGGATCTGCTCGGACGGATGGAGGAGGACGACACATTTGCGCTCGACGTGCTCGACTTTCCTGCTCTACGAGAAGACACCCGAAACGTGGGTTGACGAGATGAACCAGGTCCTCGCCAGGGGCCGCTCCGAATGGGAGGTCACGGAGTCCTGACGAAGCGGGGCCTGGGACCCGTGATGCCGAGCATCGAGGAGACCGAAGACCACTCGCAGCGCGCGCACGCCCTGCTCATGCGAGCGTGGGAAGTTGGCGGGTCCCGGACCCGTCGTCGGCCTACGGCGACGCCGTGCGGACGGTCGAGGTCGTAATGCGGCCGGTGGGGACACCGCATAGCTCGCAGGCGACGCTCGGGACGATGATCAGCGCTCTCCGCGACAAGCCCGAGAAGTGGGAGGTCGTGCTCAGCGGCGCGACGGTCGAGGACATCGCAAACATGGCCAAGATGATCTGGCGATCACAGCTCGACCGGCACGGCACCGACGACGAGTCGGTCCCGCTTACTGTCTCCCAGGAGGAGAGCGACGCCGCCGTTCACGTCGCGATAGCGCTTGTCCGACTATTCGGGGCCGACTTCGTGCGACGCCCGGAGTGACGGCCGCGAGGACGAGCGCTGCCGCCTACGCGCGGCGGAGCGAGTCACATCTGAACTTCCTAGCGGCGTCTACGCCGCCGAGCGGCGCGCCCGGGTCTCGAAGCCTTCCTCAACAAGGCGCTGGACCGCTTCAAGGGGCGTGATGCCTCGCTCATTTGCAATCCGCTCTAGCTGCGCCAGCTGCTCGGCCGTGAACGGCACGGCCAAGGCCGTCCCGCCTTCGGTCGGCGGAAGCACCGTCCCGCCTTCGAGGTCCATGGCCTCGTCAGGACCGATGTCTTCGCTGTTGCTAGGCGTGCTCGTCATCGTCGTCTCCGAGTCTGCTTGCGGTAAGTATCGCGCTCGCGGGGGCTTGCTTGCCAGCCCGTCATGACGTGCCAGGTCGAGGCGTCGTCCGCGTCGGGCTGAATGACGACCGTGAGCGTACGGCCCCCGTCGGTTTCTCCGATCATCAGGCGACTGCCTGCGACACGCGGATGAGGGTTCCGCGCCTTGATGTGCTCGCCCACTTCGCGCGTGACCTCGTCGACCGAAGTGGCGCACGCAGCGTCGGGTCGAGGAGGAGGTTGAGGACGGTCGAGTCGTCCCGTCGAACCGGAGGACTCCGCGCTTCGCTGGTAGCGGGACGGGCGCCGAGGACGGATCAGCCCCATCGCGACCGCGTCCACGAACTGCTGCTCGGTCAGCCAGCCCCGGTCCTCGACCAGCCCTTCGTGCAGGAACGGCACGATGGCCAGCCCCGAGCCGAAGGTGAAGGCGCCGGCCTTGACGAAGAAGAACGCCAGCGGTCCGAGCGATGCGTCCGACCCGGTCCACGAGAGCCCCTTTACGGCCGCGAGAAGAGCGGCGGGAGAGATGCTGGCGGCCGAGTGCCTGGGAAGCCCGCCGCCGTAATGACGGCGCCGAAGGCTCCGGCGAGCACGAACAGCCACACGATCTTCGCCCCCGCGAGCGCGGTCGCAGTGCACAGGAGCGGCGATGGTCCACAGCACTGGGTCGCACTTCGCGGTGGTTCGTGCCAGCTTGACCGCGGCGATGGCGATGATCGCCAGCACGGCCGGCCCCACGCCGCGGAATATGTCGTGCACCCACGAGAGCCCCTGGTATTCGGCGTAGAGCACCGCGACGGCGGTGACCATGAGGGCCGGCGGGATCACGAACGGCAGCGCCACGGCGAGCGCCCCACGACTCCCGCCTTGGAGGTAGCCGAACCACATCGCCGCCTGTGCGGCCAGGGGGCCGGGCATCATCTGGCCCACGGCTACGGCCTGCTGGAACTCCTGCTCGGTGAACCACCGACGCCGCTCGACGAGGTCGCGCGCCTGCAAGGGCGGGAGTATTTCGATCCGGGGATCGCTCGGGTCAGGGCGTCTGTTCGCGCATGACTTGTTGCGCGCTCTTGACTGCGTGAGCGCAACCTGTTTGGGTCGCGTGTCGGGGGACGTGGATGTCAGGAGTGGGAGTTGGGCGAGACCGAGCTGGTTGGACGGCTGGACGAAGAGCCGGCGCGGGCGTCGTCGCGTGAGTCGGTGCAAGGCGCCGGCTGGGACTGCTCGCCCGGCAGCTACCTGGACCGCTTGGACAAGCGAAGCGTCCCCTTCTCCTGGCTGAACCCGCTGCCCCTGTGGCGCTCGCGCAACGATCGCCTCGCGCGTGGGCTGGGCGATCCCACCAACGACCGCAGGCGCGCATGGCTCCAGGTCCTCGACGTCGACCGTGCGGACCTGGTGCTTGATCGCCCGGGCGCTGAAACCTCGTTCCTCGTCCTGGGGGATACGGGGGAGGGCGACGCCTCGCAGCTGGCGGTGGTGCCTGCGCTGGAGGCCCGGGCGGACGGGACGGACTTCCTGTTCATCGCAAGCGACGTGATCTACCCCGCGGGTGGGGTCAACGATTACCGGCGCAAGTTCTTCGAGCCATACAAGGACTACCCGCGGCCGATCTACGCCGTGCCGGGAAATCACGACTGGTACGACGACGGCGTGGGGTTCATGTACTGGTTCTGCGGCGCTGAGCAGGCGCCACGCCGGCCGCGGGCGCGGTTTCTCACGCGGGCGTGGTTGCGCGACTTGATCTGGCGTCGAGCGCCGAAGGTCGACGAGCAGGACGCGCGGGAGATGCGCAAGCTGCGCCCGCGCGAGTCTCAGGAGGCTCGCCAGCCGGCTCCATACTTCGCCATCGACGCCGGGCCGCTGCGCCTGGTCGGCATCGACACGGGGATCACCGGCACCATCGACCGTGAGCAGGCCGAGTGGCTGCGATGGGTCTCCGCGAGCTCTCCGCGACCCAAGATCCTGCTGACCGGGAAGCCGATCTACGTCGACGGTGAGCATCGCCCCGGCCCGATCGAGGGTGGCGGCTTCGTGGATGAGATCGTCACCGCACTGGAGCACAACTACATCGCGGCGATCGGCGGCGATATCCACAACTACCAGCGCTATCCAGTCGCGCTGGACGACGGCCGGACCCTGCTGTACCTCGTGAGCGGAGGCGGTGGCGCGTTCATGCACGCGACCCACACGATCGACAACGTCGACAACCTGGACGTCCCGGTCGCCGAGGCGGAGTTTCGCTGCTACCCGCTACGAGGCGACTCGCTGTCGCGCTACAGCCTGCTATGGGCGCGCAAGCTGCGCTGGCTGATCGGGCCGCTGTGGCGGCGGCTGCCCATCGACCCCGACCAGGCGGCCGCCATCATGGGCCGGCGGCTCGCCATGACTTCCACCCGGGCCAGTGCGGGAACGGCGCATGTCACCAGGCGGGCTCGCTTCGCGGCCTCGCTGATCTTCCGCCTCCTGCCCAGCCGCGGCCGGCGCGGCTTGCACATTCCGTTCTCGGAATGGCTGGACTGGAACGCGCCCCCGATGTTCAAGAGCTTCTTGCGCGTTGATGCCACCGACGACGAGGTGACCGTCCGCTGCTACGCCGCCACAGGCTGTGCCAGCCAGGAGGACGACCCTCCGGTCGAGGACGAGCTTCGGGCCACCCGGGGCGACGACGGGCACTGGCAGTGGACCTACGACAAGGGAGCAGTGGATGCCTGACCAGGCCCCGCACTACGACGCGGTCGTGATCGGATCGGGATTCGGCGGCTCGATGACCGCGCTGTCGCTGGCGCGCGCGTTCAAGCATCGCAACCGCGACCCGAAGGAGAAAGTGCTGATCCTCGAGCGCGGGACCTGGTGGACCACCCCGGTTCCCACCGTGCAGGACCGCGAGGTCGAGACGTACGGCTTCCTCCAGGGCCAGGGTCAGCCCGTTCAGTACTGGCCCTCGGCCAACAGCTTCCGCGGCTTCGTGGACTTGGTCACTCGCTGCTTTCGGCGCAAGGGCAACGAGGACGGCCTGTACGACATGACGAATTTCGGCAAGCGCGGGCTGTTCGGGATGGCCCGCAACGACGGCGTGTCGATCATGCGCGCCAGCGGCGTGGGGGGAGGCTCGCTCGTCTACTCCAACATCACGATCCAGCCGCCGGACTTCATCTTCGACGACCCCCGCTGGCCAACCCAGGCCGGATGGGACAAGGCCAGCCGCGACGCCTACTTCGACCTCGCCCGCGACGCGATCGGGCGCAGCGTCGGCTTCGCTCTGCAACAGCGCGAGCACGCACGCGATCCGCAGGTGCCGGCGCCGCCGCCGCCGAACCCCGTCAACACCGGACTGAGCAACATCGTCACCCGATCCGCGGCGCTGGACCCAGGCTGGCGGGAGCCCAGCACGCTTCCGGGGCTCAAGCAGATCGACCCGGCGAAGTACCCGCACCCCGAACGCCCCCACGACCTGTGGATCGACCGCGCGCGCATCTTCCAGCTGACCATGAGCGAGCTGACCGCCGACTACGGCACGGTCGATTCGGCGATCAACGACAAGCCGCTGGACGGCGGGAAGGCCAAGAACTACTGCGAGCGCCACGGACGCTGCAACGTCGGGTGCTTGCCGGGCGCGCGGCACACCCTCAACAAGCAACTGCAAGGCGCGCTGTACGGCAGCTTCACCGGCGATCCGCCCGCGGGGCTGGCCGGGTTCCTAGAGCTGTGGGCTCTATGTGAGGTGCAGATCATCCGGCCCCGGTCGCAGGGTGGCTATGAAATCGAGTTCTGGCGCCGCGACAAGGACAAGCCCAAGCGCAAGCGCGCCGAGAAGGTCACGGCCGACCGCGTCATCCTCGCGGCCGGATGCGTGGGCACGACCGAGCTGCTGCTTCGCTGCAAGGACAAGGACGCGATGCCCGGCCTCAGCGAACGGCTGGGCGCCGGGTTCTCCACCAACGGCGACTATCTCGCCTTCCTGGAGAAGACCAAGTACCACGTCAGCCTCACCCGCGGCCCGGTTACCACGTCCTTCGCTCACTTCAACGCGCCCGGCTCCGGCAACGGCGCGCAACCCGAGCGGTTTCACACGATCGAGGACCAGGGCATCCCGCCCGCGCTCGCCTCGCTGGTGGGCAGCGGAGTCCCGCTGCTGCAATCGCTCTCGCGGGGGCGGCACCGGCGCGGCCGCCTCTACACGCTGAGCGCGATCATCCGCTACGCCTTCCGCCAGACCGTCGCCACCGTGCGCGGCCTGTTCACCAACTACCGCAAGCGCGCGCCCCAATTCGGCTCAGAAGACGAGTACACGATGCAGATGATGTGC
>JAPSGI010000028.1 GCA_031177685.1 Solirubrobacteraceae bacterium | reverse complement strand
CGCCCCCCGCGTCGGCGTCCGCGCGCGCGGACGACGGTCCATGTAGCCGCCTTCGGCGCCGGGGTATGTTCGCCCCATGGAGTTGCAGGAGGAGATCGAGGCGACCGGCCGCGAGCTGGCCGCCGCGTTCCCTGCGGCCGCGCGGCACCCGATGCGCGCGCTGGACGAGAAGGCGATGGAGCTCACCTCGCAGGACGCGGAGTTGCGCGCCGCCGTGTTCCGCTTCGTCGACGTGGTGCCGGCGTGCCGGGGCGTGGACGACCTGGCGCGTCATCTCAGTGCGTTCCTGGACGAGGTCCCCGACCGCCCGCCGCCGATCCAGGCCGCGCTGCGCATGGCCGACTCGCGCGCCGGGCGGGTGGCGCTGGGGACGGCCGCCGCGGCGGGCGTCAAGCACATGGCCCACCGCTTCATCGTGGGCGAGACGCCGCGCGAGGTCGCCGGGCTACTGCGCAACCTGTGGCGCCGCGGGATCGGCACGTCGGTGGACCTCCTCGGCGAGGCGACGGTGACCGCGGCGGAGGCCGACCGCTACGCGGAGCGCTGCGCCCGCGCGCTCGACGAGCTGTCCTCCGTCCAGGGGTCGTGGCCCGCCCGGCCGATCCTGGAGCGCGACTCCAGCGGCCCGCTCCCACGCGCGAATCTGTCCGTGAAGGTGTCGGCGCTCACGCCGCTGCTGCGCCCCGACGCGCCCGAGCGCGGCCAGCGCGACGCCGCCGCGCGCCTGCGCGTCCTGCTGCGCCGCGCGCACGAGCTGGACGCGCACCTGCACATCGACATGGAGTCGCTGGACTCGCGCGACGCGGTCTTGGACCTGGTGCTGGAACTCCTCTCCGAGGCGGAGTTCTCGCAGGGGCCGTCGGCGGGACTGGTCCTGCAGGCCTACCTGCGCGACTCGCCCGGCCAGCTGGACCGCGTCCTGGAGTGGGCGCGCGCCACGCCGCGCGGATCCCCGCTCACCGTGCGGCTGGTCAAGGGCGCCTACTGGGACCACGAGGTGATCGAGGCGCGCCAGCACGGCTGGCCGGCGCCGGTGTTCGAGGACAAGGCGGCCTGCGACCGCAACTTCGAGGCCCTGGCGCGGACGCTGCTCGACGCCCGGCCCGTGGTGCGCGTGGCCATCGCCTCGCACAACCTGCGCTCGGTGGCCCATGCGCTCGTCTGGCACCGGCGCTCGGGGCACGACGACGCCGACGTGGAGTTCCAGGTCCTGCGCGGACTGGGCGACGACCTCCAGGACGCCCTCGCCTCCCGCGGGCTGCGCGTGCGGACCTACTGCCCGGTGGGCGACCTCGTGGCCGGAATGGCCTACCTCGTCCGCCGGCTGCTGGAGAACACCGCCAACGAGAGCTTCCTCGCCCAGCAGGGACAGGGCGCGCCGCTCGAGGAGCTGCTGGCCGCGCCGTGAGCCTGTCCCCCTTCGCCAACGAGCCCGTTCTGGAGCTGCGGCGCTCGCCGGTGCGGGCCCGGCTGGGCGAGGCGCTGGCGGCCGTGGACGCGCGGCTGCCGCTGCGCGTGCCCGTCTGGGTGGGCGAGCAGCGGCGCGAGGGCGAGGAGCTGGTCTCCACCGACCCGGGGGATCCGGAGCGGGTGGTGGCCGTGGCGGCGCGGGCGACCGAAAGGGACGTGGAGGCGGCCGTCGAGGCGGCGGGTCGGGGCTTTCGCGAGTGGTCGCGGCGGCCGGTGCGCGAGCGCGCGGCGGTGCTCGTGGCGGCGGCGGCGCTCCTGCGCGAGCGCCGGCTGGAGCTGGCTGCGCTGGTCGTCCGCGAGTGCGCGAAGCCCTGGCTCGAGGCGGACGGCGACGTGTGCGAGGCCATCGACTTCCTGGAGTACTACGCCCGCGAGGCGGTCGAGCTCGACCGCTCGCCTGCGCTGCTGCAGGTCCCCGGCGAGCGCAACGAGATGCGCTACCGCCCGCGGGGCGTGACCGCGGTCGTCTCGCCCTGGAACTTCCCGCTGGCCATCCCGATGG
>JAPSGI010000024.1 GCA_031177685.1 Solirubrobacteraceae bacterium | reverse complement strand
AGTACCTATCGCATTCTGAAGGGCTTTGACCTGGTTGAGAGCCCTGCCTTCCGGGTGATGAGCGCAGCAGAGAAGTACAAGAATCCCACCAAACAGGTTCACGAACTGTGGCAAACAGACTTCACCTACTTCAAGATCCAAGGCTGGGGTTGGTATTATCTTTCCACCGTGCTGGATGACTTCTCTCGTTATATCCTGGCTTGGAAACTGACTCCCACTATGTCTGCTACCGATGTACAGGAGACCCTGCTCATGGCTCTGGCCTGCACCAGTTTGGACCACGTGCTTGTGCAGCATCGTCCCAGGTTGCTCTCGGACAATGGCTCTTGTTATGTCTCTGGAGAGCTGCGAGCCTTTTTGGAACAAAAACACATGGAGCACACGCGCTCTGCTCCTTACCATCCGATGACTCAGGGCAAGATTGAACGTTACCACCGTTCGATGAAAAATATTGTGAACTTGCAAAATTATTTTCTTCCAGGAGAACTGGAAACGGAGATTGCCAGTTTTGTGAACTATTACAACCACCAGCGCTACCATGAATCCCTGGACAATCTCACCCCCGCAGATGTCTATTTTGGCAGAGCCCAGGAGGTGCTCACTCGACGAGACCACATCAAGAAGCAAACGATGCAGCAACGACGTTTGCATCATTTGCAAACGACCGCTATCTAATCTCTATTTATTGGGAAACCACACCTTAGCGAATTGCTCTCTCTGTCCCAAATCTTCTGACGACGTACAAAGATACACAGGACACTTTGCCCCCAACAAGCCGGAGTACAAGGTCGAACTCTGGATGCTGTTCCCGACCAGCGGGGTCGTTCGCACGCTCGCTCTCGATCCGGACAAGGTTTCGGCTGGGGACATTGAGCGCGCGAACCGCCTATTCGGCACAACAGCATGGCGCCGGGTCTACGAGCTTCGTGTGGCCGGAGCGATCAGCGCGGAACAGGCCCGCGCTGAGTACGTAAACCTCATGCGCTGGCGTCTCGAACGAGACCTCGGCTATCGGTGGACGCACCCCTTCGAGATCAAAAACACGATCGGGGGGACGCTCTACCACATGATCTTTGCGACGGACAATCAGGCAGGGACCGAGATCATGCAGGCGATCTACGCCAACGCCGCCAGCGATTTCCCAGAGATGCTGCAAGAGGCGAGGGATCGCAGCCGGGGACAAATCGCATTCGAGCTCGGAGACGCCTACCTGGACGAGCAGCAGGGCTACCGGTACGAGCCTCCGTGGGAACCGCAGGGGCTCGACGTCGACTAACCATCAGCGGCCGTTCATCGTCGATATCGCAACTCGACCGTCTCGCCTTCCTCCATCCCCTTTTGGTCTCGCTCGACGACGACCTTCCATGCGACGCCGCACCCACCGGCGCACTCCTGCCATTCGCCCTCATTCCACTCTGTCACTGAGTTCAGCTCTCCACACTCACGACAGCGCATGTGCATCGCGTCGCACTTCTCACAGCGGCCGATTCCGTCGCAGTACTCAGCGCCCAGGACATTGGGTCCGGTGTCGTCGGGTGCGTCGAAATAGATGGCGCCAGGCATCCGCTCCGACTCCGGATCTGTGCACACCAGGCAGAAGTCCAGATCGGGGGACCAGTCTTCGAGCTTTGCGTAGGGCACGACGTCCACGCGTACGCCGCGGTGCCCTGCTGCCCTAGCTTCTGCCGCAGCACTGAAACCTCCGGTCGTGATCAGGAGGCCGAAATCCGTTTGGACATCCTCGACAAATCCGATGAAGCGGTCTATATCGCCAACGTCGACATGGCGCGAGAAGCACTTGGCGTCGACCACCATCGTTCCTCGCCCGACGCGGCCTGCAAATCGGCCCTCGACGTAGACATCGACTTGACGATCAATCCCGCTGCTGCGTCCTAGCAGCCGATGGTCGAAGATGACCGTCGCTTCGTCATCCCCGCCCGCGAGTCGGGCTAGACGCGCATGAATCTGGTCTTCGTACCGCCGCCAATCGCGATCTTCGCTCAAGATGCAAGCCTAGTAATGCCGGCGCAGCTCAATGGGCGCGAACGGACGGAACTGACAGTGCCCCTGACACTCCTGACCCCCGCCATGACCCCCGCTGGGCGCATGCACCGGAGAACCCCTGCAGACACGTCCGTTTCAGCAGCGCGCAGCAAGGAATCATAATCCGCGTGTCGGGGGTTCGAGTCCCTCCTCCGGCATCGACGAAATTTGCTGGATTTCCCTGGTTGCTGGGGTTTCGGGCTCCGGCCATAACGCGGCTAATCGCAGCTAACCGCTACGAACACGAGTGTCTGAGCAAGGGACATCGTCGAGAGATTCTCCGGCGAAGAGACCCTCCCAGACCGCGTAGCTCAGCGGCCTTGCCCGATGTGCTCGGGGCGGCTGCCCCGTCCCCGGCGCATTGCGGCGACAGCCATCATCGCCCCCGCGGGCCAATACCAAAGGCCGAGCGAGGCACCGCCCACGATCGCGTAGCCGGACAGGATCAGGGCCGCAAGCACGATCGCGAGTGTCCGCCCATGACGCCGGAAGAGAATCGGACATGCGGCTACAGCCACCGGGGCCAGCAGAAGCGCGATCAGCTGTGCGGACCCAAGCTCAGCCAAGAGGTCCGACGTCGCCGCGACAACTCCCCAGAACGCACTTGCGGCAATGGCAAGGTACGTCGACCAACGGACCAGCTCCATCGCCAGGTCATCACGGGCATCGCGCATGACGACCACTACAGCGACCGATGATCGCGATGTCCACCGCGACGCCTACCGAATCCGCGTCCTGAAGTAAGGACCGGACGCGCTGGGGCGCTAGTCGAAGCTGACCATGAGCGTGCCGGACCTTCGTTCGCCCGCATCCGCCGATGGCGGGATCACAGCTCTCGCTGCGCGATGGCGTTTCCCGAGCGATCGTGGACGCTGATCGTCGACACGGAGTAAATCCCTGGATGGGCCAGCAAGAACGGCCTGAGTGCCAGGCGCTTGACCGCTGGGCCATCACGAGACTCGGAGGCGATCGCCTCCTCTTCCGCGTTTGCGCGCAAGAGCACCTTGTGGCTCGTGCACGGGACGAATCCCACGTAGAAGGTCTTCTGCGGAGCGGCGAATGCGACAAACGCCGCCACCAACACCTGCTGGTCGTGAGAAAAAGAGGCGTACATCTCGCTGCGCTCATCGACACCACGAAACATCTCGACCCGAAGAGCCGGCATGAGTTCGCCGCTCGAGTTTGACTCGACGCAGGCCTCGAGTTCGTATCGGGTCCCGAGCGAAGTTCGACCGATCATGGATGCGACTCCTCGTCACGCGCGCGACAACGGGCGTGTCAGGAAGCGGCGACGCGGGTCCGCAGCGCAGCCGTAACCTCACCCGCGGCGTCGAGCGCCTGGCGCATGCAGTCGTCCATGTCGATGTAGAGGTAGTTCGCCAGTCGCCCGGCGAAGAACAGCCGGTCGGCGCCGATCTCCTCGCGCAGGAGGTCCTGGTAGCGGTCGTTGAGGGACCGGTTGCGCTCGGTCTCGATGGGGTAGTAGCGCGTCGGCGCGTTGGTGAACTCGAAGCCGAGGACCGTCCCCTCGCACACCTGGCCCGACGCGTGCTTGGTCTCGTGGATGCGGATGAACGGGAACTCGGCGCCGGGGTAGTTGACGACCATGGCGCCCTGGGCGTACTCCACGTGCGGGACGTGGACGTTGCGCACGAGGATCCCGCGCCATTCCAGCTCGCCGAGCCGGCCGCCGGCGAACACGTCCAGCGGGCACGTCAGCACGATCGCGTCGGCGTCGACCCCCCGTGCGTGCTCGTCGAGGTTCTCCAGGCTCACGTCGACGCCGTAGCGCACGTCGACAAGGGGGTCGTCGAGCAGCCCGTCGATCAGATCGGTGTACCCGTTGGGGCCGGCGGGCCAGCCCTGGTAGGGGTCCGGGAACAGGTACGGGTCGTTGTCCCAGCGCACCGAGACGCGGCGCGGCGCCCACTGCGCGGACAGCTCGCGTGCCGGGCGGCCCCACTGCTTCTCCGTGTAGGGGCGGATGAAGCGCTCGTAGAGGATCGGGCCCATCAGCTCCAGGCACCACTCCTCGAAGTTCGCGGCCTGCGCGCGCGCCGCCGCGTCCACGCCCTTGCGCTCGGCCAGCTGGCGATGGATCTCCTGCGCGTTGGACTGGCGGTCGATGTCCGAGAGCAGGATCGGCCAGTTGAGGACCTTGCCGTCGGCGAGGATGTCGACTCGGTGGCGGTAGTCGCGAAACGGCGTCATCGCGTTGGCCAGCTCCCACACCTCGCGGTCCTCGGTGTGGAAGATGTGCGACCCGTGCGGCTCGTAGAGCACGCCCTCCATGTGCTCGGAGCGGATGAGCCCGCCCGGCTCGTCGGCGCGCTCCAGCAGCGTGCTGGCGATGCTCTCGCGGGCGAGCGAGTGCGCCAGGGTGCAGCCGGTGAGCCCGGCGCCGACGATCAGCACGCGCATGGGCCCCCGCCTCCCCGGGTGGCGGCGACCTAAACGACCACGTCGGGCGTCCCCTCGACGGGATATGGCGGCGCGGCGAACTGCGAGCGCTGGAACTCCGCGGCCCACGCGAGCACGCGCGGATCGCGCTCGACGAGGTAGTCCCAACCCTGCACGAGCTCGGCCAGGAGCCGCTCCGGGGTCAGGTCAAGCGGGCGCAGGTCGGCGCCGAAGCCCGCGAAGGTGACGTGGCGCTGGCTGCATCCGTAGCGCTCGAAGATCGCGTCGGACTCCTCGAACACGCGCCGGCGCAGCGCCTCGTCGTACATCCGGCCCACCGGCCGCGTGTGGGCCACCGGCGTGCCGTCGATCACCCCCACGTTCTCGTAGCCCAGCAGCTTGGGCCACAGCGAGTCCAGGCCCCACCCCCATCCGGTCTCCGTCAGGTCCAGCGTCGGCAGCAGGCGCTCCAGGGCGGCGCGACTGAACCCGGGGACCATGATCTCCACGAAGCCGACCCGGCGGGCGTAGAACCGGGGGTTGCGCATCGTGATGAAGTGGGCGTAGTACGAGCTCTCGTCCAGGGCGGGCGCGAACAGTTCGAGGCCCATCGCCGCGGCGACCTCGAACATCCGCTCGATCGTCGCCGCGTCGGCGCGGATGTCGTCGTCGGGCAGCCACACGTAGTCGTAGTCGCGCCAGCCGTCCCAGCCGTTGAGCACCTCGCGGATGCCCGACCACTTCGGCCCGGGGACGACGGGCCCCACGTCGAGGTCGAGATCGTCCTGCGACGGCATCTCCTGATAGGGCGCCAGCCGCAGGTCCCAGTCGCGGGAGCTCGCGCCGTCCAGCCACTGCGGGTGCAGCGAGGACGCGCCGACGCGCGCGAGGACGAGGTTGCGGCGCATCGCGACATCGTATGCGGCGTTTCCGTTGTATGCGGCGGGGTAGGCGGTGGCCCTCCGTGCGGCCACGCCCGCTCACCGACGCAACGCTGCGCCATCACGCCGCCCGGATGGCCGTTCCCACGTACGACCGCGCCGCGCTCGCGCCCGGCGTGGTCCACATCAGCGTCGGGTCGTTCCACCGCTCGCACCAGGCGGCGTACTTCGACGCGCTCGCGCGCCGGGGGCACGCCGGGTGGGGGCTGGTGGGCGTCGGCCTGCGCCGCCGGGAGATGAAGGAGGCGCTCACGGCGCAGGACGGCCTGTACACGCTGGTGACCCGCGGCCCGGACGGCGACACGGCCCGGGTGGTCGGGGTCATCGTCCGCTACCTGTTCGCGCCCGAGGAGTCGGCGGCGGTGCTCGACGCGATGGCCGACGCGCGCACCCGCGTGGTAACGCTGACCATCACCGGCGCCGGCTACGGGGTCGACCCCGCGACCGGCGCGGTGGCCGCCGAGCCCGGCTCGGCGCTGGAGCTGATCGTGGAGGCGCTCGACCGCCGGCGGCGCGCCGGGCGCCGGCCCTTCACCGTGCTGTCCTGCGACAACATGCCGGCCAACGGCGCGCTCGCCCGCACCGCGGTCGTCGCCTGCGCGGCCCGGCGCGACCCGTGCCTAGCCAGGTGGGTCGCCGAGCACGTGGCCTTCCCCAGCAGCATGGTCGACCGCATCACGCCCACCACGAGCCCCGCCGACCGCCACTTCGTGGCACGCGCGTTCGGCGTCGACGACCGCTGGCCGGTCGTCACCGAGCCGTTCTCGCAGTGGATCGTCGAGGACGCCTTCTGCGACGCGCGGCCGCCGCTCGACGAGGTCGGCGTGCAGTTCGTCTCGGACGTGCGGCCGTACGCGCTGATCAAGACGCGCCTGCTCAACGGCAGCCACAGCGCGCTCGGCTACCTGGGCTCGCTGGCCGGCTACGTGCGCACCGACGAGGCGATGGCGGACCTCGCCTTCGCCGGCTACGTGCGCCGGATGATGGAGGACGAGATCGCGCCGCTGCTGCCGTGCGTGGGCATGGACCTGGCGGCCTACGGCGAGGAGCTGCGGGCGCGCTTCGCCAACCCGGCGGTGGCCGACCGGCTGTCGCGGCTGTGCCGCAACGGATCGACGAAGGTGCCGGCGCACGTGCTGTCGTCCATCCTCGAGGCGCGCGCGACCGGGCGCCCGCACGGGCTGCTGACGCTCGCCGTGGCCGGCTGGTGCCACCACCTGCGCGGCCCCGGGGCGAACGGAAGCCGCGTGGAGCTCGACGACCCCGCCGGGCCGCGACTGCGTGCGCTGGCGCGGGCGGGCGGCTGCGACCCGCGGCCGCTGCTGGCCGACGAGGCGATCTTCGGCTCGCTCGGCGGGTGCCCCGACTTCGCGGAGGCCGTGCAACGCGACCTGCTCGACCTCGAAACGCGGGGCGCGCGGGCCGTCGTCGCGGACCGCGCCGCGTCCGAGCCGGTCGCGCTGGCGTGAACGGCCGGATCGTGCGCTTCGCGCCGCTGGACACGGCGGCCGTCGAGGTGCTGCTGTGCGACGCCGACGGCAACCTGTTCGGCTCCGAGGAGCCGGCCTTCGTCGCGTCCGCGGCAATCACCAACCGGGTGCTGGCCGAGCTGGGCGTCGCGCGCGCGTTCACGCCGGACGAGCTGCGCCGGCGCGCGATCGGCCGCAACTTCCGCGCGACGACCCTGGAGCTGGCGCGGGAGGCCGGAGTGACGCTCGAGCCGGACGTCCTCGAGTGCTGGGTGGAGGTCGAGCGGCGCGCGGTGGTCGAGGAGCTGCGCTCGACGCTGCGGCCGGACCCGCGCGTCCAGGGACCGGTGCGGCGCATCGCCAACCGCGCGCGCCTCGCCCTCGTCAGCTCCAGCGCGCTGTCGCGCTTGGACGCCTGTCTGCAGGCGACGGCCCTCGACGACCTCTTCCCGCCGGACGTGCGCTTCAGCGCCGAGGACTCGCTCCCGGCGCCGCGGAGCAAGCCGGACCCCGCGGTGTACGTGCACGCCGGCCAGCGGCTGGGGGTGGCGGGCGCGGCCGCGATCGCGGTGGAGGACGCCGCGGCCGGCGCGCTCTCCGCGCTGCGCGCCGGCTTCCCTACGGTGGGAAACCTGCACTTCGTCGCACCGGACGAGCGCGCGGAACGGGCCGACGAGCTGCGCGAGGCGGGGGTGGCGGCCGTCGTGCCGACGTGGCGTCACCTCGCCGTGCTTCTCGCTCGGAGTTAGCTCAGGGCGACCCGCCGCGGCGTCACGACGGCGGAGCCCGGTCGCGGTGCAGGAGAATCACCGTGCCGTCGTCCCGGACGAAGGCGTTGGGGAACGACGACGCCCGGCGCACGAGCGTCCTCAGCGGCTGCGGACCCGGCCCGGTCGTGGGTCGGGTCGGCGTCTCCAGCCGCCAGCGGTCGCCCCGCCGCGCGAAGACGGTGTGCCGCGGCTTTCCGACCCGGGCGTGCGCCACGAAGCACGTCCCGTGCGCGGCCAGTGCCGTGCCCGGCACCGCCCTCGCCACGCGGACGCGCCGGTTCTCCTGCCGGGTGGCCACCGCGTCCAGGCGGGTGCGCAGCGCCGCCGGCGCGCGCTCGTTCCACTCGTCGGCGCACGCCTGCGCGGGCCGCCGCTCGGGAGGCGGATCGTCGCCGCAGCCGGCCACGGTCGCGGCCAGGAGCGCGGTTGCTGCGAACCCGGGCGCCCTCATCGGTGTGGGAGTACCCGCGCGCGGCGGACCTCACCGGTCCCCCGGCAAAAGGATTCCTGGCCAGTTATGCTTCGAGCGTGCCGGCTGTCTCGGCCTCGCCTGACCTCGAGCTGCAGCATCGCCTGCTGCACGGCTTGTCGGACCGCTCGCGCCTGACCATCCTGGCGGCGCTCCGCGGCCGGGAGTTGCGAGTCGTCGACGTCGTGGCGGCGACGCGCCTGTCGCAGCCGAACGTCTCCAAGCACCTGGCGTGCCTGTGGAGCTGTGGCCTGGTGGCGCGCGAGAAGCGCGGGCGCGAGGTTCTCTACCGGCCGATCCCGGGCGTCGAGGACCTGCTCGCCTCGGTGGACGCGGTCCTCGAGCGTGCGGGCTCCACGGTCGGCGCCTGCCCCCTGACCGCAGCGACGACGCGCGACGCCTGATGGAGCAGGCCGCGCTCCCCCACCCCGGCAGCGTCTCGCGCGCCGAGTACCTCGCGCTGGCGCGCCAAGCCAGGTGGCTTTCCTGGGCCAGCCTCGCGTACATGTCGGTCGAAGGCGGCGTCGCCATCGTCGCGGGGATCGTCGCCTCGTCGGTGGCCCTGATCGGGTTCGGCATCGACTCCGCGATCGAGGGGTTCGCCTCCGTCGTGATCGTCTGGCGCTTCACCGGCGCGCGCGCCCTCTCTCCCGCCGCCGAGCGGCGCGCGCAGCAGCTCGTCGCGCTCCAGTTCTTCGCGCTGGCCCCCTACGTCGCCTTCGAGGCGATCCAGGCGCTTCTCACCGGCGAGCGGGCGGACGCCAGCTGGGTCGGCATCGGCCTCGCCGTCACCAGCCTCGCCGTCATGCCCTACCTGGGCGTCGCCAAGCGCCGCATCGGCGCGCGCATCGGCTCGGCGGCGACCCGCGGCGAGGGGGCCCAGAACCTCCTGTGCGCCTATCTCTCCGCCGCCCTGCTCGTGGGACTGCTCGGCAACGCTGTGCTCGGCCTGTGGTGGCTCGACCCCGCCGCCGCGCTGATCATCGCGGGCGTCGCGCTGCGCGAGGGAGTCGAGACCTGGCGCGGCGACGGCTGCCGCGGCTAGCCGTAAAGGGCGTCCGGCGCCTGCGCGATGATCGGCCGACTTATGGTCGATAGCGCTCCCTCCGACCCGCGGCCCGGGAGCCTGGCGGAGCTGCGCGCCTCGGCGCGCGGCTGGCACGGCGTCCAGCTCGCAGTCCTGGGCTTCATCGGCCTGTGTGGGGTGCTCGTGGACGGGTCGCCCTCGCGGCCGATGTGGCTGCAGACGCTGGCCGGGATCCTGGTCCTGTCGGCGCTGCTGCTCGCGTGCGTGGCCACGTTCCTCGTCGGTCGCGCGGCGTGGCCGGTGTACCGCGCGACCGCAAGCGCCTCGGCGGCCGACGAGCCCGAGGCGTTGAGACGCGCCAGCCGCGACCTGACCCGGGGGCTGCTGCTGACCTTCGTCGCCGTCGCGGTGCTCGCCCTGGGAGCCGCCAGCGCCTGGTGGCCGGAAGACGAAGCGCAGGCCGGCGCGCTCGTGGAGGCCCGGGCGACGACCGGGGAGTCGTGGTGCGGTCGCCTGGCGGACGCGGAGACCGGAACCGTTCGCATCGCATCGGACCAGGGTCCGGTGGTCGTGGAGCTGCGGTCGCTCGCCGTGCTGCGCGCGGTGGACAACTGCGGCTGACGCCACAGCGGCCGCCATTGCGGATTCACAGGGCGACCGACTATGGTCGCCCGGAGGCCAAGGAGTTGCGCCCACGCTCGCTCGCTCGTCGCTTGACCCCGCTGGCGATCGCATTCGCCGGCGCGACGCTGGCCGTCCCCGGCGTGCTGCCCGCCGCCGCCCCGCCCGTCTCGGGCGGCGTGGGCGGTGGGGCGAAGATCGACGAGCGACCGACCCGGCGCGTCTCCACGCCGGCGGAGCTCAACGAGGTGTTGCGCTCGGACTTCCGCGGACGCGTGATCGTGCCCGCGGGAGCCGTCTGGCAGATGACGGTGCCCTGCGGCGGACGCGACGAGTTCGGTCGCTGCCTCGACGTCCCGATGACCAACATCCCGCTGCGCGACGGCGTGCAGCTGGTCGGAGAGCGCGGACCCCTCGGGAGCCGTCCGATGCTCTACACGAACGAGAAGAGCGCGCCGTACGCGCTGTTCGTCGTCGAGGGCAACGACGTGCTCGTCCAGGGCATCCACTTCCGCGGCCCGGCCGCCGGCGTGCGCGACAAGAAGAAGCTTCCGCACTTCGTCGCGGGAATCCGGGTGAACGTCGACCCAGGCGTCGAGGACCCGGCGAAGACGCCGCCCCGGCGAACCTTCGGCCGCAACGTCGTCATCCGCGACAGCGAGTTCGACGAGTGGGTGTCCTCCGCGGTGGAGGTCGTGGGCGCGGTGGCGTTCGGGCGCGGCGAGGTGCCCACGAACTACACCGGCCCGCGGGTCCGCTTCGAGGACGCCGGCCTCGTGCGCATCGAGGGCAACTACTTCCACCACAACTCCCGTGACTCCGCGGGGTACGGCGTCGTCCTCGGAGGCAACGCTTACGCCACCATCGAAGGCAACGTCTTCAACTTCAACCGCCACGCCGTGGCGGCGGACGGCACGGCGTTCCAGGGCTACGTGGCGCGCTTCAACTACGTGCTCGAGGGCGGACACACCTACGGCAACGGCTACTACGGCCAGCACTTCGACGTGCACGGGGCGGGCACCCCCGAGAGCCGGGCCGACGGACACTACGACGGCGGCCCGGCCGGCGAGCGCTTCGAGGTCGCGCTGAACACCATCCGCGGCGAGCAGGACTACGGCGGGTTCATCGGCATCGCGGAGAAGACGCGCGCCGCGTTCGAGCTGCGGGGCCGGCCGGCGATCGGGGCCGAGTTCAGCGGCAACGTCGTGGTCCACGACGACTTCCGGGAGGCCGTCCGGCTCAAGGCCGGCTCGGACAGATCGCTCGACACGCGCTTCCCGCGGACGTTCCGGCTCACCAGCTCCGGCAACCGCTACGACATCGACTACTCCACGGAGATCGCGGCCGGAGACTTCGACGGCGACGGGCGCGCCGACGTCTTCCTGGCCAACGGCACGGGCTGGTTCTTCTCGCGCGCGGGCGTGCGGCCCTGGGAGTACCTGCGGCCCTCGAACAAGCGCACGCGCGATCTGGCCTTCGCGGACGTCGACAACGATCGCGTGACCGACGTCCTGTACCGCGAGCCCAACGGGCGCCTCGGCTACGCCAAGGGCGGGCGCGGCGCGGTGCTGCCCCTCACGACCGTCCCGGTGGGGATCGACGAGCTGCGCATCGGGGACTTCGACGGCGACGGCCGAACCGACCTCTTCTACACGCGGCGCGGCGGCTGGCACGTCTGGTACGGCAGCACGCGCACCTGGACGCGCACCCAGACGTCGGCCAAGGCGGTCGACGACCTGCTGTTCGGCGAGTTCGACGGCGTCAAGGGCATCGACGTCCTGACCGTGCTGCGCCGCGGCTGGTCGTACTCCAGCGGCGCCACGCGGGCATGGGCCGCGCTCAACGGCAAGCCCGCCGACTCGTTCGATCGGGCGGTGGCGGCGGACGTGGACGGCAACGGCCGCACGGACGTGCTGGTCGAGGACGGCAGGCGCTGGCGCCTCAGCCGCGACGGGCGCTCGGCGCTCACGCAGGTGCGCAACGACGTCGCCCTGCTCGCCTATCCCTCGCTCAAGCGCCGGATGCTGGTCGGCCGCTTCGACGGCGGCACGCAGGACCTCGTGGTGACGTTCGAGGTGCGGGCGGGCGGGACGGGCGTCCGTACGGGGCGGCGGCTCGTCTCCTGGCGGATGAACCGCCCGGGCGCGCCGAACACGTTCGCCGAACGGTCGCGGCAGGACATGCGCTGAGACGGCGCGCGCTAGTCGACAGCGGTCGTAGCGGGGCCCTTCAACGAGTTGGGCGCGTCCAGGTGCGCGCCGTCGTCGACCCCCACCCGCAGGCGCTCGACCAGCTCGCCGCCCAGCCAGCCGGTCACGCCCGCCAGTCCCGCGCCGGCGAACGACAGCGCGAACGCCGCCGCCGCCGGGTCGGCGGGCTCGTCGAGGCGCAGCAGCCAGCTTGCCGCGAACAGGACCATCACGGCGACGTTGCCCAGCCCGTGGACCAAGCCGACCCGCTTGGCCCGCGTGCCGGCGGGTAGCGCGAACCAGTCGATCCAGCCGAACAGCGCGGCCGCCAGGCCGGTGAGGATCCCCGCCGCGATCATCCGGTAGCTGGCCTCCAGCCAGACCTCGCTGCCGCCCAGCAGGTTGACGAGGTCGAACGCCACGGCGGTCGCCAGCAGCCCGAGCGGGAACGCGATCAGCATCGGATGCGCGGCGTGGCCAAACAGCTTCGCCCTGCTCTCCATCAGGCCTCCCGACGGGCCGCGTACCCTCCGCACGCCCGCGGGCAAACCGGAAGCTGACCCCGACGTCTGCGGCGCTCAGCCGGCCTCGGCGGCCGCGAGCTGAGCCTTCATCGCCTCGGCCAGCGCGAGTGCGCCGGACAGCGGCCGCACCATGACGACGAGCTCGTCGATCGCGCCGCTCTCGTCGACGTGCAGGAAGTCGCAGCCCTCCACCTGCTTGTCGCCGACGCGCGCCTGGAAGACCAGCGCGTGGTCGGGCGCGCCGGGGGCGCCGATCTCGCGCGTGTAGGCGAAGTCCTCGAACACCTGGCTCACGGCCTCGAGGATCGCGCCGACCGCGTCGCGGCCGCGGTAGGGCTTGAACACGATCGGGCTGCGGAACACGACGTCCTCGGAGAGCAGGGACCGGACGGCGTCCAGGTCCCATTCCTCGATGGCGGCTCGAAAGGGGTGCATGGGGCGCACTCTAGACAGGACGCTGCGCACGATCGGGCAATGTGCCGGCTCCACGCCCGCCCACACGGCACGGGCCAGGAGGTTCTCGTGCTGCACGAACGTCGAGAAGAGCAACCTCTCCCCCTGGCGCTTGACGAGCAGCTCGGCCGGCATGCCGATACGCGAGCCGGCGCCGAGCAGCACGTGGTCCGGCGTGCTGCGCCGCACCTCCCAGCCGAGGACGTGCCGGTCGGACCGGTTCGAGCCGAGCTTCAGGCCCAGCGCCGACCAGCCCAACGTCAGCGAGCGCCGGAGGCTCTCCGGCGCGTCCTCCAGGATCGCGCGGGCCCACTCCTCGGGTGTGCGGTCCCGGATCCCGCCGACCTCGACCAGGAAGGCGTCCGCGTAGTCCACGCGGGGAAGCGTCGCGAGGGCTCGCGCCTCCGGCGGGACCGCGATCTGGCGCACCTTCTCCGCCGGCTCCATGGGGCTAGCCGGTCTTGCGCGCCCGCCACTCGCGCTCGATCAGGCGCATGGCCGGCGGGTAGACGATCAGGTGGCGAAACGGGCGGATCGCGGCCATGTAGGCGTTGCCGAACAGCCCGTTGGGCTTCACCAGGACCGCCATCTGGCCGCGGTAGCCGCCGGCGCCGTCGGGAACCCACGCGAGGTGCATGACGCCGTGCACGGTGCGGTTGGCGGTCTCCGCGGCAAACTCGTCGTCGAGCAGGTAGACCGGCCTGAACGGCAACGTGTCGAAGTCGGGGCCGGACGGGGCCTCGCGCAGGTCGGCCGGGAGCCGGTCGCGCAGCGTGGGGACCCGGGACCCGATTCCGGCGTCCGGATCGTCCCAGCCCAGCAGCTCGCCGAGCTTCCAGCGGACGTCCCACAGCGCGCGGGCGGCGCGCGACGGGCTCTCCGACGCGTCGCCCGCCGCGATCGCCTCCACCAGCAGGTGAAAGTCGTCCGGGCCGCCCGGCGTGGGCAGCGCCCACACGTCCTCCAGCCGGAAGTCCCGCGTGAGCTCGTGGACGCGCCACGGGCGGTCGGTGTGGACGCGGTTCGGCAGCCTCATCTGTCCATACGGTACCGTATAGTGACGCGGGATGGCGCTGACCCGCACGCCCCCCACCGACTGGATCGACGCCGGATTGCGCGCGCTGGCCGCCGCCGGCCCGCAGGCGGTCCGGATCGAGCCGCTGGCGCGCGCGCTGGGCGTCACCAAGGGCGGCTTCTACTGGCACTTCGAGGACCGGCGCGCCCTGCTGCGCGAGATGCTCGACACGTGGGAGCGGATCAGCGTCGACGAGGTGGTCGAGCGGGTCGACGCCGGCGGCGGCGACGCCCGGGCCAAGCTGCGGCGACTGGCCGACATCGCCGCCTCCAGCGACGAGCTGCTGCGCATCGACCTCGCGGTGCGCGACTGGGCCCGGCGCGACCCGGACGTCGCCGAGCGCCTACGCCGGGTCGACAACCGGCGCATGGACTACATGCGCGCGCTGTTCGGTGCCTTCTGCGCGGACGAGGACGACGTCGAGGCCCGGTGCATGCTCGCCTTCTCGCTGTGGATCGGAAACCATTTCGTGGCCGCCGACCACGGCGCCCGCAGCCGGGCGGACGTGCGGGCGCTGGCGCTGCGGCGCCTATTTGCCGCGCCGGCGAGCTGACACCGCGAACGAGGCCGTCTCTCCGGTGGGATACCGAACGTCGATCCACAGGACCGCCACCCCGGCCGGTACGCGAGGCAGGCGCGCCGTCCAGTTGCGGGCGCCGCGCCGGGTGGGCCGGAAGGTGAAGTAGCGCGCGCCTCGGTCTCCGTTCCGGAGCAAGAGACTGCCCACCACGCGGCGTGCCGAATCGCCGGTCACCGCGTGCACGGACATGCCGCTCGCGACGACCAACCGCCGTCGCGTCGGCGTCGGGCCGAAGATGTAGGACGTGCAGGCCCGCTGCGGGTCGCCCAGGCAGAAGGGACCGAGCGCGGCTCGCATCGTTTGGGTGCGGGTGCGCACGACCAGCTGGTCCTTGCCTCTCGGCTGCACCCCACTCGGCGTCGCCTCGACGTTCACCGCCGACGCCCCGCCGCCAGCCGCGGCCCAGAGTCCGGCGATCGTGCCCGCCAGTGCGAGCAACCCGGCTCGTGACACTCCCCGCACCGACACAGTCTCCTACGACGCGCCCGCCGTTGCAACTACCGGAGCTCGCACCCCTCCAGGTGGTCGTTGACCAGGCCGGCGGCCTGCATGAGCGCGTAGGCCGTCGTCGGTCCGACGAAGCGAAAGCCGCGGCGCTTGAGCTCCCTGGCCATCGACTGGGACTCCGGCGTCTTCGCAGGGATCTCGTGGCCGCTGACCGGCGCCGGGGCGCTGCCGGGCTCGGGCGCGAAGCTCCACAGCAGCGCGTCGAGGGTCTCGCCGCCGGCGTGCAGCTCGCGCGTCGCGACCGCGTTGGCGATCGCGGCCTCGATCTTCGCGCGGTGGCGAACGATCGAGACGTCGGCGACCAGCCGTGCCACGTCGCGCTCGCCGTAGCGCGCGATCCGCTCGACGTCCCAGCCGGCGAAGGCGCGCCGGAAGCCCTCGCGCTTGCGCAGGATCGTCAGCCACGACAGGCCCGACTGAAACGACTCCAGCACCAGCATCTCGAACAGCTCGCGCTCGTCGTGCATCGGCCGGCCCCACACGCGGTCGTGGTAGTCGACGTACTCCGGCGCGCCCAGGCACCACCAGCAGCGCCGAAGCCCGTCGGGCCCCGCCTCCACCCCCATCTCGGTCATCGCGCGCGGACGCGGGCGTGCGCGATCCCGCCGAACCCGTAGGGCCGCCCGATCACCCGCCCGTCCGAGGCGGTCAGGTAGCGCTCGGCGTCCTGCGCGCCGAGGTCGCTCTCGACCTCCAGGCCCAGCTCGGCCAGGTACTCGCGCGTACGACCGCGCGGGATGCCCGAGCGCAGCTCCTCCCCCATCGCGGCGACGCGCCGCAGCAGCTGACGCAGCCCGTAGTAGGGCTCGGGGTCGTCGAAGGCGTCCGACCACAGGTAGTCGAAGAGGATCGAGGAGCCGGGCGCCTGCCGGCCGACCCAGCCCAGCGTCTCGCGCACCGCCTCCTCCGGCAGGTAGGGCGCCACGCCGGACAGGACGAACAGCGCGGGCCGCCCGCTGTCGTAGCCCGCGGCGGCCAGGCGCTCGCCGAGGTCGTCGCGGGTGAAGTCAACCTCCACGTACGCGACGTGCGCGGGCACAGAGCCGAAGACCGCCTCCAGGCGCTTGCGCTTGAGCGCCGAGGTGATCGGGTGGTCGACCTCGAAGACCCGCACGCCCTCCAGCTCGGGCATGCGGTACGCGCGCGAGTCGTAGCCGGCGCCCAGCAGCACGAGCTGGCCCACCCCGGCGGCGACCTCGCCGCGCACGACGTCGTCCATGTGGCGTGTGCGCGCGACCTCGAACCAGTACGAGCCCGGGACCCGCCGCTCGGCGACCGCCCGCACGATGCGGCGCGAGCGCGGCAGCTTGGCGAACGTCGTGAGGCTCAAGCGCGGAGCGAGGAAGCGCGCCGCCAGGTAGTCGGGGTTGCGCACCGCCGCGTCGGGCTCGCGGCTGCTCGCCGCCCGCAGGGCCGCGGCCCCCTCCGCCGTGCTCTCCGCCAACCGGGTGCGCGATCGCTGGTCCAGCGCCACCTGGCGACCCTACCCATCGCGCGTCAGCAGAGCGTGTAGGCGAAGTTCGCGGTGTTGTTGGACTCGTCGCTCTCGCCGACCTGGTCGAGCGAGTCGGCGCGCGCCTGCCACGTCTGGTCGCACGTCGACGAGTAGGCGCCGCTCCCGCTCTGGCCGGGCTCGAGGCCCAGGAAGCTGAACTCCTGCTGCTGCCCCGACGGGCTGGCCGTGATGGTGACCCGGAACGGTCCGGCGGCGGCCACGCCCTGATTGCGGACCGTGAAGTCGTCGTGGTCGAAGCTCGTGATGACGAGGTCCGGGGTGGCGCCCGGCGTGGGGGGCGGAGGAGGTGGCGGCGGCTGACCCGGCGGCGGCGGCGGCGTGGTCGCCGGCGGGGGCGGCGGCACCACCGCGAACGAGGAGAGGCGGTAGGTCAGCCGCGCGCTGTCGCCGTTCTGCATCGACAGGCGCCCGCGCAGCAGCGCGCCGTGGTTGGCCCGGCGCTCCACGGTCGTGCCGAGCCGGTAGGCGATCGGCGCCGAGGTGTGGCGGTCGAAGACGTTGATGTCCCCCGTGTCGTTGTTGCCGAAGTCGTCGTCGCGCAGCTGCAGCCACACGCCGATCACGTCGTCCGTGCGGTTGTCGCGTACCAGACCGGGCGCCACCCAGACGCGCTGGGACTTCTCCAGCCAGCGGTCGATGCGGCGGTCGCTCACGAGCGTCCGACCGTTGACGACGAGCGTGACGCCGCGCAGGAACCAGCCCCCCGCGACGCCGTCCTTGCTCTTCTCGATCGCGACCCGGTCGATGTCCGCGAGCGTGAGGCCGTCGCGCGTGGCATCGCCGATCGGGACGCTGTAGGTGTCGTCGTCGCCGCGCTCGAAGTCGTTGTACGCGCGCTTCTCCAGCGAGAAGCGCAGGTTGCGGTTGACGCGCAGGTACACGTCGTCGTCGGTGCCCGCGAAGCGCCGATCGCCGGTCTCGATGCGCACGGTCATCGACGTCACCGGCGTGCTGGCCCGGTGGTAGGTCGGGACCGCGCGCAGCCAGGTGAACGGCGCGTACACGCCGGGGAACGTGAACGACTGCGCGCCGTTGATGACCGTGGACGTGAACGGCTGCCCGCCGATGCGGGCGTTGGCGTAGATGTCCGCGTCGCCCGCCGGGTCGCCCAGGCCGATGCCCCTGTAGTTCAGCACCTCGAGCTTGACGAACCGCGTCAGCGCCTGGTCCGTGCGGCTCGACGGGAGGTCGGCCTGCTGCGGGATATTCTCCGGGTACTTGCGCCACTCCCCGATCATCTCGTTGAAGGCCCGGCGGTAGCGGGTGGGGCCGCGAGAGTGGTAGTCGCCGATGGCGATGCGCGTGCTGACCACGCTGCCGGCCTTGCCGGTGCGCGGGCCGCACGTCAGGCCCGAACCGGTGAAGGGAACGCACGGCTCGCCGCCGCCCTGCCAGTGGCCCGTGAACCGCGAGATCTCCTCGGCACCCGTGACGTCATGCCGCAGCTGCCCATCCGGGCGCAGCGACATGGCGCGCCGCCACAGCGGCTCGTTGCCCAGCCACGTCCGCATCGCGCGCACCCACTGGCGCGAGGCGAAGTAGGCGGTGAGGTAGGCCTCCTCGTACTTCGGACGGCCGGGCCAGTCCTTGTTGAGACCCTCGTCGAGGTTGCGATTGTCGTCCGAGCGCCAGTGCCCGTGGCCGCGCGGGATGCCCTTGACCCCCGTGAACACCTCCCGCGCGCCGGTGAACGTCTTGCGCACCTCGGGCGGCACGTCGAACCACGTCGGCGTCGTGCCGTAGCCGAGCGCGGAGACCCCGGGCCCTCCGCGCCTGTTCAAGATGCCGCCCTGCGCGGGCTTGAAGTCCTCGACCCAGTTGCTGTGCGTGTAGAAGTCCTGCACCACGTGCAGCGTGGTCCCGATCGTGGCCAGCACGAGCAGCGGGTCGTTGCGCTGCGCGGCGTAGCGCAGCTGCCGGTAGCGCGTCGTCCACATGAGCCGCTGCCACTCCTGCTCGATGCCCGCGGTCTTCGAGAGGTCCGGCATGGCCGGCGTGCGCTTCTCGGCGTCGAAGTGCAGGCGCCGCGCGGACTCGACCCAGTAGTTCGGCCAGCTCTCGCGCGGCATCCCCAGACGCGTGACGCCGAGCAGGGCGTGCGCGTGGCCCGAGTAAGGGTTCTGGTCCGGGTTCGTGTAGTAGTCCACGAGCCAGTTGGTGACCATGCCGACATTCGCCGACGCCGGGGTGAACCCCTCGGCGGCGAGCGCGTCGCGCGTCATGTCCGCGTGCGGGCCGGTGTCGAAGGCGTGCGCGGTCGCCGGGAGGAGGAAGAGCGAGACGGCCAGCGCGAGCACGAGAGTCCGCCCCATCGAACGACCCTACACCCACTTCCAAACGCTGATGTGCGTGGCTGGGTAGAAAGGGTCGCGTGCTCGACTCAGTCCCGCTCGCCGCCGCGGCCGGCGTCGCCGACGTTCTGGCGGCGCTGTTCGCGGTGCTGCTGGCCGCCAAGCTCGGCGACGAGCTGTTCCGGCGCCTCGGCCAGCCGACGCTCGTGGGCGAGATCCTCGCCGGTGTGCTCATCGGCCCCTCGGTCCTCGGGCTGGTGGAGCCCGACGAGGTGCTCGAGGTGTTCGCCGAGCTCGGCGTCGTGTTCCTCCTGTTCTGGGTCGGCCTGGAGACGCGGCTGTCGGACCTGCGCGAGGTAGGGCGCGCCGCCGCCCTGACCGGCGGCCTCGGCGTCGCGCTCCCCTTCGCGGCCGGAGTGGGGCTCGGCGTCGCGCTCGGAGAGAGCGCCGCGACGAGCGTCTTCCTCGGCGCCGCGCTGGTCGCCACGAGCGTGGGGATCACCTCGGCGGTCCTGCTGGACCTCGACGTGCTCGCCAGCCGGGCCGGGCGGACGATCCTGGGCGCCGCCGTCATCGACGACGTGCTGGCGATGGTCATCCTGGCCGTCGCGGTCGGGATCGGGGAGAACGGTGGCGTGGACGCCGCCGGCCTCGCCGTGGTCGTGGCGATGGCGCTCGCGTTCGTCGCGTTCTTCGCCGTCGGCGGAACCGAGCTGCTCCGGCGCCGGCCCCAGCTGCTGCACGCGCCGCGCTTCTCGGAGTCGCCGCTGCTGCCGGCGGTGCTGCTGTGCCTGGGCCTTGCCGCCTTCGCCGCGCAGATCGGGCTGGCCGCGATCATCGGCGCCTTCCTGGCCGGGATGATCGTGGCCGAGACGCGCGAGGCGCACCCGATCGAGGCGGAGGTCGAGCCGCTGTACGCCTTCTTCCCGCCCTTCTTCTTCGCGTTCATCGGCCTGCAGGTCGATCTCGCGGCGTTCGCCGACGCGGGGACGCTGGCGCTGCTCGCCGCCACCACCGTGCTCGCCGCGGCGACGAAGTTCGCCGGCGCCTGGCTGGGCGCTCGCTCGCTGGGCGCGCGCGACGCCACGATCGTCGGGGTCGGGATGGTGCCCCGCGGCGAGGTGGGGATCATCGTCGCGGGGATCGGCGCCGCGGCCGGAGTGGTGGACGCGGAGCTGTTCGCCGTGATCGTCGGCATGTCGATCCTCACGACCCTCGCCGTCCCGCCGGTCCTGCGCGCGCGGCTCGCGTCGGGCGAATGAAGCCGACCGCCGGTCAGGAGGCCGCGAGGACCCCGTCGCGCGCTCGCTCGCCATGCAGCGCCTCGAACGCGTCCGCGATCAGCTCGCGGTCCGCGTCGATCTCCGCGACGGCGCAGGCGTGCTCGCACAGCGCGCGGGCCTGGCGCTCGATCTCCTCGCAGCTCGCGGCGCGCTCGCCGCCCTGGTCGCGGACGGCGGCGAGCAGCTCCAGCAGGCGGACCGCGAACGAGGGCCGCCGGGCGCCGTCGCGGCGGACCTGGTCGAAGCCGAGCGTGACCAGGTCGTCCAGCTGCGGTGCCGTCGCGCGCAGCCGGGGCGTCCCGGCGTCGTCGACGCGCAGCATCGACGCGGCCGGCTCCCGCGCGAAGCGGACCAGCGTGTCGCCGACCGAGTCCATCGCGTTCTCCGAGGTCGTCGGGTCGTTGATCCCGGGAGACAGGCCCTTCAGCGCCACGTCGGCGAGCTGGCGGATGGGAAACGCGACGTCGTTGTCGACCATGCGCTCCTCGTTGAGGACGAACGCCACGCACACGCGGTCCAGCAGCGCGTCGCGCTCAGGCGTGTCGCACCATACGTTTGCGAGCACCGCGCCGGTGACCGCGAAGTTCCCGATCTGCACGCGCTGCTCGACGAAGGCGTCGGCCGCACATGCCGCCTTCACGACGTCGGCCGCCTGCACGGACGCCAGGTAACCCGCGCGGGGCGCACGCACCTCGCAGGGGGTTCCCGATTCGGCGCGCGCGCGGGCGGCGCGCTCGGCCTCGCCCGGGTCGTCCGGCTCCGCGCCGGCGCCGCTCGGGTACGGCAGCTCGATCGCCCGGTGGCCGTCCGCGGCGATCCGGCGGATGACCGCGGACGCGTTGAGCGAGCGGACCATGTGGTGCAGGAACCCGACGAACAGGATCAGCGACAGGCCGGCGGCCAGCATCGCCAGCGCCACCGAGAGCTCGGGAACCGCCTCGTCGCCGCCCAGGGCGCCAAGGACGTACAGGGCGTAGGCGGCGGTCCCGAGGAACAGCCCGAGCACCACCTGGTTGAGCGGGTGGCGCTGGAAGCTGCGCAGCACGCGCGGGCTGAGCTGCTGCGACGCCAGCACCAGGGCGACGACGATCACCGAGAAGCTGATCCCGGCCACCGACACCGCCACGGTGACGATGACCTGCAGGACCGCGCGCGCCGTGTCCGGTCCACCCGTCACCGCCAGCGCGCTCGGCAGGTCCACGACGTCGTCGAGTACCGGCACGAGGATGCCCGCGCCGATCCCGCCGACGATCCCCACCGCGGGCAGCACCCAGAAGCTGTGCCGGGCGAACTCGATCCACGTGCGCACGCGGGTCACAGCCACCGCGTTACCCGCGAGGCGCCGCCTGAACCGGGGCCGCGGTCTTGGGAAGGCGCCGCGAGGGGTAGTCGCGTGGCGATGGTCGCCCTGGCCTCGATCTTCGTCGTCGTGCTCGTGTCGCTGCTGATCACGCGCGTCGCGACGGTCGCGCTGACGCTGACCGGCCTGTCGCGGGAGAGCGCGCGCTTCCAGGCACGCTCGGCGCTGTCCGGGGTCGGCTTCACCACCGCGGAGGCCGAGGGGGTGGTCAACCACCCCGTACGGCGCCGGGTGATCATGGCGCTGATGCTGGTCGGCAGCGCCGGGCTCGTCACGGTGGTCGGCTCGCTGTTCCTGTCGTTTGCCAACGCGGACTCCTCGCAGCGCACGACGCGGGTCCTCGTCCTGCTGGGCGGCATGGTGGCGCTATGGCTGCTCGCGCGCAGCCAGTGGGTGGATCGCCGGCTGTCGCGCGTGATCGGGCTGGGACTGCGCCGCTGGACCGACCTCGAGGTGCGCGACTACGCGGCGCTGCTGCACCTCGCCGGGCCGTGGACCGTGATGGAGATCGCGGTCCAGCCCGAGGACTGGGTCGCCGAGCGGACGCTGGGCGAGCTGCGCCTGCGCGACGAGGGCGTCGTAGTCCTGGGGATCTCGCGGCCGGAAGGCGAGTATCTCGGCGCGCCCCGGTTCGACACCGAGATCCACACCGGCGACACGCTCGTGGTCTACGGCACCGAAGAGCGCCTGTGCGAGCTCGACGAGCGCCGCGCCGGCCCCGCCGGCGACACCGCCCACGCCGAGGCCGTCGCCGCCGTCCGATAGCGTTGCGCCATGCTCGTGCGACGGATCGCACCGGCGGCGCTCGCGGTCTTTGCGCTCGCCGCTGCGGGCGCGGAGGCCCGGCCGATCGGGGCCAGCCTCGCGCGCCCCGCCAACAACACCGCCACCTGCCAGAGCCTGATCCCGTTCCAGCGGGTGCCCTCGTGCAGCTGGACGACCAGCGGCTCCGCGTCCAGCACGCGCGAGTCGATGGTGGTGCCCGGGACCGGGCGGATCACGCGCGTGAGCGTGCGGGTCGGTCCGCGCACGGGGCCGATGCGCGTCTCGATCCTGCGGGCGCTGCGCCGGGAGAACCAGGGCGAGGCGGCGTGCTGCATCGGCCGCCGCCAGACGCGGATCTTCACGCCCCGACCCAACCGCGTAACCACGCTGCGCGTCGACCTGCCGGTGTCCGTCACCTTCAACCGCCGCTCGCGCATCTACGCCTACGACAACCTCTTCCTCACGATGGTGGACGCCAGCACGCCGATCCCGGCGCACGTCACCGGGACCGGCGAGGGCAACTGCAGCGGCGGGTGGTTCCCGGCGGTGCGACCGGGCCAGGAGAACTTCACCGGCCCCTACGGCGTGTGCGGGGCGACGATCCTGCTGCGCGCCGAGTGGGTACGGCGCCGCTAGGGACTTCGCCGCCGCGCGCGCTGCGCGAGCGCCACGACGACGCCGGCCAGCAGGAGCAGGTTGGCGAGCGCCAGGAAGACGTGCGCGACCTCGGGGTCCTCGCCGTTGGCGTGGGCGACGAAGTGCCAGGTCCCGACCGTGGCGTAGATGGCGCCGCCCGCAAGCACCAGCAGGTAGCCGGCCCTCCGGCCCTCACGCCGCACCGCGTACGCCGCGACGCCGACCATGGCGGCGACCCCGAGCCAGGCGAGCCAGTGGGCCTCCAGCTGCTCGGACGCGCCCTCGAACTCGTCGTGCGTCGCGTGCCAGCGCGCGTCGAGCAGGCGCCCGGCGATCGCCACAGCGGTCGCCGCCAGCAGCAGGCGCACCGGCGTCGCGGTCACGACGGCACCGCCCGCACCGCCCAGGTGGCGCCGCCGTCGCCCGAGCTCTTGACCGTGCCGTCCGCCAGTGCGACGTACAGGCCGCCGGGCGCCGCGGCGAAGGCCACCGGCTGGCCGCCGGCGTCGCCGACCGCAGCGAACCGCCGTCCCCCATCGGCGCTGCGCGCCACCTGTCCGCGCGCGTCGACCAGGTAGAGGCTGCTTGGCTGCGGCCACGCGAGCAGGCCGCCGGCGTCGGACTGCAGCGGCCGCCAGCGCCGACCGCCGTCGGAGGAGCCGAACATGCCGCGCTCGGTCGAGGCCACGACGCGCTCGGCGTCACGCGGGTCGAGCGCGAGATCCAGCACGCCCGCCGGGGGATCGCGCGTGTCCCACACACGTCCGCCGTCGCGCGACACCATCAGCCGCCCCGTCCCGCTGTCCACGCCGTAGACGGTGCGGCCGGCCGAGCGCAGCACGTGGAAGTCGGCGCGTCCGAGCAGCGACACGTTGCGCCACGTGCGCCCGCGGTCGACCGACTCGATGAGCCCCAGGTTGGGCGGCAGCTGCGCGCCGGGTGCCGGATGCCCGGAGCCGACGAAGCGCCGCGGCCCGGCCACCGAGAACCCCATGATGTCCTGCCGGCTGTCCCCCACCCGCTGCACGCTCGTCTTCCCCGCGGGGGCGACGAACAGGCCGTTGTGCGTGGCGATGAACAGGTCGCCGGAGCGGGCGTCGACGCCGAGGCCGTGGATGTGGTGCAGCTCCTCGCGCGGCGCGGGGTCGTCGTCGCCGCCGCAGCCGCCGAGGGCGGCGATCAGCACGACGGCTATGAGGGTTCGCTTCACCGGGTCGCGGGCTTGGTGGCACGGATGGTAGATCCCGTCGCACCGAACTTGCGTGCCTTGCGCCGCGTGTCCTGCGAACTCGAATGCGAGAAGGTGTCCACGGGATCGCCCTGCCGGATGTCGGTGTACCCGCGCGCGACCAACTGCCGCGCATGCTCTCCCTCCAGGAGAGCCCCGGCAATTCAGCCGGTCCAGAGGTCGATGCGATCCCGCGCGTCCTCGGAGACCTCCGTGTGGATGACCACGTCGGCGACCTGCAGCCGCCCACCCGGCCGCAGGACGCGACCGATCTCGTCGAACACCGCGTCCTTGTCCGGCACCAGGTCGATCACGCCGTTGGAGATCACCACGTCGATCGAGGCGTCCGCCACCGGCAGCGACTCGATCAGCGACTCGTGCAGCTCCACGTTGCCCAGGCCCATCTCGGCCGCGCTCGCCCGCGCGCGCTCCAGCATCGACGGCGTCATGTCCACGCCGACGGCGCGCCCGCGCGGGCCGGCCATCTGGGCGGCGATCAGGAGGTCGGTCCCGGCGCCGCACCCCAGGTCGAGCACGACCGCTCCCTCCTCGATCCGCCCCAGCGCGAACGGGTTCGCCACCCCCGCGAAGCTCTCGACGGTCGCCTCGGGCACGGCTTCCAGCTCCGCCGGGTAGCCGAGCGTGCGCGCCCAGGCGCGCCCGGTCGGGAACATGAACTCGTCCTGCGGCGCGGTCGAGACCTGCGTGTAGGTCTTCTGGATCTCCGCGCGCAGCACGTCGACGTCGACGGTCATCGTGGCGAACCGTATCCGGCGCCGGCGTATGCTCCCAGGGGAAACTTCGTATAGATGGCTTTCTCTCCCGGAATCTCCGACGCGCTCGACCCGATGCGGCTGCGCCTGCTCGTGGAGATCGGCCGGCGCGGGTCGATCTCCGCCGCCGCCGACGCCTGCCGGATGGGCCAGCCGTCGGCCACCAAGCACCTCAAGACGCTCGAGGCGGCGGTCGGCGAGCAGCTGGTCGAGCGCAGCGGCCGCGCCAGCCGCCTGACCGACGCGGGCGCGATCGTGGCCGCGCACGGCCAGCGGGTGCTCGACACGCTGGACGGGATGCGCGAGGAGCTGCGGGCGATGCGCAACGCCGAGCGCGGAACGCTGGCGCTCGCCGCGTCCACGACGCCGGGCAGCTACGTCCTTCCCGCGATCCTGCAGTGCTTCGCCGACCGCCATCCGGGCGTGGACGTCGACGTGGTGATCGGCTCCAGCCGCTGGGTCGCCGAGCGCGTCGCGCAGCGCGACGTGTCCCTCGGCCTGGCAGGCGAGCTGGAGCCCACCGACGGCGTGTTCGCCGAGCCCTTCCTGGAGGACGAGCTGGTCGGAATCGCCGCGCCCGGCGCGCTGTCGCTGCGCCGCGGGCGCGCGCGTCCCGACGAGCTGGCCGGCACCACCCTGCTCGTGCGCGAGCGCGGCTCCAGCACCCGCGCCGTGGCGGACCGCTTCCTGGCCCGCACCAGCTACCGGCCCGCGAAGCGCTGGGAGCTGGACTCCAATGAGGCGATCAAGCGCTCGGTCCGCGCGGGGCTGGGTATCGGGTTCGTCTCCCGGCTGGTCGTCGAGGACGAGGTGGAGCGCGGCGACCTCGTCGCGTTTCGCGTGGAGGGCGTGCCCCCCATGCGCCGCGCGATTCACCTGCTGCGCGCGGACGGCCGCGAGCCCACGCCCTCCGAGCGCGCGTTCATCGCGACGCTGTGCTCGTGCTGCGGAGCGAGCGTCGCCGGCTGCACGGCCGACTGACCCATTCCGCGACGGCAACGGTTCCATCTGGCATCTGCCCTATGAGCATGCGGCCGGGCGTCCTATCGTGGCGACCATGTTCTTCCGCCAGCTGCTCAACGACGAGACCGCCTGCGCCTCCTACCTGCTCGGCTGCAAGTCGAAGTCGCTGCTCGCCGTCGTGGACCCGCACGCCGACCTGGTGGACGAGTACCTCGCCGCCGCCGAGGCCCAGGGCGCGCCGATCGTCGCGGTGCTGGAGACCCACGTCCAGGCCGACCACGTCTCCGGGCTGCCCGAGCTGGTGGCGCGCACAGGCGCCACCGCCTACCTGCCCGCCGGCTCCGGCGCGGAGTTCGCCCACCACCCGCTGGCCGACGGCGAGCGGGTGCAGCTGGGCAACACCGTCATCCAGGCGCTGGCCACTCCCGGGCACGCGGTGGCCCACCACGCCTACGTCGTCGCCGACCGCGTTCGCGGGGAGGATCCCTGGTTCGTGCTCACGGGCGACGCGCTGCTGGTCGGCGACGCGGGGCGTCCCGACCTGCACGCCCATGGCGACCTGACCGCCGAGGAGCTGGCCCGCCGGCTGTACCGCTCGCTGACCGGCCGGCTGCTCGCGCTCCCGGACCACCTCCTGGTGTACCCGGCGCACTACTCGGGCTCGGTGTGCGGGCGGCGGCTGTCCGGTCATCCCGCCTCTTCGATCGGCTTCGAGCGCCGCTACAACCATGCGCTCCAGCACGCGACCGAGGACGAGTTCGTCGCGGCGCTGCTGCGCGACATCCCGCCCGCACCGCCCGGCCAGGCCGAGATCGTGGCGGCCAACCTCGCCGGCCGGGGCAGCCCCGTCGCCCCGTAGCGGCGATGGCCGCTCCCCCGGTCCGGCTCGGGCTGCGCGAGAACGCGGCCCAGTTCGCGCTGCTCGTCGCGGTCACCGCGTTCGTGGGCGCGATAGTCGGGCTGGAGCGCTCGATCCTCCCCCTGGTCGGCGAGGACGACTTCGGCGTCTCCTCCGCCGCGGGAGTGCTGTCGTTCATCGTGGCCTTCGGGGCCGCCAAGGCGCTCACCAACCTGGCGGCCGGCGCGCTGGCCGAGCGGATCGGGCGCCGGCGCCTGCTCGTCCTCGGGTGGGTGGTGGCGCTGCCCGTCCCGGCGCTCGTGGCGCTGGCGCCGTCGTGGTGGGTGGTCGTGGTCGCCAACGCGCTGCTCGGCGTCAACCAGGGCCTCACGTGGTCGATGGCCGTCGTGATGAAGATCGACCTGGTCGGTCCGCGCCGGCGGGGTCTCGCCCTGGGACTCAACGAGGCCGCCGGCTACGGCGGCCTCGCGCTGGCGGCGGCGGCGAGCGGCTGGCTGGCGGCCGAGTGGGCCGCGCGCGACGTCCTCGCCGTTGGGGGCGCGGGCGTCGCGGCCGTCGCGCTGCTCGTCTCCGTCGTGCTGGTGCGCGACACGGCCGGGCACGTGGCGGCCGAGCAGGCGCAGTCGCGCCACGCGCCGGGGGAGCTGGCGCCGCGGCTGCGCGAGGCGTTCGCCGCGACGAGCTGGCGCAGCGCCGGCCTGCGCGCGTGCTCGCAGGCGGGGCTCGTCAACAACCTCAACGACGCCCTCGCGTGGGGGCTCGTCCCGCTCTACCTGGCGGCCCATGGCGCGTCCGTGGGGCAGATCGGCCTGGTGGCGGGTCTCTACCCCGCCGTCTGGGGTCTCGGGCAGGTCGCGACCGGCGCGTGGTCGGATCGCGCGGGGCGCAAGCCGCTGATCGTCGCGGGCATGCTCGTGCAGGCGGCGGCGCTGGGGCTGCTGGCCGCGGGAGGCGGCGCGCTCGGCGCCGCCGCGGCGGCCGCGGTCCTGCTGGGCGCGGGCACCGCGCTCGTCTACCCGACGCTGATCGCGGCCATCTCCGACGCGGTCAGCCCGGTCGCCCGCGCCGCGACCATCGGCGTCTACCGCTTCTGGCGCGACTCGGGCTACGTCGCCGGGGCGCTGCTCGCCGGCGCCCTGGCCGACACGATCGGCTTCGCGGGCGCGATCGCGGTCGTGGCCGGGCTGACGGCGGCCTCCGGCGCGTGGGTCGCGCTCGAGCTTCCCGCGCGCGCAGTGATCCGCGCGCGCCCCTCCTCCGAACAGGTGGCAAGACAACCAACTCGGAGGTAGGACAATGAAGCGCAAGGCACTGATGGTCGGCGCCGCGGTGGCGGCAATCGGCCTCGGCGGGGTTCTGGTCGCGTGCGGCGGGGACGACGGAGACTCGGGGACGGCGAAGGCCGCGAACTCGGCGCAGGTCGCGTCCGTGGACAGCGCTCCCGCGAACCTGCGCGCGGATCTCACCGCGCTGCTGCAGGAGCACGTCTACCTGGCCGGGACGGCCATCGGCCAGGGCGTCGGCCAGGGCCTGGACTCGGGCGAGTTCAAGGCCGCGAGCCAGACGCTGGATCGCAATTCCGTGGCGCTATCCCAGGCCATCGGCTCGGTCTACGGCGATGCGGCCGGCAAGCAGTTCCTGGCCCTGTGGCGCGACCACATCGGCTTCTTCGTCGACTACACGAAGGCCAAGGCCGGCAAGGACGAGCGCGGCGCCGTGGCGGCGCGGCAGGGGCTCGACGACTACCGGGCGCAGTTCGGCGCCTTTTTGGCGTCGGCCAATCCCAACCTGACCAAGGAAGCGGTGGCCGAGGAGCTCAAGCCGCACGTGGACAGCGTGTTCACCACGATCGACGCGGTCGTGGCGGGCTCCCCCAAGACGTTCGACCTGCTGCGGACGGCCGCCGGCCACATGCCCGGCACGGCCGAGGTCCTGTCCGGGGCGATCGTCAAGCAGTTCCCGGAGAAGTTCTCCTCCTGACCGATGCCCTTATCCAAGACCCTTCTCGCCCTTCCCCTGGCCGCCGCGCTCGCGGGGGCCAGCTGCGGCGGCGGCGACGCCGGCGGCGGCGACTCCAGCAAGCCGGCCAAGCCGGCCGGGGCCACGATCAAGGCCTTCGACTTCCAGCCGGACCCGATCCGCATCCGCGCTGGCCAGACGGT
>JAPSGI010000006.1 GCA_031177685.1 Solirubrobacteraceae bacterium | reverse complement strand
TCTCGCCCTTCCCCTGGCCGCCGCGCTCGCGGCGGCCAGCTGCGGCGGCGGCGACGCCGGCGGCGGCGACTCCAGCAAGCCGGCCAAGCCGGCCGGGGCCACGATCAAGGCCTTCGACTTCCAGCCGGACCCGATCCGCATCCGCGCTGGCCAGACGGTCGAGTGGATCAACCACGACGGGACCGCGCACACCGTCACCTCGGGCCCGCGGTCGGGCCCCGACGGTCGTTTCGATCACCGCCTGTCGGGCAGCGGCGCCTCGGCCCGCCAGCGGTTCGCCAAGCCCGGCCGGTATGCGTACTTCTGCACGCTGCACTCCGGGCCGGGGATGACCGGCGAGGTGATCGTCCGGTGAGCCGCCGGGCCGCGCTGCTCGCGGTGGTCGCCGTGGCCGGCCTGGGCACGGCCACCACGCTCGCGCTGACCGGTGGAGCCGCCGGGCGAGCCGAGCCGCAGCGGCTGGTCGTCGAATACGGCGAGGGCCGCCTGGCGCTCGACGCCGAGCGGGTCCGCGCCGGTCGCCTCGCGCTCGAGGAGCGAAACGGCGGCCGCGGCGCGCACGACCTCGTGGTGCTGCGCACCGACCGGCCCGCGCACGCGCTTCCCACCGGCCTGTCGGGCGTGGCGACGCGCGGCGCGGGACGGGCCGTCCTCGGCGAGCTCGGGCACGGCGCGCACGGACACGGCGACCGGCACGCCCATCTCGCGGCCTCCGGGACGCGGCGGCGGTCGGTGGTCCTGGCGCCCGGACGCTATGTGCTGCTGTGCCCGCTGCCGGGCCACTACCAGGCCGGCCAGCACGCCTCGCTGCTCGTCGAGTGATCCGCCACGTTGCCTGGCCCGAATACGGGGAAGGTGGTCCGAGTGAAAGACATCCGCGCGCTCGCCGACGAGGAGCTCATGGGGCTCGTCGGGTCCGGCGATCCCCGGGCCTTCGAGCTGCTGTACGACCGCCACGGCGGCCCGGCCTACTCGCTCGCCTACCGGATCGCCGGACGGCCGGGCGTGGCGGAAGACGTCACCCAGGAGGCCTTCCTGGCCATCTGGCGCAGCGGGGAGCGCTATCGCGCCTCGCGCGGGAGCGTGCGGTCGTGGATCCTGGGCATCGTGCACAACCGGGCGGTCGATGCGCTGCGCCACCACCTCGTCCACGACCGGCGCCGCGCCGGCGACGCCGCGCTGGAGTACCGGCCGTCGCCCGACCTCCCCACGGACGTCGAGGCGATTCGCCGGGAGGAGGGCGGCGCCGTGCGCCGCGCGCTGCGCGCGCTGCCGGCCGAGCAGAACCGGGTGATCGAGCTGGCCTACTTCGGCGGCTACACGCACACCGAGATCGCCGAGATGCTCGACGCGCCGGTCGGTACGGTCAAGGGCCGCATGCGCCTGGCCCTGCAGAAGCTGCGTTACGAGCTGGGGGAGGCGGTGGCATGACCCACGAGCGCTTCAACGAGAACGTCGGGGCCTATCTCCTGGGTGCCCTGCCCGCGGGCGAGCGCGCCGCGTTCGAGCGCCACCTGGAGGACTGCGGGGAGTGCCGCGAAGAGGTCGCCACCTTGCGCGTCGCCGCCGACGCACTGCCCCACGCCGTCGAACCGGTGGCGCCGCCCCCCGCGCTGAAGGCTTCGCTCATGAAGGCGGTCGAGCGCGAGGCCGCCGGCGACGCCGCGCGAGCGCGCCCGCCCCGCTGGCCCGCGTGGCCCGCGCTGCGGCTGCCGCGGATGCGGCCGCTCGCCGCGGGGCTGGCCGCCACCGCGCTCCTTGCGACGGGCGCGCTCGCCGGCTACGAGATCGGCCGCACGGACGGCGAGGGCGCGCGCACGCTTAGCGCCAGCGTGGACGCGGCGCGGGTGGGTCCCGCGACGGCGCGCGTCACGATCCCCCGGGACGGCGACCAGGCGGTGCTGCGCGTCGCGGGGCTCCCGGCCACCGGGCCGGAGTCCGTCTACCAGGTGTGGCTCAAGCGCGGCGACCGCGTCACCTCGCAGTCGCTGTTCACCGTCGGGGCGGACGGGACCGGCGCCGCCGCCGTTCCCGATCGCGTGGAGGGCGCCGACGCCGTCATGGTGACCCGCGAGCCCGCCGGCGGCTCGCGCGCGCCCACGGACCGGCCGCTGGTCACCGTGACGCTGTAGGGGATCATGCCGCGATGCGCCTCGCGCTGGCCGGCGACACGATGCTGGGCCGCGGGGTCGGCGAGCTGCTGCGCCGGGACCCGTCCGCGGCGCCGTTCGCCCCCGAGCTCGCCGAGCTGGTCGCCGGCGCCGACCTGTTCGTGCTCAACCTGGAGTGCTGCGTCTCGGCGCGCGGCGAGCGCTTCCCCCAGCCGGGCAAGCCGTTCTTCTTCCGCGCGCCGCCGGCGGCCGCCGACTGCCTCGCGGCGCTGGGCGTGGACTGCGTGACGCTCGCCAACAACCACGCGCTCGACTACGGGCCCGTGGCGCTGCTCGACACGCTGGAGCACCTCGACGCGGCCGGGATCGCGTGGGTCGGCGCCGGGCCGGACGCCGCGGCCGCGCGGGCGCCGCGCACGCTCGCGGCCGCGGGGGTGCGCCTGCGCGTGGTCGCGTTCGCCGACCACCCCGCCGCCTACGCCGCGACCGAGCGCGCGCCGGGCATCGCGTTCGCCGACCTGGCACGCGGCGGCGTGCCGGCCTGGGTGCGCGAGGCCGCGACGCCGGGCGAAGGGGCCGACGCGACGCTCGTGACCCCGCACTGGGGCCCGAACATGCGCGACCGTCCCGTGCCGCACGTCGGCGCGGCCGCCCGCGCGTTGACCGCCGCCGGCGCCACGCTGGTCGCCGGCCACTCCGCGCACGTGTTCCAGGGCGTCGCGCCGCCGGTGATCTACGACCTGGGCGACTTCGTCGACGACTACGCCGTCGACGACGTCCTGCGCAACGACCTCGGCCTGCTGTTCCTCGTCGAGCTCGATCCGGCGCTGCGCCGGATCGAGGCCGTGCCGCTCGCGCTCGACTACGCCCACACGCGCCTCGCCACACCGGACGAGGCGCGCGAGGTCGCAGAGCGCTTCGCGCGGCGCTGCGCCGCCGTGGGCACGCGCGTGCAGGCCGAGGACGGGCGGCTCGTCGTGGTCGGCGCCTGACAGCCGGCGATCGGGTGGTGTCGCCCGCGCGGACCACGGGTACGCGAGCCTCGATGGACCGCAGCGACTTCCGCCGCGAGCTGGCCCAGCAGCTGCGCGTCGACTCGGTCAGGGCGAGCGACGCCGGCGGCTCGGGCCACCCGACGTCCTCGATGTCGGCCGCCGACCTGCTGGCCGTGCTGCTGGACGGTCACCTGCGCCTGGACTTCGAGCGTCCCGCCGACCCCCACAACGACCACCTGATCTTCTCCAAGGGCCACGCGTCTCCCCTGCTGTACGCGTGCCTGAAGGCCGCGGGCGCGATCGACGACGAGGAGCTGCTCACGTTCCGCAAGCTCGGCAGCCGCCTGGAGGGCCATCCCACGCCCGTGCTGCCCTGGGTCGACGTGGCCACCGGCTCGCTCGGGCAGGGCCTGCCGGTCGGCGTCGGCCTCGCGCTGTGCGCGCAGCGCCTGGACCGCCTCCCCTACCGCGTGTGGGTGCTGTGCGGCGACGGCGAGCTGAGCGAGGGATCGGTCTGGGAAGCCTTCGACCACGCCTCCCACGAGCGCCTGGACAACCTCACCGCGATCGTCGACGTCAACCGCCTGGGCCAGACCGGCGAGACGATGCACGGGTGGGACCTCGAGGTCTACGCGCAGCGCGCGCGGGCCTTCGGGTGGGAGGCGATCGAGGTCGCCGGCCACGACGTGCGGGAGATCGACGCCGCCTTCGCGCGCGCGCGGGAGACCACCGGTCGTCCCACGGTCATCCTCGCGCGCACGAAGAAGGGCCGGGGCGTGCGCGACGTCGAGGACCTGCCGGACAGGCACGGCAAGCCGCTGCAGGAGCCCGAGCGGGCGGTGCAGGAGCTGGGCGGCGTGCGCGACCTGCGCGTCGAGGTGGCCGCGCCGCAGCGCGCCGGCGAGCCTCACCGCTTCGCCGCCGACGGGAGCGAGCCGCCGCGCTTCGAGCTCGGCGAGGAGGTCGCCACGCGCAAGGCCTACGGGCAGGCGCTCGCGGCGCTGGGCGGCGCGCACGGCGACGTGGTGGCTCTCGACGGCGAGGTCTCGAACTCCACGTACTCGGAGCTGTTCCGCGAGGCCCATCCCGAGCGCTACTTCGAGATGTACATCGCCGAGCAGCAGATGGTCGCGGCCGCCGTGGGCATGCAGCGCCGCGGGTGGCGCCCGTTCTGCTCGACCTTCGCGGCGTTCCTGACGCGCGCCTACGACTTCGTGCGCATGGCGGCGGTCAGCCGCGCCGACCTGCGCCTGTGCGGCTCGCACGCCGGCGTGTCGATCGGCGAGGACGGTCCCTCGCAGATGGGGCTGGAGGACCTCGCCGCCTTCCGCGCGGTGCACGGAAGCACCGTGCTCTATCCCTGCGACGCCCACCAGACCGCGCGCCTGGTGGAGCGCATGGCGCAGCGCGAGGGCATCAGCTACCTGCGCACCCACCGTGGCGCGACGCCGGTGATCTACGGGCCCGACGACGACTTCGAGATCGGCGGCAGCCGCGTGGTGCGCGAGGGCGACGACGTCACGCTGGTCGGCGCGGGGGTGACCCTGCACGAGGCGCTCGCCGCCGCCGAGCGCCTGGCCGGCGAGGGCGTTTCGGCGCGCGTGGTCGACCTGTACACGGTCAAGCCGGCCGACGTGGACACCCTGCGCGCGGCGGCCGCCGAGACGGCCGGGATCGTGACGGCCGAGGATCACTGGCGCGCGGGCGGGCTGGGCGACGCCGTCCTGGACGCGCTCACCGAGGCGGACGCCACCGTGCGGGTGCGCAAGCTCGCGGTGGACGACATGCCGGGCTCGGGGAAGCCCGCGGAGCTGCTGCGCGAGGCCGGGATCGACGCGGACGCCATCGCCGCCGCCGCGCGCGAGCTGGTCGGAGCCGCGACCCCGACGTGACCATGGCGAACCGGCTGCGCGACATACAAACGCTGGGCCAGGCGATCTGGATCGACGACCTCAACCGTGAGCTGCTCGACGAAGGCGAACTGCGGCGGCTGGTGGAGGAGGACGGCATCAGCGGCGTCACGTCGAACCCGACGATCTTCCGCAAGGCGATGAGCGAGTCCGGCCGCTACGAGGCGGCGCTGCACGAGGCGCTGGAGGACACGCGCGAGCCAGAGGAGGTCTTCCAGCGCCTGGCCCACCGCGACGTCCGCGACGCCGCGGACCTGCTGCGCCCCGTGTTCGAGCGCACGGGCGGCCAGGACGGCTACGCGTCCTTCGAGCTGCCGGCGGCGCTGGCCTTCGACGCCGAGGGCTCCGTCGCCGAGGCTCAGCGCCAGCGCGAGACGATCGACCGCCCCAACGCCTTCATCAAGGTTCCCGGCACGCCGCAGGGCGTCACCGCCTTCGAGGAGCTGACCGCCCGCGGGCTCAACGTGAACGTCACGCTGCTGTTCGCGGTCACGCGCTACGAGGAGATCGCCGAGGCCTACCTGCGCGGCCTGGAGCGCCGCGCGCGGCGCGGCGAGCCGATCGACCGCAGCGCCTCGGTGGCCAGCTTCTTCGTATCGCGCGTGGACGCCAAGGTCGACCGCGCGCTCGAGGGCACCGATCGCGAGGACCTGCGCGGCCAGGCCGCCGTGGCCAACGCCAGGCTGGCCTACCGGTCCTTCCGGCAGATCTTCTCCGGCCCGCGCTGGGAGGCGCTGGCCGCGCGCGGCGCGAACGTGCAGCGGCCGCTGTGGGCCTCGACGTCGACCAAGGACCCGGCCTATCCGGACACGCTCTACGTCGACGAGCTGATCGGCCCGGACACCGTCAACACCATGCCGGCCGCGACGCTCGCGGCGGCGCGCGACCACGCCACGCCGGCGCGCACCGTGGACCGCGACGTCGACGCCGCCGCCGAGACCATGCGCCAGGTCCGGGCGGCGGGCGTCGACGTCGACGACATCGTCGAGCGCCAGCTCGTCGACGAGGGCGTCCAGGCCTTCGCCGACTCCTACGACTCGCTGCTGGACACGCTCGCGGGCGCCGTCACCCGCGCTTGAGCTGCCCCCGGATCGCTCCGCCCGGGAACTCCGTGGTGTGGACGTTCACGTAGAAGTCGTTGGGCCGGCGCAGGATCGCCCGCGACAGGGCCGGCTCGACGTCGTGGCAGGAGCTCGAGGCTCCGAGCGCGCCGTCGTCCGGCGTGGCCAGCGGCACCACGATGGGCCCGTTGCGGTTGGGCTTGGCGCGGTGGATGTGCGCGCCGGTGATCTCGCCCAGGCCCCTGTAGGCCAGCCCCACGCAGATCCGCGTGGACGTGCCGGTAACCGAGGCGTGCCCGCGGCCGTTGCGGTCGCCGGCGTTGCGCCGGCCGGTCTCGGTGGAGATCTCGTTGCCGCCGAGCAGGCGGGCGGACAGCGGCCAGGTGGGCCGGAAGGGCTCGGAGGCCTGGCGCGCGGCCTCGGCGGCCGGGGCCCCGACCAGCACGGCCGCGCAACCGCCGGCGATGAGCGTGCGTCGCATCGTCGGTCCTTTCGTCGTGGGAGGGACGCGGCCACCTTAACCCGAAAAGGCCGCGCCAATGGCGCGGCCCTTTCTGTCTTCGGGAGGGGAGAGACGGCAGACGACGCATGCGTCGCCCGGCCACGGCAAACCTAGAGCGGCGGCCAGCCGTTGCGGGCCTCGTCGGCCTCCGAACCCCCTGTTTGGGGGGACGTGGCCAGCCGCGCGCGCTGGCGTTCGGGGTCGATCCGCACCACGTTGCGCGCCAGCCCCACGCGCTCCAGTCCGACGATGACCCAGGCGCTGGGGTCGAAGTCCCACCAGCGCAGGCCGTGACGGTACGAGCGCGGGAACGCGTGGTGGTTGTGGTGGTAGGCCTCGCCGAACGTCGGCAGTCCCAGCCACGGAACGTTGGTGCTGCGGTCGTCGGTGACGAAGCGCCGCGTCCCGATGGCATGGCACAGCGAGTTCACCGACCACGTCGCCTGGTGGACGAGCGCGATCCGCACCAGTCCGCCCCACAGCGCGCCGCGCGCGAAGCCCTCCAGCCCACCCTGCAGGACCATCCCGGCCACCCCGGGCAGAACGATCCCGGCCAGCGCGATCGCCGGGAAGGCGCGGTTGACGCGCCGCAGCGCCGGGTCGTCGAGCAGATCGCGGGCGTAGCGCGAGCGCTTGGCCTGTCCCTGGTTGACGAACAGCCACCCCATGTGGGCGTGCCACAGCCCCGCGAGCACGCCGCGCACGCCGTCGCCGTGCAGGTGCGGGCTGTGCGGGTCGCCCTCGCGGTCCGGGTGCGCGTGGTGCTTGCGGTGATCGGCCACCCAGTCGATGACCGGGCCCTGCACCGCCATCTCGCCCAGCACCGCCAGGCCCACCTCGACCGGGCGCACCGCCGCGAACGAGCGGTGCGTCAGCAGCCGGTGGAACCCCACCGTTACCCCGAGGCCGGTCACGGCGTACATCGCCGCGAGCAGCGCGAGGTCCGTGGCGTCCACCGCGCGTCCCCACAGCAGGACGATGCCGGCGGCCAGCGCGACGAGCGGCCCGAACACCGCGATCACGTTGATCGCGCGCGCGGTGCGACTCATCGGCTGGCCGCGATCCGCGCGCGGGCGGCCTGGCGGGTCAGCGGGCGCTTGCCCCAGCGCGCCGCTTGGGCGTAGTCGACGATCGTGCTCACGAGTCCGGCGAACGCCTCGGCGGCGGGCGGTCGCAGGGCCGCGGCGCGCCGGTCGTCGAAGGTGACGCGCACGTCGAAGTAGGGCGCGAGCACCGATCCGATGGCGTCGTCGCCGGGGCCCTGCGGGGCGCGCAGGTCGGGTGGCGGGCGTTTCAGGGTGGCGCTGGCCTGTGCGGCGAGGTCGCGGACGCGCAAGGCGTGCTCGCCGGCGACCGCGTGGAGCGTCCCCGCGGCGCCCGGGTCGAAGGTGGCCGCGAGGAGCAGGTCGGCCACGCGATCGACCGGCACGAGGTCCACGACGCCATCGGGATCCGCGGACACCTCGCCGAGCAGTCCCCGCGCGAACGCCTGCAGCGGCCAGTAGACGACGTTGAAGGCCGTGGTCCAGCCGCTGTCGGACTCGCCGACGACGATGCTCGGGCGCACCACGACGGCCGGCAGCCCGGAACCGGCCACCACGTGCTCGGCCTCGGCCTTCGTGCGCTCGTAGGTGTTGCGGAAGCGCTGGCCGACGTCGAGATCGGTCTCATGGAAGTGCCCCTCGGTCCGCCCCGCGACGAACGCGGTGGAGACGTGCACGACGCGCTGCAGCCGCGGTAGCGCGCGCGCCAGCTCGAGCACGCGCCGCGTCCCCTCCACGTTCGTCTCGCGTGCCTCGGCGAGCGACTGGGTGAAGGAGATCGTGGCGGCGCAATGCACGACATGGGTGACGCAGGCGGCGAGGTCGCGACGATCCGCGTCGCTCAGCCCGAGCTCCGGGGCGGTGAGGTCGGCGGGGACGGCTCGCAGCCGCCGCGCAGCCGCGGGCGGCGCGTCGTAGAGCCGGCGCAGCACCTCGCGCAGGCGGGCGTCCGCGCCCGCCTGGCCCTCCCCGCGTACGGCGAGCACCACGTCGGGACCCGGCTCACGCTCGAGCAGGCGCGCGATCAGCTCCATGCCGACGAAGCCGGTGCCCCCGGTCAACAGGATCGTGTCGTTCATCGCAGCGGTGCGCCCATTGCGTGATAGCCCCCGTCCACGTGGATGATCTCGCCGGTCACCCCACGCGAGAGCCCAGAGAACAGGTAGCAGACCGTGCCGGCCACGGGGCCGGGATCGGCGACGTCCCAGCCCAGCGGCGCGGTCGTGCGCCAGCTGGCGGCGAGCGCCTCGAACCCTGGGATCCCGCTCGCCGCGAGCGTCTCGAGCGGCCCCGCCGACACGAGGTTGACCCGCACGCCGCGCGGTCCCAGGTCACGGGCCAGGTAGCGCGAGACCGACTCCAGGCCCGCCTTCGCCACGCCCATCCAGTCGTAGACCGGCCAGGCGACCGACGCGTCGAAGTCCAGCCCCACTACGCTGCCGCCCTGCTCGGGGCGCTCGAGCAGCGGCAGCAGCGCCACCGTCAGCGCGCGCAGCGAGATCGCGCTGGTGCGAAACGCCTCGACGGCGCTGGCCGTGGGCGTGTCCAGGAAGCCGCCGCCGAGCGCGTCCGGCGGTGCGAAGGCGATCGCGTGCAGCACGCCGTCCAGCGCGCCCCAGCGCGCGCCGACCTGCGCCGCGACCTCCTCCAGGTCGGCCGGCTCGTTGACGTCGAGCGTCAGGACGTCGGCGGGCTGCGGGAGCCGCGCGGCGGCACGCTCGGTCATGCGCTTCGCGCGCCCGAACCCGGTCAGCACGACCTCGGCGCCCGCCTCCTGTGCCTGGCGCGCCACCTCGAAGGCGATGGAGTCGCGGGTGACGACTCCCGTGATGAGCAGCCGCTTGCCGGCGAGCATCTAGAGCGGCAGCGGGACGAAGTCGCCGGTGCGATCGCGCGATGGCGCGGCGGACGGGGCGACGTCGCGGCGCCAGATCGCCTCGACGCCGGCGCGGCACACCGTGCGCTCGTCCTGGTTGAGGACCTTCCACGACCAGGTGACGAGTCCCGTCGCGTCGTCGAGCTCGCGCAGCGCGGCGACCTCTCCCGCGACGCGGATCGTGTCGCCGAGGCGCACCGGACGCTTGAACGTCGCGTCGCGGATCCGGCGCAGCGCGACGACCCGCGCCGGATCGAACGGGACGAGGCCCACGGCGAAGCTGACGATCAGCATGCCGTGGGCGATGCGTGCGCCGAAGGGGCTGGCGGCCGCCCACTCCGCGTCGGCGTGCTGGGGATGCCAGTCGCCGGTCAGCGCGGAGAAGCCCACCACGTCGGCCTCCGTGACGGTGCGGCCGCGGGTGACGAAGGCGTCCCCGGCGGCGAGCTGCTCGAACGGCGCTGCGAAGTTCACAGCGGCAGGTTCCCCGCCGGCGGCGCGGGCCGGGTCGCGGTGGCGTTGGCCAGCATGCCGAGCGCCTCGGCGATGCGGTCGCGCGTCTCGGAGGGGGCGATCACCTCGTCCACGTGGCCGCCCGCCACGGCGGCGCCGACGGTGAGCTGCTCGTCGGCGTACGCGTGTCCCAGGCGCTCGCGCTCGTCCTTGGGGTCGGGTGCCGCCTCGATCGCGCGCCGGTGGATGATCCCGACCGCCTGCTGGGCCGCCATCACCCCGACCTGGGCGCGCGGCCAGGCGTACACCAGGTCGGCCCCGAGCTCCTTGGAGTTCATCGCGATGAAGGCGCCGCCGAACGCCTTGCGCAGGACGACCGTGACGCGCGGGACGGTCGCCTCGGCGAAGGCGTGGACGAGCTTGGCCCCGTGGCGGATGACGCCGGCCTGCTCCTGGCGCGTCCCGGGCATGAACCCGGGCGTGTCGACCAGGACCACGAGCGGCAGACCGAAGAGGTTGCACGTCCGTACGAAGCGCGCGGCCTTCTGCGCGGCCTCGGCGTCCAGGACGCCGCCGAGGTAGCGCGGTTGGTTGGCCACGATGCCGACCGGCAGCCCGTCGATGCGCGCGAACGCGCACACGACGTTGCGCGCCCAGCGCGAGGAGACCTCCAGCAGCCGGCCGCCGTCGGCCAGCGTGCGGGCGACCTCGCGCACGTCGTAGACCTTGCGCTCCTCCGATGGCACTCCGCCGTCCGGGCGGCGCGCCGGCGGGGCGCTGGCCGGCCGGCGCGGCGGCGCGGCCGCGCTGTGGGACGGCAGCAGCTCGAGCAGCTCGCGCGCGAGCAGCGCCGCATCGGCCTCGGTCGGCGCGCCGAAGTGGCAGACCCCGTTGCGGTCGTGGACGCCCGGCCCACCCAACTCCTCGCGCGTCACGTCCTCCCCCATGACCTCGGACACGACGCCCGGGCCGGTGAGGAACATGCTCGCGTCCGCGGTCATGATCACGAAGTCCGTCAGCGCCGGTGCGTAGGACCCGCCGCCCGCCGACGTCCCGCACACGACGGAGATCTGCGGGACGACGCCCGACAGCGCCACCTGCTCGCGGAAGATGCGTCCGTAGCCCGAGAGGCCCTCGAGGCCCTCCTGCATGCGCGCCCCGGCCGACTCCACGAAGCCGACGACGGGGACCTGCGCGCGGCGCGCGAGCCGCAGCACGCGCACGATCGTGTCGGCGTGAGCCTCGCCCACCGAGCCGCCCGCGAAGGTGGGGTCCTGCGCGTAGCAGAACACGGGCCGCCCTTCGACGCGCGCCGAGGCGGCGAGGATGCCGTCGCCGTCGCGTGCCGCGTCGCCCATCCCGCGCGAGCGGACCTCGGTGCGCAGCAGCCGCAACGACCCCGGGTCGCCGAAGATCGTCAGGCGCTCGAAGGCGCTCAGCCGCGGCCGGCCTTGCGCGACGAGGGCGAGGCTCACGCGGCCTCCAGGACGAGCACGGCGTTGTGACCGCCGAAGCCGAAGGAGTTGGAGATCCCGATCGCGGGCCGCGACACCGGCACGTCGAGGCCGCGCGAGCTGCCCGGCACGAAGTCGAGGTCGAGCCCCTGCTCGGGCTCCTCGAGTCCGAGCGTGGGCGCGACGATGCGGTCGCGCAGCGTGAGGATCGTCGCGATCGCCTCGACGGCGCCGGCCGCACCGAGCAGATGGCCGATCGCCGACTTCGTCGAGGAGATCGGGACGCCGCTCGCGCGCTGGCCCAGCGCACACTTGATCGCGGTCGCCTCGGCGCGGTCGTTGAGCGGCGTCGAGGTCCCGTGCGCGTTGACGTAGTCGACCCGGTCCGGGGCGATGCCGGCGTCGTCGAGCGCGGCCCGCATCGCCGCGACGGCGCCCGCGCCGTCCTCGCGCGGCGCGGTCAGGTGGTGCGCGTCGCACGTCGCGGCCACGCCGCGGACCACGGCCAGGACGCGGGCGCCGCGAGCGCGGGCCGACGTCCCGTCCTCCAGGACGAGCACGCCGGCGCCCTCGCCCATCACGAAGCCGTCGCGCCGCGCGTCGAAGGGACGGCTGATCCCGGCCTGCGAGACCGCGTCCAGCGCGCTGAAGGCGGCGCGCGCCAGCGGCGTCAGCGCCGCCTCGGACCCGCCCGTCACCATGGCGTCGGAATCGCCGCACTGGATCGCCCGCGTCGCGGCGGCGATCGCGTTGGCCCCGGCGGCGCACGCGGACACGACGCCGAACACCGGGCCCCGCAGGTCGTGGCGCATGGACAGGGCCGCCGCGCCCGCATTGCTCATCATCAGCGGCACGGCCAGCGGCGCGACGCGCGAGGGACCGTGGTCGCGCAGGATGCCGAAGTTGTCCTCGAGCGTCGAGAGGCCGCCGATCCCCGTCCCGAAGATGCAGCCGGTGCGCTCGTGCGGATACGGCGCGCCATCCGCCCAGCCGGCTTCGGCGATCGCCTCGCCGGCCGCGGCGAGCGCGAGCTGCGTGAAGCGATCCGAGCGCCGGACCTCCTTGCGCGAGAAGAAGTCGTACGGCTGAAAGTCGGCGCAGGGCGCCTCGCCGTCGCGAACCCCGACCTCGCCGGCGGCCCAGCGGGCGTGCAGCTCGCGGGCCCCCACGCCGAGGGGCGTGATCGCGCCGATGCCGGTGACGACGACCTCCCGCACGGTTACGCGCGCGCCGCGATCAGGTCGACGACATCCCCGACGGTCTCCAGCTCGGCCACGTCGCCCGACTTGATCGCGACGCCGAACTCCTCCTCGACGATCTGCGCCAGCTCGGCGAGGTCGAGCGAATCGACGTCGAGCGTCTCGAACGTGGCGTCGCGGTTGATGGCCGCCTCGTCGGCGCCGAAGGTCTTGAGCGAGTCGTAGACGATCTGCTCGATCCGGGTGGTCTCTGCGGTGGACATGGGGTCTCCTTGTTCAGGCGGCCAGGCCGCCGTCGACGTACAGGGTGGTTCCGGTCACGTAGGCGGCGTCGTCGGAGGCCAGGAAGCGCACGCACGCGGCGACGTCCTCCGGGCGCCCGGCGCGCCGTGCCGGCACGGCGTCCTTGACGGCGTCGGGAACGTCCGCCGTCATGTCGGTCTCGATGAAGCCCGGCGCGACCGCGTTCACGGTCACGCCCTTGCGCGCCACCTCGGCGGCGATCGTCTTGGTCATGCCGATCACGCCGGCCTTGGAGGCCGCGTAGTTCGCCTGCCCGGGGTTGGCCCGCGGCCCGACGACCGAGGCGACGTTCACGACGCGCCCGTAGCGCGCGCGCAGCATCCCGCGCAGCGCGCGGCGCGTCAGCCGGAAGGCGGCGGTGAGGTTGGTCTCCAGCACGACGGCCCAGTCCTCGTCGCTGATCGACAGCGAGAGGTTGTCCGCGCGCACGCCGGCGTTGTTGACCAGCGCCAGCACCGGACCGAGCCGCTCCTCGATCTCGTCGAAGACGCGCTCGCAGCCGGCGGGATCGGTCACGTCGGCCGCGACGGCCAGCGCCCGGCCGCCCTGGCCGGCGATGTCCGACACGACCTCGCCGGCGGCGTCGGCGCCGTTGCGGAACCCGACCGCGACCGGCCAGCCGCCGGCCGCCAGCGCCCGCGCCGTGGCGGCGCCGATGCCGCGGCTGGCGCCGGTGACGAGCACCACGGCGTCCTGCGGTCGAGCGCTCACGCGCGCCCCCACTCCACGACGGTGGCGCCCCACGTGAAGCCGGCTCCGACCGCGGCGAGCAGCACGCGCGCGCCGGGCCGCAGGAGCCCGGACCGCGACGCCTCGACCAGGGCGAGCGGGATGCTGGCCGCCGAGGTGTTGCCGACGCGCGCGATGACGTCCAGCACGCGCTCGTCGGCGACGCCGAGGTCGTCGCGCACGGCACGCAGGATGCGCGTGTTGGCCTGGTGGAAGACGAACAGGTCGACGTCGTCGGGCTCCAGCTGCGCCCGCGACACCGCCTCGCGCGTGCAGGACGCCAGCGCCGACACGGCGCGCTTGAAGGTCTCGTGCCCGTCCATGCGGATCAGCCGCTCGTCGTGACCCGCGCACAGGAACGGAGCCGCGGACCCGTCGGACCCGAACGCGGTGGGCCCGATGCGTCCGGCCTCGCCCGCGGCCAGCAGCGCGGCGCCCGCGCCGTCGCCGAACAGGCCCGCGGTGCGCTTGTCGCCGGCGTCGACGATCCGCGACAGGATCTCCGCCCCGACCACGAGCACGTTGTCCGCGCGTCCGGCCTCGATCATCGCGGCGCCCAGGCCGAGCCCGCTCACGAAGCCGGCGCACGCCGCGCCCACGTCGGCCGCGCCGGCGCGGTCCGCACCGAGCCGGTGCGCCACCTGAGGCGCCGCGTTGGGGATCACCTCGTCGGCGCTGAACGTCGCGACCAGCACCATGTCGACGTCGCGCGCGGAGACGCCCGCCCACAGCAGCGCTTCGCTGCCCGCGTGCGCCGCGAGCCCGACGACGGTGTCTTCCGCGCCCGCTCGTCGCCGCGAGCGGATCCCGGTGCGGCGCTCGATCCAGGCGGCGTCCACGCCGATGCCCGGCGCCACGTCTTCGTTGGGCACGACGGTGCGCGGGAGCGCGGCGCCGAGCCCCGCGATCCCGGCCGTGCGCACCCGCTCGACCGGCGGCGCCATCGTGCGTGCGAGCACCTCAGGCCGCACTGTGCGCCCCCTCGGGAACGTTGCGCTGTACCAGCCGCTCCAGGACGCGGCCCGGGCCGACGTCCACGAACTCCGTCGCGCCCATCTCCACGAGCGCCGCCATCACCTCCCGCCAGCGCACGCCCGCGACCAGTGCGGCCGACAGCTCGAGCGGAAGGTCGCGGAAGGGGCGCGCGGTCAGTCCGGAGAAGACCGGCACGGACGGCTCCACGGCCGGCGTGCGCTCGACCGCGCGCAGGAACGGCAGCAGGGCCGGCCGCATGTCGGGCGAGTGGAAGGGCCCGGCCACGTCGAGCTCCATGAGCCGGATTCCCTCGCGCCGCGCCGCGGCCGCGAGCCGCGCGAGCGGCGCGCGGCGGCCCGAGACGACGATCTGCCCGGGAGCGTTGTCGTTGGCCACGACCACGCCGTGGCGGTCGGCCAGCTCGCGCACCTTCGTCGCGCTCGCGCCGAGCAGCGCGACCATCCCCCCGGCTCGGGTCGCCGCCGCCTCCGCCATGAGCTTCGCGCGCAGCACGACCAGGCGCAGGGCGTCGTCGACCTCCAGGGCGCCGGCGGCGGCCAGCGCGGAGAGCTCGCCCAGCGAATGGCCCGCCATCGCCCGCACGCCGACCAGACCGGGCGACCGCTCGCGCCACGCGGCCAGGCTGGCGACGAAGATCGCCGGTTGGGCGAACAGCGTGCTCTCGCGCGCGCGGGCGAAGGGGTCTTCGCCGACCAGTTCGCACGCCCGCTCGACGAGCTCGGGCCAGAGGTCGCGAGACCGCTCGGCGGACGCGGGGGTCAGGCTGCCCTGGCCGGGAAACAGCACAGCTGTGAACGCCATTCGCAGACCATTCGCCATGCCGCGCGACCAGTTCCCGCCTCACGCGGAAGGACCCGACAACCGGGGGGTCGCGTGCCGCTAGGCCGCCTCGCCGGCGTGCTCGGGCCGCTCGCGCGCCGGCGCCCGCTCCCCCTGCAGGTTGTGGGCGCTGTTGACCAGGCCGACGTGCGAGAACGCCTGGGGGTAGTTGCCCACCAGCCGCCCCGCCTCCGCGTCGTACTCCTCGCTCAGCAGCCCCGTGCCGCTCGCGACGCTCAGCACGTGCTCGAACAGCCGGCGCGCGTCGGCGCGGCGGCCCTGCAGGATCAGGTTGTCCACCAGCCAGAAGGTGCAGGGCAGAAACGCGCCCTCGCGGCCGGGCAGGCCGTCCACGTTCACCGCCCGCTCGGTCGCGTAGCGCTCGACGAACCCGTCGCGGCACAGCTCGCGCTCGATCGCCCGCACAGTGCCGGCCACCCGCGGGTCGCGCGCCGGCAAGAAGCCGACGAGCGCGATCATGAGCAGGCTGGCGTCGAGCTCCTGGCTTCCGTAGGACTGGACGAACGCGCCGCGGCCGGAGTCGTACCCGCGCCGGCACACCTCCGCGTGGATCTCCTCGCGGGCGCGCCGCCACCGCGTCACGGGACCGTCGACCCCGGAGCGCTCGACCGCCCGGATCGCGCGGTCGAACGCGACCCAGGACATCACCTTGGAGTGCGTGAAGTGGCGCCGGCCCGAGCGCACCTCCCAGATTCCCTCGTCGGGCTCGCGCCACGCGCCCTCCAGGTTCTCCATCAGCGCGCGCTGCACCTGCCAGGCGACGCCGTGCGGCTCGACGCCCGTCTCGCGCGACTGCTGCAGCACGTCCATGACCTCGCCGAAGACGTCAAGCTGGAACTGCCGGCTGGCGGCGTTGCCGATGCGCACCGGAACCGAGCCCGCATAGCCGGGCAGCCAGTCCGCCTCCCACTCCAGCAGGCGGCGCTCGCCGGCGGCGCCGTACATGATCTGCATCTGGGCGGGGTCGCCCGCGACCGCCCGCAGCAGCCAGTCGCGCCACGCGACCGCCTCCTGCGTGTAGCCCGCGGCGAGCAGCGCGTAGAGCGTCAGCGTCGCGTCGCGGATCCAGCAGTAGCGGTAGTCCCAGTTGCGCACCCCGCCGAGGTGCTCGGGCAGCGACGTCGTCGCGGCGGCGACGATCCCCCCGGTCGGCGCGTAGGTCATCGCCTTCAGCGTGATCAGCGAGCGCGTGACCTCGCGCTCGTAGGGACCGTCGTACGTGGACTGGGCCGCCCACTCGCGCCACCAGCGCTCCGTCGAGTCCAGCGCCTCCCGCGCGTCGACCGCGGCGGCGGGGATCTCGTGCGAGGACGTCCACGTGAGGACGAAGCCGTGTCGCTCGCCGGCGCGCACGGTGAAGCTCGACGCCACGTCGGGACCGTCGAGCTGCACGGGGAAGGGTGCGTCGAGGACGAGCGCGTCGGGGCCGGCCACGGCGATCGTGCGCCCGCCGGCGCAGCGCGTCCACGGCCGGACCTGCCCGTAGCCGAAGCGGGGGACCATCCGCATGCGCATCGGGACAGCGCCCTCGATCCCCTCGACTATCCGCACGATGTCGGGCGCCCGCCCCCGGATCGGCATGAAGTCCACCACGCGCACCGTCCCCTCGCGACAGCGGGACTCCGTCTCCAGGACCAGCGTGCCGTCGCGGTAGCGCTGCACCGTCTCGGGCCGCCCGGCCGCCGGGGCGATGCGCCAGCGCCCGTGCCGCTCCTCGCCCAGCAGGGCGGCGAAGCACGCCTCGGAGTCGAAGCGCGGCAGGCACAGCCAGTCGACCGAGCCGTCGCGCCCGACCAGCGCGGCGGTCTGCGTGTCGCCGATCAGGCCGTAGTCCTCGATCGCCAAGCTCATGGAAGCGCCTGGCGCCGCTCGAGCACCGGTGCGAACAGGTCTCCGTGCCGCTGCACGCGCGCGAGCACGTCGCCGGGCAGGAAGTCCAGCGGCTCGCCGTCCGCGCCCTCGCGCACCTCCTCCCAGCGCAGCGGCGTGGAGACGAAGGGCAGCGCCATGCCGCGCAGCGAGTAGGGGGCCACGGTCGAGCGGCGCGGGTGGTTCTGGAGCCAGTCGACGCGCGCCGGGAAGCGGTCCGCAAGCGTCTCGCCGACGCCGCGGGCGAACGCGCGCGTCGTCGCGAAGTCGTGGGGCGAGTTGAGCGGCACGTAGACGTGCATCCCCAGGCCGCCCGAGGTCTTGGGCCAGGCCTCGAGCCCGCGCCGCTGAAGCTCCTCGCGCAGCGCGAGCGCGAGGCGGCAGCCGTCCGCCCGCCCGCGCCCCGGGGCCGGGTCCAGGTCGAACACGACCGCGGTGGGGTCCTCGGAGCGGCGGGCGTCGAACAGGTACGGGTGCAGCTCGACCGTGTTGAGGTTGACCACCCAGCGCAGCGCGCGCAGGTCGTCGATCACGCAGTAGTTGCGCACCTTGCCGTCGCGCAGGCGCAGCGGGTGGGTGCTCACCCAGTCCGGCGCGCCGCGGCACTCGTTCTGCAGGAAGGCGGGCCCGTCCACGCCCTCCGGGAAACGCCCGAGCGACAGGGGCCGGCCGGCCAGGTGCGGCAGCAGCGCGGGAGCCACGGCGGCGTAGTAGTCGAGCATCGCGCCCTTCGTGAAACCGGTCCGCGGCCACATGACACGGTCGGCGTTGGTGACGCGCACGGCGCTCATCCGGCCAGCACCTCGTGGGGGTCGGGGGCCGGCACCTCGAGCTGGTCGAAGCCGCACGACTCCGGGTCGCGGTCGGGGCGCCAGCGGCGAAAGCGCGCCGGGTGGCGAAAGCGTCCGACGTCGACGTGGTCGTAGGCGACCTCGCACACGCGCAGAGGCGCGAGCGGCGTCCAGTCGAGCTCCATGTCGGGGCTCCAGCGCGCGGCCGAGCCGCCGAGCCGGCCCAGCGCGCCGCCGCCCAGCAGGAACCCCCGCTCCCACGGATGGCCGGCCAGCGGCGCGGCCAGCGGGCGCAGCTGCGCCAGCAGCTCGGCGCGGCGCCGGTCGGTGAACGAGCTCGCCACGCCGACGTGCTCCAGGCGCCCGGCGCCGTCGTACAGGCCGAGCAGCAGGGCGGCCACCAGCGGCGCGTCAGCATAGGTACGAAAGCCCGCCACCACGCAGTCGGCGGTGCGCTCGGGCTTGACCTTGAGCATGGCGCGCTTGCCGGGCTGGTAGGGAAGCTCGGCGGGCTTGGCCACCACGCCGTCGATCCCCGCGCCCTGGAAGCGCGCGAGCCAGTCGCGCGCCACCTGCGGCGAGGTCGTGGACGGCGTCAGCGCGAGCGGCTCGGGCGCGTTCGCGAGCAGCGCCGCCAGCCGGTCGCGGCGCTCGGCGAACGGCCGCTCGCACAGGCTCTCGCCGTCCAGCGCCAGCAGGTCGAAGGCCACGAGCTGGGCCGGGGCCTCCTCGCTCAACCGCAGCGCGCGCGAGGCGGCGGGGTGCAGGCGGCTCATCAGGACGGGGAACTCGAACCCGCGCTCGGTGATCACGACGATCTCGCCGTCCAGGACGAAGCGTTGCGGCTCCAGCCCCCGCAGCGCGGCCGTCAGTTCGGGGAAGTAGCGCGCGAGCGGGCGATCGTTGCGGCTGCGCAGGTCCACGTCGTCGCCGTCGCGGAAGGCCAGGCAGCGAAAGCCGTCCCACTTGGGCTCGAACGTGTACTCGCCCGCCGGCAGGTCGCGCACGAGCTTGGCGAGCATCGGCGCGACCGGCGGTCGGACCGGGAGGGCCATGCTCAGCGCGACGCGAGCGCCTCGACGAGCTCCTCCTTGGACATGTCGGAGCGTCCCGCGACATCGGCCTTCTTCGCGCGCTCGTAGAGCTCGTCCCGCGACAGCTGCGCCAAGTCGTCGCGGCCACGGGCGCCGTTGCCGTCGCCGGTCGAGCGCTCCAGGCTCGCCATCAGCGCGGCCATCACGTCCGGCGGCGCGGCCGGCTTCTCCTCCTCGGGTGCGGTGACCGTGCCGCCCTTGCGCTTGCGCTCGATGATCTCGCAAAGCGTGTCGCGGTAGGTGTCCTCGTAGCGGTCGGGCCGGAAGTCCCCGCGCAGCCGGTCGACCAGCTCGATCGCCATGTCGAGCTCGCGCTTGTCCGGCTTGGGCAGCTTGTCCGGGCGCATCGGCTCCAGCGGGCGCACCTCGTCGGCGAAGTACATCTTCTCCAGCGTGATCAGCCCGTCGCGGACGCGCAGGCAGCCGAGGTTCTGCTTGTCGCGCATCACGTACTTGGCGATCGCCGCGAGGCCGGAGCGCTCCATCGCCTCGGTCAGCAGCGCGTAGACGCGCTCCGCGCCGTCACCCGGGCCGAGCATGTACGTGCGCTCGAAGTAGATCGGGTCGATCTGGTCGTAGGGGACGAAGTCCTTGATGTCGATCGACTTGCCCTGCTCGGTGGCGGCGGCTGCCTCGAAGTCCTCGTCGGTCAGGAGCACGTGCTCGCCCTCCTCCCACTCGAACCCCTTGGCGATCTCGTCGTCGGGAACCGGCTTGCCCTCGGCCTTGCAGACCTTCTCGTAGCCGATGCGGCCGCCGTCCTTCGTATGGATGTAGTGGAAGTGCAGGTCCTTCTCCTGGATCGCGCTGAACATCCGCACGGGAACGTTCACGAGGCCGAAGGAGATCGAGCCCGACCAGATGGAGCGCGGCATTTGCAGGGAGAGCTACCCGCAACGGCACCGGCCAATCCGCGGGTATAAGTGCGCGCATGGCGCACAGCGATCCCCTCGACGTCCCCGCGGGCGTGCCGGCCGAGCGCGCGGACGCCCTCTACGGCCTGGCGCTGGACGAGTTCACGCCCGCCCGCGACGCGCTCGTCCGCGAGCTGCGCGAGGCAGGCGAGCGCGCAGCCGCCACCTGGGTGAAGGGGCTGCGCAAGCCCAGCGCCGCGGCCTGGGCGGTCAACCAGCTGGCCCGCACGCAGAAGGGCGACGCCAAGCGGCTGCTCGCCGCCGGGGAGAAGCTGCGCGCCGCGCACGAGCGGCTGCTGTCCGGCAAGGGGGACGCCGGCCGCCTGCGCGACGCCGCGGAGCGCGAGAGCGAGGCGGTCCGCAAGCTGCGCGCCAGCGCGCCCGGCCTGCTCGACCGCGACGGCCACGCGCCGAGCCCCGCCACGCTGGACAAGGTCGCGCAGACCCTGCACGCGGTGGCGGTGGACGAGCGCGCCCGGGCCGAGTTCGCCTGCGGCCGGCTGACGCGCGAGCACCGCGCGAGCGGCCTCGGACCCCTCGGCGCGGGTGCGCCCGCGCCGAGGCGCGGGGGCGCGAAGAAGCGTCCCAGCGCCGCCCGCGAGCGCGAAGCCCAGAAGGCGGCCCGCGAGCGCGAGCGCGAGCGCGAGCGCGCCCGCGAGATTCGCGAGGCCGAGCGCGCGGTCCGCGAAGCCGAGCGCGAGGCGGAACGCGCCCAGCGCCGGCTCGACGACGCCACGAGCGCACTCGAGCGCGCCCGCGCCCGCCGCTAGCCCGGCGTGTGGACTTGACCGCGACATAGGCGGCTAAGTCCACACGGTGGCGGGAACGGTGGTCGCGCTATCCTCGAAAGTGACGCGTTGGGCGATAGACGCCTGCTTCGACCCCTTCACGTGCTTCACGCTCCAAGCAGGCGAGAGAGGGGCTCCAGATGCCCCAAGAGACACCGGAACTCATCCAGTCGCCCTCGATGCGGATCTCCAACATGACCGTGCGAGTACTCCACGAGTACACCGGCCGCGGGCCGACGAAGGCGCGCACGACCATCACCGGAGACCTGGTAGTCGTCGTCCTGCAGGACACGCTCCTGAAGGCCGAGCGCACGCTCGTGGACGCCGGCGACGGTGAGTTCGTGCGCGAGCTCCGGCGCCGCTTTCAGTCCGCGATGCGCGAGGACCTGGTGCAGGGTGTCGAGGAAGTCCTCGAGCGGCGGGTGATCGCCTTCATGAGCGACAACCACGTCGACCCCGACATCGCCGCGGAGATGTTCGTGCTGGAGCCCGAGGCTCCGGCGGCCGCGTAGCGCGTCAGTCCTCGAAGTGCAGGATCGCGTCGGCCTCGGTCATCTCGAACACGCGCTGCACGTCGGGACGGCCGCGCAGCAGGGACAAGCCACCGCCCGTGCGGCGCGAGCGCCGGTGGGCCTGCAGCAGGGTCTGCAGGCCGGTCGAGTCCAGGAAGGCCAGACCGCTGAGGTCGACGACGATCCGGCCCGGCGCGAGCGCCTCCACGCGCCGCAGCTCGCGGTCCAGCAGCGTGGCCGTGCCGATGTCCAGCTCGCCGAACAGGCCCAGCACGTGCGCGTCCTCGGCACGCGCGATGCGCACGACCAGAGGCCCTCTCGCCACCACGACGCTCTGGTCCAGCACGGTGCCTCCCGCGACCGCTTGCGGCCCCCGCGCGAATATAGCGCCGCTCAGGATTCCTGTGTGAGAGCCGAGGGCTCGACGCGCAGCACGCGGGCCGGCCAGCGCGGCAGCCACCAGTTCCAGCGGCCCATCAGCGAGATCACCGCCGGGACGACCAGCGCCCGGATCACCGTCGCGTCGAGCAGGATCCCGGCCGCGAGCCCCGTGGCCATCATCTTCACGTCGGTCTGCGGTCCCGAGGCCATCGCGGTGAAGGCGAGGAACAGGATCAGCGCGGCGCTGGTCACCAGCCGGCCCGTGCGCCCGATCCCGCGCACGACGGCGGTGTCCGTGGACCCAGTGGCGTCGTACTCCTCGCGCATCCGCGACAGGATGAAGACCTCGTAGTCCATCGAGAGCCCGAACAGGAAGGCGAAGATCATCAGCGGCATCCACGACGGGACGGAGCCCGTCGCCTCGATGCCCCAGATCGCCTCCGAGCCGTAGCCGTGCTGCCACACCAGCACCAGCACGCCCCAGGCGGCCGCGACGCTCAGCACGTTGAGCAGGATCGCCTTGAGCGGCAGCAGCAGGGAGCGGAAGGCTCGCGCCAGCAGGATGAACGTGGTGATGGTGATCAGCGCGATCATCAGCGGGAAGCTGCCGTAGACGGCGTCGATGAAGTCGTCGTTGGCCGCCGGCTGCCCGCCGACGCGCACGTCGGGACCCGCCGCGTGCGCCGTGTCGCGCACGCCGCGCAGCGTCGCCGCGCCCGCGTCCGAGCCGCTGTCGGGCACCGGGATCGCCTCGACCAGCGCCGTCCCGCCCGCCCGCCAGTCCGCGGTGCGCGGCGCGACCGCGCCGTGAATCCCCTCCACGCGATTCAGCCGCGCGGCCAGCTGCTCGGGGTTCGTCCCCCCGCCCACGAGGATCTCGTGGGGAAGGAGCGCGCCCTCGCCGATGCCGGCCTCCTCCAGCGCGACCAGGCCGTCCTTCGCGTCGCCGGAGCGCGCCATCGCGTCGGCGTCGGACGTGCCGAGGTTGAGGTCCGTGGCCGCGAAGGCGAGGGCGACCACGACGGCCATGCCGGCGCCCGCGGCCAGCCAGCGCCGCCGCGAGACCGCCTCGGCCCAGCGCGTCCAGGCGCGGCTGGCCTTGTCGTCCGTGCGCCGGTGCGGCCAGTCCAGCCGCGATCCCAGCTTGGCCAGCACGACCGGCAGCAGCGTGATCGCCACCAGCGTCGACACCAGCGGGATCAGCATCCCGCCGTAGCCCATCGAGCGCAGGAACGGGAGCGGCAGCGCGATCAGGGCGAGGAGGCCGATGGCCACCGTGATCCCGCTGAACACGACCGCGCGGCCGGCGGTCTCCATCGCCCGCTGGACCGCCTCGTCGCCCTGGCGCCCGTGCGAGCGCTCCTCGCGCCACCGCGACGCGACGAGCAGGGAGTAGTCGATCGCCACGCCGAGCCCGATCAGGGCGATGAGGAACTGGACGATCGGCGAGACGTCGGTGAGCTGCGTCAGCCCGAGCAGCAGCAGGAACGTCGTCATGATCGACACGATCGCCATGACGAGCGGGATCACCGCGAGGAAGGAGGCGAAGACGAAGATCAGCACGAGCAGGGCCCCCAGGCCGCCGATCACCGCCTCCAGCAGCACGCCCGGGCCCTCGCTGCCGCCGCTCTCCTGCGCCAGCGCGTCGAAGCCGGTCAGGTGCACCGGCGCGTTGCCCACCGTCGCGGCGGCCAGCGCGCCGCGCGCCGCGCGCTCGGCCGCCGGGTTCTCCCCGAACGCGGAGTCGGGATCGGGCTGGGGATAGACGATCGCGAAGGTGGTGCGCCCGTCGCCGGAGACGAAGGCGCGGTCGCCGGTGGAGGAGTAGGACGCGATGCGGGCGTTGGGCAGCGCGCGCTTCAGCCGGGCGTCGAGCTTCGCCAGGTCCCCGCCGACGCCGGGGGAAGCCACGCTGCGGCCCACCGGGAGCTTCACCACCGGAACCAGCGGAGCGGTGTCGCCGCCCGTGCCGCGGTAGCGCTCCGCGATCGCCACGTTGGTCTCCCAGCCCTCCTTGTCGGGGACCGAGAACTCCGGCTTCAGCGCGTCGGTTGCGGGCCCGGCGGCCGCGATGCCGGCGACCGTGAGGACCAGCCACGTCAGGACGACCGTGCGCTTGTGCGAGAGGACCCAGCGGGTGAGCGTGGACAAGGCGACTCCAATCGGTTCGTTACCGCGCTGAAACATTCATAGCAAGAATCGTTGCGCCGGTAATGTTCCGAACATGGCCGACCTGCCCACCTCCCCGGACCGCTCGCCACGCAGCGTGGGCTTCTTGCTGTCGCAGCTCGGGTTCGTCACCTCCGGCCGGTTCTCGGACGCCCTGGAGCCGGTGGGGCTCTCGCCCCGCGAGTGGTCTCTGCTGCGCTTCGTCGCCGCCGCGAAGGGTCAGTCCCAGCAGGCACTCGCGGAGCAGCTGGGAATCCCACCCAGCCGCATGGTCGCGCTCGTGGACGCGCTGGAGGAGCGCGGGATGCTCGAACGGCGGCCCGATCCCGGGGACCGCCGCGTGCGCGCGCTCCATCTGACGCCGGAGGGACGCCGGGCGCTCGCGCGCGCCGCGAAGGTGGCGGTCGAGGTCGAGAGCCGCCTGTGCTCGGTCCTCGACGAGGCCGAGCGCGAGCAGCTGATCGACCTGCTGCAGAAGATCCAGGCCGAGCAGGTCGACCGGCCCGGCGTCCACCCGGGCATCGCGCGCGACCACCCGGCCCGCGGGCGCGCGGAGTGAGGGAGCTGCGAGCTAGCGGTTGACGGCCTGCTTGAGGCCCGCCCCCGCGCTGAAGCGCGGCACCCGGCTGGCCCGGATCTCGATGGTCTCGCCGGTCCGCGGGTTGCGGCCCGTGCGCGCGCCGCGCTCGGCGACGTGGAACTTCCCGAAGCCGGTGATCGAGATCTCCGCGCCGCGGCCGAGGCTCTCCTCGATCGTGCGCAGCACCGCGTCCACCGCCTCGGCGGCGTCGGCCTTGGTCCTGTCGGTCCGGGACGCGACCTGCTCGATGAGCTCTGACTTGTTCACGTCGTCTCTCCTCCTTCTGAGGGGTCGCACGGACGCTACGGGCCCCGCCGGACGGACCTCGAATCCCGTGTTTCCGCATGCGATGCGGCGGGAACACATGTTCGTGATACCGCGAACCCGAAAACAGAGGAGCACTGACCACGACGATGGCGACTCAGACGAAGACCGAGCGCAGCGCGGCCGGCAAGAAGGCGGCCGCGACACGCAAGCGCAACGCGGCCAAGCGCAGCGGCCGCTCGACCCGCGCCTCGGCGCGCTCCACGCGCAGCCAGGCCGGGGCGACCGCGCGCAGCGCGCAGACGACGGTCGAGCGCGGCGCGACGTCCGCGGCACGCCGGGCCGACGCGGAGTCCGCGCGCCTGTCGGCCGTGGGCACGCAGGTTCGCCGAGCCGCTTACATCCCCGTGGGCGCCGTGCTGACGGCCCGGGACAACCTCGCGGACACCGTGCGCAAGTACACCGACCGCGAGCGGGCGCAGCGCGAGCTGCGCAAGTTCGAGCGCCGCGGCGAGCAGGCCATCCGGCGCAACCGCCGCAACGCGGAGCGCGAGCTGCGCTCCACGCAGCGCGACGTCGGCCGGCGCCTCGACGAGGCGCGCGAGCGCGTTCAGGACCGCCTGCCGGTCGCCTAGGTCGCGCGCGCGGGACGCGCCGCGTTACGTACGCGCGGTGCGTCCCGTTATTGGCGCATGGGTCGGGACGGGACGGGACGGGGCCTCAGAGCCCTGGCCGCGATGGCGGCCGGGCTGCTGGCGTGCGCGCCGGCCGCGCGGGCGCACTCCGGGTCCGCCGCCGCTCCCGAGGGCGAGGCGGGCTTCGGGCTGGCCGTCGACTTCGCGCGCTACGGCGCCGAGCACATACTCCTGGGCTACGACCACGTCCTGTTCCTGCTGGGGCTGGCCGTCCTGTGCGCCGGGCTGCGCGACGTGGCGCGCCTGGCGGGCCTGTTCGCCGTCGCCTACAGCACCACGCTGATCGGGGCGACCGTCACCGGCCTCGCCGTGCCGGGCGACCTGGTGGACGCCGTGATCGCGCTCAGCGTGGGCTTCGTGGGCGCGCAGATCGCCTTCGGCTCGTCGCACCGGTGGCTCGGCACGGACCCGCGCGGCCCCGCGCTCGCCTTCGGGCTGGCCCACGGCCTCGGACTCTCCTCGCTGCTGCAGGAGCTGCGCCTGCCCGGCGACGAGCTGTGGCCCTCCGTCCTGGGCTTCAACGCGGGCGTCGAAGCGGGCCAGGTCGCCGTGCTCCTCGCCTTCGTGGGCATCCTAACGGCCGCGCGCGCCTTCCCGCTCCCCGAGCATCAGCGCATCCCCGCCGGCTGCGCCTTCCTCGCCGCCGGGACCACGTTCCTGGTCTTCCTCGCCACGGGGGTGGGCATATGAGGCGCAGCGCGGCGGCGGCGGGCGCCGTGGCGTGGCTGGCCACGGGCGCCCTCGCGTCGGCGCACGGCCCGCCGCCGCCCAAGACCGGTCCCATCCCGCGCAACGACCTCATCCCGGCGCGCGACCGCGAGAGCTACTTCTCGCGCGTGACCCGCGTCGAGCCCACCGTGCCGGGCCTGCGCGTACGGATGCTCGGCCACCAAGACCTGCTCGAGCTGCGCTGGACCGGCCGGCAGCCGCTGGTCGTGCTCGGCACCCTCGGCGAGCCGATGTTCCGGCTCGGTCCCGCCGGCGTGGAGGTCAACCGCCACTCCCCCACCGCCTGGCGCTCGGCCGAGCGCTACGCGCGGGTGCGTGTGCCCGCCTTCGCGCGGCCACGGACCGCGCCCCGCTGGGAGCGCCTGGCCGAACCGGGCCCGTGGCGCTGGAATGAGCACCGCGCGCAGTGGATGACGCGCGCGCGGCCCGCCGTGGTGGGCGAGGGCGGCGCCCGGCGCACGATTCGCCGCTGGTCGGTCCCCGTCCGGGTGGGCGAGCGCCGCGTGCGCATCGCCGGCTTGCTCGAGTGGATCCCCAGCGCGGACGCCCTGCGCGACGAGCGCTCGGAGGCCTCCAGTCCCCTCCTGTCGCTGGCGATCGTGCTCGGCGCCATGGGGTTGGGGGCGGCCGCCGGAGTCAGACTCCGGGACCGCCCCCGCCCCTAGCTTCCGGCCCGCTAGCGCGGGTCGGGAAGCAGCAGCTCGACGTTGCGGTCCGCGGGGGTCCCTTCCCCGGTGCCGCCGCCGGCCTGCTCGTCGTTGAACCCGAACGTGCGCCCCAGGGACGCCAGCTCGCGCCGGTTGAACCCGCTCGCGTTGCCGGGCGCGGGCGCGGTGGTTGGGCCGAGATGGTCGATCAGGGTGCCGAAGATCGACAGCGTGTCGTCGCCGTTGTCGGTCACCTCGACCAGCCGGGCCTGGTGCGGCCAGTCAACGATCGCCGACGTCTCGATCTCCCAGAACCCGCCGCTGCCGTCGGCACGCGCGAACGGGATGATCTTGTGCTCGTGCGTGTGGCCCGCGACGTATGCGATCACGTGCGGGTGCTCGAGCAGCTCAGCCACGAGGTCGTCCCCGTGGCGCAGCGGCGTCGAGATGCGCGGATCCATGTCGCAGCCCGGGTTCGCGTCGTGCCCGTGCGCGTCGTTGACGCCCGTGCACGGCGGTGCGAACTCGTCCGGCGTCTGCGCCGTCAGGCTGCGCTCCGGGTGGTGCCCGAACAGGATCACCAGGTCACGCGTGGCCGCCGGCTCGGACTCGTTGGCGTCCAGGACGCCCTGGAGCCACGCCCACTGCGCGGCGTCGATGTTCCCGCTGGCGGAGTCACCCGTCGTCCCGCCCTCGGACACCGTGTCGATCGAGATCAGCTGAAGGCCCGGCTTGGGCTCCCAGGTGTAGTAGCTGGCCGCGCCGTTGGAGGCGGCGTTCTCGGCCGGATCGACGTAGCCGAACCCGTGATCGTTGGACGCCGGGTCGTCGTGCAGCGCCTTGTACTGGGCCTTGTCCACCATCTGGCGAGCCGGGTCGGGCGGCACGTTGAACACGTTCTGCGGCGACGTGCCGAGGCCGTTGATCAGGTTCGCCTGCTGGTTGAGGGGCACCGGCGCGAACACCTTCGCGCACCCGGTGGCGATCGCCTCGAACGAGGCGTTCGACCACTGGTTGCCCTGCTGCAGGTTGTCGTGGTTGCCGAACGTGACGTAGGTCGGGACGTCCGAACCGGCCGCCGAGAACGGCAGCTGGGCGCGGTCCATCAGGTTCTGGTAGACCGGCCAGGCGCTGTAGCGCCCGATCGGGTTCTCCGGGTCGTAGTGGTCACCGGACTCGTAGTAGTCGTCGTGGTCCTGCACGCCCGTGTACTTCGCGGCCTCGCCGGGACGCAAGTTGCACAGGTCCTCGACGCCCGAGTTCGTCGTGACCTGGCCGCCCTCGAGCAGCTTCACGACGGCCTCGGCCTCGTTGCGCTGCATGTTGTCGGCCTGGTCGCCGGTGATCAGGTTGTACTCCAGGGCCGCGCCGGTGATGGCGCTGGTGCCGAACGAGTTGACCGCGCGGATGGCCTGGTCGGTCATGAACGCGACCAGCGCCTCCTGCGGACGGTGCGCCGCCGTGGCCGGCGAGCCCGAGATGTCAAGGAACTCGACACGCGCAGGCGACTCCTCGTCCGAGAGCTGGAAGTCGGTCAGCTGGCCGAAGTAGGTCAGCGAGGTGCGTCCGGTCGCGCGCGTGGCGCTGGCCGTCACGAGGTCCTCGCGCACGACGCGCTGCCAGCCGTCGCCGCGGCGCAGCTCCGAATAGGCAGCCTGCACGTCGCCGACGATCGTGCGGTCCTCAGTAGTGGGCTCGGCGATTGCGGCAGGCGCCGTGGCCCAAAGCGCGGCGATTGCCGCCGCGGTCAATGCGAGCTTGCTGTTCACGCTGGTCCTCCCGTCCGGGTGCAGCCCCTGCCAGGAGCGACGAGGCGCTCCCGCACAACGGTAAGAACCCGCGAGACGCCCGAAATCTTTCGGTGGATTTGACTTTCGTTCAGCGGGGCGGCCGCGCGACGCCCACGGTGAGCGTCAACCGCACCCCGCGCGGGACCCGCCGGCCGGCCGCAAGCGACTGCGCGAGCACGACCCCGACGTCCTGGGCGCGGCGCGCGCGGCGGTGCTCGAAGGCAAGGGCCAGCCCGCTGGCGGACGCCGTCTCCACGGCCTCCTCGAAGCCCAGTCCTGTGACCTCGGGGACCGGAACCGGCGCCGCGCGCGCCGCCACCGCGACCCGCACCACGGCGTTCGCGCGCACGTGGCGCCCCGCCTCCGGAGACTGGTCGACCACGATCCCGGGCGGATCGGGCGTCTCGCGGCGCACCACGACCACGCGGAACCCGGCGCGCAGCAGCCGCGCCTCGGCCGTTCCCTGGCGCGTGCCCTGCAGCGACGGCACGCGCACGCGCGGCCGGCCGCTGGAGATCAGCACGGTGACCTGCGCGCCGACGCCGAGCCGGGTGGCCACGGGCGGCGACGTGCCCAAGACGCGTCCCCGTGGCGTGCGCGCGGACGGCTCGTGCGCGGTGCGCACCCAGAATCCGGCGCGCTCCAGCGCCTCGCGTGCCTGGGAGACCCGCATGCCGTCCACGTCGGGCACGACCGGCCCCGGCGGCTCGGGCGTCACGGCGCGCGTCACGCGGTGGGTGTCCGGCCGCGTGGAGATCACCACGAGCGCCAGCACGCCCGCCAGGATGCCGGCCCAGCTCACCCACGGCAGCCAGCGCACCACCTGACGCCTTTCGCGCTGCATGCGGGAAGAACCCGCGAGCGGGCCGCGACGTGACGCCCCGCGTCAGCCGCCGCGGACGTCCAGCGCCTCGAGCGCGCGGGAAAAGGCGAAGCCGGGCTGCGGGCCGCCCTCCAGCGCGTACACGCGGCGGCCGAGGGAGGCGCCGCCGAGGCCGTGGCGGGGCGTGCGCATGCCGGGCAGGGCGCGCCAGCGGCCCGTCCGCGGGTCGAACGCCTCGACCGGGCGGATCGTGCCGCGCGACGTCTCGCCGCCGAACACCACGACTAGGCGGCCCACGGTGGCGGCGGCGATGCCGCTGCGCGGCGTGCGCAGGTCGCGCAGCCGCTGCCAGCGCCGGCGGCCGGGCACGTAGCGCTCGGCCACCGCCAGGTCGCCGGGCCGGCCGCCCAGCACGTAGAACGCGCCGCCCGAGACGGCGCCGGCCACGTGCTCGCGCGGCACCGCCATGTCGGGACCGCGGCGCCAGCGCCGCTGCGAGAAGTCGAAGATGTCCAGGCGCGCGAGCGGGCGCCCGCCGCTCGCGCCGCCCGCCGCGTACAGGCGATCGCCGGCCACCCCGGCGGCCAGCGCGCCCCGACGCGTGGGCATCGGCGGCATGCGCGTCCAGCGGTCGCGGCGCGGGTCGTAGCGCAGGAACGCGTTGGTCTCACCCGCCAGCGCCGCGTCGGCGGTGTAGCCGCCGAGCACGTAGAGGAAGCCGCCGTGCGCCGCGGCCGCCGGGTGGTTGAGGCGCAGCGGCATGTCGCGCACGCGCGTCCAGCGGTTGCGGGCGATGTCGTATCGCTCGACGGCGGCGGTGGTGGCGTTGCCGCTCGGGACGAACCCGCCGGCCACGTAGATGAAGCGGCCGACCCGCGCGGCCGCCACCTCGGTGCGCGCCAGCGTCGCCGCGCGCAGCGGGATCCAGCGGTCGAAGCGCGCCGCGCCGGCCGGCGCCTCGCCGTCGCCGCGCCCGCCGCCCGGGCCGGCGCCGCACGCGGCGAGCGCCGCGAGGACCGCCCCGGCGGTCGCGGCACGCCGCCAGCCGCGGCCGCGCGCGCGCGCCGTCACCGCGCCCGCTCCTTGCGGATCTCCCAGCCGCTGCACGCGCGCACGGGCAGCCGCGGGTAGCGCGGAAACGCCGCGTCGGTGCGCGAGCGCTCGCACAGCGAAAACGACGAGCCGCGGGTGTTGCGGACGATCCGCTGGTGGCGGCACGAGTCGCACAGGCCGGCGCCGAGACGAGCCATCTGCGGAGTATGGCGAGCCGAGCGCCCGCCGGGAGGAGTCAAGCAAGGCTGAGTACTGGCGGATCGCTGGGCGGGCGTCCGTAGACTGGCGCGCGGACGGATGCGGTTACGGGCGATCATCCTCGCCGGACTCGCGCTGCTGGCCGTCGCGGCGCCGGCGGACGCGACGCGCGGACGCGTGCGCGCGCTGCCCCACTCCGCCGACGGGCGGCTGGGCGAGTGGCGCGGGACGCCCACGAACCTCGCCGGGCGCGTCCAGATCTCGCGCGGCGAGCTGATCTACACCGACTTCCTCTACGACGACTACGGCGCCGACCGCAACCGCGCCCCGGACTCGCCGGCCTTCTCCGGCGACCTCGCGGGGACCACCGGCGACGTGCGCTACGCGGGCGACCCGGCCCGCCACGGGTACAACGCCGCCGACCTGCGGGAGCTGCGCGTGGCCGCCGACGAGCGCTCCCTGCACCTGCTGGTGGCGCTGCAGACGATGCAGGTCGCCGACGCGGCGGTCGTCACCGTGGCGATCGACGCCGACGGCGACGCGAGCACCGGCGCGTCGAGCTGGCCGGACGGCTCCGGGCTGCGCAGCGCGGGCGCGGACCACTTCGTCACGCTGACCGGCCGCACGGGCCGCATCGTCGACGGCGCCGGGACGGCGCGCCCGATCCGGGTCGGTGCGGACCTGGTCGAGAACGCGATCGAGGCGGCCGTTCCCCTCGACGCGCTGGGGCCGATCGCCCCCGGGGCGCGGCTGTGGGCGGCGGCGGGCGTGGCGGACGGCGCGGCGCGCTTCGAGACGCCGGAGGGCGGCGGCCCGTCCGCGTACGACGCCGCGATGCCGGGCGACAACGACTGGCCGTATCTCGTCGACCACTGGGGCGACCACCGCCAGGCGGTGACGCTCGCGTCCGGCGACGTCGGGTCGTTCGCGCTGGCGCTGGACGTGCGGGCGCTGCAGCAGCGTCGGTCGCGGCCGTTCCGCATCGTCCCGGGCTTCTACAACGCGATCTTCCGCTCCGGCATGGACCTCGGTGAGGGGGTCGACCTCAAGCAGGATGGCGCGCCGGAGTCCGGCGGCTTCGCGGGCTACCCGCGCCCGAACTTCCGCTCGCGCTGGCAGCCCTACGGCGTGTGGATCCCCGGTGCGTGGCGAAGCGGGCGCAGGCTGCCACTCGTCCTGTGGGGGCATCCGCAGGATTTCAGCCACAACCTCTACCGGACGGTCACGCCGGACTCGATGCGCCACATGTCCGAGGCGCTCGGTGCGGTCGTGTTCACGCCGCTGGGACGGGGCACGAACTCGTGGTATCTGGACAGCTCGCTGGTCGACGTGCTGGAGGCGTGGCGCGACGTCCGGCGGCGCTTCCGTGGCGACTCCGAGCGCACGTACATGGGCGGATACTCGATGGGCGGCTACATGTCCTACCGGCTGGGCCTGCTCATGCCCGACGCCTTCGCGCGCGTGTCGCTGTACGTGGGACCGCCCGCGTACTTCCACTGGTCGCCCCCCGATCCGCCGGACTCCACGCCCGAATGGCGCATCCCGGGCTTCACCAACCTGATCGTCGACAACGCGCTCAACCTGCCCTACGAGATCACCCACGGCACCGGCGACGAGTTCGTCCCCATCAGCGGTGTGCTGGCGCAGGTGGAGAGCTTCCGTGCCGCCGGCAATCACTACCGCTTCCACCACCACCACGGCGACGAGCACTACTCGTACGCGCTGTCCGACACGATCGGCCGCCGGCCGGCGGCCTGGTTCGCGGGCGCGCGCCGCCAGGTCGCCCCGGCCGAGGTCCGCTACAAGCGCTACCCGTCGATGGACGTGCCGGCCTTCGGACTGACCTTCGACGGCGCCTACTGGGTCGACGGCATGCGGGTCCGCGCGGCGCCGGCCGTCGACTCCTTCGGCGAGGTGTGGGCGACCAACCACGCGCGCGGCGGCTCTGCGCGGCGCGTCGTGCCCGAACCGGAAACGATCTCGGCGCCCGAGAGCGGCGTGTCGCCGGGGAGCGCGACCGGCCAGCGCGTGGAGGACGGGCCGCCGCTCGCGCGGCGCAACGGCTTCGAGGCGCGCCTGCACAACCTGTCGGGCATCACGTTCCTGACCGAGCGCATGGGCCTGCGTGCGGACCGGCCCGTGGTCGCGACCCTGCGGGGCGACGGCCCCACGACGCTGCGCCTGAACGGCGGCTGGGCGCGCCGCCCGACCGCGACGCTCGACGGCCGCGGCGCCCCGGTCACGCGGGAAGGCGACGGGTCGATCGCGGTGACGCTCGACCTATCCGTGCGCGGTCCCCATACGCTGCGCATCACGCCGCGCTGATCCGGCCTTCCGCCGGGCACTATACTTTCTGAAGTGCGGACGTTCCTCCGGCTGCTCGGATTCCTACGCCCCTACCGGGTGGGCGTCCTGTGGTCGCTGGGGTTGGCCTCGCTGGCCATCGGCGCCACCGTGGCGATCCCCTGGCTCATCGGGCGCGCGATCGACCAGATCGAGCAGGGCGACCGCGCGGGGCTGCAGCTCGTCGCGCTGGTCGTCGCGGGTGCGGGGCTGGCGCGCCTGGCGCTCACCGTGGCGCGGCGCCTGATCGCGGGACGCGTGTCGCTCGGCGTGGAGCTGGACCTGCGCAACCGCATGTACGCGCACCTGCAGGCGCTCGAGCTGGGGTTCTTCGACGGCCAGCAGACGGGGCAGCTCATGTCGCGCGCCACGGTGGACCTGCAGGCGGTCCGCTTCTTCCTCGGCTACGGGCTCGTCTTCCTGCTGCAGTCGTTCCTCACGCTGTCGATCGGCGCGGCGGCGATGCTGGTCCTCGAGCCGGGGCTGGCGGCGATCGCGCTGGCCCCCGTCCCGTTCGTCGTGCTGATCGGCTGGCAGTACGGCAAGCGCAACCGGCCGGCGCTGCAGGAAGTCCAGCAGCGCATCGCCGAGCTGACCGCCACCGCGGAGGAGAACGTCTCCGGCATCCGCGTGGTCAAGGCGTTCGCGCGCGAGCGACACCAGGTCGCGCGCTTCCGCCACAGCGTCACGCGCGTGTTCGACCAGGCGATGCTCTCGACGCGGCTGCGCGCGTTCTACAACCCGTTCATCGGCTTCCTGCCCAGCCTGGGGCTCGCCGCGATCCTGTTCTTCGGCGGCCGGCGCGTAATCGACGGCTCGCTGACCATCGGCGAGTTCACGGCGTTCTACGCCTACCTGCTGATGCTGATCTCCCCCATGCGGTCCCTGGGCATCTTCCTCGGCATGGCGCAGCGCGCCGTCGCCTCGGGCGCGCGCGTGTTCGAGCTGCTGGACCGCCGGCCGGCGATGACCGCCCCGGCGGGCGCGCCGTCGCTGCCGCCCGGCGACGGCCACGTGGAGCTGCGCCGGGTCACGATGACGTATCCGGGCGCCGTCGAGCCGGCGCTGCGCGGAGTGGACCTCGACGTGCCGGCGGGGACGACGCTCGCGCTCGTCGGCGCGACCGCCTCGGGAAAGACCTCGCTGGTGTCGCTGATCCCGCGCCTGTACGACGTCGACGCCGGCGAGGTGCTGATCGACGGGGCGAACGTGGCGCAGGTCGACATGGCGTCGCTGCGCCAGGAGATCGCGCTGGTCACCGACGACCCGTTCCTGTTCTCGGCCAGCGTGCACGAGAACATCGCCTACGCGCGTCCGGACGCGACCCGCGCGGAGGTCGAGGAGGCGGCGCGGCGCGCCCAGGCCGCCGGGTTCGTCGCGGAGCTGCCCGACGGCTATGACACGCTGATCGGCGAGCGCGGGCTCACGCTGTCCGGCGGGCAGCGCCAGCGGATCGCGATCGCCCGCGCGCTGCTGGCCGACCCGCGGATCCTGATCCTGGACGACGCGACCTCCTCGGTGGACGCCTCGACCGAGCAGGAGATCAAGGGCGCGCTGCGCGAGGTCATGGCGGGGCGCACCACGTTCATCGTCGCCCACCGTCTCTCGACGATCTCGCTGGCCGACGAGATCGCCGTGCTGGAGCGCGGACGGCTGATCGCGCGCGGCACGCACGACGAGCTGCGCGAGCGCTCCGGGCTGTACCGCGACATCGTGGAGAAGGGGCTGCCCGACCAGGTGTTCCTGACCGAGAAGCCGCGCGAGGCACAGGTGGCGGGGCTGTGAGGGCGCGGGCCAGCGCGGTGCGCGAGGACGTCCTGCGCCGCCTGCGCGGGACGTCGGGCCGCGGGCGCAAGGTCCGCGGGCTCGTCGAGCTGCTGCGCCCGTACCGCTGGCGCGTGGCCGCGATGTTCGGGGCCCTGGTCCTGGGGACGGCCGCCGCGCTGGCGCCCGCGCCGCTGGCCAAGCTGGCCATCGACGACGGGATCGTGGCGGGCGACGTCTCGACGCTCAACTGGGTGGTGGTCGCCTTCGTCGGCTCCGCCCTGCTGCTGTGGGGCGCGAGCTCGCTGCAGACCTACCTCGTCGGCTGGGTGGGACAGCGCGCGCTGCAGGACCTGCGCATCCGCATCTTCGAGCACCTGCAGACGCTGTCGATCGGCTTCTACTCGCGCAAGCGGGCGGGCGTCCTGGTGTCGCGCATGACCAATGACGTGCAGGCGCTCGACCAGCTCGTCTCCGACGGCGTCGTGACGCTGTTCCAGGCCTCGCTGACGCTGATCGGGACGATCGCGATCCTGCTGATCCTCGACGCGGAGCTGGCGCTGCTCACCTTCCTGATCGTCCCCGTGGTGCTGCTGGGCTCGCTGGCCTTCCGGATCGCCTCCGCGGACGCCTACCGGATCACGCGCGAGAAGATCGCCTGGATCACCTCCTACCTGCAGGAGACGCTGTCCGGTGTGCGCGTCGTGCGGGCGTTCGGCCAGGAGCGCCGCCACGTGGAGCGCTTCGGCGAGCTCAACGAGGACAACCGCGCGGCGAACATGAAGACGGTCTACCTCAATGCCGCCTACTTTCCGGCGATCGAGCTGATGTCGGCGCTGGCCACCGTGGGGATCCTGCTCTACGGCGGCCACCAGGCGATCCAGGGCGACGTGACGGTCGGCGTGCTGGTGGCCTTCGTGGCGGCCATGAGCAACTTCTTCGACCCGATCCAGCAGCTGTCCCAGCTCTACACCACCTACCAGGCGGGCATGGCCGCGCTGGACAAGATCTTCGAGCTGCTCGACGAGTCGCCGGACCTCGTCGACAAGCCGGACGCGCTCGCCCTGGGCCGGCTGCACGGCGACGTGCGCTTCGACGGCGTGCGGTTCCGCTACGGCGAGGGCGAGGATTCCGGCTGGGCGCTGCGCGACGTGTCGCTGCACGTCCCGCCGGGGCAGACCGTCGCGCTGGTCGGCGCGACCGGCGCAGGGAAGTCGACGCTGGCCAAGCTGGTGGCGCGCTTCTACGACCCCGTCGAGGGAAGCGTGTCGGTGGACGGCCACGACCTGCGCGACGTGCGGGCGGAGTCGCTGCGCTCGCAGCTGGGCGTGGTGCCGCAGGAGGGCTACCTCTTCTCCGGCTCCATCCGCGACAACATCGCCTTCGGGCGCCCGGACGCCACCGACGACCAGGTCGTTGCGGCGGCGCGGGCCGTGGGCGCCCACGAGTTCGTCGCCGCGCTGCCCGACGGCTACGACACCGAGGTGGGCGAGCGCGGGTCCCAGCTGAGCGCGGGCCAGCGCCAGCTGATCGCCTTCGCCCGCGCGCTGATCGCCGACCCGCGCATCCTCGTGCTCGACGAGGCGACGTCCAACGTGGACATCCACACCGAGTCGCGCATCGAGGAGGGCCTGCGCCGGTTGCTGGCGGGCCGCACCGCGATCGTGATCGCCCACCGCCTCTCCACCATCCGCCGCGCCGGGCAGATCGTCGTCCTCGAGCACGGCGAGATCGTCGAAACGGGCACGCACGACGAGCTCCTCGCGGCCCGCGGCGCCTACTGGCGCCTGCACCGGGACTGGGCCGAGCAGGCGGTGGCATAGGCGGTGCGGGCGCGGCGGCCCGCCCTCCCGGCCAGCGAGCGCGCGCGGCTCACGCGCCGGCGCGTCCATCGCGACGGGGAGCCCGAAGACGAGCCGCGCGCCGAGGTCGAGCACTACCTGGCGCGCAGCGCGGGGCGGCTCGCGGTGAGCCTCGGGCTGGCCGAGCGCGTGCTGGCCGGCCAGCGTGGCGCGCGCGTGCTGGAGCTCGGCGCGGAGCCGTGGCTGTTCACGCAGCTGCTGCTGGAGCGCGGCCACCAGGTCGTCGCGGGCGGCCTGCGCCCCGGGGAGACGGCGCCCGCCGCGGAGGTCTCGCTGGCCTGGGACGGCCGCGAGGCGACCGTCGAGCAGCGCCTGTTCGACGCCGAGTCCGACGTGTGGCCGTTCGCCGACGGCAGCTTCGAGCTCGTTCTGTGCATGGAGGTGCTGGAGCACCTGGTCTCCTCCCCCGCGCACCTGCTCCACGAGGCCAACCGCGTGCTGGCGCCGGGCGGCTGGCTGCTGCTGACCACGCCCAACGCGATCGCGGCGACCAAGCTGGCGGCGCTGCTGCGCGGGCGCAGCGTGCACCACCGCTACTCCGGCTACGGCGGGTACGGGCGCCACAACCGCGAGTTCACGCCGGGCGAGGTGGAGCTCGTCCTGAGCGAGGCGGGCTTCGACCCCGACGTGCGCGTCGAGAACCTCGCCGGCTACGAGGCGAGGGACGCGCTGGGCCGCGGGCTGCGGGCGCTGGCGGCGCTTCCGGGCCGCCGGACCGGGCGGCGCCGCGATCACGTCTTCGCGCTCGCCCGCAAGGTGGCGGGACCGCGCATGGCGTTCCCCTCCTCGCTCTACGTGGCGTTCGACCGCGACCGGATGCGGCGGCGCGGCGTCGTGTTCCCCGACGAGCCGGGCGTCCGGCTCAGCCGCTGACCGCCGCGCGCAGCACGGTCTCCAGGCGATCGGCGGGCGGCACGGCGACGACCTGCCGGGCCGCCCGGATGCCGGCACGGCGGGCCGCCCGGCGGTGCTCGGGATCGTCGAGCGCGCGCACCGCGCCGGCCCACGCGGCGACGCTGCCGGGCGGGTCGACGAGCTGCGGCCCCGGCACGTACTCGCGCAGGCCGCCGACGGCGGACGCGAGCGTGGGGACGCCGGCGGCGAGGCCCTCGAAGGCGAGGCGACCGAAGGGCTCGGGCCACTGCGACGGCACCAGGAGCACAGAGGCCGCGGCGAGCAGGTGGCGGATCGGCGCGTTCGCGACGACGTCGACGTGACGCAGTTCCTGCAGCTCCGCGCGGAGCTCCGCGGGCAGACCGCGCGCCGTGATCGCCAGCGGTCGCGGCGCGAGCGCGCGGGCCAGCGGCGCGAGCAGCCCGGCGCCCTTGTTGGGGCTCCAGCGCGCCGCAGCGAGCAGGATGCGACCCGCACCATCCGCTCCCGGCTCGGCATGACGCCCGACCTCGCGCGCGGCCGCGCCGCGGCTGTCCGGCCCGCGCTCCGGCTCCACCCCCGCAACGTCCGGCACGATCGCCGCCTCGCGGCCCGACCAGGCGCGGCACGCCTCGGCGACCGCGCGGCTGGGCGCGACGACGCAGGCGACGGCGGCGAGCGCCTCCCCGTGGGCGGCGCGCGCCGCGATCAGCTCGCGGCGCTCGTCCGGGTCCAGCGCGAGCGCGCGCGGGCACGCGCGGCAGCCCGACCGCGGCCGGCACTCGCTGCCCGCGTCGAACGCGTACTTGCACAGCGACTCGTAGGAGTGCAGGACCAGCACCGAGGCCGCGCCTACCTCCCCTGCCGCCGCGATCGCTCCCGGCGCGGCGTGCAGCGCGGTGACCACGACGTCGGCCGGGCGCCGCGCCAGCTCACGTGCGACGGCGGTGCCGAGCCGCTCGCGGCGCGCGCGCTTGCGAGCCCAGTAGCCGCCGTCCGCGTCCGGCGCCGCCACCGCCACGCCTTCGACGCCGGCGGGCAGCTTGCCGGGCGCCTCGCCGGGCGCGGGAGCGTCGCTGCCGCCCTCCAGCCACGTGGCCCGGATCGTGTGGCGCCGCGCCAGCGCGCCCAGCCAGTCCAGCGCGTGGCGCTCGGCACCCCCCGTGGCCGGCAGCAGGTGCTCGACCGCGTAGAGGATGTCCAGCCGCCGGGCTTCCATGCGCGCCGGCACGATGACAGAGAATGTCGCGATGCCTCGCCGTCTCGCGCCGCTGTGCCTGGCCTACCACGCGGTCGGGCGCGTCCCGCTGCGCCAGGATCCGCACCGGCTGTTCACCGCCCCCGAGGCGCTGCGCCGCCACGTCGCCCGCCTGCGCGCCTACGGCTACCGCTTCGTCACGGTCGGCGAGCTGGCACGCCGCGTGGCGGCCGGCGCAGGCGCCGGCCTGGTCGCGCTCAGCTTCGACGACGGCTTTGACGACGCGCTCCCCGACGTGCTGGGCGGCCTTCCCGCGACCGTGTTCCCGGTCACCGGCTGGCTCGGCGGCCCGCACCCGGATGCGCCGAGCTGGCGGATCCGCAGCGCGGAGAGCCTGCGCGTGCTGCAGCGCGCCGGCGTGGAGATCGGCGGGCACACGGTCACGCATCCGGACTTGACGAAGCTGGCGCCGAACGAGGCGCGGCGCGAACTGCGGGACAGCCGCCGCATGCTCGAGGAGATGCTCGAAGCGCCGGTGGAGGTGGCCGCCTACCCGTACGGCCTGGCGGACGAGGCCACCCGCGCCGCGTGCGCCGCCGCCGGCTACCGCGCCGCCGTGCAGATCACCGGGCAGGGCAGCTGGGACGAGCCTTACGCGCTGCCGCGCCAGAACATGCTCGCGGGCTGCACCACCGCCGGCCTGCGGCTCAAGCGCGACGGGCGCTACGAGGACTTCGTCGCGCGCCCGGTGCCGCGCCGGGTCGGGCGCGCGCTGCGCCGGCTGCGCGGCGTGCGGCCGCCGGCATGACGCCGCGGCTGGACGTCCTGTTCGCGGCGGAGGCGGGGCTGGCGCACCCCGGTGGGGCGGAGCGCTTCGCGCTGGAGCTGCTGGGCGCGCTCTCCGCCCGCCACCGCACCCGCGCGCTCGTCCTGGGCGAACCCGGTCCGGTGGCGGCGTGGGAGCGGCTGGCCGACGGACCGCAGGTGCACCGCGTCGGCCCGCCCGACGACGGCGACGCCGGCCCGTGGCGGCGCCGGCGGCTGCGCATGGAGCGCACGGCCGCGGCCGTCGACGAAGCGCTCGCCGAGGACCCGCCCGACGTCGTGGTCGGCCAGCTGTATGCGGGCGGCGGCGCGGTCGGCGCCGCACAGGCGGCCGGCGTGCCGAGCGTCGTGCTGCTGGCCGGTTACGAGGCGCTGTGCCACTGGGCGTTCGTGCGCCACCGCGACACCTGCGTGCCCCGGTCGCGCTGCCGCGCGTGTCCGGGCGCGCTGGCGCTGGACGCCGCCGAGCGCGGCGAGCTGTGGCGCGTGCGCGCGGAGCACGACGCGGCGCTCGCGCGCGCCGACCTGCTCGTCGCGCCCAGCCGCACCGTCGCGGACGCCTGCTACCACCTGATCGGCCGCCGGCCCCACGTCGCCGCGCCGGTCACCCGCGCCCCGCGCCCGGCCGCGGCTCGTCCCGGCGGCCACGTCCTGCTCGCGGCGTCGGTGTGGGACGCCCACAAGGGCAGCGAGCTGCTGGCGCCGATCGCGCGCCGCCTGGCGCACCGGCGCTTCGTCGTGCTGGCGCCCAACGGCATGCCCGCGCCGGCACGCCAGGCGCTGTTCGAGCTGGCGCACGTGGAGGTTCGCGAGACCGCTCTGATCGACGGCGCGCTGGACGGCGCGGCGCTGCTGCTGGTCCCCTCCCAGATCGCCGAGCCCTTCGGCCGGCTGGCCTTCGAGGGCCTGGCCGCGGGCATCCCGACGCTGGCCTCGGCAACCGGCGGGATGGCCGAGTTCGTCCCGGCCGCGCAACAGGTCAGTTCCTTCGACGATCCCGACGCCTGGGCGGGAGCGGTCCGCGGGCTGGAGGACGAGCTGGCCTGGCGCGAAGCGGGGCAGCGGGGCCGCGAGGCCGCCGCGGCGGTGCTGCGCACCGACCCCGCGGGCGGCATCGAGCGCCGCCTGCTGGCGCTCGCGCCCGCTCAGCGCCTGGCCCGCACGAAAGCTTCCTGACGGGACGCTTTCGTTACCCACCCCCGATAGGGGCGCGGGGCGGTCAGGGCCAGCTCCTCGGCGAGGATCGCCTGCATGCGTTCGCCGAACCGCTGCGCGGAGAAGCGCTCGGCCGAGGCGCGGCACGCGGCGGGGTCGAACCTGTGCTGGCCGAGCGCGCGCACGGCCGCGGCGATCGATGCCTCGTCGAGACGGTTCAGGAGAAGACCCGTGGCCGGCGAGGACACGATCTCCAGCGCCCCGCCGGCGCGGGGCGCGATCACCGGCACCCCGCAGGCGTGCGCCTCGGCCATCACGATCCCGAAGTCCTCGACGGACGGGCACACCAGCGCCCGGGCGGAGCGATAGACGTCACGCAGTTCTCCGTCCGCGAGCCACCCGGTGAAGCGCACGTTGGGCGGTGCCAGCGCCCGGAGCCGCTGCAGCTCGGCGCCCCGCCCCACGACGACGAGCGTCTCGTCCAGCGCGGCGAAGGCCCGGACGACCACGTCCAAGCGCTTCTGCGGCACCAGCCGCGCGACGGCGACGACGTGGCGGCGCTCGCCCGGCGCGGGCGTGAAGAAGTCGGTGCGCACGGGCGGATGCACGACGTCCGGCGTGCGATCGTGCACCTTCGCGATCGCGCGCGCCGACACGTGCGAGTTCGTCACGACCCGATCGGGCCGGCGCATCAGCCGCCGGTCGTAGGCCCGCAGCACCGGCGCGGCGGCGCGCGCCAGGGGCCGCAGGGGGGCCGGGTAGTTGGGGAGGTACAGGCTGGCGCGCTCGTACAGTGCCGCCGGAAGTCCGGCGCTGTAGGAGACGTGCCGCGCGCCGGCCGGCACGGTCACGGCGAGGCTCCAGCCGCCGTGCGTGAGCGAGACCACGAGCCGCGCCGGCGCGAGCGGCACGCCGCGCACCCGGCGGGCGTAGAGCGGCAGGAGGTGGTGACGCTTGTGGCGTCCAACCTCTACCGGCTCGGCGCGCGCCGCCCACGCGCCCGCCAGAGCGGGCTCGACGAGCTCGGTGAAGTGGGTGGCGACTATTCGCGCCGCGGGGAGCCGCTCGGCCAGCTCCTCCATCACCCGTTCGGTCCCGCCGACGTCGATCGCCTCGGTGACGAGGACGACGTCCCGCCCGTCCTGGACGTCCGGGCGTCCGTTCCCGACGATATCCCCCTTCACGTCCGGCATTATCGCCTGGGCGCCAGTTCGCGCAGCACCCGGCGCGCCTCCTCACGATCGTCCAACTCCACGGGGCGGCCGGCGCGGTCGAACATGCCGCGCCTTTCCCCCCGCCCCAGGACCAGGACGACGTCGCCCGGCCGCGCGCGCCCGAGCACGCGGGCCAGCGCCTCGGCGCGCTCGGGGACCACCGCGCACGCGCAAACCTCGCGGGCGCCCTCGGCCAGCCCCGGGGGCAACACGCCGGCGGGCTCGTCCGGCGTTAGCCGGTCGGTCGTGAGGACGAGGTCGTCCGCCTGCGCGGCCGCGCGCCCCATCCGCCGTCGCTGCGACGCGACGTGGACGCTGAGGGCGCTCGCCACGACGCGCAGCGAGGTTTCGGGGCGCCCGTCCAGCAGCGCGCGCCCCGCGCGCAGGCTCTCCCGAATGCCCTGCGGGTTGTGGGCGTAGTCCACGAGCACGTGGAACGGCTGGCCCTCGTCGATCGCCTCCAACCGCCCCGGCGGCGCGGACGCGCCGGCCAGCGCCCGCAGCGTGACGTCGCGCGGGACGTCGAGCGTGTCGGCCACCGCCAGCGCCGCCACGGCGTTGAGCGCGTTGTGCTCGCCCGGCAGCCGGGTGGTCAGGTCCAGCGTCTCGCCGCGCGCCCGGACGCGCGTGCGCGCCTCGCCGCCCATCCACGTCCACTGCCGGATGCGGTAGTCCACTCCCGCGCGCCGGCCGTACGTGGCGACGACCGCCCCCCGCCGGGCGCAGTCGGCGGCCAGCGCGCGGCCGTAGGCGCCGCCGGCGCCCACCACCGCATGCGGCGCGACGGCGTCCTCGCGCACCGCGATCCGCCGCTTCAGGTCGCCGTAGGCGCGCATGCTGCGGTGACGCTCGAGATGGTCCGCCGACAGGTTGGTGAGCACCGCCACGTCGGGGAGGAACGCCGGACACGTCTCGAGCTGGTAGCTGGAGACCTCGGCCACCACGACGTCCGCCGCGTCCGCCGGCAGCCCGCTGAGGGGCGGCCCGAAGGTGGTGTTGCCGGCGACGGCCGGGCGCCGGCCGGCGTGTTCCAACACGGCGCGGACCAGCTCCACGACCGTCGACTTGCCGTTCGTGCCGGTGACGCCGATCGTGAAGCGGCGGTCCAGGCGCCAGCCCAGCTCGAGCTCGGAAAGGACCGGCACGCCGCGCCGCGCCGCCTCGGCGCGCAGCGGCGCGGTGGGCGGGATGCCGGGGCTGGGGATCACGCAGGCGGCGCGCTCGAGCAGCGCGGTCCCGTCGCCGCCCAGGTGGCACTCCACGCCGAGCGCCGACAGCTCACGCGCCGTCGCGCGCGTGCGGGGAACGTCGCGTACGTCCCATCCCAGCACCGGCGCGGCTTCGGGCAGCGTGGCCAGGGCGCGGCCCGCCGCCTGCCCCGACCGCGCCAGGCCCGCGACGAGGTAGGGCCCGTCGGGGAGCGGCGGGCGCTGCGTCACCGCCGGCCGCGCAGCCGGTCCACGGGATACAGCAGCGCCTGCGCCAGGCGGTAGCGGCGCTCGCGCCGCAGGGTGTCCAGCTCCACCGCGGCCTCCTGCGCCTGCTGCTCGGCGGCCATCGCGCGCCGCGTCATCTGCAGCAGCTCGGCCTCGAAGCGCCCCGAGCGCATCTGGGTCTCCCACTGCAGCCGCACCAGGCGTGCGATCTCGCTGCGCGTGTCCGCGGGCGTGCGGCGCGGCGCGAGCCGTCCCAACAGCGCGCCCAGCTGCGTGGCGTGGTCGAAGGCGCTGTGGTGCTCGCCGACCAGTTCGCGGTTGGTCCGGCCCATGGCGGGGTCGTACGCCTCCAGGTCGCGAACGAGCTGATCCAGGTCCGCCGCACGCTCGAACGCCGAGCCGGCGAAGCCGTTCGCCTCCAGGGCCGGATACGAGTCGCGCGTCACCCACCCGTCGTCGGCGAACTCGAATACGTAGGCCGCGCAGCCGGCGGACATGCCCTCGAGAATCGAGCGGCCATAGCCGACGACGACGTCCGCCTCGGCCAGCGCCGGCGCGGGGTCGGGAGAGACGGTGGCGCGGTGGCCGATCTGCTCCCACTCGATCCCCGCCTGCTCGAGGGCCCGGACGATCAGGTCGCGCCGCGTGCCGTCGAGGTAGTTGCCCAGCAGGACGGCGCGGCACGGCGGTTGGCGCGGCTCGCCGGCGGGACGGAAGCGGTGGAAGTCGATGGGCTGGCGCAGCCGCACGACCTCCACGTCGAGCCCGCCCGCCTCCACGCGGGCGCGCATCCGGTCGTTGAGGACCACGACCGCCGACACCACGCCCGGCACCTGCGGCGGCACGTCGAGGGTGTTCTGGTCGCCGTGGCACACGAAGACCTGCGGCGCCGAGGGATAGCGCTCGGCCAGCTCGTAGGTGCAGATCGCGTCATGGACCAGGACCGCGTCGCATCCGTCGGGCAGCTCCCCAGGCCCCGCCACCGCGATCCCGCGGTCCCCGAGCGCGTCCGCGATCGGCCCGGGATTGCGCGTGAACGCGGTCACGTCGTGTCCCAGCCGCTGCAGGTGGTCGGCCACCGTCGAGAAGTACGTGACCGCCCCACCCGGGACGTCCAGGTAGTAGGAGCCGAGGATCAGCTTCATTGCGGTCGCCCGAACGGTACCGGCGCGCCTGCGCGCCTCGGACTCGGGTGCGGAATGGTCGTCGCGACGACTTCGAACTGGGGACCAGGGATTCGAACCCCAACTTCGACATCCAGAGTGTCGCGTGCTGCCGTTACACCAGTCCCCAGTGTATTAGCGGCGGCGCACGGCCGCCGGGCCAGTATAGAGACGGCGATCCGTCCGGTCTCGATGCGAACATGTGTTCGTGCCACGGACCCGAGATGCCGTCGCGGCTCTGCTCGAAAGGGGCCTGCGACCGAATGCGATCGCCCTCGAACTGGGCCTCGCGCCGCAGACGGTCAGCTACCACCTCGAGCGGATCCGGAGCGGGGCCACGGATGGTCGCGTCCGCACAGGAAGGACGGTCGACCTGGACGAATCCGCCCGGCGTCGCCCGACGCGCGAGGCCGTGCGCGAATTGCTGGCCCGCGGGATGTCGCGGGCCGAGATCGCCCGCGTGCTGGGCATCACGAAGCCCACGGTCTCCTACCACGCCCGCCGCCTCGGAGCCGAGGTGGACACTCGCTGCGCCCGTCGCTACGACTGGGAAGCCGTCCAGCGCTACCACGACGCCGGCCACGGGATGCGGGACTGCGTGCGCCGTTTCGGAATGTCCGCGGCCTCGTGGCACGCGGCGGTACGGCGTGGGGATCTCGTCTCTCGTGCGGGTCCGATGCCGCTGCACGACCTGCTCGTCGCGGGCACCTATCGCGGGCGCGGGTACCTGAAGCGACGGCTGGTGGCTGCTGGGCTGAAGGGAGACGAGTGCGAGCACTGCGGCATCTCGGAGTGGCACGGGAGGCCGCTGTCGCTGGCCCTGCACCACGTCAACGGCGACCGTCACGACAACCGACTGGAGAACCTGGAGCTGCTGTGTCCGAACTGCCACTCGCAGACGGCGAACTTCTCCGGACGCAACGGACGACGGGTCAGGAGCGGTTGACGGCCGCCAGCTCCTCGCGCGCGGCCTCCAGGTCGTCGGAACGGCCGACGGACAGGCAGGCGGCGAGGCGGCCGTCGCGCAGGTAGCGGACCGCGAACTCGCCGTCGCCGGGCGAACCGAGGACCTCCTCGGCGTCCCAGGCGTACGCGGGGCCGACGTACTCCATCGACGCCCAGTCGGCGAGGTCGCTGAAGAAGTACGGCACGGTGTCGTGGTCGGTGCCCCGGCCGAGCATGTTGAGCGCGACGGTCTTGCCGTGGTTGAAGGCGACGTCCCAGTGCTCGATGCGCACCGGGCCGCCGTGCAGGGGCGAGTCGTACTCGCACATGTCGCCCGCCGCGAAGACGCCGGGGACCGGGGTCTCCAGTCGCGCCGAGCAGCGCACGCCGCCGCGCTCGCCGATCTCCAGGCCGGCGCGCCTGGCCAGCATGACGTCGGGGACGGCGCCGGTGCCCATCACGACCATGTCGCACTCCAGCTCCACGCCGCTCTCCCCCACCACCTTCGTCACCCGCTCGCCGTCGCCCTCGAAGCGCGCGACGCCGTCGTCGCCGTGCACCTCGACGCCGTGCTCCTCCAGCACGCGCTGGAAGAACGCGCCGGCGGTCGGGCCGAAGGAGCGCTCGTGCACCACGGACTCTTGCATGAGGATCGCGCAGCTCACGCCCAGGGCGGTGAGCGAGGCGGCGACCTCCGTGGCGATGTAGGAGCCGCCGACCACCACGGCGCGCTGCGCGCGCTGCGCGTCCGCGCGGATCGCGTCGGCGTTGCCCAGCGCGCGCAGGTAGTGGATGCCCTCCAGCGACACGCCGTCGGCGCGCAGCAGCCGCACGTTGGCGCCCGTGGCCAGCAGCAGCTTCTCGAACGAGACCTCCTCCTTCGTGGACAAGCCCGCGACCCGCTGCTCCACGTCGAGCCGCAGCACGCTCGTCCGGGTGAGCAGCTCGATCGACTGCTCCTCCCACCACGGAGCCGGACGGAACCACGTGTCCTCGCGGCTCTCCTTCCCGGTCAGGTAGCCCTTCGAGCACGGCGGCCGGTTGTACGGCGGGTCGGGCTCGCGCCCCACCAGCGTCACCGTTCCCTCGAAGCCCTCCTCGCGCAGCCACCGCGCGCAGTTCGCGGACGCCAGACCGCCCCCCACGAGCAGGACGTCCGTATGGCGGTCGCTCACGCGCGACTAGCCACCGGCGGCGGCGCTCTCGGTGGAGGTGAAGTGCGCCGTCACCGGTCCCTCCAGGCCCGGGTCCAGGACGACCAGCACCTCGTCGCCCGCCTGGATCATCGAGTCCGCCTTGGGCACGAAGCCCGTCCCCGCGCGCAGGATCGAGATGATCAGGGCGCCGTCGGGCAGCATGATCTCGTCCACGCGCTTGCCCGCGGCCGAGGAGTCCTGCCCGACGATCAGCTCGATGATCTCCAGGCGCTCCTCCTCCAGATCGAGCAGGTGGACGAGGCCGTACTGCGGCACCTCGTGCTCGATCAGCCGCAGGATCAGGTCCGTCGCCGACACCGCCGGGTGGATGCCCAGCAGCTTGAAGTGCTCGAGGTTGCGCGGGTTGTTGACCCGGGCCACGATGCGGTCGACCCGGTACTTCTCCTTGGCGACCTGGCAGATCAGCATGTTGTCCTCGTCGTCGCCCGTTACGGCGATCACCAGGTCCGCGCGCTGGATCCCGATGCGCTCGAGCACCCACAGCTCGGTCGCGTCGCCGTACTGGATCGCGTGCTCGAGCTCCTGCTCCACGGTCAGGTAGCGGCGGCGGTCGTTCTCGACCACGGTCACCTCGTGGCCCTTGCCGATCAGTTCCCGGGCCAGGTTCCAGCCGACCTTGCCCGCCCCCGCGACGATGACGTACATCAGCGCACCACTAGGCCGAGACCACCGCGTCTTCGAGCATTTCGATCGCGACCTTGGTCGGGCAGATCGTGTGCAGGCCCTGCTCGCGGTACCACTCCGCGCGGTAGGGGTCCAGCACGCGGACGATCACCTTGGGAACGTCGAAGCGCTTGCGCGCGATCTGAGCCACCACGAGGTTCGTGTTGTCGCCGTCCGTGCACAGGATGCAGACGTCGGCGTCCGCCATGCCGGACTCCTCCAGCGCGTCGATCTCCAGCGCGGTCCCGACCGTGAACTGGCCGCCGGCGTCCTCCCAGCTGCTGGTCCCGTCCGGGCTCAGGCGCTCCTGCGACAGCGGGTCCTCGTCGAGCACGGACACCTCGTTGCCCTCGGCAAGCGCCCACTTTGCGACCGCCGATCCCACGCGGCCCGCTCCGACGATGACGATGTTCATGCGGCGGACTCTAGCGAGAGTCCGGCGCGGGCTCGGCGGGTCCCCGCGGCTCGGAGTCGGCGGGCGGCGCGGTCAGGATCACGCGGCACGGAGCCTTGTCGATCACGTGCCGGATCACGTCGCTGACGTAGTTGTCCAGCGGGCCTCCGCGGCCCCCCAGCAGCGCGCCCCCGCGGATGCGCGACGGCGGCTCGGCGCCCAGCACGATCGCCTCCACGCCGCGCCGGCGCGCCTCCTCCACGATCGCCTGACCGGCGCGGCGCGAGCGGACAGTCGCGGTCGCCACCTCCACGCCCTCGTACTCCTCCCCCACCGCCTTGGCCCGGGCCAGCGCCCGGCGGGCCTCCTGCAGCCGCTGGTCGGGGAGCGCGGCGTCCAGCGGCAGCGACATCGGGATCTGGAAGATCCACAGCGCCTCGATCACCGCGCCCTTCTCCCCCTCGTCCGGGCGCTCCACACCGGCCAGGCGCCCCGCCGTCTGCACGATGTCGTCGTCCAGCGAGGTACCCAGCAGCGGCACGAGGATCGACCCGTACTCCGCGCGCTCGCGCTCGCGGGTCAGCGCGGCCGGCGGGATCGTGACGCGCCGCAGCAGCGGCTTGCCCTCGGTCGTACGGTAGGTGACGTACAGGACGAGGCCGAGGGACATCCAGACCAGCCCCACCCAGCGCGCCTCGGCGTGGGTGACCAGCACGCCGATCCACAGCGCGAACGAGACCAGCGCGCCCAGCGCCGCCGGCACCGGCAGGCGACCCACATTCAAAGGCATGCGGTACGGGCGGTCGCGCTCGGGCTCGCGGTAGCGCGACACCACGACCGAGGCGTGGGCGATGGTCAGCGCCAGCATGGCGCCGAAGGCGTAGATCGCCACCAGGAAGTCCAGGTCCGACGGCACGGCCAGGCTCGTGGCCATGACGGCGGCGAGCGCGATCACCACGAACGGCGTGGCGCGGCGCGGATGGAGCCGCCCCACCGCGCTGGGGATCTGCCGGTTGGTGGCCAGCGAGTAGGCCAGGCGCGAGAGGCCGAGCATCGAGGCGTTCGCCCCGGCGATCAGCACCAGCGCGCCGACTCCACCGACGAGGTAGCGCAGCGCGTCGGACACCCAGGCCCCCGGCTCGTACCCGCGCACGACCGCGACCAGCGGCGCGTCGATGTAGCGGCTGCCCAGCTCCGTGGCCCCGCCCGTGACCGGGACGGCGCTCAGCGCGACCAGCGAGATGCCCACGTAGACGACGAGCACCGTGGCCGCCCGCGCCCCCACCAGGCGCCGCAGGCCGCGCCGGCCGATCGCCACCTCGCCGGCCAGGCCCGAGGACGCGTCCAGGCCGGTCGACACCGCGGCGGCCGCGATGGCCAGCGCGAACACGACGTCGCTCCACGGCGGCATCGTCCCGAGCTGCACGCCGTCGAAGACGCGCGTGAAGGACAGCACCAGCACGATGCCGAGCACGATCACCAGCGCCTGCACCGCGAGGTCCACCACGGTCAGCGCGAAGAAGCGCCGCAGGCGCCCCGCGGTCACCCCGATCACGTTGACGACCGCGACGAAGATCACGATCCCCGCCGCGACGACGCTCTCCAGCACCCCGCTGCGCAGCTCGTTCCAGAAGGCGCCGAGGTAGTTCGTCGCCGAGTGCGACGTGATCGCGATCAGGATCACGAAGTCCAGCAGGATCGCCCAGCCGGCCACGAAGCTCCACAGCTCGTTGAACGCGTAGCGCGCGAACACGGTCGCGCCGGCGCGCTCCTGGTGCAGCGACGCGCCCTCGACGTAGGTCATCACGCACAGCACGAAGAACAGCGCCGCGAACAGGAACACGGCGGGCGTGAGTCCGAGCGCGCGGCCCGCCACCGCCCCCAGCGAGAAGTACAGGCCCGCCGCGACGGTCGAGTACACCAGCGCGAACAGCGCGGGCGACCCGAGCGAGCGCCGCACGATCCTGCGCTCGACCACCGGCTTGCGGTCGCTCACCTGCGCACCTCGACGTAGAGCCGCGCCGCGCCCAGCGCGCAGAACAGCAGCCCGACCACGACGCCGACGGACAGCGGCCCGCCGCCGCGCACGACGGTCGAGACGACCATCGCGACCCCCAGGCCGAGGATGGCCAGCGACAGCAGGCGTGCCATCGGACCCGTCACGCGCCGTCCGCGGGCTGGGACTCGATGATCACCCGGCAGGGCCGCTGGGAGAGGACGTACTCCAGCGTGCGCCCGAACAGCGCCGACCCGCCGCCGCGCCGGCGCATCGGCATGACGATCGCGCGCGCGCGCATCTCCTTGGCCTCCTCCACGATCAGCCGGCCCTCGCCGCCGGGCCGCACCTTCTCCCAGTGTCCGGACACCCGCCGCCCGCCCTGCAGGCGCGCCTCCTCGATGATCGACTGCGCGGCGATCTCCAGGTCGGGCATCTCGGCGTCGATCGGGCTGGAGGGCGGCACGGTGATCGTCACGAGCACGTGGATGCCGCGGCGCCGCCGCGCGGCCAGGCGCGCCGCGGTGGCCACCGCCTCGGGGACGTAGCGGCGGTCGTCGAAGGCCACGAGCACGGACTCGTACTCGGCCTCGCGGTCCACCACCGGAGCCGGGACCGCCACCGCCGTGGTAGTGGTGAGGTCGAGGCCCAGCCGCCGCCGGTACACGACGTAGGCAAGCAGCCCGGCGACCAGCCATCCCGTGCCCGCGGCGGCCACGGTCAGGTCCAGCACGCTGACCACGAGGAAGGAGATGCCGGTCCCGGCGATGCCGGCCAGGGCGAACGGCGGCAGCTCGTGCCCGCGCCAGCGGACGACTCCCGGGCTGCGATAGGGGCGCCGCGCGTCGGGCTGGCTGACGCGCAGGCGGATCAGCGCGGCGTGCGCCATGGAGAACGAGAGCATCGCGCCGAAGGCGTAGATCGAGCCGAGGAAGCTCGCCTGCCCCGGCAGCACCGCCACGCAGGCGACGACCGAGAACACCAGGATGCCGACGTGGGGCGTGCGGTAGCGCGGGTGCAGCCGCCGCACGATGTCCGGCAGCTGGCGGTGCATGCCCATCGAATACGTGAGACGCGAGACCCCCAGCACGCCGGCGTTGGTCGCCGCCACCAGGATCGTCACGGCGAGGACGCCCACGTAGATCTCCGCGCCCGACTGGATCGGTCCCAGGTCCATCGACTTCACGATCCCCACGATCGGGTCGGTGGCGTAGCCGCCCTGCTCGGACGCCACGCCCAGCAGCGTGCGGCAGTTCTCCCCCGCCGCGTCGCAGCGGACGGGCAGCGCCGACAGCGCGATCATCGGCAGCGTGAAGTAGATCGCGAACACCGCGATCATCACGCGCTTGATCGCGCCGGGGACGGTGCGGTCCTCGTCGCGCGCCTCCCCGGCCATGTTGGAGATCGTCTCGATCCCGGTGTAGGCCACGGTTCCGACCGGGATCGCCAGCAGCAGCTGGTCCCACGTGGGCGCCGTGCCGAAGAACTCGAGGTTGCGCACCAGCAGGTCGGGGTCGAAGACCAGGAACAGCCCGAGGACCACGATGCCCAACTGGCTGAGGAAGTCGACCGCCGCGAGCACGAGGTTGACGCTGACCGCGTCGCGCACGCCGCGCACGTTGATCAGCGCCAGCACGAGGATCAGCGCGCACGCGAAGGCGATGTCCCCCGGCGAGCTGCGCAGCTCCTCCCACGCCACCCCGCCGGCGTAGTGCGCCGCGAAGAACGCCGAGATGGCGATCGTGATGATGTAGTTGAGCATCTGGGCCCACGCGGTGAAGAAGGACCACAGCTCGTTGAAGGCCCGGCGGGCGAACAGCGACGCCCCGCCCGCCTCGGGGTACATCGCGGTCGCCTCCGCGTACGTGGTCGCCGTGCAGTAGAAGAGCAGCCCGGTCGCGACGAAGACGAGCGGCGTGAAGCCGAGCGCGAGCGCGGCGACCAGCCCCAGCGCGTAGTAGATCGACGACCCGACGTTCCCGTAGGCGGTCGAGAACAGGGCGTTGACCCCCAGAACGCGCTGGAGCCCGTGAAGGCGCCGCTCGGCCATGCGGCGGAGTATGCCCCCGAGGGAGGCCGGCCTATGCGGTTAGGCGATCAGCGGGATGATCAGGATGGCCACGATGTTCGCGACCTTGATCATCGGGTTGATCGCCGGACCGGCCGTGTCCTTGTAGGGGTCGCCGACGGTGTCGCCGGTCACCGAGGCGGCGTGGGCCTCGGAGCCCTTGCCGCCGAAGTGGCCGTCCTCGATCAGCTTCTTGGCGTTGTCCCAGGCGCCGCCGCCGGACGTCATCGAGATCGCCACGAACAGGCCGACGACGATCACGCCGATCAGCAGGCCGCCCAGGGCGCGGAAGGAGAACAGACCCACCACGATCGGTACGACGATCGGGATCAGCGAGGGAAGGATCATCTGCCGCTGCGCCGAGCGCGTGACGAGGTCGACGCAGGTCCCGTAGTCGGGCTTGTCGGTGCCCTCCATGATCCCCGGCTTCTCGCGGAACTGGCGGCGCACCTCCTCCACCACGGCGCCGCCCGCGCGGCCGACGGCCTCCATCGACAGCGCGGCGAACAGGTAGACCATCATGCCGCCGATGATCAGGCCGATCAGGACGGCCGGCTGGTCGAGCAGGAAGCTGACCTCGGCGCCGTGCTCCTCCACCAGCTCGATGCGGAAGGCGGCGAACAGCACGAGCGCGGCCAGCGCGGCCGAGCCGATCGCGTACCCCTTGGTGACCGCCTTGGTGGTGTTGCCCACGGCGTCCAGCGGGTCGGTGACGTTTCGGACCTCCTCGGGCAGCTCGGCCATCTCGGCGATGCCGCCCGCGTTGTCGGTCACCGGGCCGAAGGCGTCCAGCGCCACGATCAGGCCCGTGAGCGACAGCTGGGCCATCACGGCGACGCCGATCCCGTAGATCCCGGCCAGCTCGTTGGCGCCCCAGATGCCCGCCGCCAGCACCAGGGCCGGCGCGGCGGTGGACTGGAAGCCCTGGGCCAGCCCCTGGATGATGTTCGTGGCGTGACCGGTCTCCGACGCGCGCGCGGTCTTCTTGACCGGGGAAAAGCGCGTGGAGGTGTAGTAGTCGGTGATGAAGAACAGCGCGGCGGTCACGCCGAGGCCGATCAGCGAGCAGAAGTACAGGCGCGCGACGCTCGGCGTGTTCAGCGTGCTCTGGACGTTCTCGAAGCTCAGGTCGTCCATCAGCCAGTGGGTGACGGGGTAGAACGCCGCGGCGGCCAGCAGGCCCGACACGATCAGGCCCTGGTACAGCGCGCGCTCGACGTTGCCGGCGCGCGAGCGTACGGCGAAGGTCCCGATCACCGAGGCGATGATCGATACGCCGCCCAGCACAAGCGGGTACAGCGCGACGTTCGTCTGCTCCTGGAAGGTCAGGACGCCCAGCAGCATCACGGCGACCGCGGTGACCGCGTAGGTCTCGAACAGGTCGGCCGCCATGCCGGCGCAGTCGCCGACGTTGTCGCCCACGTTGTCGGCGATCACCGCCGGGTTGCGCGGGTCGTCCTCGGGAATCCCGGCCTCGATCTTGCCCACCAGGTCGGCGCCCACGTCGGCGCCCTTGGTGAAGATGCCGCCGCCCAGACGGGCGAAGACGGAGATCAGCGAGCCGCCGAAGCCCAGCCCGATCAGCGCGTCGATCGCGTCCTTCTCGGACACGTCGAAGAAGAAGGTCAGCACGCCGTAGTAGCCGGCCACGCCCAGCAGCGCCAGGCCCACCACCAGCAGACCCGTCACGGCGCCGGAGCGGAAGGCCACGCTGAGCGCGCGCGACACCCCGCCGCGCGCCGCCTCCGCCACGCGGGCGTTGGCGCGCACCGACACGTTCATCCCGATGAAGCCGGCGGCCGCCGAGGCCACGCCGCCGATGAGGAAGCCGATCGCGACCTCGATGTTCTGGATCGGGATCAGCGCCACGAACAGGATCACGCCGACCGCCGCGATGACGAGGTACTGCCGGCGCAGGTACGCGGAAGCGCCCTCCTGGACGGCCGCGGAGATCGAGCGCATGCGCTCGTTCCCGGGCGAGAGGGCCAGCAGGGCGCGCGAGGTGATCGCGCCGTAGGCGAGGGCGACGCCCGCGCACGCGAGCGCGATCACGACGCCATGGTCGGCTAGGAAGTCACTCAAGGCTTCGGTTCCTCCGGAGTCAAAGAAAAGCGCCAGGTCGTGGGCCGACCCGGCGAAGGCGCGCGCAGTCTATTAGGAACGCGCTCGGGAGCGCCGGCTCACTGCCCCGGGATCCACAGCTTCCCGCTGCCGCGGGCGGGACCGGGTCCCTCCGGTGCGGGCTTGGCGCCCTCGCCGGGCTCGGGCGCCGGGGCGGGCGCCTCGCCGCCCTGCTGGACCTCGCGCGCGTAGACCATCTGCAGCTGGGCCAGCGCGTCGCGGATCGCCCGCGCGGCCTCGTCGTTGTGGCGCTCCAGCAGCGGCAGCAGGGCCGTGACCGCCTCGATCGCGGTCTTGACCTGGCCCAGGTCGCGCTCCCCCTCCGTCCCGGACGCCACGCCGGCCTTGCGGCCCGCCAGGTTGACCATCGAGACCACGCTCTGCACGAGCAGGTCGTCGACGGTGATCCGCCGCATCTCCTCCTCGAGCTGCGCCCGAAGCTGCTCCTCCTCGCTGCTCATGCCACCACCTCCGTCGCGTACGTCTGCGCAGTCTCGCGCACCGTGGCCGCGAAGACCTCCGCGGGCGGCGCCCCCGTGTCGATCAGGCGGCGCTGGCGCTGCGCGCCGTTGAGCTCGGGGAACGCCGGCTCGATTCCCAGCTCGGCGCGCACGGGCGCGGTCCACTCCAGCAGCCGGGTCGACGCCTCGCGCGACGGGTACTCCTCCAGGCGCGCGAAGTCGATCAGCCGACCGTCCTGGCCGTAGCGGATGGCGCGCCACACGTTCTCCTCCACCAGGCGCGGCGGGAGGTCGTCGAGCGGGGCGCCCTCGTCCTCGTCGCGGGCGGCCTGGGCGACGCAGGCGACCATCAGCCCGGCCAGCGCCTCGGACTCGCCGGCGGTGCTCTGGGCGTCGCAGATCCGCACCTCCACGGTCCCGAACCCGATGTGCGGGCGAATCGACCACCACACCTGCGTGAACTCGATGATCGAGTTCGTCCGCTCCAGCACGCGCAGGTACTCCGCGAAGGCGTCCCACGACCCGAACGCGTCGGGGACCCCGCAGCGGGGGAACGTGCGCGTGAAGATCTCGCTGCGCCCGCTGTGCAGACCCGAGTCGCGACCGTCGACGTACGGCGAGCTGGCGGAGACGGCCAGCAGCAGCGGCAGCACGGGGCGCAGGCGGTCGCACACCCGCACCGCGCGGTCGGCGCCGCCGACCCCCACGTGAACGTGCAGCGACCAGGTGTTGTTGCGCCAGGCGACGTAGCGCAGCTCCTCGTCGAGCCGGCGGTAGTGCTCGGTGTCGATGATCCGCTGGTCGCGGTAGTCAGACAGCGGGCTCGTGCCGGTGGCGCCGAGCGCCACGCCCCGCTCGCCGGCCAGCGCGAACAGGCGCCGGCGCCGGTCGCGCTGGCGCGCGAGCGCGTCGTGGATGTCCTCGCCGCGCCCGGAGCGGATCTCGATCTCGCTGGAGATCAGCTCCCCGGCCACCGACTCGGCGAGCACCGGGTCCTCGCGCGCCGCCGCCTGCAGCTCCTCGAAGCGCGGCACGAGGCGCAGCGTGGCGGGGTCCAGCAGGTGGAACTCCTCCTCGATCCCGACGGTGAAGTCGGTGGAGGAGTCGAAGGTCTCGCGCGCGCGGAAGAGGTCGAGGGCCACGTGAGACCCGCCCGGGTCAGGTCAGGTAGAAGTAGAGCGCGTAGAGCAGGTCTACGGCCGGGCTGGACGTGTGCACGGTGACCTCGGGCGGCACCTGGATGAGCGCCTCCGAGTAGTTGAAGATGATCTTCACGCCCGCGTCCACCAGCTCGTCGGCCAGGCTCTGCGCCGCGGCGTTGGGGACCGCGAGGACCGCCACGACGATGTCCTCCTCCTCCACCACCCCGCTGAGCTCGGCGGTGTGGCGGACGGTCAGGTTGCCGACCTGGGCGCCCACCTTGTCGGCGTCGGCGTCGAACACGGCGACGATGCGGAAGCCGTGGTCGGCGAAGATCTCCGACGAGGCGATCGCGGTGCCCAGGTGGCCGGCGCCGAACAGGCCGATGTTGTGCTGGCCGGCGGTGCGCAGGATCTTGCGGATCTGCGCGACGAGCGAGTCGACGTTGTAGCCGACGCCGCGCTTGCCGAACTTGCCGAAGCCGGAGAGGTCGCGCCGGATCTGGGTCGAGTTGACGTGCGTGTAGTCCGACAGCTCCTGGGAGGAGATCGTCTCCTTGCCCATCTTGCGGGCCTGCGTGAGCACCTGCAGGTAGCGCGAGAGCCGCGCCGCGACGCCCAGCGACAGGCGCTCGGGCGTGCCCGCGCCGTTGCCGTCCGTGGCCGCGGCGGCGCCCGTCTCGCTGCGGTAGGCCAGATCGCTCATCGGCGTCTCACAATAGCGAGCCGCCGCCGCAGCTCCGCCTCGTCCACGAACAGCTCGAAGGCCTCCTCGCCGTCGATCGCGACGACCGGGATGCGCTCCAGGTAGCGCCGGAACAGGTCGTCGTCGGCCTCGATGTCGCGCTCGCGCAGCTCGAACGGCGTGTCGGCGCGCACGCGCTGCAGGACGGCGCGGGCGTCGTCGCACAGATGGCACTCGGGACGGCCGTAGAGCGTCACCTGCGGGATCACAGTCCCCCCTCCCCCGTCGCGTACGCGTCGAGCCCGAAGTACTCGGGATAGGGCAGCGGCGCGACGTGCCGGGCGGCCGCGGCGATCATCGCGGCGTTGTCGGTGCACAGCTCGATCGGGGGGATGGCGAGCTCCACGGGCAGCTGCGACATGCGCTCGCGCAGCGGACCGTTGGCCGCGACGCCGCCGCCCAGCGCCAGGCGCGTGTGCCCGGTGGCCTCCAGGCCGCGCTCGACGCGGTGGGCCAGCGCCTCGACGATCGCGCGTTGGTAGCTCGCGGCGAGGTCGGCGCGCCGGGCGGCCGCCTCGTCCTCGCCCAGGTCGCGGATCGCGTACAGCAGCGCGGTCTTCAGGCCGGCGAAGGAGAAGTCCAGCCCCGCCACCCCCTTCGCGGTGGGAAAGTCGAAGGCCCGCTCGTCGCCGCTCTGCGCCAGGCGCTGGAGCGCCGGGCCACCCGGATATCCGAGCCCGAGCATGCGCGCGCCCTTGTCGAAGGCCTCGCCCGCGGCGTCGTCCAGCGTGCTTCCGAGCACCTCGAAGCGGCCGGGGTCGCGCACGTCGGCCAGGAACGTATGCCCGCCCGATGCCACCAGGCACAGGAAGGGCGGCGCGAAGGCCTGCGGGCGCAGCTCGGTGGCGGCGACGTGGCCCAGCAGGTGGTCCACCGGCGCGAGCGGCAGGCGGCGCGCCGCGGCCAGCGCCTTGGCCGTCTGCAGGCCGACGAGCAGCGCGCCGACCAGGCCGGGACCGCGGGTCACCGCGATCGTGTCGGCGTCGTCCAGCGTGGCGCCGGCCTGGCGCAGCGCGTCGTCGACGACGTCGTTGACCAGCTCGAGGTGGTGACGGGAGGCCACCTCGGGGACCACGCCGCCGTAGCGGTCGTGCACGCCCTGCGAGGAGATGACGTTCGAGCGGATCGTGCCGTCGCGCTCCACGACCGCGGCGCACGTGTCGTCGCAGCTGGTCTCCAGCGCGACGATCAACGGCCCGGCAGCCGGACCGCGTTCGGCACGTCCGCGAGCGAGCCGTTCAGCGTGGCCGGCGTGCGCCACATGATGAGCGCGTCCTCGCCGTTGTCCTGGTAATAGCGCCGGCGCGTTCCCGCGGCGCGGAACCCGAAGCGCTCGTACAGCGCGATCGCGCCGTCGTTGGACTGGCGCACCTCGAGCGTGTACTGCGACGCGTCGCCGTCGGTGGACTCCAGCAGCCGATCGATCAGCGACGCGGCGATGCCCTCGCGGCGGCGGTCGGGGTCCACGGCGACGTTCATCACGTGCCAGACGCGGTCGTAGCGCGAGCAGACCAGGTAGCCGGCCAGCTCGCCGTCCAGCGTGGCGGCCAGGCAGACGCCGGAGGGCTTGCTCAGCTCCAGCACGAACATGGCCAGCGACCACGGCGTGGGGAAGGAGCGCCGCTCGATCGCGATGACCTGCGGCAGGTCCGAGTAGGACAGCCGGCGGATCTCCAGCGGGGAGGTGGCGGGCGTGACGGTCTCGGGCGTGCTCATGGCTTGCGCGCCTCCGCGTCGGGGAGGCGGAGGTAGTCCGGCACGACGGCGTCCGTCCCGGCCGGCTCCGCCCTGGCGCCGAGGTGGCACACGTGCCGCCCGGCCACCCGATGGAGCGGGTCGTCGTCCGGCGGGATGTCCGCCCCGGCCGGTTCCAGCTCGTCGCGAAATCGTAGCGCCCCGTCGCCGATCGCCAGCGGGGGCGGGGCGGAAGCGCCCCCTGACCGGGGGGCGGGCCGCGCCAGCGCGTCCAAAGCCTCGGCGAGCGTCTCCGGGGCCACCGCTGCGGGGGACATGACCTCTGTGTCCCCGATCCACGCCGCGGCGAACACCTCTCCGCGCCGCGCGTCGAGGATCGCGGCGACCGGCCGGTCCTGCCCGGCCGCGCCCACGGCCAGCGCGCGCAGGGTGCTCACGCCGACGAGCTCGGCGCCGGTCGCCTGCGCGAGTCCGCGTGCGGTGGCGATCCCGATGCGCAGGCCGGTGAAGGAGCCGGGGCCGACGCCGGCGGCGATTCGGGTGACCTCGTCCAGCCGCACGCCGGCGGACGCCAGCACCTCGTCCACCAGCCCCAGCAGCCGCGTGGCGTGCCCCGGCCGCTCGCCTGCGGCGGGATCGTGGCGGCCCTCGAAGGCCACGCCGTCGGCGCGCAGCAGGCCCACGACCGTCGCCGGCGTCGCGGTGTCCAGGCCGAGGACGATCACGGCTGGCGGACCTCGATGCGGCGCCGGTCGCCGCCGGCGTGCTCGAGGCGCACGTGCACGGTGGCGGGCAGTTGCGTGCCGGCGCGTTCCGGCCACTCCACGAAGGCGATGGCGTCCGGGGTCAGGTAGTCGGCCAGCAGCGCCGGGTCCTCGTCCTCCAACCCCTCTAGGCGGTACAGGTCGAGGTGCGACACGGGGACCCGCCCGGCGTAGCGGCGACCGATCGTGAACGTGGGGCTGGTGATCGGGCCCTCCACCCCGAGGGCGCGCGCGGCGCCGCGCACGAACGTCGTCTTGCCGGCGCCCAGCTCGCCGGAGACCAGCACGACGTCCCCGGGGCGCAGCGTCTGCACGAGGCGCGCGCCGGCGGCTTCGGTCGCCGCGGGGCCGTCGGAGCGCTCAGGCAAGCGGCCGGCGCACGCGGACCCGCAGGCCGGCGCCGGTGAGGATGAAGCCCGCGCCGAGCAGCGCGATCAGTCCGGGCTCCGCGCCCGTGCGCGCCAGCTCGCCGTCGGGCGTGCGGGTGCGGGCCGCCTGCGACTCGCTCGTGCCGTCGTCCGGCGGCGTCGTGGACAGCTCGCCGCCGCCGCCCGCGCCCGTGCCGGAGCCCGAGCTCGAGCCGCTGTCGCCGCCGCCTCCGGAGGACGCCTGCTCCTCCTCGAAGGGGTCCGAGTACTGGGTCTCGCCCGCCCCCTGCGCAAGGGCTCCCGCGGGGAGCGCCAGGGAGAGCGCGGCGGCGAGGGCGGCGATGCGGCGCGGCGCGACCATCGAAGGCGAACCATAGAGCAGACGGCGGCGCTACCGTCCCCGCGATGCACGTCCTGGTGCTGGTCGACCGCGACTGGACCCACCCCCAGGCCGGCGGGACCGGCACGAACCTGTTCGGCCAGGTCTCGCGCTGGGTGGCGTGGGGCCACCGGGTCACCGTGGTGGCCGGCTCCTACGACGGCGCGCGGCCCTACGAGCGCCTCGACGAGCACCTGGAGCTGCACCGCGTGGGCACGCGGCTGACGGTCTTCCCCCGCGCCGCCTGGCTGGTGTGGCGGCGCAAGCTGGCGCGCGACGCCGACGTCACGCTGGAGGTGGTCAACGGCATCCCCTTCTTCACGCCGCTGTGGCTGCGCACGCCCCGCGTGGCGCTCGTCCACCACGTCCACCGGCGGATGTACGCGGAGGAGCTGGGGCGCCGGGGCGCCGTGGCGGCGCTGCTGCTGGAGACGCTGCCGCTGCGGTTCCTGTACCGCGCCACGCCGTTCACCACGGTCTCGCGCGCGGCGCGCGAGGACCTCGTCGCGCTGGGCGTCCCCGAGGACCGCATCGACGTCGTCTACAACGGCGTGGAGGGACAGCAGTTCCATCCCGGCCCGGAGGCGGCCGAGCCCACGCTCCTGTACCTGGGGCGCCTGAAGCGCTACAAGCGCGTCGAGTACGTGCTCGACGTGCTGGAGGCGGTCCCGGGCGCGCGCCTGGAGATCGCCGGCGACGGCGACCATCGGCCGGCGCTGGAGGCCGAGATCGACCGCCGCGGCCTGCGCGAGCGCGTGACCCTGCACGGGTTCGTGGACGAGCAGCGCAAGGTCGAGCTGTTCGGGCGCGCCTGGGTGGCGCTGACCGCCTCCTCGGCCGAGGGCTGGTGCCTGACCGTGATGGAGGCCGCCGCCTGCGGGACCCCGAGCGCGGCACTGCGCGTGGGCGGCCTGCCCGAGGCGATCGTGGACGGCGAGACCGGGGCACTGGCCGACACGGTCCCCGAGCAGGCCGAGCGCGTGCGCGAGCTGGTCGCGGACGGGGGGCTGCGCCGGCGGCTGGGCGACGCGGCGCGCGAGCGCGCCCGCACGTTCACGTGGGACCGCACGGCGGCCGAGAACCTCCACGTGCTGGAGAAGGAGAGCACCGCCGAGCGCCAGCGGCTGCGCGGCGAGCTCGCGCGCTCGGAGACCGCGAAGGCGCTGGGACTGGCGGCGGCGACGATGGCCGCGAACGTCATCTCGCTGCTGTTCACCGTCGTCTTCGCGCGGATCCTCGGCACGGCCGGCTACGGGTCGCTCGCGGCACTGGTGTCGACCTTCCTCATCCTCTCGGTGCCGGGGCTGGCGCTGCAGGTCGCCTCGGCCCGCGAGACGGCGCTGGGACGCCTCGGGGAGGGCGGGCGCCTGTCCGCGACGCACCGGCGCTGGGCCCTGGAGCTCGGCGCCTGGCTGCTGGCGCTCGCCGCCGTGGGGGTCCTGCTGCGCGAGCCGCTCGCCGCGGCGATCGGGGTGGACGACGAGGTGTGGGCGGCGGCAGCGGTCCCCGCGACCGGCGTGGCCTGGCTCGCGCTGTCGATCGAGCGCGGGATGCTGCAGGGGCTGCGCGCCTACCGCGCGGCGGGGCTGAGCGTGATCTTGGAGGCGCTCGGGCGCCTGGCGCTCGGGCTGCTCCTGGTGGGCGGCGGGCTGGGCGTCACGGGCGCGTACGTCGCCTCGCCGCTGTCGATGCTGACCGCGGCGCTGGTGCTGGGCTGGGTGCTGCGCCGGCGCCTGGGCCCGCCGGAGCCGGGCGCCCGGACGCGGCGCTTCGACCGCCTGGTGACGGGCGCGTGGGCGCCGGTGCTCGGCCTCACCCTCGTCGCGGTGCTGCAGAACATCGACGTGATCATCGTCAAGCACCGCGTGGGGGGCGAAGAGGCCGGCGCGTACGCCGCCGCGGCGGTGGCGGCCAAGGTGGTGATCTGGGTGGGGATCGGCCTGGCCTACTACCTCGTACCCGAGGCGGCGCGCCGCGCCCAGGCGGGCCTGAACCCGCGCGGCGTGCTGGGGCGCGCGCTGGCGATCGTCGCGCTGGTGGCCGCGCCGATGCTCGCGGTCTACGCCGCGGTGCCGGCATTCGTCCTGAAGGCGGGCTTCGACGTGGACGTCTCCGCCGCGAACGGAGCGCTGATCGTGCTCGGACTGGCGATGACGCTGCTCGCGGTGGCGTCGCTGGCGGTGCAGTACATGCTCGCCATCGAGCGGTACGCGTTCATGTGGCTGCTGGCGGTGGTCGCGGCGATCGAGCCGTTCCTGCTGACCAACGCCGGGACCGGCCTGGTCGGGCTGGCCACGCTGGTGCTGGCGCTCCAGTGCCTGGCGGCCGGCGGAATGCTCGCCCTTTCCCTGCGCCGGCCCCGCCGCCCGGCCCCGGCGCTGCCATGACCGGCCCAACTCTCGCCGATGCCCTCACGGCGGCCGAGGGGGTGGAGGGCTGGCTCAGCGACGACCAGGCCGGCCGGCTGTGGGAGCGGGCCGCCGCGCTGCGCCCCGGCGACCGGATCGTGGAGATCGGGTCCTACCGGGGGCGCTCCGCGATCGTGCTGGCCACCGCGGCGCCGGAGGGCGTCGAGATCGTGGCGATCGACCCGCACGCGGGCAACGACCGCGGCCCGCGGGAGATCCGCGGCAGTGGCGCCGCCGGCGAGGCCGACCACCGCGCGTTCGTGGAGAACCTGCGCCGCGCGGGCGTATCGGAGCGCGTGCGCCACGTGCGCCGGCCCTCCCAGGACGCGCTGGACGCGGTCGAGGGGGACGTCGCGCTGCTCTACGTCGACGCCGCCCACCGCTACGGGCCCGCCCGCGCCGACCTCGAGCGCTGGGGCGCCCGCGTGGCGCCGGCCGGGACGATGCTCGTCCACGACGCGTTCTCGTCCGTCGGCGTGACGCTCGCGCTCGCGCGGCTGCTGTTCCGGTCGCCCGAGTGGCGCTACGCCGGGCGCTCGCGCAGCCTCGCGGAGTACCGCCGCGAGCCGCTGCGCGGGCGCGAGCGGCGACGCAACCTCGTCCGCCAGCTCGCGCAGCTGCCGTGGTTCGCGCGCAACCTCGGGATCAAGGCCGCGTTGACAATGCGCCTGCGCCGCGTAGCCCGCGCGCTCGGGTCCTCCACCTGGCCGTACTAAGGCGCTGTGGACTTAGCCGCCCATATCGCGGTCAAGTCCACACCGTGGGTGGACGGCATACTGCGCGCGTGACCGAGACGGTCCTCGCCCGCTCGCGTGAGGCGGCGCCGGACGCGCTGAAGCCGCCGCCCGGGAACCCGCGCTTTCCGCTGTTCGACTCGCTGCGCGGGCTGGCGGCACTGGCCATCGTGCTGACCCACGTCGGGCTGGCCTCGGGCGCGAACACGAGCGCCTTCTACGGTCCCATGACCGCGCGCCTGGACGTCGGCGTGACGCTGTTCTTCGTCCTCTCGGGCTTCCTGCTCTACCGGCCGTTCGTGGCGGGGCGGCTGGAGGGGCGACCCGCGCCGCGCGTGCGCGACTACGCGCGCCGGCGCGTGCTGCGGATCGTCCCGGCGTACTGGCTCGCGCTGACCGTGCTGGCGATCTGGCCGGGGCTGGCCTTCACCGGCCCGCGCTGGACGTACTACGGGTTCGTGCAGAACTACGACATGGGCTGGGTCCTGGGCGGGCTCGGGCAGGCGTGGTCGCTGGCCGTGGAGGCGTCGTTCTACGTGCTGCTGCCGTTCTACGCGCTCGTCCTGGCGCGCCTGACGCGCGGACGGTCGCGCGAGCGCACGCTGCGCGTGGAGCTGTCCGTCCTGGCGGTGCTGGCGCTCGCCTCGATCGCCCTGCGCTGGTACGTGCACCACGAGCAGGCCGGCACGATCCTGCTGTTCACGATCGCCGGGACGTTCTTCTGGTTCGCGCTGGGAATGGGGCTCGCCGTCGCCAGCGCGGCGCTGTCCGGACGGGAGCGCATGCCGGCGGCTGTGCGGCTGGTCGAGCGCGCGCCGCTGGCGCCCTGGATCGCGGCGGCGGGGCTGTTCGTGGTGATGTCGTACACGTTCGACCTCCCGCGCGGGCTGTACGGGGTGCGCACCGGCGCGCAGTTCCTGGGCGAGCACCTGGTGTACGGGACGGCGTCGTTGCTGTTCGTGCTCCCGGCCGTCTGGGGCGACCGGCGCGGCGGGCTGCCGCGGCGGGTCCTCGCCGTGCGCCCGATCGCCTGGCTGGGGCTCGTGTCGTACGGGCTCTTCCTGTGGCACGCGCGCTGGGTGGAGTGGTTCACCGAGCGCGGCGCCGCCGGCTGGCTGCCCGGCCTGGGGTCGGGGTTCGTCGTGATGCTGGCCTGCGTCCTGGCGCTGTCGCTGGCCTGCGCAGCCGCCAGCTACTACGCGGTCGAGCGCCCGATCCTGCGCTACAAGGACGGCTTCAGCGCGCGGCGCCGGCGCGCGGCCAGCGTGCGCCACAGCGCGAGCGCGAGGAGCACGACGGCTCCCACCGCGACCCAGTGAGCCCCGACGAGGTCGACCGCGTAGTTGAAGTTGTAGCCCGCGCCCTTCTTCTCGGGGGTAAACAGCAGGTAGATCGCGGGCTCCAGCAGCAGGAGCGCGCCGGCGGTCAGGGCCAGCGCACGTGCCCCGACGCCCCGCCACAGGACGAAGGCCAGCACCGGGAACAGCGCGACGCCGGCTCGCAGCGCGAAGACGAAGCCGAGCACGGCCGCGAGCAGCGCCGCGACGGCGAGCGCGCGGCGAAGCGGCATGCTCGCGGGCTGGTCGTCCCCCGGCGCGTCCGCCGCTGCCGCGAGCTCCCCCGGCCGGCCGTCGTTTCGTTCTGACCGGAGCGTCTCCGGCCCCGGGCGGCGCAGGACGAGGAAGGCGAGCAGCAGCAGGCAGGCGAGCGCCGCGATCGCGTAGCCCCAGTTCACCGCCCGCTGGGGCGCGAAGGCGAAGCGCACGTCGCGGCAGCTGGCGGGCGCGCGCCAGCCGTTGGCGTAGCCGTCCACCACTTCGGGCGCGCCGAGCGAGCGGTCGTCGCAGTAGGCGCGCCAGCCGCGGTTGTAGCTCTCGCCGAGCACGAGCCGCGCCGGCTCGCGCAGCCGGACCCGCACGCCGTCGTGGCGCCCCCGGCCGGCGTCACCGAGGTCCGTCACGACCCCGGGCGGCGCCGCCGCGCGGGCCACGGGCGCCGGCGCCGGCGAGCGCAGCCGCAGCCAGTAGGGGCGGAACACGCCGTCGGGAACGGTCAGCGTCAGCTGCTCGGCCGGCAGCTCGGCGGCCTCGCCGCACGGCCGGGCCCGCAGCGGCGCGCCGGCGTCCAGCGACGGCACGTCGCCGGTGACTCTCATCCGCAGCCGCTGCGGCCGGGCCACCACGACGACCGTCTCCTCCTTGACGCCCAGCCCGAGGACGCGCCGGGGCCGGGCCGGTGAACCGCGCTCGGCGGCGACCGTCGCCGCGAGATCGCCGCACGCACCGCGCAACGGGCCGGCGCGAGGGATCCGGGTCGCGGGAAGGCCGGGCACCTGGAGGGAGGCGATCCCGACGGCCCGGCGAGTCCGTTCCTGGGGCGTCGCGCCGCGAGGGAAGGCCGCCGCGAGGATCTCCACGCGAAAGCGCCGCCCGCGAAGCGGGCGCGGCAAGATGACCACGCCCCCGCGCCCGACCGCGAGCGGCCCGGTCCGGACGCTCCCCGGCCGTCCCGCTTCGGCCACCACCCTCACGCGCGTCGGGCGGCGGACGACCTCGCGGGGCGCGACGAGGCGCAGGCGGCGCAGCGTCACGGGGCGGGGTGTCTCCCAGGCGATCCAGGCCGGCGCGCGCTCGACCCACTGGCCGAGCCAGGCGGTCGCCGGGTCGCCGTCGAACGCGCTGGAGGCGCGCAGCCCCGGCCGGCCCTCGAAGCGGCTGGACGACGTGAACGTTGCGGCGCCGCGGTAGCCGGCGAGCCGGTCCAGCGCGTCGTCGGGCGTCTCGGGCGACACCGAGGCCCAGGCGTCCGCGCGGAACGCTCGCGCCGCGGGCGGGTGAAACGTGCGCGCCATGGCGGTCTCGGCATCGCCGCGATCGCGCAGGTGCAGCGCCTGCGGTGGGCCCGCGAAGCGGCCGCGCCGGAACGGCTCGTCGCCGGTGGTGCGCTGGAACAGGTACGTGAGGGCGCTGCGGCGCAGGTCGCGTCCCGCCAGCGCCCGCTCGGCCAGGACCGGGGGACGCAGCCGCTCGCGCACCCGCAGCCCGGGCACCCGGACCTCGTGCAGCCCGCCCGCGCCGCCCGCCGGGAGGCCCGGCGGGTAGTCCACGTCGGCGATGCGCACGCGCAGACGGTCCACGTTGCGCAGCCGCACCGGCAGCCGGTTCCAGCCGGGTCGCACCTCGAAGCGCCGGCCCGCGACCTCCAGCGCGCGCACGGTCCCGTAGCGGTCGTTCTCCGGCAGCACGTCGACGTAGGGCACGGCACGCGCGCGCTCGAAGCGGACCTCCACCCAGCGCCGGTGGCGCTGCAGGAAGCGGTCCGCCAGCCACGCCGTGCGGACGTCGCCGTCGAACGCCGCATACGGGCGGTGCTCCGGGAACTGCTCGCCGCCCGGGGAGAACGGCGCCCGCAGCGACTCGGCGCCCTCGTGCACCGCGACGGTCTGCGCGTCGCTGCCGCGGTCCGCGAAGGGGTCGAGCATGGCCGCGTCCTCCGAGGGCGACCCATCCGCGGCCAGCGTGTGGCCGTAGTTCTGCTCCAGGCGCGAGGACACGAACACGCGCCGGCGATTGGAGTCGGAGATCACCACTTCCGAGCCCTCCGCGGCCGCGCGGCGCAGCGCGCGCGCGTCGCGATCCCCGGCGTAGACGAGCGTGCGCGGCAGCTCGCCGAAGGCCGCCAGGCCGGCGATCGCCTCGGCCGACCCGTCCACCACCGCCGGCGCGGGCAGCGGCTCGACGCGCACGATCCGCCGCGCGCCGCCCACGTCGTAGCGGCGCACCTGCGCCAGCGCGACGGCCGGGGCGACGTCCCCCGCCGGAGGCAGCCGCCGCCGGACCGGACCGTACGCGCGATCCGGCCGCCCGAACCCCTGCGCGGCCAGGACGCGCGCGGAGTGCGCGGGCGCCGGCTGACCGCTGCGCGTGATGTCGCCGTCCGCGTTGGCCAGCAGGGCGCTCGTCCCCAGCCAGCGCAACAGCGGCGCCAGCTGCCCCGGCACCAGCCGTTCCTGCGCCACCTGCCCGTCCACGTTCCAGAAGGCGTCGATCGCGTGCAGGTCGGCGTAGGGGACGATGTTGCGCACGGCCACCGGGCGTTCGGTGAGCGGCGGCAGGATGGAGTCGACCGTCCCGCCCCAGCGGTAGTACGCGAACAGCTCGCCCGGTGCCAGGACCGCGCGCGTCTGGCGCGGGAGGTCGCGGTCGAGGTCGCGGCCCGCGTCCTGCCATGCCGGCGGTACCTCCTTCCACAGCAGCTGGTCGTCCAGCGCGTCGCCGCGCACCAGCGGCCACGCGGCGAGCGCCAGCAGCACCGCGGCGCCGGCCGCGAGCGCGGGCCGCCAGCGGCGCGTCCGCCGCCACGCCGCCCCCGCCGCCAGTCCGCCCAACCCCGCCAGGCCCATCGCGACCAGCGGGCCGGCCTTGTACGTCGTGCGCAGGAAGTGCGTGGCCTCGACGTGGTTGTAGGTGAAGTTCAGCCCGCGGCGCAGCGGCGTGCCCTCGGGGAACCCGGCGACCATCACCAGCGCCCCCAGCAGGACCAGCGCGAGGAAGAACGGCCCGTACGCCGTCCGGCGCGTCCACGCGAACGCGCCGAGCACGAGCGCCGGGACCAGCAGCATCGCCGCCATCACGGCGGGCGCGTACAGCAGCGTGGGAGCGTCCGCGAAGTAGGGCCGCGTCGCACCGTGGAACCCCACGCCGATGTAGGAGACCCAGTAGCCCATGAGCCGCAGGGTCTCGCTCATGCTCGTGGTCCCCCAGATCGTGCCCTGCTGCTCGGTGAACTCGAGGAAGTCGATCCCGTAGCGGGCCTGCGCGAGGATCGGGCCGATCCACCACAGCGACGCGACGAACGTCAGCGCGAGCGCGCGCCAGGCGAACGCGCGGGCGGCGCGCCACGGGAGCCCGGTCAGCACGTCGTAGGCGAGCAGTAGCGCCGGGCCGAGGAGCACCCACGCGGTGACCGCGGCGTTCACCCCTCCCCCGCTGGCCGCCACCACGAGCGCGAACAGCGCCGGCCACCACCAGCCCGTCGGCCGGCGCACCCCGCGGTGCACCGCCAGCAGCAGCCATGGCAGCGCGGCGTACGCCAGCAGCGTCACGCTGGTGCGCGCGCTGAACACCACGACGTAGGGGTTGAGGACCGTCATCGCCCCGGCCACGACGTGCGCCGCGCCGCGCGGCCGCCCCACCACGTCGTCCAGCAGCCGCACGGTCCCCCACGCCGCCAGCGCCAGCAGCGCACCCAGCCACAGCCGGTGCACGAGCCAGGGCGCCAGGCCGGCCGCATGACCCAGCGCGAAGAACGGCCCCATCGGGAACAGGTAGCCGCCGTACTGTCCGCCCTGCACGTGCCCCAGCGACCCGGACTCCGTCCACACCGCGGCCACGTCGGCCAGGAAGCGCCCCGGATCGACGTGCAGGTCGATCTTGGTGTCGCTGCTGGCCCAGCCGGGCCGCTGGGCGAGCGCGAGCGCGAAGGCGCCGAGCGCCAGGACGGCCGGCAGCGCGCGCTCGCGGCGCGTCATGCGGCGCCGACCTTTCGCCGGCGCACCAGGGCGTCCACCGCCACCGCGGCCAGCACGACGATCGAGATCTCGGCCGCCAGGCGAAAGCGCGTGAGCCCGTACCCGGCCAGCGACATCAGCGTGACCATGACCGCAGGGACCAGCAGGACGACCAGCTCGGGACGACGGCCGCGCAGCCGGGTGGCGCCGAAGATCGCCAGCGCGATCAGCACGTAGTAGGCGGCCAGGCCGGCGTACTGCGCCCAGCTGGCACGCCCCTCCGCGCGCGCGAACCCGACGCCCTGGCGGGGGCGGAAGAGGTCCCAGGTCCGCAGGACCCGGACCGCCAGGACGACCGGTACGCGACCCGCGTTCTCGCGCGCGTAGTCCAGGCCGTTCTCGCGCAGCTGCGCCGCCTCGTCCGCCTCGTTCTCGCCGCGCGGCGCGCGGACGCAGGTGAAGTACCACGAGCCGATCTGCGCGCCGGCGTAGGTGGGCGGGCAGTTCGCGCCGGCCAGCAGGGTGCCGGTGTTGGTGGAGACGGGAACCGGGCGGTCGAAGGCCGACCAGTTGCGGACCGTCCAGGGCGTCAGGACGAGCGCGAAGGCGCCGGCCGTCGCGGCCAGCAGGACGGCGCGACCGCGCGCCTCGCGCCGCGCCAGCAGCGCCACTGGCACGGCGAGCAGCGCGATCAGCATCAGCGCCTCGCCCCGGGTCAGCGCGGCCAGGCCGATCGCGGCTCCCAGCAGCGCCGCCCGCCCAAGGGTCGGCCGGTCGACGACCCGCAGCGCGGCCAGCAGCGCGAGCGCTATCGCGAGCCCGTACAGCGACTCGCTCATCAGCGACCCGTCGACCACCCACAGGAGCGGGTAGGCAGCCGCGAGCGCCGCCGCGACCAGCCCGGCGCGCTGCCCGGCCACCCGCCGGCCGAGGAAGCCGATCGTCACGACCGTGCCGGTCCCGCACAGGCAGGCGACGACCCGGTGCGCGTCGTGCGACGTCCCGCCCAGCTCGGACATCGCCGCCAGCGCGACGGGCCACGCGGGCGGGTGCTCCGCGGTGGCCCGGACGGCGTCGTGGAGGACGAAATCGAAGGGGCGGATGAACCCGCGGCCCTCGGCCAGCAGGTTCGCCAGCAGGTGGAAGAAGCCGGCGTCCGACAGGAACTCCGGGTCCGGCGCCAGGGCCAGCGCGTAGACGAGGCGGATCGCCAGCGCCACCGCGGCGATCCCGGCCAGCCACGTGGCGAACCCGTGCGAGCGGCGCAGCATCGGGCGCGAAGTCTCGCGGATCGCGCAGCGGCCGCCACTGAAGCGTTTTCCCGGTCAGGGGCGGGAAAACGCTTCAGTCGTAAGCTGCGCGCGCCCGTGCTCCGCCGCTACGCGCTCGCCGCCGCCACCGCCGCGCTGCTCGCCGGCCCGTTCGTCCTGGCCTTCCGGGCGGGCGGGTACTTCGACGGTCCGCGGATCGCGGCGCTGGCCGGCGCGTGGGTGCTCGTGGCCGTGGCGGCGCTGGGCGGTCGCCGGCTGGTGCCGCGCGACACGGCGGGCCGCGCGGCCCTGGCCGGACTGGTCGCGCTCGCCGCGTGGACCGCCGTGTCGGTGGCCTGGGCGCCGGTGCGCGAGGCGGCCGTGGACGACGTGCAGCGCCTGGCGCTCTACGCCGGCGGTCTCGTCGCCGCGGCGGCGCTGCTGCGCCCGCGCGCCGCGCTGCGCGCGCTGGAGCCGGCGGCGCTGGCCGGCCTGGTCGCGATGGCGCTGTTCGGCATGTTGGACCGCCTGCTTCCGGAGCTCGTCGAGCTGGACCGCCACTTCTCGGCCGGCTCGCGGCTGGAGCAGCCGCTGACCTACTGGAACGCGATGGGACTGGCCTGCGCGCTCGGTCTCGTGCTCGCGGCGCGGCTGGCCGGCGACCGGACGCGGGGCGATCGCGTCCGCATCGCCGCCGCGTGCGCCGCCGCCCCGCTCGGCCTCGCGCTGTACCTGACGTTCTCGCGCGGCGCCCTTGCGGCGGCCGCCGCCGGCCTCGTCGTGCTGCTCGCCGTCGCGCCCACGTGGACGCAGCTGCGCTCGCTGGCGCTCGTGCTGGAGGCCGGCGCGGTGGCCGCCGCCGTGGGGAGCCTGCTCCCGGCGGTCGTCTCCTACAGCGCGACCGAGGACGAGCGTCAGCTCCAGGCGCTGGTCATGGTGGCGGTGCTGGGCCTGGTCGTCCTGGCCGCCGGCGGGGTGCAGGCGTGGGCGTGCCGGGTCGAGCGGGCCGGCGCCGCGCGCCTCGGGCGCCTGCCGCTACCCCGCCGCAGCGCGCTCCTGGCCGCCGGCCTGGTGGCCGTCGCGGCCACCGGGTTCGTCGCCGCGGCGGCCCGCGAGCGCCAGGCGGCGCCGCTGCCCACGGGCGCGACGGCGCAGCGCCTGAGCTCGATCCAGAGCAACCGCTATCAGTACTGGCGCGTCGCGCTGGCGACCTTCGCCGACCACCCGGTCGCGGGCGTCGGGACCGGCGGCTTTCGCCGCGAATGGGAACGGCGGCGCACCATCCCAGAGCACGCGCGCGACGCGCACTCGCTGTACCTGGAGACGCTGGCCGAGCTGGGCCTCATCGGGCTCGCCGCGCTGGCGCTGGCCGCCGGCGGGGTGGCCGTGGCGGCACGGCGGGCCCTGCGCAGCGCGCCGGTGGCCGCGGCCGGTCCGGTCGCCGGCCTGGTCGCCTGGGCCTTCCACGCGGGGATCGACTGGGACTGGGAGATGCCCGCGCTCACCCTGCTCGCGCTCCTGTTCGCCGGAGCCCTGCTCGCGCTGGCCGACGGGACTCAGCCCGAACGGGCGTAGACCCGGACGGCGGCACCGCCGCGCGGCCGACGCAGCGTCGCGACCAGCCGGAAGCCGCCGCGGACCAGCAGCCGGTCGCCCTCCGGGTCGGGGAACGGCAGCTCGTCGCGGACCAGCACGCGCGCCCGCGCCGCCGCGGGCTGGCCGGCGAAGACGAACGGGTTGCGGTCCTCCAGCAGGAGCTCGGGTACGTACACGACCGCGCGCGAGCGCACGACCGGCTCGCCGGGACGGGTGCGCCGGCGGACCTCGTCGGCCACCCGCGGCCACGGCGCGCCGGCCTGCGGGCCGGTCACGTACTGGACGTCGTCGCGGCCCGGGTAGCGTGCCTCGGCCGGGTCGGCGAGCACGCGCGCGTCCACCCGCAGCGCCGGCACGAGCAGCAGCACCGCGCCGGCGGCGGCGACGACCGCTCCGCGCCTCGGCCCCAGGCGCGCGCCCAGCGCGCCGGCGCCGCGCGCCAGCGCCAGACCTGCGAACGCGACGACGATCGGCGCCAGGAACAGCGCGTGGCGCGGGTACGGGCTGATCGGCAGCAGCAGCGCGGCGCCGAGCAGCGCCGCGAACCACCCCGCGAGCACGAGCGCCGGCCGCGGTCGCCCGCGCAGTGCCAGGACGAGCCCCGCCACGGCCGCCCCGGCGACCGGCAGCGTGACGTAGCCCGTGAGCGTGTCGCGGTACACGGGCCAGTTCTCGCGCGTCCAGCGCCACGGATCGGCCAGCGCGTCGCCCACGTCGCGCACCGGGTACAGCAGCGGGGCCTCGCGGATCGCCAGCGCGCGCTCCCACAGCGACGAGGAACGCAGCAGCAGCCACCCCGCGAGCGCCCCCGCCACGCCGAGCGCGGCGTAGGCGACCCAGCGACCCAGCCGCCGGCGCAGCCGCGGGGCGCGCCAGTCGAAGCACAGCAGGCTCAGGGGAAGCAGGACGACGGTCGCCTTCGCGCCCTCCTTGCTCAGCAGGCCCAGTCCCATGGCGGCGGCCAGCCCCAGCGCCGGCCACAGCCGCGGACGCTCGGCGAGCTCGAGCTGCAGGTACAGCGCGCTCGTCGTCAGCGCGGTGAGCAGCGGGTCCATGATCCCCACGGCGTCGTGGACCACGAACAGCGGCAGCACGGCGTACAGCCCCATGGCACCGAGCGCGGGACCGTTCCCGCCCAGCTTGCGCGCCAGCAGCCCGACCATGGCCAGCGTGAGCAGCCCCGCCGCGAACGAGACCACGCGCGTGGCGGCCAGCGGGGTGAAGCCGAGCTTGGTGAAGGCCGCGCCGATCCAGATCGACAGCGGCTCCTTCGCGATGGTCAGCGAGCCGAACGCCTGGTCGAGGTCGCTCGCGAAGTCCTGGGTGAAGCGCGCGTGACTGCCCTCGTCGATGAACCACGGCAGGCGGACGATCGTCCCGACCCGCGTGGCGACGTAGACGAGCAGGATCGCCGCGAGAACCGCCGCCGTGAAGGCGCTGAGGCGGCGGGGGCGAGCGGCGGCCATCTGCTCCATGATCCCCCGACGCCATGCGGATCGGCTTCCACAATCCCTTCCGGGGCGCGGCCGGCGGCGGGGAGCGCTACCTCTACACGATGCTGGAGGAGGCCGTGCGCGCCAACTTGGGCGACGTGGTCCTGCTGGCGCCGGAGCGCCCGGACCCCGGGGCGTGGGAGCGGGTCGGCGTCAGCGTGCCGCCGGACGCCTTCGCCTGGCGGCCCACCCCCGACGCCGAGCTGACCGAGCGCTCGCGCGACCTCGACCTGCTCGTCGCACTGACGACCGACGTCCCCGTGGAGTCGGGGGCCCGACGCGGGGTCGCCGTGGTGCAGTTTCCGTTTCGCGCGCGCGAGCGGCCCGTCGAGCGGGTGCGCGCCGCCGTGCTGGGAGCGATGGGACGCCGCCGCGCGCCCCGCGCGCTGGCTAGCTACGAGCGCTTTTTGTGCTACTCGAGCTTCGCCCGGGAGTGGATCGAGCGGCGGCTGGGGGTGCGGGCGGAGGTGCTACCGCCGCCCGTCGATCCCCCGGTCGCAGCGCCGGCGGACCACCGCCGCCCGTGGATCGTGTCGGTCGGGCGCTTCTTCCGGGGCGCGCACGAGAAGCGCCAGGACGTGCTGATCGAGGCGTTCCGGGAGCTGCGCGCTCCCGGGTGGGAGCTGCACCTGGCCGGCGCGGCGGACGAGTCCGCGGCCACGCGCCGCTGGATCGACGACCTGCGCCGGCGCGCCGGCGGGCTGCCCGTCCACCTTCACGTGGACGCGCCGCGCGCCGAGGTCCTCGACCTGTACGCGGGCGCGGCGCTGTACTGGCACGCGGCGGGCTTCGGCGTCGACCCGCGCCGCCACCCCGAGCGCCTGGAGCACTTCGGGATCGCCCCGGTCGAGGCGATGGCTCACGGCGCGGTGCCGCTCGTGGTGCCGGAGGGCGGCCCGGCCGAGGTCGTGGCCGACGGGCGGACCGGCCGCCACTGGCGCGAGGTGGCGGAGCTCGTCGCGCGCACCCGCGAGCTGATCGATGCGCCCGACGAGCTGGCCCGCCTGCGCGCCGGCGCGGTCGGCGAGGCCGCGCGCTACGACACGGCGCGCTTCCGCGCCGCGATGCGCGAGCTCTTCCTCGCCGGCTGAGCTATGCCCGCTCCGCGACGAGCGCGTCCTGGAAGCCCGGCCCTCCCCGGCCGGCGGACCACGTGCCCCGCACGGGCTCGGACCGCACGCGCAGGCCGTGGGCGCCCAGCCGCTCGCGGACCCACGCCTCGTCGTAGGCCACCGCCGCCTCGGGCAGCGCGGCGTCCGCGAAGGCGGCCGGCCAGTGCTCGTGCGGGAAGGCGATCGCGGTGGTCCCCTCGGCCAGCCGGCGGCGCGCCGCGCCGTCCAGCAGGAAGAACGTCGCCAGCAGGCGCCCGCCGGGGCGCAGAACGCGCGCGGACTCGGCGAGATAGCGGTCCGCCTCGTCGGCGGGAAGGTGCGTGAAGACCGACGTGGCCGCCGCGACGTCGAACTCCGCGTCCGGGTAGGGAAAGCGCAGCTCGCGCGCCGAGCCGGTCCCGGACGGGTTGTAGCGCGCGTTGCGCACGTCGACGTGCGTGAAGCGGAAGCCCGGGTGGCCCCGCGCGTAGCGCCGCGCGCACCAGGCGACGGCCGGCGCCGAGACGTCGAAGCCCTCGTAGGAGCCCTCGGGCGACAGGTGGCGGGCGAGCGGCCGCGCCACACGCCCGATGCCGCAGCCGACGTCGAGCACCCGGTCGCCGGGCCGCAGCCCCGCCGCGGAGACCAGCAGCGCCAGGACCGCGTCCCCCGTCGCCACGAAGTCCGAGTCCCCGACCGTCCCCCGCAGCCGTCGCGGGGGCACGAGCGGGTCGCGACGCCCGCGCAGCCGGTCCAACCCGTCGAGCGCGCGCAGGCGCAGCGACGTCGCCGCCCGGGCGATCACGGGCCCGCCGCCGCCCGCCCGCGGTAGGGCCGTGCGGGGACCGCTTCCTCGATCGGGACCGCCGCCGACGAGCGCAGGCGGCGGCGCTCGCGCGCCATCGCGGGCAGCAGCGGGAACGCCGCCGCGGTCGCGCGCAGGTGCGCGCGCAGCCGCCGTCCGCGCGCCGCGTGCCAGGCCCAGGCGGCCTGGCGGTACAGGACCGGGCCGGCCCAGCGCAGCGGGAACGCCTTGGCGGCGAGCAGCAGCGTGTTGCGCTGGACCCAGTGCGCGGGCGAGGCGGGTCCCGCGCTGCCCTCTCCGGCGTGCCGTGCCACGGCGCGCGGCTCGTAGCGGCAGTGCCAGCCGGCCAGGCGCAGGCGCAGCCCGAGGTCCACGTCCTCCAGGTACAGGAACAGCCGCTCGTCGAAGCCCCCGACGCCCTCCACCGCGTCACGGCGGTACAGCGCCGCCCCCGCGCACGCCGCGAACACGTCGCCGGGCGCGTCGAAGCGCCCGTCGTCGGACTCGAAGCGCCCGCGCTGCTCGCACACCCCGTCGCGGCGCAGGACGTCGCCCGCGTCGTAGAGGACGCCGGGGTCCTCCAGGTCGACCATCTTGCCGGCCACGGACCCGGCGCCGGGCTCCAGCGCGCCGGTCATCCGCTCCAGCCAGTCGGGCGCCAGCACGACGTCGGTGTTCACCAGCGCCACCGCCTCCGCGCGCACCGCGGCGATCCCGCGGTTCGCCGCCGCCGCGAAGCCGCGATTGCGCCCCAGCTCCAGCACGCGCACACCCTCGCGCGCGGCCGCGCGGGCGGCCGAGCCGTCGGTCGACCCGTTGTCCACCACGACCACCTCGTCCGGCGCCAGCGTCTGGGCGGCCACGGAGTCCAGGCAGCCGTCGATCCAGCGGGCCCCGTCGAAGTTGGGGATGACGACCGCGACGCTCACGCGCGCAGGCGCACCGGGCGCCGGCGCATGCGGCGCAGCGCCCGGCGCTCCACGTGCGGCTGAGCCAGCGCGCCCTCGACCGCGGCGAGGATGCGCTCGCGAAAGCGCTCGCGGTCGAAGCGCGCGGCCTGCGCGACGCAGTCCGCGGGGTCGACGGCCAGCGCGTCGAAGCCCGCCACCGCCTCGGCCAGCGCGGCCGGCTCGCAGCGCTCGAAGAAGGCGCCGGTCCGGCCGGGCACGACCGTCTCGCGCGCGCCGCCGGCGGCCAGCGCGACCACCGGACGGCCCGCGGCCTGGGCCTCCACCGCGGCGATCCCGAACTCCTCGGTGGCCGTGACCACGAGCGCGCGGGCGCCCTGCATCAGCTGCGCGACCCGGGCGTCGGACACGCGGCCCTCGAAGCGCACGTTCGGCGCCGCCATCCGGTGCAGGCGCCGCGCCTCCGGACCGTCGCCCACCACGACCAGCGGCAGCCCGAGGCGGTTGAACGCCTGCACGGCGACCTCGATGCGCTTGTGGAACATCAGCTCCGAGACGACCAGGTAGTAGTCGCCGACGGGGCCCGGCGAGAAGCGCGAAGTATCCACCGGCGGATGCACCACCTCCGCCTCGCGGCCGTAGTAGCGCGCGATCCGCCGGCGCGCGATGTCGGAGATCGCGATGTAGCGGTCCACGCGCTGCGCGGCGATCCAGTCCCACTGGCGCCAGCGGTTGAACACCACGCGCAGCGCCGCGCGGGCGAGCGGGTTGCGCGAGCGCAGCGTCGCCTCGCGCTCGTTCCAGGCGTAGCGGAACGGGTTGTAGCAGTAGCACAGGTGCGTGGCCTGCTCGTCCGCGAGCACGCCGTGGGCCCACGCGCTGGACGACGAGATCACGACGTCGTAGCCGCGCAGGTCGAAGGACTCGATCGCGTACGGGTACAGCGGCAGCAGCGGGCGGAACGTCCGCGCGGTGGGGCGCAGCTTCTGCAGGAACGAGGTCCGCACGTCGCGGTGGGCGAAGCGCCCCTCGGTCCCGCGCTCGTCGTAGACCGCCGTGAAGACGTCCGCCCGGGGCCAGATGTCGCACATCGCGGCGAAGACCCGCTCGGCGCCCCGCAGGTCCAGCAGGAAGTCGTGGACGAGCGCCACGCGGCGAACGGACGTGACGGATCCCTCCTCCATCGGCGGTCGAGTCTATTGGCTGCCCCCGCGGAATCCGGACCTATCCGCGGCCGTACACTGCCCGCCGATGATCGTCGGCATCGACGGCCGCAGCCTGTCCCCCGGCCAGGCGGGGCGTGGCGTCGCCCACTACACGGCCTCGCTGACGGCGGCGCTCGCGCAGGCCTTTCCCGGCGATCGCTGGCGGATGCTGGTTCCGGGCGGCGCGGCGGTGGACGGCGCCGAGCTCGTGCGCACGCGCGTGCCGCGGCGCGCGCTGTTCGCCGCGGGCGCCCTGACCGGGCGCCCGCGCCTGGACCGCATGGTCGGCCCCGCCGACGTCGTGTGGCTGCCCGCACCCGTCCCCGTCGCCCTCTCCCGCGACGCCCGGGTCGTCCTGACCCTCCACGACCTGTCCTTCGAGGAGCGCCCGCGGGACTACACGCGCTACGAGCGCGCGTGGCACCGCATGGCGCACCCGGGCGCGCTCGCGCGCCGCGCCACGCGCGTGATGGCGGTCTCCGAGGCGACCCGCACGGCGGCGATCGCGGCGTGGGACCTGGACCCGGCGCGGGTCGCGGTGGTGTCGCCGGGGGTGACCCGGCCGAGTGGACCACCGGCGGCCTCGCCAGGGGCGCGCTACCTCCTCTTCGTGGGCGCGCTGGAGCCGCGCAAGGGCCCGGACCTCCTGGCCCGCGCCTACGCCCGCGCGCGGCGCGACGGGCTGGACGCCGACCTCGTGGTAGTGGGACATGGCCGTGTCGCGCTCGAGGGGCCAGGAATCCACCGGCTCGGAACGGTGCGCGACCGGGACGAGCTGGCGGCGCTGTACGCGGGCGCGCTCGCGCTCGTGATGCCGTCGCGCGCCGAGGGCTACGGGTTCCCGCCGCTGGAGGCGGCGGCGTGCGGAACGCCCTCCGTCGTGACCGACCTGCCGTCCCTGCGCGAGACGCTCGGCGACGCCGCCCTGCGCGTCCCCGTGGACGACGAGGCCGCCCTGGCCGGCGCGCTGCTGCGCATCGCCGCCGACGGCGCCCTGCGCGAGCGCCTCGCCGCCGCCGCGCAGGAGCGCATCGCCGGCCGCACGTGGGAGGCCGCCGCCCGCGCCGCCCACGCCGTCCTCGCCGAGGCGGCCGCATGAGCCCACCCCCCGACGCACCGAGTGGAGTTACCCGCGACATAGGCGGGAAAGTCCACACCGCGCCGTTTTCGGTGGTGACCGTCGTTCACCAGTCGGCGCCGGAGCTGCGGCGGCTGCTGGATTCGCTGGACGCGCACCTGCCCGTGCGGCCCGAGGTGATCGTGGTGGACTCTGGCTCGGGCGACGAAGGCGCGCAGATCGCGCGCGAATGGGGCGCGATCGTCGTGGATCTCGGCGAGAACCGTGGCTTCGGCGCCGCCAGCAACGCCGGCGTGCAGCGCGCGAGCCACGACGTGACCGCGCTGCTGAACCCCGACGTGGAGCTGCTCGACGACGGCCTGACGAGGCTCGTCGACCGCGCACGAGAACGAGACGCCCTCCTCGCGCCAAGGCTCCTCAACGCAGACGGCACCACCCAGCGCAGCGCCCACCCACGACCCGGCCGCCCACAAGCCCTCCTCCCCGCCCTCATCCCACCCCAGATGCTGCCGTTCGCCGTACAAGAACGCCTCGAGCCCCACCAGGCAACCAAGCCAAGACAAATAGGCTGGGCCATCGCGGCGGCATTGACAGCGCGCACGGAAACCCTCAAGCGCCTAGGCCCCTTCGACCCAGAGGCGTTCCTCTTCTACGAAGACCTCGACCTCTGCCTGCGCGCCTACGCCCAAGGCATCCCGACCGAGCTGCACCCGGACACGAAGCTCAAGCACACCGGCGCCCACGCGACCCAACCCGCCTACGGCGGCGAGCCGCACGACCTCCTCGCCCGCCGCCGCCGCGAGGTGATCGGCGCCCGGCTCGGAAACCGCGCGCGCGCGCTCGACGACGCCGCCCAGGCCCTCACCTTCGCCACCCGCGCCGCCGCCCGGCGCGCGCTGCGACGCGACGCGACCCGCGAGGCCGCCCAGCTGCGGGCGCTCTTGCGGGCGCGGAAGCGCGACCCATAGAGTCGGTCGCGTCAACGATCGGAGGACCCGGATGGCCGTCGTCAAGATCATCGAGCTCGTCGGGAGCTCGACCACCAGCTCGGACGACGCCGTGCAGAACGCGCTGAACGACGCACGGCAGACGCTGCGCAACATCAAGGCGGTGGACGTCGTCTCCACCGGCCTGCGCGGGGACGACCTGACCGAGTGGCGCGCGCACGTCCGCGTGGCGTTCCTGATCGAGCGCGTCAGCGAGTAGCGAGGGACACGGGGGCGCGCTGGCCGGGTGCTCGGCGACGACGTCATCGAGCTGCTCGGGGAGCGCGTCCCCGCCGATCACCCGCGCCAGGTCGCGGCGGAGCATTGGATCGAGCGCTTCTACGCTGACGGGCGCCGCGGCGCACGCGTCCTGGACCTGGGGTGCGGAACGGGCGGCTCGGTCGACCTCTTCCGCCGCCACGACCCGCAGGTCGAGTGGCTCGGCGTCGACCTAGAGCGCTCGCCCGAGGTCGCCGAACGCACCCGCACGGACGCCGAGTTCCGCACCTTCGACGGCACGTCGATCCCCGCGCCGGACGCCTCGCAGGACCTCGTCTTCTGCAAGCAGGTGCTCGAGCACGTCCGCGCGCCCGAGCCGCTGCTGCGCGACGCCGCCCGCGTGCTGCGCCCCGGCGGCTGGCTGGCCGGCTCGACCTCGCAGCTGGAGCCCTTCCACTCCCTGAGCGTGTGGAACTACACGCCATACGGGCTCACCCTGCTTCTGGAGGACGCCGGCCTACGGGTCCGCGAGCTGCGGCCCTGCATCGACGGGCTCACGCTCGTGACGCAGCGCGGCATGGGGATGCCGCGCCTCTTCGACCGCTGGTGGCACTACGAGTCCCCGCTGAACCGCTTCACGAACCTGTTCGGCCGCGCCGCGCGTCTCGACGCGCGCCAGGTCAACGCGATCAAGCTGCTGCTGTGCGGACAGTTCTGCTTTTGGGCGGAGAAGCCCTAGAAGAGCCCCATCTGCTCGACGGGATCGCCGGCGTCCACCTCCGCCTCCGCCTCCGCTTCCGGCTCCGGCTCGGGCTCCGGCACCTCGAGCGCCTCGGGCTGGACGGGCGCCGGCTCGGTCAGCAGCGCCGGCAGGCGCGCGAAGTCGGCGCGCAGCACCTCCACCATCGACGGCGTGTAGAGCGCCGCGGCCGGGTGGTAGAGCGGATAGAGGCGCACCGTCCGCGCCCCGATCGTCCGCTCCTCCGCCTGTCCGTGCAGCCGCGTGATCCCGGTCGGGTCGCCGCGCAGCAGCTTGGTGGAGAAGTTGCCCAGCGTGGCGATCACCTTCGGCTGGATGAGCTCGACCTGGCGCTCCAGGAAGTCCCGGCACGCCTCGATCTCGCTCGGCTGGGGGTCGCGGTTGCCCGGAGGGCGGCACTTGAGGGTGTTCGCGATGAAGACGTCCCCCCGCTCCAGGCCGATCTCGCCCAGCAGCTTGTCGAGCAGCTTTCCCGCCTGGCCCACGAAGGGGAGGCCGAGCTCGTCCTCGGTGCGCCCGGGGGCCTCGCCGACGAACATCAGGTCGGCGTCCGCGTCCCCGGCGCCGAAGACCACGTTCGTCCTGGTCTGGTGCAGAGGGCAGCGGACGCAGTCGCGCGCCTCCTCCAGGTATATGCGCTTGAGGGCCTCGCGCCGCTCCTCCGCGGTGGGCATGAGATCAGCGTAGTCGGGGAAGGCGACGGGTATCATTCGGTACCTCGCAACGGCCGCGACTTTCCCTACGAGCGTGGACCGAGATACGCAACTGATCGACACCGAAGCCTCCTGCGCCATCGTGGGCGCCGGCCGCCTGGGCACCGCCCTGGCGGACGCGCTGCGGGCCGCGGGCCACCCGGTCACCGGGCCGCTGGGACGCGGCGCGGACGGCGCCGGTGCGGACCTCGTGCTTCTGTGCGTCCCGGACGGCGAGATCGCCGCGGCCGCCGCGGCGCTGGCGCCCGGCCCGCTCGTCGGTCACTGCTCGGGGGCGCTCGACCTCGACGTGCTGGGGAAGCACGAGGGCTTCTCGCTGCACCCCCTGATGACGGTCACGCACGCGGGCGCGCGCTTCGCCGGCGCGGGCGCCGCGGTCGACGGCACCTCGGAGCGCGCGGTCGCCGCCGCCACGCGGCTGGCCGAGGCGGTCGGACTGCGGCCGGTCCGCATCGCCCCCGAGGACCGCGCCGCCTACCATGCCGCCGCCTCGCTGGCGTCCAACTTCCTCGTCACGCTGGAGGCGGCCGCGGAGCGCCTCGCCGCCACGGCCGGCGCCGATCGCGACCTGCTCGTCCCGCTCGTCCGGGCCACGGTGGAGAACTGGGCCGACCTCGGGCCCGAGCGCGCCCTGACCGGCCCGGTCGCGCGCGGCGACGAGGCCACGGTCGCGCGCCAGCGGGCGGCGCTCGCGGAGCGCACGCCCGAGCTGCTCGACCTCTTCGACGAGCTCGTCGTGGCGACGCGCGCGCTGGCGAAGGTGCCCGCATGAGGACCGTCCGCACCGTGGCCGACCTGCGCGCCGCGCTGGCGCCCGACCGCCGGGCCGGCCGGACGATCGGCCTCGTCCCGACCATGGGCGCCTTCCACGAGGGCCACCTCTCGCTGATCCGCGCGGCCCGGGAGCGCTGCGACACCGTGGTGGTCTCGCTGTTCGTCAACCCGGCCCAGTTCGACGACCGCGGGGACCTCGCCGCCTATCCCCGCGACGAGACCCGCGACGCGGCGCTCGCCGAGACCGAGGGGGTCGACGTGCTGTTCGCGCCGCCGGTCGCGGAGGTCTATCCCGAGGGGTTCGCCACGACCGTCCACGTCGCGGGCGTGACCGACCGCCTGGAGGGCGAGTACCGCCCCGGCCACTTCGACGGCGTGACGACCGTGGTGGCGAAGCTCTTCGGCATGGCCGCGCCGGACGTCGCGTTCTTCGGGCGCAAGGACGCGCAGCAGGCCGCGGCGATCCGCCGCCTGGTGCGCGATCTCGACATGCCGGTGGAGATCGACGTCCGCCCGACCGTCCGCGAGCCCGACGGCCTGGCGATGTCCAGCCGCAACGGGCTGCTCTCGCCCGCCGACCGCGAGCGCGCCCGCGCGCTCTCGCGCGCGCTGCGGGCCGTCGAGGAGGCCGCGGGCGAGGGCCTCGAAGCGGCGCTCGCCGCCGGGCGGGCCGAGCTGGCCGGCGTGGAGCTCGACTACCTGGAGGCGGTCGACCCGGAGACGTTCGCGCCGGTGCAGACCCTGGAAGAGGGAGAGGTCCTCGTCGCCGTGGCGGCGAGGGTGGGAGGCGTGCGGCTCATCGACAACACCAGCGTGCGCGCGGGCGACCGCGCGCGCACCGACACCGAGCAGGAGATCCCGTGCAACGCGTGATGCTCAAGTCCAAGATCCACCGGGCGACGGTGACCGGCTGCGACCTGCACTACGTCGGGTCGATCACCGTGGACCCCGACCTGCTGGAGGCGGCGGACATCCGTCCGCACGAGCAGGTCCACGTCGTGGACGTCGACAACGGCGCCCGCTTCGAGACGTACACGATCGCCGGCGAGCGCGGCTCGCGGCAGATTCAGGTCAACGGCGCGGCCGCCCGGCTCGTCCACCAGGGAGACACGATCATCGTGATCTCCTACGCCGGCTACGACGAGGCCGAGCTCGACGACCACGCGCCGCGCGTCGTGCACGTGACCCGCGACAACGAGATCGTCGCCGTCGACCACCGACCCGAGGAGCTGCTGGCATGAGCCTGCACCCGACCACCGACCGCCTTCCGATGACCCTCCCGCGCATCGCGGAGAAGAAGCGCCTCGGGGAGCCGCTGGTGATGGTCACGGCGTACGACTTCCCCAGCGCCCAGGTCGCCGAGGCCGCCGAGGTCGACATGGTCCTGGTCGGCGACTCCGCCGCGATGACCGTGCTGGGCTACGACTCCACCGTCCCGGTGTCGATGGACGAGATGGTGATGCTGGCCGCCGCCGTGCGCCGGGGCCTGAAGACGCCGTTCCTCATCGGCGACCTGCCCTTCGGCTCCTACGAGGCCTCCGACGAGCAGGCGATCTCCGCCGCCCAGCGCTTCGTCAAGGAGGCCGGCTGCGACGCGGTCAAGCTCGAGCGCGGCGGCTCGTCGGTGCACCGGGCGAAGGCCATCGCCGCCGCCGGCATCCCGGTCATGGGTCACGTCGGCCTGACACCCCAGACCGCCACCGCGCTGGGCGGCTACAAGGCGCAGGGCCGCACGGCCAACCGGGCGCTCGACGTGGCCCGCGACGCCCTCGCCCTACAGGACGCCGGCTGCTTCTCGCTGGTGTTCGAGGCGATCCCCGCCGCCGTGGCCGAGGAGCTGATGCCGCGCATCGAGATCCCCGTGATCGGGATCGGCGCCGGGGCGGCCACCGACGGGCAGGTGCTGGTCTTCCACGACCTGCTGGGCATCCACGAAGGCCTGAGCCCGCGCTTCGCCAAGCGCTTCGCCAACGTCAAAGTCGAGATGGTCGCCGGCGTGAAGGCCTACGCGGAGGACGTGCGCGCCCGCCGCTTCCCCGCCGCCGAGCACACGTACTCGATCGACCCCGAGGAGCTCGACGACTTCCGCGCCGCCTTCGGAGCGGAGACGGCGCTGTCGAGCTGGGAGGGGCTGGAGGGCTTCTAGCCCTCCGTGCCCTCGGCCAGGCCGGGGTCCAGCAGCACCGTGGCGACGCGCCAGGCGTAGGCGCGGCTCATCTCGTCCAGCGCGGCGGCCGGACGGTCGAGCAGCGCGCGCGTGCGGTCGCGATCGAGGACGTGCCAGGCCGGGTGCTCGGGATGCGCGGCGGCGGCGGCGCGGGTGGCCGCGAGGACCCGCTCGAAGGGATCCTCGCCGCCGCGGGAGCGCGCGACGAGGCGCCGCGCCTCCTGGGCGGCGCGGCGGAGCTTGTGCGCGAGCCCGCGCCTCGCGGCGCCCGCGTACGGGACGTCGACCAGCTCGGGCGCCAGCTCGCGCAGGACCGCGGCGTGGAAGGCCTCGCGCTCGCGCTCGGCCACGCCGCCCCCGAGCAGATGCGGCAGCAGCCGCGCGCTCCACAGCGGCGAGGTCGTGTCGCGGACCCACTCCACGGCGGCGTGCGTCGGGCCGGCCCACGCGCCCATGCGCTCGTCGAGGTAGAAGAGGTCGGGGAGGTCCTGCACCCGCGCGCCCGCCGCCAGGCGGCGGTCGACCCACGCCGCGATCCCGGCGCTCACCCTCACGCGGCCGGCCTGCGACAGCGGCTCGGCGCGGCCCGGCCGGCGGCCGCAGAACACGCGCTCCAGCGCCTCCACGGCCCCGTCGCGATCGCGCGCCGACGCGGCGCGGTAGTAGCGGCGCGCGATCTCGCCGCCCTGGCCCGAGTGCCACAGGTCGCCCAGCGACTCCCCGCCGCGCAGCGGAAACCCCGCCGCATCCGCGAGCGACGCCGTCCCCGCCGTGCTGAGTCCGAGCACGCGCGCCGCCTCTTCCGGGGTCGACCACGGGTCGCCCGCCGGGTCCGCCGGCAGCAGGGAGTGCTCGACGCCCGCCGCGGCGCACAGCGCGCGCGCCGCGAGGACGTCCGGGGAGTCCGGCGCGCCGCCGGTGGCCGCGCGGAAGTCGATCCCCGCCCGTAGCGCCGCGGCGAGCACGAGCCGCGAGTCGCGCCCGCCGGTCACCGGCACGAGGCTCGCGCGCCCCGGCCAGTCGGCCAGCGCGCGCACGGACTCCACCAGCAGCCCGGCCGCCTCGGCGGCGTCCCAGCCGGCGCCGCACATGGCGGCCGTGCGCTCGGCGGGCAGCAGGTCGCGGCGCTCCTCGCCGCGCGGGGTCAGCCTCAGCACCCCTGGTGCCAGGCGGCGCACCGCGCGCCACGCCGGCTGCCCGCCCAGCGGCCAGCCGCCGCCGAGCAGGCCCGCCAGCGCGTCGAGGTCGACCGCGCGCGAGCCGGCCAGCGCGCGCAGCGGCTCCGCGCGGTTGGAGATCCAGGTCGCACCGTGCGCGTCGGTGCGGTAGAGCGGGTAGGCGCCCAGCCCGTCCGCCACCACGGTCAGCGCGCGCTCGCCGTCGTCGTAGGCGACCGCGGCAAAGCGCCCGTCGAGCCCTTCCGGCTCAGGCCCCGGGGGCAGGCCACCCTCGGTCCGACCGTCCACCCAGCGCACCGGCCGGCCCGACCACAGGGACAGCCGGTCGCCCGCCGCCTGCGCATACGCCACCCCCGAATGCGCCGCCCACGCCGCCGCCAGCGTGCCCGACGGCGCGCGCCATTCCGACACCGCGGCGCCGGGCAGGAACCGAAGCGCGGCCAGCAGATCGCTCGCCGCGTCGTGCGCCCGGCCCGGTTGCGCAGCCCCCGCGGCGGACCATCCGATCACCCAGAGGTTCATCCACCCGGATCACTACCATCCGCCGCCATGGCGCGCCTGTCGCAGGTCTTCGTCCCCAAGGATCGCGAGTTCTTCGACCTCTTCGAGGAGGCGGCCTCCAACATCGTCCGCGCGGCGGACATGCTCGACCAGATGCTCGGCACCTATCCCGAGCGCCGGGAGCTGGCCCGGGACATCCTGATCTGCGAGCAGGAGGGCGACCGGATCACGCACGACATCATCAAGCGCCTCAACCAGACGTTCGTGACGCCGATCGACCGCGAGGACATCCTCGCCATGGCCTCGGCGCTGGACGACGTCGTCGACTTCACCGAGGAGGTCGCCGACTTCATGGGCCTCTACCGGATCGAGGCGCCGATGGAGCAGGCCCAGCGTCTCGCACACATCCTGCTGCAGTCGTCCCGTCAGATCGCGGAGGCGATGCCGCGGCTGCGAGTCTTCAAGGACATCTCGCACTACACCGTGGAGATCAACCGGCTGGAGAACGACGGGGACCGCGTGGTGCGCGAGGCCCTGGCGGCCCTGTTCGACAACGGGATCGACCCGATGGTCGTGATCCGCTGGAAGGACATCTACGAGCGCCTCGAGGCGGCGATCGACGCCACCGAGCACGTCGCCAACATCCTCGAAGGCATCGTGATCAAGAACGCCTAGCCCGGATGGAGAGCGACGTCATCCTGGTGATCGTCGTCGCCACGGCGCTGGCGTTCGACTTCACCAACGGCTTTCACGACACGGCCAACGCGGTCGCGACGTCGATCTCGACGCGGGCGCTGTCGCCGCGCGCGGCGGTCACGCTGGCGGCGCTGCTGAACTTCGCGGGCGCCTTCATCTCGCTGGAGGTGGCGGCCACCGTGGCCAGCGGAATCGTGGAGGCCAACCTCGTGAGCACCACGATCGTGTTCGCCGGCCTGGTGGGGGCGATCGCGTGGAACCTGGCCACGTGGTACTTCGGGCTGCCGTCCTCGTCCTCGCACGCCCTGATCGGCGGCGTGGTGGGCGCCGCCTTCGCCGCCGAGGGCGCGCAGGCGGTCAAGGGCGACGGACTGCTGGAGAAGGTCCTCATCCCCGCGCTGATCGCCCCCGTGCTGGCCTTGGTCGTGGCCGCGGTCGCCATCGTCCTGGCCTACCGGATCGTCGGCCGCCTGCGCCCCGGGCCCGTCAGCCGCGGCTACCGCCTCGGCCAGATCGTGTCGGCCAGCCTGTTCTCGCTCTCCCACGGGACCAACGACGCGCAGAAGACGATGGGGATCATCGCGCTCGCGCTGGTGGCCCACGGGGACCTGTCGGCGTCCAACCCGGACCCGCCGACGTGGGTGATCGTGTCGGCGGCGACCGCGATCGCGCTGGGCACCTACGTCGGCGGCTGGCGGATCATCCGCACGATGGGGTCGCGCATCATCAAGATGGACCCGGCACAGGGCTTCGTGGCGCAGGGCGCCGGCGCGTCGGTGATCCTCGCCGCCTCGCACTTCGGCTATCCCCTGTCCACGACGCACGTGGCCGCCGGCGGCGTGATGGGCGCCGGGGCCGGCAAGCGCCTGTCCGCCGTGCGCTGGGGCGTGGCCGGCAACATCGTCGGCGCGTGGGTCCTCACCGTTCCCGGGTCCGCGTCGGTGGGCGCGCTGACCTTCGGGATCACGCGCGTCTTCGGAACGGGCGCCCTGGGGCCGCTGATCGTTTCGATCTCGCTGCTGGCGCTGCTGGCGGCGGCGTTCGGACGCCGCATCTCGCAGGGACGCACGCTCACGGCGGAGGCGTGATGGCGACGATCGTCGACACGAAGGTCCTGGCCGAGCTGATCGCCGCCGCGCTGCTCGGCGGCATCGGCGTGACCGCGATCTTCGGCCTGGTGATCTACGGGAGCACGCGCTTCGCCGACCTGCGCCGCGAGGGCAAGGTCGTCGGCGCGGCCTTCTTCGCGGTGGTGGCCGGGCTCGCGCTGGCGGCGTTCGCCGGCGGCGTGGTGATGGCCCTGCTGATCATGACCGACAAGTGACGGCTCACTCGTCGTAGGAGATCCGCCGCAGCGGTCGCGCCGGGACCCCGGCCGCGACCGTGTACGGCTCGACGTCCTTGGTCACGACGCTGTTGGCGCCGATCACGCAGCGCTCGCCGATCGTGACGCCGCTGGTCACCACCACGTGGGCGCCCAGCCACGTGTTGTCCCCGATGCGCGTCGGTCCCTTGGTCGTGAAGCCCTGCCACGGGACGGGCCGCGCCGGGTCGTCGAAGCGGTGGTCGCCGTCGGTGACGAAGCAGCCGTTGGCGAGCATGCAGTGGTCGCCGATCTCCACCAGCTCGACGCTGGCCACCATCGTGGCGAGGTTGAGGAAGCAGCCCTCGCCGATCCGGATGCGGGCGTCGCCCGGGGCGGTGATCCACACGTGGGGCTCCAGCAGCGTGTGGGCGCCGATCTCCAGCCGGCCCTCGCGCAGCGCCTCCAGCAGGTTGCCGTGCACCGGCGAGCGCGCGAAGGCGCGGCGGCGGGCCAGCTCGCGGTGCAGCGCGACGCGGTTCCAGGGCAGCCGGTTTTGCTCGTACCAGCGCCACTTCTGGACGTGCAGGCGCAGGTCGCTCAGGGCAGCGCCTCGAGCGCGTCGCCGACGCGGATGGTCCCGTCCTGCACGATCCGGGCGCTGAGCCCCGAGTGCAGCAGTCCGCGCAGGACGCGCCGGTCCGTGCGCCGCGCCAGCTTGGCGCACGGCTCGCAGCGCTCGAGGCCCTCGCAGACGGCGTCTCCGATGCGAAAGCGCCGGCCGATCAGCTCGCCCAGGTCCAGCCCGCGAGTGGTCACGTTGCGCCACGTGGCCGCCGGCTCCAGCTCGACGCCGTGCTCGGCGGCGAGGCGCTCGACGCGCTCGGCCTCGATCAGCGTGACCTCGTCGCGGTTGCGCCCGAAGTGGTACTCGCCGCGCAGGCCCAGGCCGGCCGCCGCCTCGATCTGCGCCAGGTGCGCGACCGGCCCGCCCTCCGTGGCCCGCACGTGAATCTGCTCGACCGTTCCGGCGGCCATCGGCGCCGGAGTCTACCCGCGCCCGTCCTCGGCTCCGGTGGGGGCGCGGAAGCGCACGACCTTGTGCGTCCCGTCGCAGAACGGGCGGATGCGCGACTTCCCGCAGCGGCACAGCGCGACGGTCTCGCGGCCCACGGGAATGGGGTTGCCGTGCATGTCCTCGAGCTGCACCGGGCCGCGGACGAGCAGCGGTCCGTCGCGGTACGGCGTGATCGTGACGGGTGCGTGCTCAGGCACCGGCGTTCGCGAGCGGCCTGCGCAGCGACGTGGCGCCCGCCTCCCACGCATCGAGGACGCGATCGCCCCAGCGGCGCTCCAGCTCGGCCAGGACGCGGGCGCCCCACAGCACGTCGCCGGCCAGCGCCGGCTCCTGGCGGACCAGGCCGCCGGCCAGGTCGACCGCGGCGACCTGCTCGTGCACCGCGTCGGCCACCACGTGCTCGTCGAAGAACGCGGTCGCGTCCTCGCCGAAGCCCAGGCGGCGCAGGCCGCGGGCGTAGCGGCCGTTGGGAACGGAGGAGCTCATCTCGAACAGCGCCAGGTGGCCGACGATGGCGCCGCGCAGGCGCCGGTGCAGGCCGAACAGCGACATGAGGTTGACCGTGGCGAGCGTGACGCCGGGGACGCGGTCGAGGTAGGCGCCGTAGCGCGAGTCGAGGTCGAGGGCGTCCAGCGTGCGGGCGAACAGCTCGGCGTGGATGCGCTCGGTGCGCCCGCCGCCGTACTCGTCGGCCTGGATCTCCACCAGCGCGGCCTTGGGCGGCCCGCTCAGGCGGGGCAGCGCCCAGGAATGCGGGTCGGCCTCCTTGAGCTGGTAGGCGGAGCGGTGGACGGCGAACTCGCGCACCTGCTCGACGGTCGCCTCGCGCTCGACGTACGCGGACAGCGAACGGCCGCGGTCGGCCTCCGCGACGCCGCGCAGCGCCAGGTCGATCTCGTCGGGCGCGACCGGCGGGTCGTCGCAGGGCACCGCCTCGACCAGCGCCCGCTCGAAGCGCTCCTCCAGCCGGGCGCGCAGCGCCAGCAGCGACGGGTCCCACTCCCAGCGCTCGTCCGCGCCCGGGACGCCGCGGTAGTGCAGCTCGTAGGCGAGGTAGAGCGCGAGGTGGAGGTCGTCGTCGGACAGCGGGTCGCCGCCCGGGATCTCGAGGTCGGCGGGCAGCGCGAACGGCGGCCCGGACAGGGCGCCGAGCAGGACGGCGCTGAGCTCCCCTCGGGGCGCCGGCGTCCCCACCGGCTCGCGCAGCTGGGCGGTATCGGGAGCGGCGTGGAGCACCGCCTCGCGTCTACCCCGCGACGAGCCGGTTCGAAACCGTAGCGAGCGCGCCGTCAGACCCCGGTCAGGAAGGTGTCCGCGAGAAAGGCCGCCGCGGTGCGGGGATCGCCGGCGGCGCGCTGGCGGTCGGCGCCGCTGCGTTCGACGAGGTCGCGCGCGGCGGCCAGCTGGGCCGCCGCTCCCTGCTCGGCGGCCACCGGTTCCAGCGTGTCGAGCAGCTCGTGCAGCCGCCGCTCGGCGGGAAGCCGGGCGCCGGTCTCCAGGTCGACCAGCTCGCCGCGGGCGCCATGGTGCGCGGCCGACCAGCGGTTCTCCTCGATGCGCCACGTCGGCGCGGGCGCCGGCAGGTCGCCGGCGTCGTGGCGGGCGGCCAGCCAGGCGACGAGAGCGTGGACGGTCGCGACTACGGCCGCGGCGTCGCGCACGGTGATCTGGGCGTCGGGGACGCGCACCTCCAGCGTCCCGAAGGTCGGATTGGGCCGCACCTCCCACCACCACGACCGGTGATCCGCCAGGCTCTCGGTGGCGGCGCCCCAGCGCAGCTCGCCGGCGAACGCGTCCCAGCTGCCCAGGGCGGGCGGGACACCCTGGCGCGGGAGCAGCTCGGAGACCTTGGAGCGCGCCCACGCCATCCCGGTGTCGCGGCCCTCGTGGAAGGGCGAGTTGGCCGCCAGCGCGGCCAGCTCGGGCAGGTAGGCGCGCAGCGCGTCGTGGATGGCCAGCGCGCGGTCTGCGCCCCGCACGGCCACGTGGACCTGCAGGGCGCACAGCAGCTGGCGCACCGCCGCCGGCCCGTACAGCCGCACGGTGCGGTCGTAGCGCTCGCCGCGGTTGAGCTGGCCCGCCGCGGCGGCGAAGGGGTGCAGGCCGGTGCCGGCGGGTCGGGCCACGTCCGCGATCGCCTCCGCCAGCGTGCGCCGTGCCGCAGCCAGCTGCACGGCCGCCTCCCCGGCGTGCGCGGCGGCCCGCGTGACGATCTCCAGCTGGGAGGCCGGCAGCTCGAGCTTGAAGCGCGGGTCTTCGCCCACCGCCGCCAGCGCCTCGCGGGCCACCGGCGCCAGGTCGAGCGTCGCGGGGTCGAGCAGCATCAGCTCCTCCTCCACCCCGACCGTCATGGGCGCGGGCTCGTCGTAGCGCGCCCGCAGCGCAGCGCCCGTGAGCGGCTCCGGGCCGGGGGCGCCCGCAGCGAGGGCGGGCCTCGCGGGGGAGGGGTCGCCGTCGGGTGGGTCGGTTTGGCGCAAGGGCGGGCAGGATAGATCGCCGCCATGCGGCTGCTCGTCCCTCCCGGCGTCTTCCGGCCCATAAGCGACACGTGGCTGCTCGCCCGCTGCGCGCGCTCGCTGGCGCCGGGCGCCCGGGTGCTCGACCTGTGCACCGGCTCGGGCGCCGTCGCGATCGACCTCGCGCGGCACGGCGCCGCGGGGGTCGTGGCGATCGACGTCTCGCGCCGCGCGGTCCTCGCGGCGCGCCTGAACGCGCGGCTCAACGGCGCGCGCGTGGACGTCCGGCGCGGCGACCTGCTCGGCCCGGTGGCGGGGGAGCGCTTCGACCTGATCGTCTCCAACCCGCCCTACGTCCCCGCGCTGGACGGCGGCGTGCCCCGCCGCGGTCTCGCGCGGGCCTGGGACGCCGGTCCCGACGGGCGCGCCCTGCTGGACCGCGTGCTCGCGCAGGCCCCGCGCGCGCTCGCCCCCGGCGGGTCGCTGCTCGTCGTCCACTCCACGATCTGCGGCGAGGACGCCACGCTGGAGCGCATGCGCGCGGCGGGGCTGGCCGCGAGCGTCGTGGCGCGCGACCGCGGTCCGCTCGGACCGCTGATGCGGGCCCGCGCCGCGGCGCTGGAGACGCGCGGCCTGCTCGAGCCCGGCGCCCGCGAGGAGGAGGTCCTGGTCCTGCGCGGGACGCTCCGCGCGCTGGCGGCGCGCGACGAGCGCGCCAACTTCGAACGCACTCGCGCATTACAACCCATGGCCCGAGGGCCGGAAGGGAGAACCATCCAATGAAGCGAGCATTGCCGATCGCAGTCCTGGCCCTGGCCGTCATGAGCGTGCCGGCCCTGGCCACGCACCGGCCCGGGCACCGCGAGCCGGGACGAATCACCGCCGACACCAACCCGTTCACCCTCACCTTCGGGACGGTGGCCACGATCTCCGGGCGCCTGACCGGGCCCAACAGCTCGGGCCGCACCGTGACGCTGGCCGAGGACCCCCAGCCCTACGGCGGCGGCTTCGCCAACGTGGCGACGGCGACCACCGACGCCAACGGCAACTACTCGTTCCGTCAGACGCCGGCGACCAACCGCAACTACCGCGTGACTTCGGGCGGGGAGCAGGCCTTCACGGGCGTACGCGTGCGCTCGCGCGTCTCGTTCAACGTGAGCGACACGACGCCGCGGCGCGGCCAGCGCGTCCGGTTCTCCGGTTTCGTGGCGCCGGCGCACAACGGGCGCACCGTGCTGATCCAGCGCCGCACCGCGGCCGGGTTCTGGCGCGTGGTCCGGCGCGTGGGGCTGCTCGCCGCGACCGGCGACCGCTCTCGCTACCGGACGGTGCTGACGATTCGCCGCACCGGCACCTACCGCGCGCGCCTGCTCGGGCACGGCGACCACCTGACCGGCACCAGCCGCACGCGCACTCTGCGCGTGGGCTGAACCGAGACCGCGGCGGCGGCGCGTCAGTCGGCGCGCCGCCGCAGCGGCAGGATCCCGCCCCACACGGCGACCAGCAGGGCGAACATGATCGTGACGGTCAGCACAAAGCCCGTATCGGCAGCGCCGCCCGCGCCCTGAAGCCCGCGCTGAGTGGACTTAGCCGCCTATATCGCGGTGAAGTCACCATCGCGCGGCGGGCGCGGCTACGCCGCGGCGGGGACCCGGCGGCGGCGCGGAGCCGTGGCGCCGCGGCGCGCGGGCGTCACGAGGGCGCGCAGGTACTCGCCGGTGTGGGAGCCCTCGGTGGCGGCGACCTGCTCGGGCGTGCCCGCGGCGACGACGTAGCCGCCCTCCTCCCCGCCCTCCGGACCCATGTCGATGAGCCGGTCGGCCGTCTTGATCACGTCGAGGTTGTGCTCGATGACCACGACCGTGTTGCCCGTGTCGACCAGGCGCTGCAGGACCTCCAGCAGCCGCTGGATGTCGGCGAAGTGCAGGCCGGTGGTCGGCTCGTCGAGGATGTACAGCGTCCGCCCCGTCGCGACCTTGCACAGCTCCGAGGCCAGCTTAACCCGCTGCGCCTCGCCGCCGGACAGCGTGGTGGCCGGCTGGCCCAGCCGGACGTAGCCGAGCCCCACGTCGTGCAGCGTCTCCAGCCGCCGGTGGATCTTCGGGATGTGGGCGAAGAACTCCACCGCCTCCTCCACCGGCATGTCGAGCACGTCGGCGATGTTTCGGCCCTTGAAGCGGATCTCCAGCGTCTCGCGGTTGTAGCGCTTTCCGTGGCACTGCTCGCACGGCACGTACACGTCGGGCAGGAAGTGCATCTCGATCTTGATCTGGCCGTCGCCGCGGCAGACCTCGCAGCGCCCGCCCTTGACGTTGAAGGAGAAGCGCCCCGGCTTGTAGCCCCGCGCGCGCGCCTCCTGCGTCTTGGAGAACAGCTCGCGGATCTGGTCGAAGAGCCCGATGTAGGTGGCCGGGTTGGACCGCGGCGTGCGGCCGATCGGCGACTGGTCGACCGAGATGATCTTGTCCAGCTGGTCGAGCCCCGAGATGCGGCGGTGCGCGCCCGGACGCTGCTTGGAGCGGTGCAGGCGGTTGGACACCGCCTTGAACAGGACCTCGTTGACCAGCGTCGACTTGCCCGACCCCGACACGCCCGTGACGCAGCAGAAGACCCCGAGCGGGATCTTCGCGTCCACGTCCTTGAGGTTGTGCTGCGCGGCGCCCTCGATCAGCACGTGCCCGTTCGGCCGCCGCCGGCGCCGCGGCACCTCGATCCGCCGGACGCCCGCCAGGAACTGGCCGGTCAGCGAGTCGCCGATCTTCTCCACCTCGTCCGCGGTGCCCTCGGCGATCACCCTGCCCCCGTGCTCGCCCGCGCCCGGACCCAGGTCCACGAGGTGGTCGGCCGCGCGCATCGTGCCCTCGTCGTGCTCGACCACGATCACCGTGTTGCCCAGGTCGCGCAGGCGCTCCAGCGTCCCGATCAGCCGCGCGTTGTCGCGCTGGTGCAGCCCGATCGACGGCTCGTCGAGGATGTAGAGCACGCCGACCAGCGAGGAGCCGATCTGGGTGGCGAGCCGGATCCGCTGCGCCTCGCCCCCGGACAGCGTCGCCGCCGCGCGCTCCATCGACAGGTAGCCCACCCCGACGTTGCACAGGAACCCCAGCCGCTCCTCGATCTCGCGCAGGATCATCCGCGCGATCTGGCGGTCGACCTCCGACAGCTCGACGGAGCGCACCCACTCCAGCGCTCGCGCCGCCGACAGCGTCGTGAACTCCGGCAGGCCCACGCCGTCCACCGTGACCGCGCGCGACTCCGGCCGCAGGCGCGCGCCGCCGCACTCCGGGCAGGGCCGGACCGACATGTACTCCTCGATCTTCTCCCGCGAGTACTCCGAGTCGGTCTCGCGGTAGCGGCGCTCCAGGCTGGGGACGATCCCCTCGAAGTTCGTGGTGTAGGAGCGCTTGCGCCCGTAGCGGTTGCGATACGAGATGTAGATCTTGTCGCCGTTGGTCCCGTACAGGAAAAGGTCGCGCTCCTCGTCGGCCAGGTCCTCCCACGGCGTCTCCAGGTCGATCTCGTAGCGCTCGGCGATCGCGTTGGTGATCTCGTCGTAGTAGTTGGACGAGGACGACGACCACGGCAGGATCGCCCCCTCGCCGATCGACAGCGACGGGTCCGGCACGATCAGCTCCGGGTCGATCTCCATCTGCGAGCCCAGGCCCGTGCAGCGCGGGCAGGCGCCGTGGGGCGAGTTGAAGGAGAAGATGCGCGGCTCCAGCTCGGCGATCGAGGGGCCGTGCTCCGGGCAGGCGAACTTCTCGGAGAACGTCAGCACGCGTGCGTCGTCGACCAGCTCGACGTCCACCAGCCCGTCGGCCACCGACACCGCGGTCTCGATGGAGTCGGCCAGGCGCTTGCGCACGTCCGGCTTCATCACCAGCCGGTCGACCACCACCGAGACGTCGTGCTTGTACTTCTTGTCGAGCTCGATGGGGTCGTCGAGCAGCCGCAGCTCGCCGTCGACCTTCACGCGGGAGAACCCCTCGGCGCGCAGCTCGTCCAGCAGCTTGCCGTACTCGCCCTTGCGCCCCCGGACCACCGGGGCGAGCACCATGAACCGCGTGCCCTCCTCCAGCGCCAGCACGTGGTCGATGATCTGCTCGGCCGACTGGCCGGCGATCGGCCGCCCGCAGACGTGGCAGTGGGGCTTGCCCACCCGCGCCCACAGCAGGCGCAGGTAGTCGTAGATCTCCGTCACCGTGCCCACGGTGGACCGCGGGTTGCGCGAGGTCGTCTTCTGGTCGATGGAGATGGCCGGGGAGAGCCCCTCGATGGAGTCCACGTCCGGCTTGTCCATCTGGCCCAGGAACTGCCGCGCGTAGGCGGACAGCGACTCGACGTAGCGCCGCTGGCCCTCGGCGTAGATCGTGTCGAAGGCCAGCGACGACTTCCCGGAGCCGCTCAGCCCCGTGATGACGACCAGCGCCTCGCGCGGCAGCGAAAGCGTGACGTCCTTGAGGTTGTGCTCCCGGGCACCCGAGACGACTATGTGGTCGTGCGGCGACATAAGTCCGCCCGCCATTGTAGGAGGGCGAACGGATGTTCGACTCAGCCGACGCGCGAGTACACGTCGTCGAGCAGCTGGTCGCGATCGTCGAGCTGGAAGTTCTCGGCCAGGTAGCGGTCGGTCTCCTCACGCGGCGTGCCGTTGAGCGCCATGTTGAGCGCGATCAGCCGGGCACCCTCGGTGTCGTCGCCGCCCGCGGCCGGCTCGGGCTCCTGCGCACGCTCGGGCTCGGGCTCGGGCTCGGGCTCGCGCTCGGGCTCGGGCTCGGCCGCGGTCTCCGGCTCGGCCGTCGCCGCCGGCGCCGCGCCCCCGCGCAGCTCGCCCAGGTTCCCCTCCAGCAGGGTCAGGTCGGCGCTGAGCCGGTTCGCGCCCGTGCGCAGGCTGTCCACCAGCGCGCCGAGCTCGCTCTCCATCGCGTCCACGCGCTGCAGCATGTTCTGCGTGGACTCCTGCACGCGCGCGACGTGCTCGCGCGCCTGGGCGGCCGCATCGGCGCGGGCCTGCTCGGCGTCGCTGCGCGCCTGGTCGCGCAGGCGCGCGGCCTCCTCCTCGGCGCCGCGCCGAATCTCCGCCGCCGTGCTCTCCGCGGCCTCCACGATCGTGCGGACCTGCTCGGACGCCGCGGTGGCCAGCGTCGCGCCGCTCGGCCGATCGGCGCTCTGCAGGTCCTCCACGTCGTCGGCCACCCGCCGCAGGTGAGCGTCGACGGCCTCCGGCTCGTATCCGCGCCGGGCGATCGGGAAGTCCCGTCGTTCGATGTCCTGTCGGTCGAGGGCCAAATCCGTGTCCTCCCGTGAATGTGTTTGGTTGGGCGCAGCGTACCCGCCCGGAGGACCGCCGTGCGATCAGGCGCGCAGCTCCTCGGCGCGCGCCTCCTCGAGGTCGCGCCGCAGGTCGCGGATCTCGTCGCGCAGCTTGGCCGCGTACTCGAAGCGCAGGTCGTCGGCCGCGGCCAGCATCTCCTCCTCGAGCTCCACGATCAGCTTCTCGATCTCCTCCGGCGCCATGTCGCGCTCGCGCTGCTTGCGCCGCCGCGACCCGCGCGGGACCTTCGCCTCGCTCTGCATGAACTCCGCGATGTCGGAGATCCCCTTGACGATCGTCTCGGGCGTGATGTCGTTGTCGAGGTTGTATCGCCTCTGAATGTCTCTGCGGCGGTCGGTCTCCGAGATGGCGGCCCGCATGGCGGCCGTCTCCTTGTCGGCGTACATCAGGACCTTGCCCTCCACGTTGCGCGCCGCGCGGCCGATCGTCTGGATCAGCGACGTCTCGCCGCGCAGGAACCCCTCCTTGTCGGCGTCGAGGATCGCCACCAGCGACACCTCGGGCAGGTCGAGCCCCTCGCGCAGCAGGTTGACACCCACGAGCACGTCGAACTCCCCCAGCCGCAGCTGGCGGATGATCTGGATGCGCTCCAGCGTGTCGACCTCCGAGTGCAGGTAGCGCACGCGGAACCCCGCCTCCAGCAGGTAGTCCGTCAGGTCCTCGGACATCTTCTTGGTGAGCGTGGTGACCAGCGTGCGCTCGTCGCGCTCGGTGCGCCCCCGGATCTCGTTCATCAGGTCGTCGACCTGGTTGCGGGTCTCGCGCACCTCGACCTCCGGGTCCACGATGCCGGTCGGCCGGACGATCTGCTCGACGATCGTCGAGGAGCGGGTGCGCTCGAAGTCCCCCGGCGTGGCCGACACGAAGCACAGCTGCGGCGTGATCGAGAGGAACTCGTCGAAGGTCTGAGGACGGTTGTCCAGCGCGCTGGGCAGGCGGAACCCGTAGTCGACCAGCGTCTGCTTGCGCGACCGGTCGCCCTCGTGCATGCCGCCGATCTGCGGCACGGTCTGGTGCGACTCGTCGATGAAGCACAAAAAGTCGTCGGGGAAGTAGTCGATCAGGCAGTACGGCCGGTCGCCCGGCTTGCGCCCGTCGAGGATGCGCGAGTAGTTCTCGATGCCCGAGCAGAACCCGACCTCCCGCAGCATCTCCATGTCGTACTGCGTGCGCTGGCGCAGGCGGTGGGACTCCAGCAGCTTGCCCTCGGCCTCCAGCTCCTGACAGCGGGCGTTGAGCTCGCGGCCGATCTCCTCGACCGCGCGCTCCATCGTCCCCTCCTTGACGTTGTAGTGCGTGGCCGGCCAGATCGCGACGTGCTCGAGGTCGTCGACGATCAGCTCGCCGGTGAGCGGGTCGAAGTGCTGCAGGCGCTCGACCTCCTCACCGAACAGCATCGCCCGGAAGGCGGTCTCGGCGTACGCGGGGAACACCTCCAGCGTCTCGCCGCGCACGCGGAACGTGCCGCGGCCCAGCGCCACGTCGTTGCGGTTGTACTGCATGTAGACGAGCTTGCGCAGGAGCGCGTCGCGGTCGATGTAGTCGCCCTTGCGGATGATCTGCATGTTGGCGTCGTAGGTCTCCGGCGACCCGATCCCGAAGATGCAGGACACCGAGGCGACGATCAGCACGTCGCGGCGGGCGAACAGGGCGGCGGTGGCGGCGTGGCGCAGGCGGTCGATCTCCTCGTTGATCGAGGAGTCCTTCTCGATGTAGAGGTCCCGGGACGGGACGTAGGCCTCGGGCTGGTAGTAGTCGTAGTAGGAGACGAAGTACTCGACGGCGTTGCGCGGGAAGTACGTGCGGAACTCGTTGCACAGCTGTGCGGCCAGCGTCTTGTTGTGCGCCATGACCAGCGTCGGCTTCTGGACCTCCTGGACGATGCCGGCCATGGTCATCGTCTTGCCGGTGCCCGTGGCGCCCAGCAGCGTGGTGAACCGCTCGCCGGCCTCGACCGCCTCGGCCAGCCGCGTGATGGCCTTGGGCTGGTCGGCCGTGGGGACGAAGGCGGAGTCCAGCTCGAACTTCGGCATGACGTTCGAGGTTAGCGGTGCGCGCGGGCGATCATGGCCTGCCATGGAAAGAGGCTGATCCACCGTTCGACCGCGCGTGGATCGGCCGCCAAGCGCAGGAGGCCGCGCCGAGACCACGTCCACCGGTGCCCCGGCGTCGAGCCCAGGCGGCGCAGGTGCCGCCCCCGTGCCAGGTTCCCCAGGCGAAAGAAGGGCTCGTGCGGGACCGTCACCAGCACCCGGCCGCGCGACACGCGCAGCAGCTCGCGCAGCGCCGTCTCGGGGTCCTCGACGTGTTCGAGCACCTCCGTGCACACCACGAGGTCGAAGGCGCCGTCCGGATAGGGCAGGGCCCGCACGTCGCCCGGGCGCAGGTCGGCGTCCGGCACCCGCCGCGCCGCCCGCGCGAGCGCCGCCTCGCTCGCGTCCACGCCGGCGATCCGCGCGCGCGGCAGGGCGCCGCGCAGCCATTCGGTCACGAACCCCTCCCCGCAGCCGGCGTCGAGGACCGTGGCGGGACGCGCGTCCGCGACGGCCTTCAGCAGCCCGCGCCGGAACCGCCGCAGCAGCCAACCCTCGACGCCCCCGCGGGCGTACTTCTCGGCGTCTTCGGACTGGGCGGGCATCTTCACCGTCACATCGCATGTTCGCGAAACGTTCATTGGGTTGGGGGGAGAAATGGAACGGGCGTGTTCTCACCTCCGAAGCGGCGCTACCGGAAGAACCCTCTGATCGTCGATCAGAGCGAGCGCCTGCGCGAACTACTCGACATTCGCGGGCCGCACTCGCGCGCGACCGTCCCGCCGCCCGGCGCCGGGGTGCGGTTCGAGCCGATCGAGCGGGACCCCGTCAAGCGCGCCCCCGTGAACGTCGCCGGAAGGCTCGCGCGCCGGACCGGGCTGTTCGTGGTCGCCTACGCACCGCTGGCCGTGCTGTTCCTCGCCGCCACGTGGCCCGCGGGCTGGACGACGGCCGATCTCTTGCCCGTGGCGCTGTGGCTGGTCGCGCTGGCCACCGTGGCCGCCTTTCCGGTGACCGCCGCCTTCGTGCCCCGCGGACGGCCACGAGGCGCGGTCGCCGCGGGCACCGTCCTCGCCGCGGGCGCCGTCGCCATCGGCGCGCAGGGCGACCTCCTCGCGCCCCTGGCCGCGGACCCGGCCGGGGCGGGAACCTCGGCCCTCGCGGCGGGCGTGGCCTTTGGCTTCTGCGTCGTCGCGGTCGAGCTCGTGGCGCTGATGGCGCTCATCGCCCGCGGCAGATCGACGACGTCGTGGCGCGTCCGCAACCCCGGAGACCCCACCGGATTCGGCGTCGACTACGCCTTCACGTACGTCTTCCCGATCTGCATCGTGTGGTTCGCTCACACCAGCGGCGGCTGGATCGGCCCCGCGGTCACGCTCTATCTCCTGTTCGTCTTCGTGACGTTCGTGGTCTCGACGAAGTTCGTGCTGATCAGTCCCGTCCTGCGGCTGCTCGGATTTCGGCTCTACGACGTCGTGCTCCAGAGCTCGGAGGTCGGCCCCACGCGCGTGGTGCTGATCTCGCGCAACGCCCTGGCCCACCACGGCCACGTCAAGGCGGTGCGCCTGGGCCCGGACTGCTTCGTGGGCCGGCGGGTCGCCGCGCCATACGCGCCCTCGCGCTAGAGCCCGAGCTCGGACTCGTACTCGCGCCGGTAGTCGCCCTCGGCCTTCAGGACGCGGCGGACGTAGGCGCGCGTCTCCGGGAACGGGATGTCGTCGATCTTGAACTCCCGCCCGGTGTGGCGGGAGCGCTCCACCCAGCGCGCGACGTTGGTCTCGCCGGCGTTGTAGGAGGCGACCGCCAGCACGACGTTGCCCTCGTGCTGGCGCAGCAGGTAGCGCAGGTACCAGGTGCCGTACTGGATGTTGATCTGCGGCGAGCCGAGGTCCTCGACGTCGAAGCGCGTCCCGCCCGTGCGCCGCGCGATGAAGCGCGCGGTTGCCGGCTGGATCTGCATCAGCCCCTTGGCGCCCGTCGCCGAGGTGCGGTCGCGGAACTTCGACTCGGCGTAGATCACGGCCGCCACGAGCGCCGGGTCGAGGTCCTTGTCGCTCGCCTGCTGGCGGATGATGTCCTCGTGGCGCAGGGGGAGCGTGACCTCCGTGACGGCGCGGTCGACCATGGGCGCCACCACCACGACGGCGCCGGCGGCCACCGCCGCGAACACGACCAGCAGGAAGGGCCGGATCCTCACGGGCTCAGCCCGTCCAGGATCGCGGACAACCTGCTCTGCAGCTGTTCGATCGAGCCATCGTTCACCACCGCGTAAGTCGCGCGCCGCGCCTTCTCCTCCTGAGTGAGCTGGCGCGCGGACCGCTCCGGGACCGCGGCGTGCCCCCGTGCGCCCGCGCGGCGCGCGCGCACGGACTCGTCCGCGATCACCGCGATCGTAGCGTCGAAGGCCGCGTCCATCCCCGATTCGAAGAGCAGCGGGATCTCGATGACCGCCGCGCGCGGCGCCGGCACGCGGGCGAGCACCTGCTCGCGCCAGGCGGCGATCCGGGCGCCCACGCGGGGCCAGATCAGGCCCTCCAGCCACGCCCGGTCCTCCGGCGACGCGAAGGCGCGGCGCGCAACCTCGGCGCGGTCCACGACACCGCCGGGCGCGGTCTCGGGCCCCCAGCGGCCCACCACGGCGTCGCGGACCTCGTCGCGCCCGTACAGCTCGTGCACCACCGCGTCCGTGGACAGCGTGGCCGCGCCCAGCCGCTCGAGCGCGGCGAGCGCCTCGGACTTACCGGCGCCGATCCCGCCGGTCAGCCCGATGAAGGCGGTCAGCCCGCGCGCTCCTCGGCCCGTTCCGGGGCGCCGTTGCCGTCGGCGACGGGCGGCTCCCCGGCCTCCGCCGCGGGCTCGGGCTCCGCCTCGGGCGTGGGCTCGGGCTCGGGCTCGGGCGAAGGCTGCTCGGCCTCGGGCTCCGCCTCGGGCGCGGGCGCGGGCTCGGCGGCGGCCGCTTCCGCGGGCGGTGCCTCCTCGGCGAAGACCTCCTCGGACAGCCCCAGGTCGGGCATCGACCCGAGCGTCCCTTCGCCGTCGCCCGCCTCGCCCTCGGGCGGGGGCTGCGGCGCCAGCGGGGCACGGCCGCCGACCGGAAGGATCTGCCCCTCGACGCGCTTGGTCGAGAGCGACAGGCGGCGGCGCTCGTCGTCGATCTCCAGGACCTTGACGCGGACCACGTCGCCCGGCTCGATGATCTCGCGCGGGTTCTCGACGTGGTGGGTGGCCAGCTCGGAGATGTGCACGAGGCCCTCGACGCCGTCGAGGATCTCCACGAAGGCGCCGAAGGTGACGACCTTGGTGACCTTGCCCTCGAGCTCGTCGTTGACGTTGTAGGTGTCCACGACACGCTGCCACGGGTCCTCCTGCGTCTGCTTGAGGCCCAATGAGATGCGCTGGCGATCGCGGTCTATGTCGAGGACCTTCACCGACACGGTGTCGCCGATGTTGAGGATCTCGCTCGGGTGGTTGACGTGCGACCACGACAGCTCGGAGATGTGGATGAGGCCGTCGATCCCGTCGAGGTCCACGAACGCCCCGAAGTCCACGATGTTGGAGATCTGGCCCTCCACGACCATCCCCGGCTGGAGGCGGTCGAGGATCTGCTGGCGGACCTCCTTGCGCTCCTCCTCCAGCACCGCGCGGCGCGAGAGCACGACGTTGTTGCGCGAGCGGTTGAGCTCGATGACCTTGCACTCGATGTCGGTGCCCAGGTACTCGTCGAGGTGCGGGACGCGGCGGATGTCGACCAGCGACGCCGGCAGGAAGCCGCGCACGCCGAGGTCGATGATCAGACCGCCCTTGACGACCTCGATCACGCTGCCCGTGACGGGCTCGCCGGACTCGGCCGCCGCCTCGATGCGCCGCCACGCCTTCTCGAAGCGGGCGCGCTTCTTGGAGAGGATCAGGCGGCCGTCCTGGTCCTCCTTGGTGAGGACGAGCGCGTCGACCTCCTCGCCGAGCTCCACCTCGTCGGAGGGGTCGACCGACTTGCGGATCGACAGCTCGTTGGAGGGGATGACGCCCTCGGACTTGTAGCCGATGTCGACGAGCACCTCGTCGTTGTCGATCCGCACCACCTTGCCGCTCACGACGTCGCCCTCGGAGAAGGGCGACAGCGTCGCGTCGTAGTTGGGGACGATCTGCCCGTCGATCTCCAGGAGGAGGCCGTCGGAGCCGTCGACGACCTTCGCGTCGGGCGGTGGGGCGGTTGTGACTTCGGCCATGAGGGGAGGAGGTTAGCGAAGGAACCGTCCTATGATCCGCCGCCATGCCGCGACGCGAGACCAAGCGGGGAACCGACCGCACCCCGCTCTCCGGCGACTACGACGTCCTGATCTGCGGCGCCAGCTTCGCGGGCCTCGCCGTGGCGCGCGAGCTGGCGGGCTCCGGCGCGCGCACGCTGATCCTCGACCGCTACGAGGTCGGGGAGCGCCAGACCTCGGCCTGCGGCATCCCGACCACCTGGCTGCGCGCCATGGGACTGGAGGAGTCGCTGCAGCAGACGTTCGGCGACCTGGTCCTGCACACGCCGCACGGCAGCGTGCGCTGGAAGCTGCCCTGGACCTTCTCCACCTTCGACTACCGCACGCTGTGCGCGCTGCTGCGCGCCCAGAGCGCGGGGCACGCGGAGTTCGAGACCGCGAAGGTCGAGGGCCGCATCCCCGGCGGCGTGCGCACCGACCGCGGCGACCTGCGCGCACCGCTGATCGTGGATGCGCTGGGCTGGCGGCGCATCCTGGGGCTCGGCGACAACGTGCAGCCGCCCGAGGCCTTCCTGTCGCGAGGGCTGGAGGTCCACCCGCACGGGCGCGGCGAGGACATGGAGCTGTGGATCGACCGCCGCTACGTGCGCGCGGGCTACGCCTGGAGCTTCCCGGCCGACGGCGAGCTGCGCGTGGGCGTCGGCTCCTTCGATCCCCGGCCGCCGGTGAAGGCGGAGACCGTCCAGCTGGCGCAGGACCTCGGCGTGCCCCCCGTGCGCTACCAGGGCAACTGGATCCCCCACCGCATCCGGCCCGCCACGGAGGGCGGCGTGTTCTTCGCCGGCGACAGCGCCGGCCACTGCATCCCGGTCACCGCCGAGGGGATCCGCACCGCGCTGTACTTCGGCATCGCCTGCGGGCGCGAGCTGCGCGCCGTCGTGGAGGGGCGCCGGACGCGCGAGGAGGCGCTGCGCCGCTACCACGCGTTCAGCGCGGAGCACCGGTGGAAGTTCGAGGCGATGAAGCGCGTGCAGGACCTCGTCCCGCGCATCCCGCCGCGCGCGCTGGTGCGCGTGCTGCAGGGCTTCGGCCGCCAGGGCGTCACCGACTGGTTCTTCGGCCATTACCTGCGCATCGCCCCGCCTGAGTTCGCCGGCCCGGCGCCGGCCGCCGACCGCCGCGTCGCCGTGGCGGCCTAGCCCACCGGGCGGTAGTTGGGGAAGTAGTTGAGGACGAGCGCGGCCGGCTTGCCGCGGAACTGCGCGGCCGGCACGTCCGTCGGCCGCGTGCCGACGATCAGCGTGTAGTAGTTGCGCTTGGTCGCGACGCCGAAGAACCCGAGGTCCAGCGTCTCGCCGAGCGGCTCGGGCTCCGCACCCGGATCGGCCCGCAGCTGCGGCGCCAGGTTGCGGCCGCGAAAGACGGTGTCGCACGCCTCGCGCGTGTTGCGGGTGCCGCGGAAGAAGTCGCCGCCCGGCATGGCCACGCGCAGGAACGCCGCGCAGTCGCGGTCGCGCACCGCCTTCACGAAGGCGTCCGCCGTGGCCTGGAAGTCCACGCCGGACTTGGGCTGGGTCCCGATCTGCGGGTCGGACGCGTTCGTTCCCCAGAAGCGGTAGCGCCCGTCCCAGTCCAGCACGAAGATCGCCGTGTGGTTGGTGTAGGGGCCGCGCCGGGGCCCGGGGCCCTCCGCAAGCGCCGCGGTGCCGAACTGCCTCGTCCGGCGCAGGTCGATCCCCGTCCAGCGCGGCAGCTGCTCGGCATAGAAGCGGCACTCGTCGGCCACGGGCGGGGCGCCCGGGGTGGCCTGCTCGGGCCGGGTGAAGGTCAGCGCGAGCGGCGCGTAGGCGCGGCACTCGCCGCTCGCCACGGCGCGCTCCCACTGCGCGACGGTCTGCGCCAGCGGCGCCTTGGGCTCGGGCGCGGGCCGGCGCTCGGCGCCGCCGCCGTCGCCCCCGCCGCATCCGGCCACGGCGAGCGCAGCAGCGGCGAGCGCCAGGAGAGAGCGGACCGTCATGCCCACAGCATGGCGGCCGCCCGGGGCGGGCGCACCAGGGCGCCCACCCCAGGGTTTGCCTCAGAACCCGCGCCGCTCCCGCGCCCGCACCAGGCGCGGGTCGCGCTCGCGGCTCGCGCGATGCGCCGCGGCCCAGGAGCGGGCCGCCGCCAGCACCAGCAGCGCCACGACGGCCGCGGACACCGCGCCCACGTCGCCGGGGGCGATCGCCCCAAGGAGGACGAAGAACCCGTACATGAGCACGATGCCGGCGCTCAGAACCCAGAACGCCTGCGTGATGAAGGCGGCCAGCACGGTGAGCCGCTCGGGAGGATGCGGCATGTGGAGCGTGGCCATGGAGGACCTCCTGCGAAAGACTTCGTGGCGATTGTAACTCAGTCGCGCACGACCAGATAGGTGCCGGCGGCCAGCATGACCACGCCGAGGATCCGGGGCGCCGTGATCGGCTCGCGCTCTACCCCCAGCCACCCGAGCTGGTCGACCACCAGCGACATCGTGAGCTGCCCGGAGATCGTCGCGGCGGTCACCCCGCCGGCCCCCAGCGAGCGCACGGTGACCAGCACCGTGGTGACGTACGCCGCGCCGAGCAGGCCGCCGACCAGGTAGTACCACGGCGCGCCGCGCAGGCCGTCCAGGTCGCCCCAGCCGCCGCCGGCGAGCGTGACGATCGTCGCCAGCAGGACCGTGCCGATCCCGAAGGAGACCGCCGCGGCCTGCCACGTCCCGACGGACTTGCCCAGCATCGAGTTGATCGGCGCCTGCAGCGCGATGAGCCCGCCCACGGCGGCGGTCAGCAGCACGGCCCCGCCGCGATCCACCTACTTCGCCTCCATCCAGTTCGGCCCGGCGCCGATGTCCACCGCCAGCGGCGGGTCGAGCTCGGCCGCGCCCTCCATGGCAGCGCGCACTACCAGCATCGCGTCCTGCGCCTCGCCGGCCGGGCCCTCGAACAGCAGCTCGTCGTGGATCTGCAGCACCAGGCGGGTGGTCAGGCCGGCCTCGGCCAGCGCCCGGTGCGCGCGCACCATCGCGACCTTGATGACGTCCGCCGCGGTCCCCTGGATGATCGTGTTCACCGCCAGGCGCTCGCCCAGCAGCTTCGTCTGGCGGTTGCGCGCCCGCAGCTCGGGGATGCGCCGGCGCCGGCCGAACAGCGTGCGCACGTAGCCCTCCTCGGTGGCGAAGGCGATCGTCGCCTCGATGAACCGCCGCACCGCCGGGAAGCGGTCCAGGTAGGTCTCGATGAACGCGTCGGCCTCCTCGCGCGGGATCTGCAGGCGGTCGGCCAGCCCGAAGCCCGACAGCCCGTAGACGATGCCGTAGTTGATCATCTTGGCCTTGGAGCGCGCGCCCGCGTCGACCTCGTCGGGCGCCAGCCCCAGCACCTCGCCCGCGGTCGCGGTGTGCACGTCCTCGCCGCGCTCGAAGATCTCGCGCAGCGCGGGCTCCTGCGCGATGTGGGCCAGCACGCGCAGCTCCACCTGCGAGTAGTCGGCCGAGACCAGCACGTTGCCGGGCTCGGCCACGAAGCAGGCGCGGATCTCGCGGCCCAGCTCCGTGCGGATCGGGATGTTCTGCAGGTTGGGGTCCGTGGACGACAGGCGCCCCGTCGTCGTCGCGGCCTGGTTGAACGTCGTGTGCAGGCGCCCGTCGTCGGCGATCAGGGCGGGCAGCGCCTCCAGGTACGTCGACTCGAGCTTGGTCAGCTCGCGCCAGCGCTCGATCTTGGGGATGATCTCGTGCTCGTCGCGGATGGCCTGCAGGACCCGCGCGTCGGTCGAGTAGCCGGTCTTGCCGCGGCGCTTGCGCGACAACCCCAGCTTCCCGAACAGCACCTCGGAGAGCTGCTGGGGCGAGCCGATCGTGAACTCCTCGCCGGCCAGCGCGTGAATCGCGCGCTCGAGCTCCAGCGCGGCGGCCCGCACGCGCTGCGAGATCTCCGCCAGGCGCTCGGTGTCCAGGCGTACGCCCGCGATCTCCATCTCGCGCAGGACGTGCACCAGCGGGAGCTCGATCTCGTCGAACAGCCATTCCGCCTCGCGCTCGCGCAGCACCTCGCGCTGCCACTGCGCCAGCCAATGGACGAGGACCGCGTCGCGCGCCGCCGGGTCGTCCACCTCGCACTCCACGCCGCGGTCCGAGCACAGCTCGTCGAACGGATAGGCGCGCGCGGCGGGGTCGATCAGGTACGCCGCCACCATCGTGTCGTGCGCCAGGTTGGGCGGGACGGCGCGCAGCGACTTGGCGTCGTGCGCCGCCACCGGCCGGTCGCCCGCCGCGGCGACCAGCTCCTCGGGGCCGGGCACCTCCCCGGCCAGCGCCTGCTCGCCGCCCGCGAAGGCGCCGTAGCGCCAGGCGCCCTCGGCGAACAGCGCGCCCTCGGGCTGCTCGGGCGGGCGCACCGCCAGCGCGACCGGGCCCGGACCGCGCAGCGCGCCGACCTGGCCCACCGGCGCCTGGCGCACCGGCGCGCGGATCGTCAGGTCGCCGCCGGGTGCGGGCAGCGGCGCCGCCTCCGCCATGTCCAGCGCCTCCTCCAGGCGGCGCAGCGGGTCGCGCAGCTCGAAGCGCCGGAAGACCTCGCGCAGCCGCGAGCGGTCGGGCTCGCGCGAGAGCTCGGCCGCGGGGTCGACCGGCACCTCGATGTCGCGCACCATCGTGGCCAGCCGCTTGGAGATGCGCGCATCCTCGGCGTGCTCGATCAGGTTCTGCTTGCGCTTGGCGCCGGAGATCTGCTCCACGTTCTCCAGCACGCCCTCCAGCGAGCCGAACTGCTGCAGCAGCTGCGCGGCCGTCTTGTCGCCGATCCCCGGGACGCCCGGGATGTTGTCGGAGGTGTCGCCCTTGAGCCCGATGAAGTCGGGGATCAGGTGCGGCTCGATCCCGTAGCGCTCGACCACGCCGTCGCGGTCGTACACGCGGGTGTCCGTGATCCCGCGCGACGTGGTCATGATCTTCACGCGCGAGTCGTCCACCAGCTGGTAGGCGTCGCGGTCGCCGGTGACGACCATCACCGGGACGTCCTGCGCCTTGGCCTTCTCCACGATCGAGGCGATCACGTCGTCGGCCTCGTACCCCTCCACGGACACGTTGCGATACCCGAACGCCTCCACGAGCGGGGCCAGGTGCGGCCACTGCTCCTTGAGCAGATCGGGGCGCGTGGTGCGCTGCGCCTTGTACTCCTCGTAGATCTCCTTGCGGCCGGTGTAGCCCGCGTCCCACACCACGACGGTCGCCTTGGGGCCCATGTCCGTGAGGATCTTCACGAGCATCGAGGCGAAGCCGAAGATCGCGTTGGTGTGGAAGCCGTCCGACGTCGCGATCTCCTCCGGGAGCGCGAAGAATGCCCGGTAGGCGAGGGAATTCCCGTCGATCAGGAAGAGCTCGTCGCGTTCGGGGGCCACGTGTCGAACTCTATGATGGGATGCGGAACGGACCAGTGCAGCAGACCCCCAGCGCCCAGTACAGCCTCACGATCCGCGTGCAGATCGAGCACAAGCCCGGCATGCTGGGCCGGGTCGCGAGCGCCATCGGCGAGGCGGGCGGCACGATCGGGGCGGTCGACCTGATCTCGGTCGACGAGGCTCACACGCTGCGCGACATCACGGTCGCGGCGGGCGACCAGGACCACTGGGACGCGATCGTCGCCTCCATCGAGGCGTGCGATGGCGTGCACGTGGTCGACACGACCGACCGCACCTTCCTGCTGCACGTCGGGGGCAAGATCGAGCAGCGCAACAAGCATCCGCTCCGTACGCGGGACGACCTCTCGATGGCCTACACCCCCGGCGTGGCGCGGGTATGCGCGGCGATCGCCGAGGACCGCGCCAAGGCCTTCCAGTACACGATCAAGCGCAACACCGTGGCGGTGGTCTCCGACGGGACCGCCGTGCTCGGCCTGGGCGACATCGGCCCCCACGCCGCGATGCCCGTCATGGAGGGCAAGGCGATGCTGTTCAAGGAGTTCGCCGGGGTGGACGCCTTCCCGGTCTGCCTGGACACGCAGGACCCCGACGAGATCGTCCGTGCCGTCGAGGTGATCGCGCCGGCCTTCGGCGGGATCAACCTGGAGGACGTCTCGGCGCCGCGCTGCTTCGAGATCGAAGAGCGCCTGAAGGTCTCGCTGGACGTGCCGGTGTTCCACGACGACCAGCACGGGACCGCGATCGTGGTGCTGGCGGCGCTGCTGAACGCCTGCAAGGTGACGGGACGCGAGCTGGCCTCGCTGCGCGTCGTCGTCTTCGGGCTGGGCGCGGCGGGCGTGGCGGTGACGCGCATCCTCATGTCCGCGGGCGTGACCGACGTCGTCGGCGTCGACTCGCGCGGCGCCCTGCACGTCGACCGCCCGGACTACCTGGACGGCTCGATCAACCCGATCAAGCGCTGGTACGCGGAGATCACCAACCCGCAGCGCCGCGACGGCGCTCCGGCGGACCTGCTGGAGGGGGCGGACCTGCTGATCGGCGTGTCGGGCGCCCGCGTCGTGCCGGCGGAGGCGCTGGCGCGCATGAACGACGATCCGATGGTGTTCGCGATGGCCAACCCCACGCCGGAGGTCTCGCCCGAGGAGGCCGCTCCCTACGTGCGCATCATGGCCACGGGCCGCTCCGACTACCCGAACCAGATCAACAACGTCCTGGCCTTCCCCGGGATCTTCCGGGGCGCACTGGACGTGCGGGCGCCCAGCATCACCGAGGAGATGAAGGCCGCCGCGGCGCGGGCGATCGCCGAGGTGATCCCCGAGTCCGAGCTGGCCGAGGACTACATCGTCCCCTCGGTCTTCAACCGCGACGTGGCTCCCGCCGTCGCGGCGGCCGTGGCGGAGACGGCGCGCGCGCAGGACGTCGCCCAGGCCGGCGACGAGGTCGGCTTCGCCGACACCGAGACCCACCAGATCGGCACGCCCGCCGGCTGACGGCGGGCGATCCGCACGGCACGAGCGATGAGGGTCACGGTCACCGGCGCGACGGGGCTGATCGGGCGGCGCCTGGTCACGCGGCTGCTCGAACGCGGAGACGAGGTCACCGTCCTGTCGCGCGACCCCGCCGTGGCCCGGATGGACGTCGCCTATCTGGAGCGCGCGCTGGAGCACGGCGGCGGCCCGGCGCGGGCCGGGCGCTTCGAGACCGTGGGGTGGTCGCCCGCCGACGCGCCGGCTCCGGCCGAGGCGTTCGCCGGGCGCGACGCGGTCGTGCACCTGGCCGGCGAGCCCGTGGCCCAGCGCTGGAACGACGAGGCGCGCCGGCGCATCCGGACCAGCCGCGAGGCGGGGACGCGCAACCTCGTGGCGGGGCTGCGCGCGGCCGATCCACGGCCCGGCGTGCTCGTCTGCGCCTCGGCCGTGGGCTGGTACGGCGACCGCGGCGACGACCTGCTCGACGAGGACCAGCCGCCGGGCGGCGACTTCCTTGCGACGGTGGTCCGCCAGTGGGAGTCGCAGGCCCGCAAGGCGTCGGAGCTGGGCGTCCGCGTGGCGCTCGTGCGCACCGGCGTCGTGCTGGACCGCAGCGGCGGCGCGCTGGCCCGAATGCTGCCGTTCTTCCGCGCCGGCGTCGGCGGCCCGGTCGCCGGCGGGCGGCAGTGGATCCCCTGGGTCCACGCCGACGACGTCGCCGGCATCTACCTCGCCGCGCTGGACGGCGACGGCTGGGAGGGCCCGATCAACGCCACCGCCCCCCACCCGGCACGCAACCGCGACTTCAGCCGCGCCCTCGGCCGCGCCCTGCATCGCCCCGCCATCGCCCCCGTCCCGGCCCTCGCCCTGCGCGCGCTCTACGGCGACATGGCCCGCGTCGTCACCGCCAGCCAGCGCGCGATCCCCACCCGCGCAACCCAGCTCGGCTACACCTTCGCCCACCCCGACCTCGACGCGGCCCTGCAGGCGGCGCTGAGGGACTAGACCCGGCGCCCGCCGCGGCGGGGGATCGGGCCCTCGGCCTTCCAGGCGGAGTCGGCGCGGGCCGGCCACAGGAGCCAGACGATCACGCCGACGAAGGTGAGGAGCAGGCCGGTGGCCAGGCCGAGCTTCTCGCCGTAGCCCTTGCGGTTGGACAGCCACGAGGAGACGATCGCCGACAGCAGCCAGGCCCACAGCAGGTAGAGCGCCTTGGCGCCGATGAGGGCGTACAGGGTCATGCGCCGAGGTAGGCCTTTCGCACGTCCTCGTTTTGCCGCAGGGCGTCGGAGTCGTCGGCCAGCGCCACCTGGCCGGTGGCCAGCACGTAGCCGCGCTGGCTGGCGTCGAGCGCGTGGTGCGCGCTCTGCTCCACGAGCAGGATCGTCGTGCCCTGCTGGTTGATCTGCTTGATCGTCTCGTAGATGCGGTCCACGAGGATCGGCGCGATCCCCATCGAGGGCTCGTCGAGCAGCAGCAGCTTCGGCTGCGCCATCAGCGCGCGCCCGATCGCCAGCATCTGCTGCTCGCCGCCGGACATCGTCCCCGCCTTCTGGCGCTCGCGCTCCTTCAGGCGCGGGAACAGGTCGTACACGCGCTCCATGTCCTCGGAGTGGTCGTCGCGGCGCAGGTAGGCGCCCATGTCGAGGTTCTCGCGCACCGTCAGTCGCGGGAAGACGTGCCGGCCCTCGGGCGCCTGGGAGATCCCCTTGCGCACGATGTCCTGGGGCGCCACGCCGGCGATGTCGTCGCCGTCGAAGCGGATCGAGCCCTCGCGCGGCGGCGTGAGGCCGGAAATCGAGCGCAGGGTGGTGGACTTCCCCGCGCCGTTGGACCCGATCAGCGTGACGATCTCGCCCTCCTCCACGGTCAGCGACACGCCCTTGAGCGCCTCGATGTTCCCGTAGTAGGTGTGGATGTCGTCGACCTCGAGCAGCGCCATCAGACCTCGCCCTTCGCGGTCGCCTGCGTGCCGAGGTAGGCCTCGACCACCTTCGGGTCCTTGCGGACCTCCGCGGGCACGCCCTCGGCGATCTTGTTGCCGTGGTCGAGCACCGTGATGCGCTCGGAGACGTCCATCACCACGCGCATGTCGTGCTCGATGAGCAGGATCGTGAGCCCGCGCTCGTCGCGCAGCGTGCGCATGAAGTCGACGAGGCGGGCGGACTCCTGCGGGTTCATCCCCGCCGTCGGCTCGTCGAGCAGCAGCAGCGAGGGGCCCGACGACAGCGCTCGCGCGATCTCCACGCGGCGCTGGTCGCCGTAGGAGAGGTTGACCGCCAGCTCGTCGTGCAGCTCGCGGCGCAGGCCGACGTACTCGAGCAGCTCGCGCCCCTTCTCGGCGACGGTCCGCTCCTCCTTCATAACCCACGGCGGCCGGAAGATCGAGCCCATCAGGCCGGCCTTCATGCGGGCGTGCTGGCCCACCATCACGTTCTCCAGCGCGCTCATCGTCGCGAACAGCCGGATGTTCTGGAACGTCCGCGCCATGCCCCGCGCCAGGATGCGGTCGGGCCGCGCGCCCGTGATGTCGCGCCCGTCGAAGGAGATCCGGCCCGTCGTAGGCTTGTAGAGCCCGGTCAGCATGTTGAAGAAGGTCGTCTTGCCGGCGCCGTTGGGCCCGATGATCGAGACGATGCCGCGGCGCGGGATCGCGAAGTCCACCTCGCTCACCGCGACCAGGCCGCCGAACACCTTGGAGACGTCCGTCGACTCCAGGATGAGGTCGGCGCCGTCGTCGTTCACGCGCGCACCTCGTAGAGCTGCTCGTCGCCCGTGCCGATGTGCTCGACGAGCTCGAGCCTTCGCCTTCGTTCGGGCAGCAGGCCCTCGGGCCGCAGCACCATCACCAGCACGATCAAGAAGCCGAAGATCCCGAAGGACAGCTGGGTCAGGTCGAAGTCCAGGCCGAACGTGCTGGGCAGGCTGTTGAAGACGTCGGGGATGAAGTACGTGTTGATGTAGGAGATGAGGATCGCCCCGAGCACCACCCCCCAGATCGAGCCCAGGCCGCCCAGGATGATCATCGCCAGGATGAAGATCGAGAACCCGAACTGGAACTGGTTCGCGTTCACCGCGTTGTAGTACGAGCCCAGGAAGGCGCCGGACATCCCGCCCAGCGCGCCGCCCGTCGCGTAGGCCAGCAGCTTCGTCTTGACCAGCGGCACCCCCATCGAGGCGGCGGCGATCTCGTCCTCGCGGATCGCGATCCACGCGCGCCCCAGGCGCGAGTCGCGCAGGCGGAAGTTCACGAACAGCACGAACGCCACCATGGCCAGCGCGAACCAGTAGTACGGTCGCAGGCTGAAGGCCGAGTCGAACTCCTTGAACAAGGGCAGGTCGATCTGGTCCACCGGGGAGATCGAGTCGCGGCCGTTGGTGAGCGTGTAGCCGGAGGCGAACGTGATGTCGTCGCCGAAGAACGCGAACACGCGGATGATCTCGCCGAAGGCCAGCGTGACGATCGCGATGTAGTCGCCGCGCAGGCGCAGCGTGGGCAGCCCGATCAGCACACCCGCGATCGCGCAGATGATCACCGCGATCACGAGGATCATGAGGAAGTTGAGGTGGATGCCGGGCAGCGTGCTGGCGAACTGGCCGGCGCCGAGGTGGATCCCCTCCTCGCCGTTGACCCGGTTGAAGAAGTCCGAGGCGAACCACCCCATCGAGTACGCGCCGAAGGCGTAGAACGCCACGTACCCCAGGTCGAGCAGCCCGGCGAAGCCCACCACGATGTTCAGGCCCAGGGCCATCACGATGTAGGCCAGCGCCAGCACCGCGTTGTTCATGAACGACGCGCGCGGATCGAAGAAATACGGCAGCAGCACGGCCAGGCCGAGCAGCACGATGGCCAGCACGAGGTTGGAGTGCTTCCAGCGGCGAAACTCGTCGAAGCGCGCCCTCATCCCGCCTCCCGCGTCTCCTCGCCGAGCAGCCCCTGCGGGCGGAACACCATGATCACGATCAGGTAGGCGAAGACGACCGCCGGCGTCCACTTCGCGGCGATGCGGTCGTCGGAGATGTTCTGGATGACGCCGATGATCAGGCCGCCCAGGACCGCCCCCTGCAGGTTGCCGATCCCGCCCATGACGGCGGCGGTGAAGGCGATCAGACCGGCCTGGAAGCCGGCGAAGTACCACAGCGTCGTCTGGTACAGCGCGTAGATGACCGCCGCAGCGCCGGCCGCCAGGCCGCCCAGCAGGAACGTGAAGGAGATCGTCGTGTCGACGTTGATGCCCATCAGCCGCGCGGCCTCCGGATCCTGCGCGGTGGCCCGCATCGCCTTGCCGATGCGGCTGCGGCCGATGAACTGAGTGAGCAGCAGCACCAGCGGCACGGTGACCGCGACGGCGAGGACGTCGCCGTTGCGCACCTTCACGCCGCCCACGTCGATCAGGACGTGCTGGGACTCGATCAGGTTGGGGATCGAGAACTGCGAGCTCCCGAACCACAGGATGCCCACGTTCTGGAGGATGAAGGAGAAACCGACCGCGGTGATCAGCGGCGCCAGGCGCGGCGCGTTGCGCAGCGGCCGGTAGGCCACGCGCTCGATCATCACGTTGGTGGTGGAGCACACCGCCATCGCGGCCAGCATGCACACGAGCAGCCCGGCGACCAGGCCGAGCGGCCCCGTGGCGACGGTCAGGCCGAGCGTTCCGAACAGCGCGAAGGCCGTGAACGTGCCCAGCATGAAGTTGTCGCCGTGGGCGAAGTTGATCAGCTCGATGATTCCGTAGACCAGGGTGTAGCCCACGGCGATCAGCGCCCAGATGGCGCCGTTGGAGATGCCCAGCACCAGCAGGTTGAGCAGCGGTGTGATGCCCTCGCCGCTGCTCAGGTCCTTGACTGCGATGTAGACCGGCATCGCCAGCAGGAAGGCAATCAGCCCGAACCGCGACAGCAGATCGCGCACGACTTCGCCCGGACGGCGCGAGACTGGCTTGGCGGCGATTGACGCGGCTTCCATGTCGCTGGCGGTGGAAGCGGGGGCGGCCCGCGGGCCGCCCCCGTGTTCCGTTGACTCGGGTTCCTACCCCTTCGGAATGAGCTTCGGGTCGGCCACGATCTTCTTCGAGTACGTCGGCTGGCCGTCTTCGATGACGTACAGCCCGTAGTCGGTGAGCGTGGTGTCTCCGTTCTCGTCGATCGAGTAGGTCCCGAGGACGCTGTCACGGTCCTTCGTGTTGAACAGCTCCTCGATCACCACCTCGCGGTCGTTGGCGTTGTCGCCGGCCCGCTTGAGGACGTCGAGCGCCAGCGCCATCGTCTCGTAGCCGTAGATGGCGTACGGGTCGATGGCTCGCGTGCCGAACTTCTGGCGGAACTTCTCCACCACCGGCTTCGCCGCGGGCAGGTCCTTCACGCCCAGCGTCGCCACGGTCACCTTCGTCCGCGCCCCCACGTCGGCGGGCACGCCGCCCTCCGCGGGGTTGGAGAAGGCCTCCTCGGCCACGCCGTCGGGACCGTACAGCTTGCAGTCCTGGCAAGCCGCCGCGGCGTCCTTGAACACCTGCACGCCGTTCTCCCCGGTCACACCGGCCCACGCGAAGCAGTCGGTGTTGATCCCGGAAGCCAGCGAGCGGTAGTTCGCCGCGTTCTTGTCGGTGCGCTCCTTGCCCTCCACCGGCAGGTTGGCCTGCTGAGCCGACAGCTCGATGTTGCGAGCCAGGCCGGCGCCGTAGGTGGAGCCGTCGTTCCACAGGGTCAGTCCCTTGCAGCCGTCCTCCTGCATCGTCGCCACCAGGGCGGCGCCCTGGATGGTGTCGCGCGGGACGACGCGCGCGTACGTGCGCTTGCCCGTCGGGTAGTACTTCTGCGGCTCGCCCGGCTCGGAGCCCGGGTCGTCCGTGGTCAGTCCTACGTAGGTGTTCGCCGGGCTGATCTGCGGGATCCCGCCCTTGTTGAGGATGGGCAGGGAGACCTTCGTGCCGCCGGAGTTGAACTCCCCGAGGTAGAAGATCGTCGTCTTGTCCGACGACGCCCTGCGGGCGTTCTGGGCCGTCTGGCCCTCGTCCGCGGTGCCCGGGTTCTGGGCGGTGGAGTCGTCGAGCGAGACGTACTTGATCCGGTACTTGCCGAGCTTTCCGCCCGGCGCCAGCTCCTCGAGCGCCAGGCGCTCGCCGTTGATCACGGCTTCGGACTGCCCGCGCGACGTGCCCTGGAGCGGGAGGCTCGAGTAGATGGTCAGCGTGCTGCCGGAGACCTTGTTGCCGCCGCCGCCGTCGCCGTCGTCGTCATCACCGCACGCGGTGAAGCCGACTCCCAGCACGGCGCAAGCCCCGGCTACTGCCAGAAATCGTGCTCTCAATGAGGTTCCCCCCTCGGTTCGGAACGGGTCCTGATCCTAAGCCATAGTGCTCGCTAAAAGCGCAACTTACGCTCCCAAAGGGTCCAGCACGCGGCTGAAGGCGACCCGCCCGTCGCGCACCCGCCAGGCCCCGTAGACCTTCGTCGTGACGTCGCCGTTGCGGTCGAACGACCAGCGCCCGAGGACCGAAGCGCGGTTGCGCGTGTCCAGCAGCTCGTCGATCACGGCGCCCCGGTCGTTCCCGTCGTCGCCCGCGCGGCGGATGGCGTCCAGCACGGCGTCCATGGCCTCGTAGCCGTACAGCGCCGGCGCCGGCATCGGAGCTCCGTAGCGGCGGCGGTAGAGCGCGGCGACCCGCCGGGCCGAGCGCGGATAGGAGCCCAGGCTCAGCCACGGGGCCGTGGCCAGCACGGTTGCCCGCGGCGCCAGGGCCCGCGCGAAGGCGTCGTTGGCCTGGGTGTAGGTCCCGAACAGCCGCATGCGCGGGGCCGCGTGCGCCACGGCGCCGTACAGCGCGGGCACCTCGCGCACCGGCTCCCCCGCGTACAGGAAGGCGTCGGCGCCCGCGGCCGCCACGTCGCTCGCGACCTTCGCGGGCTCGGCGTCCTCGGGGTCGACGCCCTGGACCTTGACGACCTCCACGCCCTTGGCGCGCGCCCCGCGGCTGATCGCGCGCGCCACGCCCTGCCCGTAGAGCTTCTGGTCGTGCACGACGTACACGCGGCGCACGCGCGTGTCCTGCATGAGCTGCAGCAGCGCCGCCGCCTGGACGCTGTCGGGCGGCACGACGCGGGCGAAGTTCTCGTCGCGCGTGGGGTAGTACTTGTCGGGCTCCCCGGGGTTGGCGCCGGCGGCGCGCGTGAAGCCGGTGACCGAGTCGGTCGGGCTGACCTCGAGGATCCCCGTCTCGTTGAGGATGGGGATCGACACGGCCGACGCGCCGGTGCCCATCTCGCCCAGGTAGGCGATCGTCTTGTCGTCCTGCGCGGCCGTGCGCGCGTTGGCGGACACCTGGCCGGGCTCCCACGTCCCGGTCACCGGGTCGGAGTCGTCCAGCGCGCGGTACTCGATGCGCCACTTCCCCGCCCGCCCACCTGCCTCGGACAGCGCCAGCTGCTCGCCGCGTACGATCGCCCGGGCCTGCTCGGCCAGGGCCCCGCGCAGCGGCTGGCTCGAGTAGATGCGCAGGACGTCGCCCGAGACGCTGTCGCCGCCCGTGCCGCCGCCGTCCGCGCACCCGCCGAGGACCGCGGCCGCGACCAGCGCGCCGGCGGCCAGTCGCGCCCACCTCATCCGAAGAAGACCTCCGCCGTCTCGTAGAGCTCGGGATCGAGCACCTTGGGCTCGCGCAGCGCGTCCTCCAGCCCGACGCGCGCGATGTCGGTGCCGTGCAGGGCCACCATCTGCCCGAAGGCGCCGTCGCTCGCGGCGTCGATGGCGGCCACGCCGAAGCGTGTGGCCAGCACGCGGTCGTACGCCGTCGGGGTGCCGCCGCGCTGGACGTGGCCGAGGATCGTCATGCGGCTCTCGTAGCCCGTGCGCTCCTCGATCTGCCCCTCCAGCTCGACCGCGATGCCGCCCAGGCGAACGTGGCCGAAGGCGTCGGTCTGCCGGTCGCCGCGCGGCTCGGAGCCGTCGCGCGGCACGGCGCCCTCGGACACCACGATGATCGAGAACGTCCGCCCCGCGCGGTGGCGGCGCCGGATGCGCTCGCACACCTCGTCCACGTCGAAGGCGCGCTCGGGCACCAGGATGGCGTCCGCGCCGCCCGCCATCCCGCTGTAGCAGGCGATCCAGCCGGCGTGGCGGCCCATGACCTCCACCACCATCACGCGGTTGTGGGACTCCGCCGTGGTGTGCAGGCGGTCGATCGCGTCGGTGGCGATCTGCACTGCGGTCTGGAAGCCGAAGGTGAAGTCGGTGCCGTTGAGGTCGTTGTCGATCGTCTTGGGCACTCCCACCACCGGGACGCCGTCGTCGTGCAGGCGCTGCGCGACGCCCAGCGTGTCCTCGCCGCCCACGGCGATCAGGGCGTCCACGCCCTCCGCGGCCAGGGTCGCCTTGACGCGCTCGACGCCGCCGTCGTCCTTGTAGGGATTCGTCCGCGACGTGCCCAGGATGGTGCCGCCACGGGGCAGGATCCCGCGCGTGTTCTCCAGCGTCAGCTCGACGGTCTCGCCGCCCATCGCCCCGGCCCAGCCGTGGCGGAAGCCCAGCAGCGAGTGGCCGTGCTCGCGGATCCCCTTGCGCACGACGGCGCGGATGACCGCGTTGAGGCCGGGGCAGTCGCCCCCGCCGGTGAGGATGCCGACACGGGCCATGCGCCGGCTGTCAGGCCCGGTCGCGACCCGGCAGGTAGCGCATGACGATCCGCCCGGTGGCGACGAGGAGGACGATCGCCAGGGCGAGCATGCTGGCGTCCAGCGCCTTGATCCCGACGGACCACATGACGACCCAGATGACGAGCGCGGCGGCGGTGGCGACCGTGATGGCCATGCGGCGATCCTATCGGCTGAGCGCGGCGGCAAAACCGGCGACCGCGTCGCGCACGGCGCCGGCCGGGTCGGCGGCCTCGGCAGCCGCACGGACCAGCCGGCTGCCGACGATCACGCCGTCCGCCCCGGCCGCGGCGGCCGCGGCGGCCTGCTCGGGCGTCCCGATGCCGAAGCCGACGGCGACGGGTACGCCCGCGTGCGCGCGGGCGCGCGCCACGACACCCCCGACGTCCAGCGCGTCGCGCTCGCCGGTCGTCCCGGTGACCGCGACCGTGTAGAGGAAGCCGCGGGCCTGGGCGCCGATGCGCGCCAGGCGCTCCTCCGGCGTGGTCGGCGCCACGAGCAAAACCAGCGCCACGCCGTGCGCGTCGCAGGCCTCCAGCACCCCGGACGCCTCCTCCAGCGGCAGGTCGGGGACGATCAGCCCGCTGGCGCCCGCGGCCGTCAGGGCCGCCGCGAAGGCGTCCGGACCCGGGGCGAGGACCAGGTTGGCGTAGCACATGACCACGACCGGGACGCGCGGCGCCAGCTCCTCGCAGACGCCCAGGACGCCGTCCACCGTGGCGCCGGCGCGTAGCGCCTGCGTGCCCGCGGCCGCGATCACCGGGCCGTCGGCCAGCGGATCGGAGAACGGGATCCCCAGCTCGACCAGGTCGGCGCCGCCGTCGGCGTAGGCGGCGGCGATCCGCGCCGAGGTGGGCAGGTCGGGGAACCCGCCCATCATGTAGGGCATCAGCGCCGCCCGCCCGGCCCGGTCCGCGAAGGCGGACGAGATCCGCTCGGCGCCCGCCGGCGCCGCCACCTCAGTCACCCAGCCGCTCCAGCGCCTCGGCGAGGTCCTTGTCCCCGCGCCCGGACAGGCACACCAGGTCCAGCTCGCCACCCGGGTTGGCCAGCGTCCAGGCGATCGCGTGGCTGGACTCCAGCGCCGGGATGATCCCCTCCAGGCGCGCCGTGTGCGCGAAGGCGGCGAGCGCGTCGGCGTCCGACACGGCCTCGTAGCGCGCGCGCCCGGTGTCGCGCAGGTGCGCGTGCTCGGGGCCGGAGCCCGGGTAGTCCAGGCCCGCGGAGATCGAGTGCGCCTCGGCGATCTGGCCGTCGGCGTCCTGCAGTACGGCCGACAGCGAGCCGTGCAGCACGCCGGGCCGCCCGCCGGCGGTGAGCGGAGCGCCGTGGCGGCCGCTGTCCAGCCCCTCGCCCGCGGCCTCCACGCCGATCAGCTCCACGCCGGCGTCGCCCGTGAACGCGGTGAAGGTGCCAATGGCGTTGGAGCCGCCGCCCACGCAGGCGATCACCCGGTCGGGCAGGCGGCCCGTGCGCTCCAGCAGCTGCGCGCGCGCCTCGTCGCCGATCACCCGCTGCAGGTCGCGCACCAGCGCCGGGTAGGGCGCGGGGCCGACCGTGGAGCCGATCACGTAGTGCGTGGTGGCGACGTTCGTGGTCCAGTCGCGGATCGCCTCCGAGGTCGCCTCCTTCAGCGTCCGCGTGCCCGCGGCGACCGGCGCCACGGTGGCGCCCAGCAGCCCCATGCGCTCGACGTTGGGCCGCTGCCGGCGCATGTCCTCCTCGCCCATGTAGACGACGCACTCCAGGTCCAGCAGCGCGCACGCCGTGGCGGTGGCGACGCCGTGCTGGCCCGCACCGGTCTCGGCGATGATCCGCCGCTTGCCCATCCGCCGGGCGAGCAGGCACTGGCCCAGCGCGTTGTTGAGCTTGTGCGCGCCGGTGTGCAGCAGGTCCTCGCGCTTGAGCCACACCGGGCGCCCGGCCGCCTCCGACAGCCGCCGCGCCAGGTACAGCGGCGTCGGGCGGCCGGCGTAGTCGCGCAGCAGCTCGGCGAGCTCCATGCGGTAATCGGCGTCGTCGCGGACGGCCTCCCACGCGGCGGCCAGCTCGGCCAGCGCCGGCATGAGCGTCTCGGGCACGTAGCGCCCGCCGTAGGGGCCGAAGCGCTCGTCGATCACGCGACCGGCTCCCGCGCCCCGGCGACCGCGGCGAAGAACGCCTCCAGCTTCGCCGGATCCTTAATGCCGGGCTGCGCCTCCACGCCGCTGACCACGTCGACCGCGAAGGGCCGCGTGTGGCGGATCGCCTCGGCGACGTTCTCCGGCGTCAGCCCCCCGGCCACGATCAGCGGCTGCGGCGCGCGGTGCTGGGCCACCAGGCGCCAGTCCCAGGTCTGGCCGGTTCCGCCCCGCCGGTCGCCGGCCCCGGCGTCGAGGAGGTGGAAGTCGGTGTGGAAGGGCTCGAGGCCCGCCACGTCGGCGCGCGAGCGCACCCGCGCGACCTTGGCGACCTTGCAGCCGGTGCGCCGCGCGGCCTCGGCGCAGTAGGCGGGGCCCTCGTCCCCGTGCAGCTGCAGCATCGTGAGCCCGACGCCGTCGGCCACCGCGGCGACCTCGTCCAGCGGCGCGTTGACGAAGACGCCTGCCAGCTCGGTCCGCCGGCGCAGCTCCGCCGCGATCTCGGCGGCGACGTCCACGGCCACCTGCCGCGACGATTCGGGCGCGAACACGAGCCCGACCGCCCAGGCGCCGAGGTCGGCCGCCAGCCGGGCGTCGTCGAGGTTGGTGGTCCCGCAGATCTTGACCTTGGTCACGAGGCCATCGTAGGGACCCCGAGACGCGACCTACTGGTTAGGCGCCTCGCTTGGCCTCTGGGCGAGCTTCACCGTGACCGTCTTCGACCGCCCGTCGCGCAGCAGCTCCAGCGACACCTGGTCGCCGGGCTTCTTGCGGTTGATCACGGCCACCACGTCGTCCATCGACTTCACGGGCTTGCCGTCGATCTTGGTGATCACGTCGCCGCCCAGCGCGATGTCCGAGCCGTCGAGGTTGGCGCGGGCGTCGCCGCCGCGGATGCCCGCCTTGTCGGCCGGGCTGCCTGCCTGCACCGTCTGGACGAGCACGCCGCTCTCAGCGGCCAGGTTCAGGCGCGCCAGCGAGGCGTCGATCGTCGCGCCGGTGATGCCCAGGTAGGCGCGCTCGACCTTGCCCGCGTCGCGCAGCTGCGGGATCACCTGCTTGGCGGTGTTGATCGGCACGGCGAAGGCGATGCCGACGTTCCCGTTGCCCGCGCCGCCCGTGGCGATCTGGGAGTTGATGCCGATCACCCGGCCCGCGGCGTCGAGCAGCGGACCGCCGGAGTTGCCGGGGTTGATCGCCGCGTCCGTCTGGATGACGTTCTCGATCTGGAAGCCGTTGGGGGCGGTGATCCGGCGCTGGAGCGCCGACACGACGCCGGTGGTGAGCGTGCGGTCCAGGCCGAACGGGTTGCCGATCGCGATCGTCGGATCGCCCACCTGCACGTCCTTGGAGTCGCCCAGGGCGAGCGGCTTGAGGTCCAGGTTCTCGGGGTCGACCTTGAGCACCGCCAGGTCGGTGGAGGTGTCCTTGCCCACGACCTTGGCCTCCGTCACCTTGTCGTCCTCGAACTGGACGGTCACGCGGGAGGCGCCCTCGATGACGTGCGCGTTGGTGAGGATGAAGCCGCGCTTGTCCAGCACGAAGCCCGAGCCGGTGGAGGTCCCGCGGTCGGGCTGCGGGCCGAGGTCGAACGGGGACTCGACCTGCTGGACCACCTGGGCGCGCACGTTGACGACGCCGGGCGCGTCGCGCTTGTAGATCTCGCGCGCGGTCAGCCCGCGCGGGGCGCCCTCCTGCGCCGCGTCGCGGGCGGCGGACAGCGGCGACTGCTGGATGACGGTGGTGGTCTTCCCGGAGTCGTCGCCGAGGTCCAGGAGCAGGATGGCGGCGGCGACGAGAGCGCCGCCGACCACGGCGGCGAGGAGCGACGAGCGCAGCGAGGCGGGGTTCATGGCGATGGAGCGTGAAGGGAGGCGGTGAACCGAAGCTAAAGGTCCGACGCGGCCGCGCCGGTGAGCGCCCGGCAGGCGGCCTCGACGTCCGGCGAGCGCATGAGCGACTCGCCGATCAGCACCGCGTCGACGCCGATGCGGTCCAGGTCCTCGAGCTGCTCGCGCGTGCTGAAGCCCGACTCGGACACCACGACCTTGCCGGTGGGGACGTCGGACAGCAGCTCGTAGGTGCGCTCCACGTCGACGCTGAAGTCGCTGAGGTCGCGGTTGTTGATGCCGATCATCTCGGCGTCCACCTCGAGGGCGGCCTGCAGCTGCGCCTCGTCGTGCACCTCCACCAGCACGTCGAGGTCGAGGTCCAGCGCCTCGCGGTGCAGCCTGGCGAGGTCCTGCGGTGCCAGCGCGGCGACGATCAGCAGCACGGCGTCGGCGCCGGCGACCGCGGACTCGTACAGCTGGTAGGGGTCGACCACGAAGTCCTTGCGCAGGATCGGCAGGCGGGTGGCGCGCCGCGCCTCGCGCAGGTCGTCCAGCGAGCCGCCGAAGTGGTGGTGCTCGGTGAGGACCGACAACGCCACGGCGCCGCCGCGCTCGTAGGCGCAGACCACGTCGGTCACCGAGCCGCCCTCGCGCAGCGGGCCGGCGGACGGCGAGCGGCGCTTGTGCTCGGCGATCAGCGAGATGCCGGGGCGCGCCAGCGCCTCGGAGAACGGCCGGTCCTCCGTGCGTGCGGCCAGCTCGCGCTCCAGCTCGGCCTGCGGGCGTTCGCGGCGCCGCTGCTCGAGGTCGTGGCGCGTGGAGTCCACGATGCGGTCGAGGACGTTCACGAGGGACTCGCCGCTCCCTCGCGGGTGCGGGCCACGTAGGCCTCCAGCGCGCGCTGCGCGCGGCCGTCGTCGACCGCGGCCTCGGCGGCGCGCACGCCCTCCTCCAGCGTGTCCGCGCGCCGGGCCGCGTAGATCGCCGCGCCGGCGTTGAGCACGGCCAAATCGCGCGCCGGGCCCGGCTCGCCGGCCAGCACGGAACGCGTGGTGGCGGCGTTCTCCTCCGGCGTGCCGCCGGCCACCGCGGCGAGCGGCGACGTGGGAAGCCCGACGTCGCCGGGTTCGACGGCGTAGCGCTCGATGGTCGCGTCGCCGTCTCCTCCGCCGGTGACCTCGACGACGTGCGTGCGTCCAGCGGTGCTCATCTCGTCCAGTCCGTCTTCGCCGCACACTACCAGCGCCCTCTCGACGCCCAGCTGCCCGAGGGCGCCCGCGAGCACGTGGACGAACGCCGGGTCAGAGACGCCGATCAGCTGACGCGTGGCGCCCGCCGGATTGGTGAGGGGCCCGAGGAAGTTGAACACGGTGCGCACGGCCAGGGCCTTGCGCACGGGCACCACGAAGCGCATCGCCTGATGGTGGGCGGGCGCGAACATGAAGCCGAACCCGACGTCGCGGATGCACGTGGCGACGGCGTCGGGCTCCAGGTCTATGCGCGCCCCGAGCGCCTCCAGCACGTCCGCGGAGCCCGACAGGCTCGTGGCCGAGCGGTTGCCGTGCTTGGCCACCGCGCAGCCGGCGCCGGCGGCGATCAGCGCCGCCGTCGTGGAGACGTTGAACGTGGTCCGCCCGCCGCCCGTGCCCGCGGTGTCCAGCAGGTCGTCGCGGCCGGTCTCCACACGGGCGGCCAGCCCGCGCATCGTGCGCGCGAAGCCGGCCACCTCGTCCACCGTCTCGCCCTTGGCGCGCAGGCCGACGAGGAAGCCGGCGATCTGGGCCTCGGAGGCGTCGCCGGACATGATCGCCTCCAGCACCTCGGCCGCCTCGTCGACCGACAGGTCGCGACCGCCCGCCACCGCCTCGATGGCCCGCGTGAGCACGTCGTCAGGCAAGGAAGTTCGCCAGCAGTCGCTTGCCGTCCGGCGTGAGGACGGACTCGGGATGGAACTGCACGCCCTCGACCGGCAGCTCGCGGTGGCGCAGCCCCATGACGACCCCGCCGCCCGTGGAGGAGACCTCCAGCGCTTCCGGCAGGTCGGGGTCGACCACCAGCGAGTGGTAGCGGCCCACGGTCAGCGGCGTGTCCAGGCCGGCGAAGATCGTGCGCCCGTCGTGCCGCACCTGCGCGCTCTTGCCGTGCACGGGCTCGTGGCGCACCACGCGGCCTCCGAAGGCCTGGCCCATTGCCTGGTGGCCCAGGCACACGCCCAGCGTCGAGACTCCCGCCTCCGGGAAGCGGCGCATCGCCTCCACCGAGATCCCCGCCTGGTCCGGGGTGCATGGGCCCGGCGAGACGACCACGCGGTCGGGCCCGCGCTCCAGCAGCTCGTCCACCGTGGCGCGGTCGTTGCGCACGACCTCCAGCTCGGCCCCCAGCTCGCCCAGGTACTGATAGAGGTTGTAGGTGAAGGAGTCGTAGTTGTCGACGATCAGGACGCGCGTCATGCCCAGTCCTCCTGCGCCACGGCCAGCTCGATGGCCCGCATCACGCCGCGCGCCTTGGCCACCGACTCCTCGTACTCGTAGGCCGGCTTGGCGTCGGCCACGGTGCCGCCGCCCGCCTGGACGTGGGCCACACCGTCCTTGACCACGACCGTGCGGATGTGGATGCAGGTGTCCAGGTCCCCGGTGTAGGCGAGGTAGCCGATGGCGCCGCCGTAGCCCCCGCGCTTGACCGGCTCGACCTCGTCGATGATCTGCATGGCGCGCACCTTGGGCGCGCCCGACAGCGTGCCGGCGGGCAGCACGGAGCGCAGCGCGTCCACGGCGCTCACCTCCGGCCGCAGGTCGCCGGCCACCGAGGAGACGATGTGCATCACGTGGGAGTAGGTCTCCACGGCCATGAACGTCTCGACCTCCACGGTGCCGTACTCGCACACGCGCCCCAGGTCGTTGCGCCCGAGGTCGACCAGCATCACGTGCTCGGCGCGCTCCTTGTCGTCCTCCAGCAGCTCGCGCGCGATGCGGGCGTCGTCCTCGGCGTCCACCCCCCGGGGGCGGGTGCCGGCGATCGGCCGCGTGGAGGCGCGCCGGCCGGAGACGGTCAGCAGAGGCTCGGGGCTGGCCCCGGCGACCTGGAAGTCGCCGAAGTCCAGGAAGTACATGTAGGGGCTGGGGTTCACCGCGCGCAGTCCGCGGTAGATCGAGAACGCCTCGACCGGGACCTCGGCGCTCCAGCGCTGGGACGGCACGACCTGGTAGGCGTCGCCGGCGCGGATGTACTCGACGATGCGGCCGACGATCCCCTCGAACGTCTCGCGCGACATGTTGGACTCGAAGCGCGGCATCGCGCGCGGGCCCGGCCGGGGTGCGCGGGGGACCGGGCCGCTCAGGCGCCGGCGCACCTCGGCGATCGTCTCGCGCGCGGCGTCGTAGGAGCGCTCGACGTCGTCCTCGGCGTACACGTTGGCCAGGATCGAGACCTCGTGCTTGAGGTGGTCGAAGACCACCAGCGCGTCCGTGAGCATGAGCGCCATGTCCGGCACGCCGATCGGGTCGGGGTTGGGGGCGCCCAGGGGCTCCACCGTGCGCACGAGGTCGTAGCCGAAGAAGCCCACGGCGCCGCCGGAGAACGGCGGCAGGTCGGGCAGCGGCGCCTGGCGGTGGCGCGCGACCTCGGCCTCGGCCAGCGCGTACGGGTCGCCGGGATCCCCGGCCGACCAGGTGACGGTCTTGCGGGGCCGAAAGCCGATGAACGAGTAGCGGCCCACGCGCTGGCCCTGCTCGGCCGACTCCAGCAGGAACGCCGGCCCGTCCTCGCGCAGCTTGAGGAACGCGGAGACCGGCGTCTCGCAGTCGTCGATGAACGTGTGGCGCAGCGGGATGAGGTTGTGCGCCCGCGCGAGCGCGCGCACCTCGTCCAGGCCGGGCGCGGCGGCGGGCAGGTCAGCGGCGACGGGCATTGAGCACCTCCTCGACCTCGCGCACCTCGACGCCGTAGTCGCGCAGCAGGACGAGCAGGTGGTAGATCAGGTCGGCCGATTCCTCGGCGAGGCGCTCCGCGGTCTCCTCGCGGTGCGCGTGCACGACCTCCAGCGCCTCCTCCTCGACCTTCTCGCCGATGCGGAAGGGCTCGTCGAACAGCTCGGTCGTGTAGGAGCCGGCGGGCCGGTCGCGGTGCCGCGCGGCGATCGTGCGCTCCAGCGACGGCAGGGCCTCGAAGGGCGCCGGCCCCAGCTCGCCGCGGTAGAAGCAGGTGCGCTCGCCGGTGTGACACGCCGGTCCGTCGGGCTCGACCAGCGCGAGCAGCGCGTCGGCGTCGCAGTCGTAGCGCATCGCCCGCAGCGCCTGGGTGTTCCCGCTCGTCTCGCCCTTGTGCCACAGCTCGTCGCGCGAGCGGCTCCAGAAGTGCATCTCGCCCGTCGCGCGCGTGCGCTGCAGCGCCTGCGCGTTCATGTAGGCCAGGGTGAGGACCTCCCCCGTGCGCCAGTCCTGCACGATGCAGGGCACCAGGCCGCGCTCGTCGTAAGCGATGTCGCGATCGTCCATCGTCCGGGGATTCTAGGTCTGGGTACCTAGGATGCCGTGATCCTCGACCGGCGCCTGATCTACGTCACGGGAAAGGGGGGCGTCGGCCGCTCCACCGTCTCGGCCGCGCTCGGCCTGGCCTGCGCCGCGCGCGGGCGCCGCACGATCCTGTGCGAGGTGGCCGAGCAGGACCGGCTCTCGCGCGTGTTCCGCCGCGCGGGCGTGGGCGACGAGGAGGCCGAGCTGACCGAGGACCTGTGGGCGATCTCGATCGACCCGTGGGCTGCTTTGCGCGACTGGCTGGCGTCCCAGCTGGGCTCGCGCATGCTCAGCCGCGTGCTGTTCGACAACGACGCCTTCCGCTACTTCGCCGCCGCGGCGCCGGGCGCGCGCGAGATGGCGACGATCGTGAAGGTGTGGGAGCTGACGCTGCCCGACCGCTGGTCCAAGGGCGCGCAGACCTACGACACGGTCATCGTGGACGCGCCCGCCTCGGGACACGGGCTCGGGCTTCTGCGCACGCCGGGCACCTTCGCCGGCCTGGCGCGGGTCGGGCCGATCCGCAAGCAGGCCGACCGCGTGTCCGAGCTGCTGGGCGACCCGGAGCGCACCGCCTACCTCGCGGTGGCGCTGCCGGAGGAGATGCCGGTCAACGAGACGCTGGAGCTCGAGCGGGCGCTGCCGGACGCGGTGGGCCAGGAGCTCGACGCGATCGTGGTCAACGGCTTGCATCCCCGCCGCTTCGCCAAGCCCGAGCTGGAGGTCGTCGGCGCCGCCGCGGGCAGCTCCGCGCCGGCGCGCCACGCGCTCGCCGCCGCCCGCACCGAGGGTCACCGCGCGCGGGGGCAGCAGTCGCAGCTGGCGCGCCTGCGCCGGCGCGCCACCGCGCCGGTCGTCACGCTGCCCTTCGTCTTCGCGCCCGAGCTCGACCGCGAGGACCTCGACGCGATGGCGGCCGAGCTGGAGCGCAAGCTCGCCTGACCCCGACGACTGGAGCGTTCTGGGGGCTATAGCCCCCAAAAGGCTTCAGTCGATGCCCAGGCGGTCGAGCAGGGCGTCGTCGGCGCGCCAGCGGCGGCGGACGCGGACGCTGAGGTCGAGGTGGACGCGCGCGCCGAGGCGGCGCTCCAGCTCGCGGCGCGCCGCGGTTCCGACCGCCTTGACCATCCGCCCTCCGGACCCGATCAGGATCGCCTTCTGGGACTCGGTCTCCACCCAGGCGAGGGCCTTGACGCGGATGAGGTCGTCGCGGGTGCGGTCGATCTCGTCGATCTGGACCTCGACCGCGTGCGGGACCTCCTGGTGGGCGCGGCGCAGGATCTGCTCGCGGATCAGCTCGGCCACGACGACGTGCTCGGGCTGGTCGGACGACTCCCCGGGCGCGAACCAGAAGGGGCCCTCCGGCAGCAGCGTCGCCAGATGGCGCACCAGCTCCCCCACTCCCTCCCCCGTGCGCGCGGAGACGGGGAAGACCTCGGCGTCGGGCACCAGCTCGGCCGCGCTGGCCAGCGCCGCCGCCGACCGGGCGCGGTCGAGGCGGTCCATCTTGTTGACGGCCAGCACGACGGGCGCGGGCGAGTTCGCCAGCGCGCGCGCGATGAAGCGATCGCCCGGCCCGCCGACGCCCTCGTCCCCGTTGAGCACGACCAGCGCGGCGTCGGCCTCCCCCAGCTCGCGCCGGACGCGGTTGGCCATGCGCTCGGTCAGCGCGTCGCGCGGGCGCTGGACGCCGGGCAGGTCGACCAGCACGAGCTGCCAGCCCTCGCCGCTCGCCACCCCGCGGATCGCGCGGCGGGTGGTCTGCGGGCGGTCGGACACGATCGCGACCTTCTCCCCCACGATCGCGTTGACCAGCGTCGACTTGCCGGCGTTGGGCCGACCCGCCAGCGCGACGAAGCCGCTGCGCGTCACGGCTGCAGCCAGCGCAGGATCTCGCGCTGCAGCGACAGCATCTCGCCGTCGTCGGTCTCGTGGTCCATCCCGGCGAGATGGAGCGCGCCGTGGACGACCGCCTCGCGCAGGTCGGCGGTCTCGGGCGGGCAGATCACGATGTCCCCGAGCTCGCGCGGCCCGGCGGCGGGACCGGCGCCGTCCACCGGGAAGGAGAGGACGTCGGTGGCGGCGTCGCGTCCGCGGTGCTCGCGGTTGAGCGCGCGGATCTCCTCGCGGTCCACCAGCGCCACCGCCAGGTGGCCCTCCTCGATCCCCGCCGAGGCGAGCGCCAGCGCGCACAGCTGCTCGACGTCCTCCGCGGCGAGGCCGTCGCGGGCCCGCTCGAGGCCCGAGACCTCGACCTCGAGCGTCACGCCCGCCGGCGGTCCGGCGCGCGCGTGGTGTGCAGCTCGGGCGCCTGGCGTTCGGCGTGCTCGCCGTAGGCCTCGACGATGCGCTGCACGAGCTTGTGGCGCACGACATCCTCGCCGCCGAAGCGCACGAAGGCGATGTCCTCCAGCGGGTCGAGGATCTCGCCCACCTGGACGAGGCCGGAGCTCTGGTCGCGCGGCAGGTCGATCTGCGTCACGTCCCCGGTCACCACGACCTTGGAGCCGAACCCGAGGCGCGTCAGGAACATCTTCATCTGCTCGGGGCTCGTGTTCTGCGCCTCGTCGAGGATCACGAACGAGTCGTTGAGCGTGCGGCCGCGCATGAAGGCGAGGGGCGCGATCTCGATGACGCCGCGCTCCAGGTGGGTGGAGACGCGCTCGGGGTCCATCATGTCGTGCAGGGCGTCGAAGAGCGGTCGCAGGTAGGGGTCGACCTTGGCCATCAGGTCGCCGGGCAGGAAGCCGAGGCGCTCGCCCGCCTCCACCGCGGGGCGCGTGAGGATGATCCGGTTGACCTCGCGCCGGGAGAGGGCGGCGACGGCCATCGCCACGGCGAGGAAGGTCTTGCCGGTCCCGGCGGGCCCGATCCCGAAGGTCACCGTGTTGGCGCGGATCGAGTCGACGTAGCGCTTCTGGTTGACGGTCTTGGGCGCGACGCGCAGGTTGCGGTGGCGCCAGACCACGTCCTCGAGGATGCGCGCCGGCGACTCGTGCTGGTCCAGCGCACCGGTGACCGCCTCGATCGTTCCCGGCGCGATCTCGTGTCCCTCGGCGATCAGGTCGGACAGCTCGCGCACCACGGTGGCGCCCGTCTCCACCGCCTCGGACTCGCCGTCCAGCGTGACGACGTTCCCGCGCAGGAAGACGTCGCAGTCCAGATGGCCCTCCAGCGCGCGCAGGATCGAGTCGTGGGAGCCGGCCAGCCCGGCCGCGACCTCGTTGTCGAGCTCGATCTGCCGGCGCACTACGCTCCCAGCGCCTCCCTCACCTTGGCGGAGACGCGCTTGCCGTCGGCGCGTCCGCCCACCTTGGGCATCGCCACGGACATGACGCGTCCCATGTCCTTGGCCTCCGACGCGCCCGTCTGCGCGACCGCCTCGCGAACGATCGCCTCCAGCTCGTCGTCGTCCAGCTCGGCCGGGAGATAGGACGCGATGATTTCGGCCTCCTGCTCCTCGCCCGCCGCCAGTTCGGCGCGATCGTTCTCGCGGTACTGTTCGGCCGCCTCCAGGCGGCGCTTGCGCTCGCGGCGCAGGACGGCGACCTCGTCCGCGTCGCCTTCCTTCGCCGCCTTCTGCAGCTCGGACAGCACGAGGCGCAGCGCGCCCGTGAGGTCGCGCTCGCCCGCCTTCATGGCCGTGGTCATGTCCGCCTTCACCCGCTCGGCGATATCGGTCACGTACCCAGGATACGCGCCCGCCGGTCAGGCCCCGGTGCGAGCCGGCTCCGTTCCGGGGGTCCCGCCCGCGCTCTGCTCGATCAGCGCATGGGGCGATTCCTGCTCCAGCGACGGGGGATGCCCGAGCTGGCCCAGCTCCGAGGCATCGCGCGCGAACAGCAGGTCCACCGTCCAGTCCACGATCAACCGCAGCCGCCGCTTCACGCCCGGCATGGCGAGCATGTGGTACGTGCGGGCGAGGAACCAGGCGGGGAATCCGCTCCAGCGCACGAAGAGCGTCTGCGCCACCGCCTGGTGGCGGCCCAGGTCGACGAACACGCCGAGCGTGCGGTAGCGGAAGGGGCGCTTGCGGCCGCCGCCGATCGCGGCCGCCACGTTGCGCGCGACGGTGCGCCCCTGGCGCAGCGCGTGCTGGGCGGTGGGCGGGCAGGGCTGGCCCGGGCGCGCCGGGTCGGGGACCGCCGCCGCGTCGCCGATCGCCCAGACGTGGTCGTAGCCCGCCACCTGCATGAACTCGTCGACCCGGATGCGTCCCTTCTCGGTCAGCGGAAGGCCGAGCCGTCCGACGATGGGATGCGGCTTGACCCCGGCGGTCCACACGACGGTGCGGGTGGGGACCACCTCGCCGGTGGACAGCGTGGCGCTGCGATCGGTCACCTGCTCGAGCGTGTGGCCCACGCGGAGCTCGATCCCGCGCCGGCGCAGCTCGCGCATCGTGAAGTCCGAGAGGCTCGGCGGGACCTCCATCATCGGCCGCTCGGCGGCCTCCACGAGCATCCACCGCATGCCCTGCAGCCGGCAGCGCGGGTACTGCTCGATCACGTCGGCGGCGAAGTCCTGCAGCTCGGCCAGCCCCTCCACGCCGGAGTAGCCGCCGCCGACGAAGACGAAGCTCAGGTAGGCGGCGCGCGCCTCGGGGTCGTCTAGCGTCTCCGCCATCTCCAGCGACAGCACGACCCGGTTGCGCAGCGCGATCGCCTCCGACAGCGTCTTGAAGCCGATCGCGTGCTGGGCCAGCCCGGGAATCGGGAGCGTGCGCGACACCGAGCCGAGCGCCACGACCAGGTGGTCGTACTCGATCGCCTCCGAGTGTCCCTCCAGCGTCTTGACCATCAGGCAGCGCTGCTCGGGCCGCGCGCCGGTCACGCACCCCAGCCGCAGGTCCGTGCGGTCCAGCTCCTCGCGCAGCGGCACGACGACGTGCCGCGGCTCCAGCGTCCCCGCCGCCGCGCCCGGCAGCAGCGGCGTGTAGAGCATGAAGTTGACGTCGTTGACCAGCGTGATCCGCGCCGACTGCGCCGGCAGCAGCCGCTCCAGCTCCCGCGCGGCGTACAGACCGCCGAACCCCCCGCCCGCGATGACGATGCGCCATGCCATGCCGGCAGCCTAGGCCCCGCCGGGCCATGAGGCCACCGATACTATCCCTTTGACACAAGGTAGATCACTCCCTAGAATCCTTCTTAGTGTCCTTCTTTTCCCCTTCCTTGCTGGCCTTTCGCGCTTCTTTCTTTGCTGATTCGCGGACTTCTTTGGGGAACAACTTGCGTAGCGCCTCGTCCGTGGTGAGTTCGTGTGGGGGCTTCTTGCGTCTAGGCATGTGCCTGTGACCTCCGAGATGAACCTGCCGGAGTTGATCGAGCGCTTCGGCTCCGAGGACAAGTGCCGCGCCTACCTGGAAGCCCTGCGCTGGCCCGATGGCGTGGTGTGCCCGCGTTGCGAGGGCACCACCATCTCGCGCATCGTGAAGCGCAACCAGTTCGATTGCGACTCATGCCGCTACCAGTTCTCGGTGACGGCCGGGACGCTGTTCCACGACTCGCACCTGCCGTTGTGGAAGTGGTTCCTGGCGATCTACCTGATCGGGGAGTCCAAGAAGGGCATGAGCGCCAAGCAGCTTCAGCGCATGCTGCGCGTGAGCTACAAGACGGCCTGGTATCTCGCGCACCGCATCCGCGACGCGATGGGCGACGACGAACAGCCGCTGCTCCGGGGCATCGTGGAAGTGGACGAAACGCTGATCGGCGGCAAGCGCCCCGGCATGGGCGCCGGGTATCAGGCGAACAAATCCAGCGTCGTCGGCGCGATCGAGCGCGGGGGCCAGATTCGGCTTCGTCTCGTCTCCAACCGGGGCCGCGAAACGCTGCACAACTTCATCGGGGAGACGGTCGCCCCGGACACCGAAGCGATCTACACCGACGAGTGGGGCGGCTATGAGGGCATCGCTGACAGCGACACGCGCCACGAGACGGTCAAGCACGCGGCGGAGGAGTGGGTTCGCGGCGACGTGCATACGAACTCGATGGAGTCGGCTTGGAGCCTGTTCAAGCGGGGCGTGATCGGCACCTACCACCAGATCAGCGTCAAGCACCTGCCCGCCTACCTGGACGAGATGGAGTTCCGCTTCAACCGGCGCGAGAACCCCTACCTGTTCCGCGACACCCTCCTGGTCATGCTCCACGGCGACGCCCTGCCGTACCGCAAGCTGATCGAGCGAGTCCCGATCACCAAGGGAGGGATCAGCGAACGTGAGATGCGTCAGGTCAAGCGGCGCATGGAGCGCCACGGCCACCCCTAGCGGCGCAGCCGGCGTCTCCGCATCGCGCGGCGCACGCCGCGCAACAGCTCCTTCGCTGCCGCCCTGACCCGCTGCCAGTCGGGGTACGTGCTGGTCAGCTCCTGATCGAGCACTTCGAGTAGGTCCCACATGCGCGTTAGTTCCTCGTCCCGCACCCCGAACGTATCCTAGCGATTGAGCGCAAGTCGTCAATAGCCTGGACTGAATCGCTCGCACCCGGCAGCGTCCCGTCTGCATGGGACTTCCCTCACAGGCCCAACCGGCGCTAGGCGAGGCGATCCGCAGGCTGCGCGCCAAGAAGGCGATCAGCCAAGAGGACCTAGCCCACTCCGCCGGGATCACGACCGGCACGCTCTCGCGCCTGGAACGCGGGCTGTCAAACCCAACGTGGTCCACCGTCAAGAACATCGCCTCCGGACTCGGGGTGTCGATGGTCGAGCTGGTCAAGCAGGCGGACAAGCTGGACCGCTGAGCCGTCATCGCTGAATCCGATCCAGCGCGGATTCGGCCGCGTGGCACGCGAGTGCTGCCCTTTCGACTCGCTGGATCGCGTCTGCGTCCATCCCTGGGGTCAGCCCCGTTGGCAGTTCGAACTGGTAATGGACATTGAAGGTCTCCCAAGCCTTCTTGGCGTCGTCATTGACTTCCTCCCACAGCCGAACGGCGGTCCTCGCGAGCGCGTGCTCGTCATGGTGGCCCTGTTCGTTGATCCGGTCGCCGTACTCGTCCCACATAACGACACCCAGCGCATTTGACGGCCGCCACCACGCGCGATCCTCTAAGCCGCGCTCCATGCGGCTCCGCACCCGCTCCAAGTCGCCGAGCACCGCGCCGATGGCCTGCCGCAACTCGCGCTCCAATGGCAGGGGCCCACCTGTGAAACCGAGTGTCTCGGGGGCGGTAGACCGCCCTAGGCCCTGCAACGCTGGAACGTGGCGCACAGCCAACCCGGCCGCACTTACCACGAAACCCGCGACGCCTATCCCCAGGGCGATGCGAAACCCAAGCGGGAAGTTGGCGAACCCGGCGGCGAACGCGCCCGACATTAGCCCGAGCGACCAGATCGCGGATTGCAGGAGGCCGACGCCTCCCAGGAGCCTGAGCACGGCTGACCACAGACGGCCCATCCATGGCGATGGTAGCGGCCCCTTGCGTCAAGGGGATAGTGCCGGAGGCCACTGTCACAAGCGTGTCACAAAGTCCCCTGGAGGTCGGTGATCGCGGCCTGGGCGGCGAGGTAGCCGGGGGCGCCGGTGACGGCTCCGCCGGGGTGGGCTCCCGAGCCGGCGAGGTAGAGGCTCTCCACGCCGCCGAAGCGGCGGGCGCCGGGGCGGTCTTCGAGGAGCTGGCCGGGGAGCATCTCGCCGTGGAAGATGTGGCCGCCGGTGATGCCGAAGCGCGCCTCGAGCTCGCGCGGGCCGAGCGCGAGGCGGTCGACGATGCGGTCGGGCAGCTGCGGGCAGACCTCGGCGAAGCGCGCGATCGCGGCGTCCGCGGCGGCGTCCGCGTCCACGTCGGCGGGGAAGCACTGGCAGAACATCGACAGGACGTGGCGGCCGTCCGGGACGAGCGTAGGATCGGACGCGGTCTGGCACGAGGCCTCGATCCAGGGTCGCGCGGCGGGGCGGCCGGCGCGCGCGTCCGCCGCGGCCACGGTGAGGTCGTCGAGCGTGAAGCCGACGTCGATCGTCCCGGCCCACGGCTCGGGTCCCGGCCAGGCGGGGAAGTCGGGCAGCCCGTCGAGCAGGAGCATGACCTTCACCGTCGGCCCCTCCTGGCGCCAGCCCTCGGGCGCGGGGAGGCCGGCGAGCGCGCACGTCCGAAGCGGATCGGCGTTGGAGAGGACGGCGCGGGCGCGAACCTCGCGGCCGTCCGCGAGCACGATGCCGTGCGCCACCCCGTCGGCGACGAGGATCCGCTCGACCGGGGTCTCCGTGCGGACGGCGGCGCCCGCCTGCTCGGCGGCGGCGCGCAGGGCGGCGGTGACCGCGCCCATGCCGCCACGGGCGTAGCCCCAGGCGCCGGGCGGTCCGGCCGCCTCGCCGAGGTCGTGGTAGAAGGCGACGAAGGCGGTGCCGGGGTCGTCGGGCGCCGCCAGCGTGCCGATCAGGCCCTGGATCGCGAAGGGGACCCGCACGGGCTCCGACGGGATCGCGGCCAGCTCGGCGGCGATCGACCCGTCGAGGATCTCCGGCCCGATCGCGGCCAGCCAGCGCTCGCGGTCCGGCGGCTGGAGCATCAGCGGCCGGGCCCGCGCGGCGGCGGCCTCCCAGCGGTCCGCCCAGGCCGCGTACGCGCCGGCGTCGGCGCGCGACCACTCGCGCGCCAGCTGCTCGTGCGTGCGGGCGCGGTCCGACCACGTGACGACCCGACGCCCGTCGGGCAGGGGGGCGAACAGGTAGGGCTCGTGTACGTGGACGTCGAGGCCGTGTGACGCCAGGTCCAGCTCGGCCATGATCTCGCGGCGCAGCAGGGAGAGCGTGTACGCGCCAGGCGAGGCCCGCACGCCCGGCCACAGCTCCTCGGTGACGCACGCGCCGCCGACCACGTCGCGGCGCTCGAACACCTCCACGGACAGGCCCGCGCGGGCCAGGTACGCGGCGGCGACCAGGCCGTTGTGGCCCGCGCCGACGACGGCCGCGTCGAGCACCGTCAACGCTCCTCAGCCGCCTCCGCAGCCACCCGCGCGGCGTCGGGATCCGTATAGCTGTGCATCCGGGAGATCCGTCCGTCGCGAAAGCTGGCCACCACGCCGAAGTCCTGGTCGACCTCCACCGCCGCCTCGCGGGAACGGGCGTGCAGGTGGACGCGCGCGAACACCACCGACCCGACGCGGCGGATCTCGCGAACCTCGAAGCGCAGTGACTCCCAGCTCTCGCGCGCCGCGGCCACGAACTCGCGCGGGGCGTCGGGGCCGGCGAAGGTGATGCCCTCCAGATCGGCGCGCAGCGGCACGATCTCCGTCCACTCGGGATGGAACCAGTCGCCCACCCGGCCCGCGTGCATCTGCTCGTCGAAGCTCTCGATCGCGTGGCGCAGGAGATCGAGCTCGGGATCGGGGCTCATCCCCCTCAGTATCGCGGCGCTTCGAGTCGCAGCGCCGCCCACTCCCCCGCCTCGCGGCGCGCCCGTTCGCGCAGGCCGCGGGCTGCGAAGGCGGCCGCCACCTCGCCGGCCTCCTCGCGCAGCAGCCCGCTGGCCACGAGGTGGCGCGGAAGCGGCGGCGCGAGCCGCTCGGCGACCGCCCGCAGGAGCGGGCGCAGGAGGTTGGCCGCGATCGTCTCGGCCGCCGGGAGTGGGTCGCGCCGGGCGTCCCAGCGGCGGACCTCCAGCTGCACCCCGTTGGCCGCGGCGTTCGCGCGCGCCGCCTCGACCGCCGCCGCCTCGTGGTCGAGCCCGACCACCGGCGCCCAGCCGAGCTTGGCCGCGGCGATGCCCAGCACGCCCGAGCCGCAGCCGACGTCGGCGAACGGCCCGGTCGCGGGAAGGTCGAGGAGCAGCTCCAAGCACAGCCGTGTGGTGTGGTGCGCGCCGGTCCCGAACGCCTGTCCCGGGTCGATGGCCACGTCGAGGCGGTCCGCGCGCGCCGCCTCCCAGGGCGGGCGCACCCACAGCCGCCCGCCCACGTCCACCGGGCGGTGGAACCGCTTCCAGCCGTCATACCAGTCGTCGGGGATCTCGCGCGTGGCGATCTCCACCAGCGCCGGACCCGCCGCGGCACGGACGTCGGGCAGCTCCGGCAGCTCGCCGGGCGCGCCGTACACCGCGTACTCGACGACCTCGCCGTCCTCGCTCTCCTCCACCCCGTTGGGCGCGAGCTCCAGGAGCTCGGCCAGGACCGCCTCGGCGTCGGCGCGCCGGACGCGCACCGCGAGCCGGATCACGCCCGCAGCGCGCGCTTGAGCTTGGCGAACACGCCCTCGTCCGCGGCGGCGCGCAGGTTCTCCTCGCTCAGCGTGCCGTGCAGCTCCTCCAGCAGCTCGCGCTGGCGCGCGGACAGATGCCGGGGGATCACCACGTTGACCACGACGCGCAGGTCGCCGCGCCGGCCGCCGCGCAGCGACGGCAGCCCGCTGCCGCGCAGCAGCACCGTGTCGCCGGGCTGGGTGCCCGGCTCCAGCGCGACCTCGACCGGGTCGCCGTCCAGCTTCGGGACGGTGACTTTCGTTCCGAGGGCCGCGGCCGGCGCCGGCACGTCGACCACGGTGACCAGGTCGGTCCCGTCGCGCAGGAAGCGCTCGTCCTCCTTGACCCGCACGAGCACGTAGAGGTCGCCGGGCGGCCCGCCCGCCTCGCCGGCGTGCCCGCGCCCGGACAGCCGGATGCGCTGGCCGTCCTCGATCCCCGCCGGCACGTCGATCGACAGCCGACGCAGGACGACCTTGCGGCCGCGGCCGTTGCACTCGCGGCAGGGCGTGGACGCCACCTTCCCCTCGCCGCGGCACACGTCGCACGCCGTCGCGCGCACCACCTGGCCGAACGGCGTGCGCGACACGGCCCGCAGCTGGCCGGCGCCGCCGCAGCGCTGGCAGGTCTCGATCGGCGTCCCGGGCTCGGCCTGGTTGCCGTGGCAGCGCGGGCACTCGCCCGCCGCGTCGTAGGAGACCTCGACCGACGCGCCGGCGATCACCTGGGCCAGCGTCACCTCGGCGGTGACGGCGACGTCGCCGCCCTGGACCGCGCGCGAGCGCGTCGCGCCACCGAAGCCGAACCCGCCGCCGCTGCCGCCGAAGAACGCGTCGAAGATGTCCGCGAACGAGCCGAAGCCCTCGAAGCTGGGCTCAAAACCGCCCGAACGCAGGCCGTCGTGGCCGTAGCGGTCGTAGATCTGCCGGCGCTCGGGGTCCGACAGGACCTCGTAGGCCTCCGCCGCCTCCTTGAACTTCTCCTCCGCCTCGGGGTCGTGCGCGTTGACGTCGGGGTGCAGCTCGCGCGCCAGGCGGCGGAAGGACTTCTTGATCTCCTGCTCATCGGCGCCACGGGAGACGCCCAGGACGTCGTAGTAGTCGCGCGGCACGGCTATTCGTCGTAGACGTCCTCGACGAAGCGCGAGAGCTGCAGCGCGGCGTCGCGGACGGAGTGGATCGCGGTGGCGTAGTCCATGTGCGTCGGGCCGATCACCGACACCGTGCCGAGGCTGCGGCGCGGCAGCCCGTACGCGGCGGCGACCACGGAGAGCGAGCGCAGCTCGGGCCGCTCGTTCTCGGCGCCGATGCGCACGTACACGTCGCGCTGGTCCAGCGCCGCGCGCAGGACGCCGAGCAGGGAGACGCGGCGCTCCAGCATCGCCATCAGCTCGTGCAGCTCGGAGAGGTCCTGGAAGCGCTCCTCGCGCAGCAGGCGGGCGGCGCCCTCCACGTACAGGGTGTCGCGGGCGCCCTCGTCGAGCTCGGTGAAGGCGGGCGCCAGCCGCTCCAGGAACGTGCGCTCGCGCACGGGCAGCTGCGGGTCGCTCAGGCGCTGGCCGAGCATCCGCGCGCCCAGTCCCAGGCCCACGAGGCGCTCGTTGAGGTACTCCGCCGCCCAATCGGACAGGCCCGCGTCGATCGGCGACTCGAAGGTGAACAGCCGCTTCGTCACGCCGCCCGTGGACGTGATCACGACGACCATCAGGACGTGGGGCTGCAGGACGAGCACCTCGACGTGGCGGACCGTGGCGGTCTGCAGCGACGGCGCGGACACGATCGAGAGCAGGCTCGTCACCTGGGAGAGCGTCTCGGTGGTCACGCGCATGGCGGTGTCCACCTCGCGGCGCACGAGCGTCAGCGCGAGGCGCGTGCGCGGCGCCGCGGGCAGCAGCCGGTCCACGAAGTAGCGGTAGCCCGCGTCGGTCGGCACCCTGCCCGCCGAGGTGTGGGGATGGGCCAGCAGGCCCTGCTCCTCGAGCACGGCCAGCTCGTGGCGGACCGTGGAGGGTCCCCAGTCGATTTCCGGGTCCTCCGCCAGCACCTTGGACGCGACGGGGACGCCGAGGTCCCGGTGGCCCTCCACCACCTTGCGGAGGATCAGCTCCTGGCGTTCGCTCAGCACGCGACGATTGTACGAAGGCGTACGAGGGCCTAGGCGGCGAGCCGGATCAGCTCGAGCGGGCGCGGAGCGTCCCGGGCGTCGCCGAGGTCGCGCACGATCTGCAGCGCGCACCCGCACTCGCAGGCCAGCGCCGCCACGTCCTCCAGGGCGCCGTACGCCTCGTACACCGACGTGCAGCGCGAGTCGTGGCAGGAGAGCAGGACATGGACCACGCCCGCAGGGTGGAGCGCCCCCCGGACGGAACCGCTCAGGAGACGGCTATGTCCGCTTCGGCGTTGCGGATGATCCGCTTGCCGTCCTGCTCGGCCTCCAGCTCCAGCGTGGCGGTGCCGTCCCCGGCCTCGCGCACCGTGCCGGTGACCGCGATCTCCTGCTCGAGCGCGCCCATTCCGCGGAACTGGACCGAGAGGCGGCGCAGCGCGGTGGGGTCGTCGCCCGCGACCTGCTCGGCGGCGCGGGCGACCTGAGCCATCGTCCACAGCCCGTGCAGGATCCGGCCCGGCAGCCCGACGGCGCGCGCGAACTCCTCGTCGATGTGGATCGGGTTGAAGTCCCCCGACGCGCCGGCGTAGCGGTAGGTCACGTACTTGTCCGGTGTCACGCGCAGCTCGGGAATCGCCTCGCCGGGCTCCATCACACCCCCCGCACGATGTTGGTCCAGGTGCCGGTGCAAACCGTCTCGCCGTCCTGGTTGCGCGACACCGACTCGAAGACGTAGAAGCCCATGCCGCCGCGCTCGGAGACGTCCTTCACCGTCGCGGTGGTCGAGATCTCGTCGCCCGCCACCACCGGCTCGCCCCACACGAACTCCTGGCCGCCGTGGACCATCGCGGCCAGGTTGATCCCGACGGCCGGGTCGAGGATCGCCGGCCCCATGACGGGAGCGCTGTAGACCACCGCGAACATCGGCGGAGCCACCACGTCGGCGTAGCCGGCGGCGCGCGCCGCCTCGACGTCGTGGTACAGCGGATTGGTCTCGCCGACCGCATGCGCGTACTCGCGGACCTTCTCGCGGCCCACCGCGTAGACGACCGGCGGGTAGGACTTCCCGACCGCTTCGGCGTTGACGGGCATGACGGCGGCGCAGTCTAGTTCCACCGGCAACCGGACGTTGCGTGTGCGTTCAGGCGGGTATGCGAACTCTGAGCGGCAAGGGCCGGATCGGCACATAGTCCCCCGTCCCGCCCTTTGCCGAAAGGGTCGAGGGGGTCCGGCTTCGCCGGGCCCCTTCCGTCCGTTCAGGAGACGGTGGGCACGGACCCGCCGTCCACCGCCCACACCGCGCCGGCGACGTTCGCCGCGCGCGCCGAGCACAGGAAGGCGATCACCGCGGCGACCTCGTCCTCGGTGCCCATGCGCCCGCGCGGCTGGCGGGCACCGGTGGACTCGAGGACCTCCTCGCGCGAGATGCCGCGCCGGCCCGCGATCTCGTCGGCCAGCCCGCCTTCGGACAGCCACATCGAGCCGGCGACCGGCCCCGGCGCGACCGCGTTCACCAGCACGCCGCGCGCGGCGTAGCGATCGGCGAACACGCGCGAGAGGGAGAGTTGCGCCGCCTTGGTCACCGAGTAGGCGGCGTCCAGCGTCGCGGACGGCCGCCGGGCGGACGACGAGGTGACGTTCACGATCCGGCCCTCGCCGCGCTCGGCCATCCCGGGCGCGGCGGCTTGCATGGTGTGCAGCGAGGCCATCACGTGGATCTCCCAGTGCGCGCGCCAGTCGTCGTCGGTCAGCTCGTCGAGTTCGCGTGCGCGCGTGAACCCGGCGCAGTTGACCAGCGCGTACAGCGGTCCGAACGCCTCCTGCGCCGCCGTTACGACCCGCTCCCCGGCATCGGCGCCGGTCAGGTCGACGGCGAGCGCGATCGCACGGCCCCCCTCCGCCGTCAGCTCGGCGGCCGCCCGCGACAGCGTGCCGGAGTCGCGGGCCACGAGCAGCACGCTGGCGCCCTCCGCGCACAGCAGCCGCGCGGTGGCCAGGCCGATCCCCCGGCTCGCCCCCGTCACGACGCAGGCCCTGCCGAGCAGTCCGAGGTCCATGGGACGGGCATGATGCTCGAAACCCACGAAGGAGGCCCGCTCGTGAAGTCGCACACCGTCCACAAGACCCTTCAGACGCGCGAGCGCCGCGAGTTCGTGCGCATCACCGACGACGTGCAGGCGGCGGTGGACGAGTCCGGGGTGAGCGAGGGGATGGTCCTCGTCTCGGCGATGCACATCACCGCCGGCGTGTGGGTCAACGACGACGAGCCGGGGATCCAGGCCGACGCCCTGGAGTGGCTGGACAAGCTGGCCCCGCCGTCCTGGAAGGAGCCCGCCAACGACGTGGCGCGCGAGCTGCTCCCCGACCCCGGCGACTACCGCCACCACCGCGGCGGCGAGGACAACGGCGACGCGCACCTCAAGAACCTCCTCGTGCGCCACCAGGTCGTGCTGCCGATCACCGGCGGGCGCCTGGACCTGGGGCCGTGGCAGGCGGTCTTCTACACGGAGTTCGACGGGCGCCGCCCCAAGCGCCTGGTCATTAAGGTGATCGGCGAGTGAAGCGCGCCGCCCTCCCCCTCCTCGCGGTCCTCGCCCTCGCCGGGTGCGGCGGGGACGGCGACGGCGACGAGACGACCGCGACGCGCCCCGTCACGACCGCCACGGCGCCGGCCACCGCCACGACCGAGCGGACCGACCTGCTGCGCAGCCGCGGCGCCCCGCGCGTCGAGACCGTGGCCGAGGGGCTGAACACGCCCTGGGAGATCGGGTTCCTTCCAGACGGTCGCGCCCTGATCACCGAGCGCGCCGGGCGCGTGCGGATGCTGCTGCCCGACGGCGACCTGCGCACGGTGGGAACGGTGGCCGTGGAGGCGACCGGCGAGGGCGGGCTGCTGGGCCTGGCCGTCGACCCGCAGTTCGAGCGCAACTCGTTCCTGTACCTGTACCGGACCACCGCGCGCGGCAACGAGGTGGCGCGCTACCGCCTGGACGGTTCGCGCCTGCGCGAGGAGGAGGTCGTCGTGCAGGACATCCCCGCCGGCGTCAACCACGACGGCGGACGCATCCGCTTCGGCCCCGACGGGAACCTCTACGTCTCCACCGGCGAGACGGGCAACGGCGCGCTGGCGCAGGACCCCGACTCGCTCGGCGGCAAGTTCCTGCGCGTCGCGGTGCAGGACGTGCGCGGCGGCGGGGGCGAGCCGCAGATCCTCTCGCGCGGACACCGCAACTCGCAGGGGTTCGACTGGCACCCGCGCACGGGCCGGCTGGTGGCCACCGAGCACGGCCCGTCCGGCGGCGACGGCCCGCGCGGCTTCGACGAGGTCAACGTGGTCCGCGAGGGCGGCAACTACGGCTGGCCGGAGGTCTACGGCTCCGACCACGGGCGCTTCGACCGCCCCGCGATCGTCTACGAGGAGGCGATCGCGCCCGCCGGCGGTTCCTTCGTCACCCTGCCGGGCAGCGCGTGGACCGGCGACTTCGTGTTCGGCGCGCTGGTGGGCGAGCAGGTGCGCCGCGTGCGCCTGCGCGGCAACCGGGCCGCCGTCGACGAGCGCGTCGAGGAGGTCGACGTCGGGCGCGTGCGCACCGTGGTGGAAGGGCCCGACGGCGCGCTGTACGCGCTGACCTCCAACCGCGACGGCCGCGGCTCGCCGCGGGAGGGCGACGACCGGCTGGTGCGGATCATTCCGCCGCGGGCGGGGTCCGGGTAGCGCGGAACAGGTCCAGCGGCAGGGGCACGACCAGCGTGCTGCCCTGTCCGGCGCCGAGGTCGCCGAGCGTCTGCAGGTAGCGCAGCTGCATGCCGGCGGGGTTGCGGCTGATCACCTCGGCGGCGTCGAAGATGCGCTCGGAGGCCTGGAACTCGCCCTCCGCGTTGATGATCTTGGCGCGGCGGCTGCGCTCCGCCTCCGCCTGGCGCGCCATCGCACGCTGCATCTCGGTGGGGATCTCCACGTCCTTGATCTCCACGATCGAGACCTTCACGCCCCACGGCTCGGTCTGCTCGTCGATGATCTTCTGGAGGTCCTCGTTGAGCCGCTCGCGCTCGGCCAGCAGCGTGTCGAGGTCGGCCTTGCCGAGCACCGAGCGCAGCGTGGTTTGGGAGATCTGCGACGTCGCCTGCAGGAAGTTCTCGACGTCAACGACCGAGCGCACCGGGTCCACGACGCGGAAGTACGCCACCGCGTTGACCCGCGCGGGCACGTTGTCGCGCGTGATGACCTCCTGAGGAGGGATGTTGAGCGTGACCGTGCGCAGGTCGACGCGCACCATCTTGTCGATCACGGGGATGAGGAGGATCAGGCCGGGCCCCTTGCTTCCCAGCAGGCGACCGAGGCGGAACACGACCCCGCGCTCGTACTCGCGCAGGATCCGGATCGCCGACGCGAGGAGGATCGCTCCCACGAAACCGGCGGCCAGCAGGACGGCGATGGCGACGCTCATGGCTCTTTCCTTTCGGGTCGTACGTGCAGGGTCAGTCCGTCCACCGCGTCGACGACGACGCGCTCGCCCACCGCGGGCGCCGGCGCGCCGTCGACGACGCGCGCCCGCCACAGCGCGCCTTCGACGTACACGTGGCCCTGCGGCTCCAGCGGCGAGCGGACCGTCGCGCTGCGGCCGACCAGGTCCTCGGGACCGCCGTGGGGAGGCGCGCGGCGCAGCGCAAGCGCCCGCGAGGCCGCGAAGAGGGTGAACGAGCCCAGCAGCGCCCCCACCGCCACGACGACCGGCGGCGACACCGCGACCTGCTCGGAGTCCGTGTCGTAGAGCAGCAGCCCGCCGGCGATCAGCGCGGCGATGCCGGCCGCACCCAGCGCTCCCGCGGTCGGCGTCTGGGTCTCGGCCACCAGCAGCCCGAGCGCCAGGAGCAGGAGCAACACGCCGGTGACGGCCACCGGCAGCTGCGCGGTGCCGTACAGCCCCAGCAGCAGCGCGATCGCGCCGAAGAGGCCCGGCCCGACCAGGCCCGGGCTGAAGATCTCGATCAGGATGCCCAGCAGCCCGCCCATCAGCAGCAGGAACGAGATCGTCGGGTTGACGAGGAGCTGGCGCGCCTCGTAGATCAGCGGCATGTCGCGGCGCTCCAGCTGCATGCCGGTGGTCTCCAGCGTGCGCGCCTTGGGGCCCTTGACGCGGAAGCCGTCGAGCCGGCGCAGCAGCGTGCGCTGGTCGGACGCGACCGCGTCGATCAGGCGCTCGCGCAGCGCGCGGGTGGCGGTGACGTTCGCCGCGTCGCGGACCATTCGCTCGGCCAGGTCGGCGTTGCGCCCGCGCGCCTCGGCCAGCGCCCGGACGTACGCCGCCGCGTCGTTGCGGATCTTGCGCCCGAGCACCTCGTCGTCTCCGTCGCCCCCGCCGAGGCTGATCGGCGTGGCCGAGCCGACGTTCGTCTCGGGCGCCATCGCGGCCACGTCGCCCGCCTGCAGGACGAAGAGCCCCGCCGAGGCCGCGCGCGCTCCGTTGGGGTAGACGAAGGTCACCACGGGCATCGGAGCGCCGGTGAGCGCCTTGACCATGTCGCGCATGGAGGAGTCCAGGCCGCCCGGCGTGTCGATGGTGACGAGCAGCAGGTCGACCCCGTCCTCGCGCGCGTCGTCCACGGCGGTGTCGATCCAGCCGGCCGTGGCGGGGTCCACCGTGCCGCTCAGCTCGATCGAGCGGGCGACGTGCTCGCGCGCCTGCGCGGGCGAAGGGCCGTAAGCGGCGCCGGCGAGCGCGAGCGCCAGGAGCACGGCGAAGCGGGGGCGAAGCTCGCCCATCTCCGTAGGAATCTCCGCAAATCGAGGCGGCTAACCGGCCGACGAGCCCTCGTCGCCGAGCTCCAGCACGGCCAGGAACGCCTCCTGCGGGACCTCGATGCGCCCGACCTGCTTCATGCGCCGCTTGCCCGCCTTCTGCTTCTCCAGCAGCTTGCGCTTGCGCGTGATGTCGCCGCCGTAGCACTTGGCGATGACGTCCTTGCGGTACGCCTTGACGGTCTCGCGCGCGATCACGTGCGAGCCGATCGCCGCCTGGATCGGCACGTCGTACTGCTGGCGCGGGATGCGCTTGCGCAGGCGCTCGGTCAGCGCGCGGCCCGCCTCGTAGGCCTTGTCGCGGTGCACGACCATCGACAGCGCGTCCACCGGGTCGCCGGCCAGCAGCACGTCGAGCTTGACCAGATCCGACGGGCGCAGGCCGATGAGGTCGTAGTCCAGCGACGCGTATCCGCGCGTGCGCGACTTCAGCTGGTCGAAGAAGTCCAGGACGATCTCGGCCAGCGGCAGGTCGTAGGTGATCTGCACGCGTTCGCTCGACAGGTAGTGCATCCCCTGGTGGATCCCGCGGCGCTCCTGGCACAGCTCCATGACGGCGCCGACGAAGCCCTTGGGACAGAGGATCGACGCGCGGATGTAGGGCTCGCGCACCTCGGCGATGCGGGCCGGGTCGGGCATGTCGGTGGGGCTGTGGACCTCCAGGACCTCGCCGTCGGTCAGCTCGAGCTCGTACTCCACGTTGGGCATCGTGGCCAGCAGCTCGAGGTCGTACTCGCGCTCCAGGCGCTCGCGCACGATGTCCATGTGCAGCAGGCCGAGGAACCCGCAGCGAAAGCCGAAGCCCAGGGCGTCCGACGTCTCGGGCTCCCAGGAGAGCGCCGCGTCGTTGAGGCTGAGCTTCTCCAGCGCGTCGCGCAGCTCGGGGAACTGGTCGGAGTCGATCGGGAACAGGCCGCAGAAGACCATCGGCTTGACCTCGCGGTAGCCGGGCAGCGGGTCGGCGGCGCCGCCGCGCAGCGTGGTCAGCGTGTCGCCCACGCGCAGCTTCGTCACGTCCTTGATGCCGGTGATGAGGTAGCCCACCTCGCCGGGGCCGAGCGACTCCACCGGCGTCATCTGCGGCGTGAAGAACCCGATGTCGTCGATGTCGGCCTCGGTGCCGGCGGCCATGGCGCGGATCGCCTCCCCTTTGCGAAAGACGCCGTCGACCACGCGGACGTAGGCCACCACGCCGCGGTAGGGGTCGTACTCGGAGTCGAAGATCAGCGCGCGCGGGGGCGCGTCCGGGTCGCCGTCCGGCGGGGGCACCTTGGCGATCAGCTCCTCGAGCACCTCGGCCACGCCGTCGCCCGTCTTGGCGCTGATGCGCAGCACCTGGTCGGGCGGCTCGCCCACCAGGTCGGCGACCTCCTCGGCCACGCGCTCGGGCTCGGCGCCGGGGAGGTCGATCTTGTTCAGGCAGGGAATGAGCTCCAGCCCGGCCTCCACGGCCAGATAGGTGTTGGCCACGGTCTGCGCCTCCACGCCCTGCGACGCGTCGACCACGAGCAGCGCGCCCTCGCACGCGGCCAGCGACCGCGACACCTCATAGGTGAAGTCCACGTGGCCGGGCGTGTCGATGAGATGCAGCTGGTAGGTCTCGCCGTCCCCCGCCGTGTAGAGGACGCGCACCGCCTGGGCCTTGATCGTGATCCCCCGCTCGCGTTCGAGGTCCATCGAGTCCAGCATCTGCGGGCGGTGGTCGCGCGGCGCGACGGTGTGCGTGAGCTCCAGGATGCGGTCGGCCAGCGTCGACTTGCCGTGGTCGATGTGGGCGATGATCGAGAAGTTGCGGATGTGGCGCTGCTCGGCCATGTGGCCGACCAGCTTAGGTCAGCGCGCGCGCCGGGCCGGGCGCAGGACGCGCACGACCGCCCGACCGGGCGCCAGCTCGTCCTTGGCGGCGCGGACGCTCAGCCGCCCGGTCCGGCGGGGGCGGACCTGCAGCGTCGCCCGTCCGTCGGAGTCGGTGCGGGCGCGGCGCTTGCCGAGGGTCACGAGCGCGCCGGCCAGCGGCTGCGCGGCCGGGCCCACGACCGCCTGGACGCGCAGGCGGGTGGTGCGGCGAGCGCGCAGGCGCCGCGGTCGCACCGACAGGCGGATGGGCCGCCCCGCGCGCTGCGAGATCGTGCGCGTGAAGAAGTCGCGCGCGAGCGCGATCGAGCGCGCCTCCTCGGTCACGAAGGGCCAGTGCCCACTGTCGGCGAAGCGGTGGATCTCGGCGCGCGGGAAGGCGTCGCGCTGGCGGTCCGCCACGCTGGGATGCAGGAAGGAGTCGCGCATCCCCCAGAGCACGAGCGCCGGGACGTCGTGCGGGCGCAGCCTCGCCGCCTGGCGTTCGCCGATCTGCGAGACGTCGTCGCCCAGGCGGTAGATCCGCAGGATCGCGCAGCGCGTCCCGCGGTCGAAGTCGTCGTAGTTGCGGTCCAGGAACTCGCGCGGCAGCGGGCGCGGCTCGCGACCCTGGATCGTGGAGACGAAGCCCTCGCGGGTCACGGCGGCCATGGACGCCTCGCCCTGCACCGGCGTGCGCCAGGAACGCGCGAACTCGTGGTCGGTGTAGCCGATCAGGGCGCCGGAGTTCAGCGCGGTCACGCTGGCCAGCTGCCTCGGATGCGCCGCCCCCCACTCCAGGCCGACGACGCCGCCGATGTCGTGGGCGACGAGGTGAACGCGCCGGATGCCCAGGTCGCGCAGCACGGACGACATCTGGCCCGGGACGCCCGCCAGCGAGTACGGGAAGTCGTAGGGCTTCTCGGCTTTGCCGAAGCCCGGGAAGTCGAAGGCGACGGCGCGCGCGCCGCGCGGGACGGCCGCCATCAGCCCGGCGTAGTCGAGCGAGGAGCCGGGGTTGCCGTGCATGAAGACGATGGCCTCGGCCGAGTCGCGCGGGCCCGCCTCGATCACCGGGGTGCGCACGCCCACCAGGCGCTCGAAGCGCCGGGTGAACCCGGGCGGCAGCGCGACGGGCGGCGCGTCACGCGCCGTGTCGCGCGGGTCGTGGTGCGTGCTGGCCGGGTCGCAGTACCCGGCCGGATCGGGATAGCGCGGGTCGTCCGCGGCGGCGGTGGCGGCCGCCGCGAGCATCGCGAGCACCATGGCGGCCAGCGCCGCTCTCCCTCCCATGGTTCAAAAAGCTATACCTGCCGGTCTTTGAATGTCAACCGGGAACCGTAAGCTGTGCGGGATGGCGCGGCGCAGCTACGAGCAGGCGTGCACCCTCGCCCGCACGCTGGACGTGATCGGCGAGCGCTGGACGCTGCTGATCGTCCGCGAGCTGATGCTGGGGCCCCAGCGGTTCACCGACCTGCTGGACCGCCTGCCCGGCATCGGACGCAACCTGCTGGCCGCGCGGCTGCGCCACCTGGAGGAAGAGGGCCTGGTGGCGCGCGACCGACTCGCGCCGCCCGCCGCGTCGCGCGTGTACCGGCTGACCGAGGACGGGCGGGCGCTGGGCCCGGCGATGGCCGAGCTCGGCCGCTGGGGCGCGGAGCGGCTCCCGATGCCGCCGCGCGACTTCGTCTTCCGTCCCGGATGGGCGGTGTTCCCGATGAGCTACCTGGCCGATCGCGAGGCCGCGGCCGGGCTCGACGAGACGTGGGAGTTCAGGATCGACGGCGAGGCGTTCCACCTGCGGGTCGCCGACGGGCGGGTGATCCCGCGCGCGGGAGCGGCGGAGCGCCCGGACCTGGTGTTGACGCTCGACGGCGCCACGCTGCGCGGGCTGTTCTTCGAGGGGCTGGACCCGGTGGAGGCGCTGTCCGGCGGGCGGGTCGCGGTAGAGGGTCCGCCGGAGTCCGTGCAGCACGCGCTGGCGGTGCTGGCGCCGCGCTAGGCGGCGGGCCGCGCGCGGCCCGACACGAGGCGCCACAGCTGGGCGGCCTCGGGGATGCGCAGCAACGTCACGCCGGCGGCGTACAGCGCGCCGGCCACGGCGCAGGCGCTGCCCACGGACGCGATCTGCGCGGCCAGCGAGCGGCCGAGGACGTCGTCGAGCCCCGCCCACGTTCCCAGCGCGGCGCCGGCGGCGAGGGCGGCGGCGGCCGCCATGCCCAGCGCGGCGATCAGCGTGCGCCGGCCCTCGAACCCGTGCAGCTGGCGGCGCAGGTCGAGCACCTGACCGGCGACCATGACGACGTTGCCGGCGATCGTCCCGATCACCACGCCGGCGATGTCCAGCGGGCCGGCGAGGGCGACGGAGACCGCCGCGTTGACCGCCACGTTGACGAGGGCCCACGCCACCGGGCGCCACGGCTCGCCGACGGCGAAGAACGTGCGGGTCAGCAGGAGGTTGACCCCCGTGAGCGTGAGCGCCGGGGCGAACCAGAACAGCGCCTCGCTCACCTGGTCGGTCGACTGCGGGCCGAACTCGCCGTGCTCGTACACCAGCCGCACGATCGGCTCGCTGAGCACGAGGAACACCGCCGTGGCCGGGATCAGCAGCAGCGCGAGCTGGCGCACGCCGTTGGCCGAGGAGGCGCGCAGCCCGTCGAGGTCGCGCGCGGCGGCGAAGCGCGTGAGCGTCGGGAACAGCACGGTGGCCAGCGCCAGCGCGAACACGCCCTGGGGCAGCTGGAAGATGCGGAAGGCCGCGTCGATGGCGCGCGGCGCCTGCTCGCTGACCGTCGAGCCCACCACGGAGTTGATCAGCAGCGAGAAGTTGATCAGGCCGGTGGCGAAGGCGATCGGGAGCATCAGGCGCAGCACCTTCCCCACCAGCGGATCGCGCAGGTTCACGCGCGTGAGTAGCCGGAACCCCAGGCGCCGCAGCCGCGGCAGCGTGATGAGGAACTGCGCGACGGTGCCGGCCAGGACGGCGATGGCGTAGGCGTAGAGCTGGTCGGGGCCGTCGAACGCCTGGCGCAGCGGGATCAGCACCGCGAAGATCACCAGGTTCCACACCAGCGGGGCGATCCCGCCGAGCGTGAAGTCGTCGTAGGCGTAGAGGATTCCCAGCGTGAGGCCGTTGAGCCCGAGCAGAACGACGATCGGGAAGAGGACCTGGCTCAGGCCGACGGTCAAATCGTCGAGGAGCGGGGTGAAGCTGTCCCCGGTGAGCGCGGGCATGATCACGGGCGCCAGCAGGACGAAGGCCGCGGCCAGCGCGCCCAGGCCGCCGAGGATCACGAAGAACAGCGTGCTGGCCAGGCGGAAGGCCTCGCGCCGGCGGCCCTGGTCGAGCAGCTCGGTGAAGGCCGGGACGAACGCCGCGCTGATCGCCTGGTCCGCGACGAGCATCCGCAGGAGGTTGGGCAGCTGGAAGGCCAGCGTGAAGGCGGAGAAGGCGCCGCTGGTGGCGAAGTAGCTGGAGGCGAGGATCTCCCGGCCCAGGCCCGCGATGCGCGAGAGGCCCGTGAGGAGCGAGAAGATCGCCGTGTTGACCGCGACCCCGCGGCGGCGAGCGGGCGGCTGGGCGGAGTCGTCGTCCACGGGTCGGCTATCCTAGGCCGCCGCCCATGGCGAACATCCATTCCCAGAAGAAGCGGATCCTGCGCTCGGAGCGCGAGCGACTGGAGAACCGCCGTTACACGTCGAAGATCAAGACGTACTTCCGCCGCCTCGAGACGAAGGTGGCGGAGGGCGACGCCGAGGGCGCCGCGGCCGACCACCGCGAGCTGGTCTCGACGATCGACAAGGCCATCAAGGTCCGCGCGCTGCACGCCAACAACGGCGCGCGCAAGAAGGCCCGCGCGGCCCGCCTGCGCTCCGGCGCCGGCGCCTAGCGCGCCGCGGCCACGCGCAGCAGCGTCCGCAGGGCGGACGTGTCCTGCGGCCCCTCGCGCAGCTGGCGCGAGTCGAGCTCGAGGTCGGCCAGGTGCTCCAGTGCGCGGCGCAGCGCATCGCGGTCGGTCCGCTGCACGTCGGCCACGAACTTCTCGGCCGCCTTGGGTGGCATGCGCAGGCCGCGGCGGACCTGCGCCGCCGACTCCCCCTGCTCGAGCCGCTCGGCCACGTCGAGTGCGTCGCGCACGCGGCGGGCCATCTGGAACAGCAGGCCGGTGAGCCGCTCCCCGCGCGTGCGCAGCTCCAGATAGACCCGCGTGGCGGCGCGACCGTCCCGTGCCACGAGCGCGTCGGCGAGCGTCCACGACTTGCGCTCCGAGGAGGCGGCGGCCAGGTCGTCGAGCTCGTCCGTCGTGAGCTGCGCGCCGGGGCCGAGGGCGAGCGCGAGCTTCTCGAGCTCGCGCAGGAGCCGCTGCTGGCGCTCGCCGACCCGGGCCACCAGCGCCTTCGCGGCGCCGGCGTCGGGCTCGAGTCCGAGCTCCCGCGCGCGCGCCGCCACCCACTTGGGCAGCTCCCACGGCTTGACGGTCAGCTCGGCGGCGACGTCCCCGCCGGCTTGCCTCACGGCTGCGTGCAGGCGCGGCGGCGCCTTCGCGCGGCCATCCTCGCGGGCGAAGAAGGCGACGGTGGTGGCGGGCGGCATGGCGCTCATGACCGCTTCGAGCTCGTCGAGGTCCGGGTCCTTCCACCGCTCGGCGCCGTCGACGATCACGAAGCGCCGCTCGGTCGTGAGGGTCATCGCGGACAGCGCCGCGGCCGCGTTCTGCGGCGTGGCGGCATCCCCCTCGAGCACCTCGAAGCCCGCAGCGCCGCTCGTCGCCTCGGCCAGCGCGCGCAGCCGCGCGCGGCGTTCCGCGATGCGGCCGTGGTCGTCTCCGTGAACCAGGTACGCAGATTTCAACGCGGCCACGGTCCCGATGCTACGCCCCGGCCGGGACAACCCCCGACGTGCCGCAAGAAACGTCCAACCTATCGTCGTTTCTTACGGCACGTCCGGCTTAGCGCGTGGTAGCGATGGTCATTCGGCCGGCGCGGAGGGTCAGGCGGACGGTGCCGTCGCGGTCGGTGCGGTGGACCGTTGGTACCGAGCGCAGAGCGGCCAGGAGCTCGGGCGCGGGGTGGCCGTAGCGGTTCTCGCTGCCGACCTCGATGACCGCGACGCGGGGCCGCAGGCGCGCGAGGAGGTCGGCCGTGGCGGGGTCCTCGCTGCCGTGGTGCGCGACCTTCAGCGCCTCGACCCGCGGCAGGTCGAGCGCTCCGGTCACGTTCGACTCGGCATCGGCGGGGAGCAGCAGGTCGAAGTCCCCCACTTGCAGATGGGCGACGATCGCGCGGTCGTTGGGGTCGGCGCCGGGCACCGGCGGCTCGCGGCGCGGCCAGAGGATCCGGAGCCGCAGCGGCCCGGCGCGCACCGTCTGCCCCGCGTCCGGCGTCGAGCGGACAACGCCCCGCGCGGCCGCGACGGCGAGCGCTCGAAGATGAAGCGGCGTGCGCTGCTCGCCGCCGTCGAGCAGGTGGCCGACGGGAAGGCGCCGCAAGACCTCGGCCGCCCCGCCGTCGTGGTCGGCCTGGGAGTGCGTGAGCACGAGCAGGTCGATCCGCCGCACCCCCGCCTCGCGCAGCCGGTCCAGCAGGGGCGACCCGGGCGGCCCGGCGTCCACCAGAACGGTCGCCCCACCGTGCTGGACCAGCGTCGCGTCGCCCTGCCCGACATCGAGGAAGGAGACCACGACGTCACGCGGATCGGGCGGCGGCGGGGCCCGCCGCCCCTGCGCGACGACGAGCAGGAGGACGGCGGCGATCGCCAGAACCACCAGCACGCGAGCCCGCGACCGCACCAGCCGCCCCGCCCCGGGCACCCTCCGACCGGCCACTGTTCTCCCTGAATGCCCACCTTTCCGGAAGGCCATCGCAGCCGCATCGGCGAGCGTTGCGTAGGTGGCGACGAGCACACCCACCGTCGGAATCGCGAGCGGCACGCTCGCATGCGGCAGCCCCGCGGCCACATGGGCGAGCCACCCCAGATACGCCAGCGGCAGCTGGGCGACGACGTTCGGGAGAGCCGCGAGCGGTGGGAGCACGAGGCCGGCGGCGACGGCCAGCATCCCCAGCCACATCGCCGGCGCGACCGCGGCCACCGCGAGCAGGTTGGCGGGCAGCGACACGAGCGACACACGCTCGAAGTGGAAGGCGAGCAACGGGGCGGTTCCCACCGTGGCGGCGGTGGTCAACGCGACGGCTTCGGCGAGGCCGCGCGGCGCTCCGCGGGCGCGCAGCCGCTCGGCCAGCGGACGCGCGAGCGCGAGGATCGCCAGCACCGCGGCGAACGACAGCTGCCAGCCGGGATCGCCGGCCGCGCGCGGGCTCACCACCAGTGTCGCGGCCGCCGCGAGCAGCAGCGCGTACCAGCGCGACGCGGGGCGGCTCGCGAGCACGGCGACGAGCCCGGCCGCTCCCATGACGCCGGCCCGCTGGATCGACGCTCCCGCCCCGGCGAGCGGGACGTACAGCGCGATCAGCGCCAGCGCGCCGGCCAGCCGGCCGCGCAGTCCGACGCCGAGACCGGCCAGGACGGGCAGCGCGAGCGCGACCAGCAGCATCACGTTCTGACCGCTCGCCGCGAGCAGATGCGCCAGACCGCTCGCCCGGAACTCCTCCCGGGCGTCCTCGTCCAGCGCCTCGTCCTGGCCGAGCACCATCCCGCGGGCCAGCGCGGCACGCGGGGGATCGAGACCCGACGACACCGCGCGCTCCGCCTGCTCGCGCATCCGGTCCAGCGCGCCGGCGAGCCCGCCGCGCCGCCGTCCCGTCGCCCGCACCTCCCGCGCGACCAGGCGCGCATGCGCCCCGCGCCGCCGCAGCCAGCCGTCGCGGTCGCGCAGCGGCTCGAGGCGGCCCGACGCGGTCACCTCCCGGCCGGGCGCGGCCGCCGGCCACGGCCCCTGCACGACGACCCGCTCCCCGGCCCCCGGTCCGGCCGAGACGGCGGCCAGCGCCGAGCGCGGGGATCGGGCTCGGCCCCCGAGCGACCGCGGACGCTCGAGCGCGAAAGCCCGGACGGTCACCGTCTGACCGAAGTACGGGCGCATGACCGTCCGGTCCAGCGCGGACACCCGGGCCTGCGCCACAAGCGCGCCGCAGAGGACGGCCGCGACCGCCACCAGCGTCAACCGCGGCGTGCCGGCCACGACGATGGCGCAGGCGCAGGCGACCAGGACGGCGGCCGCCCACGGGGACGCGAGCAGGCCCGCGACCAGGGCGGCAAGCACGAGGTGCCGGGGATGCCGCCGCGCCGTGAGGAGCGCGCTCACACCGTCAGCAACGGCTTGAGCGCCGCGAGGCGCTTCGGACCGATGCCCGGGACCCGGTCGAGCTCGGCCACGGAGCGAAAGCCGCCGTGGGCCTGGCGGTAGGCGACGATCTTCTGCGCGGTGGCCGGGCCGACTCCGTCGAGGGCGTCCAGCTGCTCGGGAGTGGCGGTGTTGAGGTTGAGCGGCGCGCCGGCCGCAGCGGAGCCGGCGGGAGCCGCAGCGGAACCGGCGGCCGGCGACGCGGACCCGGTCGCGGGCGCAGCGGCGCCGCCGGGGGCCGCCGCGCGCGCCGGCACGATCACCTGCCGCCCGTCCTCCACCTTCGCCGCCAGGTTCACGCCCGACAGCTCCGCCCGCGCGGTCGGCCCGCCCGCCATGCGGACCGCATCGTCCACCCGCTTGCCCGCGCGCAGCCGGTACACGCCCGGGCTGCGGACCTCGCCGGCCACCTGCACCACCGCCCAGCCGCCCGCGTCGCCTCCTCCGCCGCCCGAGACCCGCACGGGCACCGGCTTCCCCGCGGACCCATCGGTACCGCCGGCGCCGCTGGACGCCAGGTAGCGCGCCCCGAGCAGCGCCACGACCACCGCCGCCACCGCGTACGCCGCCATCTGCCTCCGGCCGAGATCGCCCATGCCGCGAAGCTAGGCGGCGCACGGGAACGGCGGGGACGCGAGCTGTTACGAAACTGCGGCGGCCAGCGAGAGCGCCTGCTCGACGGCGTCGACCGGGTCGCGCGCGACGGCGATCGCGTCGTCCTCCCACGTGTTCAGGCCGACCACCGGACGCCCTATCCGCAGCGCGAAGCCGATCTCCGACAGCGTCCCGTAGCCGCCGTCGATCGCGATCACGGCGTCCCCCGCGCGCGCCACCAGGCCGTTGCGCAGCTCCCCCATCCCCGTCGGGATCCCGACCTCCACGTACCCGTTGGCGTCGGAGCGGTCCGGTCCGGGCAGGATCCCGACCGTCAGGCCCCCTTCCTCGGCGGCCCCCCGGCATGCCGCCTCCATCACGCCGGCACGCCCGCCGGTCACCACCACGGCGCCCCGCCGCGCCAGCTCGCGGCCGACCGCCTCGGCGGTCTCCAAGACGTCGGCGGTGGTGTCCGCCGGTCCCAGCACCGCGACGTAGACGGCCACGGCTACCAGCGGTCGCGGTGGATGACCTCGGCGGCGGGCCGTCGCACCACCGGCCCCAGGTTCCCGCGCGGCCAGCCGACCGGGATCATCGCGAACGTCTTCACCCCGCGGGGGATGCCCAGCACGGCCTTGAACTCCGGCTCCAGCGCTAGGTGCCACGTCGTCAGCGTGGCCCCCAGCCCGTGCGCCCGCGCCGCGAGCAGCAGGTTCTGCACGCCCGGGTAGACCGACGCCGCCTCCGAGCGGTCCCCGAACGCCTTCAGCCCGGCCGTGAAGGTCGCGGCCCGGCGCGGCCCCAAGGACGACATCGCCCCGGCGAAGCGACGCCACTGCGCCGCCAGCCGCCGCGTCCAGTCCCCCATCGAGTAGCACGCGACGATCACCGCCGGCGTCTCGTGGAAGTGCTCGGCCTGGAAGCGCAGCGCGTCCTTCAGGCGCTCGTAGCGCTCCGCCGGCATGCGCGTGGGCGCCACCGTCGCGAACGTCTCGAGGTAGAAGGCGCACACGACGCGCCACAGCTCGGCCAGCCGCGCCATCTGCTCGCGGTCCGTCACCACCACGAACGAGTAGGCCTGGACGTTCCCGCCGCTGGGCGCCCACGTCGCGGCCTCCACCAGCTCCTCCAGCAGCTCGTCGGGCACCGGGTCCGGCCGCAGGCGGCGCATCGCCCGCATCGTCGCCATGACCTCCACGATCGGCGCGTCCGCCCCCACGGGAACGGAGGTGGTGCTCATGCGGCGCACCCTATAGCGTCATACCGTCCACGACCGAGGGAGGACGGCCCAATGGCGATCGACCTGAACACCTACCGCCAGACGAGCCTGGAGATCTGGAACAAGATGGCTCCCGGCTGGGAGGAGAAGCGCGAGTGGATCCTCCAGGACTCCATGCCGATCAACGAGTGGCTGGTCGACCAGGCCGCGCCGGCCCCAGGCGACACCGTGCTCGACATCGCCGCGGGGACCGGCGACCTCGGGTTCCTGGCCGGCGAGCGCGTCGGCGCCGACGGCAAGGTGCTCGTGACCGACTTCTCGCCCGAGATGGTCGAGGCGGCGCGGCGCAACGGCGAGCAGCGCGGGATCCGCAACGCCGAGTACCGCATCATGGACGCCGAGCGCATGGACCTCGGAGACGACTCCGTCGACGCGGTGGTCAGCCGCTGGAGCTACATGCTGATGGCCGACCCCGCGGCGGCCCTGAGCGAGACGCGCCGCGTCCTGCGGGACGGCGGCAAGCTCGCCTTCTGCGTCTGGCAGACGCCGGACCGCAACCCGTGGGCGGCCATCCCGGGCATGACCCTGGTCCAGCGCGGCCACATGCCGCCGCCCGAGCCGGGCGCGCCCGGGATCTTCGCCATGGGCGAGCGCGACCGCGTGCACGAGCTCGTCACCGGCGCCGGCTTCGCCGACCCGCGGATCGAGGAGCTGGCCTTCGAGTGGCGCTACACCGGCACGGAGCTGTGGGAGATGCTGACTCGCATCGCCGGCCCGATCGCCGAGGTGCTCAACGGGCTGCCGGAGGACGAGCAGGCCGACGTGCGCGACGCCATCGAGAGCGGTCTGAACGACTTCCGCCAGGGCGACGCGCTGGTCGTCCCGGCCGCCACCTGGGGCGTCGTCGCGCGCTAGCACGAAGTAACTCTCCAACTTCCGGTTCTCTCCCGCGTTCAACTGGACGCGGGAGAGGCCGAGGGCTCGGGCAGGAGGAGCCATGCGAGGTAGGAGAGCCCGGCGGTCCAGCTTGACGGTAGTGGTGATGCTCGCCGTCGCGGCCGCGCCGACCGCGGCCGAGCGGAAGGGGCCACCGGTCCCGCATCCGGGGAACGCGGGCGCGGGGGCCGGCGACCCGCAGCAGGCGAGCAAGGGGCCTCAGGGGGCGCATCGCGGGCAGGGGAACGCTTACGGGCGGCGCGGGAAGCCGCAGCCCGCCGGACACGCCAAGACCAGGGGGAAGGGAGAGCGCGGCGCCAGCCACGGTCGCCGCGCGCGCGGCGCGCCGTCGAAGGCCGCGCCTCGCGGCAAGTCCCACGGGACGTCCACCCGTGGACGCTCGCACGGCGCGAAGGGCGCCACGCCGCGCTCGGAGCACGCGCGCGCGGGCAAGACGACGATCTGCCACGCCACGGGGTCGGAGACGAACCCGTACGTGCGGATCACCGTGTCGAACAACGCGCTGGCCGCGCACCGCCGTCATCAGGACGGCCGTGACGTCGTTCCCGCGCAGAACGGCGAGTGCCCGGCGGCGGGCAACGCCGCGCGCGCCAAGGGCGTGGGCGGCGCCGCGCAGAGCGCGGCGGCGGGCCTGGAGCGCGCCGCGGCGGCGAAGCCCGGGGCTCCGGCCGCGGGCGCGCCGGCGGCGAGCAGGGGCGCTCCGAGCCCGGCGGCCGGCGGTCCGACTCCCGCCGCGGGCGGTCCTGCGAGTCCGGGCGCCCCGGCGGCGGGCGGTCCCGCCGTGGGCGACGGCCAGCAGGTGGCCGGCGTGCAGGAGAGCAACGAAGCGCCGGCCGGGCGCGAGGCGGCCGCCCGGGTCCGCGCGCTGGACGACGGCGAGGAGGGCTCGCTGCCGTTCACGGGCGGCGATCTGATCGCGCTGGCCATCGCCGGCGCGGCCGCGTTGCTCGCCGGAGTCTCGCTCCGGCGCGCGCTGCGCACGCAGCGCTGACCCGAGGCTGATGCAGGGGGCGGCCGACGCGCACCGGCCGCCCCCGCGTCAGCGCACCACCACGTTCACGAGCTTCCCCGGCACCACGACCTCCTTGACCACCTCGCGCCCGTCGAGGTGCGTGCGGGCGTTGGGCGCCGCGCGCGCTAGCGCCTTGAGCTCGTCCGGGGTCGCCGAGGCGGGCGCTTCCAGCCGGTCGCGCACCTTGCCGTTGACCTGGACGACCAGCGTGAAGGTGTCGGTCTCCAGCAGCGCCGAGTTCGCCTCCGGCCACGGCTCCTGCCACACGGGACGCCCGGTCAGACGGTCGAAGACGTCGGCGCCGGCGTGCGGCGCGAAGGGAAAGACCAGCGAGGCGGCCGTCGCGGCGGCGAAGCGCAGCGCGCCCGCGGACGCCGTGTCGCGCAGCCGGTAGGCCTCGTTGACCAGCTCGTGCACGGCGGAGATCGCGGTGTTGAAGGCGAAGCGGCGCATGTCCCCGGTCACCTTCTCGATCGCCCAGTGCGCCTTGCGCACCAGCACGAGGTCGTCGCCCTCGGGGGCATTCGGAACGACCTCCGCGGGTGTCTCGTCGGCCAGCTCGGCCCCCAGCCGCCACAGGCGCGAGAGGAAGCGGTGCGTGCCCTCCACGCCCTCGTCGGACCAGTCCACGTCCTGGTCGGGCGGCCCGATGAACAGGATGTAGCAGCGTGCCGTGTCGGCCCCGTAGCGGTCGGAGATCTCGGCCGGGTCGACCGTGTTCCCCTTGGACTTGGACATCTTCGCGCCCTCCTTGGTGACCATCCCCTGCGTGAACAGGGCGCGGAAGGGCTCGCGCACGTCCAGGAGCTCCATGTCGGTCAGCGCCTTGCAGAAGAAGCGCGCGTACATCAGGTGCAGGATCGCGTGCTCGACGCCGCCGATGTACTGGTCGACCGGCATCCACGCGTCGATGACCGAGCGCTCCCACGGCGCCTCGTCGTTGTGCGGGTCGCAGTAGCGCAGGAAGTACCAGGAGGAGTCGACGAAGGTGTCCATCGTGTCGGTCTCCCGGCGCGCGGCGCCGCCGCACGACGGGCAGTCGGTGTTCACCCACTCCTCCGCCGCGGCCAGCGGTGAGCGGCCCTTGGGCGCGTAGTCGCGCACGTCCGGCAGGACGACCGGGAGGTCCTCCTCGGGGATCGGCACGATGCCGCAGCGCTCGCAGTACACGACCGGGATCGGACAGCCCCAGTAGCGCTGACGCGAGACCAGCCAGTCGCGCAGGCGGTAGTTGACGGAGGCGTGCCCGCGCCCCTCGCGGTCCAGCCAGCGGACGATCTCCTCGTAGGCCTCGCGGTTGTGCTGGCCGTCGAAGCGCCCGCTGTTGACCATCGCCCCGTCGCCGGCGTCGGGAAGCTCCTCGCCGCCCTCGATCACCCGGCGCACCGGCAGGTCGAACGCGCGCGCGAACTCGAAGTCGCGCTCGTCGTGCCCCGGGACCGCCATGATCGCGCCCGTGCCGTACTCCATCAGCACGTAGTCGGCCACGAACATCGGCAGCTGCTCGCCGTTGACGGGGTTGGTGACGGTGCGTCCCAGGGCGACGCCCGTCTTCGGTTTCTCCACGTCGCCGCGCGTCTCCGCCGACTCGGTCAGCGCGTGGTTGACGTAGTCGTGGACCGCGCGCTCGTGCTCCGTGCCCGCCGCCAGGCGGAAGACGTCGGGGTGCTCGGGCGCCATCACGAAGAACGTCGCGCCGAACAGCGTGTCCGGACGGGTGGTGAAGACCGGGTAGTCGATGTCCAGCTCCTCGCAGCGGAACGTGACCTCGGCGCCCTCGCTGCGCCCGATCCAGTTGCGCTGCATGGTCTTGACGTGCTCGGGCCAGGCGATCTCCTCGAGGTCGTCCAGCAGCCGGTCCGCGTAGTCGGTGATGCGCAGGAACCACTGCTCGAGCTGGCGCACCTCGACCTCGGCGCCGCAGCGCTCGCAGCGCCCGTCCACCACCTGCTCGTTGGCCAGCACGGTGGCGTCGTTCGGGCACCACTTGACCGCGGCTTCGCGCCGGTAGGCCAGGCCGCGCTCCAGCAGCCGCAGGAAGATGGCCTGCGTCCACCGGTAGTAGCGCGGCTCGTGGGTCCCGAACTCGCGGGTCCAGTCGATCGAGATCCCCCACGCGCGGAACTGGCGCCGGAAGGCCTCGATCGAGCGCTCCGTCGAGTCGCGCGGGTGCACGCCGGTCTTGATCGCGTGGTTCTCGGCCGGCAGGCCGAAGGCGTCGTAGCCCATCGGATGCAGGACGCGGAAGCCGTTGCGCCGGCGGAAGTGGGCGATGGCGTCGCCGACGGAGTACGTCTTCAGATGGCCGATGTGCGGCTCGCCGCTGGGATACGGGAGCATCTCCAGCACGTAGGACTTGGGACGGGCGTCGGGCTCGTTGGAGACCTCCCAGGAGCGTTCGCGCTCCCACACCGCCTGCCAGCGGGGCTCGATCTCCTTGGGGTCGTAGCGGCGCTCGGCCATCGCGGCGGTGAGGTTAGCCTGCGCGCCGCGGGCGGGTTGTTGCGGAGCCGGCGCGGCCCGGGGCTACCATCCGCCCCATGTCGGACTGGTCCGAGCACGTCGCCGGACTCGTCGCGGCCGCCGAGGAGGCGGCGGCGAACACGCGCGCGGAGGCCGAGCGCCGGGCGCGGGAGCGCATCGCCGAGGCCGATCGCGCCGCCGCCTACCGCGTCGACGCGGCCGAGGCGGAGGCCTTGGAGATCCTGGAGCGCGCGCGCGCCGAGGCCGAGCGGACGGTCGGCGAGGCCAAGGAGCAGCGCGAGCGCGCGGCGCTGGAGGGCGCGGCGCGCGTGGCCGACCTGGAGGACGCCGCGCGCAAGGAGGCCACCCGGATCCGCGCGGAGGCCGACGACTACGCCGCGCTGGTGCGCGCGAGCGCCGAGGAGGAGGCGCGCGGGATGACGCGCGAGGCGCGCTTCGTCGCCCAGGCGGTGCTGCAGGAGGGCAGCGGGCTGCACGCCGACCTGCAGGAGATGAGCCAGTCGCTGCGCCGCAACGCCGAGCGCCTGCTGCGCGACGTGCGCGACGCCCACGCCCGGCTGGCGGGCGAGGTCGACCGGACCGTCGGGCCCGAGCCCTCGACTCCGCGGCGCGCGCGCGTGGACTCCGACGACGACATCCCCGAGTTCATCCCGCGGCGCTAGCGCTCAGGGATAGATCGCGCGCAGGCGCGCCGCCTCGCCGACGCGCTCGATGCCCACGCAGTGCGCGGCGGCGCGCCAGTCGACGTCCAGCTGCTCGGCCGTATCCACCACCCGGCGCAGGCCGGTCCGCAGCTGGCGCTGCAGGCGCGAGGCGACCTCGTCCTCGGTCCACGAGTACTTCTGCTGGTCCTGCACCCACTCGAAGTAGGAGACGGTCACGCCGCCGGCGTTGGCGAGCAGGTCGGGGACCACGGCGATGCCGCGCGCGGCGAGCCGTTCGTCGGCTTCCGGCGTGACGGGGCCGTTGGCCGCCTCGACGACCAGGCGGCAGTCCACGCGCCCGACGTTGCGCGCGGTCAGCTGGTGCTCGAGGGCGGCGGGAACGAGGATGTCGCACGGCGTCTCCAGCACGTCCGTGCGCGAGACCGCCCGGCCGGCGGGGCAGCCGCGCAGGAACCTGTGCTCGCCGACCCAGCTCATCACGTCTGGGAGGTCCAGCCCGTCCGGGGCGACGAGGCCGCCGGAAACGTCGCTCACCGCGACGATCGTCGCCCCGCGGGCGGCGAGCTCGCGCGCGACGACCGCGCCGACGTTCCCGAAGCCCTGGACCGCGACGCGCTGGCGCCCGAGGTCGTCGCCCAGGTGGTCGAGGACCGCCTCGATGCAGTAGACGACGCCCAGCCCGGTGGCGAACTTGCGACCGGCGGTGCCGCCGAGGACGAGCGGCTTGCCCGTGACGATCTCGGGCACGGGATGGCCGACCTGCTGCGAGTAGGTGTCCATGAACCACGCCATCTCGCGCTCGCCGGTGGCCATGTCGGGCGCCGGGATGTCGCGGTCGGGCCCGATGATCGGGAAGATCTCGGAGGCGTAGCGGCGAGTGATGCGCTCCAGCTCGTCGGCGGACAGGCGGTTGGGATCGCAGCGCACGCCGCCCTTGGCTCCGCCGAACGGCAGCTCCAGCAGCGCGCACTTGAAGGTCATCCACAGGGCGAGGGCGGCGCACTCCCCCAGCGAGACCGCGGGCGCGTAGCGGACGCCGCCCTTGGTCGGGCCCATGGTGAGCGTGTGCTGGACGCGGTAGCCGGTGAACGTCTGCACGGTGCCGTCGTCGCGGCGTACGGGGAAGTTGACGGTCAACGAGCGCCGCGGCTCCAGCAGACGCTCGCGCAGCTCGGGCGCGAGGTCCAGCCGGTCCGCCGCACGCTCGAACCGCTGCTGAGCGGTTCGCCACAGCGCCGAGCGCCACTCGCCGCCGGGTGCGACGAGGCCGGCCTCGCCGTCCAGAACCTCGTCCCAACCGCCCGTGCCCCGCCGCTCGCGGCCGTCTCCCTCGCCCCCGGGTGAGCCTGGCGATGCCATGGCGCTTAGCGCCGAGCGTATCTCGGTCCGCCGATATGTGGGCAAGGTTTATCCCACGCAGCCGCGCAGGACGCCCGGCCGGACGGGACGGCTCGGACGCCCGGTCGCGCCCACGTCCGTGCCGGTCTGCCGCGCCACCCAGCAACCGTCCTCGCGCGCCCGCACGGCGTACACGCGCCGGTCGCGCACCCGCTCGCCGATCGCCACGTCGACGGTGCATTCCCACCGCGCAGCGGCCCCGCGGCACGCGCCCCCGCGCTCGCCGACCGACGTGCCGAACACGCCCCGGCGCTCCAGGTCCTCCTGCAGCGCCACCGCCAGCGCGTCGCCGAGCACCTGCCCCGTCAGCACCGGCGGGCCTTCGACCACGTCGGACCCGCCGCAGCCAGCGGCCAGCGCCGCCATCGAGACCACCACGATCCGCCGCACGGGCGGGAATCTAGAGGACGCTGTCGCGACGGTAGAATGCCGGACTCACAAGGGGCTATAGCTCAGTTGGGAGAGCGCCTGCATGGCATGCAGGAGGTCGCCGGTTCGAGCCCGGCTAGCTCCACTGGAGTTGTTGTCGCGCAAACCTTGGGCTTGGCGACGACGAACAGCGCGCAGCAGCGGTGCTGCTGCAGCCGGTGGCCTTGCGGCAAGTACGTAGGCTTGAAGGCCAGCAGCGATGGCTCCATCGGCGTCACGCGAGAGGCTGTCGCCAACCATCACCGCGGTGTCGCTGCCAAGCTGCGACATGGTGTGCCGAAAAATCGCGGCATCGGGCTTGCCGACGCCAAGGTCCGCCGAGACGACGACCGTCCGGAAGAAGTGCTGAAGCCCGGACGCGGCGAGCTTCTCTCGTTGCAGGCAAGAAGCGCCGTTCGTGAGGAGCGCGAGCGCAATGGTGTTTCGCAGCTCACGCAACACCGCAACTACGTCGTCGAACACTTGGTGACGTGCACGACGCTCGTTCCCGAACCGCATGCCGAGCTCTTCGGCCAATCCCGCGTCCTCGACGCCCTGCTCGAGCAGGGCGAGCCGCCATGCCTCTAGGCGATACGTTGCTGCCCACGAACGCAACCGGCGCACATTGGGCTCGTCGCCCTCAAACCGGCACCACAGCCCTTCCCAAGAGCTGATTCCGACGCGTAGGCAATACAGATGCGTTGGTGCGGCGTACCACAGATCACGCGTATTCGTGCGCGCCGCAAGTGCCAATGCCCCAACGTCCACGTCACTTTCGGCAGCGGCAAACCGTGCGGCTGCTTCGAACGCTGCCTCCGCCGCCGGCTCGTCAACCATCAAGGTATCGTCGAGGTCGAAGAGCAGCGCTTGAGTCACGCGCGCCAAGGTATCCCCGTGTGCTGAGCTGACCGTCTGGGTGGGGGTTCGACCATGCCGTCTAGTCAGACTATCTCCGCAAACGGCGCCGGTACGCTCCGCTCACATGCGGCGACATCCTTCGCTCAACGAGCGCTTCGACTGGGCTGTCCGCATGGTCGATCACGACCCAGCCTGGGCGACGCGCGCCCAGGAGGAGCTGGCCCGCATCAAGATCGCTCTCGATGCCATCGCTGTGCGAGTCGAGCACGTAGGCTCCACCGCGGTGCCAGGGCTGCCCGCGAAGCCGATCATCGACCTGCAGGTTTCAGTCGCGACGATCGAGCACCATGCGCGGTACGTCGGACCGCTGGAGCGGCTGGGCTACCTGTTCGCTCCTGACCCTGCCTCGCCGAGCTATCACTTCTTCGGAAAGCCCGCCGCGCGGCCACGGTCGCATCACCTCCACGTCTGCCAGAGTGGCAGCGAGCACGAGCTACGGCATCTTGCGATGCGCGACTTCCTCCGCGCGCATAACGACGAAGCGGCCAACTATGCGGAGCTCAAGCGCCTGCTCGTCGCGCGGTCTCCTCACGATCGACTGGCGTACATCGCAGGAAAGCGGCAGTATCTCGATGCGCTTGAGGCCCGCGCGCTCGCTTGGGTTCGCGGTCAGCGCTGAGCGGCACAGCGCCTCGAGCGGCGGCGTTTCGTCGTCGTGCCGTGCCCGCGCTGCCAGCATCGATCACGCGACCATGCTGCACGAATGCGCCTGCCTCGCGAGCAGGGTCCCTCGAAAAGTAGGGTGCGGGCATGGCCGCTGCCGGCGACGTCATCGAGAACCCGGCGACCGGGCAGCGGCTGACCTTCCTCGCCACCGCCCGCGACACGGCCGGCGAGGTTTTTCGTGCCGAGGGTGTCTTCCCGCCGGGCGGCTTCGCGGGCGTGGAGCACGTCCATCCGCATCAGGACGAGCGCTTCGAGGTGCTCGCCGGACGTGCGGCCTTCCGGGTCGACGGCCGGGAGCGGGTGCTCGAAGCGGGCGAGACGATCGACGTGCCGGCGGGAACACCGCACACCTTCGGAAATGCCGGCGACGACGAGATGCGCGTCGTGTTCGAGTTCCGTCCCGCGCTCGGCTCGACCGACCGCTTCTACGAGGTCTACTTCGGCTTCGCGCAGGAGGGTCGCGTCAACGCGAAGGCCATGCCCGGCCTGCTGGACATCGCGATCGTGTGGGCGTCCGTGTCGGAGCACGCGGTGCTCGCCAAGCCGCCGGCCTGGGTGCAGAACACGCTCTTCCGCGCGCTGGCGCCGGTCGCGCGCTTGGCGGGTCGCGAACCTCCCGGGTGCGAGCGCACACGCATAGCGACCTAAGACTCGGGCGCCCACCCAAGCTGCTGGCGCACGCGCCTGGGAAGCGCGCTGACGACGAGGTCGTATGAGTCCTCGATCAGATCGCGCACGAGCTGGTCGGAGAGACTGCCGTCGAGCGTCACCGTGTTCCAGTGATGCTTGTTCAGGTGATAGCCGGGGCGGATCGCGGAATAGCTGCTGCGCAGCTCGATCGCGAACTCCGGATCGCACTTGACGCTCACTTCGAGTGGCGCGCGGTCGAGCGCGCTCAGCGCGAACATCTTGCCGGCGACCTTGAACACGGAAGTCGCGGGACCGAACGGGAAGTCCTCGTACGCGCCTTCCTGCTGGAGGCACCACTCATGCAAGGCGTCCCCATCCATAGGGCTCGCGTACTAAGGTCCGCCGCCCGCCACCCGGGCGGGCACCTCGCCCCACAGCTGCTCGAGCCGGTAGTAGTCGCGCGTCTCCGGCGTGAAGACGTGGACGACGACGTCGAGGTAGTCCATGAGGATCCAGCGGGACTCGGCGACGCCCTCCACGCGGCGGGGCAGCAGGCCGTAGCGCTCCTTCATCCCGAGGTGGATGCCGTCGTGGATCGCCTTGACCTGGCGCTCGCTGGTGCCGCTGCACACGACGAACCAGTCCGTGTAGCCGACGACGCCGCGCAGGTCGAGCTCGACGATGTCGCGCGCCTTCTTGTCGTCGGCGAGCGCCGCGGCGGCGCGCGCCAGCTCCTGACCCTCGATCACGCCGGCACCGCGCTTCGGTACAGGCCGTGGTCCTCCACGTACGCGCCCACCGCGTCGGGCACCAGCCAGCGCACCGGCTGCCCGGCCGCCACGCGGCGGCGAATCTCGGAGGAGGACACGTCGACCCTGGGCATGTCGAAGAACACCACCGAACGCCTACCCGCCAGGCCGGCGAGCGAGCGCTCGATTTCCTCGCGGGCCGTGTCGCCGCGACCCGCCACGGCGAAGCGCGCCAGCTCCAAGACCCGCTCGGGCTCGCGCCAGTCCGGCAGCGACATCGCCATGTCGGCGCCGGCGATCCAGATCAGCTCGTCGTCCGCACGGGCCTCGCGCAGCTGCGCGAGCGTGTCCACACTGTAGGACGGTCCGCCGCGACGCACCTCCAGGTCGGAGACCTTTAGCCACTCCACCTCGCCGGCCGCCCGCCGGCACAGCTCGAGCCGCACTTCCGGCCCCGGGTCGCCGGGCAGGGGCTTGTGGGGCGGCGAGGCGACCGGCATCAGCATCACCTTGTCGAGCGACAGCGCCGACCGAGCCTCCTGCGCGCACACCAGGTGGCCGACGTGCGGCGGGTTGAACGTGCCTCCGAGGATTCCGAGCGATGCCACGCGGCGCGTCAGGGGCGGACCTGGCCCGACCCCTCGACGACGTACTTGTACGTGCACAGCTCGCGCATACCGATCGGGCCGCGGGCGTGCAGCTTCTGGGTGGAGTTGCCGATCTCCGCCCCCATGCCGAACTCGAAGCCGTCGGTGAAGCGGGTAGAGGCGTTGACGTACACGCAGGCCGCGTCCACCCCGTCCCGGAACACCCGCGCCGACTCGGCCGAGGGCGTGACGATCGCCTCGGAGTGACCGCTGCCGTGGCGGTTGACGTGCTCGACTGCCTCCTCGACCGAGTCGACCACCCCGACCGCGAGGACCAACGCGAGGAACTCGGTGTCCCAGTCGTCGTCGGTGGCGTCCAGCAGCGAGTCCGCGAGGTCCCCGGCGGCGGCACGGGCCCGCGCGTCGGCGCGCAGCTCGACCCCTGCCTCGCGCAGCGCGCGCAGCGCGCGCGGGAGGAACTCCGCCGCCGCGTCGCGATGGACCAGCAGCGTCTCGGCCGCGTTGCACACCCCCGGGCGCTGCGTCTTGGCGTTGAGCACGATCGCCTCGGCGGTGTCGAGGTCCGCGCCGGCGTCCACGTAGACGTGGCAGTTGCCGGACGCGGCGTAGATCACCGGCACCGTCGCGACGTCCTTGAGCGCCGCCTTCAGGCCCTCGCCACCCCGGGGCACGATCAGGTCGACCAGCCCCTCCTGCGTGGCCAGCTCGGCCAGCTCCTCCCGACCTCCCCCGGCGACCAGGCCCACGGCGCCCTCCGGGACCCCGGCGGCCGTCGCGGCCTCCGTGGCGATTGCCGCCAGTACGGCGTTGGAGTTGGCCACCTGCGAGGAGCCGCGCAGCACGATCGCGTTGCCGGACTTCAGCGCGAGCGCGGTGCAGTCGATCGTGACGTTCGGGCGCGCCTCGTAGACGACGGCCACCACGCCCAGGGGGACGCGCACCTTGCGCACGTCGAGCCCGTTGGGCAGCCGGAAGCCCTCGATGACCTCGCCGACCGGGTCGCGCAGCGCGACGATCGCCCGCACGCCCTCGGCCATCGCGGTCACCCGCGCCGCGTCCAGGCGCATCTTGTCCCGGAAGGCGGGGCTGAGGTCGGCGGAGGCCGCCTCCATGTCACGCGCGTTGGCGTCGAGTATCTCGGCGGCGCGCGCGTCGATCGCGTCCGCGATCGCGTTGAGCGCCGCGTCCCTAGTGCCCGTGTCCAGGCGCGCCAGCTCGCGCGACGCGCGCTTGGCGGCGCGGCAGACGTCGGCGACGGACTGCGCGATCGTGGCCATGGAGGAAGGTTACGCCACCCCGAGAACCGCAACGACCCGCCGAAGCGGGCCGTGGACTGCGGCCGGGGAGCTACCCCGGCACGGTCGCCACCCGTGAGCCGAAAATAGCACGCCGCCGAGCGACCCCGGCCAGGAGCCGCTCGCGGCGCGGGCGGAGCGCGGAGGACTCGAACCTCAGCCGAGGAGCGACCCCGACCACAACGGGTGGCAACCGTGTGCGACACCTCGCCGCTTCGGAGGGGCTAACCGGGCGGGGAAAGCACGTCCCGCGATGGCTCGTCGGCTGGCGCGTCGGCGGCCATCGAGCGAAACGCTACGCCACCCCGAGAACCGCAACGGCCCGCCGAAGCGGGCCGTGGACTGCGGCCGGGGAGCTACCCCGAGCCAGATCGCCAATCAAGACGAAGATAACACGCCGGCCGGCAACCCTCGCCACGAGCCGCCGCCGGCGCTGTCGGCGGAGCGCGGGGGACTCGAACCCCAGCCGGGAGCTACCCCGACCGCTCAGATTGGCGATCTGACGCGGCACCTCGCCGCTTCACGCTCCGCACCACAAGCCTGACCCCCGAGCCGTCACACGGGACATGCAGAACGTGCCGAGATCGCACGCCGATCGGGCGGGTGGCCGGGGTCCTACTGACGGATTCGGCGAGCCATGCCGCCGAATCCGGGCCAGGGACCACGGACAGGACCCGCCCGCCACGCGGCCGGACCCGCCCGCGGAGCGGCCGGAGCCCGAGGCGGAACGGCCAAAAGCTCAGGCCAGCACGAAGTAGTCCCGGTGCACCGCTTCCTCGGTGGCCCGAGGGATCACCGAGCGCACCTCCGCGGACTTCAAACCCTTGACCCGCGCCAGCTCGCCCGCCGAGTAGTTGCAGATCCCCTTCCCGATCGTTCCGCCGCCGTCGACGACCTCCACGGCGTCGCCGGCGTCGAAGCTGCCCTCGACCGACACGATCCCCACCGGCAGCAGGCTCGTGCCGCCCTCGCGCAGCGCGCGCGCCGCGCCGGCGTCGACCACGATCCGTCCGCGCGTCGGCTTCGCGTACTTCAGCCACAGCTTGAAGGAGGAGTAGCGTGCGTCGCGGGCGGGGAAGCGCGTGCCGCGCGGCTCGCCGGCCAGCGCGCCGGCGATCGAGGCGGGGTCCAGGCCCGAGGCGATCACCGTCTCGATCCCCGCGGCGGTCGCCATCTCGGCCGCAACCACCTTCGAGCGCATCCCGCCCGAGCCCAGCGCCGACCCGGCATGCCCTACGTCCATGTCGTCGATGGCCTCGAAGTCCGTGACCTCCTCGACCAGCCGCGCGCCGGGATCGCGGCGGGGGTCGGCCGTGTGCAGGCCTTCGGTGTCGGTCAGCAGCACGAGCCGGTCGGCGTTGATCAGGACGGCCACCTGCGCGGCCAGGAAGTCGTTGTCGCCGAAGGAGATCTCGTCGGTGGTCGTGGTGTCGTTCTCGTTGATCACCGGAACCACGCGCCAGTCGAGCAGCTTGCTCAGCGTCTGGCGCGCGTTGAGGTAGTGCGTGCGCGCGCTCACGTCGAAGAACGTGAGCAGGACCTGCGCGCTGGTCACGCCGTGCTCGCGCAGCAGCTCGTCGTAGACGCGGTAGAGCTTGCCCTGACCCACCGCGCTGGCCGCCTGCAGCTCGCCCATGGCGCGCGGGCGCAGCGGCAGCTCGAGCACGCGCATCCCGCGCGCGATCGCCCCGCTGGTCACGATCACGACGGCGTCGCCGCGCTCGTGCAAGCGCGCGACCTCCGCGCAAACCGCGCGCAGGACGTCCTCGCGCACGTCACCGGCGTCGCCGGCCACGATGCTCGACCCGAGCTTGATGACGGTGGTGGACATCGCGGAGAGACTAGAGCGGCGTGCCGGGATCGAGCTCGAACTCGATGCCGGCGATCTCCACGTCGTCGCCGGGCTCGAAGCCGGCGGACTGCAGCGCGTCGATCACGCCGATCGCGCGCAGGCGGCCCTCGAGGTAGGCGAGCGCCTCCTCGTTGTCGAGGTCGTGACGCGCCACGAGGCGCTCGACTCCCTCGCCGGACACGCGCCAGCGGCCGGCGCCGCCGCGTTCGACCGCGAACCCTCGGCCGGCGGCGGGGCGGAACGTCATGTGCTCGGCCATCTCCTCCTCACCCGCTGGCGCCTCCTCGGCTGGCGGCAGCGGCGGGACCAGGCGCGCAAGCAGCGTGCCGAGCTCGTCCAGGCCCTGTCCGGTGGCGCTGGAAGTGACGAGCACGGGGATGTCGTCGCCCAGCCGCGCGCGCCACTCCCCGGCCACGCGCGCCGCCGCTTCCTCCAGCACGAGATCCGCCTTGGAGAGGACGAGCACGCGCGGCAGCGAGGCCAGGCGGGAGTCGTGCGCGCGCAGCTCGTGCTCGATCGTGTCGAAGTTCGCCGCCGAGCTGGAGCCGTCGACCGGCGCGAGGTCGAGGACGTGCACGAGCAGCCGCGTGCGCTCCACGTGCGCGAGGAAGTCGTGGCCCAGCCCGGCGCCCTGGCTGGCTCCCTCGATCAGCCCGGGGATGTCCGCGATCACCAGCTGACGGTCCTCGCGTTCCAGCGTCCCCAGCACCGGCTCCAGCGTCGTGAACGGGTAGTCGGCGACCTTCGGCGCCGCCCGCGTCATGCGCGCCAGCAGCGACGACTTCCCCGCGTTGGGCAGGCCGACCAGGCCCACGTCGGCCAGCAGCTTGAGCTGCAGCTCGATCCAGCCCTCGTCGCCCGGCAGCCCGCGCTCGGCGAAGCGCGGCGCCTGGCGGGTGGGGCCGGCGAAGTGCTTGTTGCCGCGCCCGCCGGGCCCGCCGCGCGCGACGCGGGCGCGCTGGCCCGGGCGCACGAGGTCGTGCCGGGCGCCGTCCAGCCCCGCGACCTGGGTGCCCGGCGGCACCGCGATCTCCAGCGCGTCGCCGCTGCGACCGTGGCGCAGCGACCCCTCGCCGTGGCGTCCGCGCTGCGCCTTCCAGTGCGCGCGCCGGCGAAACGCGCGCAGGTCGCGCAGCGAGTCGTCGCACACCAGCACGACGTCTCCCCCGCGCCCCCCGTCGCCGCCGTCGGGACCGCCGCGCGGCACGTGCGCCTCGCGGCGGAACGACGTCGAGCCGTCGCCGCCGCGGCCGCCCTGGACGAAGATGCGCGCGCGATCTTGCATGCCGGGTATGTTGCCGGTCGTGTCCGATCGGCCGGTCTTCCTCATCACGGGCGCCTCGACCGGCATCGGCGCGGCCACCGCGCGGCACGCCGTCGAGGCCGGCTATCGCGTCGTGCTGGGCGCGCGCTCGGAGGACAAGCTGCAAGCCCTCGCGGGCGAGCTCGGCGGCGAGGACGTCGCCCTGCCCGTGCGCTGCGACGTGACCGAATGGGACGACCAGGAAGCCATGGTCGCGGCCGCGCTGGAGCGCTTCGGCCGCCTCGATGTCGCCTTCGCCAACGCGGGCTTCGGCGCCGCGCGCGGCTTCCAGGCCGAGACGCCCGATTTCTGGCGCTCGATGGTGCTGACGAACGTCTACGGCGCCGCGCTGACCGTCCGGGCGACCATGGACGCGCTGAAGGAGTCGCGCGGCCACCTGCTGCTCACGGGCTCGGTGGCCGGCCGCCGCGCGCTGCCCGGATCGCTGTACTCGTCCACCAAGTGGGCCGTCACCGGCATGGCGGAGTCCGCGCGCCAGGAGCTCAACGGCACCGGCGTGCGCGTGACGCTGATCGAGCCGGGGATGGTCGACACGCCGTTCTTCGAGCGCGGCGCCGGGGACTGGGCGCTGCAGGCCGACGACGTCGCGCGCGCCGTCCTCTACGCCGTCGGCCAGCCGCCGCACGTCGATGTCAACGAGATCCTGATCCGTCCGACCGCCCAGGACAGCTAGCGTGGTGACTTAGCCGCGTATATCGCGGTCAAGTCAACAAAGCTCAGCGGAGGGCGGCGGCGAGCGCGCCCAGCTGCAGCGCCGAGGCGGCGGCGAGCACCATGACGCCGGCCGCGCCCGCGGACGGGAGCCGGTCGCGGACCGCGGCCGTGGCGGCGAAGTCGGCCGCGTCGACCAGCGCCACGCTGGCCAGCGTGCGGGGACCCACGCCCGGGCGGGCGGCGACGTGCGCGGTGAGGAACCCGAGCAGGACGTCGCGCGCGCCGAGCGCGCGCGCCACCGCCTGCGTCCCGGGACGCGCCGCGTCCTCGCCCAGCCACCCGGCGGTCAGCGGCCCCGGCGCCGCCAGCAGCCCCAGCCCGAGCGCGATCCGGCCGTAGCCGTTCGCGCGCGCCAGGGCGACCGGGTTCATGCCGGCTCGTCGACGAAGATCGTCCGGCCCCGGCGGCCGGTGTGGAAGCGCACCGTGCCGGCGCGCTTGGCGAAGATCGTGTCGTCCTTGCCGATGCCCGTGCCGTCGCCGGGCTTGAAGCGGGTCCCGCGCTGGCGCACGATGATCTCGCCGCCCGACACGGCCTGCCCGGCGAACACCTTTACGCCCAGGAACTGGGGATTTGAGTCGCGCCCGTTGCGCGACGAGCCGAGCCCCTTCTTATGAGCCATCTGCCTCTTCTCCTTCGGACTTCGCAGCCGCCGCCTTCTTCGCGGCCGGCTTGCGCGACAGCAGCTTGACCGACGTGATCTCCAGGCGCGTGAGCTCCTGGCGGTGCCCGGTGCGCCGCTTGTACCCGCGCTTGGGCTTGAACTTCAGCACCCGGATCTTCGGCCCGCGCTCGTGCCCGACGACCTTCGCCTCGACCTTGGCCTTGGCCAGGTCGTCGCCGTCGACGACCTTGTCGCCGTCGCGCACCATCAGCGGGTCCAGCGCGACCTTGTCGCCCTCGCCGGCGCGCAGGCGCTCGACGAGCAGGGTCTGCCCCTCCTCGACGCGGTACTGCTTGCCGCCGGTCTTGACGATCGCGTAGTTCATGTCTGGGTCTCCGCCTTGGCGCGAGAACGGCGCCGACCGCCTCTGCGGCCACGGCGCCGAGCGCCGGATTGTAGGTCATCCCCGCCGCCGTCCCCGTCCTCGTGCGGCGGATCGTCGCCGACCAGGCTGGCGGTGGCGCCGGTGCGCCCGACCTCCTCGATGCGCACCAGCCGGCGCTCGCCCACGAACCGCCCGCCGCGCAGCACCGAGATGATGTAGCCGTCGATCTTGGCCACGGCGGCGTCCTCGTCGTACATGTGCGGCTCGACGATGTCCACGTGCACCTCGTCGCCCACGCGGAAGGGCAGCGCGCGCTCCTGGACCTCCTCGGAGGTACCCTCCAGCGTGATGTCCATGTGCTCGAGCGGCAGGCCGGCCGAGCCCTCGAAGAAGAGCCGCTTGCCGGTGTCCTGCTCGAGGGCCCGCAGCAGCCAGGCGCCGTTGCCGGTGAACTCGGCCTGCACCCGCGGGTGCATCTGCACCAGCAGCGCCTCGCCCTTGTGCTCGCGCGCCTGGTCGCGCAGCTGGCGCGAGAAGCGCAGCGCGATCGTCTCCTCCGACGGGATCACGCCGTCGCCCTGGCAGGTCGGGCAGGGCCGGGTCATGATCTCGCGCACGCCCTCGGTCACGTTCTGGCGCGTCATCTCCACCAGGCCCAGCGGCGAGATCTCCACCACGAAGGTCTTGGTGCGGTCCTCGTCCAGCGCCTTGCGCAGCGTCTTGAGGACCGCGTCGCGGTTGCGCGCCCGCGCCATGTCGATGAAGTCGATGACGATGATCCCGCCGATGTCGCGCAGCCGCAGCTGCTTGACCACCGTGTCGGCCGCCTCGAGGTTCGTCTTGGTGATCGTGTCCTCCAGGCGCGCGCTCTTGCCGCGCCCGGTGAACGAGCCGGAGTTGACGTCGATGACCGTCAGCGCCTCGGCGTAGTCGATCATCAGGTAGCCGCCGCTGGGCAGGTCGACGCGCCGCGACAGCGTGCCGCGCAGGACGTCCTCCACCCCGTAGCGCTCGAACAGTGGCGTCGTCTCCTTGTCCAGGTCGACCCGCTCGACCAGCTCCGGCGCGGTCCGCGCCAGGAACGAGACGAGCCGGTGGTGCGCGTGCTCGTCGTCCACGACCGCCCGCTCGAACTCCGCGGAGAAGATGTCGCGCACCACGCGCACCGGCAGGTCGGCCTCCTGGAAGACCATCGCGGGCGCGGCCGTGTCGCGCACGCGCTTCTCCAGGACCTCGTGCAGCTTGTAGAGGTAGAGCAGCTCGCGGTCGAAGTCGGCCCGCTTGGCCCCCTGGGCCGCGGTGCGGATGATCGCCCCGCCGCCGCGCAGGTCGAGCTTGGACGCCTCCTTGCGCAGGCGGTTGCGCTCGCCGTCGTCGAGGCGGCGCGAGACGCCGACGCCCTCGCCCGTCGGGGCGAAGACCATATAGCGGCCCGCGATCGTCAGCTCCATCGACAGGCGCGCGCCCTTGGTCTTCAGCGGGTCCTTGACGACCTGCACCACGACCTCCTGGCCGGGCTTGAGCAGGTCGACGATGGAGCGCCCGCCGCCGGCCCCGCGGCCGCGCCCGCGGCGCGGAGTCTCCACGCCGGGCAGCACGATCTCGTCGACGTGCAGGAAGCCGTTCTTCTCCAGGCCGATGTCGACGAACGCGGCCTCCAGCCCGGGCAGGACGTTGTCCACCCGGCCCTTGTAGATGTTGCCCACGATCGACCGCGCTCCGCGGCGCTCGAGGTACAGCTCGGCGACCTCGTATCCGGTCGCCGGGTTCTTGCGGCGGCGCATGGCCGCCTTGGACGCCGGGTTACCCGGCGCCTCCATCAGCGCCACGCGGGTCTCTCCCCGGTCGACGCTGACCAGCACTTGCTTTCTCACGATGTGTGAATCCTTTTCTCAGAATGTCGGCACCCTGCCCTTGGCTGTGGACGCGATCCGGGCTTGCACGTGGATCGACTGCAGGATCCCGACGGCCATTAAGGTCATCAGGACGGACGAACCGCCGTAGCTCATGAGCGGCAGCGGCACGCCGGTGATCGGCATGATCCCGATGGTCATGCCGACGTTGACGAAGACCTGGAACATGAGCATCGCCACGATGCCCCCGGCGATCAGCGCGCCGTACACGTTCTTCGCCATGGTCAATATCCGCAGGGCCCGCCAGATCAGCAGCGCGAACAGCGACAGCACGATCGACGCCCCCAGGAATCCGTACTCCTCGCCCACCACGGCGAAGATGAAGTCGGTGTGGTGCTCCGGCAGGAAGTTCAGCCGGGTCTGCGTCGCCTCCTCGCCGCGGCCGGTCTTCTGACCCGCGCCGATGGCGATTCGCGACTGGTTCTGCTGGTAGCCGGCGTCCGCCGGGTCCTCCGACGGGTTCAGGAACGCCGTCAGGCGCTCCTTCTGGTAGCCGTGCAGCACCTGCACGCCCACGGCCGGAGCGGCCACCAGGGTGATCGCGATGCCCACGGCGCCGATCGCCGCGAGCGCGGCGAAGTGGCGTCCCGGGCTGCCGGCCACGAACAGCACGGCCAGCACGACCACGACGTAGACGAGGCCGGTCCCCAGATCGGGCTGGAGCATCACCAGCATCGCCGGCACCAGCGCCACGAGCATCGCCCGAGCGGTGGTGTCGCGGTCGCGCAGCCGCCGGATGCGGTCCACGACGAACGCCGACAGGCAGAGGATCAGCAGCAGCTTGCCCAGCTCCGACGGCTGGAAGGCGATGAAGCCGAGGTCGAACGACCGGCGCGAGCCGCGGGCCGTGGAGCCCACGCCGATGACCAGCACGATCAGGCCGATCATCACGGCGTACAGCCCGTAGCGCAGCTCGCGGATGCGCGAGTAGTCCATCCGCGCCAGCAGCGCCATCAGCGCCAGCCCGAACACCGCGTAGGCCGCCTGGCGGACCACGTAGTAGTAGGGCGAGCCGGGCACGTCGTCCTGGGTCGCCGCGCCCAGCACGACGAGCGAGCAGGCCAGCAGGCCGAGCGTGGCCAGCAGCAGCAGCGGGTCGATGCGCAGCGGCGCGCGCACGCCGCCCGTCGCCTCGTCGACGCGGCGGTGGATCGGGGTGCGGGCGGCCGAGGCTTCCATCAGAAGGTCGCCGACGTTCCCCGGACGAGCTTGCGCTCCACCCCGAACCACTCCGACAGGATCAGGCGCGCGGCCGGCGCGGCGGACTCGGCGCCGAAGCCGCCCTGCTCCACCGTGACGACGACGACGACGGGCCGCCGCGAGTCGGGCGCGTACGCGACGTACCAGGACTGGTCCTCCTGGCCCGCGCGCTCGGCGGTCCCCGTCTTGCCCAGCACGGTGCGCGGGAAGCCGGCGAACACGTCGGCGGACGTCCCGCCCGGGGCGCCGGCGGCCTGCTGCAGGCCGTCCATGATCGCCTGGCGGTTGGCCGGGTCGAGCTCGATCCGGCGGGCGGGGGGCGGCTCGACCTTCTGCAGGAGGCGCCCGGCGCCGTCCTCGATGCGCAGCCCGAGGTGCGGGGTGGGGACCTTGCCGCCGTTGACCACGGTCGAGTAGGCGACCGCGAGCTGCAGCGGCGTGGCCTGCAGGTCGCCCTGGCCCACCGAGAGGTTGACGTTGTCGCCCACCGACCACGGCCGATCGGTGAGCTTGCGGCGGTACAGCCGGTTGCGCCAGGCGGGGCTGGGGATCAGCCCCTCGCGCTCCTCGGGTACGTCGACGCCCGTGGGTCGCGCCAGCCCGAGGCGGCGCGCCCACGTCTGCAGGATGTCGCCGCCGATGCCGTTCATCTGGGCGCCCAGCCGGTAGTAGTAGACGTCCGAGGACACACGCAGGGCGTCGCGCAGCGCGACCGCCCCGTGCGGCGTCTTGCCGGCGTTCTGGAAGACGATGTTGCCGATCTGGATCGAGCCGGGGTCGTTGATCACGGTGTCCGGGCTGATCGTTCCGGACTCCAGCGCCGCCACCGACGTGATCAGCTTGAACGTCGAGCCCGTCGGATAGGCGCCCGCGGTGGCGCGGTTGACCAGCGGGGCTCCGGTGTCCTCCGAGTTGAGCCTGCGGAACACCGACGGGCGCAGCGGCTTGGCGAACAGGTTCGGGTCGAAGGAGGGGAACGACCCCATCCCGACGATCTCGCCGGTGCGCGGGTCCATCGCCACGAAGGCGCCGCCGCGGTTGCGGACCCCGTCGGTGATCGGGATGCCGCCGGCCTCGGACATCGCCTGCTGGCCGGCGCGCTGCAGGTCGAGGTCGAGCGAGAGCTTGAGCTGCTTGCCCTGCACGGGCAGGCGCTCCGGGAACTCTCCGGTCGCCCGGCCGAAGGCGTCGACCTGGATGCGCGTGGCGCCGGGGCGACCGCGCAGGTAGCGGTCGTAGGTGTACTCCAGGCCGCCCTTGCCCACGATCGTGCCCTGGCGCACGCCGCGAAAGCGCGGCTCCTTGAGCTCGTCCGGGCTGATCTCCCCCACCGTCCCGAAGATCTGCGCGGCCAGCTCCCTGTGGGGGTAGGAGCGCAGGAAGACCTTGTTGACCTCCACGCCCGGGAAGCGGTCCTGGCGCTCCATGAGGTAGTTGCGCACGGCGGGCGAGACGTCCTGCTTGAGCGTGACGTTCGCGTAGGGCAGCAGCTTGCGCTGCTCCACGATCTCCTTCTCCATGCGCCGCGGCGAGACGCCGAGCACCGGCTGCAGCCGGCGCAGCAGCCGTTCGCGCACTGGGCCGGGCGGCGGGACGCGGTCGGAGCGCAGCTGCACGGCGACCGAGATGCGGTTGTCCACCAGCACGCGGCCGTTGCGGTCCAGGATGTCCCCGCGCGGCGCCGGCACCACGATGTCGCGCACCTGGTTGTTGGACGCCTGCGCCAGGTACTTGTCGCCCGAGAGGACCTGGAGGTACCAGAGGCGGAAGAAGATGATCGCGAACATGGCCAGCGCGACGCCGGCCAGGATCGCCACGCGCAGCGCCAGCTGCGGCGTGATCGGAGGGCGCCTGTCTTCCTGGAGCTGCAGCATCTACGCCCTCGAGATCGGGGACAGGCCGCCGGTGACGTAGGCCCGCCGGCGGCGCCGGCGCGGGTCCTCGGGCAGCGCGGGCAGCAGCGCGCGGCGCACGAGCGCGTAGACGGGCATGGCCAGGGCGGCGTTGACGAGGATGGTCACGAGTATGTCGCGCAGCAGCAGGAGGCTGACCGGCGCGTCCACGCCGAGCAGGAACTGGACCAGCGAGAAGCCGATGCTGGCCGCGGCGGTGGCGGCCGCGCCCACGGCCAGGGGCGTCAGCGCGTGGGCGGGATCGCGCAGCTCGCGCAGCCGGCCCGCCCAGTAGCCGACGAGCAGCAGCACGAGCGAGGACACGCCCAGCGTCTGCAGCAGCGCCGTGTCGGCGAACAGCCCGACGAAGAACCCCATGACCGCGCCGGGGACCGAGCCGCACAGCAGCCCGACCGACGCGACCACCAGCGGCGAGAGGTCGGCGCTCACGCCCAGCAGCGACACCTGCGAGACGGCGGAGATCTGCACGAGCACCGTGAGCAGGGCGACGATGCCCAGGCGGACCGCGAGCGCGGCGGACGGGGTCACGGGTTGCGGCCCTCCGCGCGCAGCGAGCTCCCGCGCGCCCCGCCGCGCGTGAGGATCTGGACGAAGTCCAGGCGGCGCAGGTCGGCGAAAGGCCGGATGTGGACGCGCTGGTACTGCGAGAGCTCCTCGTCGTCGGCCTTGGTGACCACCCCGACGGGCAGGTTGGCCGGGAACAGCGACTCCAGCCGGCTGGAGCGGCTGCCGGCCGTCACGACGACGTCGCCCTTGCGGATGTTGGCCCGCCGCGGCACGAACTCCAGCAGCAGGTCGCGCGGGCGCCCCACGGCCGGCTTGATCAGGCCGGTGATCCCGTTGGCGCTGTCGGTCACCGCGGGCGTCAGCACGCGGGCCGAGACGCCGCTGGTGCTGTCGGTGATCAGAGTGACCTGGCTGGCGCCCCGCGTGACGGCCGTGACCTTCCCCACGAGCCCGTCGCCGGACACCACTGGCTGGTACACGCGCACGCCGGCCGAGCTGCCCTTGTCCACGGTGATCGTGGCGTACCAGACGGTGGGCGAGCGCCCGATCACGCGGGCGGTCACCGGCTCGTAGCCCTCCACGGTGTCGGAGCGGTCGAGGTTGAGCAGGCGGCGCAGCTGCGAGTTCTCGCGCTCGGCCGCCTGCGCGCCGATCACGCGCTTGCGCAGCTCGTTGCGCTCCTTGCGCAGGCGGTCGCGCTCGTCGCGCGCGTCCAGCGTGTCGTCGAACCAGCCGAACAGATCGCGGAAGGGCTTCAGCGCGCGGCTGGCCCCCTCCTGGATCGGAGCGGTGACCTGCAGGACCCCGCGCTGGAGCGCGTGGAACGGCCCTCCGGCGGACTCGCCGAAGTAGACGGTCAGTAGGAAGAGTGAGGCGGCGACGAGCAGCACGAGGACTGCGCGACGCCGGCGGACCGATTGCTTGTACACGTGAAAGGCAAACCTTGGCAGCCGCCGCGGCGCTACTGGTAGCGCCGCTTGCGGTTTCGCGAATTCTTGTTGGTGCGGTGGATGACCTCGAACTCCTCGAGCGACCTTCCGCTCCCGACCGCGACGCAGGTCAGCGGGGACTCCGCCAGGTGCGCGGGCATCTGGGTCTCCTCGCGCAGGCGGTCGTCGAGTCCCTGCAGAAGCGATCCCCCGCCGGCCAGCATGATGCCACGATCCATGATGTCGGAGGCCAGCTCGGGCGGCGTGCGGTCCAGCGTCTCCTTGACCGCGTCCACGATCTGGGTCAGCGGCTCGTCGAGGGCCTGGCGGATTTCCTCCGAGGTCAGGACGATGGTCTTGGGCAGTCCCGTGACCATGTCGCGGCCCCGGATCTCCGCCTGGACCTCCTCGGCCATGGGGAAGGCCGAGCCGATCTCCAGCTTGACCTCCTCGGCCGTCTGCTGCCCGATGAGCAGCTTGTACTCGCGCTTGCAGTAGTTGATGATCGCCTCGTCGAGCTCGTCGCCGCCGATCCGGATCGACTGCGAGACCACGATCCCGCCGAGGCTGATGACGGCGACCTCCGACGTGCCGCCGCCGATGTCCACGACCATGCTGCCCGTGGGCTCGCCGACCGGCAGCCCGGACCCGATCGCGGCCGCCATCGGCTCCTCGATCAGGTAGGCCGTGCGGGCGCCCGCCGACAGGCAGGCCTCCTCGACCGCGCGCTTCTCCACGCCGGTCACCCCGGACGGCACGCACACCACGACGCGCGGGTGCGCCCAGCGGTTCTGGTGGACCTTCTGGATGAAGTGGCGCAGCATCTCCTCGGTCACGTCGAAGTCGGCGATGACGCCGTCCTTCAGCGGCCGGATGGCGGAGATGGTCCCGGGCGTGCGGCCGAGCATGCGCTTGGCCTCGATCCCCACCGCGTGCACCTCACCCGTCCGGGAGTCGATCGCCACCACGCTGGGCTCGGACAGCACGATCCCGCGCCCGCGGACGTAGACCAGCGTGTTGGCGGTGCCCAAGTCGACCGCCATGTCGCGGCCGCCGAAGCCGGTCAGGTACGAGAAGAAGCCCATCGAAGAGGGGGCGAGGCGAGCAGGCCAAGCCGCGCCAGAGCAGTGTAGTGAACGCGAGAATTCCCCGCATTTCACGAACTTCGCAGCAGGTCGAGCAGGGCGGCCACAGGCAGGCCGACCACGTTGAAGTAGTCGCCCTGCACCGCTCGCACGAGCGCCGCGCCGCGGCCCTGGATGGCGTAGCCGCCCGCCTTGCCCTCCCATTCGCCGGTCTCCACGTAGGCGGAGACGTCGCCGTCGCCCAGCTCGCGGAAGGTCACGGCGGTGGCGTCCAGCGCCTCGCGCTCGCCGTCCGGGCCGATCAGGCACAGCGCGCCGAGCACCCGGTGGGTGCGCCCGGACAGCGCGCGCAGCCACTGCGCCGCCTGCTCCGGGCCGTCGGGCTTGGGCAGGACGCGCCCGTCGAGGTCGACCACCGTGTCGGCCCCCAGCACCGTGCGGCCCGGATAGCCGGCCGCCACGGCGTGCGCCTTGCGGCGCGCGTTCTCACGCGCGACCGCGTCGGGCGCGCCGTCCACCAACTCCTCCACGTCGGCGGGCACCGCCTCGAAGGCCAGCCCGAGCTGCTCGAGGATCGTCGCCCGCCGCGGGGAGCGCGAGGCTAGGACGAGCCGAAGAACAGCTCGATCTCCCGCGCCGCCGACTCCGGGGAATCGGACCCGTGGACGAGGTTGGCGCCGGTCTCGGTGGCCAGGTCGCCGCGGATGGAGCCGGGCGACGCCTCCAGCGGGTTCGTGGCGCCGATGACCTGGCGGGCGGCGGCCACCGCGTGGTCGCCCTCGAGCACCATCGCGACCAGCGGTCCGGACGTGATGAACTCGACCAGCTCGCCGAAGAACGGGCGCTCACTGTGCTCCTCGTAGTGGCGTTCGGCCAGGTCGCGTTCGACGGTCGTCTGGCGCAGGGCGGCGATGCGCAGCCCCTTGCGCTCGAAGCGGGCGATGATCTCGCCGGTCAGGCCGCGCTCGAACGCGTCCGGCTTGACCAGGATGAGGGTCCGGTCCATCGGGTTCCTTTCGGGGGAGGGGTTAGTCGGCCACTACGTCGTGGCTTGCGCGGAGCGTCGCCGGCGCCGTGGCGGTCCGCCGCTCTCGGCGGCTCCCGTCGCGGCGCCGACCTCGGCCTCGCAGTACGGGCAGATGCGCCACGCGGGGTCCAGCGGTCGCGCGCAGTTCTCGCAGGGGTCCTTCAGCTTGCGCATGCACGCCGGGCAGCGCAAGAAATCGCGCTCGATCTCGGCGTCGCAGTAGGGGCACAGCTGGAACCCGGCCGCGTGCAGGCGCGCCTCGGCGGCCTGCATCTCCAGCTCGCGTTCCCGGATGTCGTCGAGGTACTCGGGCGGGCGGACGATCACGTACACCAGCGTGCCCACGAACGGGAACAGCGACGCGGCGGTGGCGCAGCCGATCAGCATGGGGTCCGTCATCCGCCGCCGCGCGTCCGCGTACGTCCAGTACACCAGCGCGAGCCAGACCACGACCATGAACAGGATCAGCAGGTTCACGACCAAGCTGAGCCCCGCGTTGTCTATCCCGAAGACGGCTAGCACCCCGGGCGAGTGTAACCAGTGGTCGTCACAGGAAGAGCCGTCCGAAGCCGTATCCGACGGCGAAGAACACGAGGATCACGATCGCCACGATCAGCGCGACGAACCCGATCATCGGAAGAAATCTGGGTTCCTCGTCGCTCACAGCGTGGAGGCGCGCCGCGCCCCGGGGCCACGCGCGAGGTCGGCCACGAGGTAGATCGAGCCGGTCGCCAGGACGGCGCCGTCGCGGCGCGCGAGCTCGCGCGCGCGCCGCAGCGCCGCGTGCGGATCGGCCTCCAGCTCGATCGCCGGCGGGTCCGCTACCACCTGCCGCGCGAGCGACTCCAGCGTCGCGGGCGGCAGCGCGCGCGGGTTGGCGTTGCGGGTGAACACGACGGCGCGAGAGGATGGCAGGAGCTCGCGCAGCATTCCAGCGGCGTCCTTGTCCTCGAGGACCGACACCACGGCGACGGGCCGCCGCTCGCCGAGCAGCTCGGGCAGCGATTCCACCAGGGCCCGCACGCCGAGGGCGTTGTGCGCCCCGTCGACGATCGTGAGCGGGTCGTGCCCGACGACCTCGCAACGCCCCGCCACGGACACCGAGGCCGCGGCCTCGCGGACGTGGCTCGGGTCCAGCTCTCCGAGGAAGGCCTGCGCCGCGGTGGCCGCGAGCGCGAAGTTCCGTCTCTGGAACGCTCCCGGAGCGGAGACCGGGGTGTCCGGCAGCGACTCCGGCGCGCGGATGAGCCGGGCGTCGTGGCGGGTCGCCGCTGCGACGGCCTCCTCCTCCGCGTCCGGGTGCAGCGCGCCCACGACGAGCGTGGCGCCGTCGCGCACGACCGCCAGCTTCTCGCGCGCGATGTCGCGGACGGTCGGGCCGAGCCAGCGCGTGTGGTCCAGGCCGACGTTGGTGAGCACCTGGACCCGCGAGGGGATCGTGTTGGTGGCGTCCCAGCGCCCGCCCAGGCCGGCCTCGACCACCACGACGTCGACGCCCGCCTCCGCCAGCGCGACGTAGGCCGCGGCGGTCAGCAGCTCGAACTGGGTGACCCCGTCATCGGGCGGCAGCGTGCGCTCGACGGCCTCGGCCGCCCGCGCCGCGCGCTGGACCGCGGCTGCGAACGCGCCCTGTTCCACATCCCTCCCGCCGGCGTGGATGCGCTCGGTGAACGACACGAGGTGCGGCGACGTGTAGCAGCCGGCGCGCCGGCCGTGGCGCGCCAGCAGCTCCTCGGTCATCCGCACCGTGGAGGACTTGCCGTTGGTGCCGACGACGTGCATCGAGGCGAAGGAGCGCTCGGGCGAGCCCAGCGCGGTGGTGAGCCGGCGCATGCGGTCCAGCCCGAAGCGCATCCCGAACAGCTCGAGGCCGAGGAGGTGCTCCTCGGCCTGCGCGAGCGTCCAGGCGCTCACAGCGACTCCAGGTCCGCGCGCAGCCGCGCCAGCTTCGCTCGCTCCGCGTCGACCACCGCGGCGGGCGCCTTGTCGACGAACCCCTGGTTGGCCAGCTTGGCCTCGCTGCGCGCGATCTCCGCCTCCAGGCCGGCGCGGCGCTCGCCCCGGCGGCGCTCGGCCGCCTCCGGGTCGAAGCCGCCGCCCGCCAGGATCTCCACCGCGCCGCCGGGGATCGGGACCGAGGCGACCCGGTCGCCGCCGTCCTCGCGCAGCTCCAGCCGCGCCAGGCGCGCCACCTGCGCCAGCGTCGCGTCGTAGCCCCCGGCGGCCAGCCGCGCGGGCACCGGCTCCCCCGGCCGCACCTCGACCTCGTCGCGCCAGCCGCGCAGCGCGCGGACCGCCTCGATCGCGCGGCCCACCTGCGCCTCGGCTTCCTCGTCCAGCCACGCCGGCTCCAGGCCCTCCACGGCGCGACCGGCCAGCAGGCCCTCGGCGCCGGGCACGAACGACCAGATCTCCTCGGTGACGAAGGGGATCAGCGGATGCGCCAGCTCCAGCGTCTCGGTGAGGACGAACAGCAGGTGCGCGCGCACGGCCTCGCGGTCCGCTCCCTCGTCGTAGAGCCGCGGCTTGACCATCTCCAGGTACCAGTCGCACAGCTCGCCGTAGACGAAGTCGTACAGGCCCAGCGCGGCGTGGGAGAAGTCGAAGTCGGCGACGCAGTCGGCCAACATGCGCTTGGCGCGCTGCACGCGCGAGAGGATCCAGCGGTCCTCCACGGTCTCGGGCCGCGGCGCCGGCGCGGCGCCGTCCTCGCCGACGGCCAGCAGCACGAACCGCGCCGCGTTCCACAGCTTGTTGGCCAGCTGCTGGCCCTGCTCGATCTTGAGGATCGAGTACTTGACGTCCTGCGAGGAGGACATGGCGAGCAGCCCGAAGCGCACGGCGTCGGCGCCGTGGCGGTCGATCTCGTCCAGCGGGTCGATCCCGGTCCCCAGCGACTTGCTCATCCGCCGCCCGTCGGGCGCCTGGATCACCGAGTGCACGTAGACGTCGTGGAACGGCACCTCGCCCAGGAACTCCAGCCCCATCATGATCATGCGCGCCACCCACAGGAAGAGGATGTCGCGGGCGGTCGAGAGGACGTCGGTGGGATAGAAGGCGCGCAGAGCGGGCGTCATCCGCGGCCAGCCCAGCGTGGCGAACGGCCACAGCGCGCTGGAGAACCAGGTGTCGAGCACGTCGGGGTCGCGCTCCCAGCCCTCGCCGGCCGGCGGCTCGGTTCCCACGTAGGTCTCGCCTCCGCGGTACCAGACGGGCAGCTGGTGGCCCCACCACAGCTGGCGCGACACGCACCAGGGTCGGATGTTCTCCATCCAATCGAGGTAGACCTGGCGCTGGCCCTCGGGATGGATGCGCACGCGGCCTTCGCGGACGGCCTCGATCGCCGGGCGGGCGAGCCGGTCCATGTCCATGAACCACTGCAGCGAGACGAGCGGCTCGATGCGCTCGCCGCTGCGGTGCGACACCGGCACCTCGTGCTCGTAGTCCTCGCGCGCGACGATCCGCCCCTGCGCCTCCAGCGCCGCCACCACGCGCTCGCGCGCCTCCAGCGCGGGCAGGCCCGCGAACTCGCCCGCCGCCTCGTTCATGCGCCCGTCCTCGCCGATGACGGAGACCTCCTCGAGGCCGTGCTTGCGCCCGATGTCGAAGTCGTTGGGGTCGTGGCCGGGCGTGATCTTCAGCGCGCCGGTCCCGAACTCCGGCTTGACGTACTCGTCGGCGATCACGGCGACGCGGCGCTCGACGAGCGGGATGATCGCCGTGCGTCCGACCAGCTCGCGGTAGCGGGCGTCTTCGGGGTGAACCGCGACGGCGGTGTCGGCCAGCATCGTCTCCGGTCGCACCGTGGCGACGGTCACCGAGCCACCGCCCTCCACGTCGTAGCGGACGTGGTAGAGGACGTCCTTCACCTCCTCTTGGACCACCTCGAGATCGGAGATCGCCGACCGGCTGCCTGGGTCCCAGTTGACCATGTAGCGGTCGCGGTAGATCAGGCCCTTGGCGTGCAGGTCGACGAACACCTTCAGGACCGCGGCGGCGTAGGCCTCGTCGAGCGTGAAGCGCTCGTCGCGGTAGTCCAGCGAGGCGCCCAGGCGCTGAAACTGCTCGCGGATCGTCGACCCGTGCTCCTCGCGCCATTCCCAGACCCGCTCCACGAACGCCTCGCGCCCCAGCGCCGCGCGGCTCGATCCCTCCGCCGCCAGCGCCTGCTCGACCTTGGTCTGCGTGGCGATCCCCGCGTGGTCGGTGCCGAAGATCCACTTCGTGCGCAGGCCGCGCATGCGGTGGTAGCGGACCAGCACGTCCTGGATCGCGCCGTTGAGCGCGTGCCCCATGTGCAGCGAGCCGGTGACGTTGGGCGGCGGTACGGCGATCGAGTAGTTGTCGGCGGCAACGCCCTCGGGCTCGGGCGAGAACAGTCCCGAGTGCAGCCAGCGCGCCGAGATCCGAGGCTCGACCTCGGACGGTTCGAAGCGCTTGCGTGACTCCAGTTCCTCGCGCGACATCGGCGCGGAGTCTAGTTTCGTGGCCGCTCATAGCGGTTTCGCTATGCTGGCCGCATGAAATCCGCTGCGAGCATAGTCCGCGAGGCTCGCCGCGCCGCCGGCCTCACCCAGGCCGAGCTCGCCCGCCGCATGGGCACCACCCAGTCCGCCGTCGCCCGTTTGGAGCGGGAGGGGGCGAATCCACGGCTGGCCACCCTAAGAGAAGCAGTGAGAGCCACCGGCCGATACCTCGACGTGGTCGTCGACGACTACCCGCCCGGCAGCATCGACGAAACCTTGACGGCTCGATACGTGCGCGTGACGCCTGCCGAGCGACTGCGCTCGTTCGTGGGGGCGCGCGGCAGCATCCGCGAACTGGCACGCGCCGCGGACCGATCCCGTGAGCGCACGGGCTGAGTTCCGCCCCGACCGGCTCCTCCCGCGACTTGTCGCGCGGGGGGTCGACTTCGTCGTGATCGGTGGGATGGCCATGGTGCTTCACGGCTCGGCCCGCGGCACCCATGACCTCGACATCTGCTACGCGTCCGACGGCACCAACCTCGATCTGCTCGGAGCGGCGCTCGTCGAGCTCGAGGCGCGGCTGCACGGCATCGACGAGGACGTCCCGTTCCAACCCGACGGACGTACCCTGCGACGCACGACGCTGCTCACGCTCGAGACCCCGGAGGGCCGCCTCGACCTCACGTTCCAGCCTCTGGGCGCGCCTCCCTTCGAGGAGCTTCGACGCCGCGCGGTCAGGATGGACCTCGGCGGCTACGCCGTCCTCGTCGCCTCCCTCGACGACCTCGCCGCCATGAAGCGCGCGGCGGGGCGACCGATCGACCTGATCGACCTGGAGGAGATCGAGGTGATCCGCCGCCTGGGCGGCGGGGGCGGCTAGGACGCCTGCTCTTGGCGCTCTTCGGCGGGCTCCTCCTCGGGAGCCGCCTCGGTGACCAGCGTGGGCTTCAGCCCCTTCTCGATGGTCTCCTTGGTCACCGCGCACTTCTTCACGTCGCGGCGCGAGGGCAGCTCGAACTGCACCTCGAGGAGGACCTCCTCGATGATCGAGCGCAACCCGCGTGCGCCCGTCTCGCGCTCCAGGGCCTTGTCGGCGATCGCGGTCAGCGCGTCGTCGGAGAAGACCAGCTCGATGCCGTCGAAGGAGAAGAAGCGCTGGAACTGCTTGACCAGCGCGTTGCGCGGCTCGGTCAGGATCCGCACGAGGTCGTCGCGCGAGAGCTGGTGGATCGCGCTCATGACCGGCAGGCGGCCGATGAACTCCGGGATCAGCCCGTAGGAGATGAGGTCCTCGGGCAGGCAGTGCTCGAACACCTCGCCGGTGTCCTTGTTCATCTTGGGCTTGATCGCCGCGCCGAAGCCCACGCCCTTGTGGCCGATGCGCCGCTCGATCACCTTGTCGAGGTTGGCGAAGGCGCCGCCGCACACGAACAGGACGTTCGTGGTGTCGATCGTCAGGAACTCCTGGTGGGGGTGCTTGCGCCCGCCCTGCGGCGGGACCGAGGCCTGCGTCCCCTCGAGGATCTTCAGCAGCGCCTGCTGCACGCCCTCGCCCGACACGTCGCGCGTGATCGACGGGTTGTCGGCCTTGCGCGCGATCTTGTCGACCTCGTCGATGTAGATGATCCCCGTCTCGGCCTTCTTGACGTCGTAGTCGGCGGCCTGGATCAGCTTGAGCAGGATGTTCTCGACGTCCTCGCCGACGTAGCCGGCCTCGGTCAGCGCCGTGGCGTCGGCGATGGCGAACGGGACGTTCAGGATCTTGGCCAGCGTCTGGGCGAGCAGCGTCTTGCCGCAGCCGGTCGGGCCGAGCAGCAGGATGTTGGACTTCTGCAGCTCGATCTCCGCGTCCTCGGCCTGCATCATCTGCACGCGCTTGTAGTGGTTGTAGACGGCGACGGAGAGCGTGCGCTTGGCCTGCTCCTGCCCCACCACGTACTCGTTGAGGACGTCGTAGATCTCCCGCGGCTTGGGGAGGTTCTCGATGTCGAACGTCGGCGGAGCCGTCAGCTCCTCATCGATGATCTCGTTGCAGAGATCGATGCACTCGTCGCAGATGTAGACGCCGGGCCCGGCTATGAGCTTCTTGACCTGGCGCTGCGACTTGCCACAGAAGGAGCACAGCAGCTGCTCGTTGGAATCCGTCGGGCGTGCCATCTCTTCGTCTCCCCCCCAGTTCCCCGCCCAAGCTAGTGCTCGGCGATCACCCGGTCAATGATCCCGTAGTCCTTTGCCTCATCGGAGCTCATGAAATAGTCGCGCTCCGTGTCCTTCTTGACCTCTTCGATGTCCTTGTTCGTGTGCTTCGCGATGATCTCGTCGAGGCGGCGGCGGACGTCGATGATCTCGCGGGCGTGGATCTCGATGTCGGTCGCCTGACCCTGGAAGGACGAGGAGACCTGGTGGATCAGGATCTTCGCGTTGGGCAGCGCCATGCGCTTGCCCTCCGCACCGCCGGCCAGCAGCAGCGCGCCCATGGACATCGCGATGCCGACGCAGATCGTCTGCACGTCGGGCTTGATGAACTGCATCGTGTCGTAGATCGCCAGGCCGGCGTAGACCGAGCCGCCCGGCGAGTTGACGTAGATCGAGATGTCCTTCTCGGGATCCTCGGACTCCAGGTGCAGCAGCTGCGCCACGATGAGGTTGGCGATCTGATCGTCCACCGGCGTGCCGAGGAAGATGATCCGCTCGTTGAGCAGACGTGAGTAGATGTCGAATGCACGCTCGCCGCGCGAGGTCTGCTCGACGACCATTGGGACCAGTGGACTCATGTGCCTCGCTTCTCTTTTGCTTTGCCGCGGCGAATCCTGCCCGGGCGCCGCAGGTTAGCAACGCCACCCGGGCCGTCCGGGGGGTTCGGACGGACTAGGACCCGGGGGTCCAGAGCTTCTCGCGCGCCTCGGCCTGGCCGGGAGTGATCGGCTTCGCGTGTTCCGCGAGGAGGTCGACGGCGCGGCGCGCCGCGAGATCGCGGCGCAGCGCCTCGAGGCGTCCGGCCTCGCGCAGCCGGGCCAGCAGCTTCTCCGGCGTGGTGTTCTCGTGCTGCGCCGAGTGCTCGAGCGCGGCCAGCAGGTCCGCTTCGGAGGGCTCGATGCCCTCCGCCTCCACCACGGCGGCCAGGACCGCCTCGCGCCGCAGCGCCTGCTCGGCGTCGGGACGCGCGTCCTGCACCATCTGCTCGTCGGTCTTGCCGGAGATGCGCAGGTAGGCGTCCTTGGAGATTCCCTGGCGGGCCAGCGTGGTGCCCAGCTGCTCCCACAGCTCGTGCGCGCGCGCGTCGACGAGCGCGTCCGGCACGTCGATGCGCGCGTTGGCCACCGCGGCGTCGAGCGCCGCCTCGCGGAACTCCGCGTCGATCGCCTGCTCCTCGGCCGCCTCGAGCTTCGCGCGCACGTCCGCGCGCAGCTCGTCGAGCGAGTCGAATCCGGCGGCGTCGCCGGCGAACTCGTCGTCGAGCTCGGGCAGGTCCTTGCGCTTGACCTCCTTGACCGCGACCTGGAACGTCGCGGTCTTTCCGCGCAGCTGCTCGACGTGGTGGTCGTCCGGGAACGGCACGTCGACCGCCTTCTCGTCGCCCGCCTTCATGCCGGCCAGCGCGGCGTCCAGCTCGTCGGGCAGCCGGCCCGCGCCGACCTCGACGAGCTCGTCGCGCGCCCGCGTGCCCTCGACCTCCTCGCCTTCCACCGTGCCCGTGAAGTCCACGACCACGAAGTCGCCGGTCTGCGCGGCGTGGTCCTCGGCGGTCTCCAGGCGGGCGAGACGCTCGCGCAGCTCCTCCAGCTGCGCGTCCACCGCGGCGTCCTCCACCGCGGCCTCGCGCCGGGCGACCTCCAGCCCCTTGTACTCGCCGAGCGTGGCGGTCGGGCGCACGCCGATCTCGATCGAGAAGGTGAGCGGCTGGCCCTCGCCGGGCAGATCGCCGAGGTCGAGGCTCGGGTCGCCGACGGGCTCGATCCCCGCGGCGTCGATGGCGTCGACGTACCAGCTTCCCAGCGACCCGCGCACGGCCTCGTCGAGCACCGCCGCGCGCCCCATGCGCTTGACCACGACCGGCGGCGGCACCTTGCCCTTGCGAAAGCCCGGGATCTTGAGCTGGCGGCCGAGCTCGCGGGCCGTGCGCTCGATCGAGCGCTCGACGTCCTCGGCGGAGACCTCCGCCTCCACGCGCACGCGCGATTCGGGGAGCTCGGTGACGTTCGTCTTGACGGCCATCGGGCTCGCAACGATAGCTTGGCGCCCGTGCCGCTCCATCGCCGCCTGGCCGCCTGGCTGGTCACCGGTCCGCTGGGCCACCTCGCCGCGGGAGTGGTCGACTGGCTCGTCCTCGCGTGGCGCTGGGCCTGCGCCCGCGCGCGCGGGCGCGACCCCTGGAGCGCCTAGCTACTCCCCGCAGGCGTCGGGGTTCTCGCGGCAGAACTGCTCGAAGCGCTCCTGCGCCTCCTGGGCCTCGCCTCCGCCGGAGGAGCCGCCCGACGAGCCCTCGGGCGCGGGCGTTCCACCCGAGCCCGGCTCGCGCGCCGGCGGCGTCGACTGCGTGGTCGCCGGCGGGGGCGCAGGTGCGGTCGTCTGGGTCTGCGTGGTCTGCGTCTGGGTCGTCTGGGTGACCGGCGTGGAGACCGGCGCCGACGGCACGGAGACCGTCTCGTCGTCGCCGCCGCACGCGGGCAGGGCCAGCGCGACGACGAGCGCCACCGCGGCCGTGAAGAGTCTGCGGAGCATCGCCGGCACCGTAGCAGCGGCACCCGTTTGCACCGAAGCGCCGCGCGAAACGCTGGAAATCCGGGTGGCGACGGTCGATTTACGAGTTCGTGGGGGAAAACGCCGTTTCGCCGACCGACCGCATCCCGCGCTCCGTCACCCGCTTCGCCACCGTCGCGGCCTGGACCGCGATCGCCGCGGGCATCGTGGGCGTGGGCAGCTGGGCGCTCGACCTGGCCCTCCTGGGCACGCCCGGATCCGGGTCGATGACCCTGCGGCCGAGCACCGCATCCGGCCTGCTGGCCTGCGGCCTGGCGCTGCTCGCGCTGCGCGACCCGGCGGCGGACCGGCGCCGGCGCACCGCCGGCCGCGCACTCGCGACGTACTCCGTCGTGCTGGGCGCGGCGTTCGTCGCGGAGTACGCCTCGAACCTGGACCTCGGCTTCGACCAGCCCAGCCGCCTCGCGCTGAACACGGCGCTGGGCTTCGTCCTGCTGGGCGTCGCGCTGCTGAGCCTCGACGCGCCGCCCCGGCGCGGCTGGGGCGTGGGCGAGGTGGCCGCGGTGCCCGTGACCGTCGTCGCCGCGGCGTCGCTGGTGGGCTACGCCTACTCGATCCCCTTCCTCTACGGACCGGCCTCGGCATCCCGGATGTCCGTCCCCGCGGCCGTCGCCATGCTGGCGCTGAGCTCGGCGATCGCGCTGGCCCGCCCGCGCGGGCGCCTGCTGCGCGTGATCACGACGAGCGATCCCGCCGCGATGATGTCGCGCCAGCTGCTCCCGATCGCCGTGCTGGCGCCGCTGCTGCTCGGCTGGCTGCGGCTGGAGGGGGCGCGCCTGGACCTGTTCGGCGAGCGCGTGGGCACGTGGCTGTTCACCGCCGCCACCGTTGGCGTCCTCGTGGTCGTGATCCGGCGCAGCGCCAAGGCGCTCGCCCGCGCGGACCGCGCGCGCCGGGCGCTGGAGGGCCAGCTCTACCGGCTCGCCAGCCATGACCACCTGACCGGGCTGTTCAACCGCCATCGCTTCGAGGAGGAGCTGACGCGCGAGCTGCGCCTGGCGCGCCGCCACCGCCTTCCGGGTGCACTGCTGTCGCTGGACCTCGACGGGCTCAAGGAGGTCAACGACACGCTGGGGCACGAGGCCGGCGACCGGCTGCTGTGCGCGGTCGCCGAGGTCCTGCGCGCCCGTCTGCGCGTCACGGACCCCGCGGCCAGGGTGGGCGGCGACGAGTTCGCCGTCTACCTGCCGCAGTCCAGCCTCGACCAGGCCGCGCGCGTGGCCGACGACCTGCGCGCCGGCATCGCCGCCCGCCACCTCGACGGCGGGCCCGCGCCGCCGTGGAGCTCGGTCTCCGTCGGCGTGGCGGAGTTCGATCCCAGCGAGGGAATCGACCAGGGCGAGCTGTTCGCGCGCGCGGACGCGGCCATGTACCACGCCAAGCGGGCGGGCGGCGACCGCGTCACGCGGGCGCCCGCGCGCGTCGCGCTCGCGGTCTGACGCAACGACGAAGCCCCCGCCGGGGCGGGGGCTTCGCGCTGGGATGGTTGGGGTGTGGGGCCTACGCCGCAGGGACGCAGATCGCGTAGACGCGCAGGGCGCGCTCCGTGCCGCTGAAGTTGCGGCCGGAGGCGTGCCAGCCCGTCGCGTTGCCCGTGCCCGGCTGGGCCGGCTTGGGCATCGAGGCGGTGATGTTCACGTCCAGCGCGGTGGGAACGTTCCCGTCCTGGAAGTTCGGGATGATCCACGCCGCGCTGCCGCCGATGGCGCGCTCGCCCGCGGGGCAGTTGACCTCGACCGACGAGGGGAACCCGCCGTTGCCGCCGGGCACCGGGGCCGCCTGGTTGACCACGTAGCGGACCTGGTTGGACATGAAGCCCTGCAGGGTCGACTCCTGGATGTCGTCGCCCGTGAGGGAGTTGTCCTGGACGTCCGCGCCGGTCAGCGACGCGTTCTGGATCTCTGCCGCGGTGAGCGACTCGTCCTTGACATCCGTGCCGGTCAGCGACTCGTCGAGCACCTGGTCGGAGCCGACGGAGCCCAGACCGAGCTTGGCCTGCGTGACCGCGCGGTCGGCGAGGTCGGAGGTCTTGACCTGCTTGGCCTTGATGTGGAACGACTTGACGACGTTTGACTTCAGGTCGTCGCGGTCGATCTTGGCCTTGCCCGGTAGGGCGGACGCCGTGCCGGTCAGGCCGAGGCACAGAGCGGCGGTGGCGAGGGCGGCCTTGGTTGCGATGGAGCGCATGTGGGAGTCCTTTCGGTGGGTCGTGGGGTACGACCGAAAGGCTCCCGGCGGGGCGCCGGCCCGTCTGTCAGCGGCGCGACACTCGCAGCGTTCGGGCGGTGACGCGCGTCAGCCGGCGGGGCCGGCGTAGTCGTGCGCGGCTTCCCAGCGTCCGCGCTTCTCTCCGCCCAGCCAGACCACGACCCGGCACTCCGGATCGCCGACGGCGATGCGCTCCTCCAGCACGACGGACGCGCCGCCGGCGTTGCGCGCCGCGATGCCGCCGAACACGCTCGACGTCATCCGGCACAGGCCGGGCGCGCGCTTGACCACGTCCCCGAACGGACACGCGCGGTTGCCCAGGACGATCTTCTCCTCGTCGGCCTCGATCACGTAGAAGTCGCCGCCGATCGCCGCCTTGAGGCGGACGTAGAGGTCCGCGATCTGCTCGGGCGAGAGCTTCCCGACGATCTCGCGGGCGTTGCGGTACTCCTCCTCCATCCGTCCGCCCACGTCGGCGCCGACCTGGGCGACCGCGGCCTGGGCGGCGTCGGGGCCGTCCTGCGCCTCGACGGTCTCCGCCAGCTGCACCACCAGCGCGCGCAGGAACGACTCGCGGCCGAATGTCCCGTCCGGATGCGCCTCCTCGGGCGCCGGCAGGGCGTCGCGGCGCTTGGGCTGCGGGTCGTGGCTGCGCTCCACACGGCGCTCCACGGGCATCACGGCCGACACGCGGCTTCCGCCGGCGCGCTTGGCCGCCGCGGCGAGGTCGTCGGCGACGTGCGACACGATGAAGAGCCCGCGGCCGCCCAGGGCCAGCGGGTCCTCGGGCAGCGCCACCTGCAACCGGAAGCCCGGCCCGAGGTCGTGGACCTCCACGCGCGGGCGCGGCTCGGTCCAGTCCACGTGGACCCAGGCGGGCCCGGGCGCGTGGCGCACCGCGTTGGCCAGCAGCTCGCCGACGGCGAGCTCGGCGCCGGGAATGTCGGACCCCGGCGCCGCGTGACGCGCGAAGAACGCCGAGAGCTTCCCCCGCAGATCCGTGACCGCCGTGGGGTCGGTCGCGTCGAAGTAGAAGTCCATCCGCGCGAAAGGTAGCGCGCAGATGGCCTGGCATCAGGCGGTGGCCATCTCCTTGACCTGCGTGAGGCGGATGCTGTTGCCCGAGGGATCGCGGAAGGCCGAGTCGATCCCGTAGGGACGCTCCTCGGGCTCCTCGGTGAACTCGACGCCGCGGCTCACGAGCTCGGCGTGGGCCGCCTGGCAGTCGTCGGTCGTGAGGAAGATCGTGCCCGCGAAGCCCTTGGACATCAGCGCGCGCACCTGCTCGGCCGTTTCGGCGTCCATCACCGGCGGGCCGGGAATCGCCATCAGCACGATGCCGACGTCCGGTTGGGCGACGGGCCCGACCCTCAGCCAGCGAAAGTCCATCTCGGGCAGCGTCACGTCGGCGCGGACCTCCATGCCGAGCTTGTCGGTGTAGAAGGCGAGCGCCTCGTCCTGGTCGTGGACCCAGACCTGCGCGTTGGTGAGCCTGATCATCGGTTCCTCCCGATCGAGTGGGGTACGCGGCCGATGCTAGGCGGGAGTCGCGGCGCTGTCTTCTCGAAACGTGCGGCGTTGGGGCCGTGCGTAGGCGCGCACCACGCATCCCGGGACCATGGCGAGCTCGGAGGCGGGCGGGAACGCCGCGCGGTAGGCCGTCGGCGAGCGGCCGTAGGTCCGCGTGAAGCTCGTGGTGAACGAGCCGACGCTGCGCAGGCCCACCGAGAAGCACACGTCCGCCACCGAACGGTCGGTCGTCAGCAGCAGCGCCGCCGCGCGCTCCAGGCGGCGAGTCAGCAGGTAGGCGTGGGGCGACTCACCGAACGCGGCGCGGAACGCGCGGCTGAAGTGGGCCCGCGAGAGGCCGGCGGCGCGCGCCAGGTCGTCGACGCACAGCGGCTCGGCGTAGCGCGCGTCGGCGAGGTCCTTGGCGCGCAGCAGGTGACGGGCGGTCGGAACGAAGGCCATGCTCGAGCAGTATCGCGCCCTCTCAACGAAGAAACCCCCGCGAATCGCGGGGGCTTCCTGTGCTTCCGGAGCGGGCCTGGCGGCCCGCGACGTCCTGGCTAGAGCGCCTGGACGTTGACGGCCTTGGGGCCCTTGTCTCCGGCCTCGGCGTCGTAGGACACCTTGGCGCCCTCGGCGAGCGAGCGAAAGCCCTCGCCGATGATCGCCTGATGATGGACGAAGAGGTCCTTGCCGGCCTCGTCGGGCGTGATGAAGCCGAAGCCCTTCTCGTCGCTGAACCACTTCACGGTTCCAGTTGCCATGTGATGCTCCTCCTGTGCAGCGCAGCGGAGGTGCGGTGAGGCAACGTCTACTGAACGCAAGCACGTCTGTGCCGGACTCCGTGCCCGGCGTTGTACGCACACTGTAGCCATCCCGGGCGGACGATGCGCGTCCGCATGCCGACGCAAGCTCCCAAAAGGCACTCGGGTTTCCCGGGTATGTAGCCTTCCGGGTGACATGACCTACGTCATCACCGGCAGCTGCATCAAGGACGACTCCTGCATCGAGGTCTGCCCCGTCGACTGCATCCACCCCAAGCCGGGTGCGCCCGACTTCGAGACCGCCGAGCAGCTCTACATCGATCCCGCGGTCTGCATCGACTGCGACGCCTGCGTGGAGGCCTGCCCGGTCGACGCGATCTTCGCCGAGTTCGAAGTCCCCGAGAAGTTCGCCTACGCGCTCGAGCTCAACGCGGACTTCTTCGCCGAGCTGAGCACCGCGGAGCGCACCGCCGCCTGATGTCCGGGACGCGACCGCGGGTGGCCATCGTCGGCGCCGGCCCCGCCGGGGCGTTCGCGGCGGCGTGCCTTCTGCGGGCGCGCGGCGACGTCGAGATCGACCTGCTCGAGCGGCTGCCCACGCCGTGGGGGCTGCTGCGCGGCGGCGTGGCGCCCGACCACCAGGAGATCAAGCGCCTGGACGACACCTTCGACCGCGAGACGCTGCAGCGCGGCTGCCGCTTCGTGGGCAACGTCGAGGTCGGCACCGACGTCTCCCATTCCGAGCTGATGCGCCACTACACGGCGGTCGTCTACGCCACGGGCGCGCAGACCGACAAGTCGCTGGGCATCCCCGGCGAGGACCTGCCGGGCAGCTGGGCGGCCACCGAGTTCGTCGCCTGGTACAACGGCCACCCGGACTACCGCGAGCGCGAGTTCGACCTCTCCGCGCAGCGCGCCGTGGTCATCGGCAACGGCAACGTGGCGGCCGACGTGACGCGGATCCTCGCGCTGAGCGTGGCGGATCTGGAGCGCACGGACGTGGCCGACCACGCCCTGGCCGCGCTGCGCGAGAGCCGCGTCCGCGAGGTCGTGGTGCTCGGTCGCCGCGGGCCCGCGCAGGCCGCGTTCACCAGCGCCGAGCTGCGCGAGCTGGGCCATCTGAAAGGCGTCGACATGCGCGTGGACCCCGAGGACGTCGAGCTCGACCCGGTGTCGCGCGAGTGGCTGGACGAGCAGGGCACGTTCACCGCGCGCACCAACGTCAAGCTGCTGCGGGAGTTCGCGGCCCGGCCGCCGCGGACCGACGCCGCGCGGCGCATCTCCCTGCGCTTCCTGCGCTCGCCCGTGGAGATCCGCGGGGCCGAGCGCGTCGAGGCCGTCGACGTCCGGCGCAACGAGATCGTGCGCTCCGACGACGGCGCGCTGCGCGCGCGCCCCGTGGACGAGGCGGTCGAGACGATCGAGTGCGGGCTCGTCCTGCGCTCCGTGGGCTACCGCGCGGTGCCGCTGCCCGACGTCCCCTTCGACGAGCGCAGCTTCGTGCTGCCCAACCAGCGCGGCCGCGTGCGCGGTCCGGACGGCGAGCCGCTCCCCGGCGTGTACGCCGTCGGCTGGATCAAGCGCGGCCCCACGGGGATCCTGGGCACGAACAAGCGCGACGCCGAGGAGACGGTCGGCTGCCTCGCGGAGGATCTTCAGGCGGGCGTGCTGGCGGCGCCGCCGGAGCCGGAGCGCGAGCGCATCGACGCGCTGCTGGCCGAACGCAAGCCCGACCTCGTCACGGTCGACGGCTGGCGTGCGATCGACGAGCACGAGCTCGCGCTCGGCAGCGCGCAGGAGCGCCCGCGGGTGAAGCTGGCGTCGCGCGACGAGCTGCTCGCCGCCGCGGCGGCTCAGGCCACGCGCTCGCGCGCGGGCGCGCCGAGCTCGTAGGTCGCCGGATCGACGCGCGCCGTGCGGCGGCGGTAGGCCGTCCACAGCCACGGCCACTGGTTCGGGTCGTTGCCGTGCTCGTCGACGTACCAGCTGGTGCATCCGCTGTGCCAGACGCTGCGCGCCAGGGCGGCACGCAGCTCGCGGTCGAAGCGCTCGGCCGCGTCACGGCGCAGCTCGATGCGGTCCGCGCCCGCCTGCCCCATGCGGCGCAGGGCGCCGAGCACGTGGTTCATGCCCGCCTCGATCGTGTAGACGACCGAGCCGGTCCCGCCGTTGGTGTTGGGCCCGTACAGCAGGAACATGTTGGGAAAGCTCGGCACGGTCAGCCCGAGGTAGGCGCGGGGCACGCCGTTCCACTCCTCGGCCAGCGTGCGCCCGTCCCGGCCCACGATCTCCATCGGGGCGGTGAAGGCGTGCGCCTCGAAGCCGGTGGCCAGGACCAGCACCTCGGCGGGGCGCTCCACGCCCTCCGCCGTCCGGATGCCGGTGGCGGTCACCCGCTCGATGCGGTCGGTCACCAGCTCCACGTTGGGCCGCGTGAGCGCGGGATACCACTCGTCGGTGAGCATGACGCGCTTGCAGCCGAACTCGTCGGTCGGGGTGACCTTGCGCCGCAGCTGCGGGTCGGCGATCGCGCGCCTGATCTGCGCGCGGCCCGCGGCGCGGAACGGGTGCAGCAGCCAGCGGTGGCGCGTCATGGCGGCGGCGCCCAGCTCCATGAACGCGAGGATCGCGGCGCGGTCGAGGCGCTGCAGGACGGGGAAGCGCTCGAACAGCCGCTTGGTGCGCTCCTTGTAGGCGAAGTCGGTCTTGGGGATCGTCCAGCCCGGCGTGCGCTGGTAGACGTCCACGCGCGCGACGGCCGGCTGGATCGCCGGCACCACCTGAATCGCGCTGCAGCCGGTCCCCAGCACGGCGACGCGCCGGCCGGCCAGCTCGACGTCGTGGCGCCAGCGCGCCGTGTGGAAGGCCGGTCCGGCGAAGTCGTCCAGGCCGGGGATGGGCGGGACGCGCGGGATCGACAGCTGGCCGCACGCGGTGACCAGCACGTCGGCCTCGTGCTCGCCGGCCGAGGTGTCCAGCACCCAGCGCGCCCGGTCGGCGTCCCAGGTCGCGCGCTTGACCTCGGTACCCGTGCGCACGCGCTCGAGCACGCCATGACGGCGCGCCACGTCCTCCAGGTAGTCCTGGATCTCCGCCTGCGGGGCGTAGCGGCGCGACCAGCGCGGGTTGGGCGCGAAGGAGAACTCGTAGAAGTGCGAGGGGACGTCGCACGCCGCCCCCGGGTAGGTGTTGTGGTGCCACACGCCGCCCACGCGTTCGGCCCGCTCGAAAACCGTCACGTCCCGGTAGCCGGCCCGCGCGAGCATGACCGCGGCGCCCACGCCGCCGAACCCGCCGCCCACCACGGCGACCGACCGGCGCCTGGGGATGCGTCCGTTCCCGTCGGCAGATCCCGCCACGGGCACAGACTACGCCGTCGGACGTTGACGGCAGCCGGCTGCGGTGCTTAGGTGCAGCCATGGGGGACGGGGCAAGGACGCGGATAGGGATCGTCACACTGGCGCTCGGCCTGTTGGTTGTGCTGGGACTCGCGCCGGGAGCGCTCGCCGCCGACCGGGTCGTCACCAAGCAGACGGACTCCAACGACGGCGTGTGCGGCGCCGACTGCTCGCTGCGCGAGGCGATCGGCGCGGCGGCGACGGGCGACCGCGTGCTGGTGCCGGCGGGCACGTACGCGCTGTCGGGGGCGTTCGGCGAGCTGACGGTGGCCGGCGCGGTCACGATCTCGGTCGTCGGGACGGCCGGTTCCGCGGCGACGACGGTGCAGGCCCCGCCGAACGCGCGCGTGCTGAACGTGAGCAACGCGAGCGCGAACGTCACCCTGCAGGGCCTCACGATCACCGGCGGCAACGTGACCAGCACCAACGGCGGGGGCGGCGGGATCCTCAACGCCGGCACGATGACCCTGCGCGAGAGCGGGGTCCGGGCCAACAACGTCACGGGCAACGGCGGCATCCCACGCGGCGGCGGCATCCTCTCCACCGGACCGCTGTCGGTGGAGGACTCGCTGATCACCGACAACCACGTCACGAGCACCAACGGCGGCATCCCCTCGGGCGGCGGGATCGACGCGAGTGCCGGACTGTCGGTCCTGCGCTCCACTCTCAGCGCCAACACGACCACGATCACGACGAGCGGCGGAATCGCCGTGGGCGGCGCGATCGACTCGTCCGGGCAGACCGCCAACACGACGGTGACGGACAGCCGGATCGTCGGCAACAGCGCCCTCAACGGCGCGATCCCCGAGGGCGCGGGGATGGCGGTGTCCGGCAACACGTCCGCCACCGGCACGCTCACGATCACGCGCTCGACGATCGCCGACAACCTGGCCCAGGCCACGATCGACGGCGCGACGATCCCGGAGGGCGGCGGCCTCGTGGCGATCAACGTGTCCGCGTCGATCGTCGACAGCACGATCTCGGGCAACCGCACGCTCGACATGACGCCCGGCGGTCAGTCCGACTCGGGCGGCCTGCTGCTCGGGGGCGACAACCGCACGTTCACGATCCTCAACAGCACGATCAGCGCAAACCGCACCGAGAGCACCGTCAACTCGAACGGCGGCGGGCTGCGGTTCTTCGGCACCGGCGCCGTGCTGAACGTCACCAACACGACGTTGGCCAACAACGTGGCGTCCACGCGCGGCGGCGCGATCGAGCACCAGAGCGGCACGCTGACGCTGCGCAACGCGCTGGTGAGCGGCAACCAGGCGCCGACGGGCGCGGGCTGTTTCGGAGCCGTCGCCAGCGCGGGCAACAACCTGGAGTCCGGCAACACGTGCGGGTTGACCGCGGCCGGCGACCTGCCGAACACCGACCCGCAGCTGGGCGCGCTGGCCGACAACGGCGGCCCGACGCTCACGCATGCGCTCCCCATCACGAGCCCGGCGATCGACGGCGGTCAGGCCACCGGGTGCCCGGCCGCCGACCAGCGCGGCGTGTCGCGCGCGCTCGGCGGCACGTGCGACATCGGGTCGTTCGAGCTGCCCTACGCCGACCTGGGGGTCACCCAGACGGTCGCGCCGGCGTCGGCGACCGCCGGCTTCCGCGCCACGTACACCGCGCGCGTGACGAACCGCGGACCGGCTCCCTCGCCGGCGACCGTGCTGCGCGAAACGCTGCCCACGGGCGTCACCCTCCTGTCCGTGACACCCGGTCGCGGGACCTGCGACGCCGGCGCCCCGGTGACGTGCCAGCTGGGGACGCTGACGTCCGGGGAGAGCGTCGATGTCGCATTCGTCGTCCGGACGGCCGCCCTCGGCACCTTCCCCGCGCAGGCCGCGGTGAGCGGCGGCGAGCCCGATCGGACGCCAGGCGACCTCAGCGCCGGCGCGGACCTCGCGGTCGGCGACATGGGACTGTCGCTCACCAACACGCGGTTCCGCCTGGGCCCGCGCGCCCCGCGCATGACACGCCGCACCGTCCCCACCGGGACCACCGTCCGCTTCACGCTGTCGGAGGCCGCGACGGCGCGCTTCACGTTCCAGCGTCTCCGCGCAGGTCGCCGCGTGGGTCGGCGCTGTCTTCCGTACAGGCCTGTACGCCGTCGTTTGCCCCGCTGCACCCGGCTGCTCCCGGCGCGGGTCACCCAGACGGGACGCCGGGTCGGCCGGCGCTGCCTGCCCTACACCCGCGCCCGCAGGTCCCGCCCGCGCTGCATCCGCTCGGTGCGCGCCGGCGCCCTCACGCTGCCCGCGCGCGCCGGCCTCAACCAGCTGCGCTTCGACGGACGCCTCTCGCGGGCCCGCCCGCTGGTGCCCGGGTCATACCGAATGACGCTGGTGGCCACCGCCCCTACCGGCGAGCAGGTCACAAGCACCGCCCCGTTCCGGCTGCTGGCGGCGCAGCGGCCGCGGCCGCGCCGGCGCTGAGCCGGGACGCAGGCCGCGTCACAGGCGGCGTCGCGCGGGCTGTATCGTCGTGAAGTGCTTCTGCTGAGCCGGCGTGAGGTGGAGGAGCTGCTCGACCTCGACGCGCTGATCGACGCGCTCGCGACCGCGATGGCCGACCTCAGCGCGGGCCGCGCGTCGGTTCCCGACCGCGTCGGCGCCGTCGTGCAGGACCGCGACGGACTACTCGCCGCGATGCCCGGCTACTCGCCGGCGTCGGGCGCGCTGGCGGCCAAGCTCGTCACGCTGTTCCCCCGAAACGCGGGCACGTTGCTCCCCACCCATCAGGCCGTGATCGTGGTGTTCGACCCCGAGACGGGACAGCCCGAGGCGCTGCTCGACGGCACCGCAATCACCGCGACGCGGACCGGCGCCGGCTCGGCGCTTTCGACCCGGCTGCTCGCCCGCGAGGAGAGCAAGACCCTGGCGATCCTGGGAACCGGCGTCCAGGCGCGGTCCCACGCACGGGCCGTGACTCGCGTGCGGAGCTTCGACGAGGTGCGCGTCGCCGGGCGCAACCCGGCCACGACCGAGGCGCTGGCCGCGGAGCTCGCCGCGGAGCTCGGCCCGGCGGTCAGGGCCGCGGCATCGTGGGAGGAGGCGTGCGCCGGCGCGGACGTCGTCTGCGCGACCACCCATGCGCTGGAGCCCGTCGTCCGCCGCGAGTGGCTGGCGCCGGGCGCGCACGTCACGTCCGTGGGCTACAACCCCCAGGGCCGCGAGGTGGACGAGGCGACCGTCGTCGACGCGCTCGTCGTCGTGGAGTCCCGCGCCGCCGCGCTCGCCCCCTTCCCGGCGGGATCGAACGACCTGATCGGGCCGATCGAGAAGGGACTGATCGACGCGGGGCACGTCCACGCCGAGATCGGCGAGCTCGTCGCCGGAACGCGTCCCGGACGCGCCTCGGACGACCAGCTCACGCTCTACAAGTCGGTCGGCGTCGCGGTCCAGGACGGCGCCGCCGCGGCCTTGGTCCTGGCGGCGGCTCGCGACCGGGGAGTTGGGCGCGAAGCCGAGCTCTGACTACCCGGTGTTGCGCAACCCGGCCGCGATGCCGTTCACGGTCAGCAGCAGCGCGCGCTCGACGTCGGGGTCGGGAGCACGCTGCGCCGCGCGGTCCGACCGCCATCGCTCCATCAGCGAAACCTGCAGGTAGTGGATCGGCGCGAGGTAGGCGTCGCGCACGCGCAGCGTGCGCGCCAGGACCGGATTGGAGCCCAGCAGCTCCGTCTCGCCGCTGACGCGCAGGACCTCGGCCACCGTCAGCTCGAACTCGGTTCGGATCGCCTCGAACAGGCCGTGCAGCTCGGGCGGCGCCAGCCGGCTCACGTAGTGCCCGGCGATCTCCAGGTCGGTCTTGAACAGCGTCATCGCCACGTTGGACAGGAAGTTGCGGAAGAAGCGCCACTCGCGCTGCATCTCGGACAGGCGGTCCCCGAGGCCGGTGGCGCGCGCCGCGGCCAGGCCGCTGCCCACGCCGAACCAGCCGGGCACGATCTGGCGCGACTGCGTCCAGCCGAACACCCACGGGATCGCGCGCAGGCCGTCGATGCCGCCGCCCGAGTCCGGCCGGCGCGCCGGGCGCGATCCCAGGTGCAGCTCCGAGAGCAGCTCCACCGGCGTCGAGGCGAGGTAGTAGTCGGGCAATCCCGGGTCGTCCACGAGCGCGCGGTAGCGCTCGCTCGAGGCCACCGACACGGCGTCCATCGCCTCCACCCAGCCGGCGAGCGTCGCCTGCGACATGCGCGGGCGGCGGTGGAGCACGGTCGACTCGAGCGTCGCCGCCAGCAGCATCTCCAGGTTCTCGCGTGCGAGCGTCGGCACGAGGTACTTGTCGGAGATCACCTCGCCCTGCTCGGTCAGCTTGATCTCGCCGTCGAGCGTGCCCGGCGGCTGGGCCAGGATCGCGTGGTGGCTCGGCCCGCCGCCCCGCCCGACCGTGCCGCCGCGGCCGTGGAACAGGCGCAACCGCACCCCGAAGCGGTTGGCGGTGTCGCGCAGGCGCTGCTGGGCGCGGTGGATCTCCCACTGACTGGTGGCGATCCCCGCGGCCTTGCTGGAGTCCGAGTAGCCGAGCATCACCTCCTGCACGTCGCCGCGCAGCGCGACGAGCCGGCGGTAGCCCGCGTCCTCGAGCAGACGGGCGAGCAGCTCGCCGGCGTCGCGCAGCTCGCGCACCGTCTCCAGCAGCGGCACGAAGCCGATGCGCGCAACGCCGCCGTGAAGGTCGACCAGGCCGGCCTCGCGAGCCAGCACGACGGCCGCGAGTAGGTCGTCGGCGCCCTCGCACATCGACACGATGTAGGACTCGACGACGCCGGAGCCGTAGCGGTCCTGGGCGTCGCGGATGGCCAGGAACGTGTCGAAGGCCCGCGCCCCGTCGGCATCCAGCGGGGGCGGCAGCGGGGCAAGCGGCCGGCGCGAGCCCAGCTCGCGGGCGAGCCGCGCGCAACGCTCGGCGCGGGTCAGCCCGCCGTACGGCGCACCGTCCTCGCGCACGCGGTCCAGCAGCTGGCCGACGGCGTGGTGGTGCGCGGCGGCGTGCTCGCGCACGTCGAGCGTGGCCATCTGCAGCCCGAACGCCGCGATCGTGCGGATCGCCCGCTCCACGCGGCCACGCGCGATCAGCTCGCCGCGGCTGCGCAGCAGCGACTCGCGCACGAGCCTCAGCTCGGCCAGCAGGGCGCCCGCGCCGTCGTAGTCGCGCCGCGCGTCGTGCGGGCGGCCCTCGGCGAGTCGCACCCGCGTGTTGAGCAGCTTCTGGCGCATGCACGTGAGCTTGAGGCGGTACGGCTCCTCGGCGTTCAGGCGGCGGTAGCGCGGCTCGATCTCCGGCAGCGCCTCGAGGTCGCGGGCGAGCGACTCCTGCAGCTCCGGCGTGGCGGCCGCGATGCGCACAGAGGGCGACAGATCGGCGCGCAGCCGGTCCACGAGCGCGAGCGCGCACCGGACCCCGTGGTCATGCTGGAGCGCGAGCACCCCGCGTGTGCTCTGCGGCGTGACGTTCGGGTTGCCGTCGCGGTCGCCGCCGATCCAACTGCCGAAGGCGAGCGGGCGCGCGTCGGCGGGCAGCGCGTAGCCCAACCGCTCGAGCTCGGCGGCCAGGTCCTCGAGGACCCACGGCACGACCTCGTCGTGCAGTGCGTCGAGGTAGTAGACGGCGTTGCGGGCCTCGTCGACCACGTCGGGGCGCGCGATGCGCAGCTCGTCGGTCTGCCACAGGAGGTCGATCAGCTCCTCCAGCCGCCCCGTCACCTCGCGTTCGCGCCGCGGATCGCCCATTGCGCGCTCGCGCTCGTCGAGCAGCTCGGCCAGCTGGCGCAGCTTGCCCAGCACGGTCCGCCGCGCCGCCTCGGTCGGATGCGCGGTGAACACCGGCCGCACCCCGAGGCGGCCCAGCTCGGCGTGCAGGTCGCCGGCCGGGACGCCCGCCGCCTCGATGCGGTCGACCGCCTGCGAGAGCCATGTCCCGTGCCGCGAGCGAGCCGCCGCGAGCACGCGGCCGCGGTGCACCTGCTCGGCCACGTTGGCCAGGTGGAAGTACGTCCCGAACGCGCGCACGAGCCTGCGCGCCACGGGCGGCTCGACGTCCGCGAGCGCCAGCACCGTGGCGTCGCGGTCCGTGCGGATCAGCCGCCGCACCCGCTCGACCAGCTCCAGCAGCTCCCGGCCCTCCTGGCGCACCAGCGTGCGGCCCAGCAGGACGCCGAGCTCGCGGATGTCGCGGCGCAGATCGGCCTGCGTGTCGAGGGCGACCGGTGGCGTTCTCATGGGGCGCAGTATGTCCGCAGGATCGCGCGGATGTGGACCGTCGGCGCACTCGGCGAGAGCGGTCCACAACATTGCGGCGCTCCGCCTCCTGGTCGCTCGGCGCATAGTCCGCGTAGATCAGTGTCGTCTTGGAATCGCGGTGGCCCATCCACTCTTGAAGCGTCCGCATCGGGGTCCCGGCCGCGGCCATGGGGGTCCCGAACGTGTGGCGCAGGTCGTGGAAGCGCACGCTGCCGAGCTTGGCTCGCTTGGCGGCGGTCTTGAAGCGCTTGAGCAGTTTGGAGCGATCCAGGGGAGCGCCGGCGTCTGGGTGGGCGAAAACGAGGTCGTCGTCGCCCTGGTAGGCGGAGCGCTGGAAATGGCGTTCCAGCTCGGCGCCCAGGGTCGGCCAGCGGGACCGAGCGGGACGAGCGCTTGGGTGTTCCCATCTCGCCTCGTACCCACGCGCGGCGCACACGCACCCGGCCGGCGCTCCAGTCGATGTCGCGCCAGCGCAAGCCGAGCAGTTCGCCTTGGCGAAGTCCGGTCAGCGCGGCGGTCAGATAGAGCGCCCGGTCGAGGCGGTAGACGCGGCGCAGGGCCTCGGAGCGGGCGGTGCGGGCTCCAAGGTCGAGCTGACCGAGCTAACCGGGCTCAGCCGCCCCACGATCAACGCCCTAGCGCGCTGGGTAGCCCCGGCCGCGCAGCGACGTGGGGCCTCGCCGCGGCTACGCCGGGGCTGAGTCGACCTCTTCGATGATGTTGTCCGCAGCGCGTAGGGCGAGCGCCGAGATGGTCAGGGTGGGGTTGACACCGAGGGCGGTGGGGATCACCGCCGCATCGGCGACGTAGAGGCCCGGGTAGACCCCTCCCGTTCCGGCGTCGAACACGCGGCCGAACTCGTCCACGACGCCGTCGCTGGCCGTCTTGCCCATGATGCAGCCGCCGAGGGGGTGCGTGAGGGCAATTGACCGGGAGCCGGCGAGTTCCGCCGCCTCGGTCAGGAACGGGTTGCGGAACGACTGCGAGCTGTCGTCCGTGAGCTTGGCGGCGAACGAGGCCAGGCTGTTGCGGATCTCCTCGTAGATCGGGTCGGCCTCGAAGCTCAAGTCGTCCTCCCGGCTGATGCGCAGGTCGGTGTCTCCCAGGCCCTTGCCGAGCCGGAAGCGTCCGACCGAGGCTTCGCGGCCCATCGCCGCGATGCACATCATCTGCATCGTGTACTCGTCTTCTGAGCCGAATTGGGGCGCGCGCTTGCGGTAGTTGGTGAACAGGCCGCGCACGGTGGCGACGGTCTGGCGGAAGGCGTAGCGGATGATCGCGCTCAGC
>JAPSGI010000023.1 GCA_031177685.1 Solirubrobacteraceae bacterium | reverse complement strand
GAAGCCGTAGAGGGAGAGCTGGTCGTCGCGCACCACCAGGTGCGCGTGCAGGGCCACCGGCTTGCCGGCCGCGGGGACGTGCTTGAGGGTCTCGGCGGACACCGCGAGGCGGTACCCCACGCCGCCGCAGTCGACCACCACGTGGTCGGGGCGGCGCACCGCCACCTCGCCGCGGACCAGCGCGATCACGCCAGGGCCGCCATCACCGGCGCGTGGTTGAGGTCGCAGATCGCCACCGCGAGCGCGTCCGCGGCGTGGTCGGAGCGCGGCGGCTCGGGCAACGCGAGCAGCGCCGCCACCATCCGCTGGACCTGGTCCTTGCCGGCGCGGCCGGACCCGCAGACCGCGCTCTTGATCTGCTGGGGCGTGTAGCCGCGGCACGGCAGCGTGCGGCTGCCGGCTGCCAGCAACGCGGCGCCGCGGGCGTGGCCGACGGCGAACGCCGTCTTGACGTTGACCCCGAAGAAGAGCTCCTCGATCGCCAGCGCGTCGGGGCGGTGCTCGTCGAGCAGGTCGCCGACGCGCTCGTGGATCGTGGCCAGCCGGCGCTCCAGCGCGTCGTCCGGCGCGGTCGCGATCACCCCGCCGTCGAGGGCGAGCAGGCGCCCGCCCCGGCGGGCGACGACGCCGTAGCCGGTGCTCGCCGTGCCGGGGTCGATCCCGAGGACGATCATCCCCGCTGCATTCTGCGCGGGACCCCGGATGCCTTCGCGTCCCGGGCGCCCGCGCAAGTTTTCGCCCTTCCCTGCCGATACCTCGCCCGAATGCTTGGAGGACGGCGCGATCGCGAGGCGCACCTGGAAGGCGCGCTCTCGGAGGCCAGGGCTCGAATCGCCGAGCTCGAATCCGCGCTGCGCGCCCGCGCGGACACCGATCCCGTCACCGGACTCGCGACGCTGGACCGCTTCCGCAACCAGCTGGACATCGAGGCCGCCCGGGCGCGGCGCCACGAGCGCCCGCTCGCCGTGGCGGTGCTCGACGTCGACGACTTCCGCGCCGCCTGCGCACGCCACGGCCACGCGGCGGGCGACGAGGTCCTGCGCACGGTCGCGCGCGTACTGGTCGAGTCGACCCGCTCGCACGACGTGACCTGCCGCGGGGCGGGCGACGAGTTCGCCGTGCTGATGCCCGAGACCGACCTCGAGGGCGCGGCCGCCTGCTGCGAGCGCATGCTGCGCGCGCTGGAAAGCACGCCCGCGGGCGTCCTGAGCAGCGTGAGCCTGTCCGCCGGGATCGCGGCGTACGACCGCTCGACGTCGCCGTCGGAGATGCTGGGCGCCGCGTACGTGGCGCTGGACCACTCGCGCCGGCTGGGCGGGCACCGGGTGACGGCGGGGCCCCGGTCGGAGTCGGTCACCGTGGAGGACAGCGACCGCCGCGACGCGGTCTCGGCGCTGGCCGTGACCCTCGGCGAGCGCGACCGCTACACGGGCGACCACTCCGAGGAGGTGCTCAAGCTGGTGGAGCAGGTGGCCCGCGAGCTGGGCCTCGACGACGACGAGGTGGACCGGGTCCGCGCGGCCGCGCTGCTGCACGACATCGGCAAGGTGGCGATCTCCGACGACATCCTCAACAAGCCCGGTCCGCTCGATCCCGACGAGTGGCGGGTGATGAAGGACCATACGATCATCGGGGAGCGCATCCTGCGCGCCATCCCCGGGCTGGGGAGCGTCGCGCGCATCGTGCGCCACGAGCACGAGCGCTGGGACGGCGGCGGCTACCCCGACGGCATCGCCGGCGAGGCGATCCCGATCGGCGCGCGGATCATCCTCGCCTGCGACGCCTACCACGCGATGACCTCGGACCGGCCCTACCGCGAGGCGATGACGCACGCGCAGGCGATCGCCGAGCTGTCGCGCAACGCCGGCACGCAGTTCGACCCGCAGGTCGTCGAGGCGCTGGTGGGACAGCTGTACCTCGCCCGCCAGGCCGGCGCCCCGGCCGCGGCGTGAGCCGGCCGGCGGGCTAGTCTCCCCGCGCGGTGGACGTCCGCGCCGAGCGCTTCCCGCTGTTCGACTCGCTTCGCGCGATCGCGGCGCTGAGCGTGGTGCTGTTCCACGGCGCGTGGCAGCAGCTGCTGGTCTTCCACCCCGACAACCCGCTGGGCCGCTACGCGGCGCGGTTGAACGTCGGGGTCACCGTTTTCTTCGTGATCTCGGGGTTCCTGCTGTACCGCCCGTTCGTGGCGGCGCGGCTGGGCGGCGCCGGGGTGCCGCCGGTGGGCGCGTACGCCTGGCGCCGCATGCTGCGCATCGTGCCCGCGTACTGGGCCGCGCTGACCGTGACGGTCGTGGTGCTGGGGCTCGGGTACGTCGTGGCCTTTCCCGAGGCGCTGCGCTTCTACGGCTTCGCCCAGATCTACAGCGCGCGCGACGCCGCGCGGGGGCTGGGCCAGGCGTGGACGCTGTGCGTGGAGGCCTTGTTCTACGTGCTGCTGCCGGTGTGGGCGCTGACTCTGCGCCGGGTGCCGGGCCGGGTGCGGACGGAGCTCGTCGCGCTGGGCGCGCTCGCGCTGGCGGGGCTGGCGTTCGCGGCGGTGGTGGTGCGCCGCTACGACCCGAACGTCCCCGGTGACGTGTGGGCGTTCATGCAGCTGCCCAACTTCCTGGACGCCTTCGCCGCCGGGATGGGGCTGGCCGTGCTGAGCGCGTGGTGGGCCGGGCGCGACGGCCCCGCGCCCCGGCTGCTCGACGTGGTGGCGCGGCGGCCGTGGATTCCCTGGGCCGTGGCCCTGGGCGCGTTCGTGGCCGCCGCGCAGCTCGGCACGGTGGGCGCCCAGACCGACCGCGAGTACTTCCTCACCCAGCGCCTGTTCGTGGTGGTGGCGGTGGGGCTGCTGCTGCCGGCGATCTTCGGGCCGCCGGATCGTGGCGCCGTGCGGCGCGTGCTGGGATGGCGGCCGCTGCTGTGGGTCGGCCTCGTCTCCTACGGCGTCTACCTCTACCACGTGCTCGCCTTCGACCGGCTCTTCGCCTGGGGCTGGGACACGGGCGACCCGGCCGGCCAGATCGCGCGGTTGGGCGCGGGAGTCGCGCTGACCGTCGCGGCCGCGGCGGTGTCGTACTACGTGGTCGAGCGCCCGGCCCTGCGACTCAAGCGCCTGGTCGGCCGCGCCCCGGCCGACGACCAGCCCGGCGCGGTCAGCGCCCCGGCGGTGCCTCCATCGCACGCCCAGTAGGGGCGCGCGCCCGGTACACACGGTAGAGCGCGCTTTCGTACACCGGCCGGGACTCTTCGCGCAGGCAGCGCTCGACGGGTCGGCGCGTGGCCTCCCATTCCGGGACCGGTGTCGTGCGGACGACGACCCAGCCGGTGCGCGCGCGGGCGCGCAGGGCGGCGCAGCCCTCCCGCTCGGTCACGAGCGGGATCGGGTGGCGCAGGCGGTCCCCCGCGAGGGCGGCGTTGACGATCGGCGTCTGCGCGACCGGGTCGTCGCCGTCCTCGAAGCCCGGCTGCTCGACGATCCAGCGCACGAGCTCGTGGTCCTCGAACTCCGTCAGCGCGTGACGGCGCGTCCAGTTCTCGGCCGCGGGCACGAGCAGCAGCGCGCCGACCACCGCCACGAGCGCCCCGACCGGAACTTGCGTGTCGTTGAGCCGCCTATACCGGCTGAAAGGCACGCGAATCGCGAGGAGGCCGAGGATGGCGCCGCCGGCGAGGCTGGCGAGGACGAGCCACGCCGAGGGGACGAAGGGCGAGCCGGCGTCGAGGACCTCGACCGCGCTCCACGCGGTGGAGCCCACCAGGACGGCGAGGACGACGATCGTCGCGGCGCGGCCGCGGGCGGCGAGGGCGAGGGCGAGCGTCGCGGCGAGGATCGCCGGCAGCAGGTAGCGGTACGTGGACTGGCCGAGCGCCTGGAGGTCCGCGCGGTCCGACAGGCCCGTGTAGGGCGCGAGCGTCCACAGCAGGGTGAGCCCGAGCGCCGCGGCGGAGGCCCCGAGCACCGCGCGCCGACGGGAGACCAGCGGGGCGAGCACGCCGGCGGCCAGGAGCGCGAGCCCGCCCGCCATGTAGGTCCGGTACACGGCCGCGCGCGCATCCCAGGTCCCGGCCGGGTCGTCGACGAAGCGCGAGTCGAAGCGCTCCAGGAACGGCGGGACGTCATCCCCCCAGGGCGCCGCGACGAGCGGCCAGAGAGGCGACCCATGCGACACGAGGTTGCGCAGGTACCACACACCCCCCACGCCGACCGCGGCCAAAGCGGCCAGCGAAACAGCCCGCCAGGAAAGATCCGCCCACCCCGAACCACCACCCCCCTGACCGGCCGCCTTTGCCGAAGCACCCCGGCGCATCACGACTAAGGCGAACCCAAGCGCCAAAACCGCCGGCACCAGCGTCGTCGTCTTCGTCCCCACCGCCAACCCCGCCGCGAGCAGGGCCAGGGCGAACAGAGCAGGCCGATCCCGCACGCCCAGGCACAGGGCCGCACAGCAGGCCAGCCACGCCAAAGCCGCCAGGTCCGTGCTCACCCCGTTGAGCTGCGCCACTACGAGCGGACAGGCGAGCAGCGCGACGACGGCCGCGACGCGGACCGACCCCGCAACCCCCAGACGCCGCAGCCCCGCCAGCACCGACCCCGCCAGCAGCACCGCGAACGCCACCTGAAACGGCGCCAGCACCGTGAAGTCGCGCGCGATGCCCATCGGCCACGCCAGGAGGACCTCGTTGGTCAGCGGGTAGTTCTCGACCGGCAGCCGAGCGACCACCGCGTTGCGCGCGCCCGGGCGGCCGTCCTGGATCCAGCCGAGGACGTCGGGCAGGTGGTAGGCGAGGCCGTCGGGGCCGACGAACGGGTCGCGCGCCAGCCACACCGCGCAGGCCACGGCCAGCGCGAGCGCGGCGCCGGCGCCCGCCGCCGCCCCGGCGCTCGCGCCCTCCCACCACGCCGCCAGCTCCGCCCGGGGCGACACGGCCGGTGCGGGTAGGGCCACGAAGCCCGCCCCCCACGTCGCGACGGCGGCCACCGTGAGCGCGACCGGGCTCGTCCCCAGGCCCGCGAGCCCGAGGACGAGCGCCTCCAGCACCATCGCCGCCGCCAGGACCGGCGCGGCGGCCAGGACGCGCAGAGATCCCCCGGGGACGGCGAGCGACGCGACCCGCAGGGCGAAGCCGCCCAGCGCGGCGAGGGCGATCCCCAGGAGCAGGTGATGCCCGACGACCGCCACGAGCGCGCCAGCTTACCGGCGGCCGCCGCCGCGTCCGGCGACCGCAGTCCTGCCCCTCGCCTACTCTCCCCGCCGATGCCGTCCCCGCGGAACTGTGCGTGGTGCGAGCGACCGCTCGAAGACGGCGAGCGGTTGACGGGCCGGGTTCGTTGCGCCCATTGCGGCGTCGCGAACACCAGCCCCTGGCCGACCGCGGAGGAGCTGGACGCCGCGTACGCCGGGTTCTACCGCCCTCCGGGCGGGCGCTTCAGCGGCCCGGGAGACCGCGTGCTGCGCACGACCCGCGCTTCGCTGGCCCGCCGGATCGACGCCATCTGCCCCCCGGGCCGCGTCCTGGACGTGGGCGCCGGCGAGGGCGCCCTGGTGCAGGCGCTCGCCGCACGCGGCCGCGCGGCGACGGGCCTGGAACGCGACGCGCGGGCGGCGCGGATCGAGGCGCGCGAGATCGAGGAGGTCGACGGCGAGTGGGCCGGCGTCGTCTTCTGGCACTCGCTCGAGCACCTCCCCACCCCCGGCCGCGCCCTGGACCGCGCGGCGGCGCTGCTGGCGCGGCGCGGCGTGCTCGTCGTCGCGCTGCCCAACGCCGACTCGCTGCAGGCCCGCGCGTTCGGCGACCGCTGGCTCGCGCTCGACCTCCCCCGGCACCTCGTCCACGTCCCCGCCCGCGCGCTGCTGGAACGCCTGCGCGCCGCGGGGCTGACCGTGGAGCGGGTCAGCCACCTCCGAGGCGGCCAGGTGGCGTTCGGCTGGCTGCACGGGCTCGTCGGCCTGCTGCCCGGGGCCCCCGACCTCTACGACGCGATCCGCCGTGCGCCCGCGCGCCGCCGGCCCATGAACGCGAGCCAGCGCGCCGCCACGCTCGCGGCCGCGGCCGTCCTCGCGCCGCTCGCCGCCGCGGCCGCGCTCGGCGAGGCGGCCGCGCGGCGCGGCGGCTCCGTCTACGTGGAGGCGCGCCGTGCCTGATCGCCCCGACGGCAAGGTGATCGTCGTGATGCCCGCCCGCAACGCGGCGCGCACGCTGGAGCAGACGTACGCCGGCATCCCGCGCGAGTGGGTGGACGAGGTGGTCCTGGTCGACGACAAGTCCACCGACGACACGCTCGACGTGGCCGGGCGGCTGCCGCTGCAGACGATCTGGCATCCCCACAACGTCGGCTACGGGGGCAACCAGAAGACGTGCTACCTGGAGGCGCTCCAGCGCGGCGCGGACGCGGTGGTGATGCTGCACCCCGACGGGCAGTACGAGCCGACGCTGATCCCCAAGCTCGTCACGCCGATCCTGCGCGACGAGGCCGACCTGGTGCTCGGCTCGCGCCTGGCCGAGCCGGGCGCATGGCGGCGGGCGGGCATGCCGGCCTACAAGTACGTCGCCAACCGCGCGCTGACCGCGGTGGAGAACCGGGTGATGGGCACGCGACTGTCGGAGCTGCACACCGGTTACCGCGCCTACTCGCGCCACCTGCTGCTCACGATCCCCTTCCTGCGCAACTCGCTGGACTTCTCCTTCGACACGGAGGTGCTGATGCAGGCCGCGCACTTCGGCCTGCGGATCGCCGAGGTGCCGGCCCGCACGCGCTACTTCGAGGACGCGTCGTCGATCGGACCGGGGGCGGCGACCGTGTACGGGATCAAGTCGCTGGGGGCGGCGGCGCGGCTCGCGCTGCACCGCCGCGGCGTGTGGCACTCGAAGAAGTTCATGCCGTGAGGCTGACCGGCGAGCGGGTGGTGACGCGCGAGGGCGGGTTCAACCCGACGTGGCAGCGCCACGTCGCCGCGTACGCGCTGTGCGCCGAGCTGCTTCCGCCGGGGCGCGTGCTGGACCTGGGCTGCGGGATCGGCCACTCCTTCGAGCTTTTGGCGCCGCGCGAGACCGTCGGCGTCGACCTGGACGCCGCCGCGCTCGCGGGCCAGGCGCGCGAGACGCACGTGGCCGACATGCGCGACCTGCCCTTCCCCGACGCCTCCTTCGCCTCCGTGCTCTCCGTGCAGTCGCTCGAGCACGTCCCCGACGCGCGCTTCGTGCTCGACGAGGTCGCCCGCGTGCTGGAGCCCGGCGGCGTGGCGGTGTTCGTGACCCCCAACCGGCTGACCTTCGCGCGCCCCGACGAGATCGTCGACCCCTACCACTACGTCGAGTACGACCCGCGCGAGCTGCGGGCGGCGTGCGACCCGTTCTTCGCGACCGTGGAGGTGCGCGGGCTGTTCGGCTCGCCGCGCTACCTCGAGCTGGTGGCCGAGGAGCACGCGCGGCTGGACCGGCTGCTGCACCTCGACCCGCTGCGCCTGCGCCGGGCGCTGCCCCGGCGCGCGCGGCAGCGGCTCTACGATGCGCTGCTCGCGCGGGCGCGGCGGCGCGAGGACCCGCGCGCGGCCGCGATCGGGGTGGAGGACTTCTCGCTGCGCGCCGGGGACGTGGACCGCGCGCTGGACCTGGTGGCGGTCTGCCGGGGCGAGAACACCTTCAACGCGGGCGCCTCGTAGGCCGGCGTCTCGCCGGCCAGGCAGCGCGCCGCGGGCGTGCGCAATGGGACGGGCGAGGCGCGGGCGATGTCGAAGAGCACGATCCAGCCGGCGCGGCGGCGGCGCTCGATCCGCGCGCACGTCTCGCCCGAGCGGATCAGCTCCACGCGATGGGTCAGGCGGTCGCCGGCGAGCGGCCCTGCCGTGACGGGCTCCATCGCCACCGGCGCCTCGCCGTCCGCCCAGCCGGGGCGCGCGGCGAAGAACGACGCGACCTGCGCGTCGAACCCGCGCGTGCGCGCGTGGCGCTCCAGCCAGCCGTCCGCGCCCGCCGCCAGCGCGACCGCGGCGAGCAGGGCGGCCGCGGGCGCCGTCGCGGCCCGGACCATGAACGGCCGCAGCGCCCACGCCGCCGCGGCCCCGAGCGCCGCTCCGATTAGCAGCGTCCCCGCCGACGGGCGGACCGGGAAGCCGACGTCGGCCAGGCGGACCAGGCTCCAAACGACCGCCCCGCTCAGCGCCGCGCGCGCGAAGAGGGCCCCCACGCCGCCCGCGCGGCTCGCCAGCACCAGCGTCAGCGCCGCGGCGGCCAGCGTCGGCATCAGGTAGCGGTCGGTGCTCGCGGCTGCCTCGGCCAGCACCGGGACCTCGGACAGCGCCGTGAAGGGCGCGCGCATCCACAGCACCAGCCCGAGCGCCGTCGCGCCGGCGGCGGCGAGCACGTCGCGGCGGCGGGCGAGGAGCGGCGCCAGCAACGCGCCGCCGAGGAGGAGCAGGCCCCCGGCCAGGTCGTCGCGGTAGGCGGGCCAGTGCGCCTCGACCGTCACGCGGGGCCGGTCGAGCAGCGCGTCGCCGTAGCGCGCGAAGAGCTCCGGGAGCGGGTCCCCGCCCGGCAGGCGCAGGAACGGCCACAGTGGCGACCCGTGGTCGAGCAGGTTGCGCACGTACCAGACTCCCCCGGCCGCCACGGCCAGGCCGAGCGCCGCGAGCAGCGGCCGGCGCAACGCCCGCAGCCGGCCGCGCAACGCCCAGCCGGCCGCGAGGAGCGCGAGGAGGACCAGCGGCGCGACGGTCGTCTTGGTGCCGACGGCCAGCCCGGCGGCCACGACGGCCGGCCCGAGCAGGAGTGGACGCGGTCCGCGCCGCGTCGCGGCCAGGCACAGCGCCCCGCACGTCACCAGCCACGCCAGAGCCGGGAGGTCCGTGTTGGGGCCGTTGAGCTGGAACACCGTGACCGGCAGCAGCGCCAGCGCGGCGGCCGCCAGGGCCGCGGTCGCGCGGCCGGCGCCGGCGGTCCGGGCGCCCAGCCAGGTCGCGGCGACCAGCAGCGCCAGCATCGCGCCCATCCACGGCGCCACGGGGACGAACGAGCGCGCCAGCCCGCAGGCCCAGGTCAGCGCGACCTCGTTCGTCAGCGGGTACGCGGCGAACGGCAGCGCCTCGTTGATCGTCACCGACGACCCGGGCTTGCCGCTGTCCACCCAGGCCGCGATCTCCGTGGAGTGGTAGAGCACGCCGTCGATCCCGAACCACGGGTGGCGCACCATCCAGGCCACGAGCGCGGCCAGGGCCCCCGCGAGCGCGCCCAGCGCGACCCGCTCCGCCAACCCCAGCCCGGCCCAGAAGCGGCGCCCCTCCTCCCCCAGCGACTCGGCCGGCGCCGGCGCGAGCGCCCAGACGCCGGCCCACGTCAGCGCGGCGGCGCCGAGCAGGGCGGGGGGCGACGCGCCGGCGCCGGCGAGGCCCAGCGCCAGCGCCTCCACGACCGCGGCCGCCACGCCGAGCGCCGCGGCGGACAGCAGGCGCTCCAGCCCGCCGGGGGCGGCGAGCGACGCGACCCGCACCGCCGCCGCTCCGAGCAGGAGGGCCGCCAGGGCCAGCAGGAGGAAGTGGCCCACGGCGCCGGTCAGCGCGCGGCGGCGCCCACTTAGGAGGCGAGCTGCTCGAGCAGCTCGGCGGAGACGTCGAAGTTCGCGTGGACGGCGTTGACGTCGTCGTTCTCCTCGAGGGTCTCGATCAGGCGCAGGAGCTTCGACGCCTGCTCGCCCTCGACGGGGACGCGCGAGGCCGGCTGCTGCGTCACGTCCGCCGACTCGATCTCGACGCCCGCCTCCTCCAGCGCGGCGCGCACGGCGCCCAGGTCGCCCGGCGCGGTCAGCACCTCGAAGACGTCGTCGTCCACCGACACGTCCTCCGCGCCGGCGTCGATCGCCACGATCAGGTCGTCCTCGGAGTAGCGCGAGGCGTCGACCACGATCACGCCGCGCTTCTCGAACAGGTAGGACACCGACCCCGGCTCGCCCAGCGCGCCGCCGTGCTTGCCGAAGATGTGGCGCACCTCGGCGCCCGTGCGGTTGCGGTTGTCGGTAAGCGCCTCGATCAGCAGGGCCACGCCGCCCGGCCCGTAGCCCTCGTAGACGACGGACTGGATGGCGTCCGCGTCGGCGCCCGCACCCGTCCCCTTGGCGATCGCGCGCTCGATGTTGTCCTTGGGCATCGACGCGTCCCTGGCCTTCTGGACCGCGTTGGCCAGCGCGGCGTTGGAGTCCGGGTCGCCGCCGCCCTCGCGCGCGGCCACGGTGATGGCCCGGGCCAGCTTGGTGAACTGCTGCCCCCGGCGGGCGTCCACCACGGCCTTCTTGTGCTTGATCGACGCCCACTTCGAGTGACCGGACATGCGCCCAAGTATTACGGTTCGCCGGTGGCCGACGCCGGGCAGATGCGGCGTTTCTGGGACGAGCGCGCGCGCGAGGACCCCTGGTACTTCGTCGACAACCGCCTCGCCTACGGGAACCCCGACGTGCAGGCCTTCTGGGCGGGCGGGGAGCGCGACCTCGACGCGATCCTGGACGCGCTGGGCGTCTCGGTCGAGCCGGGCGACGCGGTCGTGGACGTCGGCTGCGGCCTGGGCCGCCTGTCGCGCGCGCTCGCCGCGCGCGCGGCGCGGGTGCGGGCCATCGACGTCTCGGGCGAGATGCTGGCGCGCGCCCGCGAGCTCAACGCGCACCTGTCCAACGTGGAGTGGATCGAGGGCGACGGCGTCTCGCTGCGCCCGCTGGAGGACGCCGGCGCCGACGCGCTGGTCTCGCACGTCGTCTTCCAGCACATCCCCGACCCCGAGGTGACGCTGGGCTACGTGGCGGAGATGGGCCGCGTGCTGCGGCCCGGCGGGTGGGCGGCGTTCCAGGTGTCCACCGATCCCCGGATCCACCGCCGCCGCCCGCTTGCCGCGTTCGCGCGCCGGCTGCGCCGCTCCGGCCCGCGCGGTCAGGACGACGCGGCGTGGCTGGGCAGCGCGATCGACCTCGACCGCCTCCGCGCCGTCGCGGCGGGCGCCGGGCTGGCGCTCGAGCGCGTGGAGAACCCCGGGACGCAGTTCACGCTGGTCCTGGCGCGGTCGCGCTAGCGGCGCCAGCGCCGCCGCGGCCGATGCGCGGCCACGAACGAGGCCAGGTACTCGTCCAGCGGTTCCGCCTCGACGAAGACCTGCTCGCGGGCGGTGAAGGCGCCTTCCCACCACAGCTGCTCGACGCGCTGCTCCTCGGCCAGCGTGGCGTGGAAGCCGGCGGGGAAGTGGTCGCTGTCGCGCGTATGGACCAGCGGGGGCTTGAACACGAACCGGATCCCGTCGCCGTCGAGGTCGCACAGCCAGCGGTGGTGGCTCCAGCCGGCCCACGGGCCGTGGACGCCCAGCGATTGCTCCTCCAGGCGCGACGGGACCTCCACGTAGCCGGCGCGCGCGACGCGCTGGAGCTCCTGGCAGACCCACACCGGGTCGCGCAGGTCCTCCAGCGTCTGGGCGCAGATCGCGAAGTCGAACTGCCCGTCCGCGAACGGCCACGGCTCGCGGTCGCACACGTCGCGCACCACCCACGTCTGCGCGGAGAAGCGCTCGTCGGCGGTGTCGCGGTCGTAGCCGTAGAGGCCGCGCGTCTCGTAGGGCAGAAGGTCCAGCACCCAGTCCGCGCGCTCGAACGGCTGGGCCCAGCCACCCACGTCGAGGACGAGGTCGCCGTCCGCGAGGCGCTCCAGGATCCGCCGGCGACTGGCCGCGAGCATCGCGGCGGATGCTATGACTGCGGCCATGGAGACGGCCGGGACGGCTGCGCGGCGCGCGCGCGAGCGCAGCTGGTACCACACGCTGGAGCTCGCGCCCGACCTGGTCACGGACGGCTGGTTCGACCTGCGCCCCCACGTCGCGCGCTACGGGCTGCCCGCGCGGATGGACGGCCTGCGCGCGCTGGACGTCGGCACCTGGGACGGGTTCTGGGCCTTCGAGATGGAGCGCCGCGGCGCCGACGTCGTGGCGCTGGACCTCGACGACGAGCGCGACCTGGACTGGCCGCCGCGCCGGCGTCCCGAGCGCTTCGCGACCGAGCCGCGGGGCGAGGGGTTCCGCCTGGCCCGGGAGATCCTGGGCTCGCGCGTGGAGCGCGTGAACCGCAGCGTCTACACGGCCACGCCGGAGGAACTGGGGACGTTCGACGTGGTCCTGTGCGGCTCGGTCCTCATCCACCTGCGCGACCAGCTGCTGGCGCTGGAGCGGATCGCCGGCCTGGTCAAGCCGGGCGGGCTGTTCGTCTCCGCCGAGGAGTACGACCGCCTCTCCGGACTCATCCCCGTCCCGCTCGCGCGCTACCGCGCCGACCGCGAGAGCGCCGTCGTCTTCTGGCAGCCCAGCATCCGCACCTGGAAGCGCATGCTGCACTTCGCCGGCTTCGACCGCGTCGAGCGGCGCGCCAAGTTCCGGATGCGCTCGCGCGAGGGCTGGTCGGTCCGCCACGTGGTGCTGCACGGGCGGCGCTAGAGGAGCGCCTCCAACTCCCGCACCACCGCCGCGTTGAACCGCTCGGCGGTGTGCTCGCGGGCGGTGGCGAGGCCGGCTTCGCGTAGCCGGGCGCGCAGGGGCGCGTCGGCGGCGAGGCGGTCGACCGCCGCGGCGAGCGCCGCGGCGTCGCCGCGCGCGACCAGCAGGGCGTTGTCGCCGTCGCGCAGGTACTCGGCCGAGCCGCCGGTGCCGGTCGCCACCACGGGGCGCCCGCGGGCCATCGCCTCGAGTGGGACGAGGCCCCAGGGCTCGTCCCAGTGGGCGGGGAACAGCACGGCGTCGTGCTCGTCGTAGACGGCCGGCAGGGCGGCGTGCTCCACGCCGGCCCGCAGCTCCACGCGGCCGGGGAAGGCGGCGACCTGCTCGCGCAGGGCGCGCAGGTGCGCGTCGTCGCCGTCCCCGACCACGGTAAGCGTCGCGGCGGGCAGGCGCGCGAGCGCGGCGACGGCCACGTCCGCGCCCTTGCGCTCGTCGATGCGCCCCACGTAGAGCAGGCGCCAGGACCACTCGCGCTGCGGGCCGGGCCCGAGGAAGGCGGCGTCGATGCCGGAGTGCGCGATCGCGGTCTCGGCGCCCGGCGGCAGCGCCGGGAGCGACCGGCGGCGCGTGAACTCGCTGACGAAGACCCAGCGGCGGACCGCGTCCAGCGCGAGCGCGGTGGGCACGCCGGTGCGGCGCTCCACCGCCCGGCCCAGCTGTCGGCGCCGCGCCAACATCCGCGTCCACTGGTCCACGCGCGGGCCGTACAGCAGCCAGTCATCGTGCACGAAGGCGACCGATGCAACCTCGCGCGCGGCCGCGAGCAGCGACAGCGGCAGGCCGCCCATCGCCCACCAGGCGATCGCGTCGGGGCGGCCCGCGGCGAGGCGGCGGGCCAGCGCCGCGTGGGCGGCGCGGGCGACGGCGAGCCGCGCCCGGGGCGAGCGCCGCGGGAACTCGTGGTCGCGCCACCACCACGGCAGCTCGCGAAACACGCCCGGCTCCTCCCCGTCGCCCACGCCGGCGCGGCGGAAGTCCGTCGTCAGCACCTCGACGGCGTGCCCGGCGTCGCGCAGGGCGGCCACCGCGCCGCGCCAGACGAGCTCGTAGCCGCCCAGGTGATGGGGCGGGTACATGTTGCCGACGCACAGGACGCGCACCGGCATAGGATGGCGGGCGCGATGGAGGCCAGCGTTTCGCCCGCGATCTTCAAGGCCTACGACGTCCGCGGGATCCACGGGCGCGACCTGGATGGCGACACCGCCGAGGCGATCGGGCGCGCCTTCGTGCGGGTGATCTCCGACCTCGCGGGCAAGCCGGCGAGCGAGCTGCGCCTCGGGCTGGGTCGTGACATGCGCCTGTCGGCGCCCGAGATGGCCGCCCGCTACCGCGCCGGCATGACCGCGGAGGGCGCGCACGTCATGGACGCCGGGATGGTGGCCACGGAGATGCTCTACTTCCTCGTCGGCTCGCGCGACCTGGACGGCGGGCTGATGTGCACCGCGTCGCACAACCCGAAGGCGTACACGGGGGCGAAGATGGTCGAGCGCGGGGCGATCGCGCTGTCCGGCGACCGGGGCATCCAGGACATCCGCCGCGCGATCGAGGCGGGACTGGGCGACGCCCCGGGCGGCGGCAGCGTCGAGGACGTGGACGTCGGCGACGAGTTCCGCGCCGCGGCGCTGCGGTTCGTCGATCCCGGCGCGGTCCGCCCGCTGCGCGTGGTGGTGGACGGCGGCAACGGGATGGCGGGGCCGATGGTGGGCCCGCTCCTCGAGCAGCTCGGCGTGGACCTCGTGACGACGTACTGGGAGCCCGACGGCGAGTTCCCCGACCACGAGCCCAACCCGCTGCTCCCGGAGAACCGCCGCTTCATCATGGAGAAGGTGGTCGCCGAGGGCGCGGACCTGGGCATCGCCTGGGACGGCGACGCCGACCGCTGCTTCTTCATCGACGACGCCGGCCGCTTCGTGGACGGCGATTTTTTGACCGCCCTGCTGGCCGAGTCGATCCTGCGCAAGCGCCCGGGCGAGACGATCCTCTACGACGTGCGCGCGTCACGCGCGGTCCCCGACACGGTGGCGCGGGCCGGCGGTACCGCCGTGATGAACCGCGTGGGCCACGCCTTCTTCAAGACCCGGATGCGCGACGAGGGCGGCGTGTTCGGCGGCGAGGTGTCGGGCCACTACTACTTCCACGACTTCTACAACGCGGACTCGGGGACCATCCCGGCGCTGCTGATCCTGGAGCTGCTGTCCGTCGAGGGCAAGCGGATGTCGCAGCTGCTGGAGCCCTACCACTCCCGCTACTTCATCTCCGGCGAGATCAACTCCGAGGTGGCCGACCAGCAGGCCAAGATGGACGAGCTGCAGGCCAAGTACGCCGACGGGCGGATCACCCACCTCGACGGCGTCTCGGTCGACTACGACGACTGGCACTTCAACGTGCGCCCGTCCAACACCGAGCCGCTGCTGCGGCTCAACCTGGAGTCGCTGGTCTCCCCGCAGGACATGGAGCGCCGGCGCGACGAGGTCCTAGGGGTCATCCGGTCGTGAGCGAGGACGCGGGCGCGCTGTGGGCCCGCGCCGCGGACGAGGGGATCCACCGCCTGGCGATCCCGACGCCGTTCGCGGTCGGGCGCGTCAACACGTACCTGATCGACGACTCGCCGCTGACGCTGGTCGACTCGGGCCCCAACTCCGCGAAGGCGCTGGACGAGCTCGAGCGCGCGCTCGCGTCGTTGGGGCGCCGGGTGGAGGACCTGGAGCTGCTGGTCGTCAGCCACCAGCACATCGACCACCTGGGGCTGCTGGACGTGCTGGCGCGGCGCTCGGGCGCCGAGGTGGCGGCGCTGGACGTGCTGGTCCCCTACGTCGAGGGCTACCCCGACGCGGCGGAGCGCGACGACCTGTTCTCCGAGCGCCTGATGGCGCGGCACGGGATCCCGGAGGACGTGCGCATGGCGCTGCGGTCGGTCTCCATGGCCTTCCGCGCCTGGGGGTCGAGCGCGTCGGTTTCGCGCGTGTTGCGTGACGAAGAGGTCTTGTCCCTGCGCGACCGCTCGTTGAAGGTTCTCCATCGCCCGGGGCACTCCCCCACCGACACGGTCTTCTGGGACGAGGAGAGGAGGATCCTGCTTGCCGCCGACCACCTGATCAAGCACATATCGTCGAACCCGCTGATCGCCCGGCCGCCCGAGGCCGAGCCCGACCCGGCGAACCGGCCGCGGGCGCTCGTGACCTACCTGGAGTCGCTGGCGCGCACGCGCGAGCTGCCGGCGCAGCTGGTCCTGCCCGGCCACGGGGACCCGATCGACGACCACGTGGCGGTGATCGACTCGCGCCTGGAGCTCCATCGCCGCCGCGCCGACAAGATCCACGGCCTGATCGCGCGCGAGCCGCTGTCCGCGTACGAGATCGCCCAGGCGCTGTGGGGCAACGTCGCGGTGACGCAGGCGTACCTGACGCTGTCCGAGGTGCTCGGCCACGTCGACCTGCTGCTGGCCGACGGGCGGGCGGTGGAGGTCGACCAGGGCGAGGTCGTGCGCTTCAGCGGGCGCTGATCCGCAGCCAGAAGGCGAACCCGCCGCGCTCGGACACGCCGATGCGGTCCCACAGCGCGTCGAGCGCGTGCGACAGCTCGGGGTGCGTGGTCGCGTAGCGGGCGGCCAGGACGGGCTCCAGCCACGGCGCGCCGGCCAGCAGGTAGGCCGCGAGCAGGTACTGCTCGGAGTAGTGCCAGTGGCGCCACTCGGGCGGGTAGTCCTCGGGCAGCAGGACGTCGTGGACGCCGACGAGCACGCCCGGCTGCAGGCGCGGCAGCACGTCGAGGAAGAAGACCGTGGCGTCGGAGTTCATGAACGTCCGGTGCGAGCCGTCGAGGAACACGACGTCGCCAGAGGTAAGCGCCTCGAAGCGGGCCAGGTCGGTCGTCTCCAGCGGCTGGGCGACGACCTCGTCGCACAGCCCGGCCACGGGCGCGCGGGGGCCTGGGTCGATCGACACGATGCGCGTGTCGAGCGCCCCGTCGCGCTTGGCGCGGGCGGCAAAGGCGGTGGAGACGCCGGCGCCGACCTCGACGTACCTCCGCGGCGCGCGCGAGCGCAGCAGCGCGTACAGGACGGCGGCGTCGAGGTTGGGCTGCCAGCGGCTGTTCCAGTGCGGCTCGCCCGGGCCGGAGGGGCCGACCGGGATCTGCGCCAGGTCGCCGGCGTACGCGAGGACGCCGTCCAGGGTCGCGCGGTAGGCGGGCTCGTGACGCGCGAGGATCTCGGTCAGCAGCGGATGCGGCCGGCGCCCGTGCCCCCAGCGCGGCCGGTTCTCCGCCGTCGGCGGGTGGTCGAGCGGCGCGACGTAGCCGCCGAACAGCACGCGCGTCGCGCGGACCATCGCGCGCCGGCCCAGCTCGCGCACGCGCTCGCCCGCCGGCCGGCGTCCGGCCACGGGGCGCTCGTCGCGGGTCCGCGACGCTTCGCCGGGCGCGCTCACACCGCGGGCGCGGCCAGCACGGCCGCGGTCGGCACCCCGGCCCCGCCGGCAAGCGTGCGCGTGCTCGCGTCGCGCAGCCGCGCGCGAACCCCGCCGCGCGCCGGATGGCCCGGGCCGAAGGGCTCGGCGAACGGCCGCGTGGCGCGCACCACGTCGAACCCGGCCGCCTCGACCATCCGCCGGTGGCCCGCCGCGTTCGCGATCCACCACTGGCACAGCTCCCCGGCGCCGTCCAGCTCGGCCACCGGCCGGCGGGGATGGCGCAGGGTCAGGCCGAGGCGAACCTCCTCCAGCGACAGCAGCTGCCCGCGGCACACCGAGCGCATCGCCTCCAGGGCGGCGATCGGGTCGCGCAGGTGCAGCAGCAGGCTCCCGCACACGACGACGTCGAACTCGCCGACGCGGTCCGGGCTCAGGTCGTAGGCGCTCACCTCGACGCGCTCGACCCGCGAGCCGAGCAGCTCCGCGGCGAGGCGAAAGCCCAGGCCCTTCTCGGGACCGGCGATGGCCGCCAGGGCGGCCGGCCCCCGCGCCCGCATCCGTGCCGGCCAGTCCCAGCTCTCGTGGTCCGCGATGTCCGTCGCCACGACCTCGGCCGCGCCGCGACGCTCGAGCTCGAAGGCGAGGAAGCCGTCGTAGGTCCCGACGTCCAGGCAGCGCTTGCCGCGCACGTCGGGCCACGGCAGGCGATCGACAACCGGCCGCAGGTCGAACCACCCCGGGGTGACGGCGCCCGGCGCGAGCTCCAGCGTGTGGTACCAGAGCGGATTGTCCGCGATGCGCTCGCGCGCGCCGCGCTCCGGCCCCGTGGACGTCGTCTCCGCCATCGGCCCCTGGCATCCTACGGCGCCTCATGGCGGTCCCCGAGGTCACGGTGTGCGTGCCGGTGAAGGACCGCCGGGAGCGGATGCTGCGCTGCCTGGAGGCCCTGCTGGCCCAGGACCACCCCTCCTACGAGGTACTGGTGCTCGACAACGGCTCCACGGACGGGACGGCGGAGGCGTGCCGCGAGCGCGCCGCCAGCGCTTCCGTGCCGGTGCGCGTGGAGGTGGTGCACGGGGCCGTCGGGGCGGTCCGCAACGCCGGCGCGCGGCACGCCCGCGGCGCGATCGTCGCCTACACCGACTCCGACTGCGTGGCGGACCCCGGATGGCTCTCCGCCGGGGCCGTCCGGTTCTCGGACCCCGCGGTGGGCGTGGTCACCGGCCGCACGCTGCCCGAGCTCCCAGGCCCGTACGACCGCTGGCCGGCGACGATCGAGGTGACCGGACCGACGGGGCGCTTCGAGTCGTGCAACCTCTTCCTGCGCCGCGAGCCGTTCCTGCAGACGCCGGGCTTCGACGAGGAGGTCGGGCACTTCTGGGAGGACACCCCGGCGGGCTGGGGCCTGGTGTTCGCCGGTTGGCGCGCCGAGTACGAGGACGCGGCCCTCGTCCGCCACGACGTCACCTACCCCGGGTTCGCCTGGCACCTGCGCCGCGCGCGCAAGTACGGCGGCGCCGCCGCCGCCGTGCGCCGCTACCCGCGCCTGCGCGACGAGCTGCTGTGGCACCGTTACTTCCTGCGCCGGCGCAACGCCGCCTTCGCCGCGGCGGTCGCCGGCGTGCTGCTCACCCCCCTCGACCGCCGCGCGCTGGCCCTCGCGGCCCCCTACGCCTGGGCTCGCCGTCCCCACGCCCCCACTCCGGCCGCCCTGCGCTCCAGCGCGGAGAACGTCGCCTTCGACGCCGCGGTCCTGACCGGCATGCTCGAGGGATCGCTGCGCTGGCGGCGGCTGGTGCTCTAAGCGGCCGGGTCTGGCCGCTCGATCTCCCTCAGATGCGAGACGTTCGCGCGGTCGTCGTCGTCCGCGCTGGGCTGCTCGGAGAACCACGCGTCGAGGATCTCGGTCAGCTCGGCCGCGGCGGTGGCGCGCAGCGACAGCGCGAGGACGTTCGCGTCGTTCCAGCGCCGGGCGCCCGCGGCGGTCGGGCCGTCGCCGCACAGGGCGGCGCGGACGCCCGTCACCTTGTTGGCGGCGATCGAGGCGCCGGTGCCGGTCCAGCAGCACACGATGCCCTGGTCCGCCCGGCCCTCGGCGACGTCGCGGGCCGCGGCCTCGCTGGCCCACGCCCAGTCGTCGCGCTCGGCCTCGTTGAGCGCTCCGTGCACGATCGGCTCGTGGCCGCGGCGGCGCAGCTCCTCCACCACGGCTTCGGCGATGCCGGTGCGCTCGTCGGCGGCTACGGAGATCCGCATGCCCGCGAGTATGCCAACGCCTCAGCCGGCGGTCAGCTCGGAGAGCAGCTGCCCGTAGGCGTCGACGCAGCGGTCCAGGCTGAAGTCCTGCGCACGCGCGCGCGTGGCCGCGGCGGTGGCCGGATCGCCGGCCAGCTCGAGCGCCTCCAGCAGCGCGCGGGCCAGGTCGTCCGGCTCGTCGCGGCGGAACAGGCGGCCGACCTCGGGCCGGTCCACGATCTCCGGGATCGCCCCGTGCTCGGTGCCCACCACCGGCGTCCCGCACGCCATCGCCTCGACGAGCACCAGCCCGAAGCCCTCGCCGAACGAGGGCAGGGCGGCCACCCACGCGCAGCGGTAGGCCTCCACGAGCGCGTCGCGATCGTCGACGTCGGCCAGTTCGATTCCCGGCTCGCCCGCGAAGCGCGCCGCGATGGCCGGATCGCGCGGGCGCGTGAGGACCAGCCGGGCGTCCCGGCGCTCCCGCCGCACCCGCCCGAACGCCTCGACGAGCAGGTCGACGCGCTTGCGCGGCTCGCCGGCGTCCGCGGCGCAGAAGATCGTCGGCGCCTGCGCGCGGTCGCCTCCGGGAGTGAACGCCGTGACGTCCACGCCCGGGTGGATCACGCGCGCCTCCACGCCCAGCCAGCGCTCGAACGCGTCCGCCGCCGCGCGGCTCAGCGCCGTGACCGCGCTGCACTCGCGCAGCGCCTGGCGCATGATCTGGACGCGGCCGCGACGGTCGACGAGCGCCCGGCGGTCGGGAATCCCCAGGTAGGCCAGGACCGACGGGCGCCCGGTGCGCCGCGTCCAGCGGCCGGCCGCCAGCGCGTCGGTCGGGTAGACCGCGAGTGCGGCGTCGTCGTCCCCGGACACGAGGGACACGTAGGAGAGGGGAACGTGGGTCAGGTAGGGCTCGAACAGCCGCCGCGCCAGCCGGCCGTCGGGCGGGCGGCGCCAGCGCACGACCGCCATCCCATCCTCGACCGAGCGGGCCGTCGGGCCGGGGTGGCTGGTGATCAGCCGCGGGCGCTGACCGCGTGCGAGCAGCCCGGCGCCGAGGTCGTGGACGAACCGCTCCCCGCCCCGCCGCACCTCCGGCCAGTAGCACGGGGACAGCAGCGCGACGTTCACAGCAGCAGCGACCTGTGCTCGATGCTCCCGCGCGACAGGGCCACGAGCTCGGCCAGGTCGATCGCCGCGTGCGCGGGGAGCTCGGACAGCGCGCGCAGCAGCCCACGCGGCGAGCGCCCGTAGCGCGGCCGCGCCTGCAGCGCCCACGGCACGACGAGGACGAGGGCGAACGCGCCCAGCTGCCGGCGCAGGACGAGCCCGAGCAGCGCCAGCGCCAGCGTCGCGTGGCGCTCCTTCCAGAAGACGCGCAGGGTGACGGCGGCGCGCAGACCCGGGTGGCGGCGGATCAGCTCCGGCATGTAGCGCCAGCGCGCGGCGCCGCGGATGCGCGCGGGCAGGGACGGCGTGTGGATGGCGTGGAAGACGACCGCCTCGGGCGCCGCGACGACCTCCGCGCCCGCGGCCAGCGCGCGGTTGAACAGGTCGGCGTCCTCCCCCGTGAGCATCCCCACGTCGAACCCGCCCAGCCGGTCCAGGACCGCGCGTGGGTAGACGATGTTGCACGCCTCGCCCCAGGGCGTGGGCGGCGTGACGTCCTGCGTCTCGCGGAAGGGCGCGCGGGCGTAGGCCCACTCGTCCGGGTCCGCGCGCGTGAGCCCCTGGACGATCGCGCCCGGGTGCCGTTCCGCCGCCGCGAGCACGCGCTCGAGCCAGTCGGGCGCCGGGCGGCAATCGTCGTCGGTGAACGCCACCACGGGCGCGCGGGCGAGGCGCAGCGCCGCGTTGCGGTTGGCGCCCGGCGGCGCCGACCCGGGCGCCAGCGCGACATGGCGCAAGACCCCCGCGGCGGCGAGCGGATGCGACTCCAGCAAGGCCGCGGTCTCGGGGTCGCGGGAGTCGTGCCCCACCACCACCTCGAAGCGCTCGAAGCCCACGGTCTGCTCCTCCAGGGCGTTGAGCAGCCACCGCAACCGCAGCGGCCGGTCGTGCGAGGGCACGACCACGGAGATGTCGGGCACGCGGGCCACGAGCGCCGGCATTATCGCCATCATGGTCGGCGGCACATGGCCGACCTGGACATCACGGCACCGCCCCAGCCCACCGCGGGAGCCGAGACGCTGGAGCAGCGCCTGCGCCTCGACGGCCGCTCGCTGCGCGAGCGCGCCGCGCGCGGGACGATCGTCAACGCGGCCTTCCTCGTCGGCGTCTCTTCCCTGTCGCTGGTCAAGGGGTTCCTCGTCGCGGCCTACCTGAGCGCCAGCGACTACGGCATCTGGGGGCTGATCGTGGTCGGCCTGGGGACGCTGGCATGGCTCAAGCAGGTCGGCATCAGCGACAAGTACATCCAGCAGTCCGACGAGGACCAGGAGCTGGCCTTCCAGCGCGCCTTCACGCTCGAGCTCCTGTTCTCCGGCGCCTTCCTCGTGCTCGTGGTGGCGATGATCCCCGTGCTCGCGCTGGCCTACGGCAACTGGGACATCGTGGCCCCGGGGCTCGTCGCCGCGCTGATCGTTCCCGCCGCGGTCCTCCAGGTGCCCGTGTGGATCTACTACCGCCGCATGGACTTCGTGCGCCAGCGCGCGCTGCAGTCGATCGATCCGGTGGTCGCGTTCGCCGTCACGATCGGCCTCGCCATCGGCGGCGCCGGCTACTGGAGCCTGGTGATCGGGGCCGTGGCGGGCGCCATGGCGGGATCGGTCGGCGCGGTCCTCGCCTCCCCCTACCGGCTCGCGCTGCGCTACGACCGCGGGACCGCGCGGCGCTACCTGAGCTTCAGCTGGCCGCTGTTCGCCGCCAGCGTGGGCGGGCTCGTGGTCGCCCAGGGCTCGATCGTCGTCGGCAACCACGCGCTCGGCATCGCCGCGGTGGGCGCGATCGCGCTGGCGGCCACGATCTCGCAGTTCTCCGAGCGGGTGGACGGGATCGTCACCGGCACGCTGTACCCGGCGATCTGCGCGGTGCGCGACCGCACCGACCTGCTCTTCGAGTCCTTCGTGAAGTCCAACCGCCTCGCGCTCATGTGGGGAATGCCGTTCGGCGTGGGAGTGGCGCTGTTCGCCCCCGATCTGATCGAGTTCGGGATCGGCGAGCGCTGGCGCCCCGCCGCGGTCGTGATCCAGGTGTTCGGGCTGGCCGCCGCCGTCAACCAGATCGGCTTCAACTGGGACGCCTACTTCCGCGCGCGCGACGACACGCGGCCGATCGCCGTGGCCTCGCTCGTGAGCGCGGCCGTGTTCTGCGCCGTCGCGATCCCGCTGATGATCCTCGAGGGGCTGTCGGGGTTCGCCGCGGGAATGGGCGCCGTGGCGCTCGCGATGCTCGCGTGCCGCGCCTACTTCCTCACGCGGCTGTTCGACGGGTTCGACATGGCGCGCCACGTCGTGCGGGCGATCGCGCCCACGGCCCCCGCCGTGGGCGTCGTGCTGGCGGCGCGCGCCTTCGACGGCAGCCGCACGCTCGGCCTGGCGCTGGGCGAGCTGGCGCTCTACGTGGGCGTCACGGCGGCGGCCACGTGGGTCTTCGAGCGCGACCTGCTGCGCGAGGCGGTCGGCTACCTGCGGGGTTCCACCCCGGCGCCCCATGGCGTCCGCTGAGCGGCCCCTGGCCATCGTCAACGCGCGCGCCGCGGCCCGGCCGCGGCTCGGGGGCGTGGAGCGCTGGGCCCGCGAGATGGCCCGGCGGCTGCCGGCGCTGCGCCCCGGCCGCTACGCGGTGGCGCGCCCGCCGGGGTGGCTGTCCGGTGCGCCCGGGCAGGCGTGGGAGCAGACCGCGCTGCCGGCGCTCGCGGCCGCCCGGCGCGCCGCCTTCGTCTACTCCCCCGCCAACCTCGCGCCGCTGGCCTGGCCGCGAAACGTCGTCGTTCTCCACGACGTCGCCGCCCTGCGCCACCCCGAGTGGTACGCGCCGGCGTACGTGGCGTGGCAGCGGCGGCTCGTGCCGGCGCTGGCCCGGCGCGCCGCGGCGGTCGTCACGGTGTCGGAGTTCTCGCGCGCGCAGATCGCCGAGACGCTGGGCGTGGACGCCGAGGTCATCTCGGGCGGCGTGGACGAGCGCTTCCATCCCGGTGCGGCGGGCGCGGGGCTGGAGCGGCCCTACGTCCTCACGCTGTCCACCCGCTACCCGCGCAAGAACCAGGGCGCGCTGACCGCCACGGCGCGACGGCTGGCGGCGGAGGGACTCGACCTCGTGGCGGCGGGCGGCGAGCGCCCGTACATGCGCGACGACCCGCCGGCGGACGGGGTGCGCGCCCTCGGCTACGTGCCCGACGAGCAGCTGCCGGCCCTGTTCGCCGGCGCCCGCGCCTTCGTGCTGCCCTCGCGCGACGAGGGCTTCGGGCTGCCCTGCCTGGAGGCGATGGCCACCGGCGTGCCCGTGGTCGCCGCACGCAGCGGCGCGCTGCCCGAGACGTGCGGGGACGCGGCCCTGCTGGTGGACCCGGACGACGGCGAGGCGATCGCCGACGCCGTCGCCCGGGCCGCGCTGGAAGACGACGAGCGCGCGCGGCTGCGCACCGCGGGTCTGGCGCGCGCGCGCGAGCTGACGTGGGAGCGCGCCGCCGCGCGCACCGACGCGCTGCTGGCGCGCCTAGCGGACCGCGGCTGAGCGGACGAGCGCGGCCGCCGCGTCCTCTCCCAGGCGCACGGCGTAGTTCGTCCCGCGGTCCTCGGGATAGACCTGCGTCGTGTTCGCGAGCACGAGGCCCGGGACCGGCGTGCGCAGCGGCGGCATGCGGCGCGGGTAGCCGGCGGTGACGATCGGCTGCGCGGCGGGCTCGACGAAGCGCCACGCCTGCTTGACCGCGTCGCGGCTCCACGCGGGCGAGATCCGCCGCAGGCCGTCGTCGTAGGCGTCGAGCAGGCCGTCGAGGTCGAGCTCGAGCAGCGGGTCGCCCTCCTCCACGTAGTTGGCCACGTAGGCGAAGCGCCGCCCGCCGTAGCGCGCCGGCGCGACGAAGTTCGTGTGCTCGATGACCCCGATGAACGGCACGCCGGGATCGCAGACGTTCGTCCAGTAGGAGTCGGTGAGCTGGCGGTCGACCTCCATCAGCAGGCACAGCGCCGTGTGGTACTCGGCGGCGCGCACGCGCTCCAGGTACGGGTCGCCGAGCTCCTCGGCCAGGCGCCGGTCCAGCAGCGCCTCGAACACGTCGGAGGGCACGGTGGCCAGCACGGCGTCGTAGCGCTCGGGCGGGCCGGCCGGCTCGAAGCTGCGCGGGTCGTGCCCCGCGCGGAAGGACCCCGGCGCGCCCGGCGTGATCGCGAATCCCGCCTCGTCGCGGGCGACCCGGGTGGCGGGGCGGTCGATCAGGACGCGGCCGCCGTGCTGCTCGATGCGCTCGGCCAGGCGGCGGAAGATCGTCTCGAACGAGCCGCGCGGGTAGCCGAGGCGCTCCCCGCGCGCGTCCTGGCCGCGGATCTGGCGGCGCAGCGTGAGCTTGCTCCACAGCCACGCCATCGACACGCGGTCGGCGCAGCGCTCGCCGAACTTCGCGCGCAGCAGCGGTCCCCAGACCACGTCGTAGGCCTGGCGTCCCATGTGGCGCACCACCCAGTCGCGCGCGGTCATGTCGGCGAAGGGCTCCGCGGTGCGATGGCGGCGCTGCAGCAGCACGACCGCCGCGCCCATCCGCAGGCGCGCGAGCGGGGACAACGGTCCGAAGCGCAGCAGGTCCAGCGGCGTCGTGAAGGGATGGCTGCGCCCGCCGGTGAAGATCGCCACCTTGGACGGGAGCCACTCCAGCTCGTCGGGCAGCCCGATCTCCTCGCACAGCGCCGCGATGTGGCGGTCGCTGGGGAACAGGTGGTGGTAGTAGCGCTCGACCAGCGCGCCGTCGCCCACGTCGATGGTCGCCGCCTGCCCGCCCAGCCCCGGCCAGCGCTCGTAGACGGCGCAGCCGTGGCCGTCCAGGACGAGGCGGTGCGCCGCCGTGAGCCCGGCGACCCCGGCGCCGAGGACCGCGACTCTCACCAGGTCTCGGCGTGCTCGCGCTCCGGCTCGTCGGGCGCCTCGTGCTCGGCGATGTTGCGCCGCTCGCGCACGAGGTACAGCGGCCGGCGCTTGACCTCGTCGTAGATGCGCCCGACGTACTCGCCGATGATCCCCACCGCGATCAGCTGGATCCCCCCGAGCAGCAGGATCACGATCGTGATCGTGCTGAACCCCGGCAGGTAGGAGCCGGCGACCTTGAGCCCGATCACCACGGGGATCGCCAGGAAGGCGACCAGCGAGAAGAAGAACCCCAGCACCGTCGCCGCCTGCAGCGGGACGTGCGAGAACGACGAGACCGCGTCCAGGGAGAAGCGCAGCATCTTGCGCAGCGTGTACTTCGTCTCGCCCGCGTGGCGGCGGTCGCGCTCGTAGGCGACGGCGGCCTGCGTGAACCCGACCCAGACGGTCATCCCGCGCAGGTAGCGGTTGCGCTCGCGCATGGACAGCAGCGAGTCGAGCGCGCGGCGGTCCATCAGGCGGAAGTCGCCCGCGTCGTGGGCCAGCTCCACGTCTGAGAGCGTCGACATCAGCCGGTAGAACCAGCGCGCGGTGACCAGCTTGAACTTCGTCTCGCCGCTGCGGCTGGCGCGCACCGCGTAGACGACGTCGGCGCCGGCGCGCCAGCGCTCCAGCAGCTGCAGGATGACCTCGGGCGGGTCCTGCAGGTCGGCGTCGATCATCACGACCGCGTCCCCGCGGGCGTGGTCGAGGCCGGCGGTGATCGCCGTCTGGTGGCCGAAATTGCGGGACAGGTAGACCACGCGCACGCGGGGGTCGCTGGCCGCCAGGCGATCGAGGATCGCGGGCGTTCCGTCCGTGGACCCATCGTCCACGACGACCAGCTCGAATGAGATGCCCTCGAGGGCCGCGCAGACGCGCTCGTAGAAGCGCTCCGCCGTGGACTCCTCGTTGAACATCGGCGCGACGACGCTCAGGAGGGTGAGCGAGCGCGCGACCGGGAGGGTTGTGGGCTGCTGGTCGGGCATGGGCTCCCGCGCGGGTCGGGGCCCGAGTCTAGAGGAGCCCTGGTCTACGCTCCCCCCGTGGCGGCCGGCTTGCAGACGGCGTGCGCGGCGTGCGGCGGCGGGCCCCTGCGGCCGCATCTGAGCGTCGCCGGGTCAGCCGGTCCGGAGGGGATGGTCCCCACCACCGACCGCTTCGGCGTGGCCCTGTCCGACGTGGTGCGCTGTGCCGCGTGCGGGCACATGCAGCTCGCGCAGATGCCGCCGGAGGCGGCGCTCGACGAGGCGTACGCGGCGGCGCAGTCCGCGGACTACGTCGCGGAGGAGGCCGGCCAGCGGGCGACCGCGGCGGCGGTGCTGGCGCGCGTGGAGGCGCATGTGAAGGGACGGCGCCTGCTCGATTTGGGCTGCTGGGTGGGGTTCCTGCTGGCGCAGGCGCGCTCGCGCGGCTGGGAGGCGACCGGGGTGGAGCCGAGCGATTTCGCCTCGTCGTTCGCGCGCGAGCGGCTCGGCCTGGACGTGCGCACGGCGGACCTGTTCGGGGCCGGCCTCCCGGACGGCGCCTTCGACGCGGTCGTGCTGGGCGACGTGCTCGAGCACCTGCCGCGACCGGGCGAGGCGCTCGATCGCGTCGCGGCGCTGCTCGCGCCCGGCGGCGTGCTGTGCCTGATGCTGCCCGACGCCGGCAGCCGCGTCGCGCGCGCGATGGGCGCGCGCTGGTGGTCGGTGATCCCCACGCACGTCCAGTACTTCACCCGCACGAGCCTGCGGCGGCTGCTGGAGCGCCACGGCTACCGCGTGCTGGAGATCGACACGCAGCCCAAGGCCTTCACGGTCCGCTACTACCTGTCGAGGATCTCCGGCTACTCGCCGCCGGCCGGCCGCGCGCTGGTGCGAACCGCCGAGCGGCTCGGGGTCGCGGACCGCCTGTGGGCGCCGGACTTCCGCGACCGGATGCTGGTCGTCGCGCGCGGGCCGGGGTAGCGCGAGTCGTCATATCTGAATTTCCGGTCACGTTTGGCGGTTTCGCGTGGTTGTACGTGCAGGGGAATCGCACGGTGACCACGCGGAAGATCGCTCGAGGACTCGCCGTGCTCGCGTGCGCGGCGGTCGCCGGCGCGTCGGCGGCTCCCGCCCAGGCCGGTGCGGGTGACCTCGACCCAGGGTTCGGCGTTGGTGGCGTGCTGCGCGGCGCGATCGGCTCCTACAGCAACGCGAGCGCCCGCGCCGTCGCCGCGACCGCGGACGGCGGTCTGGTCGTCGCGGGCGAGGCCAGCACGACGGCGGACAGGCGCTTTGCGCTGGCGCGCTACGACGCGAACGGGAATCTGCTCGCGGCGTTCGGGCAATCCGGAGTCCTCTCCACGAGCGTGGGCGAGGCCGGAGCGTCCATCTCCGACGTCGCCGTCCAGCCCGACGGGAAGATCGTCGCCGCCGGACGGGCCATCCTCGACGACACGGGCGTATACGCCGTCGTCCGCTACAACCCGGACGGCTCACTCGACACGGCCTTCGGCACGGGGGGTCGGGTTCTCACGCCGGTCGGCGACGAGTCGGCGTTCGTCGACACGGTCGCCCTGCAGCCGGATGGCAAGATCCTGCTCGCCGGGCAGGCTGGCCGGGACTTCATGCTGGCCCGCTACACGAAGGCCGGGGTGCTCGACTCCGCGTTCGGGTCCGGCGGGAAGGTCCGTGCGCCAGTCGCGGGAGCCCCGCCGTGGGCCAGCCATTCTTGGGGGGCGCAGGCCATGGCCCTCCAGGCGGATGGCGGCATCGTCGTCGCGAATGCGGGCGGTGACGACCTGGTGCTCGCGCGCTTCCGGCCGGACGGATCTCCGGACCCGACGTTCGGCACCAACGGGCAGGCTCAGGTGCACGCCCCGGCGGACGTGGACGTCGAGGCGCTCGCGGTCCAGCTGGACGGCAAGCTCGTCGTGGCGGGCGAGATCGACGCGGGCGGATTCGGCTCCGAGGTGATGGTCGCGCGCGTGCTTCCCACCGGGGCGCCCGATCCGACGTTCGGCTCGTTGGGCGTGACGCAGGCCCGGCTCGAGTTCCTCGCCTGGGCCGTGGACGTGCACGTGCGCTTCGACGGGAGGATCGTCGCGGTGGCCGAGACGGGCGACGGCACGCACCGGGACTTCGGGGCGGCGCGCTTCCAGGCGGACGGCAAGCTCGATCCCTCCTTCGGGACCGGCGGTGTCGCGGTGACCGCTGTCGGTGACCCGCGCTGGGCGCGGCCGGGCGGTGCCGCCGTGTTGGCCGGCGACGACTTCGCGGTCGCCGGAGGCGCTTCGACGACCGCGGGGCGCCGCTTCGCGACGGTTCGCTACGACGCCGAGGGAGACGTCGATGCCGCCTACGGCGACGGCGGGATCGTGCTCACCGGGTTGGAGACCACCACGGACTCCTGGATCTCCTCCGCGGTCCAGGCTTCGGACGGCCGCCTCATCGTCGCGGGGACCGGGACGATCGACGACGGCTTCCGCGACCAGCCGCGCGCCTTCCTGCGGCGGTACTCCGCCGCGGGCGACCTCGACACGAGCTTCGGCGAGAATGGCACCGTCCTGGCCGAGGAGCACACCGGGACCGAGCTCCTGCGTCAGCCCGACGGGGCCCTTGTGCTCGCCGGCTGGCGCTGGGGTAGCCGGTACGTCGTATTGCGCCGGTACCGCGCCGACGGCTCGGTCGACCCGACTTTCGGGGCCGCGGGCAGGGTGCAGGTCGAGGTCGGCTCGCATACCTCGGTGGGCGCCGCCGCCCTGGGGCCCGACGGCAAGATCGTCGTCGCGGCACGGAGCGGGGGCGGAATGACCCTGCTGCGCTTCCGCGCGGACGGATCCCTCGATGAGACCTTCGGCGGGGACGGGCGCGTCGACGGGATCGGAGATTGGTCCACGTCCGCCCAGGTCCTGCTGGCCGAGTCGAGCGGGAAGCTGCTCGTGGCCACGCGCGCCAACGAGAGCGACCGTCTCTGGCGCCTGCACGACGACGGGTCGGTGGACGTAGCGTTCGGCGACCAGGGGCACATCGAGGCGGACGAGTGGGGCTTCACCGCGCTCGTGCGTCAGCCGGACGGCAAGCTGCTCGGCGCCGAGCAAGCGGCTGGCCGCATGGCGGTGTCGCGCTGGGACGCGGAGGGCGACCTCGACCCGAGCTTCGGGACCGGCGGGAAGACCACGGTTGAGCTGGTCGGCCACGGCAGCCCCGGCAGCGTCTGGCTGGCGCTGGAGCCGGAGGGCCGCATCGTCGCCGCCACCTCCCTGGAGCAGGCCCGAACCCGCTACCGCGGCGCCGTCGCGCTGGCGCGGCTCGAGGCAGACGGCTCGCGTGACACGTCGTTCGGCCAAAACGGGGTGGCGGTCCACACGCTGAGTTCCGACTACGCGAGCCAGGCCAGCGGCCTCCTGCGCGACACCGACGGCCGGCTCGTGGTCTGGGGCGGACAGTTCATCGGCGACTACTTCGCCGGCCGCGCGGCAAGCCGGTTCTTCGTGGCGCGCTTTCGCTCGCTTCCCGACCCACCCGTGACGACGCTGTCGGCGCACCCGCCCGCGCGAACGACCGGCTCGCGCGCCGACTTCGAGTTCTCGGCACCCAACGCCGTCAGCTACGCCTGCGCGCTGGACGGCGGCGCCGAGAGGCCTTGCGCCAGCCCGGCGGCCTATGAGGGCCTCGATGCCGGCGTCCACACTTTCAGCGTCCGGGCGACGGACGCGCACGGCCAGACCGGACCGGCGACCACTCACACATGGCAGATCGAGGCCGTGCGGTCGGAGACCGAGAGCGCGACCGAGGCGCCGCCCCCGCCGGCCCCGAACGGCGATTCGCCAGCTGCGGGCGGCGGCTCGGTTACGGAGCGCTCCGACTCGGCACCCCGCGAGAGCCTCTGGCTGCGTCCGCTCGCCGGCGCGGCGCGGGCCGGAGCCACTCGACGCACGCTGTTCCGCCTGCCTCGTAGTGGAGCCGGGTTCCGGGGCGCCGCGGTCGTCGACGCGACGCGCGGCTCCGTGGAGGTCGTCCTCCGCGGCGCCGCCGCGCCCGCCACCGCCCGGCTGCGCGGCGCGCTCTTCCACGTCGCGGCCAGCCACGGCGCCGACGGTCTCGTCGTCCGGCTCCGTCACGCGAGGCAGACCTGTCGCACCCGCGCGGCGCGCAGGCTGCGTCCGACCCTGCTGCGCGCGTGGACCCGCGGGAACGTCGTGGTCGAGACCCGCTTCGGGACGGCGGCGGCCGAGCGGCCGGCGCACTGGACGGTGACCGATGGCTGTCGCGCCACCCTGACGACCGTCCGCACCGGCGCCGTGCGGCTGCACGACGCCTCCAGCGGCCGCAGCTTCGTCGTGCGCGCGCGCGGGCCCCCGGGCAGGGAGGCGCCGGCGGCGCCGGGGGTGGTTCGCCCCCAGGAGTTGCAGGAGGAGATGACCGGACAGGGGGTGGTGTGGCTGACGGTCAACTCCACCCAGCCCAAGCATGGCAGCTACCGCAAACCGGCCGACGCCCTCAAGGAGTGGGAAACCTTGAAGATCAAGGCCACCGCCTGGATCGATGACAACGACGGTGCCAGT
>JAPSGI010000005.1 GCA_031177685.1 Solirubrobacteraceae bacterium | reverse complement strand
CGCCGCTCGCGACCGTGCGCCGGGACGCCGCCGGAGCGCCCGGCCCGCGCGGGGCCGGTCCCCGCGGGACGCGACGGCCGCCCTCGGGCCGCCGGCCCTCGCCGCGCGGGCGCCCGGCGGCGTCCCGGCGCACGGTCGCGAGCGGCGTCTCGGCGGCGGCCGCGACGATCGCGCCGGCGGGGGATTCCGCACCGTCCCCGCGCTCCACGGCGCTGTGCGCGCCGGCGCCGGAGACGAACGATCCGAGCGGGCCGAAGAGCCCGCCGCCGCCGGCGCTCACCACGACGATCGCCGCCGCCGCCAGCATGGCGGCCGCCATACCGACCTTTCCCCCCGCGGAGCCGGCGAGCCGGCGAAGTGAGCGTCCTCCCGGGGTCACCGCGACTATCGTAGCCCCGGAGGCGCCTCCGGATGGACAACTCCCCCCGCCCGCCCAAGCAGGTCCTCGGCTTCGCGCGCGCCGTGCGCAACCGCTGGCGGCAGAGCTTCGTGACGTCGATCACGCTCGTCGCGCTGCTCGGCGTGGCGGCCTTCGCGCTGCTCATCGGCCGCATCGTCGAGACGCAGATCGAGGACGAGGCGTTCGAGCGTGCCAAGGACAGCGCCCAGCTCGCGGCGCGCGCCGGGTTCGCGCCGCGGCTACCACCGTTCGGCGAGCCCCTGAGCGCGCGCGACCTGACCGAGCTCGATCGCCAGCTCGCGTCGGCGCGCGAGCGCGAGTCCGCGATCGACATGCGCGTGTGGGGACGCGACGGGACGATCGTCTACGCCCGCGACCGCGGGCTGATCGGCCGGCGCTCGCCGCCGCCTTCCAGCGTGCGCGAAGCGCTGGACGGCGCCAGCGCCACCGCGGTCCGCGGCGACGTCCTGCAGACGGCGGTCCCGATCGTGCGCCGTCGCGGCGAGCCGGTGGCGGCGGCGCTGGAGCTGTCGCTGCCCTACGGCGCCGTGGCGGCCGACGTGCGCGACCGCCGGCGCCGGCTGTGGCTCACACTGGCGGTCGTCGGCCTGCTGGCCTACGCGCTTGCGTTTCCCGGGCTGCGCCGAGCGGGGCGCGCCCTGCGCGCGCAGTACGACCCCCGCCGCGTCGAGCTGGTGCGCGAGCTGCGCCGGGCGCTGGACCGCGACGAGCTGTCCGTGCACTTTCAGCCGATCGCCGAGGCCGCCAGCGGGCGCGTGCACACGGTGGAGGCGCTGGTGCGCTGGGAGCACCCGCGGCGCGGGCCGGTCAGCCCGGAGCGCTTCGTGGCGGCGGTGGAGGGCACCGACGTGATGTGGCCGCTGACGCTGCGGGTGTTCGAGCTCACGCTGGAGCAGTGCCGGCGCTGGCGCGACGCCGGCGTGGAGCTGCGCGTGGCGGTCAACGTCTCGGGCGCGATCCTCCCCGAGCGGCGCCTGCCGCTGGAGATCGCGGCGCTGCTGGAGCGCTCGGGCGTGCCCGCGGACGCCCTGGAGGTCGAGGTCACCGAGGGCGCGGTGATGGCCGACGCCGCCGCGGCGGCGGGGATCCTGCGGCGCCTCACCGAGATGGGCGTGGGCCTGATCGCGATCGACGACTTCGGGACCGGCTACTCGTCGCTGGCGCGCCTGCACGAGCTGCCGCTGGACACGCTGAAGATCGACCAGAGCTTCGTCATGCGCATGGCCCGCGAGGGCGACGACACGATCGTGCGCTCGATCGTGGAGCTGGCCCACGCGCTCGGGCTGTCGGTGATCGCCGAGGGCGTCGAGGACGAGGAGACGTGGGCGGCCCTGGTCGCGCTGGGATGCGACTTCGTCCAGGGCTACGCGCTCACGCGGCCGCTGCCGGGCGAGGAGTTCTCGGCCTGGCTCGCGGCGCGCGTACCATCGAGCGCGTGAGCGTCACCCGCGAGGTCGAGCCCTGGGACGCGCTGCTGGACGCCGGCCGCGCCGACGAGCGGCTGGTCCGCCAGGCGCGCGACGGCGGCCGTGACGCGCGGACCGTCCCGGTCCCTGGCGATCTGCACCCCGCGCTGCGCGACGCGCTCGGGCGCGCCGGCGTCGACGCGCTCTACACCCACCAGGCGCAGGCGCTGGAGGCGGCGGAGCGCGGCCCCGTCGTGGTCACCACCGGCACCGCCTCGGGCAAGTCGCTGGCCTTCAACCTGCCGGTCCTCGACGTGCTGTGCGCGGACCCGCGCGCGCGGGCGCTGTACCTCTACCCCACCAAGGCCCTGGCCCAGGACCAGGCGCGCGCGCTGCACGCGCTCGGCCTCAAGCAGCTGCGCCCCGCGATCTACGACGGCGACACCCCGCGCGCCGAGCGCGCCGCGATCCGCCGCAAGGCCAACGTCGTCCTCACCAACCCCGACATGTTGCACGTGGGCGTGCTGCCCAACCACGGCGCGTGGGGCGACCTGTTCGCCAACCTCGCGGCGGTCGTGGTCGACGAGGCGCACGTATACCGGGGTGTGTTCGGCTCGCACGTGGGCAACGTGCTGCGCCGGCTGCGGCGGATCGCCGGCGCGTACGGGACGGCCCCGCGCTTCCTGCTCGCCTCCGCCACGATCGCCAACCCCGTGGACCTGGCGGAGCGCCTGACGGGGCTGGAGGACTTCGAGCTGGTCGACCGCGACGGCTCGCCCGGCGCGGCGCGGACCCTGGCGATGTGGAACCCGCCGCTGGTCGACGAGGCGCTGGGCTCGCGGCGCTCGGCGCTGGCCGAGGCCTCCGAGCTGGTGGCCGACCTCGTGGCGGCGGGCGCCCGCACGATCTGCTTCATCAAGTCGCGCAAGGCGGTGGAGGTGATCGCGCGCCAGGCGCAGATGCGCCTGGGCGAGAGCGCGCCCGAGCTGGCCGCCGCTGTGGCGCCCTACCGCGCCGGCTACACCCCGGCGCAGCGGCGCGAGCTGGAGCGCGCGCTGGTGGAGGGCGAGCTGCGCGCCGTCGTGACCACCGACGCGCTGGAGCTGGGCATAGACATCGGCGCGCTGGACGCGGCGGTCTGCGTGACGTTCCCCGGCACCGTGGCGTCGCTGCGCCAGATGTGGGGCCGCGCCGGCCGCCGCGGCCGGGGACTGGCGGTCTACGTGGCCGGCGAGGACGCCCTGGATCAGTTCTTCTGCCGCCACCCGGACGAGTTCCTCGACCGCCCGGTGGAGGCGGCGATCCTCGACCACGAGTCCGAGGACATCTACCTCCAGCACCTGCGCTGCGCGGCGCACGAGGGGCCGCTGGACGCGTCCGACAGGGAGTTCCTGGGGCCGCGCACGCTCGCGTGGGCGCAGCGGCTGGTGGCGCGCGGGGAGCTGCGCGAGCGCAACGGCACGTTCGTCCCGCGCCGCCCGCAGGACTACCCCGCGGCCGAGGTCTCGCTGCGCTCTTCCAGTGCGGACTCCTTCGCGGTGGTCGACACCTCCTCGGGCGAGATGATCGGGACGATCGAGGCGGCGCGGGCGATGGGCACCGCGCACGACGGGGCCGTCTACCTGCACATGGGGCGCTCCTACGAGGTGCAGGCGCTGGACCTGGAGACGCGCCAGGCGCTGGTGCGCCCCTTCGACGGCGACTGGTTCACCCAGCCCAAGAAGGAGACCACCACCGAGATCGAGCGGCTGCTGGACCGGCGCGAGACGCTCGGCGTGACGCTGTCCTACGGGATGGTGTCGGTGACCGAGCAGGTCCTGGGCTACCAGCGCAAGCGGCTGGGCGACCAGGAGCCGATCGACTTCGTCGGGCTCGACCTGCCCGAGACGACGTTCGCCACCCAGGCGCTGTGGTACGAGCTGCCCGACGACCTGCTGGAGGCGGACTTCCCGCTCGAGCGGCTCCTGGGATCGCTGCACGCGGCGGAGCACGGGCAGATCGCGGTGCTGCCGCTGCTGGCGATGTGCGACCGCTGGGACATCGGCGGGCTGTCCACCAACTACCACGACCAGACGGGTCGCCCGACGATCTTCGTCTACGACGGCCACCCGGGCGGCGTCGGGATCACGCGCCAGGGCTTCCGGGAGTTCGAGACGCTGGTCGCCGACGCGCACCGGCTGGTCGCGGAATGCCCGTGCCGGTCGGGCTGCCCCTCCTGCGTCCAGTCGCCCAAGTGCGGGAACCTCAACGAGCCGCTCTCCAAGGAGGGCTCGCGCGAGCTGATGGCGCGGATGCTCGACCGCTGAGCATCCTTTCCGCATAGAAGCCCGTGCATAGTCGCTTGCGAGGCGCACCGGGTCGCTGCAGGTTCGTGCCAATAACGTGCGCAAGGGCGCATATGAGGCCTCGCGCTCGGGCCAAAGCTGTCGATGTCTCCTGGCATGAGGCGAGCCCTGCTCATCTGCGCCCTTCTCCTCGCCGTCCCCGCGGCGGCGGACGCGCAGGCCACGGGTGGGACCGCGCCGGTGCAGACGCCCGGCGTCACCGGCGGCAACACGGCGGGTCGCCCATTCCGCATCCCACCCGTCATCCGCGCGTTCTCGGCCTCTCCGCGGTCGGTCGTGTGGGGCGGCGCGGCGACGGCGCTGCGCTTCCGCGTGGACGCCGTCAACCTGCGTGCGGTTCGCGTCGTGCTGTCCGTCCAGCGGCGCGGCACGCGCACGGTCCGCCGCGTCTCCCTCGGCCGCGTTCCCACGGGACGCTCGGTCACCCGCCGCTGGACGCGCGCCGGCGTCGCCCCCGGAGTCCAGCTGCTCACCCTGCGCGTCGTCGACTCGCGCGGGCGGCCGCTCGCCCGGGCGGCCCGCGCCACGCTCACCGTCCGCGTGCGGCCGCGGCGCAAGCCGGCGCCCGCCCCTGCACCCGCGCCCGCCCCCGCGGCGAGCGGCGTCTTCCCCGTTCGCGGCCCGCACACGTTCGGCGACGGCTTCGGCGTGGACCGCGGCGACCACAAGCACAACGGCGTGGACATCGCCGCCGCCTCCGGCACCCCGCTCGTCTCACCGCGCCGCGGCACGGTGCTCGCCACCGGCTACGGCGCCGGCTCCGGCTACTACGTCGTGGTCAGGGACGCCGAGCGCGACCACGCCTACGTCTTCTTCCACCTCCTCGCCGGCTCCACGATCGTCCGCGAGGGACAGGCCGTCGACGCGGGCCAGCGAATCGGATCGGTCGGCTCCACCGGCCACTCGACCGGCCCCCACCTGCACTTCGAGCTGTGGGCCGGCGGCTGGTGGAGCGGCGGCCATGCGATCGACCCGCTGCCCTACCTGCGCGCCTGGTCGTAATCGCCCCCCGCTCGCTAGCCTTCGGAAGGGCGGCGAGATAGCTCAGTTGGTAGAGCACACGACTGAAAATCGTGGTGTCCCCGGTTCGAGTCCGGGTCTCGCCATATCGAGAAGGCGTTGCAGATCGGCGACCTCGGCATCGAAGTGGCTGGCTAGCAGCGCGATCCAGACGTACGTGCCGGAGCGTGTGAGGAGTCGGTTTCGATAGCGGCGGAAAGGCCTCGCACCTGACGATCCCAAGCCGCAGCGCGATCTGTGCGGATCGCAGGCCCTGAGACGAGATGGGTCATCCGCACACGCTGCGATTATCTCAAACTCGGCGGCCGGCCTCGATCGCTCGCGCTCTCGCGCAGCTTGTGTGGTGAGCATTCGCGGGTCAGATGCCGTCCGCGTCGCTGCGGGAGAAGGGATGCGCCTGTCGTCGGAGACTCGGGCGAAACGGGCGCCGGAGTACGGTCGTGCCAGTCGAGAGAGGACAACGCTGCCTCATGGTGTGGCACCGGGAGCGTTCCAGCGCTCAGGTTTGGGCACATGATCGACGTGCTTTCATTTTCGTTTCTATCTCGGCGGGCCGGATATCCAGCGATAGTCACTCTTCGCGACGTCGACCTCGATCATTGGATCCACGCGGCTCGGTAGGATTCGAGGACTTTCGATGTCCGCGCACGTTCCGCCCACTTCCGATCGAGCCCGGTCCCACCAGCCGACACGCGCTGACGGCGCTCCAGAGCGGCTACACCAGCCGACCGTCGCCGACGTGGCAACCGCCGTCGGCATGTCGCCCACGACGGTGGCAAGGGCGCTCCGTGGTAGCCCACTCGTTCGTGAGGAGACCCGCGTCAAGATCCTCGAGGTCGCTCGTGAGATCGGTTTCGCGCCGAACCAAATTGCGCGATCGCTGCGCACACGCTCATCGCTATTCATCGGGATGGTCGTGCCCGACGCCTCCGATGTCTTCTTCGCGCGCGTGTTCAAAGGTGCGAAGGGCGTGTTGGAGGAGGCCGGCTACCAGGTGCTCCTGATGGACAGCGAGTGGGACACAGCCAAGGAGGAGACGGCGTTTGAGACGCTCATCGCCCATCGCGTCGCGGGGATCCTCCTTGCGACATCGGGGGGCGACCCGCCGGGAGGAGTGCCGGTCATTTTCGTCAACCACGTTCTCCACGGCGTCGGGCAGGGGGCGGTCAACCTCGCGAACGAGGAGGGGATCGAGCTGCTCGTCGGGCACCTGATGGAACACGAGCACCGGCGCATCGCCTACATCGGTGGCCCCCTCGGCGACTCCTGCGCCGACGAGCGTCGCGAGAGCTTCCAGACCGCGCTGGCGCGAGCCTGGCAGGCCGTGCCCCCCCAATACCTACGTCACAGCGACAGGCTGTGGTCGGAGGAGAGCGGCGAGCGTGCCGCCGCCGACCTCCTCGCGCTCGACCCGCCGCCTACCGCCGTACTCACGGCCAGCGACAAGCTCGCGCTCGGCGCGATGCGTGCGCTCCGTGCCGCCGGCAAGCGCATCCCCGACGACATCGCCCTCGTGTGCTTCGACGACCCCGTCTCAAGCGACATGCTCGAACCACCACCCACCGTGGTGGCCCACAGCGCATACGAAGTCGGCGCCTGCAGCGCTGCCCTCATGCTCGAACAGCTCGAAGGGCGGACTGCCGTGGCGAGCGATGTGCGGGTGCCCGTCAAGCTGATCGTTCGCCGCTCCTGCGGCTGCACCAGCGAAACGGTGTGAAAGCCGGACGCTCGCGCCCAGGAGGCGTAGAGCGCAGCAGTCAGACGCTCATAGCGTCGGCGATGAGCCCCTGCAGATACAAACCACGTGCGGCTGACATGCGATCAGGGAGGTGTTGCCCAGACACGAGAGCTGCGAACTCGTCGCGTAGCCGGCGCAGCGCCGCGCTCCGCGCCGGCGCGAACCTTGGGCCCGAGAAGAAGGGACCCAAGGCGTCGGCAACGTCGATCCGCGCGGCCTTCGCGCTCCCATGGGCCTCAAGCTCGACGCGGAGTCCGTCGGTGTGCACCGAGCACGAGAGCGTCACCGTGCTCACCGCTTCGCTGACGTGCTCGCAAGCCAGCGATGCCCAGTCGGGACGACACACGCCGTGGATTGTTCTGATCTCACCGAGCGCCAGGTCAACCAGGTCTAGGACATGAGGTCCCACGTCCACCAGCGCACCGACGTCGCGGCGCCAGCCGCTGGCGAATGGGCCCGAGAGGAAGCCGCCGGAGAGGAAGCGCGCCTCGAGCCCGATCGCTTCGATGCGACGAGCCTCATCGATGAAACGCTCGACGCCGGGCGCGAAGCGGTACGCGAGCCCCATCATGCTGCGAACGTCGTTCGCGGCGAGCGCGGCGACGACGCCGCGGGCGCCATCGACGGTGGCCGCCAACGGCTTTTCGAGCAGCATCGGCCTACGCCAGCCGGCGGCCTCGATTGCAATGGTCGCCTGCGCCGCGGGGGGTACCGCGAACGCGAGCGCATCGACGCACCGGGCGAGCTCACTCACGGTGTCGAACGCCCGTGCTCGGTGCCGGGCGGCGAGGAGGGCCGCCCCCGCGGGCGTCCGCGCCCACACGCCCGCCAGCTCGGTGACCTCGTTGTCGGCGAACAGCGGCGCGTAGGTGTGCTGCGCCCAGGCACCGGCACCGATGAGCCCGATCTTGATCACCCGTCCACCAGCATTGCCAGATCGTTGTTGGCGCCGGCCATGCCACGACAGGCGACTACGAAGCCGTGCATCTCGGTGTCGGTCTCGCCCGGCGCCACGGCGTTCGCTCGCCGCCACGACGCGATGTCGTCTTCGAGAAACCCCATCGTGTGAGTGAGGCCAGCCGTGGCGATGGGTGTCGGAGCCTCACTCTGCCAGCACTCCGAAGCGTCCCGCATGCACCGTCGGCCGGCGATTCCTCCATGGCATGGCCACCTCGAGTTGGCTGCCGACACGAATCAGCCTAGCTTCCTCACACATCGGTGCAGCGAGCTGTATGCCGATCGGGAGTTCCTCCGATGTCCATCCGATCGGAAGGCTGATCGCCGGCGAACCGCAGACATTGAACAGTGGCGTGAATGAACAGAGGTCGAACATGTGTCGGATCCAACCGTCCGCGTCGAGGGATCGGTCGTTGGCATTGAGATATCCCAGAGGCAACTGCGGTACCGCCACAGTCGGTGTGATCAGGAGGTCCCATCGCGTGAAGAACTCACCGACCGTGCGAGAGAGGCCGTTTACCGTTTGCAATGCCTCAAAGAGCTCTGATGCGGTCACTCGGCTGCCGTGCTCGGACAAGGCGAGGATCGAATGCTCCAGGGTCTCCGGGCTCGGCCGATTTCCCGTGGCAGCTGCTATGGCGTCCACCGCTGCGTTCGTTTCTGCCGCGAAGATAGTCAGCTCCGCCGCCATGAACGCGTCCCAGTCGAAACTCGGTGTCGCGGACTCAATTTCGTGACCGAGTTCCTCGAGCTGGCGTACGGTCGCTTGCACCGCGCGCGTCACCTCGGCATCCACCTGACTCCCAGACCATGAGGCGGTGTGCACGGCAATCCGCAGTCGGCCAGGATCGGCCCCGACCTCTCGCGAGAACGGTCGCTCGGGTTCCTTGATGAGGACCTTGTCTCCTGGCATCGGTCCAGCAACGGCATCTAGCAGTGCAGCGCAGTCGCGCATCGTGCGCGTGAGCACGCCCTCGGCGGCGATGCCGAGGGTGAGCTCCTGGCGGTCCGGCCCGTCCGAGATCCGTCCTCGACTCGGCTTGAGTCCGACCAAGCCATTGAACGCGGCGGGGACGCGAATCGATCCCGCGCCGTCATTCGCGTGCGCAGCAGCGACTGCGCCAGCCGCGACCATCGCTCCGGAACCGCCGCTCGAGCCACCTGCGCTTAGCGTGACGTCCCACGGATTGCGAGTCGATCCGTGCACGAGGGGCTCGGTGTTGAAACTGGGACCAAGCTCGGGGACGGTTGTCAGTCCGGCGATCGCGAGTCCGGCCTCGCGGAAACGTCGGACCAGAAAGGATTCGTCGGCATAGATGACGCCGTCTCCACTAAGCCGCGAGCCGTGTCTGCACGGGAGGCCCTGCGGATGAGCCCCCAGGTCCTTCAAGAGAAACGGGACGCCGGCGAACGGGCCGTCGACCGCGTACTCGAGTGGCTGCTCATATGGCCCGTGGGCAAGGGCGTTGAGTTCTGAGTTCACCGCCGTGATCGCCTCGGTGGCTACGGAATACACCTCCTCCGCGCTGACCTTCCGATCGCGCAGCAGTTCGGCTAGTGCCGTTGCGTCGCAAGCGGCGTACTCATGTACCAACATAGGCCTTCTTCCTTGTTGCGTGTTAGCGATCGCGGCATGCGCGGTCGATGCGGGAGTTGGTGGCTGCGCGCGATCGCGGCACCGAAGTCGCTCTGGCGCATCCGTCTGGGTGTCGAGGAGTTCTGTTCTACGATAGTCAAAATCGCCGGCTCGACGCTTGCGCCGTTGGCGTCGACGACTCAAGCCTGCGTGTGGGGGGAAATCTCCCGTTATCAGCGGCTATCGACTCCGTTCCCTGGCGAGCATAGATCTCGGACAGCGTCGGGTCAAGGATCGGCGTCCGGCGGCGCGGCTGTCCTGTGAGACGGCTTATGGCTATCGAGGGTCATGCGCCGACGGCACGAGGCGCGGCCTGCACCCGCGTCGGTCAGTTCGGCGTGACCCGGCGACGTCCTCGACGAGGGATGCAGTCCCGGCTGGCGGGTTGTAGGCCGCCGAGACCGCGGCTAGCGGTTGCAGCCGCAGGAGCGGCGGATGATGAGCTCGATCGGGATGCGGATCTCCCGGCGCTGCGTGTGGCCTGCGAGCTGCTCAAGCATGAGGTTGGCGGCATCGGCGCCGAGCCGCAATGCATCGTGGGCGACGACAGTCAGGGGCGGTTCGAGCATGTCGCTCGAGAGGGGGTCGTCGAAGCAGACGAGTGCGATGTCATCGGGGATTCGCTTGCCCCCGGTGCGCAACGCACGCATCGCGCCGACCGCCAATCTGTCGCTGGCGGCCAGGATGGCGGTCGGTGGCGGATCCAGGGTGATCAGCTCATTGCCGGCGCGCTCGCCGCTTTCCTCCGACCATCGGCTGTCGCTGTAGTGCAGGTACTCGGGCGGGACGGCGTGCCACACGCGGGCGAGCGCACTCTGGAAGCTCTCGCGGCGTTCCAGCGCGGCCGAATCGTTGCGCGGCCCGCCGATATAGGCGATGCGCCGGTGGCCGTGAGTGAGCAAGTGCTCGACGAGCAGACTGACCCCGTGCTCGTTGGCGAGGCTGACGTGTCCTTGTCCGGCGCCGTGGACGGCGTGGTTGAGGAACACGACGGGTACACGGGCGGGCTCGTAACCCCCTGACGTGGCGAGCAGGATGCCCGCCACACGGTGCCCCAATAAGGTTTCAATCGCTATGGATTCCTTCTCGGCCTCCCATCCGCTGTCCATCAGCAGCACGGGGTAACCCGCGTCCTCAAGCACCTCCTTGGCCCCCTTGAACAGCCGGGCGTAAAAGACATCCGAGGCGTCAGGAACAACCATCCCGACGAACAGAGATGACTGCAGGCTCAGCGCGCGGGCCATCCGATTTGGCGCGAAGTCGATATCGCGCGCGGTCTTGAGGATCCGGCTGCGGGTCTCCTCACGAACCAGTGGGCTGCCTCGCAGCGCTCGGGTTGCGGTCGTAACCGACACGCCCGCGGCGAGCGCAAGATCGGCGACGGTTGGGTGCGCCGGCGGCCGCGAGGCATCTTCAGGACGAGGAGACCTTGCCTGCAGCACTTCGCTTCGCGATGAGGACGGGAGACGATCAGGCATCGAGTCGATGCCGGCAACTGTATCACGCGCGATCGCTTTGACGTGCCACAGTCAGTGTTCAAACATGCCAAACGTGCGTCATGGCTTTCGCCATCGCCTATCCCAAACCCAATTCTCCGGACAGTACTGGCTTCGCGGCTCGCGCCCAGCCGGCTCGACTGCCAATGACAACGTCAACCATCCAGCACCTTGACAACGACGAACAAGCCTGCTTAGATCGATCCACGCTTGCGCTACATGCGCAGGCAGGGTCCGACGAAAGGCGGCAGCGACAGAGAGCAATCCCAAGCAGGCTCGCAGCGTCTGCGGCTCGATGAGCGGCGCTGGCGACCAAGACAGATCGATGATGGAGCGCGGCTGAGCCGGCGGGCACCCCTCGGGCGGCCGGAGCTACGCGTTCACGAACCTTGATGAAGCTCTCGAGGCTACGCCTCACGCTTCGCTGACCGTTGTCCTAGGGCTTGCGCGGCTCGTCGCCTTCGGCCGGCGAGGCGGACGTCGGCCCAAGCGCCTTCGCTCCACTCACCTTGCTGAGCACGCGACGCTGCTCAAAACTCTTTTACCGCTACACGACCAGGAGATGCAGTGACGACGGTTCGGATCACACCCGACAGACTAGCGCTACTCGGCGGGTCGCCGGCGCGACGTGCGATAAAGCCGAAGTTTCCCATTTTCACCGATAGGGCCCGAGCACGCGTTGATCGGCTACTCCACGAGGGACCGATAGTTGGGTTGAGCAAGGAGCACTCTCTTATCCGAGAGGCCGAGGAGACCATCGCGGCCTGGCATGACGTGGATCTATGCCTGTGCGTCTCAACCGGCCACGCCGCGCTACACGCGACGATGATCGGACTGGAGATCGCGGATGGCGATGAGGTGATCACGTCTCCCTACTCCTGGGGAGCGACCACCTCGGCGATCCTGGTCAACAACGCGATCCCGGTCTTTGCCGATGTCGATCCTGTAACCGGTCTGCTTGACCCGGGCATGATCGCCGAGCAGATCACGGCGCGCACAAGAGCCATCATGGTGCCTCACATCTATGGGCAGCCGGCCAACATGACCTCGATTTGCGAAATCGCTGAGGAGCACGGCATCTTCGTCGTGGAGGATGGCAGTCAGGCACACGGGGCTCGCCACCGCGGCCAGCGAGTCGGAGGTTTCGGTCACGCCGCGGGGTTCTCGTGTATGGGCGGCAAGCCGCTGGGCACGACCGAGGCGGGATACATGCTTGCTGCCCGACCCGAGATCTACTGGAAGGCCGCAATCAGCTGCCAGCACCCCGGCGGCAGCGAGGCGCCCGGCCGCTCTTCAGAGCTCGGATTTCCATCTGAGCTCGCGCCGTACATCGACTCCCTGCTCTACACCTACCGCCCAAGCACCGTCAATGCCATTCTGCTCGTTGAGCAGCTGGTGAAGCTAGATGCCGAAAACGAGGCAAGGCGAGCCAACTTGGCTGACCTCCTCGACAAGCTGAGCGGTGTCCGTAGCATTTCAGTGCCAAGCTACCGCGAGGGCGACGAGCCGGCGCTCCACATGGTGACGCTGAACTTCGACGTTGAGGCCGCTGGCGTCTCTCGCGACACGTATCTCACCGCGCTGAGGGCGGAAGGCGTACCAGCATTCGTGTACATCCAGACACCGCTGCACCGCGCGCCTCGCCTCTCGCCACGCACCACCGGACCACGGGTTATGTGGACCGAGAACCTCCGCCGCCACGGCGTGGACTACACCGACCTCGTCTTGCCAAATGTCGACCGGAAAATCGCCGCATCGATCGAGCTGAACTGGAATTACATCGATGCCGACCCAGCGGCAATGTCCAGCCTCGCCGATGCGTTCATTAAGCTTGAAGAGAACCTCGACGAGCTACGCACGTACGAACGCAAAACGACAGCGGTTTAGCAGATGCATCGCGGGTTGCGCCGCTGCATACGCGCAGGCCCGCGGGCTTGCGAAGTCGTATGCAACTACCAGGCGCTGATTGAGGACCCTGAGAGGTCGACGCGGTGTACATTCGCTTCCGACCGGTCTCCACGCCGAATTTGAGTCGCGCGCTCGGGGCACGCACGCACGTCGCGAGCGGACGCCTCGCGCACACTCGGGCGTCGCTGAGCTTCACGCTCCAGGATCAGGCGGCGGGTTCCTCGCGGCTCAGCTGCGCTCGAAGGCGGTGCATTGATGGATCTGCGCTGCTACGGGTTGAGCGCTATGGCGAAACACATCGCGGCGATGCCGTCGATGAAATCGTGGTCGAACAGATTCTCGTCGATGGTGAAGATGCCGATCCGGCGCCTACGAGCTTCAGACGCGTGTACCGTCTTCGGGTCGAAGCGTTCTCGAACGTACGCGAGTGCCGATGACGGATCATCCTGCTCCTGCCACCACGTCTGTCGGAGCATGGGGTCTGTCGTGCTCGAGTACCTTCTCGGCATAGTGGCAAGCGGCGTGCCGTCCGTCGGGAAGCGCACGGAGACCGGGCCGCTCGGTTACGCAACGGGCCTGATCAGCCTCTGCCAACTTCGAGCGCAGCGGGCAACGGGGGTGAAAGTGGCAGCCTTGGGGTCGATCGAGCGGACTTGGGATCTGACCCGACAGCACTGAGAGACGGCGTGTCTTCGCGACGGTGGCCATCTCAGGATCGAGCACGGAGCCGACCAGGGCTCGCGTATATGGGTGCGCCGGTCGCTCGAGAACTCCTGCCGTCCGCCCCTGTTCGACGATTCGCCCGAGATACATCACCGCGACGTCCTCGCAGAGATAACGCACAACGCGAAGGTCGTGAGAAATGACGAGATAGCCCAGAGCACGATCGGCCTGAAGATCATGCAGCAGCTTTAGGATCTGCGCTCGAATCGATACGTCAAGCGCCGATACTGGCTCGTCGCAGATCACGACCCGAGGATCGATCATGAGCGCCCTAGCGATTGCAATCCGCTGGCGCTGTCCGCCGCTGAACTCATGCGGATACCGCTTGAGGTCGGACGATCTCAGGCCGACCTGGTCCACCAGCTCCCTCACGCGCTCGAGACGCGAAGCCTGGTCGCCGATCTGGTGGATGATCAGCGGCTCAGTCAAGATCTGACGGATCGACATCCGTGATGGGAGAGACGAGTACGGGTCCTGAAACACCATTTGCACATGCCGCCGGAACATCTTCAGCCCAGGGGCGTCGAAGCTGGCGATGCTGTTTTTCATGAACGACACCTCGCCGCTCGTGGGCCGCTCCAGTCGAACGAGCAGCTTGGCGAGCGTGCTCTTTCCCGACCCGCTTTCTCCGACCACACCGAGCGTCTGTGAGTCTCGTAGCTCGAGCGACACACCGTCGATGGCGCGGAGAACGTCGCCCCCATGACGACCGTATCCACGAGCGTGGAAGTCCTTGCTCACGGCGTTCAGTGAAAGCACCGGAGGCGCCGTGGCTGACATTGGTGTCGACGTACTCACGAGTATCCTGTGCTCACGGGGTGGATGCATGCCACGGACCGGTCATCAAACCTCGTGACGGGCACAGGCTCCGTGCAACCCCTGCTCGAACGCGCGCAGCGCGGCTCAAATGGGCACCCAGACGGCATGTCCTCGAGACTAGGCGGAAACCCTGCGACCGGTCTGAGATCTTCGTGGGCGACGGAGCATTCGAGGAGGGCGTGCGAGTAAGGATGGCTTGGCCGGTTCAAGACGTCATAGGCCCCGCCGGCCTCCATAACCTGGCCGCCGTACATGATGAGCACGCGGTCCGCCAGAAAGGCCCCGACGCCGACATCGTGGGTCACCAGGATCAGCGAGAATCCGGCAGCCGCCTTGAGCTGATGCAGTAGATCCAAAATTTGTGCTTGCACCGAGACATCGAGCGCACTTGTCGGCTCGTCAGCCACGACGACACATGGCTTGCACGCAAGGGCCATCGCGATCATGACGCGCTGTCGGAGGCCGCCCGAGAGCTCGAACGGATAGGTCTTCAGGCGATCGCGGGCGGCCGGGAACCCGACCTCCTCCAGACACTCAATGGCCCGCGCTCGGGCTTCTGCGCGGCTCGCGCCGGTGTGCCTACGGATCACATCGGTGAGCTGCACTCCGATCGACCACAATGGGTTAAGGCTCGAGAGAGGATCTTGGAATACCATCGCGATTTGCGCGCCGCGAACCTCGTTGAGCTCCTTGGCGCCGAGTTGCAGCAGGTCTCGCCCGCCAAATAACACTTCGCCGCCGCGAACTCTGGCGGGGGCGCGCGTCAGGCCCAAGAGCGCACGACACGTCAGGCTCTTGCCTGAGCCGCTCTCGCCAACGATCCCGAGACACTCCCCATCACCGACTGAAAACGAAACTCCGCGTACGGCCGCGAGGTCCGAGCGCGTGCTGTGGATGTCGATGGCCAAGTCCCTGACCTCGAGCACTGGCTGCCGATCGCTCAACGCAGGCCTCTCAGTCTCGGGTCGAGGTGCCCGCGCAACCCTTCAGTGACCAGATTCAATGCCAGCGCGACGATGAACAACACGCTCCCTGGAATAACGGTGAGCCACCACGCTGACCGCAGGAATGTCTGGCCCTCTTGCATCATCCCGCCCAATGACGGCGTCGGCGGCTGGATGCCAATGCCAAGGTATCCAAGCGTCGCCTCGACCAGGATCAACGCCGCAAGCGTCAATGTCGTCAGCGCCGCCAGCACCGGCAGCAGATTCGGCAGCACATACTTCATGGCGATGCGCAGGCGCGAGGCTCCAAGGACGGTTGCCGCCTGGACGTACTCCATGGCAAGCTCGCGTCGTACCGCGGCCCGTGTCGTCCGCGCAAAGACGACCCACGCGGCGAGCGCCAGCAAGACGATCAAGATCGGGATCGTGGGTTTCACCGCAGCAGCGACCGTCAGGGCGAGCAGAAGGTAGGGAAAAGCAAGCTGGACATCGGCCATTCGCATGAGCATTGCGTCGGCCCGTCCACCGAGAAAACCGGCAAGCAGCCCCACGGTGACGCCTATCGACAGCGCAAGCAGCAGCCCAGCGGTGGCGATCGCGAGCGAGTTGCGCGCACCAACTGCTAGCCGGGTCGCAAGGTCACGCGACAGGGCATCCGTTCCGAGAAGATGCCCTTGAGTGAGTGGCGCCGCGAGTGATTCCCCGGATCCTCGCGTCGAACTATACGAGCTGACGAGCGGAACGATCAACACGCCGAGAGCGACCACTATGAGCACCAAGCTACCCAGGGCCAAACTCGTACTCACACGGGAGAGACGCACACTCATAGTCGCACCCGCGGATCGACGACTGTCTGAAGCAGGTCGGCCAGCAGATTGAAGAGCACGAACAAGGTCGCTATCACAACCGTGATGCCTTGGACCAACGGATAATCGCCTGCCCCAACTGCCTGTACGAGCAGGCTGCCAAGACCCGGATAGTCGAAGACCACCTCGGCAACGATCGTGCCGCCCAACAACGCGCCGGCCTGTATGCCAAAGACCGAGAGCCACGGCACCGCCGCGTTGCGTAGCCCGTAGACGAAGTACATCCTGAATGGCGACAGCCCGTAGGCACGGGCGGTCTCCATGTAGTCGCTACGCAGCACATCAACCATTTCGGCGCGGACGACCCGCAGCTGCCACGGCAGCTCGACGAGGACGACTGCAGCCACGGGAAGACAGAGACTTCTCCACGTCGAGAGGCCGCCCGCCGGCAGCCATCCAAGCTGCACGGCGAAGAGCAGGACCATCACGACCCCGACGAAGAACGTCGGGATCGACAGGCCGAGCACCGTCAAGCCGATGATCGCACGATCAGCCCAGCCGCCCTGACGGACAGCAGCGCCAACGCCAAGAAGCGCCGAGAGCAAAACGATGATCACCAGGCTCGTTCCGGCGAGCAACAGTGTCTTTGGCGCCGCATCCCAGATGAGCGCTACGACCGATTCCTCGAACCGGAAGGAGGTCCCTAGACGCCCATGGCCCAGCTCGGAGAGAAATGTCCCGAACTGACTGATGAGGCTGGAGTCTGTTCCGTACTGCTCGCGGTACGCCTGCATGACCTCGTCGCTGGCAAACACCCCTCCCTTCACACGGGCAGGGTCGGCGCCCGCAATACGCAAGGCGAAGAAGACGGCGACCAGCACACCGAAGATGAGCGCAACGCTGGCGACGAGTCTCCGCAGGACATAGCTCAGCATTCCAGATGCTCTCGGATAATGACGCTCGGTCGCAAGCTCTTGCTAGTTGAGCGTTGCCTTGCGAAGTAGCGGATCTCCTAGCGTACCATTGCTGCTGAAGTTCTTGACTCGGCTACTGACAAGCCGTGGCAGCGCAGCGTCGGTCAGCGGCATGATTGGTTGGAAGTCCCACAGCCACTCAGCCGCCGCCGTGACGGCGACCTGACGCTCCCGCGCGTCGACCACCTTGCGCTGCGCATCTTGGAGTCGAACGAAGTCCTTGCTCTCCGGATTGTCCTGGAGATGGAGTACTGCCTGACTAAGCGGCCCTGTGTAGAGCTTGAAGATAGCGTCAGGATCCCCGTTGAAGGTCCCGAGCCCGTTGACATCCAAGTCGTACTTCGCGTAGTCGGTGCGGTACTTTCCTACTTCCAGAGTCGTGATCTCAGCCTCGATCCCCACATCGCTCAGGTATTCGACGATGCGCTGACTGATTTCACTTTGCACCGGTGCCAGAGTGGCACTGGCAAACGTCAACTTCACGTCCGCCACGCCGCTCGACTCAAGGAGCCGCTTGGCGGTCTCGGGATCGAACCGAAATTGCTTCGACAGCGGCTGGTAGAACGCGGTTCCGCTTGGAAGGATGCTGTCGGACACCTTCGCGAACCTCGCGACATACTCGTCTCCCCAAAGCTGCTTCATCATCGTCTCGCGGTCGACGGCGTGGATCATCGCCTGGCGAACCGCCTTTTGGGCGATCGCCTTGTCATTGTGCTGGTAGAGGACGACGAGGCCTCCGTGCTTCCATCCAGGAACGGCATAGAAGTCCTTCTTGTCCTTAGTGGCCTTCCACTGCTCTGGAGCGGCATCGCGAACGATGTGCGCCTCCCCCGCGAGCAAGGCGTTGAGCCGCGCATCCGCATCGCTGACGTATTCAAGGACGATTCGGTCGATTGGCGGCTTGCCATCCCAATACTTGGCATTGGCTTCGAGAACGACCCGATTACGCCTGTACTCGACAAACTTATAGGGGCCGGCGCCGACGTCGTTTCCCTCGAACTTCGAAGGATCCTTCGTGAAGCTGCCCGGAGGGATGCTTGTCACCGCAAGGGTGTTGATCAACGGCGCGAAGGGCGCGTCGGTCTTGATCCTCACTCGATTGGTGCTGAGAATCTTGGTCTCAGCCGATGCCCAGAGGCTGTTGAGCGCGAGCTTCTCGTTGCGCGAGACGCGGTCGATGGCAAGCTTGACGTCTTCCGCAGTGAAGTTCTCGCCATTGTGGAACGTCACCCCGTCGCGGAGCGCCACCTCAACTGTCAGCGGGTTGACCTGACGCATACCGGTGGCCAGCCGCGGGACAACTCGACCGTTCTTGTCGAACTCGAACAGACGGTCCTGCACCAAGCTGGCGACGAGGACGTCGGTGCCACCAAGAACGGCGAAGTCGTCGAAGTTCGCCGACGTGGGGGGTTCGTGAACCACGTAACGCAGCGTGGTTGTCTTCCCCCCCGCCCTCGTGGCCTTGCCATCGCCACTACCGCACGCTGCCAACGACGAGCCAAGCGTAAGGGTCCCTACGGCAACCGCCGAATCCTTCAAGAACCTCCGACGGTTGCTCGTCACGAGCTTTTCATCGTTCACGACTCAGTCCTCTCGTCCAAGCATTAGTTGCTGATCATTGATTGATCCAGTCTGCTTCCACCACATCACCGCGCCTGCAGGGAGCGAATATCTCTTGTTGCGAGACTCATGACGTCAGGCCGAGACGCCGCGCCTGCTCGGATCGCTAGGTGGCCCGAAAGGTGCGTCCGTAGTGACCCTGCAGGGGCGGCGAAGTACAGCCGGGCGACCGAAGGTTGCCCGTACTCCGCAAACGCCGGCTCAGCCGCGCTCCATCAATCGTTCTGTCTTTTGGTCGCCGGCCCCGCTCGTCGAACTTCAGACGCTGCGAGGCCTGCTCGGGTTGTCCTGTCGCCGCCCGCCTTTCCTCGGACCTCTCCTGCGCATGCCGTGCAGGAGACGGAAGCGATCTAAGCATGAGTGTTCGTCGTTGTCAAGCGGGCAGGTGGCGGACGTTGTCATTTAGCTTGGGCTCGGCGCCGCGCGTACTCCGATGCCAGTAACCACGGCGGATTTTGGTCTGGACTCTTCAACGCAAACGTGATGACGGACGCGGGTCATTGCGAGGTTTGACGGTGGCACGTCACACCCGGCAGGACGGTTCGGTCCGTCGAGACGCCATGACCGCCGCCCCGCCGACGAAGCCGAGCATCGCGCGCGACACCGTGAACGCCGCGCTAGTCTTGAGGAAGCCAGTCCACCGCTGGGTGCGCGCGCCTTCGCATCTTCCTGTGGCATTTGCGACCGAGGGCGATTGAGGAGTGGGAGATGACGGAGCGCAAGAACCATCCCGGGCCCGGACGATCGACGGCGGACGCCGTGGTCGGGGAGCTCAAGAAGAAGATCGCCGAGCGCAACGAGGCCGCGCACAAGGCGGAGCGCAAGAAGCGCGAACCGCGCGAGCGCGCGCGGGTCGAGCGCCAGCGCCGCGACGCGCTGCGGTAGCTCCTACGACCCGGCGCCCGCGAGCACGCGGTCGCCCGACTCGCGGATCGGCAGGACGAGCCGCGGCGCCTCGAAGCGGATCGCGCTCGGGACGTTGCTCGGCAGCATCGTCGGGTATTCGACCTGGGTCAGGTCGAGGCGCAGGCGGTGGCCCCGCTCCAGGCGCCAGTGGTTGCCCCACAGCGGCAGCCGCAGCGTGCCTGCCGGCGCGTCGTGCGCGGGCACGTCGAGCCGGTAGGTCCCGCGCGAGACCAGCAGCGCCGGCGCCCCGCCGGGCGCGACGTCCCACAGCCGCGCGTTGAGCGTCGCGGTCGGCCCGCCGAGCAGCGTGTACGGCACCTCGACGTGGCCCAGGCCGACGTAGGTGCTCGCATCTTCGAGCGGCTGCGAGTGCGCCGTGTACCCGCCGGTCGCGGGTCCGGGCGACTCGCGGCAGGGCCCGCCCGGCGCGATCACGGGCAGCAGCGGCGTGATCACCGGATCGGTGGCGGGGCCGTTGGGATCGCCCTCGCCGCCGCGCCACGTCGTGGTGTCGCCGTCGGCGAACCGGACCTGCAGCGTGCCGCGCGCGAGCGCCTCGGGCGACTGCGCAGCGATCCGCACGGAGGCGTCCTCGTTCGCATCCGCCTCACCGTCGTTCTCGCAGGTGGTCGGCTCCGTGTAGACGCCGGTCTGCTGCTCGTGGCTGCCGCCGACGTGGGCCTGGGTCCACTGCCAGGCCTGCGCGTTCAGGCGCCGCCACGTCGCCGCGCGGTTCTGGGCGCGCGCGTGGCCCACGTCGGCCAGCGCCAGCGCCACCGGCCAGCGGGGGTCCAGGCGCTTGAGGTACTTGAACTGCCGGAAGGCCTCGATCGCCGGGAACAGGTCGTCGGTCCACCCCTGGATCGCGAACACGGCGACCTTGCGGCCGCCCGCCTGCGCCTCCCAGCCCTCGTCCTGGAAGTAGGGCGCGCGCAGCTCGGTCAGCCCGCGGCGGATCTGGCGCACCACCGGGTCCTCGACGCCCGCGACGTCGAGCGGGTCGCCGGCCTCGGCACGCGCGATCCACGACTCCAGGTTGATCGGCCCCTCCTCGTAGGGGCCCTGCCGCGTGCCCTTCTCGAACAGCGTCTCGCGCTCCCCCGCCGCCGCGAGGCCCGACACGTAGCTCCACTTCAGGACGCCGAGCGGATTGCCGTCGCCGGTGTCGCTGTCGGGCCGGCCCGTCGAGGACTCGTAGAGGTCGCGGCCGGTGGGCCCGCCACCGTGCCCGTTGGGCGCCAGGGCGTAGCCGAGGTCGGTCCACGGGTACTTCGGCACGGCGACCTGCAACTGCAGGACCGGCAGCGACGGATCGCGCTCGTGCGGGAAGGTCCACGCCGGCTGGGCGGCCAGCAACCAGCTCTCGCCGCCGCCGTAGGAGCCGCCCGTCACGGCGATGCGTCCCGGATCGACGTCGAAGGACGCCGCGACGAGCGCCGCCAGCCACTGCGTGTCGCGAACCTCCGCCTCGCGCGTCTTGAGCTGGACCGTGCCGCTGGGCAGGTCGACCGAGCTGCCCGAGGGCGTGGGGGGACGGTCGCCGCGCGGCGGGTCCGTCTTGTGTCCCCGCGCCGTGTGGGTGAGCACGTAGTAGCCGTGCTTGGCGAACCAGTGGCTGTTCCAGTGCCAGCGGTCGCGGCCGTCGCCCTCGTCGGTCGTGGACTGCCAGTCGTGCTTGTCGCCGGTGAACCCGTGGAGCATCACGATCAGCGGACGCGGGCCCGCGCCGGCTCCCTCCATCGGCTCGGTGAGGTCGACGTCGATCTTCGAGCCATCCCAGCTCGGGACCTCGCCCGAGCAGATGCGCAGGTCGCCGTAGGCGGGGCAGCGGCCGTCCGCGCCCACGTTGAGGTGATCGGCGAGCGGCGGCGCGGCGGTCGCGGACGGCGCCGCGGCCAGCGCGCACAGCAGCGCCAACCCGACGCGGATCCCCCACTCCGCATTCCCCATGTCACCGTGGTTCCCCGCGTGCCGGGCCTCCATGCGCGCGCTGTCAGGCCGCCGCCGGGGGAACGCACCTGCTTGTATGCCCGCGTGGCGCGCAAGTCCCGGGTCATGGTCCTCGCGCTCGACGCCGCCGATCCCGGCCTGGTCCGCGAGCTCGCGTCGTCGGGCCAGATGCCGGCGATCGCCGGGCTGCTGCGCGACGGGGCCGCCCTGGACACGCGGGCGCCCGCGGGCGTGTTCGTCAGCGCCAACTGGCCCACGCTGTTCACCGCGACCGCGCCCGACCGCCACCGCTACCTGTGCTGGGAGGAGATCGCGGGCGGGACCTACGAGCACCGGCTGACCGACCCGAAGTGGGTCACCGGAACGCCGTTCTGGGAGCGCCTGTCGGATGCCGGTTGCCGCGTGGCCGTCCTCGACGTCCCGCACTCGATCGTGCGGCCGGTCAACGGCGTGATGCTGGCGGAGTGGGGCTGCCACGACCGCCACTTCGGCACGGCGTCGTGGCCATCGGAGCTGGCGCAGCAGCTGACGGCGCGCCACGGCGCGCACTTCGGCTCCACCGAGCCGCCCGGCTTCGACCAGTTCGCGCCGTGCGACTACGTGCACCGCGCCGGGCACGTGCGCACCGCGACCGAGAACGAGGAGCTCTTCCGCGCGCTGTGCGACGGCATCGACCGCAAGCGCGCGGCGTCGCTGGAGCTGCTCGACGCCGGCGGCTGGGACCTCTTCCTCTCGGTGCTCGGCGAGTCGCACTGCGCCGGCCACCAGCTCTGGCACCTGCACGACCCCGGGCACCGTCACCACGACCCTGCGCTGGCCGCCCGCCTGCACGGGGACCCGGTCCGCGAGGTCTACCGCCGCCTGGACGGCGTCGTCGCCGCGCACCTCGAGCGCCTCGGTCCCGAGGACACCGTCTACGTCGCGATGCCGCACGGGATGACCGCCCACAACGACGGCACGCACCTCTTCGACTACCTGCTGGCGCGCCTGGAATGGGGGCTCGACGAGCCGGGCGGTCTGGGCGGCTTCACGCGCGCCGCGGGCGAGGCGGCGCGACTGGTCCCGCGGCCGCTGCGCGGCGCGGCGCTGCGCTCGGCCGCCCCCCTGCTGCGCGCCCGGACCGGCAATGCGCCGCCGGCGGACCCCCCGCCGCGCGCAGAGCGCCGCTGGTTCGCGACGCCCAACAACACCGTCGTGGGCGCGGTGCGCCTGAACCTGGCGGGGCGCGAACCCAACGGCCGCATCCATCCCGACGACCGGCGGGAGGTGCTGGACTGGCTGGCGGAGCGGCTGACGGAGCTCGTCAACGTGGACACGGGCGGGCGGGTGGTCCGCGCGTGCACGATCGTCGACGACGTGTACCGCCGCACGCCGGACGACGCGCTGGGCGACCTGTTCGTCGAGTGGGAGCGCAGCGCGCCGATCGAGCGCGTGTGGTCGCCGGCGGTCGGTACGGTCGCCGTCCCCTACGGCCACTGGCGCCAGGGCGATCACGTGCGCGAGGGCCTGTTGCTGGCGCGCGGACCGGGCATCGCGCCCGGGCCCAGGCCGGGCACGTACCGCACGGAGGACCTCGGCGCGACGTTCAGCGCGGCGGCGGGCGTGGAGCTGCCCGACGCCGACGGGCGCCCGATCGCGTCGGTGCTGCCGGGCGCCGGCCCCGCGCCCGCCGCCACGCGCCGCGCGCCGAGGGCCGCCCGGGTCCGCGCGCGCCTCGCCGGCCGGCTGGCCCGGGCCGCGCGCCGGCGCGTCCCGCCCTGGGCGCGGCGGCCCGATCCCGGGATCGACGGCGTGCGGGCCGACCTGGCGGTCGCGACCGCGCGTGCGCGCAACGCCCAGTCCGACCTCGCCGTGACCGTGCCGCGCATCGACCGGCTCGACCGCCTCGCGGCCGTCGGCACGACGATGGCCTGGCTGGCGCACGCCGACGTCCCGTCCGGCGCGCTGGTCAGCGTCGTGCTGCCGACGCGCGACCGCCGCGCGCTGCTGGAGGCGGCGATCGCATCCGTGCAGGAGCAGAGCTACCCGCACTGGGAGCTGCTGGTCGTCGACGACGGGTCGGCCGACGACACGCCGGCTTTCCTGCAGCGCCTCGACGACCCGCGCATCCGCACCTTCCGCGCCGAGGGTGGCGGCGTGTGCGCGGCGCGCAACGTCGCACTGGACGCCGCGCGCGGCGAGCTCGTCGCCTACCTCGACGACGACAACCGCATGGACCCGCACTGGCTCAAGGCGGTCGTCCTGACGTTCGCCGGCTTCCCGGACGCCCGCGCCTGTTACGGCGCGCGCGTCATCGACGACGAGGGCCGCCTCTTCCATGGCACGACGGCGGGCACCGCGTGGGTCCACTTCGATCCCTGGGACGCCGAGGCGGTGCGCGCGGACAACCGCGTCGACATGAACGCGATCGCCCACCGCCGCAGCGATGCGCGCTTCGACGCCGACCTCGCCTACTACGGCGACTGGGACCTGCTCCTCCAGCTCACCGCCGGCGACCCCCCGGTGGAGGTCCCCGCGGTCGCGGCCTACTACCGGACGGACGTCCCCGGCCGCATGTCCAGCACGCTCGCGCCGGAGGAGATCGACCGCGAGTACCGCCGCGTGCGCGAGAAGCTCAGCGTGGAATGACTCAGCGCCCCGGCTGGGGGAAGTTGCTGCGCATCGCGCCGTCCCACATGCGGTCGGTCATCAGGCGGCGGGTGGCGATGGCCATCCGGGCGCTCGGCGTGACCTTGTAGCGGGTGCGCGGGCGGCGGCTGGAGATCGCCTTCTCGATCGCCCGGGCGACCGTGTCCGGCCCACCGCCGAGCTTGGCCAGCGGACCGTTCTCGTAGACCTCCTCGGTCGCCTTGGCGACCGCGGCGTTGAAGTCCGCGTAGGGGCCGGTCTGCGAGTTCGCGGCGCCGACGCCGTGGGCGGCGGTGTCGCCGAAGCTCGTGCGGATCAGCCCGGGCTCGATGATCGCCACTTCGACGCCGAAGCCGCGGACCTCGAAGCGCAGCGCGTCGGAGATGGCCTCCACCGCGTACTTGGTCGCGTGGTAGAAGCCGCCGCCGGGGAACGTGAGCCTCCCGCCCATCGAGGACACGTTCACGATGCGCCCCCATCCCTGGCCGCGCATGCCGGGCAGGACCAGCTGGCACATGCGCACGAGCCCGAAGACGTTGGTCTCGAACTGGCGGCGCACCTCGTCCAGCGGCACGGCCTCGATCGCGCCCGACTGCGAGTAGCCGGCGTTGTTGACCAGGACGCCCACGGCGCCCTCGGCCTCCTCGACGGCGCGGACCGCCGCCGCCATCGACTGCTCGTCGTCGACGTCGAGCGCCAGCGTCTTGGCGCCCTTCTCCTGCAGGTCCGCGATCGACTCGGGCCGCCGCGCGCTCGCGTACACGTTCCAGCCGCCCTGCGCCAGGCGCTCGGCCGTGGCGCGGCCGATGCCCGTCGAGCATCCGGTGATCAGCACCGCCTTGGACACTTCCGCCATCTCTGCCTCCCCGTTCGCTGAGCTGGGGAGCAGCATACGTCGGCCCGGTAGCTTTCGAACGGTGCAGGCGGTCACCTTCCAGGCGCCCGGCGAGGTCCGGGTCCAGGAGAAGCCCGACCCCGAGCCGGCGGCGGCGGGCGACGCGGTCGTGCGCGTCACGGCGGCCGGTGTCTGCGGGTCGGACCTGCACATCCTCCACGGCCGCCATCCGGTCGAGGAGGGCTTCACGATCGGCCACGAGTTCACCGGCGAGGTCGTCGCCGTCGCGGACGGCGTCACGCGCGTCAAGCCGGGCGACCGCGTCACGGGCTCGTTCGTCACCGCGTGCGGGAACTGCTTCTTCTGCGCGCGCGGAGAATTCCACCACTGCGTCGACCAGCGCATCTTCGGCCACGGGAAGATCTCCGGCGACCTGCAGGGCGCGCAGGCCGACCGCGTGCTGGTCCCCAACGCCGACATGACGCTGCGCCCGGTCCCCGACGGCCTGGACGACGACGTCGCGCTGTTCGCGGGCGACGTGATGAACACCGGCGTGTTCGCGGTGCGCTCCGCGCAGGTCGCGCCGGGAGACTCGGTGGCGATCCTGGGCATGGGACCGGTGGGGCTGTGCGCCGTGCAGGCGGCGCGCCACGCCGGTGCGCGGACCGTGCTCGCGGTGGACGCGGTGGAGGACCGCCTGGAGATGGCGCGCACGTTCGGCGCGATCCCGGTCCACCTGACCGAGCAGGATCCGCGCGCGGAGGTCAAGCGGCACACGGAGGGCCGCGGCACCGACGTGGGGATCGAGGCCGTCGGTACGCCCGCGGCCCTCGACCTGGCGATTCGCCTCACGCGCCGCGCCGGCCGCCTGGCGGTCATCGGCGTCCACGGCAAGCCGTGCGAGGTCCACATGGGCCTGCTGTGGAACAAGTCGCTCACCGTGACCACCGGCCTGTCCAACGTGCTGGCGCACTTCGACGACGTGCTCGCGCTGCTCGCCGCGGGCGAGCTGGACCCCTCCCCGCTGGTGCAGCGCCACCTGCCGCTGTCGCAGGCGCAGGAGGCCTACGCCGCCTACGACCGCCGCGAGGCCCTGAAGATCGTCCTGACTCCCGGAGGTTGAACGCATGCCCGTCGCCGCCCCGCCCGAAGCCCTGTCCGACGCCGTCCGCGCCTGGCTCGGGGACGGCCGCCACAACCTGCTGATCGGCGAGGAGCGCCCCGCCGCGGCCGACGGGCGCACCTTCGAGACCCTGGATCCGGCCACCGGCAAGGCGATCGCCGAGGTGCCGCAGGCCGGCGCCGCCGACGTGGACGCCGCCGTGCGCGCGGCGCGGGCCGCGTTCGACGAGGGCCCGTGGCGCACGATGACGCCGTCCGCGCGGGCCCGCGTGCTCCAGCGCTTCGCCGCCGCGGTCGCCGACCGCGCGGACGAGCTGGCCGAGCTGGAGTCCCTGGACAACGGCAAGCCGCTCAAGCTCGCGCGCAAGGTCGACCTGGCGGAGACGATCGACTACCTGGAGTACTTCGCCGGCTGGCCGACCAAGATCGAGGGCGACGTCCTGCCGGTCAGCACGCCCGAGATGCTCTGCTACACGCGCCGCGAGCCGGTCGGCGTGTGCGGCCAGATCGTCCCGTGGAACTTCCCGCTGCTGATGGCGGCGTGGAAGGTGGCGCCCGCGCTGGCCGCCGGGTGCACCGTCGTGCTCAAGCCCGCCGAGCAGACGCCGCTGAGCGCCCTGCGGCTGGGCGAGCTGGCGCTGGAGGCGGGACTGCCGCCGGGCGTGCTCAACGTGATGACGGGCGACGGTGAGACCGGCGCCGCGCTGGTCGACCACCCCAGCGTGGACAAGATCGCCTTCACCGGCTCCACCGCCGTGGGGCGCGAGATCGGCGCCAAGGCGGGCCGCGCGCTCAAGCGCGTGACGCTGGAGCTGGGCGGCAAGTCGCCCAACATCGTGCTTCCCGACGCCGACCTGGACGCCGCCGTCAAGGGCTCCTTCCAGGCGATCTACTTCAACACCGGCCAGGCCTGCAACGCCGGCTCGCGGCTGTTCGTCGCGCGCGAGCACTTCGACGAGGTGGTCGGCGCGCTGGCCGAGCGGGCGCGCAAGACGCGCCTGGGCCCGGGCCTGGACGCCGGCACGCAGATGGGCCCGCTGATCTCTCAGGAGCAGCTCGAGCGCGTGACCGGCTACATCGAGTCCGGCCGGGCCGGCGGCGCCGAGCTGGTCGCCGGCGGCGGACGCCCGGAGGGCGTGGACGGCGGGTACTTCGTCGAGCCCACGCTGTTCACCGCGACCGACGACCGCCTGGACATCGCGCGCGAGGAGATCTTCGGGCCGGTTCTCGTGGCGCTGCCCTACGAGACGCTGGAGGAGGTCGCGGCCCGCGCCAACGACACGGAGTACGGGCTGGCCGCGGGCGTGTGGACGCGCTCGCTGAGCAGCGCGCACCGGCTGGCGGCGATGCTCCAGGCCGGGTCGGTGTACGTCAACGCCTGGGGCATGTCGGACCCGGCCGCGCCGTTCGGCGGCTACAAGGCCTCGGGCGTGGGCCGCGAGCACGGCCACGCCGGGCTCGGGCAGTACCTGGAGACCAAGACGGTCTGGGCGTCCTTGCGCTGATCGATCGCGTCCAGACGATCGCCGAGGCGGTCGCCCACGTCGCCGGGCTGATCCTCGACGACGCGGTCGCGGTGGACCCGTGGTGGCTGCTGGCCGGGGTGGTGCTGCACTACGCCCACCAGGTCGTGCGCATCCGCGGCTGGTGGAACATCCTGCGCGCCGCCTATCCGCGCGCCGAGGAGCTGCGCTACCGCGACGTGGTCGCCGCCTACTTCGCCGGGTCCGGGCTCAACGCCGTCGTCCCGGCGCGGGGCGGCGACGTGATGAAGCTATACATGGTCAAGGAGCGAACGCCGGGCGGGCGCTACTCGACGCTCGTGGCAACGTTCGTCCCCGAGGGCCTCTTCGAGGCGCTGTGCGGCGCCGCCCTGCTGATCTGGGCGATCTCCCAGGGCTTCATCCCCGTCCCGTCCAGCCGGCTGGAGCTCCCGACGCTCGACGTCTCCTACCTCATCTCGCATCCGGTCTTCTCGTCGGTGGTGGGCGGCGGCCTGCTGGCGGGCGCGGTGCTGCTGTTCGGCTGGCTGCGCCGCCACGCCCAGCGCTTCCTGGAGCGGCTGCGCCGGGGGCTGGCCATCCTGGACACGCCGTGGGACTACCTCGCGGGCGTGGTGACGTGGCAGGCGGCGGGCCGCGCCATCCGCCTGGGCTCGCTCGCCTGCTTCCTCGCCGCCTTCGCGCTCCCGGTCACGGTGGCCAGCGTGGTGCTGGTGATGGCGGCGCAGGGCGGCGGGCGGATCATCCCGATCGCCCCCGCCTCGGGCGGGCTGCGGCTGGCGATGCTCTCCTACGGCCTGCCCGAGGTGACCGGCCAGCCGGTGGACATCGCCGCGATCACCGCGTTTCAGTTCGTGGTGGGAGCGGTGCTGCTGGTCGTCTCGCTGACGATCTCGCTGGTGATCATCTTCCGCGTGGTGGGCACGCTGAACCCGCGCCACGCCGTGCGCCGCGCGCGCGCCGGACTAGGCGAGCTGCGCGAGCGCATCGAGGCGCGGACCGCGCCCTCCTAGCTCGCCGGCCTCCGAGAGGAACTCGTCGAGGTGAGCCCACGTGGTCTCGCGCGCGGAGCGGCCGGTGAGCACGCCGAGATGGCCGCCGGGCGCCGACTCGTAGCGCACGAGCGGCGCGTTGGGCAGCAGGTCGACGACCGCGCGCACGGCGTCCGCGGGCGCGATCCCGTCGCCGCGCCCGGCGATCGCGAGCACCGGGACGCGCACGTCGGCCAGGTCGACCACGCCGCCGGGCAGCTCCAGCCGTCCCTCGGCCAGCTCGTTGACGATGAAGAAGCGGTGGTAGAGCTGGCCGAACGTGCGGCCGGGGTAGGCGAGCATGTTGCCCATGAACTCGTCCACCGCCTCCAGCTGCGCCAGGAAGTCGCGGTCGTCGAGGTGCGTGGCCATGGTCAGCGGACGGCGCACGTACTTGTCGATGCCGATCAGCTTGTAGCCGGCCTCCACCAGCGGCGCGGGCGCTCCGCCGAGCGCGCGGTACAGGGCGGTGACGATGCGCCCGCCGGTGAACGCGGCCAGCGGGCGGATCGGGGCCATCAGCCGCACGCGCGAGAAGTCGAAGGGCGAGGCGATGGTCGCCACGGCGGCGACCGCCAAGCGCGGGTCGGCGGCGGTCGCCAGCAGCGACATGATCCCGCCCAGACACCAGCCGACGAGCTGGATCGGCGCGCCGCCGGAGTCGCGCTGCACCGCCGCGACGGCCTGCGGGATCACGTCGCCGATCCAGTGCTCGAGCCCGAGCTGGCGGTCCGAGAAGGAGATCGGCCCGTAGTCCACGAGGTACGTCGGGTGTCCTTGCGCGAGCAGGTGCTCGGCCAGCGAGCAGCCGCGGCGCAGGTCGAAGCAGCTGGCCGGCGCGGCCAGCGGCGGCACGAGCAGCACGGGCGCCCCGCGCTCGCGCCGTGCGCCCTCGCGCCGGTAGCGGAACACCGTGCGCTGCGGTCCCTCGTCGATGATCGACGCGGGCGTGGGGCGCAGGTCGGCCACGCCGCCCCCCAGCAGGACGTCCCAGGCGTTGGCCGCCGACGCGGCAAGGGTCTCGGGCGCGGGGATGAGGCGCATCGTAGCGGCGGTCACGCGGCCCGAGCCAGCTGCGACGGGAAGTCGCACAGCAGCTCCGCGGTACGCGCCGCCGCCTCGATCTGCGGGCAGTGGCCGACGTCGGGCATCAGCACCACATCGGTGTCGGGCAGCGCCTCGACCAGGCGCTGCGCGCCCTTGGGCGAGACCATGCGGTCGCGCTCGCCCCACACCAGCCGGATCGGGCACTCGATGCGCTCGAGGTCGAAGCAGGCGGAGTCGTTGAGCTCGGGCAGCAGCCGCCGGCCCGTCTCCAGATAGCGGCGCACGGTGGCGCGGTCGCGGTGGTGGCTGGTGAAGGCCTGGACCACGGCGCCGTCGACCGCCGCGCCGCGGTGGAAGCCCAGCGTGCGGTACGCGCGCCCCACGACCTCGCGCACCACCGCCTCGGGCAGCGGCGCGGGTATGGACAGCAGCGTGCGGACGATCGGGTCGCGCTCGATGAGGACGAACCACCTCGCCATGTCGAACCCCGCCGGGGCGACGGGGACCACGCCCGCCAGCGGCAGGCCCTCGCGCTGCGCCGCGCGCAGCGCGAGGCACCCGCCAAGGGAGTTGCCGGCCAGGACCGCCTCCTCCCCGCCGGCCGCGTACTCGACGACCGCCGCGGCGAACCGGTCGAGCTGCGGGAGCACCTTGCCCCGGCGCAGGCGGTCGGCGGTCGCGAACCCGGGCAGGTCGACCGCCACCGCGCGGCGGTCGCGCTCGCCCAGCAGCGCGAGGACGTGGCGCCAGGTGTCCGCGCTGTCGGCGTAGCCGTGCAGCAGCGCGAGCGGCGGGCCCTGTCCTTCCAGCTCCAGGACCCGTGTCTCGAAGCCCCCGAATCTGCGGCGATGCTCGAACAGCGGCTGCACTGCAAATCCCCTCGGTTAAAGGTATACCCGCCAGACCGGCGCGGATACGCCAGTTCGCCCGCCCCGCGAGAATGTCGGGTGGTGGAGAGCGCGGAGACCCGGTCGCGCCAGGCGCGCGACGTGCCGAAGTGGTTGTGGGAGCAGCTGCGGGCGGACCCCGCGCGGGCGCCCGAGCACCTCGCGCTGGCCGCGGCCGACGTCCACGCGCCCGCCGCCGCGAGCTGGATCGCCGAGCGCCACGCGGGCCGCGCACCCGGCACGCACGCGCGCGCCGCGGTGCGCCGCCACGTCCACCTGGCGCGCGCGACCGGCGCGGCCATGGGGCTGGGCGGCTGGACGACGATGGCGCTGGACCTGGCGAGCCTCGCCTGGATCCAATCGCGGATGGTGTTCTTCGTCGCCGCCGCCTTCGGCTGGGATCCGCGCGACCCCATGCGCCCCGCGGAGCTGCTCGTGCTGCAGGGCGTCTACGACGACCCCTACGCCGCGCGCGCCGGGCTGGACGGGACGGGCCAGACCATCGCGGCGGCGGTCGTGGGGAACCTCGGCGAGCGCGACGAGAAGCTGACGGCCCGGCTCGTGCGGATGGTGGGCGGACACGCCGGCCAGCGGATCGGCGGGAAGGTGATCCCCGGCTTCGCCTCGATCGTCAACTCGGTGTCCAACGGCCGCGAGACGAAGGCGCTGGGCCGGCGCGCGATCGCCTTCTACGGCGGGGAGAGCGCGTGATGCGCGCCGAGCCGGCGCTGCTGGAGCGCGACGCCGAGCTGGAGGCGCTGGGGTCGGCGCTCGACGAGGCGCGCGCGGGGCGCGGCCGCCTGGTGGTGGTCGAGGGCCACGCCGGCATGGGCAAGTCGCAGCTGCTGGGAGCCGCGCGCGGGTTCGCCAAGGGGACCGGCGTGCGCGTGCTGGCGGCGACGGGGGGCGAGCTGGAGCGCGACTTCGCCTTCGGCGTGGCGCTCCAGCTGCTGGAGCCGGCGCTGGCGGCGGCCGCTCCCGCGCAGCGCGGCCGCCTGCTCGCGGGCGCCGCGCGGCTGAGCGAGCCGCTGTTCGAGAGCCCGGCCTCCGAGGCGGGGGTCAGCGGGGCCGAGGACGACGTCTTCCCGGTCCTGCACGGTCTCTACTGGCTCGTCTCCAACCTCGCCGAGACGGGGCCGCTGCTGCTCGCGGTCGACGACGCCCACTGGGCCGACGCGCCGTCGCTGCGCTTCGCGCTGTATTTGACCCAGCGCCTGGCCGCGCTGCCCGCGGCGCTGGTCGTGGCGCGCCGCCCCCGGGAGCGCGGCGGCGAGGAGGAGCTGCTCGCGCGTCTCGCGGCGCATCCGGCCGCGGCGCGGATCCAGCTGGGCCCGCTGAGCGAGCCGGCGGTCGCCCGGCTCGTCCACGCGGCGTTCGAGGGCGACGTGGACCCCGAGTTCGCCTCCGCGTGCGCGGAGGTGACCGGCGGCAACCCGTTGCTCGTCGAGCAGCTGGTGCGCGCGCTGGACGCGGAGGGTGTCGCGCCCGACGCCGCGGGAGCCCGGCGCGTGCGCGAGCTGGGCCCCGAGGAGGTCTCGCGCGCCGTGCTGCTGCGCCTCTCCTCGCTGCAGTTCGGCGCCACCGCGCTAGCGCGGGCGATCGCTGTCCTGGGCGACGGCACCTCGCTGCGACGCGCCGGTGCGCTCGCCGCGCTGGAGCCCGGGGTCGCGGGCGCAGCCGCCGACGCGCTCGCCGCCGCGGAGATCCTGCGACCGGGAGAGCCGCTGGAGTTCGTGCACCCGATCGTGCGCAGCGCCATCTACGCCGAGCTGCCGCCCTCCGAGCGCGCGCGCATGCACACCGCGGCGGCGCGCACCCTGCGCGCCGAGGGTGCGCCGCCGGAGCTGGTCGCCAGCCACCTCGTCAAGGGCGAGCCCGAGGGCGAGGCGTGGGCCGTGGAGGTGCTGCGCGACGCCGCCGACCGGGCGCTGGCCGCCGGCGCCCCGGGGTCCGCCGTGCGCCACCTGCGGCGCGCCCTGGACGAGCCGCCGGGACGCGCGGAGCGCCCCGACGTCCTCGCGGACCTGGGGTACGCCGCGGCGGCCGCGGGGGACGCGCGCGCCGTGCCGTACCTGGAGGAGGCGCTCATGGCGACGGGCGATCCGCGCCGGCGCGCGGAGCTCGCGCACGCCGCCGGGCGCGCCCTCACCGCCGGCGGGCGCCACCGCGAGGCCGCGGAGACCTTCGACCGGGGGTTGCGCGAGCTGCGGGAGGCCGGCGAGGACGAGGGATCCGAGCTGGCGCTGCAGCTGCAGTCGGGCTACGTGGGGACGGCGCGCCGCGACATCTCCACGCTGCCCCTGGCGGTGGCGCGCCTGCGCCCCGCGATGGCGCGGCGGCTCGACGGGTCCACCGCGGGGCAGCGCGCCCTGCTGGCCCACGTTGCCTACGAGCGCGCGCTGGTCGGCGAGCCGTGCGCGCGCGTGCGCGAGGCGGCCACCGCCGCGCTGGCCGGCGGGCGGCTGCTGGAGGAGGACACCGTCGACGGCGTCGCGTTCCACCACGCGGTGGCGGCGCTGGCCTGGGCCGACGACCTCGACGGCGCGCTGGACGCCATCGCGGCCGCCGTCGACGAGGCCCGGCGCCGCGGCACCGCGTTCGGCTACGCCAGCGCCGTCCACGCGCGCGCCTCCGTCCACTACCTCGCCGGGCGGCTGGAGGAGGCCCTCACCGACGCGCGGGTGGCGATGGCGGCCGGGCGCGAGGGCTGGCGGCTGGCGCTGCCGTCCGCCCACGCGGTGGCGTGCCGCGCGCTGCTGGACCGGGGCGACGTCGAAGCCGCCGAGGCGGCGCTGGCCCTCCGCGGCGGCGAGGAGCGCTGGCGCGACTCGGCCGCGTTCGCCCGGCTCGTGGAGGCGCGCGGCTGGCTGTCGCTGGAGCGCGGAGACGCGGCGCGAGCGCGCGCGGAGTTCGAGGAGTGCGGGGAGCGCCAGGAGCGGGTGGGTGCGCACAACCCCGCGGTCATGGCGTGGCGGTCGGGCGCCGCGCTGGCCGCGCACCGGCGCGACGACGCCGACGAGGCGCGCGCGCTGGGCGAGGCCGAGGTGGAGCTGGCCCGGGCCTACGGCGCCCCGCGAGCGCTCGGCGTCGCGCTGCGCACGTGCGGGCTCGTGACGGGCGGCGAGGAGGGTCTGGCGCTGCTGGAGAGCGCGGTCGACGCGCTGGAGCGCTCGCCCGCGCGCCTGGAGCTGGCGCGGGCGCGGGTGGAGCTGGGGGCCGCGCTGCGGCGGGCCGGTCGCCGCCAGGCGGCACAGCAGGAGCTGCGCGGTGCGCTGGACGCGGCGCACCGCTGCGGCGCCGCCGCGCTCGCGCAGCGCGCGCGCGACGAGCTGACCGCGGCCGGCGCCCGCCCCCGGCGCGCCCAGCTCTCCGGGCTGGAGTCGCTGACCGCCAGCGAGCGCCGCGTGGCCGAGCTGGCGGCACGCGGCGCGACGAACCGCGAGATCGCCCAGGCGCTGTTCGTGACGGTCAAGACCGTCGAGTGGCACCTGCGCAACACCTACCTCAAGCTCGGCATCGCCTCGCGGCGCGAGCTGGTGGGCGAGCTGCAGCGCGCGGAGCAGCCGCAGGCCGCCTAGGCGCGCCCGTACACCGGGATCGCGGCGCCGCTCGTGACGGTCGCGGCGTCCGAGCACAAAAAGCGCACGACCTCGGCGATCTGCGCCGGCTTGACCCAGCGATCGAAGTCGGCGTCGGGGTTGGCGGCGCGGTTGGCCGGCGTGTCGATGACGCTGGGCAGGATCGCGTTGGCCCGCACGCCGTCGTCGCGGTACTCGACGGCCAGCGTCTCGACGAAGGCGAGCACGGCGCGCTTTGACGCGATGTAGCCGGCGGCGCCGCGGAACGGCCGCAGCGCCGCGCGCGTCCCGACGCACACCACCGCGCCGCCGCCCGCCGCCATCAGGTGCGGCAGCGCGGCCGCGGTGACCAGGTACGTGGGGCGCAGGTTGAGCCGGAACTGGTCCTCGAACTCCTCGATCGGGGTCTCGTGGACGCGCCCGGCCTGGGAGAAGCCGCCGACCAGGTTCACCACCGCCCGCAGCGGGGCGTCCGCGTCGCCGGCCGCACGATCGACGACGTCCGCCACCGCACCCGGGTCGAACAGGTCCGCGCGCACCAGCTCTAGCCCGTCGCGGGCCGGCAGGCGCTCGAGCTCGCGCTCTTCCACCCACGGCACGACGACCCGTCGGCCGTCCTCCAGCAGGGACTTCACGACGGCCGTTCCCAGGCCTCCGGTCCCGCCCGTGACGATCGCCGTGCCGGTCATCTGCGGCAACCGTAACCCGTCCGCCTGCGGTTCTACTCTCGCGCCGTGCTCGTTCGGGACTTGAGAGACGGGGAGGGTGTCGCGCTCCCGCTGCTCGTGCGGGAGTGCTCGCGCGGCACGGCACGCAACGGCAGCGACTACCTGCGCCTGCTCCTCGGCGACCGCTCGGGCACCCTGCCCGCGCGCCTGTGGGACTGCACCGACGACCACGCCGCGGTGGCCGTGACGGGCGCGGTCGTACACGTGGTCGGCCGCTACGAGGTCTCCGAGCGCTACGGCCCGCAGCTGACCGTCCGCGAGCTGCGCGCCGCCCAGCCCGGCGAGTACGAGCTGGCCGACCTGGTCGACGCGCCCGCGCACGACGTAGGCAAGATGGAGGAGGGCGTGCGCGACCTGATCGCCACGGTGCAGGACCCGCACCTGCGCCGGCTGCTGGACGTTCTGCTCGGCCCGGACTCCGAGGTGTGGGCGCACTACCGCACGGCGCCGGCGGCCAAGCGCTACCACCAGGCCTACCGCCACGGCCTGCTGGAGCACTCGCTCTCGGTGGCCGAGGGGGTCAGCGCGATCTCCGCCACGTTCCCGGGGCTGGACCGCGACGTGGCGGTGACCGGCGCGCTGCTGCACGACATCGGCAAGCTCGAGGCCTACGCGTTCGCGGGCGCGGCGATCGAGATGTCCGACGCCGGCCGCCTGCAGGGCGAGATCCCCCTGGGCTACTACCGCGTGCGCCGCGCGATCGAGGAGCTCGAGGGCTTCCCGCCCGAGCGCGCCGAGGCGATCCTCCACATCATCCTCTCCCACCACGGCTCGCTGGAGCACGGCAGCCCGGTCGTCCCCTGCACGCGCGAGGCGACGCTCGTGCACATGATCGACAACCTGGGCGGGCGCCTCGGATCGTTCGACCGGCTGGAGAAGGAGCTGCCGGACGGCGAGCGCTGGTCGTCCTTCGACCGGGCGCTCTCCTCTTCCGCGTATTTCTCCGCACGCGCTGCCGCGTAATTCCGGCGCCTTTGCGGAAATAGCGGCGGGGAAAGCCGCCGGGGACCGGACCGCACGGCCCGAGAACGTATCCTCGGGCACGCATGGCGAAGGACACCGAGAAGCTGATCCGCCAGCTGTCGCTGATCTCGTTTCTCATGGCCGAGCGGCGACCCGTCACGGCGCCGGAGATCCGCACGGCTGTCGAGGGCTACAGCGGGATGAACGAGGACGCGTTCGCGCGGCGCTTCTACGCGGACCGCGCCGAGCTGGAGTCGCTGGGCATCTCGCTGTCGGTGGACCGCCCGGTCGAGGGCCTGGCCGAGCAGGAGAGCTACTCGCTGCCGCCCGAGAACTTCTACCTGCCGTCGATCAAGTTCACCGACCGCGAGCTGGCCGCGCTGCAGACCGCGCTGTCGCTGCTGGACGGCGAGTTCGCCTACGCGGAGCCGCTGCGCCTCGCGCTGCAGCAGCTGTCGTGGGGGCGGCCCAGCCCGCACGCCGCGCCCGACCAGCGGGCGCTGGGCCTCGGGATCACCGCGTCCGCCGGCGGCCACGAGCTCTCGCAGCGCCTGGTCAAGGTCGACACCGCGATCTCCCGGCGCAAGACGATCGTCTTCGAGTACCACACGATGGAGCGCGACGACGTCGCCCAGCGCAAGGTCGACCCCTACCAGCTGCTGTTCCAGGGCGGCCAGTTCTACCTCGTCGGCCACTCGCACGAGCGTGGCGCCGTGCGGGTCTTCCGGCTCTCGCGCATTCGCGGGAAGGTGGCGTACGCGACGAAGGCCGAGCACGACTTCCAGCGGCCCGACGACTTCGATCCGCGCGCCTACGCCAACCGGGCGGAGTGGCAGTTCGGCGACCCGATCGGCGAGGCGCGAGTGGAGGTCGGCGAGAAGATCGCCTGGCAGGTCGAGCGCCACTTCGGGCGCTACGGGCGCTTCGAGGACGGCGTGTTCGTCACCGAGTACTCGAACCCCCGCCTGATCGTCTCCTGGGTGCTGGGCCTGGGAGAGCACGCGCGCCTGGCCGGTCCGGCCGAGCTGGTGGCCGAGCTGGCCGAGCGCGTCGAGCTGCTGGAGCGCCGCCACACCGGCGAGCCGGAGATCGCCGAGGCGGTCGAGGTCCGGACCCCCGCCGAGACCGAGGAGGCGCCCGAGCCCGAGTCCGCCAACGGGCGCCGCGAGGCGGCGATCCGTCCCGAGCGCTTCGCGCGCCTGGTCACCCTGGCCTCGATCCTGATCGCCGCCGGGCGCGAGGGCCGGCGCATCGCGGCGTCCGAGGTGCGCGAGCGCCTGCAGATCTCCGACGCCGAGCTGCGCGAGGACGTGCAGGTGCTCAACGTCGTCAACTTCGGCGCCGGCTCCTACATCCTCTACGCGGAGATCGGCGACGACGGCTGCATCGAGGTCGACCCCGACGCCTACTCGGACTCCTTCGCCCAGCCCGCCCGGCTGCTGCCGATCGAGGCCAAGGCCCTGGTGGCGGCGATCGACCTGATCGGCGAGCACCTGTCCGAGGACGCGCTGGTGTCGGCGCGGGAGAAGATCGTGGAGGCGCTGGGCCACGACCCGGTGGACGAGGGCCTGCAGGTCGCGATGGGCGGCGGCGACGACCCGGAGATGGCGCAGCTGGTCTCGCGCGCCATCGACCGCAAGCGGCTGCTGGAGATCGAGTACTACAAGGAGAACGAGGACGAGTTCTCCACGCGGACGATCGAGCCCTACGCGCTGATGAACGGGCGCGACGGCTGGTACGTGGCGGCCTACGACCCGGCCAAGGAGGACGTGCGCCACTTCCGCCTGGACCGGATCAAGCGCGCCGAGCTGTGCGACGAGCGCTTCGAACCGCGCCCCGAGGTCGACCCCGCCGCCTCGATCGACGGCTGGCTGCGCACGGGCGAGATCGAGGCCTCGCAGCGCGCGCGGCTGTGGATCTCGCCGGAGCGCGCGCGCTGGAAGCGCGAGGAGCGCCCGGTCGTGGCCGAGCTGTCCGACGGCGCCGTGATCGTCGAGGTCGGCTTCAAGGGCGTGGATTGGCTGGTCCGCGACGTGGTCAAGGAGGCCGGGGACGCGGTCGTCCTCGACCCGCCCGAGGCGCGCGAGGCCGTCCGCGAGGCGGCCGGCCGCCTGCTCGGCGCCGCCGCGCGCCGCTAGTCGACCGCGAGCTTGACCGCGATCACAACGGCGCCCAGCGCCGCGCTGGCCAGCCCGACGGCCAGCGCGCGGCCCGGGCTCAGCCGGTCGCGGCGCGCCAGGATCCAGCCCCAGCCGGCGAGCCCCACGAGGCCGATGCCGATCGCCGTGTCCTTCGCGGCCGTCTGCGACAGCATGCCGATCACGCCGAGCAGCAGGGCGCCCGCGGCGGGCATGGCGGCCTGCACGATCGACCACTCGTGGGCCAGTCCCGCGCGCACCTGGCGCCACGTGGGCAGCCGCCCGCCGGAGGCGTGGCCGGCCAGCAGGTTGGCGTAGGCGTGCGCGATCCAGAACGCCACCATCGTCGCGGCGAGCGAGAGGAGGATCTCGCCCTCCGAGAGGCTGTCGTCCTCCGACATCCCCGCGACCAGGGCCGTAGCGATCACCGTTCCGTAGATCGTGCCGGCGAGGTTCACCACAGGGAGGCTATTCCGCGCCGCGCTCGGGCCGGCCGCGCGATGACGATCAGGTCGCGCTGCGCGCTCTGCTCGGCTTGACAGCGCGTGTCGCGACCGCGAGAGTCGCGCGGCCTTGTCGTTGCGCCAGGCGAATGTGAGGTCGGCCGCCGCGGCTCTCGCCGTGGCGGCGCTCGCCATCCCGTCGCCCGCGCGGGCGCAGACCGCCGCCGCTACGGACGACCCGTGCACGCTCGCCGACGCACTGCGCGAGGCGGGTGCGGCCAAGCCGGCGGCCCGGGAGTACGTCACCCTCCTACGCCGCGATCCCGCTCTGGAGTGCGCCAAGCGGGGTCTCGCCGAGATCAACCGGCCGCCCGCGGACACGAGCGCCCGCGACGCGAAGCGGCTGTGTGCGCGCGGAGACGCGTACCGCGCGGTGCATCGCGAAGCCGATGCGCTGGCCGCCTACAAGTCCGCCCTGGAGAAGAACCCGGCCGAGCGGTGCGCCAGGAAGGGCATCCGCAAGACGACCGCGAGCCTGCCGGCCCGGGTCGTCGACGACGTCGCGGATGCCCTGCCGCAGTACGCGCTCGTGGCGGGACTGCTGATCGCCCTGTTCTTCACCGTCCTGCTCCTGGGATACATCGGCCCCGTGCATGCCCGCCTGGTCCGGCTTCCGGGCGTGCGCAGGATCCTCAGCCCCCGGTTGAACATGGACGCGCTCGACGACAAGTCAGGCAAGAGCGTCGGCGCGGCGCTCAGCACGCGGATCGGCCAGCGCCTGACGCGCATGCGCGACGAAGCGCAGCGCGAGGGCACGGGTCACGAGCTCGATCTCGGGACCCCCCGCGAGAGCTTCGCGGATCTGGTCTCGCGCAACCGCGGGCTCAAGAGCGCACTGGACAACGCCAGCGAGATCGGCGACCAGGCCAAGATCGTCGCCGCGCTGCTCAAGCTGCTGTACACGCTCCTTCCGATTCGGCGGCTCACCGTCGCGGGCGTCGTCGAGCCGGCGCTGGACGCGCGCGCGAGCGCCACGCTCAGCCTCGAGCGCGACGGGACGCTGATGGCCGCGGCCACGCTGCACGCGTCCAGGGAGGGCTCCCCGTCCACGGGCGAACCGACGGCCGCGGACTACGTCGAGCTGGCAAAGCCGGCCGCGGTATGGGTGCAGTACGAGGTCGCGCGCGCGATCGAGGGCGGCAAGGACGTGTCGCCGGACGCGGCCGAGTCCTACGCGCTCGTGCGCGAAGGACTCGACCGGCAGATGGCGGGCGAGTACGGCGAGGCGCGCGAGTGCTACGAGCGGGCGAGGGACCTCGACCCGCATAACTGGGCGGCGCGCCTGAACCTCGCCATGACCGAGGCGCGGCTGAGCGGGCAGTACGTCCGGGCCGTCGACCTCCTCGCCGAGGCCTTCACGGAGATCAGGCGCCCGTGAGAGACCCGACGAGGCAGCGGCCGTACCTGGCCGACCCGAACTACTACCGGCTCGGGTTCCAGCTCGCCGCGCAGCTCCTGAACCTCGCCGCGGACCGGCACGGCGCGATCGAGGCCCACCGCCTGCGCACCGAGGCGGCCCAGCCCGAGCCGCAGGCCCTGGAGGTCGCCACCCTGGTGCTCGCCGACTGCGGCCAGATGCTCGACTGGCTCGCGTTCCGCCGCGACGTGTCGCGCTGGCGGCGTCCTCTCGTCCGGCGTCCGCGGCGCCCCGACGACAAGCTCGGGGAGTTCCTCGCGCAGACCGTCGAGCCCTGCACCCGGATCGCCGCGGCGGTCTCGCTGCACGAACTGGGAGACGTGAGGCGGGCTCAGGCGCAGGCGGATCGGGTGATCGTCGCCGCGAGAGACGACCGGGTCTCGTACCGCGCCCACTACAGCTTGGCGTGCTGGTTTGGCCGTGTGGCCGGCGAGGCGAAGGCGACGGTCGAGATGGCCGAGGCGGCTCTGGCTCACCTCGCGACGGCCCTGAACCGGGCGCCGCGCGACCGAGCATTCGACCTGGCCGACTGGGCGCGGCGGGACCCCTCGCTGGCCATCGTGCAAGAGGCGCCCACCACCGCCGGGCATTTCATGGAACTGGTCGGAAGCTTCAAGCGGCCGCACCGCGCGACGAGTCCACCGGACCGGCGCGGGTAGGGTGCGCGGCGGTGAGCCGGCGCGAGCAGATCCGGATGACCGACGCAGAGGTCGAGGCGTTTCTGGAGGAGCAGCGCGTGGTGGTCGTGGCGACCCACGGGCACGACGGCTGGCCGCACCTGATGCCGCTGTGGTACGTCGTGCGCGACGGCTGCCTGTGGGGGTGGACCTACGCCAAGTCGCAGAAGACGCGCAACCTCGAGCGCGACCCGCGCGCCACGCTGCAGGTCGAGGACGGCGAGCGCTACGAGGAGCTGCGCGGCGTGATGCTGCGCACCGAGGTGCGGCTGCACCGCGACGTCGAGACGGTCGCCGGCGTCGGGGTCGCGCTGGTGAACCGCTACAGCGGCACGGGCCCCGAGTTCGACGCGATGCGCGACGCCTTTCGCGCGCAGGCGCGCAAGCGCGTGGGCCTGGAGTTCGTGGAGGTCGGCCGGCGTGCCACGTGGGATCACCGCAAGCTGGCCGGGACGTACTGAACCGCTACGGTCCCCGGCGTGGAGGACCTCAAAGGCCTGATCCTGTCCGGCGGCAAGGGCACGCGGCTGCGCCCGATCACCCACACGTCCGCCAAGCAGCTCGTGCCCGTGGCCAACAAGCCGGTGCTGTTCTACGGCATCGAGGCGATGGCCGCGGCGGGGATCCGCGAGGTGGGGATCATCGTCGCGCCGGAGACCGGCGGAGAGATCCGTACCGCCGTGGGCGACGGCTCGCGCTTCGGCGTCGGCATCACCTACATCGAGCAGGACGCGCCGCTGGGGCTGGCCCACGCGGTCCTGACCGCCCAGCCGTTCCTCGGCGACTCCGCCTTCGTCATGTACCTGGGCGACAACCTGCTGCAGGGCGGGATCGAGGACCTGGTGGCGGCGTTCCGCACCAACGAGCCCGAGGCGCTGATCCTGCTCACCGCGGTGCCCGATCCCGAGAACTACGGGGTGGCGGAGCTGGACGGCGGGCAGGTCGTGCGCCTGTCGGAGAAGCCGTCGAGTCCGGCCACCGACCTCGCGCTGGTCGGCGTCTACATGTTCACCCCCGCGATCCACGAGGCGGCGCGCGCGATCTCGCCGTCCGGGCGCGGCGAGCTCGAGATCACCGACGCGATCCAGCACCTGGTGGACGGCGGACGGCGCGTGGAGCCGCACATCGTCAAGGGCTGGTGGAAGGACACCGGGCGCCTGGAGGACATGCTCGAGGCCAACCGCCTCGTGCTCGACACGATCGAGTCGCGCGTGGACGGCGAGCTGGTCGACTCCCAGATCGGCGGGCGCGTCGTCGTCGAGCCGGGTGCGCGGCTGGAGCGCAGCTACGTCCGCGGGCCGGCGATCGTGGGCGCCGGGGCGCGCGTGGTCGACGCCTACGTCGGCCCGTACACCGCCATCGGCGAGGAGTGCGTGATCGAGCAGGCCGAGGTCGAGCACTCGATCCTGCTCGCCGGCTCGTCCGTGCGCGCGCTGGACGGCCGCATGGAGAGCTCCCTGCTCGGGCGCAACGTGTCGATCGGCCGCGACGGCCGCCAGCCCCGCGCCTACCGCTTCATGGTGGGCGACAACAGCGAGATCGGCATTCTCTAGCCGCACCCGCCGCCAGCTTGGCGCAGACTTTGTGACGTTTGTTACGCGATGGGCTTGGAAGCGTCCGCTTCCTGCCCTACGGTGGTCGCGTCAACCCTCTCGGAGGAGGTGGCTCATGCCACAGGGTTATTGCGTCAAGGAGCGCAAGAAGGTCGAGATCAAGGACGCCCAGCAGGTGACCATGAAGAACGGTCGCCCGGCCATCCAGGGCGTCTGCCCCGACTGCGGGACGAAGATCTTCAAGATCGGCAAGCTCGACTAGAACGGCGGCCGCTCCGCCGGGAGCGCCGCTTTGCGCTATGCCTTAGGGCATGCGCATGCTCGTGACCGGGGCCGGGGGAATGCTCGGCCGCGACGTCGTGCGGGTCGCCGAGGCGGCCGGCCATGACGTCGTCGGCCTGCCCCGGGCGGAGCTGGACGTGACCGACGCGTCGGCCGTGCGCCGCGCCGTCGCGGACGCATCGCCCGGCGCGGTCGTCAACTGCGCCGCGTGGACGGACGTGGACGGCGCCGAGGCCGACGAGGCGGAGGCGACGCGCGTCAACGGGAACGGGGCGGGCCACGTCGCCGCCGCGGCGACCGGCGCGGGTGCCGGCGTCGTCCACGTGTCCTCCGACTACGTCTTCGACGGCACCAAGGGCGCGCCGTACGTGGAGTCCGACCCGACCGCGCCGCTGTCCGCCTACGGGCGCAGCAAGCTCGCCGGCGAGCGAGCCGTGGGCGACGGGCCGGGCGCCCGCGCGATCGTGCGCTCGTCGTGGCTGTTCGGCACGGGCGGGCGCAACTTCGTCGAGACGATGCTGGCGCTGGGCACCGAGCGCGACGTCGTGCGCGTGGTCGGGGACCAGATCGGGTGTCCGACGTACACCGGTCACCTCGCGCCGGCGCTGGTCGCGCTGGCCGCGGGCGGCGCCACGGGGACCTTCCACGTGGCGGGCACCGGGGCGGCGTCGTGGTACGCCTTCGCGCGCGAGATCTTCCGCGCCGCGGGCGTCGACTGCCGCGCGGAGGAGACCACGACCGAGGAGTTCCCGCGGCCCGCACCGCGGCCCGCGTTCAGCGTGCTGGTCAGTCAGCGTCGCGACGCGCCGCGGCTCGCGCCCTGGCAGGACGGCCTCGCCGAGTACCTCGCGGAGCGGGTGGCGGCGTGAGGCTGCTCGTCTGCGGCGGTGCCGGGTTCATCGGCTCGGCGTTCGCGCGCCAGCGGGTGCGCGAGCACGGCGACGAGATCGTGGTGCTCGACAAGCTCACCTACGCGGGTCGCGAGGAGAACCTGCGCGACCTGCGCGCCGAGCCGGGCTTCTCCTTCCGGCGCGGCGCGATCGAGGACGCCGCCGCGGTCGCCGAGGCGATCGCCGGCGCCGACGCCGTGGTGAACTTCGCGGCCGAGACGCACGTCGACCGCTCGATCGCCGAGCCCGACGCCTTCGTTGACACCAACGGGCGCGGCACGTACGTGCTGCTGGAGGCGGCGCGCGAGCGCGGCCTGCGCCACGTGCAGGTCTCCACCGACGAGGTCTACGGCTCGATCGAGGAGGGGACGTTCACCGAGGAGTCGCCGCTCGCGCCGTCGTCGCCCTACAGCGCGAGCAAGGCGGGCGCCGACCTGCTCGTCTCCTCCTACTTCCACACCTTCGGGACCGAGACGCTGATCGTGCGCGGCTCCAACAACTACGGCCCCTACCAGTACCCGGAGAAGCTGATCCCGCTGATGGTCCTCAACGCGCTGGCCGGCGACCCGCTGCCCGTGTACGGCGACGGCATGAACGTGCGCAACTGGATCTACGTCGAGGACTTCGCGCGCGCGATCGGCACGGTCCTGGAGCGCGGGGAGCCGGGCGAGGTCTACAACGCCGGCGGCCCTGACGAGTGCCCCAACCTCGAGGTCGTACACGCGATCCTGCGCCACACCGGCCGCGACGAATCGCTGATCGAGTTCGTCACGGACCGCCCCGGCCACGACCGCCGCTACTCGCTGTCCTCGGAGAAGGTCCGCGGCCTCGGCTGGGAGCCGCGCGTGCGCTTCGACGAGGGCCTCGAGCGCACCGTCGCGTGGTACCGCGACAACGCGTGGTGGTGGGAGCCCATCCGCTCGGGCGAGTACCGCGAGTACTACGAGCGCCAGTACGGCCGAGTCCTGCGAGTTAAGGGCGACCGGACGTAGCCCAACCGGTCGATCGCGGGGCGGGACGCCCCGCAGAGGTACTCATCCGGCCCACCCCCACGTCGCGAACTTCGCGGTCAGGAAGCCGAGCATGCCCGCGAAGACGACGAGGACGGCCGCGAAGCGGCGGCGGTCGGCCGTGTGGATGGCCAGCCACATGTGCAGTGGGAACAGCACCGCGAGGAAGCGAGGGAACGACATCAGCGGGTGCTCGGGCCAGGGGCTCGACAGCGGCGGGACGAGCGCGACCAGCATGTACGCGCCGTAGGCGATCGGGAGGCGACGGAAGGCGCCGGCGAGTCCGGCGGCGGCGAGGACGAGCGCCCCGAACAGCGCCAGCTTCGCCGCCGGCGACTCGAAGGTGTCGTTCGAGCCGGTGAAGAGCTCGCCCGCGGCCTCGATCGTCTCGGGGATTGCGTACCAGACGGCGCTGAACGGCCCGTGGAAGCCGCGGCTCCAGAACGTCTGCACGTGCCAGGTGGCCAGCGGGTCGTCGAACTTCGCCCACTGGTACAGCGAGTACGCGATGAGGCCCGCGGGCACGAGCGCCAGCCAGGCGAGGTCGGCTCGTACGGGATAACGGGGGCGCCAGCCGCGCGCCGGCGCCGGCGGGCGATCGGTCCGCGGGCCGTAGAGGTAGAGCAGCGCGATCGGCACGAGCACCAGCACGCCCGTGTTGCGCGTGGCGCTGGCCAGCGCGCCGAGCGCGCACGCCCATGCGAAGCGCCCGGTGCGCGCCAGGTAGATCGCCCCGGCGGTCAGCGCGAGATACAGCGCCTCGGTGTAGAAGGCGGAGAAGAACAGGGCCGCGGGGAAGAAGGCGAGCAGCCATACCGTCCGGCGCGCGGCCGCCGCGCCCAGCTCCAACTCGGCGAGCCGGTGGACCGCGTACAGGCCGGCCAGGAAAGCGACGAGCGACACCAGCGCCCCGCCGGCCAGCAGCGAGCCGGTCAGCCAGCCCGCCGCGCGCGCGGCCAGCGGGTAGAGCGGGAAGAACGCGGCGAGGTCCTCGCGGACGTATCCCTGCGCCGCGATCGTCTGGAAGTGCACGGAGTCCCAGCGCGAGATCGGCGCGGCCAGCGCGTCGGCTACGGCCCCGAGGTGGGGCACGCGCGGGTCGCGGGTCCCGTAGGTCACGAACGCGGTGACTCCCACGGCCCACACCAGTGCGCGCGAGGCCACGAGCGCGGCGAGCGAGTCGCGGACCGGCGCCGGCACCGCCGAGCGCGGCTGCGCTGAGCGCTCCATGGGGCGGGATTGTGAAGTTTTGCGCGGTTTGCGCAGCAAAAGGGGGTAAGTCCTTGGTTTCGATGTCGGGAGACGCCCACCGGGCGCGACAGGGGGCAGGGATATGGAAGGCAGGGATACAGCACTCGTCCGGCGCACGCTGGCGGCCGCCGGTTCGCTGGTCGCGGGACTCCTACTTCTCGCGGCGCTGCCGCTGGTGAGCTCCGGCAGCGGGGGCGGGGTCACGGTCGGCGACGTCCTGGAGACCGGCCGCGGCACGGTGGGGGGCGTGACCGAGACCGTCCGCCGTACGACCGGCGCGCTGGGCGCGACGCGAGACGGCCGAACGCCCGGCGGCGTGCAAGAACGTGCGACGTCCCCGACCCCGCGGACCCAGCCGCCCCTGCACGGTACGAATCCGCACGGACAGGGCACCGTGGCCGCCGTCGACCTCGGCCCGAGCGCCGAGCGGCCGCAGGGCGGCAGCCCCGACGGCAGCGACAGCGGCGAGGAGGTCGTCCTCGGGCGCTCGCGGGGCGAGCAGCGGCCGGATGGCTCCTACCACGGCCACATCACGATCGCCGCGCTGTTCGGCAACGAGCTGCTCGGCGTGGACAGCACGCCCGGCCAGACCAACCACGGGCCGCTGGAGGGACTCCAGCGGGTCCTCGACCAGCTGTGCACCGGCAGCAGCGTGTGCCTGAGCGCGCTCACCGCTGACTCGAGCACGACCCAGACCGGCTCGACCAACCGCTACTCGACCGCGCACGCCACGGTCGGCGGCGGGAGCGGCCTCGACGTGGGGGTGGCGGAGTCCACCGGCGACGTCTCGCAGTCCGGCGATTGCCAGACGGCTGCGGGTTCGAGCACGCTGGCGAGCGTGAGCGCCGGCGGCAACACGGTGGCGGGTGTGGGGCGCAGCACCTCCACGTCCACGGGGTGCGCCGGCCGCGCGCCGCAGACCCAGAACAGCTCCAGCCTGATCCAGCTCGGGCAGAGCGGCGTCCCGCTCCCGGCGCCCGGGTGCGGCAACGGCACGCCGGACACGACGGCGGGCATCGACCCGCTGCTGCCGATCGTCTGCAACGCCGACGACGTGGGCGGCCAGGCGCCGCTGCCGTCTGGCGTGCGCGAGGCGCTGTCCGTGTTCGCCCTGTCCACGGGCGACACCGCGCTGGCCAAGGTGAGTGCGTCGGGTGCGGAGTCGCTGGCCAACCCGAACGGGCCCGGCGGCGCGGCCGGCCCGCGCGGAGCCCCGGACCAGGGCGATGCCCCGGGCGGTGAGACCCGCGGCCGCGACCGCGGCGCTCCGGACGAGGGCGGCGTCGCCCCGGACACGGCGGTCGGCGAGCGGGAGCGGACCGCCGCGGGTGGCCCGACGCAATGCTCCGACGGCCTGGACAACGACGGCGACGGCCGGATCGACTTCCCGGACGATCCCGACTGCACGTCGCGCGCCGACGACTCCGAGTTCCCGGCGCGGGCGCTCGCCTTCACCGGCGGCGACCTCGTGTCGGTCCTGATCGCCGGGCTGCTGCTCCTCGCCGCCGGGATCGGCGTCCGCCGGAGGCTGCTGCGGACATGACCCGCGCGGGGTGGGCCGCGGTGGCGATCCTCGCCACCGCGGTCCTGGCCGCGCTCGTCTGGCGGGGGACGGACGACGACGAGCCGCCGCCACGGCGCGCCGGCGCGACGCCGGCCGCGGTCAGCTCGGTCTACGCGCAGGCGCGGTACGGGTACTCGCTGCGGGTGCCCGCGGGATGGCGCGTGCGCGAGGGTCGGCGGGCGACTCGCCTGACCGGTCCGGGCGCCACGGTGACGATCGTCGTCGCGTCGCCCACTTCGGGCTCGTTCGTGAGCCGGGTCGCGCGCGACACGCGCCGAGCACTGCTGTCCTCCTACCGGCCGGCGCGCGTGGTCGCCGCGGGGCGCGGCCGGCTGGGCAGCGCGCGGGCGCGGACCGCCGAGCTGGCGGGCACGGCGCCCGGGAGGCGGCGCGTCCGCATCCTCTCCGCGGTGGCGGCGTCGCGCTGGCGCACGTACGTGGTGACCGTGTTCGCGGCGGTCCCGCCGGACGCCGTGCGGTTCGTGGAGGCGCAGCGCACGCTGGCCTCGCTGCGCTTCGGGAGGCCCGGGCGCGGCGGATAGACTCGCCGTCCCATGGTGGACCGAGCGACCGTACCCAGGGGCAGGCACGCTCCGCCGCTGGAGGTCAGGCAGTCGGTCCAGCGCCGGCGCCTGTTCGAGGCGGCGGCGGCCGTGTTCGCCCGCGCCGGCTACGCGGACGCCAGCGCCGAGGGGATCGCACGCGAGGCCGGCATGTCGAAGGCCACCTTCTACGAGCACTTCGCCAACAAGGAGGAGTGCATCCTGGCGCTGTTCGACGAGGCCGCGCGGGAGGTGCTCCAGGCGATGGCCGCCGCCACCTCCGCGGCGGGCGACGACCCACGCGAGCGGATGCGCGCGGGCGCGCGCGCCTTCCTGGACATGCTGGCCTCGCACCCGAACGAGTCCCAGACATTGCTCGTCGAGATCATCGGCGCCGGGGAGCGCGGAGCCGAGCGCCGCGACAACGTGTTCGCCGCCTTCGCCGAGGCGATCGACGCGGAGAACGCGGCGGCGGCCCGGCGCGGGACCATGCCGCGCTTCGCCTCGCCCGACGACGCCTACGCGATCGTGGGGGCGGTCGGCGAGCTGGCCTCGCGCCAGCTGCGGCGCGGGAAACCGGGCGACGTGCGCAACCTGGAGCCGCTGATCCAGCGGCTCATCTTCGGCCTGGTCTCCCCGGAGGCGTGAGCCCGGATCCCCGGCTCGCCGAGCTGGAGGACGAGGTCACGCGGTGCGTGCGCTGCCCGCGGCTGGTGGAGTGGCGGGAGCGGGTGGCGCGGGAGAAGCGCGCCGCCTTCGCCGGCCAGGAGTACTGGGGCCGCCCGCTCCCCGGGTTCGGCGACCCGGACGGGCCGGTCTACGTGCTCGGGCTGGCGCCCGCCGCGCACGGCGGCAACCGCACGGGACGGATCTTCACCGGCGACCGCTCGGGGGACTGGCTGTTCGCCGCGCTGCACCGCACGGGTTTCGCCAGCCAGCCCACGTCGATCCACCGCGACGACGGCCTGGCGGTGCGCGACGCCTGGATCGCCGCCGCCGTGCGCTGCGCCCCGCCGGCCAACCGGCCGACGCCCGCGGAGCGCGACAACTGCCTGCCCTGGAGCGAGGCCGAGCTGCGGCTCATGCCGAACGTCCGGGTGATCGTGTGCCTCGGCGCGTTCGCGTGGGACGCCGCCCTGCGCCTGCTGACGTCGCTCGGCGAGCCGGTCCCCAAGCCGCGCCCGAAGTTCGGCCACGGCGCGGAGCGGGCCCTGGGCCGCTTCACGCTGCTGGGAACGTTCCACCCCTCCCAGCAGAACACGTTCACGGGCAGGCTCACCGAGCCGATGCTGGACGCCGTCTTCACACGCGCGCGGGAGGTCGCGGGGCTTCCCTATCCTCGGTGACTTGCCGCTGACGAACTTCACCCCGCGCGTGCGCGCGTGGTTCGAGGGCGCCTTCGAGGCGCCCACCGCCGCACAGGAGCAGGCCTGGCCGGCCATCGCGCGCGGCGAGAACGTGCTGCTCTCCGCGCCCACCGGGTCCGGAAAGACGCTCGCCGCCTTCCTGTGGGGGCTCGACCGCCTGGCCGCCGATCCCCTGCCGGAGGGGGAGAAGCGCACGCGGCTCGTCTACGTCTCGCCGCTGAAGGCGCTGTCCTACGACATCGAGCGCAACCTGCGCGCCCCGCTGAAGGGCATCGGCGCCAACGTAACCGTGGGGATCCGCACGGGCGACACGCCGCAACGCGACCGCGCGGCGATGCGCCGCCACCCGCCCGACATCCTGATCACCACGCCCGAATCGCTGTACCTGATGCTGACCAGCCAGGCGCGGGAGATCCTGACCGGCGCGGAATGGGCGATCGTCGACGAGATCCACGCGGTCGCGCAGACCAAGCGCGGCGCCCACCTCGCGCTCACGCTGGAGCGCCTGGAGACGCTGGCCGAGCGCCCGCTCCAGCGCATCGGGCTGTCCGCCACGCAGTCCCCGCTGGAGGAGGTGGCGCGCTTCCTCGTCGGGCCGCAGCGCACGTGCACCGTGGTCGACGCCGGGATGCGCAAGGAGCTGGACCTCAAGATCCACGTGCCGGTCGAGTCCATGGTGGAGCCGGACGCCGGGGTCGACCTGGATCCGCTGGGTGGCGGCGAGGCGACGCGCCAGTCGATCTGGCCGGCCATCTACCCCGAGCTGCTCGAGCTCGTGAAGCAGCACCGCTCCACGATCGTCTTCGTGAACAACCGCCGCGCCGCGGAGCGGCTCGCGCTGCGCCTCAACGAGCTGGCGGAGTCGGAGATCGCGCGCGCCCACCACGGCTCGCTGGCCCGCGAGGAGCGCCTGGTAGTCGAGGAGATGCTCAAGTCGGGCGAGCTGCCGTGCCTGGTCGCCACGTCTTCGCTGGAGCTGGGCATCGACATGGGCGCGGTGGACCTCGTCCTGCAGGTCGAGTCGCCCAAGTCGGTCTCGCGCGGGCTGCAGCGCATCGGTCGCGCCGGCCACAACGTGGGCGACGTCTCCAAGGGGCGAATCTTCCCCAAGTTTCGCGCCGACCTCCTGGAGTGCGCGGTGGTGGTCAAGCGCATGCGCGAGGGCGCGATCGAGCCCACCGTCGTCCCGCGCAATCCGCTCGACGTGCTGGCCCAGCAGGTCGTGGCGATCGCGGCCAGCCAGGACGACCCGCTGCCGGTGGACGATCTGCACGCGCTGGTCACGCGCACGCACTCCTTCGCGGAGCTGCCGCGCACCCAGCTGGAGAACGTCCTGGACATGCTCGACGGGCGCTACCCCTCCAGCGAGTTCGGCGATCTGCGCCCGCGGATCGTCTGGGACCGGGTGGCGGGGACGATCCGCCCGCGCCAGGGCGCCGGGCGCCTCGCGGTCACCAACGCGGGGACGATCCCGGACCGCGGGCTGTTCGCGGTCACCCTCCCGGACGGCCGCCGCGTGGGCGAACTCGACGAGGAGATGGTCTACGAGGCGCGGCCGGGCCAGACGTTCCTGCTCGGCGCGACGACCTGGCGCATCGAGGAGATCGGGCGCGACCGCGTGACGGTCACGCCGGCGCCGGGCGTCCCGGGCGCCGTGCCGTTCTGGCGCGGGGATTCCGTGGGGCGCCCGAAGGAGTTGGGACGCGCCATTGGGGAGTTCTCGCGCTGGGCGGTGGACCAGCCGGCCGACGTGCTCGAGCGCGACTACGACCTCGACGCGCGCGCCGCGCGCAACCTGCTGGCGCTCCTGCGCGAGCAGCAGGAGGCCACGCGCGTCGTGCCCTCCGACCGCACGATCGTGATCGAGCGCTTCCGCGACGAGATCGGCGACTGGCGTCTGTGCGTCCTGTCGCCCTACGGCGGGCGCATCCACGCCGCCTGGGCGCTCGCCCTCTCCGCGCGCATCCGCGACGACTTCGGCCTGGAGTCCGACGCGATCTGGTCGGACGACGGGATCATCGTCCACCTGCCCGACGCCGACGAGCCGCCGGGCGCCGACCTGGTGCTGGTGGAGCCCGACGAGCTGGAGGACCGCATCGTGGGCGAGCTGGGCGGCAGCGCGCTGTTCGGCGCGCGCTTCCGCGAGAACGCGGCGCGCGCCCTGCTGATCCCCCGCGCCTACCCGGGCCGGCGCACACCGCTGTGGCAGCAGCGCCTGAAGGCGCAGACGCTGCTGGAGGTGGCGCGGCGCTACGGGGACTTCCCGGTCGTGCTGGAGACGTACCGCGAGTGCCTGCGCGACGTGCTCGACGTGCCCGGCCTGCAGGAGCTGCTGACCGCGCTGCACCGGCGCGAGCTCTCGCTGGTGGAGGTGGAGACGCCGACCGCCTCCCCGTTCGCGTCCTCGCTGCTGTTCGACTACGTCGCGACGTACATGTACGAGGGCGACACGCCCAACGCGGAGCGCCGCGCCGCGGCGCTGTCGCTGGACCGCGACCTGCTGCGCGAGCTGCTGGGCCAGGAGGAGCTGCGCGAGCTGATCGACGCCGGCGCGCTGGAGAGAGTGGAGGACGACCTCCAGCACCGCTCGCCGCGCACGCGCGCCGCCACGCGCGACGCGCTGCACGACGTGCTGCGCCGGCTGGGCGACCTCAGCGAAGGCGAGGTGGCGGCGCGGGTGCTGGAAGGCTGCGACGCCGCCGGCATGCTCGAGGCGCTGGCCGCCGAGCGCCGGGCGCTGCGCGTGCGCGTGCAAGGCGAGCCGCGCTGGATCGCGGCCCAGGACGCGGGCCTGTACCGCGACGCGCTGGCCGTCGCCCCGCCGGGCGGGCTGCCGGACGCCTACCTGGAAGAGGTGCCGGACGCGCTGGAGCGCCTGGCGCGCCGCTACGCACAGACGCACGGTCCGTTCACGACGGGCGAGCTGCGGGCCCGCTACGGGGTCGACCCAGGCCCCGTCCTGACGGCACGGGAGGCGGCCGGCGACCTGGTGCGCGGCGAGCTGCGCCCCGGCGGGACCGAGCGCGAGTGGTGCGACCCCGAGGTCCTGCGGCGCGTGCGTCGCGCGTCGCTGGCCGTCCTGCGCAAGGAGATCGAGCCTGCCGACCAGCGGGCGTTCGCGCGCTTCTTGCCGTCGTGGCAGGGGGTGGACCGCCACCCGCCGGGCGGCGCGGGCGTGGACCGGCTGCGGGAGGTGCTGGTGCCGCTGCAGGGCCTGGCCCTGCCGGCCGAGGCGTGGGAGCGCGACGTCCTCCCCCGGCGGGTCGGCGCGTACTCGCCCACCTGGATGGACCAGCTGTGCGCGTCCGGCGAGGTCGTGTGGATCGGCGCGGGGGCGCTGGGGCGCCGCTCGGGGCGCGTGGCGCTGTACTTCCGCGACGACCTGGCGGTGCTGGGGCCGCCACCGGCGCGCGGGGAGGTCCCGGCCGAGGGCTCGCACGCGCGCGTGCGCGAGCGCCTGGCCGCGGGCGCGTGCTTCTTCACCGACCTGCTGGCCGACGTGGAGCTGGCACCCGAGGAGCTGCAGGATGCGCTGTGGGACCTCGTGTGGGCGGGCGAGGTGACCAACGACGCGTTCGCGCCGCTGCGCGCGCCCCGTCTCACCCTGGCGCGCGCCCAGCGCGAGCGGGCGCGGGCGCGGGCCGGCCGTCGCTTCTCCTCGCGGCGCGCCGGGACGTCGGCGCAGGTCCAGGGACGCTGGTCGCTCACCGCCGGACTGTTGCGCTCCGAGCCCGATGCGGGCACGCGGCGCCGCGCGCACGCCGAGCTGCTGCTCGAGCGCTACGGGATCGTCACGCGCGAGCAGGTGCTGGCGGAGGGAGTGCCGGGCGGGTTCTCGACCCTGTACGACTCGCTGGCCGCGCTGGAGACGCTCGGCGTGTGCCGGCGCGGGTACTTCGTCGAGGGGCTGGGCGGCGCGCAGTTCGCCCTCCCTGGCGCGGTCGAGCGCCTGCGCGCCGGCCGCGAGGCGCAGGGCGAGCCGCCGCTCGTCCTCTCCGCCGTCGACCCCGCGCAGCCCTACGGCGCCGCGCTGCCCTGGCCGCGCCGCGACGGCGAGGCCCGGCGCCCGCAGCGGGTCGCGGGCGCCTACGTCGTGCTGGCGGGCGCCGAGCCGGTCCTGTACGTCGAGCGCTCCGGCAAGGCCGCACTGACCTTCGCGGCGCCCGCCGACCCCCGCGTCCGCGCGGCGTTCGAGGCGCTGGCCGAGCACGTGCGGGCCGGGCGGATCAAGCGCGTGGCGCTGGAGCGCATCGACGGCGTGCCGATCCTCGAGGGGCCGTACGGCGAGCTCCTGCTCGAGCTCGGCTTCCGGCAGTCGCCGCGTGCGCTCACGCTGAGTGCGTAGACTGCCGCGCCACTTCGGGAAGATCAGGAACAGGAGAGACGATGAAGAAGGGACTTACGCTGCTCGCCGCGGCGGCCTTGCTGAGCCTGGGCGCGTGCGGCGACGACGAGGACAAGGAAGGCACGTCGGGCAAGGCCCAGACGCTGTCGGTCTCGGTGAACGCCCAGGGGCGGCTGATCGGGATCGCGCCGGTCAAGGGCGGCCCGGTGCGGATCGACTTCCGCAACGCCGCGAAGAACCCGTACGACCTGCAGCTCGTCCGCGTGGACGGAGGCCAGTCCCTGGCCCAGGTCATGCGCGTCATCGAGGGAGGGGAGGGCGGTCCGATCCCCAGCTGGCTGCACGGCGCCGGGGGCGTGGGCACCACGAAGCCGGGGCGGTCCGCCTCCGCGACGCAGGTACTTCCCGAGGGCCGCTACTACGCGATCGCCAGCGCCGACACGGAGGGCGAGCGGGAGGTCAAGCCCGCGACGGCCGCGCTCCGGGTGCAAGGCGGCGAGTCGGGCGGCGACCTGCCGTCCGCGCCCGCGACGGTGACGGCGACCGACTACGCGTTCGAGGCTGAGGGGCTGAAGCAGGGCCGCAACCGGATCCGGTTCGTCAACGACGGTGACGAGCTGCACCACATCGTGGCCTTCCAGCTCGCGCCCGGGAAGTCGGTCGCGGACGTCAAGCGGTTCTTCCGGACCGAGAAGGGCCGCCCGCCGATCGTCGAGGGTGTGGAGTCGAGCACCGCGGTGATCGACGGCAAGACCGAGCAGGTCGTGGACATGGAGTTCGCCAACGCCGGCAAGTGGGCGCTGGTGTGCTTCATCTCCGACCGCAAGGGCGGCCCGCCGCACGCGGCGAAGGGGATGATCTCGGAAGTCGAGGTCGGCTAGGAGCGGTCTCCTACCCTTGGGCGATGCCCGAGGGCGACACGGTCCACTACGCCGCGAACCGGATGCGACCCGTGCTGGCTGGGGTGGTGCCCGAGGAGATCGTCACGCCGCAGCCGCGGCACCGCCTGGACCGCTGGCCCGAGAGGCTGGCGGGCCGGGCGGTGCGCGCGGTGGACGCGCACGGCAAGCACCTGTTCGTGCGCTTCGAGGGCGACCTCGTCCTGCACTCGCACCTGCGGATGACCGGACTGTGGGCTACGTACGAGCGGGGCCGGCGCTGGGGACGCTCGCCGCGGCGCGCCTGGCTCGTGCTGCGCACTCCCGGGCACGAGGTCGTCCAGTTCGACGGGCCGGTGCTCGAGCTGCTGACGGAGTCGCGGACGCGGTTCGACCGGCGGCTCGCCGCGCTGGGGCCCGACGTCGTGGCCGACGAGTTCTCCGTCGAGGTGTTCCTGCAGCGCCTGCGCGAGGACGATCCGACGCGCGGGTTCGGGGACGCGCTGCTGGACCAGCGCACGGTCGCGGGGATCGGCAACCTGTGGAAGTCGGAGGCCTGCTGGGACGCCGGCGTCGATCCGTGGCGCGCGGTGGGCGCGGTGTCCGACGACGAGGCGGTCGCGGTGATCGAGGCGGCGCGCCCGCGCATGCGGGAATCGGCTGCGACCGGGTCCTTCGCGCGCGACCGGCGCGTCTACGACCGGGCCGGGATGCCGTGCCGGCGCTGCGGGGCGCGCATCGTCGCGCGCGGGCAGGGCGACGACAACCGGATCACGTACTGGTGTCCCTCGTGTCAGCGCTGAGGCGAGTCGGGCACAAGGGCGCCGACCTGATCGCGCCGGGGAACACGCTGGCGTCCTTCGACGCGGCGCTGGCGGCCGGCGTCGACATGATCGAGTTCGACGTGCTGCCCGAGCGCGGCGGCGACCGCCTGCTGCTGGCGCACGACTACAGCGCGGTGGACGGCGCGCCCACGCTGGAGGAGGGCCTCGCGCACTTCGCGTCCGCGGCGTACGCCGGCGTGGAGCTGGACGTGGACCTCAAGCTGCCCGGCTACGAGGTGCGCGTGCTGGAGGCGCTGCGCTCGTTCGGGCTGCTGGAGCGGGCGCTGATCTCCACGCAGTACGTCGCGAGCCTGCGCGCGCTGCGCGCCGCCGAGCCGGGCGCTCGGCTGGGCTGGTCGGTTCCGCGACTGCGCCGCGACTACACCCGCCACCCGGTGACGGCGCTGCCCGCGTACGTGGTGCTCGGCGCCTACCGCGCGCGGCTGCCGGCGCGGGCGGCGGCGGCGCTGCGCGCGGGTCTGTGCGACGCCCTGATGGCGCACTGGAAGCTCGTGACGCCGCGCCTGCTGCGGGCGGTGCGGGACGCCGGCGGCGAGCTGTTCGTCTGGACCGTCGACGATCCGCACGCCATCCGCCGCTTCGCCGACCTCGGCGTCACCGGCGTGATCACCAACGATCCGCGGCTGTTCTCGCCCGCCATGTGATGAATCCCCGGGTGCGCCGTAGTGTGGGCGTGACCGAGACGCTCGCCGTGGCCGTCCCCGCGCAGTCCGCCTCCCCCGCCCTCGACTTCGACGCGCTCTACCGCGACAGCCGCGACGACGTGTTCGCGTACGTGGCGGGACTGCTGCGCGACCGCTCGGCGGCGGAGGACGTGTGCGCGGCCGCGTTCGAGCGGGCGTACCGGCGGCGGCGCTCGTTCGACGCGCGGCGCGGCGAGCCGCGGGCGTGGCTGTTCGGGATCGCGCGCAACGCGGCGCTGGACGAGCTGCGCCGGCGCCGGCGCCGCGCGTCGCTGGCGGGGGACGTGCCGGATGTCGATGCGGTGGGTGCCGAGGACGCGGTCGAGGGCGCACTGCGGCGCGGCGTCGTGCGCGCGGCGCTGGCCGGGCTGGAGCCGCGCGACCGCGATCTCGTGGCGCTGAAGTTCTTCGCCGGGTTGTCGAACCGGGAGATCGCCCGCGTGCTCGGAGTGTCCGAGTCCAACGCGGGCACGATGCTGCACCGGGCGGTGCAGAGGCTCAGGAGGGCGTGCGATGCGACGCCGTGACGTGATGGACCCGGAGGTCGAGCGCGAGCTGGCCGCCCTGGACGCGGCGCTGGCGGGCGAAACCGTGGACGAGCTCGTCCGCGCGGTGCGGGCGCAGCGGCCGGAGATCCGGCAGGAGTTCGCACGCGAGCTGGACGCGCGGGTGGAGGCGGGGTTCGGCGGGGCGGGCCGGGGGCGCCGGCGCCTCTCGGTTGTGCGCGTGTCGCGGCGCACGCTCATGCCCGCGCTCGGCGCCGCGGCGTCGCTGCTGGCGGCGCTCGTGGTCGTAGCTTCCCTGTCGTCCGGCGGCGAGGAGATGCAGCCGTCGCCACAGAACGCGCCTTCCCCGGCGCGCGGCGGGACGGCCGAGTCGCTCGCGGAGCCGTCCGCGAAGCCGCCGGTCACGCCGGAAGCCGGCGACCGTGTCGTCCCCGAGGAGACGCTGAGCGCGACCGGGGTCGCGCCGGGCGCCGCCCGGCGGGTCGAGCGCCAGGCGTCGCTGGTCCTGACCGCCCCCGCCGGCGAGGTGCCGGAGGTCTCCGACGGCGTGATCCGCGCGACCGACGAGGTCGGCGGGATCGTCGCGAGCTCGTCCGTGTCCACGGGCGACGACGGCCGCGCGGGGGCGTCGTTCCAGTTGCGCGTCCCGACGCGGCGGCTCGACGACGCCCTGGCGCGGCTGTCCAAGCTCGGGCACGTGCGCTCGCGGACGCAGAGCAGCCAGGACGTGACCGGGACGTTCGTGAGCGCGCGCGAGCGGCTGGACGAGTCCCTGGCGGAGCGCAAGGGGCTGCTGCGCCAGCTCGCGGCGGCGGACACGCGGAACGAGACGGCGAGCATCCGGGAGCGGCTGCGGATCGTGCGGGCGGAGATCTCGTCGGCGCGGGCGTCGCTGCGGCGGCTCCGGATCCGCACCGACTACTCGGTGGTCGGCGTGAACGTGGTCGCAGAGGGCGAGGGCGACGGTGGAGCCGGCGGCGGCAACTGGACGCCGCGCGACGCGGTTCGCGACGCGGTCCGCGTGCTGGAGGTGTTCGCGGGCGCGGCAGTCGTCTCGCTCGCGGTCCTGCTGCCGCTGGGATTGCTCGGCCTGGCCGCGGCGGCTGGAGCGCGTCAGGCGCGCCGTCGCGGGCGCGAGCGAGCCCTCTCCACGGGGTAGCCCGATCGGCCTAGTCCGACCGGACGATCCGGCGCCCGGGGCTGCGCTGTTATGGCAAAGTCCGCTGAGCAATGGGCGGGCAGGGACGCGTTACGGTTCTGGTGGCCGACGACCATCCGCTTTACAGGGACGGGATCACGCGAGCGGTGAAGGCGCGCCCCGACCTGGAGCTGGTGGGCGAGGCCAAAGACGGGCGCGATGCACTCGTCCTGATTGGGGAACTGGTGCCCGACGTCGCGGTCGTCGACATCAACATGCCGTCGCTCAGCGGCATCCAGGTCGTCACCGCGCTGAGCGACGTCCAGTCCCCCACGCGCGTCCTCGTCCTCACGGCGTACACCGACAGCGACCGCGTCTACGACGCCCTCGCCGCGGGCGCCCGCGGATACCTCCTCAAGGACGTCGACCGCCGCACGATCTGCGACGCGATAACCCGCGTCGCCCGCGGCCGCACCGTCTTCTCCCCGGACCTCCACGACGGAATCGCCGACCAGATCCGAGCCCACCGCCACGACCCCCGCCCCCGCCTCACACCCCGAGAGCGCGAGATCCTCACCCTCGCCGCCGAAGGCCGCTCCGCCCCGGAGATCGCCCGAATCCTCTTCCTGAGCCCATCCACCATCAAGACCCACCTGAGCAACATCTACGACAAGCTCGAAGTCAACGACCGAGCCGCCGCGGTGGCCAAGGCGCTGCGGGAGGGGGTGCTGCAGTGAGTGGCCATCGATTCAGGCATCGTCGACCGAATCCCTCGCGCGCGCACGCAGTTGCGTTTCCCGGGCTTATTGCGTGCTGCGTGGTCGGCGCGACGTCACCGCATGGTTCACTCGGGCATCCCCTGACCATCGCTCTCGCGTTATGTGCGATCGGCGCATCCATTGCGTATGTCCCGCTCGAAGGAAGGCTGCTAATCGATGCGTCGTTTCTGCCATTGATGCTTGCGATCGCGTTCCTCGGGCCAACGGCCGCCTTAGTCATCGTCGTGGCATCTGAGCTCGGTGCTTGGACCGTCCAGCGTTACCGCGTCGCCGTGGTACCGATCAATCTATTCGCCGTCGGGGCAACCGCGGTAGGCGGAGCCGCCGCCTTCGGGGCGCTCGACCTGACGCCGGGACTTTGGTTCTATCTCGCGCTGGCTGCCACCGGAGCCGGCACGCTACTTCTCAACGACCTTTTGATCACTTCCCTCATCGGGATTCTGGATGGGTCGCCGATCCGGGATCGGTTGCGAAGCCACGTCAAGCTAGTGCCAGCGCTTGCCATCAATGTTGCCCTCGTCGTTGCGGCTGCCAACATCTACGTCAGCACTGGGCTTGAAGTCGTTGTTTTCGTATGCGGGCTGATTGTCGCCTTCAACTACATGGTCCGACAAACCCTTCTGGCAAGAGACCGCGCCCGTAGGGTCGAAGAACTCGCGGCGAGTCGCGGGCGGCTCGTCGCGCAAACCCTCGACGCTGAGGCCCGCGAGCGGAAGGCGTTGGCCGAGTCGCTCCACGACGGGGCACTTCAGACGCTCCTTTGTGCCCGACAAGATTTGGAAGACGTAGCACGTGGCGGGTCGCACTCGCTTGGTAGCGCCGTTGCGGCCGTCGATGAGACTGTTCGTCAGCTTCGTACCGCCGTTAAGGACCTGCACCCGACAGTGGCCGATCGCGCTGGTCTCGCCACGGGCCTGAGCCAACTCGTGAGCAACGCGGCCGCTAGAGCGGGATTCGATGCAAGCGTATCGGTAGACGCGGATGCTGAAGGCGTCGAAGACCGGTTGATTCTGTCGCTAGCAAGGGAGCTAGTGACGAATGTGGCGAAGCATGCTCGCGCCGAGCGCCTACAGGTCTCTGTAACACGTCAGGAGCATGTTGTGACTCTCGAGGTCGTAGATGACGGAGTCGGCTTCGATGAGGTAGTGCGTGATGTGGCCGTATCTGACGGACATATCGGGCTTGCCTCATGTTCCGAGCGTTGTGACGCTCGCAACGGGCGGCTTTCCGTCGAAACCGAAATAGGCAGCGGAACGAGGATTACCGCAACGATCCCAATCATTACCGTCGAAAATGGCCGCTCATCGCCGAACCCTCTGACGAGCGGCGACCGCTTTGGGCTAACGCGCGTCGGCGAGGACTAGCAGCGCTGCGGTCGGAGGGCCGCACGGACCGACGCGGGCCCAGTAGCGGACGCCGAAGGTGTTCGCCGGCCGGATGACCACCTGTGCCGATGGCGTTTCGCCGCGGGCAGCCCAAGCGAGCAGTGAGGCCAGGCTCTCCCCCGAAGAACTCTCAGCGTCCGCTGGGACTAGGAACTCTGCGACGTGGCGGTTGACTGCCTCGGTCTCGCTCACCTCGAGCAAGCGCTCCGCGATGCGCGACACGGCGCAGATTGTCAGCGCACCGTCGACCACGAGGAATGGGTCGGAGGGTCCCGGCGCGGCGTCCGCGGGCGCCTGAAGCATCAGGCCGAGGCCGCACTTGGTGCAGACGCGTGAGTCTGCCTCGGACTCGTTGTCGGGCGAGCGGCCGCAATGGCCGCAGAAGACCTTGAGAGGTTCGGTCGAGCGATCTCGCTGGAGGACTCGCAGCGAGGACTGACCTTGTGCATCCGTGCTCATGTCGTCAGTTCCTTCCGTCGTTCATGGGTCACCCCGCGCGCTTCTCGCGCGGGACCAGTCGTGTGGGCGAGGTTCTCTTCTCGGATGCGAGGCGACCGGCCTCGACCAGTTCGAGTACCTGGCTCTGGGCTTCGGAGGGCGCTGAGGACAGATGGGCCGCGCCGGTTGTTCTTGCGCGGAGCGGACGGAGTACTTCTCGCCGGTACAGCGCGACGGGAAGCGCTCCGGCGGCGGACCGGACGGAGTAGGCCCATCGCGCGACTTCGTCGTCGCGGGCGAAGCCGCCAGCGAGGACGACCGCGTCGGGCTCGGCGACGGCGAGGGCGTCGCCAAGACCTGCGATCCCGCGGACGGAGAGGCACAACAGGCGGGCACCCGCCCGGGCGCACAGCAGCTCGAGTGCTCGGATGGCCGGCGCGTCCGGGTCCAACTCGTCGCGCGACGCATCGCCGATCAGCAAGGAAACCCGCCGGACCGGCGGAGGCGTGAGCCGCTGCGCGCGCCGCAGCCAGTCGCTCGCCCAGCGAGCGGCAAGCGCCCAGCGGGCGCTGTCGAGGCCGTGGCGCTGCTCAAGCTCCTCCAGCGAGGGCAGGAGGATCTCCTCGACCGAGCGCTCGATCGACCGGAGTGCAAGCGCCGCCTCCATCGCAGAGTCGGCGCGCTCCCGATCGAAGGACGACAGCGCGCCGATCAGGGTGTCGGCATCAGCGCTCAGGCCCTCGCGCGCACGGGATACGGCCGAGGAAATCGACAGCCCCTCCTGAAGTGCGTCCTTCAGCGCGGCGATCTCGCCGTGCGTGTAGAGCCGGTGCTTGCCGGGAGATCGCTGAGGCTTTGGATAGCCGAACCGACGCTCCCAGGCCCGCAACGTATTCGGGCTGACATTGAGGAGCGCCGCAGCCTCGCTGGTCTTCAAGTAGCGCACGCCCAATGAATCGGAGCAGGTGCGCGGCACGAGGCATGCGGCACAACAGTTTCCGCACAGCTCCCGGGCAGAAACTTGTGCATTTCGGCCGAAACGCTGCTAGCGTCGTCCCTACCCAAACCTGCCCAAAGGGGCCCAAGGGAGGCTCGCTATGGATCATTTGAAGCTGAAGCTCTACCCGCTTCTCATCGCTGCGATCGGCGTTATCGCGGCGAGTGGCGGGTACATGCGCACTCGCTAAGACCGGCGCCACACCCGAAGGACTAGTGCCACGAATCCAGCGGTAGCGTTGGGTTGTGGCGTCTCGTGCGCAGATAGCTCGCCCCTGGGTTGCAACGGCGATCGGCGCGACTGGATCGATCGCGACGTTCGCCTGGTTCGCGTTCGCCTCGCACACGACCATCACGGCGCCCCTGTGCCTGGTTCTCGTCGGATCCGCTATCGCAGCCAATCTGGCGTCGGCGAGCTGGGACGGTCCGATGCTTATTTCCGGGTCTTTTGTGCCCGTGATGCTTGCGGTGGCATTCCTCGGTCCCGAAGCGGCTTTCTTCGTCGCCGTCATGCCCGAGTTGGTGTTTTGGCTTGCAGACCGTTATCGGCTCTCGGCCCTCGGGATCAATGTGCTGAGCAGCGGGGCGCCGACGCTGTTGGGCGCGTCTCTCTTCAGCTCACTGGCGCCAGCAGCCGACAGTCCCGAGTTCTATCTATCCCTAGGCGCGGTGGCGGCGATTCAGCTCGCTTTGAACATCACGACCGTGACGGTCCTCTCGGCTTGGCTCCACGAAGCCGAAGTGGTCCAACGATTTCGCGCGCACGCCAACCTCATCCCGGCCCTCTCCATCAACGTCGTCCTGACCGTCGCCGCCGCAGGGATCTATCGGAGCGTCGGGCTGGGCGCGGTGGTCTTCGTCCTCGTCTCGATCTTCGCGTTCACGTACATGGCGCGGCTGGTCGTTACGGCGCGAGAGCGGACGAGGCAATACGCGGCTCTCTCGTGGGGCGTCCTCTCGGGTCTGATCCGGACGCTGAACCACCGGGATGCGCGGGCGGCGCGGCATGCCGCCGCGGTGGCTGCGTTCTCGCGGGACATTGCTGAGGCGGTGGGGATGTCGGAGCGCGAGTGCGAGCTGGCGCATACCGCGGGGCTGCTGCACGACATCGGGCGGTTCGGGTTGTCGGATCGGGTGATGGAGCGGGGCCGGACGCTGACCGAGCAGGACTGGGAGACGATCCGGGAGCACCCGGTGATGGGCGCCGACCTCCTGCGCGACCTCGGCGTCTACGGTCCGGTCGCGGAGATCGTCCGGGCGCACCACGAACGCCTCGACGGGCGCGGCTACCCGGACGGGCTGAAGGCCGAGGAGATCCCGGAGCTCGCGAAGGTGGTCGCGGTCGCGGAGGTCTACGACACCCTCACCGCCGACGACACCTACCGCACGCCGGTCTCGTCCTTCGAAGCGCTCACCGAGCTGCGGCGCGTCTCCGGCACGCAGCTCGAGGGCCGCTACGTCGAGGCGCTGGCGCAGCTGCTCGCCGGCCGCGGCGTCGACTACCGCCACGCCGACTGGGCCGACTTCGGCGAGGAGCTCGCGCTCGAGCGCCGGATCGGCGAGGCGGTCGGGGCTACCAGTCCGACCGCCGACGAGGCGAGCGGCCGCTAACGGCCGCAGCGAGTGGAGTTAGCCGCGTATATCGCGGTCAAGTCCACTCGATGCGATCGGGCAGGGGCCGACGCGGCCCGGGGGAGGGATGGTCCCGGGCCGCGCCGCCCTTGGGGGGTCGCTTCGGCGGAAAGCTAGGAAGCGCGGGGCGTCGCGGCGTCCGACTCGGTCGACGGACGCGAGCGGCCGCGCTGTTCGAGCGAGAGGACGAACGCCTCGATCTGATCGGCGTTGAACCGGCGCTGGCCGCCCGGCGTGCGGTAGGCACGCAGGTAGCCCATGTCGGCCCAGCGCCGCACGGTCCCCAGGGAAACCCCAAGCTCACGAGCCGCCTGGGAGGTGGAGAGGCCGAGACGGCTGACCTTGGAATGCGTAGACATGTTCCTAATTGACGGCGTTTTGGCCCCAGACATGAGCAGTTGGGGCTTTTTGCACAGGGTTGAGGGGCGAACTGCCTCGTCGCAGCTAGGATCGGCGGCCGATGGGGCGGCGGGAAACGTTCGGCCGTACGACCTTTGGAGGAGGCGCCGCGGCGCTCGCCGTCGCCGCCCTGGCCGCCAGCGGGTGCGCGAGCGAGGACGAGCCGCGCCTGCCGGCGGCCTGCAACGACAGCGTCCCCGCGATCCAGGCCGCCCTGGCCAAGGCGCCCGGGGACGTCCTGCTCGCCGGCGGCGTCAAGCTCTCGACCTGCGTGGAGAACGCGCGGACGGGCGCGGACATCCAGACCGTCGGAGCGCTCTACACCGCGACCGCCGACGCACTGGCCACTCGCGTCGCGCGCAGCGACACCGCCGCGATGCGCCTCGGCTACCTCGTCGGTGCGGCGAAGCGCGGCGCGAGCCGGACCAACGGCATCCACCATGAGCTGGTGCGCCGCCTGGAGAGCAGCACCGGCCTGGCCGCAGCTCCGGCGATCCGCCGGGCCGCGTACCGCCGCGGCGTCGCGGCCGGACGCGACCACGGATGAAGCTGCGCCTCTACCACCACCCGGACGGCGCGCGGGTCGCGTACCGCGCGGCGGGAACCGGACCGCCGCTCGCGCTGCTGCACTCCGCCGGACTGACCCACCGCGAGTTCGAGCCGGCGGTGGAGGACCTCACGCTGCGCTTTCGCGTCGTGCTCCCCGACCTGCCCGGACACGGCGACTCCGAGGACCGTCCCCGCCATCCCTACTCCCCGGACTGGATGGCCGACGTGATCGCCGGCTTCTGCCGCGACGTCCTCGGGCCCCGCCCGCTCGTCGGCGGCCACGACCTCGGCGCCGATCTCCTGCTGCGCGCGACCGTGGCCGGCCGGCTGGAGCCGTCGCGCCTCGTGCTGATGCCCAGCCGACTGCACGGCGAGCCGCAGGTTCCCGGGCTGCGGGTGTGGCGGACCGTGACCCGTGCCGCGGCGGTCCCGGGCCTCGACCGCGTCCTCTCCCACGGCGCCCGGGCCGTCTTCCGCCCGGAGCTGGGCGCGAAGCTCAGCGCCCGTAACAACCCCGCGGCGCGCGACCTGGTCCGCCACGCTTTCGCCGACGTGGCGGGGAACGGCAACCGTGCGCGCTCGTGGGCCAAGCTCGCCCGCGCCTGGCCGGTCGACGCGCAGAACGACCTGCGCGACGCCTACCCCTCCCTTGCGATGCCGGTCCTGCTGCTGTGGGCCGGCGAGGACCGCTTCCATCCCGTCGCGACGGCCGAGGAAGCCATGCGCGCGCTGCCCAACGCGCAGCTGCGCGTGCTGTCCGGGACCGGCTTCCTGATGGCGTACGACGACCCGGTGGGAGTGGCGCGAGAGATCGTCTCCTTCTGCGCCTGAGATAGCGTGTCTGGCACCGTGGCGGTAGCGGAAAACGAAAAGCTCTGGGGCGGCGAGACCGACAAGGCGATCGCCAACTTCCCCGTCTCCGGGGACCCGGTCCGCCTCGAGGTAGTGCACTGGCTGGGCCGGATCAAGGCGGCCGCCGCCCGGGTGAACGGAGAGCTGGGACTGCTCGACTCCGAGCTGGCCGAGCGCATCGCCGCCGCGGCCGACCGCGTCGCCGCCGGCGAGCACGACGAGCAGTTCCCGGTCGACTCGTTCCAGACCGGCTCGGGGACCTCGTCGAACATGAACGCCAACGAAGTCATCGCGAGCCTCGCGGGCGAGGGCGCGCATCCCAACGACCACGTGAACATGGGGCAGTCGTCCAACGACGTCTTTCCCAGCGCCGTCCACCTGGCCGCGCTGGACGAGTGCGTGAACCGCCTGCTGCCCGCGCTCGAGCGCCTGGAGGCGTCCTTCGCGCGCAAGGCCGACGAGTTCGCCGACATCGTCAAGGCGGGCCGTACGCACCTGATGGACGCGGTCCCGGTCACGCTGGGACAGGAGTTCGCCGGCTACGCCGCCCAGATCCGGCTGGGCGCGCGGCGGGTGCGCAACGCCTTGCCGCAGGTGGCGCAGATCCCGCTCGGCGGGACGGCGACCGGCACCGGCCTCAACACCCACCCGGAGTTCGCCGAGCGCGTGCGCGCGCAGCTCTCCCAGACCACCAACCTGGAGATCCTGCCGCCCGAGGACCCGTTCGAGGCGCAGGGCAACCGCGACGCGCTCGTCGAGCTGTCTGGGGCGCTGAAGGTGATCGCCGTCTCGGTCACCAAGATCGCCAACGACCTGGCGATGATGGGTTCCGGCCCGCGCGCCGGCCTCGGCGAGCTGCTGCTGCCCGAGCTGCAGAAGGGCTCGTCGATCATGCCCGGCAAGGTCAACCCGGTGATCCCGGAGGTCGTGATGCAGGTCGGCGCGCAGGTGATCGGCAACGACACCGCGATCACGGTCGCCGGCTCCCAGGGCAACTTCGAGCTCAACGTCCGCGTGCCGCTGATCGCGCGCAACCTGCTGGAGTCGATCCAGCTGCTGACCGCCAAGTCCAACCTGTTCGCCGAGAAGTGCGTGGACGGGATCGAGCCGAACCTGGAGGGCTGCCGTCGCTCGGCCGAGCTGACGCTCGCCGTCGCCACCGCGCTGAACCCCTACATCGGCTACGACAAGGCGACCGAGATCGTCCAAGCCGCCGCTACCTCCGGCCGCACCCTGCGCGAGGTCGCCCTCGAGCACGGCGTCGAGGAGAAGGTCCTCGACGAGGCGCTGGACCTGCGCAAGATCGCCGCGGGCTCCAGGCGCTGACCTCTCCTACTCGCGGCGCAGCAGGCCCGTGAGCGCCGCGACCACGATCGTGGTCAGCATCCACCCGGCGACGACCAGCGCCGCCACCACCCACACCGCGAACCCCTCGGCCGCCCACAGGTCGCGCTGGTGCAGGTTCACCACCGGGATCAGCGCGTCGGCGGCGTAGATCAACGGCTCGAAGTCCGGCATCTGCGATGCCGGCTTGGTGGGGACGACGTGCTCAGGATGGGCCCGGTCCATGACGACGCCGCCGACTACGAGTAGGAAGGCCAGGAAGGCGAGAGCTCGCCACGTCCGGTACCCGTACGCCACAGTGACGTCGAGCAGCCAGTCCCACACCCGGGCCGGCCACCCGAGCTGCCGCCGGCGCGCGCGCTGCTTGGCGATCAGCACGTCGCGCGCCTCGTCCTCAGAGCCGACGTTACGCAGTGTGGCAGCGAGCTGCTCGTAGGGCTGGGGCGAGTAACCGCCGGCGTGCGAAGCCACCCAGCTCAGCCGCTGGGCGGTGGAGACCGGCGGCTTGGACTGGATGGCGTCGTAGAGAAACCCCTCGATGGCCAGCCGTGCCGGCCACATCTGCAGCTGGTCCGAGTACACGGCCGCCGTGGTGTGGGTGAGGTCCAGCCCGCCCTCGAGCGACCGCGGCCACATCAACAGCGGCCCCTTGACCACGAGCCGCTCCAAGTCGACCGCGACGCTGGGCGCGCTCAGGGCGCACTCGTCGAACACGAGCTGCGCCCCAACCTCAACCGCGCGCAGGCTCATCGTCCCGCTAGTGCTCAAGTGCGAGCCGAACCGCGCGTGCGCGGCGACCACCATCCCGTCCGCGGTCAGGCAGCTGCCACCGGGGTTGTGCAGCTCGCCGTGCTCGAGCAGCAGCGACCCCGGGATACGCGCAACGTGCAGCCGGAGCTGCCCTTCGACGCGCAGCCCCGGCCCGCTGAAAAGGCCGCCGCGCGCCTCCACCCCATCGGCGCTGAGCGCATCGTCTCCGGGGTTTGAGAACGTGCCGTCGAAACGAAGCTGCCTGCCGACGCTGGCCCCGATCAGCCGCGTTTCGCCGTCGCTAACCAGGTCTGGCCCCAGGATGAGATCCTGGCCGACTGTCGCGCCGTCCAGGACCAGCGCCGGCGCTTCCGCGTCCCTGAATGTGCCCTGGCGGCAGACGAGCTGGCCGCCGACCGTGGCCCCGGAAAGTACGGCGCCGCCCTCGACCTCGAACCCGCCGGAGAACATGCAGTCGCTGTCGACACGGATCCCATCGGCGGCGAAGGCGGGGGTGGAGGATTTGCGCAACACGGCGCCGCGGCACACGAACTGACCGCCGACGCGCGCGTTCAGGATCCGCATTTCGCCAGTGACGCGCCCTTCCGACATCACAAGGTTGCGGCCCACGGTAAGCGCCCCGGCCAGCAGCGCGGTCCCGTCGGGATTGTCGAGCCTGATCCCGGTGAGCCCGAGCGTACCGCGGATCTCGGCGCCCTGTAGTCGCAGCTCGCCCTCGAAGCTAGCGTCGTCCAAGAACGCCGCTCCCTCGACCACGGCGTCGTCCGCCACCAGCGCCAGTCCGCCGGGATTGGCGAACGAGCCGCCGGTGCAGTTGAGCTGGCCGCGGATCCGGGCGCCGACGAGGTTGGTCGTGCCCCGGGCCTCGAACTCAGGCCCGAGCCGAACGTGGCCGGACACGGTGGCGGCGTCCGCGATCAGCGCGGCGCCGTCCTCGCTTCCCAGCCTGGCGCCCGCGCACATCACGTCCCCGCCGATATCCGCGCTCGTCAACTGGAACCCGCCCGGGCAGGTAAAGCCGTCATCCGCCTCGAGGACCCCGGTCGTGCGCAGGCCGGCGGCGTGCACGGCGGGGACGTGGGATCCGGAGAGGCGGATACGGGCCGCCTGCGCGCTGACCAGCAGGAGCGGCTGGTCGAACCGGCAGTCCACAAGCGCGAGCGCGCACACCAGGCGGGCGTCGCAGAGGTCGAGCTGCCCGGCGATCCGCGCCCCCCGCAGGTCGAGCCGCCGCGGCGGCGGCGACCCGCTCGGCGCCGGCGCGACCAGCATCTCGTGGAGCACCTCTGCTCGGACCGTTCGCTCGTCCGGCCACTCGGCCGCGTGCTCGGGCGCGTCGACCTCGGGGTCGCCGGCGCGCAGGTCGACCGCCTCGCCGGTCACGCGTGCCTCCCGTAGCAGCTGCTCGGCCGCCGAGAGGTCGGAAGTCGCGCCGGACTGGCTCAAGGACTCACAGGCTCATCGCCACGTACTTCGTCTCGAGGTACTCCTCGATCCCCTCGGGGCCGCCTTCGCGGCCGAAGCCGGAGTGCTTGACGCCGCCGAAGGGGGCGGCGCCGTTGGAGACGATTCCCTGGTTGAGGCCGACCATGCCGGTCTCCAGCGCCTCGGCGACGCGGAAGGCGCGGCCGAGGTCGCGGGTGTAGACGTAGGCGACGAGGCCGTACTCGGTGTCGTTGGCCCAGTGGATGGCCTCCTCCTCGGAGGAGAAGCCCTTCACGGGAGCGACGGGGCCGAAGATCTCCTCCTTGAGCAGGCGCGCCCCGTCGGAGACGTCGGCCAGGACGGTCGGCTCGTAGAAGTAGCCGCTGCCGTCCGGCGCGTTCCCGCCGACCACGGTGCGCGCCCCCTTCCCCACCGCGTCCTCCACCAGCTCGGCGACCTTGGCGCGCTGGTCGGCGTCGATCAGGGGACCCACCTCGACACCGTCGTCGGTGCCGCGGCCGAGCTTGAGCGCGCCCATCCGCTCGGCCAGGCGCGAGGCGAACTCGTCGGCCACCGAGGACGCGACGTGGAAGCGGTTGGCCGCCGTGCACGCCTCGCCGACGTTGCGCATCTTGGCCAGCATCGCGCCCTGGACCGCGGCGTCCAGGTCGGCGTCCTCGAAGATCAAGAACGGCGCGTTGCCGCCCAGCTCCATCGACACGCGCAGCACCTGCTCGGACGCCTGCTCCATCAGCTTGCGCCCCACCTCGGTGGACCCCGTGAACGACAGCTTGCGCGCGCGCGGGTCGCGGATCAGCGGCTCCATCACCGACCCCGAGGAGGACGCGGTGATCACGTTGAGCACTCCGCCCGGCAGGCCCGCCTCCTCCAGGATCCCCGCCAGCGCGAGCATCGACAGCGGCGTCTGCTTGGCCGGCTTGATCACCATCGTGCAGCCCGCGGCCACGGCCGGTGCGATCTTGCGCGTGCCCATCGCCATCGGGAAGTTCCACGGCGTGATGAAGATGCACGGGCCGACCGGCTGCTTCATCGTCAGCACGCGCCCCTGCCCGGTCTGGTTGACCTGGTAGCGGCCGGCGATCCGCACCGCCTCCTCGGAGAACCAGCGCAGGAACTCCGCGGCGTAGGTGATCTCGGCCTTGGACTCGGCGACCGGCTTGCCCATCTCCAGCGTCATGAGCAGCGCCAGGTCGTCGGCGCGCGCGCTCAGCATCTCGAAGGCGCGCCGCAGGATCTCGCCGCGCTCGCGGGGCGCGTGCGAACCCCACTCGGCCTGCGTCTCGACCGCCGCGTCCAGCGCCGCCACCGCGTCGCCGACCTGCGCGTCGGCCACGTCGCACAGCGTCTCGCCGGTCGCCGGATCCTCGACGCCCAGCGTCCCGCCCTCCGCGGCGTCGCGCCACTCGCCCCCCACGAACAGCTGCTTGGGGACGGCGTCTACGACCTGCGCTTCCCGGCTTTGCGTCGTGGCCATGTCACGGACGATACTGCCCCGAAATCGACCCCCCGCAACCGGCAAGGAGGACGCTCGCAATGCCCATCGCCATGCTCCAGGAGTTCCCCGGCGACGTGGAGAGCTACAACCGCGTCAACGAGGTTCTGCGCCCGCACGAGAATCCGCCCGAGGGCCTGATCTTCCACACCGCGGCCCCGTACGAGGGCGGGATGCGGGTGTTCGACGTGTGGCGCTCGCGCGAGGACCTGGAGCGCTTCCTCGAGCAGCGCCTGCGCCCGGCGATGGTCGAGGCGGCGGGCGCCCAGGCGGGCCCCCCGACCCGCCAGGAGGTCTACGACCTGCACGACTTCATCGCGCCCTAGCGGCGCTACGTCGTGACGGTCTCCTGGCCCAGCTCGTCGGAGATGGCCACGTCCATCGAGTAGTCGATCGGGACCACGATCAGGGAGGGAAGGTCGAGCGCCAGCGCCTGTTGCAGGCGCCGCGGCAGGTCGTCGGCCGACTCGCAGCGCCAGGCCGGGCAGCCGAAGCTGTCGGCCAGCTTGACGAAGTCGGGGTTCGTGAAGTCCACTCCGAAGTGGCGGCCGAACTTCTTGTCCTGCTTCCACACGATCGAGCCGAACTGGGCGTTCTCCCAGATCACGTTGACGATCGGCGTGCGCAGGCGCCGCGCCGTCTCCAGCTCCTGCAGGTTCATCAAAAAGCCGCCGTCGCCGTTGATCGTCACGACGTTGCGCTCGGGATGGACGAGCTTGGCCGCGATCGCGCTGGGCAGGGCGATCCCCATCCCCGCCAGGCCGTTGGCGATCAGGACCGTGTTGGGCTCGTGGGCGGGGAACATGCGCGCGATCCACAGCTTGTGCAGCCCCACGTCGGAGATCAGCATGTCGCAGGGACCCAGCGCCTGGCGGACGTCCCACAGCGCACGCGGCGGCGTCAGCGGGAACGCGTCGTCCTCGCGCCCCGCCTCGAAGTGCGACAGCACGATCTCGTTGAGGCGGCTGGGCTGCGCCCCGTTCTCCGGCGCCACCACCGGCCCGCACGCCTCGGTGAGCAGCGAGAGGACCACCTCGATGTCGCCGATCAGGTCGATCTCGGTGACGAAGTGCTCGTCGACCTCGACCGGCGCGGTGTCGATGCACACGATCCGCTTGTCGCGTCCCGGGTTCCAGTTGACCGGGGCGTGCTCCACCAGGTCGAAGCCGACCGTCACCACGACGTCGGCGTCCTCGAACCCCGCGAGGGCGTAGTCGCGCGACTGCAGGCCGACCGTGCCCACGAAGTGCTCGTCGCGGTAGTCCAGCAGCCCCTTGCCCATGAACGTCTCGGCCACCGGGATCCCGGTGACGCGGGAGAACTCGCGCAGTGCGCCCGCGGCCCCCACCCGCGCGCAGCCGTTGCCCGCCAGCACGATCGGGTGCTCGGCCCCGCGCACGATGCGCGCCGCCAGCTCGACCTCGGTGGCGCTGGGCTCGGGTCGGCGGAAGCCCGAGCCGTTGGGCAGCGGCGCCGCGTCCAGCTGTGCCGCCATGACGTCCTCGGGCAGCTCCAGGTGCGTCGGGCCGGGCTTCTGGGACTCGGCGACCTTGAAGGCCTTGCGCACCGCCTCGGGGATGATCGCCGGCGTGTTCAGGCGGGCGTTCCACTTGACGATCGGGCGCATCAGCGAGATCACGTCGATGTACTGGTGCGACTCCTTGTGCATGCGCTCCAGGTCGCCCTGGCCGGTCAGCGCGACCAGCGGCGCATGGTCGAGGTAGGCGTCGGCGATCCCGGTCACCAGATTGGTGGCGCCGGGCCCCAGCGTTCCCAGGCACACGCCGGCGCTGCGGGTCAGCCGCCCGTAGACGTCGGCCATGTAGGCGCCGCCCTGCTCGTGGCGCACGGGGACGAACTGGATGCTCGAGCTCTCCAGCGACTCGTTGAGGTCCAGGGTCTCCTCGCCGGGGATGCCGAAGACGTACTTCACGCCCTCGGCCTCCAGGCACTCCACGAAGACGTCGGAGGCGCGACGCGGGGTCACGCGGCTGACGGTATCAGCGGTCTGGCGTACGAGACCGGCGCCGCAGCTCCTCGGCCAGCTCGTCGCCGATCTCGGGGCGCCCGCTGCGCCGCCGGCGCTCGTTGATCCCCTCGATCATCTGGCCGATGTCGTTCTCCTCGATCTCGGCCATGGCGCCGTAGTCGCGCCCGTGGCGCCGGCGCGGGCGGGGGTGCGACGAGCCGGCCAGCCACACCGGGATGCACAGCAGCGCGAAGAGGATGACGGTGACGACCACAGGGTCGGGCACCCCCTCAGGGTACGCCCGGCCCCCGGGGCCGTCTAGCCCTCCGGCGCCCCTCCGTACACGCGCGAGAGCGACTCGGCCACGCACACCGGCTTGTCGGCGCCCTCGCGCTCGAAGGTCAGCTCGCTGGTGATCTGGGCGCCGCCCGGCACGTCCTCCACCTTGGCCAGGCGCATGCGCATGCGGACCTTCGAGCCCACGGGCAGCGGTGCCGGGAAGCGGACCTTGTTGAGCCCGTAGTTGACGCCGAAGGCGAAGCCCTGCGCCTGGAACATCGCGTAGGAGAACTTGGGTGCCAGCGAGAGCGTGTAGTAGCCGTGCGCGATCGTCCCGCCGAACGGCGTGTCCTTCGCGCGCTCCACGTCGAGGTGGATCCAGTTGTCGTCGCCCGTGACCTCGGCGAAGGCGTTGATGTCCTCCTGGGTCACCTCGTGCCACTCCGAGACGCCTACCTCCTGGCCCTCGTGCGACTTGAGGTCCTCGAGTCCGTTGACCGTGAGCATGCCTCTCCCTTTCGATCTGAGGGATGGAAAGCTATCGGGGTGGCCCCGCTGCTCGCCGTCGACGCGCCGTCGCTGCTGTTCCGCGCCTTCTACGCGCTCCCGGACTCGATCAAGGCGCCCGGGGGCCAGCCGGTCAACGCCCTGCTGGGGACCGCCAATTTGCTGCTGTTCGAGATCGAGCGCCACTCCCCGCGCGCCGTCGTGCTGTGCTTCGGCGCCGAGGCGGCGCACTACCGCACCGAGGCCTACCCCGCCTACCACGCCGACCGGATCGCGGAGCCCGACGGGCTCGGCTGGCAGTGGGTGCGCGCGGCGGACTTCTTCGGCGCCTTCGGCTTCCATCTCGCCGGCAGCGAGGACCTGGAGGCCGACGACCTTCTGGGCTCCTACGCCGCCGCGGAGGTGGCGGCCGGCGGCGACGCGCTGATCCTCACCGGCGACCGCGACATGTTCCAGTGCGCCAGCGACCGCGTGCGCGTCCTCTACCTCAAGACCGGCGGGCCGCAGGGTGCCGTGGAGATGGGCCCGGACGACGTGATCGCGCGCTACGGCGTCCCACCCGAGGCGGTGCCGGACTTCATCGCCCTGCGGGGCGACCCGTCCGATGGCCTGCCCGGCGCCAAGGGGATCGGCGAGAAGACGGCGGCCGACCTGCTGCGCCGCCACGGGACGCTGGAGGCGGCGCTGGACGGCGCGATCCGCGAGAAGCCCGGCGTGCGCAAGGCGCTGCTGTCCGACCCCGACCTGCTGCTGACCTTCAAGGACATCGCCACGCTGCGCCACGTCGACGTGCCGCTGCCTCCCGACACGCGGCTCGACGCCGAGGCGGCGGCCGCCGCCGCGCGCGAGCTGGGCATGAACCGCCTGGCCGAGCGGCTGGACAAGTGGGGCGCGGACTAGCCGCGGGCGCGGCGGGCGGCTTCGTCCAGGCGCGCGAAGCGCGGATCGTCAGCCGCGACCATCGTGCGCAGCTGATCGCGAACGGCGTCCAGGTCGAGCGTCTCGGCGGCGACCATCGCCTCGACATCCGCCCAGTCGCGTGTGCGATCGAACATGGCCTTGAACACGGCCAGCTCCACGGGGCCGAGGATCGGGATCTCCGTTCCGGCGAACGGGACCGTCCGGCTGTGGCGGGCGGCGTCCCCGTGCACCGGGGCGTAGTCGAAGAACAGGTCCACGGGCGTGTCGTCCCACCACAGGCGGACCTGGCCCTCGCGAGCAATGGCGTCGACCGTCTCCCGCCGCACCGCGACCCCGTCCGGCAGACCGGCCAGTGCGTGCTCGGCCCCATCTGGCGGCACGAAGACGTTGACGTCGATGTCCCGGGTGCCGCGAGGCTCGAGCGTCCAGTAGGCCAGAGCGATCGCACCGCCGAAGGCGTGCGAAACCGCGGCGCGGTCCAGGGCGCGGTGTAGCTCGACGACCCGGTCGGCGAGCGTCACGCCGCTTCCGGGAGGCGGGGAAAGCGCAGCTCGGGGTCGTGACGAACCGGCAGCGCCTCGGCCAGGGCGATCACGTCCTCGAGAATGCGGCCGGAGCGCGCGAGGCGCGCCGCGGTGGGCACGACGACCGGCACCGGCATCTCTTCCACGGCGATCCGGGCGCCGGCCGCGGCGAGCAGGCGCTCGAACGTGGTGAGTGACGGCTGCTTGATGCCGCGCTCGTAAGCGGAGATCGTGGCCTGGGACGTGCCGGCGCGGTCCGCGAGGGCGTTCTGTGTCAGACCGGCGCGGCGGCGGGCCTCACGAAGTGTGGCGGCGACATCCATCTCCTCGGTCAGTATATCCGGCCGGATATAATCCTACGGCGTGAAGCGCACGTGCATGACGTCGCCGTCGGCCACGACGTAGTCGCGGCCCTCGACGCGCAGGGTGCCGCGGTCGCGGGCGGCGGCGTAGGAGCCGGCGTCCACGAGCGCGTCCCACCCGATGACCTCGGCGCGGACGAAGCCGCGCTGGATGTCGCCGTGGATCGCGCCGGCCGCCTCCCACGCGGTCGAGCCGCGGCGCACGTGGCGCGACATCGCCGGCTTGTCCGTGTCGGCGGTGAAGAAGGCGATCAGCTCGAGCAGCTCGTAGGCGCCGCGGACCACCCGGTCCAGCGCCGGCTCGGCGATGTGCAGCTCGGCGCGCATGGAGCTCGCCTCGTCCTCGTCGAGCTCGGCCAGCTCGGACTCCAGGCGCGACGACACCGCGACGGCGACCGCTTCGCGCTCGCGGGCGGCCGCCGCGAGCGGCGCCGGCACCTCGCCCTCTCCCTCGTCCACGTTGGCCACTATCAGCACGGGCTTGGCGGTCAGGGGCTGGAGCAGGCGCAGCGCGTCCGGGGCGCCGGGGGGGACCGCGACCGTGCGCGCCGGGCGGCCCGCCTGCAGCGCCTCGATCACCGCGCGCAGCCACGCCTCCTCGGCGAGCGCCGCCTTGTCGCCGCCGCGAGCCGTGCGCTCCACGCGCTCCAGCCGCCGCTCGGCCTGCTCGAGATCGGCGTAGAGCAGCTCGGTCTCGATCGTCTCCACGTCGGCCACCGGATCGATCCGGCCCGCCGGGTGCACGACGTTTGGGTCGCCGTGCGCGCGCACGACGTGGACGATCGCGTCCACCTCGCGGATGTTGGCCAGGAAGCGGTTGCCCAGCCCCTCGCCGCGGTGGGCGCCCTCGACCAGCCCCGCGATGTCGTGGAAGTCGATCGTGTCGTGGACGGCTTCCGACGCGCGCAGGACCTCCGCGACCCGCTCCAGCCGCTCGTCGCGGACGGGGACCACCGCCACGTTGGGCTCGATCGTCGTGAACGGGTAGTTGGCCGCCTCCGCCCCCGCGCGCGTCAGCGCGTTGAACAGCGACGACTTGCCCGCATTGGGCAGCCCGACGATGCCGACCTTCATCGCGCCGCGCGGCCGATGACGGTGCCCAGCGCGGCGCCGGCCAGCGAGTCGCTGGGCCAGTGGACGCCCAGGTACAGGCGCGAGAGCGCCAGGCCGGCGGCCAGCGCGTACAGGGGCGCGCCGGGAACGAGCGGCGAGTAGACCGACGCGCCCGCGAAGGACGACGTGGCATGGGCGCTGGGGAAGGACAGCCCCGTCGGCGTGCCGGCCAGCGCCGGCAGGCCCGGCACCTCGGGGCGCCGGCGCCGCACGGCCAGCTTGATCGCGGTGTTCAGCACGTAGGCCCCGCCCACGACCCCCGCGCCGCGCAGCCAGCGCCGGCGGCGCGGCGCGTCGACCAGCGCGCCCGCCGCGCCCAGCGCCAGCCAGATCGCCGCGTGCTCGCCCAGCGCCGAGAACCGCCGGACCGCGTGTTCGGCGGCCGGCGTGTGACCGGCGGTGCGGGCGAGGCGGTAACCCGCTTCGTCGAGGCGGGAGAGCACGGCGCGCTAGCCGAAGCCGACGCGGTGCTCGTCCTTGTCGATCCGCACGTAGACGACGGTGTCCAGGCGGATGTGCGCGGTGCCGTCGTCGTGCCGGAGCTCGAACCACCCGCCGCCCGACAGGGCGTCGCGCAGCCTCTGGATCTCGGCGTCGTCGAGGCGGACCGGCAGCGACTGGCCGACGCCGAAGCCGATGACCACGTCGCGCTCGGCCATCAGTGACCCTCCGCCGGCTGGACGACCTCGGTCAGCACGCCGCCCACCGAGCGCGGGTGGACGAAGGCCACGCGGGAGTTGCGGATCCCGGTGCGCGGGGACTCGTCGATGAGGCGCAGGCCCGCCTCGCGCAGCCGGCCCAGCTCGGAGTCGATGTCGTCCACGGCATAGGCGACGTGGTGCAGGCCGGGGCCCTGCCGCGCCAGGTGGCGGCCCACCGGCGTGTCGGGGGCCAGGGGAGCCAGCAGCTCCACGTGCCCCTCTCCCACGTCGAGCAGCGCGGCGTCCACGCCCTGCTCCTCGACCGTCTCGCGATGCGTCAGGGGCAGCCCGAGAGCGTCCCGGTAGAGCGCGAGCGCGGCGTCCATGTCCTCGACGGCGACGCCCACGTGGTCGATGCGGCCGAACACGGCCGCGCAGTCTAGTCCCCGGACGGCTCGGGAAGCGGCTGGTCGGACGCGGCGGCGACGCGCAGTCCGGGCGACGTGCGCGGCCGGGGCGGCTGGACCCCTTCCATGATCCTGTCGATCTCCGCGCGGTCGAGCACCTCGTCGCGCAGGAGCGTCTCGGCCAGCTCGCGCAGCTTGTCGCGGTGCGCGTCGATCAGCGCGTAGGCGGCGCGGTAGGCCTCGTCGGCCAGGTCGCGCTGCTCCTGGTCGCGCACGCGGCGCGTCATGTCGGACAGCTCGCCGCCGCCCACGTCCATGCGCGAGGAGGACAGTCCGGTGCCCATCGCGTACTCGTGGACCATCGAGCGGGTGATCTCGGCGACCTTGAACAGGTCGTCAGCCGCCCCGGTGGTGATCGAGCCGAACACGATCTGCTCGGCCACGCGGCCGCCCAGCAGAACGCTCATGTAGTCGATCAGCTCCTGGCGCGTCTTGAGGTAGCGGTCCTCCGCGGGCAGGTTCAGCGTGTAGCCGAGCGCCCGTCCGCGCGGGACGATCGAGATCTTGTGCACGCGGTCGACCGTGGGGAGCAGCTCCGCGCACAGCGCGTGGCCGGCCTCGTGGTAGGCGACGACCTGGCGCTCGTGGTCGTTGAGCTTGCGGCGCGACTGCATGCCGGCGACCACGCGCTCGAGGCCGGCGTCGAAGTCCGCCATCGAGATCGAGGTGCCGCCGCGGCGCGCCGCGCGGATCGCCGCCTCGTTGCAGATGTTGGCCAGGTCCGCACCGGTGAGCCCGCTGGTCTGCTGGGCGATCACCGCCAGGTCGACGTCGTGCAGCGGCTTGTCGCGCGTGTGCACGCGCAGGATCCCCTCGCGGCCCTTGACGTCGGGCGGCGAGACGAAGATCTGGCGGTCCAGCCGGCCCGGGCGCAGCAGGGCGGGGTCGAGCTTCTCCAGCAGGTTGGACGCGGCGATCACGACCACGTCATCGGTGGTGCCGAACCCGTCCATCTCGACCAGCAGCTGGTTGAGGGTCTGGTCCTTCTCCCCGGAGATGTCCGAACCGCGCCGGCCACCAACCGCGTCGAGCTCGTCGATGAAGATGATCGCCGGGGCATGCTTGCGGGCGATCGCGAACAGGCGGCGGATGCGCGCCGCGCCCAGTCCGACGAACTGCTCCACGAACGCGGCGGCCGACTGCGAGAAGAAGTTGGCGCCCGACTCGTGCGCGACCGCCTTGGCCAGCAGCGTCTTGCCGGTGCCCGGCGGGCCGTGCAGCAGGATCCCCTTGGGGACCCGCGCGCCGAGCGCCTGGAAGCGCCGCGGGTCGCGCAGGAACTCGACGACCTCCTGCAGCTCGTGGCGGGCCTCGTCGGTCCCCGCCACGTCGTCCCAGCCGATCGAGATCGAGGACTCCGGCTTGATCTGCTGCGGCTTGGTCTTGGGCATGACCTTGATCATTCGCCACAGGAAGAAGACGATCAGGCCCATGAAGAGGATCGGGACCCAGATCGTGACCCAGGACTCGAATTCCTCGTAGGTGAGAGCAATCAGGAGGAGCGCCATCAGGGCTTCATCGGTCGGGCGCCGGGATCACTCAACCTTCTCCAACCGGGGGTTCGGCAGATAGCGGCGGCCGGCCTTCGCGCACGGGCGGCCGTCGACCATAACCACGTCCGCGGTGAAGTCGTTCTGTCCGCGGATCAGCGAGGAGCCGACCCCGTAGGCGTCGACCGGGACGCCCGCCGCCTCGAACTCCCGGATGCGGGCGGCGTCGAAGCCCCCGGAGACGACGATCCGCACGTGCCGGTGCCCCGCGGCGTCCAGCGCCGCGCGCACCTTCTCGACGAGGCGCGGATTGACGCCGCGCGGGTCGAACGTCCCCATCTCGTCCAGCAGCGAGCGGTCGACCAGCGTCTCGGAGGTGTCCAGCCGCACGCCCCACAGGCGCTCGCCCAGCGCGTCGGCGACCGCCAGCGCCGTGTCGACGGAGTGGTTGTCGAAGTCCACCAGCACCGTGACGTTCATCTCGCGGGCGAAGCGCTCGGCGAACTTGCGCGACGCCAGGACCGTGTCGCCGCCGTAGGCCGCGATCACGCCGTGCGGGACGGTCCCCATCCCGCGTCCGCCCCACCACGAGGCCTGTGCGTCGGTGGACACGCCGATGGCCCCCGCGACGTGCGCGGCCCAGCCGTCCCCGGTCTGCACGAGCCAGTGGTCGTGGCGGGCGGGGAAGTAGAAGATCGGCTTCCCGGCCGCGGCGTCCACGACCTCGCGGACGTTGCGCATGACCAGGCTGCGTCGCGCCAGGCAGCCCAGGTAGACCGTCTCGAGGTGCACGAACAGCGAGAGGTCGCCCGCGATCGTCATGACGGTCTCGTGCGGCGCGATCTCGTCCCCCTCGTACAGGGCGTGGACCTCCAGCTCCTCCCAGCCGCCGACCCACTCCCCGTCCGGGCCGTGGCGCCCCGAGCACTCCTTCAGGACCGCGATCGCCTCGTCGACGCCGCCCAGCAGCGAGCGCTTCTTCTGGAAGACCTGTACGACCGCGTGGGCATGGCGGCCGTCCTCCTCGAGCAGGTGCTTGGTGTGGTTGAAGTAGGCGTCGGAGTAGTAGCCCTCGCGGATCTTCTCCGCGGGCAGGCGGAACACGCCGGGCGACAGGCGCTCGCGGACCGCCTGCGAGCTCATGGCCGCAACTCGACGCGCACGATCTCGGCGAGCGCGGCGCGACCCACGTCCAGCTGCTCCGCCGTCGGCTCGCGCGTGCCCATGTGCCGCTGGATCTCGTAGCCGGGGCGGCGCAGCGCGCGGGCCAGGCGCGTGTCGCCGTGTCGGTCGGCCCACGCGAACACCTCCACGGCGACCGCCATCGAGCCGACGGCCACGGCCGCGTTGGCCAGCGGGCCTGGACGCTCCACCGCCCGGCGCAGCAGCGCGGCGCCGGCCACGTTGGCCGCCAGCATCGGCGCCACCAGGTTCGAGCCACAGCGGTCGTGCTCCTTGGCCGCGTCCGCCGCGTCTTCGCTGCCCGCCTCGTAGGCGGCGATCGACTTGTGCTCGACCCCGTGATATGCGGCGGTGTCGCCGCCGCGCAGCGCCAGCAGCGCCGGGGCCAGGGACGCGACGCCCGCCGCGGCTTCGCCCGCGGTGCCACCGGCGCGGCGGCGCACCAGGGTGCCGGCGGCGGCCGCGCCGGCGGCCGCCGCGAGCACGCCGGTGTCCTGGAAGGGCAGCCGCGCGGCCGGCAGCGCACGCTTGACCAGCGGGATGACCGCGAAGGCCTCGGCCAGGCGCGCGACGCCGCGCACGCCGGGCACCGAGTCGAAGCGCCGCAACCGCGGCTTGGGACCGGAGGCCACGCGCAGCTCGCCGGCCTCGTCGCGCACCGCCGCGGCCCAGTGCGTCGGACCGTGGACCAGCAGGCCGTTGCGCAGCGCCATGCCGCCGAGGCGCAGCTTCTCCGTCATCCGAGGAGCTCCACGGCCAGGTCGCGGTAGAACGCGGCGGCGAAGCCCATGTCGCGCACGTCGATGCGCTCGTCGGGGCCGTGGACGAGCGGCGTGGTCTGGCTGAGCGTCATGTGGCGCTGCGGGAAGAACCCGTACGCGCGGCAGTCGGGGAAGGCGTGGCGAAACCAGCGCGAGTCGGTGAAGCCCTGGAGCATCGTGGGGACGACCCGCGCGCCGGGGTCCTGCGCCCCGATCCACGTCTCGATGGCGTCCGCCAGCGGGCCGTCCACCGGCGAGCGGTTGCCGACCACGCGCTCGAGGAACTCGAACCGGTAGCCGTCGGTCCCCAGGATTTCCTCGATGCGCGCACGGGCGTCGTCCTCGTCCATGCCGGGCGGCACGCGGCAATCCACCTCGAGCACCGCGCGCGACGGGATGACGTTGATCTTCTCCGACGCACGCACGCGCGTGGGCGTGACGCTGACGCCCAGGGTCGGCTCGACGATGACGGCGAGCTCCGGGTCGCGCTCGCGCAGCCGCTCCAGCGCGGCCGCGGGGTCGCCGTCCAGGTTCTCGTCGCCCACCAGCGCGGCCAGCTGCGCGCGGGACTCGGGCCCCACGTCCAGGGAGGGCTGGCGCTCGCCCAGACGGGCGAGCAGCGGAGCCAGCTTGAGCAGCGCGTTGTCGCCGATGCGCGGAATCGACGCGTGGCCGGCCACGCCGTCCGTGGTGAGCGCGAAGCGGAACACGCCCTTCTCGGCGCAGCACAGTCCGTAGACCCGGCGGCCGTCGTGCTCCATGACCGATCCGCCGCCCTCGTTGACCACGTAGTCGCAGCGCACCTTGTCGGGGTGTCGCTCGGTGAGGAACTTGGCTCCCAGGTGGCCGCCCGCCTCCTCGTCCACCATGCAGATCAGCTTCAGCTCGCCGTGCGCGGGGCGCCAGCCGGCACGCGCCAGCGATGCCGCGGCGGCGGCCTCCGCGGCGGTCTGGGACTTCATGTCCTGCGCGCCGCGGCCCCACACGAAGCCGTCCTGGAGGTCGCCGGCCCACGGATCGTGCGTCCACTCCGGCGGGCTGGCGAGGACGGTGTCGACGTGCGAGAGGTAGCCGAGGGTGGGGCCCTCGGTCTCGCCGCGCAGCCGAGCGATCAGGTTCGGGCGGCCCTCCCGCGCGCCGAGCAGCTCGCATCCGAAGCCGGCCTCCTCCAGGTAGCCGCGCAGGAACTCCTGCGCCTCGCGCTCGTCGCCGGGCGGGTTGACCGTGTCGAAGCGGATGAGCCGCTGGAGCAGCTCGACCGCCTCCTGCTGAAGATCGGCCACGCAGCCATGCTAGTCGCGAGCGGCACTCACGACAGCGCCTGCGCCGCCATCGCGGCGGCCGCGACGAGCAGCACGGCGGCGATCGCGCGCACGAGCTGACGCGGCGACAGCCGGCCCGTCAGGCGCGCGCCGAGCAGGGCGCCCGGGATGGACGCGGCCGCGCCCACCGCGAGCAGCCTCCAGTCGGGCGACTCGGCGGGCAGGTGCCCGAGCACGCCCGCGATGCCCACGCACAGTCCCACGGTGACGTTCGTCCCCACGGCGCGCCGGGGCGTCTCGTGGACGACCCGCAGCAGCGCCGGCATGCGCAGCGACCCCAGGATCAGGCCCACGATGCCGCCCAGCAGGCCGATCCCGAAGCCGGTGAGCACGGCCGCCCGGATGTCCAGCTCGGGCGGGTCGTCCGCGGGATGGGCGGCGGGCGGCGTCCAGCGCAGGAGGTCGAGGCCCGAGTACAGCAGGACGGTCGCGATGACCGCGAGCAGCGCGTCGCCGGGCAGCACGCCGCCGACGTAGCCGCCCACCAGCGCGCCGGCGACCGACGGCGGCGCCATCCACGCGAACAGCGGCCAGTTGATCCGGCCGGCGCGGACGTGGGCGATCGCCGCCGCCGCCGCAGCCACCGCGCTGATCCCGAGGTTGGCGCCCGCGGCCGCCGCGGGCGAGGAGCCGACCAGGACGGTCGCGGGCAGCCGCAGGTTGCCCAGGACCAGGCCGACCAGGCCGCCGGCGAGCGCGACGAGGAAGCACCAGGCGGCGAACAGGACGAGCTCCATGGCGCGGCATCTTGACGCCGCCCAGCCGGTCCGGCCGCGGCGTCCCTCGCGCGCGGGATACTCGCGGCGTGCAGCGCCTGTTCGACGCCGACGACGCGCCGCGCGGCCGGACCCCGGTTCCGCCGGCCGAGGCGCCGCTGGCCGTGCGGATGCGCCCGACCGGGTTGGAGGACGTGGTGGGTCAGGAGCACGTCCTCGGCGAGGGCTCGGCCCTGCGGCGGGCGATCGAGGAGGGCCGCCCCCACTCGATGGTCCTGCACGGCCCGCCGGGGTCGGGGAAGACGACCCTGGCGCGCATCGTCGCCGCGCGCGCCAACGCGGCCTTCGAGGAGGCCAGCGCGGTGAACACCGGCAAGGCGGAGGTCGCCGCGGTGCTGGAGCGTGCGGCGCATCGCCGGCAGACGACCGGCGAGGGGACCGTGTTCTTCCTGGACGAGATCCACCGCTTCAACAAGGCCCAGCAGGACGCGCTGCTGCCGGCGGTCGAGGAGGGGCTGATCGCGCTGATCGGGGCGACGACCGAGAACCCGTACTTCGAGGTCAACGCGGCGCTGCTCTCGCGCACGTCGGTGTACGAGCTGCGCGCGCTGGGGCCCGACCACCTGCGGGCGCTGCTGGAGCGCGCGCTGGAGCGCGGCGAGTGCGGCGACGCGCAGGTGCCCGAGGAGGTCCTGGAGTTCCTGGCCAACCGCGCCGGCGGGGACGCGCGCGCGGCGCTGTCCGCGCTGGAGCTGGCGTGCGAGACCGCCGGCGGCGGTCCGCTGACGCTCGCGCACGCCGAGGACGCGCTGCAGCGCAAGGCGCTGCGCTACGACCGCCAGGCCGACCAGCACTACGACACGATCTCGGCCTGGATCAAGGCGACCCGCGCCTCGGACCCCGACGCTTCGCTCTACTACCTGGCGGTCATGCTGGAGGGCGGCGAGGACCCGCGCTTCATCGTGCGGCGCATGGTGATCCTCGCCTCCGAGGACGTGGGCAACGCCGACCCGCGGGCGCTCGAGGTGGCGGTCGCCGCGGCACACGCCGTCGAGCACGTGGGGCTGCCGGAATGCCAGTTCGCCCTCGCCCAGGCCGCCATCTATCTGTCCCTGGCCCCCAAGTCCGACGCCGCGAAACGCGCGATCGGGGCGGCGCGCGGCCACATCCGCGAGCACGGCGCCAAGCCCCCGCCCGACCACGTCCGCTCGTCCGGGTATGCCCTGGCGCGCGAACGCTCGGGCCGCGGCAAGGGCTACGACAACCCCCACCGCCACCCCGGCCACCTGGGCGAGCAGGAGGTCATGCCACCCGGCCTGGAGGACGAGCGCTTCTACGCCCCCGACGAGGCCGAGGCCGCGCTGGCCGAGCGCCTCGCGGAGATCCGCCGGGCGCGCGGCCGCGACGTGTGAGGCTGGTCACGCAGGGGCGGATTCGCGGTCGGTAGTGCCACCCTGAACGGGTGATGGTCGAGCCTCTCGATCCGGGCGCGCTGCTTGCGCGCACGTATGAGCTGCCCGCGGGGCCGCGGGTGCGGCTGCGCTACGCCCGACGCTCGGACGCGCCGGCGCTGCGCGACCTGCTGGAGCGGCGGGGGATCGAGGCGGGTGACGTCGCGCTGGAGCGGCTCGTCCGCTACGACCCGACGCGCCGGGCGGTGATCTGCGCCACGGCGCCGATCGCGGGGACCGAGGCGATCGTCGGCGTGGGCGCGATCGACCTCGCACGGCCGGACGCCGAGCCCGAGACGCTGGTCGTGGACGAGCGGCTCACCTGCGGCCTCGCCGAGCTGCTCGCCGCCGCGCTGCTGGGCCGGGCCCGCGCGCGTCGCGTCGCGTAGGCGTCCGCCCCGGCGTCGTCTATGCTGCGCACCTGATGGGACGGATCCCACCCGCTGTCGCGCTGGTCGCGCTCCTCATGCTCCTCGCCGCCGCACCGGCGCACGCCGCCGACACCTACCGCGGCCAGGCCACCAGCACCGACCCGAGCTTCCGCTACGGAAAGGTGACTGTGAAGCGCACCAACGCCCGGGTCACCTTCGTGGAGATCAAGGCGGTGACCGCCTACTGCGCCGGCCAGCCGCTGCTGCGGACGATCGTGTACCGGCCCAGCATGCAGGCCATCGAGGGCTCCAACCGGATCCTGCGCGGCAGTATGAAGATCACCTACCGCCCGGTGCGCTCGGCCGAGTCCTGGACGCGCCTGACCATCCGGTTCTCGGGCCGGCGCGCCATCGGCGTGTTCGACGAGACCGGCCTGTGTACCGACCGCGGCCGGTTCACCGCCCGGCGCTGAGATAATCGGCGGCGGCATGGCCGTCGCCGCCCCGCGCCAGACGCTGGAGTCGTTCTCGCCCACCACCGGGGAGCGGCTCGGTGCGGTGCCGGCGATCGCGCCCGAGGACGTGCAGCGCGTCGTCGACGAGGTCGCGCAGGTCCAGCCGTTCTGGTCGCAGCTGCCGCCGGCCGAGCGGGGGCGCCACCTACGCCGCGCCGCCCAGGTGATCCTCGACGAGATGGACGACATCCGCGACCTGATCGCGTGCGAGCAGGGCAAGCCGCGGACCGAGGCGTACCTGATGGAGATCGTCCCCACCGTCGACGCCCTGCACTGGGTCGCCGAGGCCGGGCCGAAGATCCTGGCCGACGAGAAGGTCGGCTTCCCGCAGCCGTACTTCAAGACCAAGCGGGCGCACTTCGCCTACGACCCGCTGGGCGTGGTCGGGGTCATCGCCCCGTGGAACTATCCGTGGACGATCCCGCTGGGCGAGGTCGCAATGGCGCTCATGGCCGGCAACGGCGTCGTGCTCAAGCCAGCCTCCCTGACGTGCCTGATCGGCGAGCGCATCCGCTACGTGTTCGAGCGCGCCGGGCTGCCGGAGGGCATCGTGCGGACCGTCCACGGCGGCGGCGCGGTCGGCCAGGCGCTGGTGGAGTCCAGCGTGGCCAAGGTGTTCTTCACCGGGTCCGTGGAGGTGGGGCGCGGCGTGGGCGAAGCGTGCGCCAGGCAGCTGAAGGGCTCCGTGCTCGAGCTGGGGGGCAAGGACCCGATGCTCGTGCTCGCCGACGCGCACCTGCCCAACGCGATCTCGGGCGCGCTGTGGGGCGGGTTCGCCAACGCCGGGCAGACGTGCTCGGGGATCGAGCGCGTGTACGTGATGCGCGAGGTGGCGGACCGTTTCACCGCGGGCGTGGTGGCCGGCGCCCGGCGCCTGCACGTCGGCGACCCGCTGAGCTGGGACACGCAGGTCGGCCCGATGGCCTCGCGCGACCAGTTCGAGACGGTCCGCGAGCTGGTGGACGACGCGGTGGCGAGCGGGGCGACGCTGGAGTGCGGGGGGCCGACGGAGGTCCCGGGCTGCGATGGCGCGTTCTACGCGCCGGCCGTCCTGACCGGCGTGACCCACGACATGCGGATCATGCGCGAGGAGGTCTTCGGACCGGTCCTGCCGATCGTCGTCGTGGACTCCGAGGACGAGGCGGTCGAGCTGGCCAACGACTCGGACTTCGGCCTGGGCGCGTCGATCTGGACGCGCGACCGCCACCGCGGCGAGCGCATGGCGCGCGAGATCGAGTCGGGGATGGTGTGGCTCAACGACCACATGTACTCCCACGGCGCCTGCCAGTGCTCGTGGGGCGGCGTCAAGGACTCCGGACTCGGCCGCGCCCACTCCAAGTTCGGCTTCTACGAGTGCGTGAACGTCAAGCTGGTGACGCACGAGCCGGGCTGGGTGCGCAACTTCTGGTGGCACCCCTACGACGAGACGCTTGGCCGCGCGCTGGGGGCCACGGCGAAGCTCATCTACTCGCAGCGCGACGCCGACCGCCAGGCGGCGCTGCGCGAGGGCGGCGTACCGCTGGCGCGGCTCGTCGGGCGCACGCTGCGGTCCTTCGGCCGCCGCTAGGCGCCCTCTACCCTGTAGCCATGCCCGCCCAGGCCTACGCCGGCAAGGAGTGCGTCTGCCAGCTGCGCAGGGGGATCTGCGACCAGTCGTGCGTGCAGGGGATGCTCGACACGCCGTTCTACATCGCGTGCCTGCGGCTGACCGGGCGCCGCTGCCTCGTCGTGGGCGGGGGCGACGTCGGCCTGGAGAAGGTCGAGGGCCTGCTCGCGTGCGACGGCGACGTGGTGCTGGTGGCGCCCGACGCCGTGCCGCAGCTGCGGGAGCTGGCCGGCGAGGGCTCGATCCGCTGGGAGCGGCGCGAGTACGCCGGCCCGGCCGACCTGGAGGGCACGTTCATCGCGATCGCGGCGACGAACGACACCGACGTCAACATCCGCGTCTACGAGGACGCCGAGCGCCGCGCGATGCTGGTCAACGTCGTCGACGTCCCGCCGCTGTGCAACTTCATCCTGCCGGCGATCGTGCGCACCGGCCCGCTGGCCATCGCGATCTCCACCGCCGGCGCGTCCCCCGCGCTGGCCAAGCGGATCAAGCGCCAGATCGCCGACGAGTACGGCGAGCCCTACGCCCGCCTCGCGGTGATCCTCAACGAGGCGCGCGGGTGGGCCAAGTCCACGCTGCCCACCTACCAGGACCGCAAGGCGTTCTTCGAGGGGATCGTCAACGGCGAGCCCGATCCCGTCGAGCTGCTGCGCGCCGGCGACGAGGCCGCCGTGCGCGACCTGATCGCCGCGGCCCAGGCCTCGCACGCACCCGCGTGAGCGAGCGCCTCACCCACCTGGACGACGAGGGGCGCGCGCGGATGGTCGACGTGAGCGCCAAGGCGCCGACCGACCGCCGCGCGGTGGCGCGGGCGGTCATCCGGATGTCGCCGGCCACGGCGGAGGCGGTCGTCGAGCGCGGCACGCCGAAGGGCGACGTGCTCGCCACGGCGCGCATCGCGGGCATCCAGGCGGCCAAGCGCACCGGCGAGCTGATCCCGCTGTGCCACCCGCTGCCCCTGACCTTCGTCGGCGTGGAGGCCGACGTGGCGGTCTCCGAGGGAACGGTCACGATCGTGGCCGAGGCTCGCACGACCGCCCCGACGGGTGTCGAGATGGAGGCCCTCACCGCCGCCTCCGTCGCCGCCCTGACCGTGTACGACATGGTCAAGGGCATAGAGCGCGGCGTGGTCGTGGAGGAGGTCGCGCTGCTGGAGAAGAGCGGCGGCAAGGAGGACTGGCGGCGGCGCTTGTGAAACGCATCAGGATTTCGGTGCGTTTCCTGGGCTGCCGGTGCGGGTAGCGAGTCCTCCCGTGCGATTGGGGGCGCTGACCGGCTTGCTGGCCGCGGCCTGCCTGGCCGGACCCGCCACTGCGGTGGCCGACCCGGGCGAGGACCACGGCCACCACGACGACATCCCGGTCCCCGCGCCGCAGAACCCGAACTTCGGGCCCGGCACCTCCAACCTGAGCCTCGTCGGCCTGTCCGACAAGGACGGGGTCGTCAACTCCGACCTGGCCTTCTGGGGCCGCGTCGCGTACGCGGGCAACTACGGCGGCTTCCGCGTCCTCGACATCGGCGATCCCGCGAGCCCGGCGGTGCTCGCCGACGTCAGCTGCCGCGGCGTGCAGGGCGACGTCTCGGTGTTCAAGGCGAAGCGGCGGCTGTGGCTGCTGCAATCGATCGACCGTCCGGTCACGGAGGAAGGGTGCGACGCGGTCGACACGCCGACCGTGGTGGAGGAGCAGGACGGCCAGCCGGCCACGCGGGCGCGCTTCGGCTGGGAGGGACTGCGCCTGTGGGACGTCACGAATCCGCGCGCCCCGCAGTTCGTGCGCTTCTACCGCACGCCGTGCGGCTCGCACACCCACACCCTGGTGCCGGGCGACCGGACGATGCACGCGTACGTCTCCTCGTATCCGCTGGGCACGGGGATCACGCCGCAGGTGGACAGCGAGGAGGCGGGTGCGCTGGCCTGCCGGGCGCCGCACAAGCGGATCTCGATCGTGGACCTGCCGCTGGCCGACCCCACGGACGGCCGCGTGCGCGCCAAGGCGCTGAGCTCGGACACCGAGTTCTACGACCCCGACGGAGAGGGCGGCGCGCCGGCCTTCCAGGCCTGCCACGACCTGCAGGCCTTCCTGGCGCGCAACATCATGGTCGGGTCGTGCGCCGGCGACGCGCAGTACTGGGACATCTCCAGCCGCTCGAACCCGACCTCCGCCGACGGCGAGCCGCACACGCACATCTCCAACGAGCCCGAGTTCGACTTCATCCACAACGCGATGGTCACGTGGGACGGGGAGATCGCCGCGATCGTCGACGAGAGCGGCGGCGGCGTGGAGGCGCGCTGCGACGGCCCGGACACCGTGCGCGGCTTCACCTACTTCTACCCGCTGGTCGAGCCCGGCGACCCGGCGCCGGCCCTGGCCGGGCGCTACACGATCCCGCGCCCGCAGAGCGCCGAGATCTGCGTGTCGCACAACGGCAACGCGATCCCCACGGGCGACGGCCGCGACTTGATGGTGCAGGCCTTCTACCAGGGCGGCAACTCGTTCTACGAGCTCACCGACCCGGCCAATCCGCAGGAGCTCGGCTTCGCCGACCTGGAGGACGCCGCCGGCAAGGCCGACTCGTGGTCGTCGTACTGGTACAACGGCCACATGTGGGTCAACGGCGGCCTCAACCGCCGCGGCGCCACGGGGAACCGCGGCTTGGAGGCCTACGCGCTCACCGACTCCGACGGCGAGCCGGTGCAGGCGCGCCGCTGGCGCTCGCTGAACCCGCAGACGCAGGAGGCGTGGCAGGCGCCGTAACGTAGCGGCCGTGCAGGCCGCCATCATCACGATCTCCACGTCCCTGGCCGGCGGCACCGGCGAGGACGTGTCGGGCCCGCGGCTCGCTGCCGCGGCGCGCGCGGCGGGCGCGGAGGTGGTGGCGCAGGAGGTCGTTCCCGACGACGCGGGCGCCATCGAGGCGCGGCTGCGCGCGCACGTGGAGGCCGGCGTGGCGTTCGTGTTCACGACCGGCGGGACCGGGCTGACCCCGGACGACGTGACCCCCGAGGCCACGCGCGCGGTGATCGAACGCGACGCGCCCGGATTCGCGGAGGCGATGCGGGCCGAGGGCGCGCGCCACACCCCGCTGGGCATCCTCACGCGCGGCGTCTCCGGGATCGCCGGCCGCACGCTGATCGTCAACTTCCCCGGCAGCCCGAAGGCCATCGACCAGCTCTTCCCCGTGCTCGCCCCCACGCTGCGGCACGTGACGGACACGCTGCGCCGATGAGCGCCCTGGAGCTGCGCGGGCTGGGCCGCGCGTACGGCGAGCGCGTCGCGCTGCGCGAGGTGTCGCTGACGCTGGAGGAAGGGCGGACGCTCGTCGTCTTCGGGCCCAACGGGGCGGGGAAGTCGACGCTGCTGCGGATCCTCGGCACGCTGCTGCGCCCGCACGCCGGAGAGGTGCGGGTGCTGGGTGACGAGCTGCCCGGCGACGCGTGGCGCGTGCGCGGGCGAGTCGGCTTCCTCGGCCACGACCCGCTGCTGTACCGCGACCTCTCGGCGCGGGAGAACCTGCGCTACTTCGCGCGCCTGTACGGGGCTCGCGAGACGCGCGTCGACGCCCTGCTGGGCGAGCTGGACGTCCTCGGGCGCGCGGACGAGCCGCTGCGCACGCTGTCGCGCGGCACCGTCCAGCGCATCGCGGTCTGCCGCGCCGTCCTGCACGAGCCCGACCTGCTCCTGCTCGACGAGCCGACCGCCAACCTCGACCCCGCGGCGGCGGAGCTGGTGGCGCCACTGCTCGCGCGCGGCACGCGCGTGGTCGCCTCCCACGACCCGGAGCGCGGACTGCACGACGCCGACGTGGTGCTCGGGCTGCGCGGCGGGCGGGCCGAGATCGCCGCGCCCGCGGCGCAGGTCGACGTGGCCGACGTGCGGAGGCTGTACGGGTGAGGACCGCGGCCGCCGTCCTGCGCAAGGACCTGCGCCTGGAGCTGCGCACCCGCGAGGCGGTGCCCGCCATGGCGCTGTTCGCGCTGACGACGTTCGTGATCTTCCACTTCGGGCTGGACCGTCGCAGCCTGGAGGGCGAGCTCGCCGCCGGGGTGCTGTGGGTGACGCTGCTGTTCGCCGCCATGCTGGGCGTCAACCGCCTGTTCGTGGCCGAGCGCGAGCAGGGCGGCTTCGACGCCTTCCTGCTGGCTCCGGTGGACCGCACGGCGATGTTCGCCGCCAAGGCCGCGGGGCTGTTCGCCTACCTGTGCGCCGTGGAGCTGGTGGCGATCCCCGCGTTCGTCGTGCTGCTGCTGGGACCCGGTCCCGGCGCGGCGTTCCCGGAGCTGCTGCTCGTCCTCGTCCTGGCCAACGCCGGCGTGGCCGTGGTCGGCACGCTGGCCGGCGCGCTGGCGATCCAGACCCGCGCGCGCGACCTGATCGCCCCGCTGGTCGCCTTGCCCCTGCTCGTGCCGGTGGTGATCGCGTCCGCACGCGCGACCGCGCCGCTGCTCGCGGAGGCCGGCGCGGGGGCGTTCCCAGCCAAGTGGCCGCTGATCCTGGCTCTATACGATGTGGTCTTCGGCCTCCTCGCCTACGCGGTGTTCGACTACCTGCTGGAGGACTAGTTGCTGTACGGCAAGGGCCTTCGCCCGCTCGCGCTCGCCAGCGCCGTCACCCTGACGGCGGCGTTCGCGCTCGTCTTCTTCTACGCGCCGCTGGACGCCGACCAGGGCTTCATCCAGAAGATCTTCTACGTGCACGTCCCGATGGCGATCGTGGCGCTGCTCGGGTTCGTGGCGGGCGGCGTCATGGCCGTCATGCACCTGCGCACCGGCGACCGGCGCTGGGACATGCGCTCCTACGTGGCGATCCACTTGAGCCTCGTGCTCGCCGTGGGCGTCCTGATCACCGGCGCCATCTGGGCCAAGGGCTCCTGGGGGCACTGGTGGGTGTGGGACGAGCCGACGCTGGTCTCGTTCCTCATCGTGTTCCTGCTCTACGCGACCTACCAGCCGCTGCGCTTCTCGATCGAGGACCCCGAGCGCCAGGCGCGCTACGCCTCGGTCTTCGCGATCGTCGCCGGGGCCTTCGTGCCGCTGAACTTCCTGGCCGTGCGGATGGCCGAGTCGCTCGCCCACCCGCGCGTGCTGTCGACCACCGGAGGCGCGATGCCGGGCGAGATGCGGCTGACGTTCTACCTGTCGCTCTTGGGAATGGCGCTGCTTTTCGTCACCCTGTGGAAGTACGAGATGGCCTCCAAGCAGACCTCCATGCAGCTGCGGGCGCTGCGCCGCAAGCTCAGCGGCGAGGAGCCGCCCCTGTCCGTTGGCCGCAGCGCCGCCCCGCGCGTGACGCTGCCGGCGAGGCCGGAGCGCTGATGCCCGCCCTGCCGCTCGACGAAGCCGGCAAGTACGTGGCGGGCGCGTACGCCGTCTTCCTCGCGCTGCTGCTGATCTACGTGTCGATCATGGCGGCCAAGCTGGCGCGCATCGAGCGCGAGCTGCACGAGCTCAACGAGCTGGCCGACAAGCGGGAGCGCTCGTGAGCGAGCTGCTGCTGCTCGGGATCTCGCACAAGACCGCGCCGGTCGCGCTGCGCGAGCGCGTCGCGCTGCCCGAGCAGCGCGCGCGCGAGTTCCTGCGGGCCGCGGTGTCCGACGCCGAGGTGCACGAGGCCGTGGCGATCTCCACCTGCAACCGCACCGAGGTCTACGTCGTGGTCGGCGACGCGGTGGAGGCCGAGACGGCCGTGCTGGGACAGCTGGCGCGGCAGGCCGGCATCCGCCCCACCGAGCTGGCGGAGGCGATCTACTCCGTGCGCAACTGCGACGCCGCCCGTCACCTGTACCGCGTGACGGCGGGGCTGGAGTCGATGATCGTCGGCGAAGCCGAGGTCCAGGGCCAGGTGCGCCGCGCCTACGAGCTGGCGCTGGAGGTGGGGACGACCGGGCCGCTGTCCAACCGCGTGTTCGGCGCGGCGCTGGCCACCGGCAAGCGCGTGCGCTCCGAGACGGCGGTCTCCGAGGGGACGGCCAGCGTGCCCAGCGTGGCGGTGGAGGCGGCCCAGGAGGCGATCGGGGACCTGTCCGCGCGCCGCGCGGTGATCCTCGGCACCGGCGAGATGGGCGAGCAGTGCGCCGAGGCCCTGGCGCGCCACGGCGTCGAGCCGGTGTTCATCGCGAACCGCCGGCGCGACCGCGCGCTGGCCATGGCGGAGCGCTACGGCGGTCGCGTCGCCGGCCTGGACGACATGCCGCGCGAGCTCGGCCACGCCGACATCGTGCTCGCGTCCACCGCGTCGCCGCACGCGATCGTCGGGGTGGACGAGCTGGCCACGGTGATGGACGAGCGCGCGGGCCGCCCGCTGCTGCTGATCGACATCGCCGTTCCCCGCGACGTGGACCCGGTGTGCTCCGAGCTGCCGGGCGTCACCCTGTACGACATCGACGACCTGCAGGGCGTGGTCGCGCGCAACCTCAAAGTGCGCCGCGCCGAAGCCCGCCGGGCGGAGAAGATCATCGAGGAGGAGATCCAGCGCTTCGCGACGTGGCTGGGCTCGCTGGAGGCGCTGCCGACGGTCGCCGCGCTGCGCACGCACGGCAACGACGTCGTCGAGTCGGTGCTGGCCGAGAACGAGGGGCGCTGGGAGTCGCTCTCGCCCCGCGACCGCGAGCGGGTGCGCGCGGTCGCGCGCGCCGTGATGAGCCGGCTGCTGCACGAGCCGACGTTGCGGATGAAGCGCACCGGCGACGCCAGCGCGCACGGGCGGATGCAGCTGGCACGCGAGCTGTTCGGCCTCGACGACGTGCCGGAGGCGCCCGAGGAGTCCGCCGACGCGCCCGCCGAGGTCCGCGAGCTGCGCGGCCGGCCGCCCCGGTGAGGATCGGAACGCGCGGCAGCGCCCTGGCGCTCGCGCAGGCGCAGTCGGTGGCCGACGCGCTGGGGGGTGCCGAGCTGGTGGAGATCGCCACGGCGGGGGACCGTGGGGCGCCGGGCGGCGACAAGTCGCGCTGGGTGGCCGAGCTGGAGCGCGCGCTGCTGGACGGCGAGGTGAACGTGGCCGTCCACTCGGCCAAGGACGTGCCGGGGGAGCTGGCGCCGGGTTTGACCATCGCCGCGGTGCCGCCGCGCGCCGACGCCCGCGACGTGCTGGTGGGAGCGGGGTCGCTCGACGCACTCCCGCCGGGCGCCCGGGTCGGGACTTCGAGCCTGCGCCGTGCCGCCCAGCTGCGCGCCGTCCGCGACGATCTCGAGGTCGTGTCGATGCGGGGCAACGTGGACACGAGGCTGCGCAAGCTCGCGGAGGGGGAGTGGGACGCGATCGTGCTCGCCGCCGCCGGGCTGCAGCGGCTGGGGCGTGTCGTGGAGAGCCCGCTGCGCGTCCGGCTCGCAGAGGGCCGCGAGGCGCCGGCGGGCGTGCTGGATCCCGGCGTGTTCGTGCCGGCGCCGGGCCAGGGCGCGCTGCTCGTGGAGTCGCGGGCGGGCGACGAGTCGCGCGTCTCGGAGATCGATGACGCGGAAGCCCATGCGCTCGTGCGCGCGGAGCGCGCGGCGACGGCCGCGCTGGGCGCCACCTGCCACACGCCGGTCGGCGCCCACGCGGCGCGCGACGGGGGCGGCGCGATGACCCTGACCGCCTTCGCCGGCCTTCCCGACGGCTCGGCCTGGATCCGCGACGCGCGCTCCGGCGACGACCCCGAGCGGCTGGGCCGCGAGGTCGCCGAGCGCATGCTCGCCGCGGGTGCGGCGGAGATCCTGCGGCAGGCGGAGGCGGTCGCGTGACCGTCGCGCTCGTCGGCGCGGGACCGGGAGATCCGGGGCTGATGACGGCGCGGGCGCTGGAGCTGATCGCGGCCGCCAACGTGATCCTCTACGACCGCCTGATCCCGGGCGGCGCGCTGGACGGCGCACGGGAGGACGCGGAGCTGGTCTACGTGGGCAAGGAGCCCGGTGTGCCCGCGATGGAGCAGGAGCGCATCGGCGAGCTGCTCGTCGAGTACGCGCGTGCCGGGCGGCGCGTCGTGCGCCTCAAGGGCGGCGACCCCTTCGTGTTCGGGCGGGGCGGCGAGGAGGCGGAGGCGCTGCGCGCGGCGGGCGTCGCGTTCGAGGTCGTGCCCGGCGTCACCGCCGGCATCGCCGCGCCCGCCTACGCCGGGATCCCCGTCACGCACCGCGACGCCGCCAGCGCCGTCGCCTTCGTGACCGGCCACGAGGACCCGGACAAGGCGCAGGCCGCGCTGGACTGGGAGGCACTCGCGCGCTTCCCGGGGACGCTCGTCTTCTACATGGGCGTGGGACGCCTGCCGGCGATCGTCGCCGCGTTGACCGCCGCGGGGCGCTCGCCCGACGAGCCGGCGGCCGTCGTGGAGCGCGGCACGCTGCCGGGGCAGCGCACCGTCCTCGCCACGCTGGAGACGCTGGCCGGCGAGGTGACGGCCGCCGGACTGCGCCCGCCCGCGATCACGGTCGTCGGTCCGGTCGCCGCGCTGCGCGAGCGCCTGGCCTGGCTGGAGGCGCGCCCGCTGCACGGCCGCGCGGTGGCCGTTACCCGCGCGCGTGCGCAGGCCAGCGGGCTGGCGGCGCGGCTGCGCGCCCTGGGCGCGGACGTAATCGAGGCGCCGGCGATCCGCGTCGAGCCGCTGCCGGCGACCGTGCCCGACCTGGCGCAGTACGACCTCGTCGTCTTCACCAGCCCCAACGGCGCCGGCCTGCTGTTCGACCGCATGCCCGGCGACGCACGCGCGCTGGCCGGGACGGTCGTCGCGGCCATCGGGCCCGGGACGGCGCGGGCGCTGCGCGAGCGCGGGATCGAGGCCGACGTGGTTCCGGAGCGGGCGGTGGCGGAGTCGCTGCTGGAGGAGCTCGCGGACATGCGCGTCGAGCGGGCGCTGATCGCCCGCGCGCAGGAGGCGCGTGACGTGCTGCCCGACGGGCTGCGCACGCGGGGAGTCGAGGTGGACGTCCTCCCGCTCTACCGGACGGTGGCCGAGCCGCTCGGGGGCGAGGCGCTCGCGGCGGCGCTGGGCGCGGACTGGATCGCCTTCACCTCCGCCTCCACGGTGCGCTTCTTCCTCGAGGCGGCGGGCGGCGAGATGCCTCGGGGGCGGATCGTCTCGATCGGTCCGGTGACGACGGCGGCGCTGCGCGACCGCGGCCTGCAGCCCGCGGTCGAGGCGGCCGACCACGACGTCGACGGCGTCGTCGCCGCGATCCTGTCGGACGCGACGGGCACGCCGCATCGGGGATGATGGGCGCCGATGAGCGCGGTCGTGACGTTCCTCTCGGACTACGGGACCGAGGACGACTTCGTCGGGGTGTGCCACGGCGTGATCGCGCGCCTGGCGCCGGACGCGCGGGTCGTCGACGTCGCGCACGGGGTCCCGCGCCACAACGTCCGTGCCGGCGCGCTGGCGCTGCGCAACGCGCTCCCCTACATGCCCGCCGGCGTGCACCTGGCGGTCGTGGACCCGGAGGTCGGCGCCGAGCGGCGCGCCGTGGCGATCCGCTGCGCCGACGAGGGCCGGCTGCTCGTGGGCCCCGACAACGGCCTGCTCGCGCTCGCCGCCGCGCGCTTCGGCGGCGCGGTCGAGGCGGTCGACGTCGGGCGCTCCCCCTGGCGCCTGGAGCCGGTCTCGGCGACCTTCCACGGGCGCGACATCTTCGCCCCGGTGGCCGCCCACCTGGCGGCCGGCGACGAACTCGCCGACGCTGGCGAGCCGTGCGATCCCGAATCGCTGGCGCGTCTGCAGCTTCCGCGCCCCGTGGTCGGCGACGGCTCCCTGACCGCGCACGTCGTGGCGGTAGACCGCTTCGGCAACGCGATCCTCGACGCCACGCACTCCGACCTCGACGGCTCAGGGATCCGCCTCGGCCGCCCGCTGGAGCTCGAGGTCGGCCGCCGGCGCTTCACCGCCTGGTACGCGGTGACCTTCGCCGACGTGCGGCCCGGCGAGATCCTCGTCTACGAGGACGCGTACCGCACCCTGGCCGTCGCCGTGAACCGCGGGAACGCCGCACTCATGCTCGGCCTCGCGGACGACGCGGAGCTGCGGATCGCGGCGGCATGAGCATCGGGGACGTAGCGGCGCCGATCGACAGCGATCCCCCGGCGCGCGGACCGCTCGGCCTGCCGCGCGTGCATCACCGGCGCACCGACTCCACCAACGCCCGCGCCCGCGAGCTGGCCGCGGCAGGAGCGCCACACGGGACGCTGGTCACGGCGTCCGAGCAGACCGCCGGCCGAGGGCGGCAGGGCCGGACCTGGACCGCGCCCCCGAACCGGGCGCTGCTGATGTCGCTGGTGCTGCGCAATTGGCCACGCCTGCTCCCGCTGGCCGCCGCGGTCGCGGTGGCGGAGGTGGCGGGCGCCGCCGCCGCGATCAAGTGGCCCAACGACGTGCAGCTGGAGGGCCGCAAGGTCGCGGGGATCCTCGTGGAGGGCCGGCCGACAGAGGGGTGGATGGTCCTGGGGATCGGCCTCAACGTGGCCGTACGGCCCGAAGACTTCCCGCCCGAGCTTCAAGACACGGCCGCGACACTGAGCCGCGAACCGGCAGACGTGGAGCCCGTGCTCGACGAGCTGCTCACCGCGCTCTCGGCCTGGCTGTCGGTCCCCCACGACGACGTCCTCGGCGCCTTCCGCGCCCGCGACGCGCTGTTCGAGCGCGAAGTGAGCTGGGCCAACGGAACGGGGGTGGCCGAAGGGATAGACGCCGACGGGCGCCTCGTCGTCCGGACCGGCACCCAGATCGAGCGCCTCGACGCCGGCGAGGTCCACCTACGCCCCACCCAACAGGGGGGTGGTCAGCCTTAACCCCGCATACAGAGGTTAAAAGGGCCCACCCCCGCCCGGACCCTCCCCCTAGATGCCCGCCGTTCGCCTGGACTCAGGCGGCCTCGGAGTCATCGGCGTCCTCCTCCAGATCGTCCAGGACGTCATCGACCGCCTCGTCGAGCTCTTCGCGCTCGTCGTCCTCCAGTGGCACGTCGTCTCCCTCGGTCTCGGCGGTCAGGGCCTCGTCGAGCACGTCCTCGGGCGGCCCGTCGTTCGCGGCCTGCGCCTTGCGGCGACCCTGGGCCGACTTCGGAGCCTCGTCGCCGCCCTTCCCGCGCCGGCGCCCGCGCGAGCGGCGTCCGCGGCCCTTGGGGAAATTGCGCAGCAGCTCGCGGGCCAGCGCGCTGGGCTTGCGCGACATCCGCGTGCGCGCGCCGTCCAGCGCCTGCTGTGCCTCCGGCGTGTGGGCGCGGGCGGCGGCCAGCAGGGCGGCGGAGAGCCGGCGGTCCTGCTTGCGCGCGGCGTGCACGAGGCGCCGGGCGTTGCGCGCGTGGGCCTGGCCGGAGGAGTTCACCAGCAGTCCCAGCAGCCGCTTGGTCTCGGGCCAGCGCTGCACCGCGTACTCCTCGTGGACCTCGGTCGTGTACTCGGCGAGCTGCCAGATCCACGCGTTGGCCTGGTCGCGGCGGCCGATGCGCTTCTCGGCCAGCGCCTGGAGCATCACCTTCACGGCCTCGCGGCGCTCGTCGCGCGACCACGTGCCGATGATCTGGACGGCGTCGTCGAAGGCCTCGGCGTCGCGCAGCGACGCGATCTCGCCCAGCGCGCGCAGGCGCAGCTGCGTGTTGCGGTTGCGCTGGACCGCGGTCAGCAGGAACCGGCGCTTGAGCTCGCCCTGGCGGTCGAAGTGCAGCATCGCCTTGGCGCGGCGCCACCCGTTGGGCGCCACGCGGGCGCCGGCCAGCGCCGCCCATACGTGCTGCTCGCCGTAGTCGAGGTGCTCGACCGCGATGCGCCACAGCTCGCGCTCGAAGACCTGCGCGCGCCGGTCGGGGTCCGGCGTGACCGGCAGCACGCGCCGCTCGACGCGGACGCGCCGCCCGCGGCCGCGGCGCACGGGGCCCACGACGATGGCGCCGCCGCGGTAGACGTCGCGGTCCAGCAGCGAGTGCAGCGTCACGACCGGGTCGTCGTGCTTGGTGGCGGGATGGACGAAGTCGATGACGATCCCCGCCTCCTTGCCGGGCTGGCGGCGCGTCACGCGCCCGACGCGCTGCTGGTAGATGCGCTTGGAAGCGGTGGGAGCCAGGTGCATGCAGACGGTGGCGCGGGGCGAGTTCCAGCCCTCGGCGAGCAGCTGCGCGTTGACCAGGACGTCGATCTCGCCGCGCTCGTACCCGGCGAGGATCCGGGCCAGCTCGCGCTTGGGCGTCTCCCCCGAGACGGCCTGGGCCTTGAGCCCGACGGAGCGCATCGCCTCGGCCACGTTGTAGGCGTGGCGCACGCCGGCGGCGTAGACCACGCCGGGCACGCCGTTGAAGCGCGTCTTGTACAGGTCGGCGACCGCGACGTTGAACGGCAGCTGGTCCAGCAGCTCGGCCAGCAGCTCCTGGTCGAACTCGGTGTCGACCTCGCCGCGGCGCAGCGGCACCTTGGCGATCGTCCGTACCCCGGGCCCCGGCGGGATCCGGATGCAGCGCAGCGGCGCGATCACGCCGCGCCGGGCCGCCTGGGCCAGGTCGAAGCGCGACGTCTGCGTGGGGAACAGGTCGGTGACGTGGCGGGCGATCAACGCGCCCGTCGCCGTCATGCCGATGAAGACGGGGCCGGCCCAGCGCCGGATCGAGGCGCTGGTCTTCTCGCCCAGGGCGGTGTGCGCCTCGTCGCAGATGACGATCGTGTAGGCGTCGGAGATCTTCCCGGCGTTGCGCACGAACCACTGGTAGGTCTCGACGGTCACGGGACCGTTGGCGGGGTCCTTGCCGTCCAGCAGCGCCGGCGAGATCCGCTTCGCGTACCCGCGCGTGCGCAGCTCGCCATGGAACTGGTCCACCAGGTTGCGCCGGTGGGTGAGGATCAGGACCCCGCCGGTCCGCGAGGCCTCCACGAAACCCATCGCGGCCACGGTCTTGCCCGATCCGGTCGCGTGCTCGAACCAGAAGCGCCGGGCGGCGTTGGGGTCCTCGGGCGCCTCGGCGAGCTCGACGTCCTCGTCGAGATCGGGCTCGTCCTCCCAGTCCAGCGGTTCCTCGTCGGGCGCGACCTCCTCGTCGATCTCCTCCTCGCCCGGGATGGCGGAGGACGCCAGCTCCTCCGGCTCGACCGGCGTGCGGCCGTTGCCGTTGCCGGTGCCGTTGCGCTGGACCTCGGCGGTGAGCGCGATCAGCGTGCCCGAGAGGGCGTCGACCTGGTGCGCCGTCAGGTCGGTCCCGTCGGCGAGGTGGGGCTCCTCCTGGGACAGCAGGCGCTCGAGCCCCAGCAGCAGCGAGAACTCGCGCCGCCACTCGACGGACGGATGGTCCGCGCCCGCCTCGAGCTCGGCCAGCGCGGCGTCGAACGCGCGCCGCCGGGCCGTCCCCGGCGCGAGTGCCTCGGACAGCTCCTCACCCGCGTGGATGAAGGCTTCTCGGGTGAATTCCTTCACCCGCTCGATGTCGGTGGAACTGGGAAGGGGCGCGGCCTCAGGGACCGCTGCAATGGACTCAGCCATGGATGGCCTAACAGACGGATGATGCGCGGGGACTGCACTGAGGGGAGCGGCGCGGCGCCAAGCGGCCGGCAACCTCCCGTTGGGCTCCGAGGAATCGTCCTCGTGGAGCAGGCCCGCCCCCGCTGTGAGTGATATGAGGATAGCCGATGAGACCGCGGATCGCCGACGACATTTGTGCCTGAGATCCGCATCGACCCCCTGAGCGGCCTCAAGGTGGTGGTGGCCGGGGACCGCGCGACGCGCCCCGGCGGCGGCTTCGCGGTCGAGCCGGCGCCGCCGCTGGACGCCGCGGCCGATCCCTTCGCCGAGGGCCACGAGGACCGCACGCCGCCCGAGGTCTACGCGGTCCGGCCCGGCGGGGGCCCGCCCGACACGCCCGGCTGGCAGGTCCGCGTCGTGCCGAACCTCTACCCGGCGCTGGCGCCGGACGCACCCACCCCGGCGGCCGAGGCCAACCCCGACCTGTTCGGAGTGCAGGCCGCCACCGGCGGCCACGAGGTGATCGTCAACGCCCCCGAGCCCGTCGGCACGCTCGCCGAGCTGGCGGCCGAACAGGTGGCGGTGGCGCTGGAGGCGTGGCAGTCACGGATGCGCGCGCACGCCGGCGCCGCGTACGTGCACGTGATGGTCAACGAGCGGCGCGAGGCGGGCTCCTCGCTGCCCCACACCCACGCCCAGCTCTACGCCCTGCCGTTCGTGCCCGCGTCGATCGCCCGCGAGCGCGAGCGCTTCGGCGCCTACGCCGCCCGGACCATGGGGCAGAACCTGCTGGAGGACCTGCTGCAGGAGGAGGTGCGCCGCCGCGAGCGCATCGTGGCAATCGACGACGAGGCCGTCCTGCTGGTTCCGTGGGCCGCGCGGCTGCCCTTCCAGACCATGCTGGTGCCGCGCCGCCCGCGCGCGCGCTTCGAGGACGAGGGCCCGACCGGCGCGGCGCTGCTGCACGACTGCCTCAAGCGCCTGGAGCGCCGCCTCGGCGCCAGCCCGCCGCTGAACCTGTGGGTGCGCACGGCGCCGCGCGGCGCCGAGCACTGGTGCTGGCGCATCGACGTCCTCCCGCGCCTGACGCACCTCGCCGGCCTGGAGCTGGGGACCGGCGTCCACCTCAACGTGCTCGCCCCCGAGCGCGCGGCCGCCGAGCTGCGCGACGCGTGATCGCGGTCGCGGCGACGATCGCCGCCTCCTTCTCGGTCGGCATTGCGGCCGAGCGGCGCTACGGCGAGGACGCCCGCGCCGCCGCCAGCCTCGTCCTGCGGACGATGCTCTATGCCCTCGTCCCGCTCATCGTCTTCTTCAACCTGACCCGCCTGGACTTCGACGTGGACGTCGGTGGCGGGCTCGGCCTGGGGTACGTGACGCTGGCCACGGTCGGCGGGCTCGCGTACGTCATCGGCTCGCGGGTGCTGCGACTGCCGCGGCGCTCGACGGGCGCCGTGATGGTCGCCGCCATGCAGGTCAACACCGGCTTCGTCGGCTTCCCGCTGGTCGTGGCCCTGCTCGGAGCGGACCGGCTGGCCGAGGCCGCCGCGTACGACGCGGTGGTGACGATTCCGTGGCTGTTCGGGCCGGTGTTCGCGGTCGGCGCCGCCTTCGGGGACGCGGCCGGGGAGGGCGTGCGGGAGCGCACGCGCGCGTTCTTCGTCCGCAACCCGCCCCTGCTGGCCATGGCCGCTGCGCTCGTGGCCCCGGATGCGCTGGCCCCGGACGTCCTGCTCGACGCCTCGCGCGGCCTGGTGTTCGCGTTGGTGCCGCTGGGCTTCTTTGCGGTGGGCGTTTACCTCGCCAGCGAGGCCGACGAGGGCGTGCAGGTTTTCCCTCCGCCGATCACGGCACCGGTGATCGCGGTCGTGGCGCTGCGACTCCTGGTGGCGCCGGCGCTGCTGCTCGCGCTGGCGGCTCCGCTGATCGACCTACCGGCGCCGTATTTGCTGCTGGCCGCGATGCCCTGCGGGATCAACACTCTCGTGGTCGCGCACGCCTACGGGCTCGACATGCGCATCGCGGCGGGCGCGGTGGCGTGGAGCACGGCGCTTGTCGTCGCCGGCGCGCTCGTGGGGGCTACGGTGCTCTGATGCGCGCGCTGGTGCAGCGGGTGTCCCGGGCCGTGGTGGCCGTGGACGGCGAAACCGTCGCCGCGATCGGCCCCGGCGTGCTCGTCCTGCTCGGCGTGCACCGCGACGACGACGCCGGGACGGCGGACCGTCTCGCCGACAAGGTCCGCGCGCTGCGGATCTTCCCCGACGCGGAGGGACGGATGAACGAGCCGCTGGGCGACCGCGAGACGCTGTGCATCTCGCAGTTCACGCTCTACGGCGACGCGCGCCGCGGCAACCGCCCCTCCTACGTGGAGGCGGCGCGTCCCGAGGACGCGGAGCCGCTCTACGAGCGCTTCTGCGCGCGGCTCGACGCGCGCCGCGGCGTGTTCGGGGCCGCCATGACCGTCGAGCTGGTCAACGACGGCCCCGTCACGCTGCTGCTGGAGCTCTAGCCCTGCTGGCTCTCCGACGGGGGCGCCGGCGTCTGGACCGGCGGCGTCGGGGGTGCGGGCGGTAGCGAGCTGCCACCGCCGGCCTGGGCCTGGAGCACGTCGTTGAGGTCGCGCTGGAGGAGGTAGTAGCCCACCGGCGACAGCAGGATCGTCAGCAGGAAGCCGAGACCCGCTTCCATGCCGTCCTGCCCCGTGAGCCGCTCGGCCGCGCACTTGCGCTTCCACGTGTTGTAGAAGGAGAGGAAGGGCGGGACGATGATGATCCAGCCAATCAGGACCGCCATCAGGGAGGTGCCGGGGCTGGTCCCGAGCTCCTCGGTGTTGCGGGCCCGGCCCATCTCGGCCATCTCCTTGTTGACCTTGTAGTACCAGACGATCGCGTAGATCCCGAGCGTGATGAACGGGAGCAGCGCCGGGGCCAGCGGGTTGCGGATCTTGCCCCGCTCGTTCGTGCCGGCGATCTGAACTTCTTCAGCCATATGCCGAGTTCTCCTCCGTATCCCTGCGTTGGGGTGCGCCTGCCTTCGGCGATCCTCGCAGCGTGCCCGGACGGGCGTCAAGGACGCCGGTCCGACTAGTCTCCGCGCCCGTGGCGCCCACCGACCGCTTCGTCCCGCGCTTCGCCGCCGAGCCGCCCCAGGAGGGGCTGCCCTACGGACGCTGGGCGCACCGGCTGTCCGACCTCTTCTACGGCGCCTGCGCGCAGCTCGACGGCGACGGCGAGGACCTCGGCGAGCCCGGGGACATCGCCTGGTACCCGGATCGCACGTACGGCGGGCGCACGTACGTCCCGGCCACCGCCCCGACTTCGACCGGGCACGAGCTGTTCGGCTACGTCTCCTTCGCGCCCGCCGGCCAGGACGGCGAGCCCGGCGACTTCGCCGCGACCGCGGACGTGACCGCCGAGACCGCGGAGCGCCATCCCGAGTGGACGATCGACCTGACCGACGAGGCGATCGCCAGCTGGCGCGGCGAGGAGGGCAAGGTGGCGAGCATCGCGCTGGTGTGGGGGCGGCCGCTGGTCGCCGGCGCCGCGATCGCCACGGCGGAGCTGGCCGACCTCGCCGTCGACCAGTGCGTCCTCGTGGAGGAGCGCTTCACGCTGATCGCGCCGGACGACTACCGCGGCGACCTGCTCGACGTGAAGGTGTTCGACCGCGACGGCCGCGAGCTGGCGCGCGAATCGCTCTACGAGGACGACGGGTCAGAAGGCTGACGGCCCGTTGTTCGCCCGCTGACAAGCGGGGCAACTGCGGGGCATGACACCCAAGCTCTTCATCGCCATCGGCCTCACACTCGGGGCGTTCCTCCTCCTTCCGGCGGCCACGCCGGCACAGGTGCCCGCCTGTGCCAACGTGATCAACGGGACGGGCGGCGACGACGTCCTCAACGGCAGCACCTTCGGCGACCGCATCAACGCGGGGGCCGGCAACGACCTCGTCAACGCCCTGCAGAGCGCCGACTGCGTGTTCGGCGGGCTCGGGGACGACGAGATCAACGGCTCGTCGGGCACCGACGACCTGCGGGGCGAGGCCGGCCTCGACACGATCTCCGGCGGGACCGACGACGACCGCGTCGACGGCGGCGCGGGCGACGACGACCTCTCCGGCGGCGCGGACGACGACCGGCTGATCGGTGGCCCCGGCTTCGACTTCCTCGCCGGCGGCCTGGGCGGCGACCGGATCCAGGGCGACGGCGGGCCGGACGACATCAACGGCGCCCACGGCGACGACGTACTCACCGGCGGCGATGCGGACGACTTCATCTCGGGAGGGCTCGGATTCGACCGCATCAACGGCAACGACGGGCCCGACGAGGTCTCCGGCGGCAAGGGCCGCGATCGCGTCAACGGGGGAAACGGCGACGACGACATCAGCGGCGGCGACGAGCGCGACCGGCTGCTGGGCGACGCCGGCAACGACCGCCTCGAGGGCGGCATCTCGGGCGACTACGTCAACGGCGGCGCGGGTCGCGACCGCATCGACGGCGGGCTGGGCGTCGACCACCTGATCGGCGGTCGCGGAAACGACCTGCTGCTGGCGGCCGACGGCCGCGGCGAGCGAGTCTCGTGCGGCCGCGGGTTCGACCGCGTGATCGCGGATCGCAGCGACCGGCTGACCGGCTGCGAGCGCGTGGCGCGCGTGTTCCGGGTCGACTGAGCTACGGGCGGGTGCCGGTCACGCCGGCCGGCACCCGCTCCGCAACCTCGTCGTCGCGCAGCGGAAAGTGGCACGCGGCCACCCCGCCGCCGGGCTTGGGGTCCAGCCGCGGCGTCTCGGTCCAGCAGCGCTCGCGCGCCTTCGGGCAGCGGGGATGGAACCGGCAGGCGCGCGGCGGGTCGTGCGGGCTGGGCAGGTCGCCCGACACCGCGGCTCCGCGCAGTCGTCCGGCCTGCCGGGGGTCCGGGACGGGCACGGCGGACAGCAGCGCGCCGGTGTAGGGGTGGCGCGGCGTGCTGTACAGCGTGCCTGCGTCCGCCAGCTCCACGATCTGGCCCAGGTACATCACCGCCACCCGATCGCACATGTGCCGCACCACCGACAGGTCGTGCGCGATCAGCACGAGCGCGATCCCGGTGTCGCGCTGCAGCTCGCGCAGCAGGTTGAGGATCTGCGCCTGGATCGACACGTCCAGCGCGGAGACCGGCTCGTCGGCCACGATCAGGCGCGGCGACAGGGCCAGCGCGCGCGCCACCCCGATGCGCTGGCGCTGCCCGCCGGAGAACTCGTGCGGGTGGCGGTTGAGGTGCTCGGCGCCCAGGCCCACGCGTTCCAGCAGCTCCTGCACCGCGCGCCGGCGCTCGCCGGAGCCGGGGTGCAGCCCGTGCACGGCGAACGGCTCGCCTACGATCGCGCCCACGGTGCGGCGAGGGTTCAGCGACGAGTAGGGGTCCTGGAAGACCATCTGCATCTCGCGTCGCAGCGCCTTCAGCCGCCGCCCGCGCGCGCGCGTCACGTCCTCGCCGCGGAAGTGGACCGTTCCCGAGTCGGGATCCAGCAGGCGCAGCATGAGGCGCGCGGTCGTGCTCTTGCCGCAGCCGCTCTCGCCCACGATCCCCAGCGTCTCGCCGGGAGAGACGCTCAGCGACACGCCGTCCACGGCGTGCGCGCCGCCGAAGTGCTTGACCACGTCGCGAACCTCCAGCAGCGGCTCGCTCACCCCGGGCGCTCCCTCCACAGCCGCCGCCGCGTCTCGGGCTCCAGCAGGCACGCCACCGCGTGGGCCGGGTCGCCCGCCACCGGCGCCAGGGGCGGCACGACCTCGCGGTGGCGGTCGCGCACGTGCGGGCAGCGGGGATGGAAGCGGCACCCCCGCGGGGGATGGACCAGGCTGGGCGGGCGCCCGGCGATCGGGACCAGCTCGCGCCCGCGCGGGACGTCCAGCCGCGGCATCGAGCGCAGCAGGCCCCAGGTGTAGGGGTGCTCGGGCGCCGCGAAAATCTTCTGAACCGGCGCGCGCTCCACGATCTGTCCCGCGTACATGACCGCCACGTCGTCGGCCATCTCGGCCACCACGCCCAGGTCGTGCGTGATCACGACGATCGCCATTCCCAGCTCGGAGCGCAGCCGCTCCAGCAGCGCCAGGATCTGCGCCTGCACGGTCACGTCGAGCGCCGTGGTCGCCTCGTCGGCGATCAGCAGCCGCGGGTGGTTGGCCAGCGCCATCGCGATCATCGCGCGCTGGCGCATGCCGCCCGACAGCTCGTGCGGCCAGGAGTCCGCCTGCCGCGCGGGATCCGGCATGCCGACCATCCCCAGCAGCTCGACCGCCAGCGCCCGCGCGGCGGCGCGCGAGACGTCCTGGTGCACGCGCACCGCCTCGGCGACCTGGCGCCCCACCCGGTGGAACGGGTGCAGCGAGGACAGAGGGTCCTGAAAGACCATCGCGACGTCGCGGCCGCGCACGCGGCGCATCTCCTCGGATGGCAGCGACAGCAGGTCGCGCCCGTCGAGCAGGACCTGGCCGGAGATCTCCACGCCCGGGGCGCGGGTCAGCCCCATCACGGTCAGCGCGGACACGCTCTTGCCCGAGCCCGACTCGCCCACGATCCCCAGCACCTTGCCGCGTTCGACGGCGTAGGAGATGCCGTCCACCGCGCCGATCGCGGCGTCCTCCACGTGGAAGCGCACCCGCAGGTCCCGGACCTCCAGCAGCGGCGTCACGAGTAGCGCACCCGCGGGTCAAGGACGGCGTAGAAGACGTCGACCACCAGGTTGGCCACCACGATGAAGAACGCACCGAAGAGGACGGTGCCCTGGATCACCGGCAGGTCGGCCCGCTGGATCGCGTCGTAGGCCAGGCGCCCGACGCCCGGGACGTTGAACACGGTCTCGGTGAGGATCGCACCGCCCAGCAGGATGCCGATGTCCAGTCCGAGCACGGTCACGACCGGCGTGATGGCGGCCCGCACGCCGTGGTTGAGCACCACCTGGCGCTCGGGCACGCCCTTCGCGCGCGCGGTGCGGATGTAGTCCTCGGACATCGTCTCCAGCAGATTGGCGCGCAGCAGGCGCGCGTAGAAGGCGGCGAAGCTGGCCGCCAGCACCAGCCACGGGAGCACCAGCGAGCCCAGCCACGCGCCGGGGTCCTCGGTCAGCGGGCGGTAGGAGCTGGCGCCCGGCAGCAGCGGGAAGCGGCCGATGTCGTCGGCGAAGAAGTACAGCGACACCAGCCCGAGCCAGTACACCGGCGCTGAGATGGCGATCAGGGCGAGGCCCATCGCGAGGCGGTCCGGCCACTGGCGCCGGCGCAGCGCGGACACGATGCCCACCGGCAGGCCGATGGCCAGCCACACCACGACCGCGCCCAGCGTGAGCGAGACGGTGGCCGGCAGCCGGTCCACGATCTGCGCGCGCACCGGCGCGCTGTTCTGGTAGCTGTAGCCGAAGTCGAAGTGCAGCACCACCTGCTTCATGTACAGCCAGTACTGCACGTAGACGGGACGGTCGAGCCCCAGGTTCTCCCGGATCTGCTCGACCAGCTGCGGGTTCGCCGTCCGCCCCGCACGCAGAGCGGCGGGGTCGGCCGACGGCAGGCTGTAGAAGATCAGGAAGGTGACCGCGCTGACCACGAGGAGCAGCGCGACCGTCCAGAGGAGCCGGCGGACGACGTAACGCATCATCCGCCGGCCCTCCGTTACTTCAGCGACGTCCAGGAGATGTCATAGGCGGCGTTCCAGCGCGCGATCACGCCCTGGACGTCGGGCGACTGGATGTTGGGCGTGTTGTCCCAGAACCACGGGACCGCCGCGGCCAGCTCGGTGACCATCCGGTCCACCTCGCCCCACGCCTCCGCGCGGTCCTCGGGATCGGTGATCGCCTGGGCGCGCTCCATCGCGGCGTTGACCTTCGGGTCGTCGAGCTGCGGCCAGTTGGCGTTGTTCTGCGGCGTGATCGACTTCCCGTTGAACGGGACGTAGAGCCACGCGTACCCGTCCGGGAAGTCGGGCAGCCAGCCGACGTTGGGGCACACGTGCACCTTCGCCGCCGGCACGTTGCAGAACTTCGAGTACATCGTCTCGTGCGAGACGGCGCGGTACTTCACCTCGAAGCCCAGGCGCTGGAACGTCTGCAGCACGACCTGCGCCGACTTGGACGCGGGGTCGGCGTTGTCGGCGACCATCGTGATCGGGGGTCCCGAATAGCGGCCGTTGTCGTGTCCCGCCTTGCGCAGGTACTCCGCCGCCAGCTCCATGTCGCCGCGCGGGTTGTCCAGGAAGTCCACGTCCGGGCCTTCCGTCCCGCCGGCCGCCTCGAAGCCCGGCGCGCCGGGCGCGAGGAAGTGGGTGGCTATTTCTCCCGCAATCGGCCCGCCCCGCGTGAGCTGCAGTGCCACACGGTCGGTCGCCGCCACCACCGCCTTGCGGACGTTGACGTCGTCGAACGGTGGGATCTGGGTGTTCATCGAGACGTAGCGGTTGCCCAGCGGCGTGAAGGAGATCTGGTCCTTGTGCTTGGTCGCCGCCAGCTTCACGATCGGCGCCGGGGGCGTGTCCCCGTTCACCTGCCCCTGGCCGGTGAGGATCTGACGGCCCGCCACGTTGGGGTCGGCGCCGACGGTCCACTCGATCCGGTCGAGGTAGGCGGGGCGGAAGTCCGTCTCCGGGTCCCAGTTGGGGTTGCGCGCCAGCGACAGGCTCTTGCCGGCCGTGTACTTCGCGATCACGTACGGGCCGGTGAAGGCCTGCCGCGCCGGGGCGGAGTCGTAGACGGTCGGAGACTTCGCGTCGAGGTCCTCGCGCTGGACGTACTCCTCCGGGACGGGGGCGCTCAGGGGCAGCGTGAGCGCCTTGGCCATCGTGGCCCCGAAGGGCTGCGTCAGCTCGAAGACGATCGTCCGGTCGTCCGGCGTGCTGATGCCGGCGATCGGGCCGCCCTTGGCCTTGTCGGCCCCGCGGATCGCGCCGAAGTAGCTCGGCGCGTACCCGTTGGAGACGTTGGGGTCAAAGCCGCGCTCGATCGCGAACTTCACGTCGCGCGCGGTCACCTCGCGGTTGACCGGCGGGCTGAAGCGCACGCCCGGCCGGATCGTGACCGTGACCGTCCGGTCGTCGGCCGAGATCCGCGGCGGGCCGGACGCGAGGTCCGGCTCCGGGTTCTCCGGGTCCTCCGGCCGGAAGGAGTAAAGGGGACGGTGCACGGCGTAGACCGCCACGTAGTCGAGCTGGAAGTACGAGGACCCCGGATCGAGATGCTCGAATCCCTCGGCGGACTGGACCCGCAGCGTCCCGCCGCGCTTCTGGCCGGAGACCGGCTCCGTCTCGGCCGCGCCACGGGCGCCGCCGTTGTCGTCGTCGTCCCCGTTCCCACCGCACGCCGGAAGGCCCAGCGCGAACGCGGCCACCACGCCGGCGATCGCGAAGCCTCGGATTCGTCTATGCATCAGGGTTCCTTTCTGTCGCTGCTACATCGAACGTTCAGCGTGCGGCCTTCGGGTTCAGCGCGTCCTGCAGACCGTCGCCCACCAGGTTGAAGGCGAGCACGGTGAGCACGAGCGCGAGGCCCGGGAAGGCCATGTACCACCAGGCGGTGTCGAAGATGGAAGTGGCGTCGGCGATCATCTGTCCCCAGCTCGGGGTCGGTGGCTGGACCCCGACGCCCAGGAACGAGAGCGCAGCCTCGAACAGGATGTTGGTCGGGATGATCAGCGTCGTGTAGACGATGATCGGTGCCACGAGGTTCGGGAGGATCTCCACGCGCATGATGCGCAGGTTCGAGGACCCCAAGGCGCGCGAAGCCTCCACGAATTCGCGTTCGCGCAGTGACAGGACCTGGCCGCGCACGATGCGCGCTATGTAGGGCCAGGAGGCGAGCGAGATCACGAAGATCACCGTCGTGAGTCCCGGCTGGACGATTCCGCCGAGGCAGCCGTTGCCCAGCGCGCAGGCCGAGGCCAGCCCGATCCCCAGCAGCAGGATCGGGAAGGCCAGCAGGACGTCCATCAGCCGCGAGAGGATCGTGTCGACCCAGCCGCGGTAGAAGCCGGCCAGCGTGCCCATCACGGTCCCCACGACGACCGCGATCCCGGTGGCGGCGAGCGCCACCTCGAGCGACACGCGCGCGCCGTAGACCACGCGGCTGAACACGTCGCGGCCCAGCTGGTCGACGCCGAACAGGTGCTCGGCGCTCGGACCCGTGGGGGCCCCGAACGCGTCCAGCGCCTCCGTGGACTGCCGGTCGGGCGGCGGCGCGCCGAGCACCTTGACCACCAGCGGGGCGGCCAGCGCGACGAGCGCCAACACGACGAGGAAGGCCAGCGCCGCGAGCGCGACGCGGTCGCCGCGCAGGCGGCGCCAGAAGACCTGGAGCGGCGAGCGCGCGAGCACCTCGGCGGGCGCGGTGGCCGCGCCGAGCTCCAGCGACGGCTCGGTGTAGCTCAGCGAGCTCAACGAAGGTCCGTTCGACGGCGCCCGACCCCATCCTGCCCCTGCCGGGGCTACGCTAATCGATGTAGCCCCGATAGCTCAGTTGGATAGAGCGACTCCCTCCTAAGGAGTAGGCCCCTGGTTCGAATCCAGGTCGGGGCACTTGCCGCCGCGCCGCCTCGCGATACTGCTGCCGGTCCTGGCCTGCGCCACAGCCGCCGGCGGGTGCGGCGACGACGAGCCGGCGCCCGTCTCCACGACGCCGCAGGAGCGCGCGGACCGGCGCGGGCCGCTGCCGCGCGGCTGGACGCGCGTCGTCAACCGGCGGGCCGGGTTCTCGCTCGGCATCCCGCCGGGCTGGAAGGCGCGCGGCGCGCGCGGCGCCACGCTGGTGCGCTCGGGCGATCGCCTGCTGGCGGTGAGCATCGCGGCCGACCGCAGCGCCGACGGACGGGACCTGCCGGCGGACGTCTACGTCCGGCGCACCGCGAACTCCCTGGAGGGCTACCGCGCCCTGCGCGTCGGCCGCCCGCAGCCGCTGCGCGGCGCGCGCTACCCCGGCTCCACGGTGAGCGCGCGCGGCGTGTTCGCGCGCACGAGCCTGCGCCAGGCGATTCGGGTCACCGCCCTGCGCCGGCGCGGGCGGGTGACGTTCACGCTGATCTTCTTCCGCACCGCCCGCGCCCCCGCGGCGCGCTACCGCGCGGCGACGCGCGGCATGGTGCGCACGTTCCGCGCCGGCCCGGCGGAGCCCTAGAGCGGGCGGTCCGGCCGGTCGGGGTAGACGTCGTCGATCGTGGCGAGGGCGTCGTAGGGCGCGTCCGCGGCCTGCGCGATGCGCTCGGCGCCCCCGGCCAGGCGGTCGAGCACGGCGACCACGCCGCAGATCTCCAGGCCGGCTTCCCGTACGGCGGCGATCGCCTCCAGCGTCGAGCCGCCGGTGGTCACCACGTCCTCCACGATCAGGCAGCGGTCATGCGGCTCCAGCGGCGGGCCCTCGATGCGGCGCTGCAGCCCGTGGCCCTTGGTCTCCTTGCGCACGAAGAACGCCTTGGCACCGGCGCCACCGGCCAGCGCCGCGCAGGCGATCGGGTCGGCGCCCATCGTCAGCCCGCCCACGGCGGTCGCGCCGCGCGCGCGGGCCCGCTCGGCCACCAGCTCGGCGAGCGCGGCGAAGCCCTCCGGCAGCAGGATCGCGCGCTTGGCGTCGACGTAGTACTGCGCGACCGCCCCGCTGGTCAGCGTGACCTCGCCGATCACCAGCGCGTGCGTGCGCAGGGCGTCCACCAGCCGGTCGCGTGCCGTCAAGGAAGTCATCGCGTGCGCCGATGCTATGGACCGTGATCGACGGAGCCCTGCGATCGCTTGCCGCCGTGTCCAGCGCGGTGATCGTGCTGAGCTTCGCGCTGTTCGCCGTCGAGGAGGTCCGCGGGGCCTCCGATCAGCAGGTGGACGTCGTGGCACCCGGTCCCGACCGCGAACGCCAGCGCGCCGCCGACCACACCGCCGCCCGCGAGGCGATCGACGACGTCAACGACGTCCTGCTGACGCCCTTCGCCGGGCTCGCCGGCGACACGAGCAACTCCTGGGCGCGCCGCACGATCCCCGCCCTGGCCGGCCTGCTCGTCTACGGCCTGGGGCTCGCCTACCTCGCGCGCCGCCTCGACGTGCGCTCCCACACGCTCGTCCGCCACACCCCGGCCGCCGCGCCACCGCCGCCACCGGGCAGCAAGCCCCCGCCCGGTCTCACCTAGCGGTACACATCCACCCGGTCGCCGAAGTCCAGCCAGCGGTAGACGAAGCGGGCGTTGGGGATGGGGATCCGCAGGCACCCGTGGCTCGCGGGCCCGGCCGGCACGCTGGCGAAGCCGTGGATCGCGTAGCCGCGGTGGAAGTAGACGGAGTGGACCATGCCCAGCGAGTTGACGCCCCAGGTCTTCGAGTACACGCGGTACGAGCCGCGGACGGTCGGTGTGGCGGAGGTGCCCGACGCGGTGTGCAGGATCCGGAAGACGCGGCCCTTGCGGTCGTGCAGGACCAGCACCTGCCGTGAGAGGTCGGCCTCCACGTGCTTGCCGTGGTTCGGGAACTTGGAGCGGAAGCGCCCGCGCCCGTCCGCGAGGCGCTCGAAGATCGTGCGGCTGGCGCGAAAGTTGCGCGGCAGGCCGCTCACCTTGCGATAGGCCATGATCGCGCGCTGCGTGGACCCGTCGAGGCGGCCGGACAGTCCGACGAGGTAGCGCAGGTCGCGCAGCCGGCGCTGGAGGAACTGCACGTGCAGACCCTCCTGGCCGGGGGCCGCCGAGGCGCGCACCACGTGGACCGAGCGCGAGCGCGCGCGCAGGCCCGCCCCGGTGGCCACCGCCCGCAGGCGGCCCACCCGGCGCACCGCGAGCTCGACCGTGAACTCGCCGCGCGTCCCGCGCGGCGTCGCGGTGCGCGTGACGACGACGTGGCGCCGCTTGCCCACGCGCACGCGCACGGAGAAGACCTGGCCCGGTACGTACTGGCGCACCACGCCGCGGAAGCGGACCTCGCGGTGGACGAGCGCCACGCGCTTGCCGTTGATCGCGTACACGCGCTCGGGCACGACCTGCAGCGCGGGCACGTGGCTCGGGCGCTTGCGCTTGCCCGCCGCCGCGGCCGGCGCCACGGCCAGCGCCGCGAGGAGCGCGACGGCGAAGACGGAGCAGAGTCGCAGCATCGACGGAGCCGCCATCGTACGCGTAACGGCTTACGCGACGAGCCGGCGGCGCATCGCGCGCACGGGGATCGGAAACAGGGCCAGCGTCAGCGCGGCCAGCCACGCCGCGTTGCCCAGGACGGAGAGCACCTCGGGACCCGTGGCGAGGTCGCGGCAGATCGCGACCAGGTGGTAGAGCGGCGTGAACCACGCGACGACCTGCGCCCACTCCGGCAGCTGGTCGTAGGGGAAGAAGATCCCGCCGAACAGGAACATCGGCGTGATGAACAGCGTGAAGTAGAACGTGTAGTAGTCCATCTTCGGGATCAGCGAGGTGTAGGCCAGGCCGATCGCCGCGAAGCACAGCCCGCCGAGCAGGAGGAACGGCGGCATCGCCAGCGCCCACCAGGAGTCCACCAGCCCGAAACCGGCGATCACGGCCAGGAACGCGGTCCCGTAGATGACCGCGCGCGTCCCCGCCCACAGGACCTCGCCGGTCACGAGGTCCTCCACCTCGATGGGCGTGACCAGCATCGCGTCGTAGATGCGCAGCTCCTCCATGCGAAACCACGCGTTCCACGCGACCTCGAAGGCCGCCCCCCACATCACCGCCGAGGCGCACAGCCCCGGCGCGATGAAGTCCTTGTAGGGCACGCCGTTGATCGTGGCCAGGTACGTGCCGAGCCCGAACCCCATCGCCATCAGGTAGAGCAGCGGGTCGAAGAACAGCGGCAGCAGCGTGTTGCGCCAGATCTTCGAGTACACCCGCAGGTTGCGCCGCCACACGCGCAGCGCGATCCGCAGGCTGGGCAGCGTGACCGTCACGTGTCGAGCCGGTGGCCGGTGAGGTGCAGGAAGACCGCCTCCAGGTGCGGCTGCTCGTGGCGCGTCACCAGCTCCGCCGGCGCCCCCTCGGTGACGATCCGCCCGTGGTCCATGATCACGAGACGGTCGCACAGCCGGGCCGCCTCTTCCATGTAGTGCGTGGTCAGCAGCAGCGTGACCCCGCCGGCGCGCAGCTCGTCGAGCGTCTGCCACAAAGTGTGCCGCGCCTGCGGGTCCAGGCCGGTGGTGGGCTCGTCCAGCACCACGAGGTCGGGGCGGTTGACCAGGGCGCGCGCGATCAGCAGGCGCTTGCGCATCCCGCCCGACAGCTCGGGCGTGCGAGCGCCGGCGCGCGCGGTGAGGAGCGCGACCTCGAGCAGCTCGGCCACGCGCTCCTCGGCCTCCGCCCCGCGGATGCCGTGGAAGCCCGCCTGCACGAGCAGGTTCTCGCGCACGCTGAGCTCCTTGTCGAGGTTCTCGTCCTGGGGGACAACGCCCAGCCGCGCCTTGACCTCCCTGCGATGGCGCGCCACGTCGCGGCCCAGGACCTCGAGCGTCCCCTCGTCCACCGCGGCGAGGCCGTAGACCATCTTCATCGTGGTCGTCTTGCCCGCGCCGTTGGGGCCGAGGAAGCCGAAGCACTCGCCGGCGGTCACGTCGAAGTCGATCCCGTCGACCGCCACGATCCCGTCGTAGCTCTTGCGCAGGCCGCGCGCGTGTACCGCCGGCGCGCTCACGCCGGCGCGGGGCGCGGCTTGTTGCCGCGCTCGCCGAACGGCAGCAGCACGGCCGCGATGACGGCGTTGGCGCCCAGCATCACCAGCGGCACCTGCCAGTCCCAGCCCTGCGAGACGCCGAAGGCCAGCGAGTTGTTGAGCGCGTGCAGGGCGATGCACGGGTACAGCGACCCGGTGCGCACGTAGAGCAGGCACAGCGCCACCCCGAACGCCGCCAGCGGCACGAGGTAGCCGACCGGCGCGGAGCCCGCGTGGATCCCGCCGAACACCAGGCCGGTGAGGATGGCCGCCGGCCACAGGCCGCGCCAGCTGCGCAGCGCGTTGAAGAAGAAGCCGCGGAAGAACAGCTCCTCGGCCACCGGCGCCACCACGGTGACCAGCACGCCGACCGCGATCAGCGCGAGCGTGCTCTCGTCCGCCCCCAGCTCGCTGGGCAGGTCGTCGCGCTCCTCGATGCCCAGCGCGGAGATCCACACGGCGGTGAACACGAAGAAGGCCACCCAGGCGGCGACCATCCAGCCCAGCCCCGACCAGAACGGCGTCGGGCGCAGCCCGAAGTCGCGCGCGCGCGGCCGGGCGGTGAGACGGGCGAAGAACAGCGCGCTGCCGATCAGCGCCGCGCCCTGGATCACCGTGGCGACGATGTTGACCCAGGGCGGCGGGTCCTCCAGGTCGGCGCCCGCGAGTCCGGCGATCGCGCCGATGACGATGTAGCCGAACAGCGCGACGCCGAAGCCGGCGATCAGCGCGACCGGCGCGGTCCAGGCCGGCCAGCGCGGCCCGGCGGGCGGCGCGCCCTCGGGGCGCTCGGGCGGCTCGGGCGGCGGCCCGGGGTGCGGGTAGGCGAACGGAGGCGGGACGCTGGCCACGGCGCCGGACAGGTTACGTGTCCGGTTTGGTGTCAGGTCATGTCCGGTTCGTGCGTCAGGCCACGACAGCGGGCAGCTCGGCCAGTGTCGTAATGGCCCGCACGCCAGGCGGGCGGGCGCCGTCGCGGACGATCAGCACGGGCTCGAGGCCCGCGGCCCGCGCGCCGCCGACGTCCTCCTCGAGCGAGTCGCCGACGTGCACCGCGTGCTCCGGACGGACGCCGGCCATCGTGAGCGCGTGGGCGAAGATCGCCGGGTCGGGCTTGGCCGTTCCCAGCTCGGCGGAGGCGACGGCTCCGTCGACGCGCGCGGCGAGGCCGGTCTCGGCCAGCCGGTCGTGCAGCGAGACGTCCCAGTTGGAGACCACGACGAGCCGCAGTCCGGCGGCCCGCAGGCGCTCCAGCGCCGGGACGGCGTCCGGGAAGACCGTGAAACGCAGCGATGCGAGGAGCGCGTCGTGCACCGCCTGCGGTGCGACGTTGCGCACCGCGTCGCCGAGCTCGCCGGCGAGCACGGCCGCGCAATCGCGGCGCAGCACCGCCAGCGCAGACCGATCTCCCGCGCGCACGTTGTGGCAGCGGTAGTAGGCGATCTCGGCGCGCAGCGCGCGTTCGGCGGTCTCGGCGTCCACCACCACGCCGCGCGCTGCGAGCTCGCGGCGCAGCAGCGGCGCGGGCGGCTCGAGCCGCAGCAGCGTGCCCATGGCGTCGAACAGGACAGCCCTCACGCCACCCACTCCCAGGTCGCGAACGGCACGGTCAGCGCGGCGAGAGCCGCGGCGCTGACCGCCGCGACGGCACGCTGCGCGCCGTGCTCGCGCGCCCACAGCGCCAGCCACATGTGCAGGGGAAAGGCGATGGCCAGGTAGCGCGGCAGCGAGGCCAGCGGTTCGGGCGCGACGGGGTAGGAGACCGGCAGCGCCACCGCGAGCAGGCCCCACGTCGCGTAGGCGGCGGGCAGGCGGCGAAACGCGCCGCCCAGCGCGACCAGCGCCAGCACGAGGAAGGCGAAGTTGCCGACGTTGTGCGCGGCGACGAAGAACGGGTCCCCGGCCGCGATCTCGAAGTACACGGGCTCGCGCGACCCGGAGAGCAGCTGGCGCACGCCGTCCCACGCGGCCGTCGCGCCGTCCCACGCCCCGGCCAGCGGCCCGGCCAGCTCGCGGTACCAGGCGTCCTGCACGGTCAGCGGCGCCCAGGGGTCACCGGTCGCCACCGCGAGGTACGCCAGGTAGGCGGCCGGCCCGAGCGGGACGGCGGCGACCCAGGCCAGCCGGCGCAGGTCGCGCTCGCCCTGCCACCACATGATCGCCAGGGGGACGACCAGCAGCGCGCCGGTCGAGCGCGTCGCCGCAGCCGCGAGCCCGGCCAGGCCCGCGACCGCCCATCGCTCGCGCCGCGCCGCGTACAGCGCGCCCGCCGACAGCGCCAGGAACAGCGACTCGGTGTAGACGGCCGAGAAGGCGAAGGCCGTGGGGAACAGCGCGACCAGCCACACGGTGGTGCGCGCCACGTCCTCGCCGAGCTCCAGGGCCGTGAGGCGATGCACGAAGTACAGGCCGACGCCGAAGGCGACCAGCGAGACCAAGATCCCCGTCAGCAGGTATGCGGCGCGGTCGTCCACCAGGACGGCCGCCGGCGCGCCGGCGAGCGCCACCACCAGCGGGTAGAGCGGGAAGAACGCGGTGCGCAGCGCGTCCTCGCCGTAGCCGCCGAGCGCGATCGCCAGGTACCACACGGAGTCCCACCGAGCCGCCGGCGCCACCAGCGTGTCCCCGGCGCCGCCGAAGGGCGCGGTGAGGGTCGCCGGGTCGAAGCCGCGCCAGCGCGGCGAGCGCCCCAGCACGAGCACCGCTCCCACGCCGGACACCAACACCAGCGCCCGCGAGACCCACAGCGCCCGCCAGACGTCGCGCAGCGGGCCCGGCGGAGGGGCGGCGATAGTGTCGCGGTCCATGCGGCTCGCGGATCTTCCCATCGCGGCGTTCTTCGACGACTACGACGACGAGGTGACCGCGCTCGTGTCGATCGGCGTCGCGCTGATCCTCGCCGGGCTGGTCGACCGCGCGTTCGTGCGCGCCGGCCGCGCGGCGCGCGCCATGGCGGGCGAGCGGGGGACGGCCGCGATGTCCCCGGTGACCGCCACGCGGCTGCGCTTCGTGCGCCGCCTGACCGTCGCGACGATCCTGCTCATCGGCGCGCTGGCGGCGCTCGCGCAGTTCGGGACGCTCAACCGCCTGGCCACGAGCCTGCTCGCCTCCAGCGCGCTGGCCGCGGCGGTGATCGGCTTCGCCGCCCGTCAGGTGCTGGCCAACGCGGTCGCCGGCGTGATGCTCGCGATCACCCAGCCGCTGCGCATCGGGGACCACGTCGAGTTCGAGGGGGAGTCGGGCACCGTGGAGGACGTGCGCCTGAACTACACCTACCTGCGCTCGCCCGCCGGCGGGCGCGTGGTGATCCCCAACGAGCGCCTGGCGGCGGGTGTCCTGCACAACGACACCATCGTGTCCCCGCTGGGCGAGGTGGGCGTCTGCGTGTGGCTGGCGCCGGACGCGGATGCGGACCGCGCGCTGGCGGTATTGGCGGCGCTCGAGGACGTTACGGAGGCCGTCGTGGCCGACGTGACGGCGGACGGGGTGCGCATCGACGTCGCAGGCGAGCCGGTGCCCAGCGAGCGGCGCGCCGCGCGCCAGGCGGCGCTGCGCGCCGAGGCGCTGCGGGCGCTGCGCGCGCACGGGCTGCTGCCCGGCGCAGGGAACGGCGCGCCCGCGGCGTAGACCTTCGCGTAATGACTCCGCGTCAAGCGGTCTGGCCGGCCAGGGAGTGACGCTAGAATGACCGGTTCGCGCGCGCGGCGTAGGGCCCGACGCGCACCCGCCTCATGAGCCCTCGACAGCGCAGAATCCGGCGCCGCCACCGCCGCGCTCGCGGCGCCAAGCGCGGCCTCCTCGTCCTCCTCGGCATGGCCGTGATCGGGGCCTTCGCCGGCGCCGTCGGCGTGATCGGCTACATCGTCGCCGTGGCCTCGTCCGCGCCGGACATCCAGGCGCTGAGACCGGTCGACCAGGGCGCGAACTCCGTCGTGTACGCCTCCAACGGCCGGCGGCTCGGCTTCATCGAGAACGACGAGCTGCGCCAGCCGGTCGAGACCGACGAGCTGCCGCGCGTGCTCAAGGAGGCGACGATCGCCGTAGAGGACCAGCGCTTCTACCGCCACAAGGGCGTCGACTACGAGGGCGTGGTGCGCGCCGCGGTCAAGAACCTGCGCTCCGGCGAGACCGTGCAGGGCGGTTCGACGATCACCATGCAGCTGGTCCGCAACATCTACCCGATCACCAAGCGGCGGACGTTCGAGCGCAAGATCCGCGAGGCCAAGCTGGCGCAGGAGATCGAGGACAAGCACGACAAGACCTGGATCCTCACCAACTACCTCAACAGCGTCCCGTACGGGACGGTCGGCGGGCGTACGGCGATCGGCGCGGAGGCCGCGGCGCGCGTCTTCTTCGCCAAGCGCGCGAGCGACCTGACGCTCGCGGAGGCCGCCACGCTGGCGGGCCTGCCCCAGGCCCCCTCGCTCTACAACCCGTTCCGCGACCCGCGCGCCGCGCTGGCGCGGCGCAACGACGTGCTGCGCCGGATGCGCAAGCAGAACATGATCACCGAGGCGCAGTACCAGCAGGCCGTGTCGTCGCCCCTGGGCGCGCGCAGCAACGACTACTTCTTCTCCAAGCGCGAGAGCTACTTCTTCGACTACGTCAAGGAGCAGCTGATCGAGCGCTACGGGCTGGAGACCGTGCGCAAGGGCGGGCTGAAGATCTACACGACGATCGACCTGGACAAGCAGAAGGCGGCGCGCGAGGCGATGAAGGGCCAGCTCTACTACGCGGAGGACCCGTCCGCGGCGATCGTCTCGATCGACCCCAAGAACGGCTACATCCGGGCGATGGCGTCCTCTGCCAGCTACCGCAAGGTCAAGTACAACTACGCCGCCCAGGGCCGGCGCCAGGCCGGGTCGACGGCCAAGATCTGGGTGCTGATGGCCGCGCTGCGCAAGGGGGTCAACCCCAACAGCACGACGTACGTCTCGCGGCCGCTGAACCTCACCACGCCGTACGGGCCGTGGAAGGTCAAGACGTACGGCGGGACCTACGCCGGCTCGATGAACCTCGTCCGCGCCACCACCGCGTCCGACAACACGGTGTACGCGCAGCTGATCCTCGACGTGGGTCCCGATGCCGTGAAGAAGGCCGCGCAGGACCTGGGCATCACGTCCAAACTCGACGGCTACCCCGCGGAGGGGCTCGGCGGCCTGCGGATCGGCGTCTCGCCGCTGGAGATGGCCAACTCCTACGCCACCATCGCCTCGGGCGGCATTCGCCACAAGCCGATCGCCGTGCGCAAGGTGGTGTTCCCCGACGGCAAGTCCGAGGACCTCGGCAAGCCCAAGCGCAAGCGCACCTTCAGCGAGGGCGTCGCCTGGGAGGCGACGAAGATCATGCAGCAGAACGTCCTGTCGGGCACCGGGACCAAGGCGAACATCGGCTGCCCCTCCGCCGGCAAGACCGGCACGGTCGACGAGTACACGGACGCGTGGTACATCGGCTACACGCCGAAGCTGGTCAGCGCCGTGTGGGTCGGCTACCCCAACCAGAAGGTGCCGATGTACAGCGTGCACGGAATCCGCGTGGCCGGCGGCACGTTCCCCGCGGCGATCTGGGGGGACTACATGCGCAAGGTCGCGACCCAGGACTGCGCGAGCTTCGAGCCCCCGGCTCAGGGCGCGAACTTCCAACCGTTCTACGGCAAGTACGCCGGCAGCGGATACTCCCGCAGCACCCGGGGCTACGGCAACGGCTACTCCGACGACGGCGATGACGACTCCACCCAGGAGGGCCGCAGCGGCGACGGGTCCTCCGGCGGAGGCGGAGGCGGCTACGACCCCGACCTCTACGAGTCGTCACCCCAGCCCGCCCCCCAGACCTCCCAGCCCTCTGGCGGTGGAGGAGGCGGCAACTCCGGCGGCGGAGGTGGCGGAGGTGGCGGCGGCAACTCCGGCGGCGGCGGCAACAGCGGCGGCGGCACCTCGCCCGGCTAGGCCGGTACGCTCCCAGCGTGCCTAAGGAAGAGAAGGTCGAATTCGAGGGCGAGGTCATCGAGGCCCTCCCGAACGCGATGTTCCGGGTGAAGCTCGACAACGACCACGTCGTGCTGGGCCACGTCGCGGGGAAGATGCGCCGGTTCCGGATCCGCATCCTTCCGGGCGACCGCGTCCGCGTCGAGCTGTCGCCCTACGACCTCGACCGCGGCCGGATCATCTACAGGCATCGCTGACGGGCGCCGCGCCCATGCGTGAGCTCGAGCTCATCTCCGCGGTTCTCGCGGAGCTCGGCACGCCGGGCGGGCGGGTGACGCGGGGGCCGGGGGACGACGCGGCGGTGGTGCGCGCGGGCGGGGCGGTGGCGGTGACCTCCGTCGACGCGATGGTCGACGGCGTCCACTTCCGCGTCGAGCGGATCGGATTCGAGGACGCGGGGCGGCGCGCGATGGCGGCGGCCCTGTCCGATCTGGCCGCGATGGGCGCGGCGCCGGGCGAGGCGTACGTCGCGCTGGGCGCTCCCGACGGGCTGGCGCACGACGACGCGCTCGCGCTGTGCCGCGGGCTGGCCGCCGTGGCGGGCGAGCACGGGACCGTCCTGGCGGGCGGGGACGTCGTCTCGGCGCCCGCGCTGACCGTCGCGGTCACCGTGGTCGGCTGGGCGCGCGGCGAGGACGAGCTCGTGGGGCGCGACGGCGCGCGTCCGGGCGACCTGGTGGGCGTGACCGGCGCCCTGGGCGCCGCGGCGGCCGGCCTCGCGGTCCTGGACGGCCGGGCGCGCGGCCCGGACTCCGCCGTCGCCGCCTTTCGCCGGCCCCGCCCGCGGCTGAAGGAGGGGCGCGCCCTGGCCGCGGCGGGGGCGCGCGCGATGATCGACGTCTCCGACGGGCTGGCGACCGACGCCGCGCATGTGGGGCGGGCCAGCGGCGTGCGGCTGGACGTCGCGCTGGAGCGGCTGCCGCTGGCGGACGGCGTCGCCGACGTCGCCGCGCAGCTCGCAACCGACCCGGCGCAGCTGGCCGCCACGGGGGGCGAGGACTTCGAGCTGTGCGTGTGCGTGGCGCCGGAGCGCCGGGCCGCCGCCGAGGCGTCCGCGCCGCTGACGTGGGTCGGGGAGGTCGTGGACGCAGAGCCGGGCGCGCGCTTCACCGCGGGCGGCGAGGAGCGCCGGCTGGCCGGCTACGAGCACGGCGCCTGAACGCGCACGCGGCCTAGGCCGCGGAGGCGGGCTCGACGGGACCCGAGCCGTCGGCGCCGCGCAGGTCCGCAGCGGTCGTACGCCGCGCCGCCAGCAGGCGAAGGACGATCGCCTCGGCGACCGCTTCCGCGTCGACCTCGTAGTCCGAACGGACTATCCGTGCCTTGAGGGTGTCGATCTTCATGTTCCGGTTCGCCTCCATGCCGGTCTCCCGCGCCATAGGGAGATCGTACGCCCGGCCCCGGCGCGTGAGGATTCGGTCCCGCCTCTGGACGGCCGTCCGTCTACAACGTGGCCGCGACGCGGGCGCGGCCCAGCGCCTGCACGTCGACGAGGCGCGCGAACACGACGATCCGCTGGCGCGCGCTGTAGAGCGGATGGCAGGCGGTGAGCGCCAGGCGCGCGTACCCTCGCCGGCGGGTCACGAAGTCGTAGGCCCGCGGCGAGACGATGTGCTTGGACTCGAAGCGGTAGGTGAAGCGCCCGTAGGGCAGCTCGACGGTCATCCGGTCGCCGGCGCGCAGCTCGTCGAGCCGGCGGAAGGGCGCCAGGTACGTCGTCCGGTGCCCCGCGATGGCGACGGTCCCCGGGAGCCCGGGCACCGACGTGTCGGCGTAGTGGCCCGGTCCCTTGCGCAGGTCGCCCGGATCGGTGCCCTCGACAACTACGAAGTCGGTCCCCGTGCGCGGGATCTCGATCCGGCCGAGCGGGTCGCCGTCCTCGGCCTCCCGGCGCAGGACGCGGGCGAGGAACGCGATGCGCCGGTGCTCGGTGCGCAGCCGCTGCAGCGCGCGCAGCTGCAGCTCGGACAGGGCGACGTCATCGCGCAGCTCGCCCTGCAGGCTGCGCTGCTGCCACTTCGCGTACAGGGCGGAGATCGGCTCCTGCCAGACCAGCGTGAGGCCCGCGTCCAAGAGGAGCATGGCCCCGGACACGATCAGCACCGTCGAGAGCGCGCGCAGCGCCCGGCGGACGCGGTGGCGAGGGGGCCGGGACGGAGCTTGCGGGGCGACCGTGGAGGCCACGAGGCCAGGCTAGCGGCGCAGCGCCGACTCGGTGCCGCCGAGCGATCCGGGACCGGCGTAGGTGACCGGCCCGCGGATCCGCGGGCCCGGCTCTGGCGGCCGCTCGGCGCCGGGCGCCGGACGCGCGCGGACCACGGACACCACGCAGACCAGGCAGCCCGCCAGGACGCACCAGGCCGCCAGGGCCGGTAGCCCGAGCGCCCCGCCCGCCGCCAGCAGCAGCGCCGTCCAGACCAGGTCGAGCGGCCCGTAGCCCAGGGCCAGCGCGTAGAGGAGCGTCACGAGCGCCACCGGCACCAGCGAGAGCGCCACGAGGCCCAGCGCCGCGCCGCGCCGGATGCGCACCTCCGGCGCGGTCACGAGCAGGGACACGTGCAGGAGCGGCAGCAGCAGCGCCGCCGCGAACGGGTTCGCGACCCACACGGCCGTGGTCAGCGCCACGAGGACGAGCACGACGGCCGCCGCGGCGCCCGGCGACGCGGGATCGCCGCGCACGCCCCACAGCCGCAGCACGAGCGGGCGCACGGCCAGCCATCCGACGACGAGCGCGACCGCCACGGCGGCGAGCGTGGCCAGCGCGCCCCCGTCCAGCGGCACCGCACCCTCGGGGGTCGGTCCGGGCGGCGGCGCCGGCATCAGGCCGCTCCAGCGCAGGGCGAAGGCGAGCAGCAGCGCGCCCGCGAAGGGCAGCGCGGCCGAGACGGCCCACGCGGTCCACATGCCGGCCGGGTGCCGGCGGCGGCGCACCCGCGCAACCGCGTCCACCGCGGCCATCAGCACCGGCAGGATCAGCGCGCCCGTGAGCAGGCGCACCGCCCAGCCGGGCAGCACCTTGCCAGCGACCAGCACCTCGGCGCGCGGCCGCGGCGCCGCCTCCGCCCGGACGTCGAACGCCGTGATCGACCGCAGCACGGCCCGTCCGAACGCCCCCAGGCGCGCCACGCTCACCGCGTTCTGTGCGACGGGCCCCCGCTCGCCGCTGGCGGACACCAGCACGCTGGGCTCACCGCGGGCCAGGAACTCGCCCTGCTCGCCGGTGGTGAAGGGAAAGGCCTGGCGCGCGAACTGCGCGAACACGCCGGGAGTGCCGGGGCGCAGCGCGCCCTCCGCCCGCAGCGCCGACTCCACCGTGCGCCGCAGCAGCAGCGGGGCGACGCCGTCGCCGTTGCTCCACGGCACGACCATCGGCCGGCGCAGCTTGCGGCCGGCCAGGTCGCCGAGCACGATGACGGCGTCCGCGCCCTGCACGTGTCGCGCCACTTCGGCGGCGCCCGCGCTCCCGGCGCTGGCGCCGCTCGTGGAGGCGAGCACGAGCGTCTTGCGCAGCGTGCGGCCGCGGAATACGCGCGCCAGCTCGATCAGCCCGGCGGTGGCCGACAGCTGCGCGGTCGCCGGGCGGGCGAGCGCGTCGCGGTGCGCCACCACGACGATGCGCCGCTCGGTGAAGCCGGCGCGCGTGCCGACGACGCTGCGCAGCTCCACGTTCCCGTCGGCCGTGCGCGCGTCGAAGCGCCGGTCGGACACGCGGAAGCCCGCGCGCGCGAGCTCGCGCCGCACGCGCTGCGCGAGCGCGCCGTCGCCGTCGCTGCCCGGCCGCCGCGCGGGAAACTCGTCGCGCAGCGCCTGGAGCGTGGCGAACGCGCGCGCGCCGGAGAACGAGTCGGGCGGGAGCGTCGCGCTCAGCGGCGCGGGCGGTTGCTGGATCGAGAACGCGGCCACGATCAGCGCCAGCAGCGCCGGGAGCAGCCCCGCCCGGTAGACGCGCGGGTCCAACACGGGCTGCAGAGTAGCCGCACCCCCGCACGGCGCCTTGCGAGCGGCTTAATCGCGGCACCTAAGCTATCCCCCAGGATGGTGGACCGATCGGCACGGATCCTGCTGGTGGACGACGAGCAGTCGGTCCAGACGCTGCTCTCCTTCCCGCTGCGCCGGGAGGGCTACGAGGTGGTCCAGGCCGTGGATGGGCGCGAGGCGCTCGATCGCTTCGCCGAGCAGTCCTTCGACCTGGTGGTGCTCGACGTGATGCTGCCGCAGATCGACGGGCTGGAGGTGTGCCGGCGCCTGCGGGCGCGCAGCGCGGTGCCGATCATCATGCTCACCGCCAAGTCCGAGGAGATCGACAAGGTGGTCGGCCTGGAGCTCGGCGCCGACGACTACATCACCAAGCCGTTCTCCATGCGCGAGTTCCGGTCGCGGGTCAAGGCGGCGCTGCGCCGCGCCGACATGCGCCCGGAGGCGGCCGACGATGCCCCCGACGAGCCGCCGCTGGAGCAGGGCGACCTGTCGATCGACTTCGCCAAGCGCGCGGTGCTCGTGCGCGGGAAGGCCGTCCGCCTGACGTACGTGGAGTTCGAGCTGCTCGGGGCGCTGGCCCGCAACCCCGGCCGCGTGTACACGCGCGACCAGCTGCTCTCCCGCGTTTGGGGCGACGCCTCCTACCGCGATCCCCGCACCATCGACGTTCACATCCGCCACCTGCGCGAGAAGCTGGAAGCCGACGCGAAGGAGCCCGAGTACATCTTCACGGTGCGCGGCGTGGGCTACCGGTTCCGCGACGGCCGCTAGCACCCCATGCGCTCGATCCGGGTTCGCCTCGCGCTGATCTTCTCGGCGATCACGCTGGGGGCGATCGCCGGGGTCTACGTGTACGTCGCGCCGCAGCTGGAGTCCAGCCTCCGCGACCAGAAGCTCGAGGAGCTGGCCCGCGACGCCGGCCTGTACTCGCGCGACCTCATCCGCGCGATCGGCACGAACGTCGACGAGGGCACGGTCAACCGCGCGGTGCGCCAGGCGGCCGACCGCAGCGGCTCGCGCGTCACGCTGTTCGGCGTCTCGCGCGGCACCCAGGGCCTGCAGACGTATCCGATCTCGGACTCCACGGCGCAGACGCGGCTGGAGGACGTCTCCTTCGCGGTGGCCACGGACGCCGCCCGCACGGGTCGCACGCAGCGCGGGACCGAGCCCACGACCGAGGGACGCATCGGCGAGGCCGCGCGGCCGCTGTTCTTCAACGGCCGCGTGGCACGGGTCGTCGTCTTCTCCGCCCCGCTGGGCGACGTGCAGCGCAACGTCGAGCTGATCCGCCGCCAGATCGCGGTCGCCGGGGCGATCATGCTGCTGATCGCGTCGATCGCGGGCTACCTGGTGGCCCAGGCCCTGTCGCGCCGCATCAAGCGGTTGGAGACGGCCGCCGACAAGGTGGCGGCCGGGGACTTCTCGCAGCGCATCCCGATCGACGGCGACGACGAGCTCGCGGACCTCGCCTCGGCGTTCAACGAGATGCAGGGCCAGCTCGCGCAGCTGGACTCGGCGCGCAAGCGGTTCATCGCCACGGCCTCGCACGAGCTGCGCACGCCGATCTTCTCGCTGGGAGGGTTCGTCGAGCTGCTCCAGGACGAGGACATCGACGACGAGACGCGCGCGCACTTCCTCGAACAGATCTCCCAGCAGCTGGCGCGCCTGCGCCGCCTCACCGCCGAGCTCCTCGATCTCTCGCGCCTGGAGGCCGGTTCGCTGGAGCTGCGCACCGAGCCGACGGACGTCGGCGACCTCGCGCGCGAGGTCACGCGCGAGTTCACGCCGGCCCTGGCGCAGCACGACTCCCACCTCGAGCTCCGCCTCACCCGCGACCCGATCCGCGCTACCTGCGACCGTGAGCGGGTAGCCCAGATCATGCGCATCCTGATCGACAACGCCCTTGCCCACACCCCGCCCGGCACCGACATCTTCGTGAGCGCGACGCGCGAGAACGGCGGCGTGCGCCTGGCGGTGCGCGACCACGGATTGGGCATCCACCGCACCGTGCTGCCCCGCATCTTCGAGCCGTTCTTCACCTCCGACGACGCCCAGGGCTCCGGTCTTGGGCTCGCCATCGCGCGCGAGCTGGCCGAGCGGATGAACGGCCACCTGGACGTCGAGTCGGTCCCCGGGCGCACGACGTTCACGCTGGAGCTCCCGTCGTGAGGGCGGCCCTGGCGCTCGCGCTGGCGGCCGTCGCGCTCGCCGCCTGCGGGTCGGACGGCGACCGCGACACGGTCGTGCGCACGGTGACCGCGCCGCCGCAGGAGCGGGCGCCCGCAGCCGGCCTGCCCGAAGGGCGCTTCGACGCGGCCGCGATCTACCGCGAGCGCGCCCCGGGCGTCGTCACGGTGGTCAGCGTGTTCCGGGGCCGGCGCACCGGTCGCGGGCTGGGGTCGGGGTTCGTCGTGGGCGGCGACGGCGAGGTTGTGACCAACGCGCACGTGGTGACCGAGGGCCAGAGCCGCTCGGCCTCGCGCGCCGACCAGGTGTACGTGCAGTTCGCCGACGGCAACCAGGTCGCCGCGCGGATCGTCGGCACCGACCCCGACTACGACGTGGCCCTCCTGCGCGTCGAGCGCGAGCGCGGCGTCGAGCTGGCGGCGCTGCCGCTGGGGTCCAGCGCGCGGCTCGTGGTCGGGCAGCCTGTGGCGGCGATCGGCAGCCCGTTCGGGGAGCGCCAATCGCTGTCGGTGGGGGTCATCTCGGCGCTCGACCGCACGATCGAGTCGCTGACGCGCTTTCAGATCGGCGATGCGATCCAGACCGACGCGGCCGTGAACCGGGGCAACTCGGGCGGCCCGCTGCTCGACGCCCGCGGCCGCGTCGTGGGGATCAACTCGCAGATCCGCACGGCGGGCGGCGGCAGCGAGGGCGTCGGGTTCGCGATCCCGATCGACACCGTGAAGCGCTCGCTGCGCCAGCTGCGCGCGGACGGCGAGGCGCAGTACGCGTACCTCGGGGTGACCACGGTGGCGCTGTACCCGCAGCTCGCGCGCCGGCTCGGGCTGCCGGTCACCGCGGGCGCGCTCGTGCAGGACGTCGTGGACGGCGGCCCGGCGGACGGCGCGGGGATCCGCGCCGGCGACCGGCGCACGCGCTTCCAGGGCGAGACCTTCGAGGCGGGCGGCGACACGATCGTGAAGCTGGGCGGCCGGCCCGTGCGCGAGGAGTCCGACCTGGCGCGCGCGCTCGCCGCGTTCGCGCCCGGCGATCGCGTCGCCGTCGAGCTGGTGCGCGGCGGCGACCGCCGCACGGTCCGGGTGCGCCTGGGCAAGCGCCCGTGAGCGTCCGCGAGCTGGCGGAGGAGCTCGCCCTCGGCCTGCGCGAGCAGGTTCTGCCCGCGCTGGGGTCGCATGCGGCGCGCTTCCATGCCGGCGGGGCGCACGGCGGGGACGTGACCTTCGCGATGGACGCGCAGGCCGAGGCGTTCATGGAGCAGTTCCTGGCCGCGCGGGCGCCCGGCGTGGCCCTGTTCTCCGAGGACCGCGGCCTGGTCGGCGCGCCCGGCGCCGAGCACGTCCTGGTGGTCGACCCGGTGGACGGCACGCGTCCCGCGCTCGCGGGGTTCGAGTCGGCCTGCGTCTCGGTGGCGGTGGCCGCGCTGCGCGACGGCGCGCCGCGCATGGCCGACGTGGAGGCCGGCGTGGTCGTGGAGATCAAGTCGGGCGCGCGCTTCGTGGCCGCCCGCGGCGCGGGGGTGCGCGCGGACGCGCCCGTCCGCCTCAGCGCGAACGAGGACCTCGAGCGCATGTTCTGGGTCTACGGCTTGCGGGGGCGCCCGGCGCGCGACATGGCCGAGGTGCTCGGCGACCTGCTCGACGGCTCGTCCGTCGGCGGCGGCACGTTCGACCTCGGCTCGGCCACCTACGACATGACGCGCGTGCTGACCGGCCAGCTCGACGCCTACGTGGAGCCGGGCCCGCGCATGATCGACGAGGTGCCGGGGATGCTCGAGGAGTTCCGCCGCGTGGGCGGCGGCGCGGTGCTCAACAACGCGCCCTACGACGTCGCCGCGGCGGCGCTGTGCCTGCGCGAGGGCGGGGCGATCGTCACGGACGCGGCGGGCCGGCCGCTGGACGACCGGCCGCTCCTCGGCTCCGGGCCGGAGTTCCAGATGTCGATGTTGGTCGCCGCCAACGCGCGCCTGCACGCGCGGCTGGTGGCCGAGATCGACCGCGGCATCGCACGGCTGCGCGCCCGGCGCGCGGGGTAGTCTCGCGGCCCACTCATGCTCCAGCCCGTCGCCGTCGGACACAAGAACCTCGCCGACTACACCCACATCGTGGGGTGGCCCCTGATCGACGAGGTCCGCAGCCTGGCCGAGCCGCTCGCGGGCCTGCGCGTCCTACACCTGTCGGCGACGGCCTTCGGGGGAGGGGTGTCGGAGATCCTCTACACGCTGGTGCCGCTCATGCGCGACGTGGGGATCGAGGCGGAGTGGCAGGTCATCTACGGGCGCGAGGAGTTCTTCAACTCCACCAAGCTGCTGCACAACGCCCTGCAGGGCGCGCCCGACGACCTGACGGTTGATCAGTGGGCGACGTGGAAGCACTACAACGAGATGAACGCGCGCGAGCTGTCGGAGGACTGGGACGTGATCATCGTTCACGACCCCCAGCCCGCGGCCATCCACTCGCTCGTGCCGGAGAAGGGGCGGCTGTGGGTGTGGCGCTGCCACATCGACCTCTCCACGCCCAACGAGGAGACGATCGGGCACCTGCTGCCCTACCTGCAGACCTATCCACGCTCGGTGTTCCACATGCCGGAGTACGTCCCCAACGGGATGGACGGGCGCGTCTACGTGATCCCGCCGGCCATCGATCCGCTCGCGCCCAAGAACATGGCGCTGTCGCCCGAGGACGCGATCTACGTATGCAACCAGTTCGGCCTGGACGTGGACCGCCCGCTGATGTGCCAGGTGTCGCGCTTCGACCCGTGGAAGGACCCGCTCGGGGTCATCGACACCTACCGTTTGGCGAAGGACGAGTTTCCCGACCTGCAGCTGGCGCTCGTGGGATCGATGGCGACCGACGATCCCGAGGGCTGGGACTACTTCAACGCGACGGTGGCGCACGCGGAGGGCGATCCCGACATCCACATCCTCAACAACTTCAACAACGTGGGCTCGGTCGAGGTCAACGCGTTCCAGTCGCACGCCGACGTGCTGATCCAGAAGTCGATCCGCGAGGGGTTTGGCCTGACGGTTTCCGAGGCGATCTGGAAGGCGCGCCCGATGATCGCCGGCAACGTGGGCGGCATCCCGCTGCAGATCCACGACGGCGAGTCGGGGTTCCTGGTCGACACCACCGAGGAGTGCGCCGAACGCGCGACGCGCATCCTGCGCGACCCCGCCCTGGGGAAGGACCTGGGCCGGCGGGGCAAGGAGCACGTGCGCGCCAACTTCCTCATGCCCCGGCTGCTGCGCGACTGGCTGCGCATCTTCGGGGAGGGCGGCGGACCGTGAGCGAGGCGCCCCTCGTCCTGGTCTCCAACCGCGGGCCCGTGACGTTCGACGACGAGGGCGGGATGAGCCGCGGGACCGGGGGCCTGGTGACGGCGCTGACGGGACTGGCGTCGCACCGCGACGCGATCTGGATCGCCTCGGCGCTGACCGACGGCGACGTGGCGGTGTCGCGCGAGCGCGGCGGGCGGCCCTTCGAGGTCGAGTCGCCCGACGGCGGCACGTACCGGATCCGGCTGGTGGAGTCCGACGCCGGGGCCTACGAGCGCTTCTACTCGATCTTCGCCAACCCGATGCTGTGGTTCATCCAGCACTACCTGTGGGACCTGTCCAACGCGCCGGACGTCCGCCGCCACGAGGTCGAGGCCTTCGAGTTCGGCTACAACGTCGTCAACGAGGACCTGGCGCGGGCCGTGCTCGAGGAGATCGAGGACATGGAGGAGCCCGCGGTGATGGTCCACGACTACCACCTGTACACGCTCCCGGCGCTGGTGCGGCGCGCCCGCCCGGACGTGTTCCTGCACCACTTCGTCCACATCCCCTGGACCCAGCCCGACGCCTGGCGCGTGCTGCCGAGCAAGATCCGCGAGGAGATCTACGACGGGATCCTGGCCAACGACATCGTCGGCTTCCACACGCAGGCCTACCGGCGCAACTTCCTGCAGTGCTGCCGCGAGCTCATGGGCTACGAGGTCGACTGGGAGCGCAGCACGGTCACCTGCAAAGGCCGCGAGGTGTGGGTGCGCGCCTACCCGCTGCCGATCGACTGGCGCGCGACGCAGGCGGTGTCGCGCCGAGACACCGTGGCGGCCCACGAGGACGAGCTGCTGCGCCGCCGCCGCGACCACCTGATCCTGCGGGTGGACCGGGCCGACCTGTCCAAGAACGTGCTGCGGGGGTTCACGGCCTTCGACATCTTTCTCGAGCAGCACCCGGAGTTCCGCGAGCGCGTGACCTTCCTGGCGCAGATGATGCCCTCGCGCACCGACGTGGCCGAGTACGCCGAGTACCTGGAGCGCATCGAGGCGCTCGTGGCCGTGGTCAACCACCGCCACGGGACCCCGGACTGGATGCCGATCCAGCTCAAGCTGCGCGACGACCTCGAGGAGGCCATGGCGGCCTACAAGCACTACGACGTGCTGCTGGTCAACGCGATGTTCGACGGCATGAACCTGGTGGCCAAGGAGGGGCCGGTCGTCAACGAGCGCGACGGCGTCTCGATCCTCTCCGAGAACACCGGCGCCCACGAGGAGCTGGGCTCCTGCGCGCTGTCGGTGAACCCCTTCGACGTGCAGGAGCTGGCCGACTCGATCCACGCCGCCCTGACGATGGCATCCGACGAGCGCCGCCGCCGCGCGGAGGGCCTGCGCGAGATCGTCACCTCGCGCGACCCGGGCGACTGGATCGACGAGCAGCTCGCCGACATCCGCAAGAAGGCGCACGCCTGAGGGCGGATGTCGGCCGAGCGTCGTTGCGCTACGCGCGCGCGGTATGCGACGTCGGTACGCCGGGCTCGTGGTCGCCGTGCAGGAGTTCTGGCGCAGGGTCGAGCCCGTTCGGCCAGACGGCGGTGCGCGCTTCCTGGTCGACCCGGACCTGGCGGAAGTAGTCGGGATCGCGCAAAGGCTCCCCGAGCGTGCCGCGCAGCAGGAACGAGCAGTCGACCACGCGCATCAGACCGTCGTTGAACTTCACGCGCAGCCGGTAGCCGTCAAGCGGCTCGGCGTCAGTCACACGAAGCATGCTGTTCATGCTACGTCAGGGGCTCGATCGCAATCATTGGCTCAAGCGCCTGGGCGCGCTCCCAGTTGTCCGCCAGTTCGTCCGCATGAAGGTGGGCCCACTCACGGACCAGCCAGCAGCACGCGCGGAGGGAGTGAACCGTTGAGGACGCGCAGCGCCCCAGCTCGATCTGCGCGACGTGGTCGCCGTATTGGGCGTGTAAGTGCGGAGGCGGATGGTCCGGCCGGTACATCCAGATCACGATCCCGCAGAACGCCGAAAACCGGGGCACACGGCGCCTAGTTAGCCGGGCGCGAACTCGCCGGCGGACGGGCGGGTCGGAGACGGGGCGGCGGGCGGCGAGCGCACGGGCGATCTGTGCGCGGACGTCGTCCGCGGGAGCAGCGAGGAGCGCTTCGGCGGCGAGGAGGCCCGCCCGGGGCGCCGGAGGGGCCTGCGCGGCGGCGGCTTGCGCTTCGCGCGCCTCGCTCCGGCCGGCGGGGAAGGTTGGGTCGGGAGAGCTCCGGCCGGCTCCGGCGCCGGGGCCGCCGCGCGGGGGGAGGCGGCGGCCGCTGGGACGGGGGCCGGCGGCGCCGGAGCGGCCGGAGCGGTGGGCGGGAGGGCCGGGGAGCGCGAGGCCAGGCGCGGCCAGGCGACGGCCAGCGCGACGGCGCTCAGCGCCGCCGCCGTCCACGCGACGTTGCCCCAGCGGACGCGGTCGCGCAGCCGCTCGCGATCGGGTGACCCGTTGCCCACGCGTCAGATAGGCCCGCCGGGCGGGAGATTCGCCCCCTCGCTGCTATCGTCCGCCGCCGCCATGGCGGCTCCCAAGCCCGTATACGACCTGATGCTGATGCTCGACGCCGACGCGCCGAGCGAGCGGCGCGCCGAGATCCTGCAGGAGGTCGAGGCCTTCGTGCAGCGCGGGGGCACGATCGAGAGCAAGCACGACTGGGGCGTGCGCCCGCTGGCCTACGAGATCGAGCACCACAAGGACGCCGAGTACCACCTCCTCCAGTTCAGCGCCCCGCCCGAGACGATCGAACGCCTGCGCACGATGCTGCGGATCACCGACGGCGTCCTGCGCCACCGGACGATCAAGGTGCTGCCGGGGACGCCGCCGCCGCCCACCGTGCGGGCCGAGCCGCGCCCCGTCGCCGCCGCCGCCGCGCCGGCCGCCGAGGCTGCTCCCCCGCCGCCGGCCGACGCCGCCGAGGCGCCGCCGGCCGAGAGTGCTCCGGCACCGCCGGCCGAGGCGCCCGCCGAGACGCCTCCCGCCGCCTGATCGCGGCGACTTCGCGCCGAGAGCGTCACAACTTTCCGCAACCAGCGGGCAGAACCGCGGGCCCGTCCAACCGCGTGTCTACACTCGCTCGACGTGCGCGGCACGCCTCCGCGGCGGTGCGCGACAGAGACTTCGAGGCCGAAAGGAGCCCCCCGTGGCAGCCACCAACATCAACCGGGTCGTCATCACCGGCAACCTGACCCGCGACCCCGAGCTGCGCTCGCTGTCCAGCGGCATGTCCGTGTGCAGCCTGCGGGTCGCCGTCAACACGCGCCGCAAGAACAACTCGACCGGCGAGTGGGAGGACAAGCCCAACTACTTCGACGTCACCGTCTGGGGCGCCCAGGGCGAGAACTGCTCGCGCTTTCTGACCAAGGGCCGGCCCGTGGCGATCGACGGTCGCCTGGAATGGCGCGAGTGGCAGGACAAGGAGGGCAACAAGCGCCAGTCCGTGGAGATCATCGCCGACTCCGTCCAGTTCCTCGGCGGCCGCGACGACGCGGGCGCCGGCAACGGCAACGGCTTCCAGCCCCGCAGCGACGTCCCCGTCGACCAGCAGGACTTCGCCGCCCCGGCAGCCGCCCCGGCCGGCGGCAGCGCTCCCTCCACCGGCGACGACGACATCCCCTTCTAGGTGGCGCGGCGCCCGGGCCGGCACGGCCCGCCCGGGCGCCGATCGCTAATCTGTTTTCGCAGTGGCCAAGCAGCGCAACCGCAGAGCGGCGCCGACCCGGCGCCGCGACCGTAAGGGCGGCCCCGGCAGCGGGCGCCGGAAGCCGTGCCCGTACTGCCGGGACAAGGTCGACCGCGTCGACTACAAGGACGTCCCGACGCTGCGCAAGTTCATCTCGGACAAGGGCAAGATCCGCTCCCGGCGGATCACCGGCGCCTGCCGGCGCCACCAGAGCCAGATCGCCCGGGCCGTCAAGCGCGCCCGCGAGCTGGCGCTGCTGCACTACGTCGCGGAGGACCGCCAGGAGGGCATCGGGCGGGGGCGCCGGGACCGCGATCGCGACCGCGAGTAGCCGTGGCGCAGGCGATCCTCCTCCAGGACGTCGAGCCGCTCGGCGAGCGCGGCACGGTCGTCGACGTCTCGCCGGGCTACCTGCGCAACTACCTCGTCCCCCGGCGGCTGGCGCAGCCGGCCACCAAGGGCGCGCTCGACGAGGCCCGCCGCCGGATGGAGGCCGCCGAGCGCGCGGAGCGCGAGGCCGCGGAGCGCGCCGAGGAGAACGCCGCGCTGCTCACCAAGACGGTCCTCACGATTGCCCAGCAGGCCGGCGACGACGGCCGGCTCTTCGGCTCGGTCACCGCCCAGGACATCGTTGACGCGATCCGCGACGCCCGCGGAATACGGGTGGACAAGCGCAAGGTCTACCTCGACGAGCCCATCCGCCACGTGGGCACCCACATGGTCGTCCTCGAGGTCGCCGACGGCGTGACCGCGACGGTCAAGACCATGGTCGTCGCGCAGTAAAGAAACACCCGTCGTTTGCGAAATTCGCGGGCGAGCGCTCCGGCACGAATGGCACACTCGGGGCCGGATGGCCACGGTGCAAGCAACCACCCCCGCGGGCCCGCCGCACAACCTCGAGGCGGAGGAATCCGTCCTCGGCGCGATCCTGCTCAGCGACCGCGCGATCTACGGCCTGGTCATCGAGGAGGGCCTGCGCCCCGAGGACTTCTTCCGCGATCAGCACCGCATCGTCTACCAGGCGATCCTCGACCTCTACGACGAGAGCCGGGGCGTCGACACGCTCACGGTCACCGAGCACCTGCGCCAGCACAACCTGCTCGAGCCGGCCGGCGGAGAGGCCACGATCCACGCGCTGGCCGGTGCGGTACCGGCGGCCGGCAACGCGCGCCACTACGCCAAGATCGTCAAGGACAACGCGCTCATGCGCCGGCTGCAGCGCAGCGCGTACGAGGTGCTGGCCGACCTCAACGACCGCACGGCGTCCCCGCGCGAGCTGGTGGAGCAGGCCGAGCGCCGGATCCTCGAGGTCGCCCACGACGACCGCCAGAAGGACTTCCGCAGCATCCAGGAGGTCCTCGACGAGGAGCTGGACAAGCTGCACCGCCTGTCGCTGGAGGGCACGTCGCTCACCGGCGTGCCCTCCGGGTTCACGCGGCTGGACGACATGACCGGCGGCTTTCAGCCCGGGAACCTGATCGTCATCGCCGCGCGCCCGTCGATGGGCAAGTCGGCGCTGGTGGCCAACATCGCCGAGAACGCCGCGCTCGACCACGGTCACGCGGTCGCGCTGTTCTCGCTGGAGATGTCGGAGTCCGAGCTGGCCCAGCGCTTCGTGGCGTCGCAGGCAGGCATCAAGGGCGAGGACCTGAGCAAGGGACGCGTGCCGGAGAAGCGCTGGGCCAAGATCGTCGCGGCGACGAACCGGCTCTCCCAGGCGCCTCTGTACATCGACGACTCCAGCGACGTGGGGCTGCTGGAGATCCGGGCCAAGGCCCGGCGCCTGCACGCGCAGAAGCAGCTGGGGCTGGTCATCGTCGACTACCTCCAGCTGCTGCGCGCCGACTCGCGCATCGAGAACCGCGTCGAGCAGGTGGGACAGATGTCGCGCGGCCTGAAGATCCTCGCCCGCGAGCTTCACGTGCCGGTGATCGCGCTGTCCCAGCTCAACCGCGGCGTCGAAGCCCGCACCGACAAGCGGCCCCTGCTCTCTGATCTACGAGAATCCGGTTCTATAGAGCAGGACGCGGACGTCGTCATGTTCATCTACCGCGACGAGTACTACAACGACGACTCCGAGCGCGAGGGGGAGGCGGACATCATCATCTCCAAGCACCGCAACGGCGCCCTCGGCGAGGTCACGCTCACCTTCCGCAAGGAGTTCCCGAAGTTCATGAACTTCGTGGACGAGGAGCGCTTCGCGTGACCTGCCCCTTCGGCGCGTGCGACGGCAGCGGCTTCCTCTACGACGAGGAGACCAACACCGCCCGCCCCTGCCGCTGCCGCGCGCAGCGCATCAGCCGCGCCCGCGCGCGCAGCCTGTCCGCCGTGATTCCCCGCCGCTACCAGGACGCCGCCTGGGACCGCAGGCCGGTGGTCGACCTCGACCCCACGACGGTCCGCCAGGTCCGGCGCTTCGCCGAGGACGTCGACCAGCACCTCGAGCGCGGCGAGGGCCTGTGCTTCGTGGGCGACGTCGGGACGGGCAAGACCACGCTGGCGATGCTCGTGTCCAAGGCGGCGCTGGCCGCCGGGCGCTCGGTGGCGATCTACTCGCTGCCCCGCCTGCTGACGACGATCCGCACCACGTTCAGCGACGACTCGGCGCACACGCACTCCGAGCTGCTCGACAAGCTGGCGGCGGTCGATCTCCTGCACCTGGACGACCTGGGGGCCGAGAACTCCACGCCCTGGGTCCTCGAGGAGCTCTACTCGATCGTCAACACGCGCTACGAGGAGCGCCGTTCGATGGTCGTCACCACCAACCTGGCGCGCGACCAGCTGCGCGAGCAGATCGGCGACCGGACGGTCTCGCGCCTGTCGGAGATGTGCCTCGACGTGCCGCTCTTCGGACCCGACAGGCGCGCGGAGTTCGACGCCGCCTAGACTCCGCAAGCCATGTCCTCGATCGTGATCGTCGGCGCCCAGTGGGGCGACGAGGGAAAGGGAAAGGTCACCGACCTGCTGGCCGAGCGGGCCGACGCGGTGATCCGCTTCCAGGGCGGCAACAACGCCGGCCATACGATCATCCGCGACGGCGAGACGTTCAAGCTGCACCTGATCCCGTCGGGGATCCTGCACCGCGACACGCTGTGCATCATCGGCAACGGCGTCGTCGTCGACCCGCGCGTGCTGACCGAGGAGCTGGACGCGCTGCGCCGCCGCGGCGTGGACACCGGCGGTTTGCGGATCTCCGCCAACGCCCACCTGATCATGCCCTACCACCTGCTGCTCGACCTGGCGCGCGAGCAGCGCCTGGGCAAGCTGGAGATCGGGACGACCCGGCGCGGGATCGGTCCGTGCTACGAGGACAAGGCGGCGCGCCTGGGGATCCGCATGCAGGACCTGCTGGACCCCAAGATCCTGCGCAAGAAGATCGTCGCGGCGCTGGAGCCCAAGCGCCTCACGCTGCGCCCGCACGCCAAGGACCCGGCGCTCGACCTGCACGCGATGGTCGAGGAGTACGTGACCTACGGCCACCGCCTCGCCCAGTACATCGCCGACACGTCGAAGGTGGTGTGGGACCTGCTCGACGAGGGCCGCCCGGTCCTCTTCGAGGGCGCGCAGGGCGCGCTGCTGGACATCGACCACGGGACCTATCCGTTCGTCACGTCGTCCAACCCGGTCGCGGGCGCCGCCTGCATCGGCGCCGGCGTGGGGCCCAAGGACATCGACGAGGTGTGGGGGGTCTCCAAGGCCTACACCACGCGCGTGGGCGCGGGCCCGTTCCCCAGCGAGATCGACGGCGACCTGGCGGACCAGCTGCGCGCCAAGGGCGTCGAGTTCGGCACGACGACGGGGCGCGCGCGCCGCGTCGGCTGGATCGACCTCGTCGCGCTGCGCTACGCCGCGCGGATCAACTCGCTGACCGCGCTGGTGCTCACCAAGCTGGACGTGCTGTCGGGGCTCGAGCGCGTCCCGCTGTGTACGGGCTACCGCAGCGCGGAGGGCGCCGAGCTCGACCACTTCCCCTACCACCAGTCGGTCCTGCACCACGCCACGCCGACGCTCGTGGAGCTGCCGGGCTGGGAGGAGGACATCGGCGAGGCGCGCCGCGAGGAGGACCTCCCCGAGGCGGCGCGCGCCTACCTGGAGTTCGTCGCGGAGTTCGTGGGCGTCCCGGTCGCCCTGGTCGGGGTGGGGCCCGGCCGCGATCAGGTGATCTGGAACGAGGTCACGGCCCCGGCGGCGGGCTGAGGACCTGCGCCTCGCCGCGGCGCATGAGGCGGCGCGCCGTCGCGGCCGCCCCGAGCATCCCCATCGCGGCGAGCGTGATCTGGACCGAGAGGATGCCCTCCTCGCTCCAGTACACGTCCTCGAGCTTGAGCAGCAGGGCCGACTCGTCCAGGGTCAGCGCCACCCCCGCGCCGAAGGGAATCGCCAGCCAGGGCTCGAAGTCCTCGTCGCGCGTCACCAGCGCCACGCCGCCGGACAGGAAGGCCAGCGCGATGCCGGGCACGAAGTGGTGTATGTGCCGGCGACCCAGGCGCAGGTCGCGGAAGGGGCCGAAGGTCCCGCGGCGGCGGATCATCCAGGTGCTCGTGCGCACCACGCCCCAGGTGACGACGAACGAGTTGAGCAGGTTGGTCAGCGCGGTCTCGCGGGCCGGGGTCTCGCGGAACCCGGCCACCGCCACCTCGACGGTCTCGCGCGCGGCCTCGCCGGCCGCGGCGATCACGTCGTCCGTCTCCGCCGGCAGCGGCGTCGAGCCGCGCCGCCACACCCGCGCCACCTCCCCGCCGATGCCCACGACCGTCGAGCCGAGCGCCGCCACGCCCAGGACCGCCGTGGTCCGGTCCAGCCGCCGCCGGGCGCGGCGGCGGCGCGGCGACAGCGCGGCCACGGCCCGGCGCGGCCGCGCGAGGGCGCTCATGCGGCCCCTCGCGGGCGGGCCGGGATGCCCCCGACGCGCGCGCCCGGCGCCACGTCGCGCGTGACGACCGACCCCGGATCGACGCGCGCGCCCGCGCCCACCTCGACCCCGGGGACCAGGACGCTGCGCGCGCCGATCCGGCAGCCGCGTCGCAGCGTGGCCCCGCGCAGGGCGTAGTCCGGCCCGTGCCGGCTCATCGTGTCGTCGTTGGTGGTGACGACGTTGGGCCCGATCGACACGTCGTCCTCCACGCGCGAACCGGCGGTCACGTAGCTGCCGGCGCCGACCGTGACGCCCGCCCCGAGCACCACGTCGTTGTCCACCGCGGCACGCGGGCCCACGACGCTCCCGCTCCCCACCCGCGCCCGTTCGCGCACGAAGGCGCCCTCCTCCACCCGCGCGCCGGGCTCCAGCACCGCGCCGGCCAGCACGACGGCCCCGGCCGCGACGACGCACCCGGCCCCGACGCTCAGCGCGGGCGGCACCGTTCGCGGCGCCGTCGACGTGGCCGCCAGGCGCGGCGGCTTGCCCAGCACGGCGCCCTCCCCGAGCGCGGCGTCCGGCGCCAGCCGCGTCCCGGGATGCACGATCGCCCGCCGGCTCACGGCCGCCGCGCCGACTCGCGCAGTGATTCCTGGAGCGCCTCCAGCACCCGCACCACCCGCAGCCCGCTCTCGCCGTCCGAGACGGGCGCCGTCCCGTCGCGCACGCACGCGACGAAGTGCTCGCACTCCGCCCGCAGCGGCTCCACGTTGTCCACCCGCGGGCTCCACACGTCGCCCGAGCGGGTGATGTACTCGCCGTACTCCGTCGCGCTCTCGTCGAAGCCCTTGTCGTAGACGGTGATCTTGCGCTCCAGCGCCATGTCGTCGAACGTGGCCATCTGTCGCGAGCCGACGACGGTGAAGCGCCGCTCCTTGTGGGGGTCCAGCCAGGAGAGGTGCAGGTGCGCCGCCAGCCCCGAGGGGAAGCGAAGGAAGCCGAACACGACGTCCTCGACCCCGGGGTTCATGTACGACTCGCCGCGCGCCTGCATCTCGTAGGGCTCCTCCCCGGCCAGGCGCAGGACCACCGAGACGTCGTGGGCGCCCAGGCTCCACAGCGCGTTCTCGTCGGCGCGCAGCTTGCCCAGGTTCAGCCGGTGCGAGTAGATGTAGCGGATGTCGCCGAGCGCGCCGGAGTCGGCGATCTCCTTGAGCTTGCGCACGCCCGGGTGGTACTCGAGCAGGTGGCCCACCATCAGGATCCGCCCGGACTCCCGCGCGGCCTCCACGGCGCGGCGGGCGTCCGCGGAGGTCTGGGCCAGCGGCTTCTCCACGAAGCAGTGCTTGCCCGCCGCCAGCACCCGCACCGCCAGCTCGGCGTGGGTGGGAACGGGCGTGGCGAGGACGACGGCGTCCAGCTGCGGATCGGCGAGCAGCTCCTCCAGGTCGCCGGAGCGGCGGGCGTCGGGATGGGCGGCGCCGACCCGGTCGCGCAGCTGCGCGTCGACGTCGCACAGCCAGCGCAGGCGCGCCCCGGGTATGCGGTCGAAGTTGCGCGCGAGGTTGGGGCCCCAGTAGCCGAGCCCCGCGACGCCGACGGTCACCTCCGGCGAGCTCACAGCCGCTGCACGTTGGGGGCTTCCACGCCGCGGGTCACGCCGCGCAGGTCGAGCGTGAGCGCCGCCGTGCGCGCGACCTCCTCGTGGTCCACGTCCGGATGCGCGGTGACGATGACGACGAGGTCCGCCTCGGCGAGCGCCGGGCCCAGCTCACGGCTGGCCAGTCCCAGCTCCGGCAGCTCGGGGACGTGCGTGTCGTGGTAGGAGATCGTGGCGCCGTGGCGGCGCAGCAGCTCGATCAGCTTCAGCGCGGGCGACTCGCGCGTGTCGCCGACCCCCGGCTTGTAGGCGACGCCCAGGAGCAGGACGTTGGACCCGTTGACCGCGCGGCCGGACGCGTTGAGCGCCTCGACGACGCGCTGCTCGCAGAAGTACGGCTGCGACTGGTTGACCTTGCCCGCCAGCTCGATGAACTCCGCGGTCATGTCGAACTCGCGTGCGCGCCAGGAGAGGTAGAAGGGGTCCACCGGCAGGCAGTGGCCGCCCATGCCGGGTCCGGGTTCGAAGCGCATGAACCCGAACGGCTTGGTCGCGGCGGCGCCAATCACCTCCCAGACGTCGATGCCCATCCGGTGCGCCAGGATCGCCAGCTCGTTGACCAGCGCGATGTTCACCGAGCGGAAGATGTTCTCCAGCAGCTTGGCCATCTCCGCCGTCTCGGGGGAGGAGACGCGCACCACCTCCTCGCAGATCGCGGCGTAGAGGCGCTCGGCGCGGTCGCCGCACGCCGGCGTCAGGCCGCCCACGATCTTCGGCGTGTTGCGGATCGTGAAGCGCTCGCTGCCCGGGTCGACGCGCTCGGGGGAGAAGGCGAGGTTGAAATCGTCGCCGAGCCGCAGGCCGGACGCCTCCAGCATCGGCAGCAGCCGCTCGCGGGTCGTGCCCGGGTAGGTGGTGGACTCGAGCACCACGAGCTGGCCTTCGCGCAGCACCCCCGCCACCGCCTCGGTGGCGGCCATCAGGGGCCCCAGGTCCGGCTCGCGGTGGACGGTGAGCGGCGTGGGGACGCAGATCAGGATCGCGTCCGCGTCACGCAGCGCTCCGTAGTCGGTGTCGAAGCGAAGCCGCTCCGCCTCGGCGCGCAGCTGCTCGTCGGGGATGTCCTCGATGTGCGAGCGGCCCGCCCGCAGCGCCTCCACGCGCTCGGCGTCGACGTCCACGCCGGTGGCGGAGATGCCCGCCTCGGCGAAGGCCAGGGCGAGCGGCAGCCCGACGTATCCGACTCCGACGATCCCGACGGTCATCGACGGCGCAGTGTATGGGCTGCCATGGCCGCGACCACGCGGGCGCCGGCCTCGCCGTCGCCGTAGAGCGCGGGATGCGCGGCGGGGGGTGGGCGCTCCAGCGCGGCGCGCGCCCGCTCGGCGTCGAGGTCGACGAGCGCGTTCCAGCCGGCCTCCACGGTCTCGACCCACTCGGTCACGGGCCGCAGCGTGACGCAGGGCACGGCGGCGAGGTACGCCTCCTTCTGCACGCCCCCCGAGTCGGTGAGCACCGCCCGGGCGTGGTGCAGGAGCGCCGAGAACTCGAGGTAGCCCACGGGCGCGCCGAGCCGCACGGCGGGCGCCTGCTCCAGGCGCCCCAGCATGCCGCCCGCCTCCAGCCGTGCGCGCGTGCGCGGGTGCAGGGGCAGCACGACCGGCCCCTCCACCGCGAGCAGCAGCTCGACGAGCCGCGCGAGCCGCGCGGGATCGTCCACGTTGCCGGCGCGGTGGGCGGTGGCCAGCAGGTACTCGCCGGGGGCGACTCCCCACGACTGCAGCGCGTCCGTCCGTTCGCGCACGCGCGGCGCCATGAGCCGTGCCACGTCCACCATGACGTCGCCCACGTCCTCCACGCGACCGGCCACGCCCTCGCGCGCCAGGTTGTCCGCCGCCGTGCGGGACGGGACCAGCAGCAGGTCCGACAGGTGATCGGTGAGCACGCGGTTGAGCTCCTCGGGCATCGCGCGGTCGAACGAGCGCATCCCGGCCTCGACGTGGACCACCGGTACGCCGCGCTGCGCGGCGGCCAGCGCGCCGGCCAGCGTGGAGTTCGTGTCGCCGTAGACGAGGACCGCGTCGGGCGCCTCCTCGTCCAGCAGCGGCTCCAGCGCCGCCAGCATGCGCGCGGTCTGCGACGTGTTCGTGCCGTCGTGGACGCCCAGCTCGCGCTCCGGCGCCGGCACGTCGAGCTCGTCCACGAAGATGCGCGAGAGCTCGTCGTCGTAGTGCTGGCCGGTGTGGACCAGCAGCTCGTGGTGCTCCGCGCGCAGCCGGCGCGACACCGCGGCCGCCTTGACGAACTGCGGCCGGTTCCCGATGACCGTGAGGACGCGCAGCGCCTCAGCCCACCGGCTCGGGAGGGCCCACCGCCGCCTGTATGCGAGCGCGCACGCGTTCCGCGGCCCGCGCCGTGAGCGGCCCGCCGACGGCGATCTCACGCCCGTCGATCGCCGACACCGCCTGGACCTCGCGCACGGTCGAGGCGAGGAAGGCCTCCTCCGCGCCCGTCAGGTCCTCCAGCGTGCAGGAGGCCTCGCGCGCCTCGGTCTCCTCGAGCACCAGGCGGCGCGTGATCGAGTCCAGGACGTGGTCGTCCAGCGGCGGGGTGAGCAGCTCGCCGCCGCGCACCCAGAAGAAGCTCGACGTCGGCCCCTCGAGCACGCGTCCGTGCGGCGTGACGAGCAGCGCCTCGTCCGCGCCGGCCTCCTTCGCCAGGCGCGTCGCCAGCATGTTGCCGGCGTAGGAGAGCGACTTCACGCCGTCGAGGATCCGCGTCGGCGCGTACGTCACGGACGCCAGGCTGATCGTGGGCGCGTGCTCCGGGAGTTCCTCCAGCAACGCGATCCGGCGCCCGCCGCGGGTCGCCACGAGCCGCAGCAGCGCGTCGCCGGGCGCCGCCTCGCGGAGCAGAAGCTCGACGTCCGCGCGCACCGCTTCCGGGTCCAGCACCAGGCGGAGGTTGGCGGCCGAGCGCCCCATCCGCGCGAGGTGCTCGTCGAGCCCGAACGGCCGCCCGCCGTACAGGCGCAGCACCTCGAAGGCGCCGTCGCCCCGCAGCAGCCCCTCGTCCGTCACGGAGATCGAGGCCTCGGCGACCGGCATCACGGCGCCGTCGAGGCAGGCGAGCGACATATGGGCCGTGAAGGACTCGAACCTTCAACCTTGGGCTTAAGAGGCCCCTGCTCTAACCAGTTGAGCTAACGGCCCGGAACGGGGAGCAGGATAGCGAGAGGATCGCTACTGGCCGGTCGCGCTGGGGAAGCCGCGGCTCTTGCGCGCCTCGTCGACCTGCGACTTCACCAGCCCGCGCTGGTCCTTCGGAGCGAGCTCCACCGCGCGCCGTCCCGCGAGCTCGGCCTTGCGGTTCTGGCCCGCCGCGAAGGCGAAGACCGACAGCTGATAGAAGGTTTGGGAGCTGGGACGGGCCTCGGCGACGATCTCCGCCGCCGCCACCCCGTCCTTGGGACGGTTGAGGCCCGGCGGACTGAACGCCTGCACCATCAGGGCGGCGACGTTCGCGTCCGGGTCGTTCGGCTTGAGCGCGAGGTGGCGCTGCCACGCCTGCGCGGCCTGCGCCAGCTCGCGGCGCCCGGACGTCGTGAACTGAGCGGTCTCCTGGTCGTAGTTGTCGCCCTGGCCGGCCTGCTGGTAGCGCAGCCGCGTCACCGCGGCCCAGGCCGCCGCGTCGTTCGGATTGGCGCGGGTGCGCCGCAGCGCCGCCTTCTCCTGCTTCTCGAGCTGCTCGGAGGCGCTCTCGCTCTGGCCGCCGCTGGTGATTCCCAGCCCGTCGAGCAGGCCGCCGGACACCTCGCCGCCGATGCCGAAGAAGATGAGCCCGCCGCCCATCAGGACGGCCAGCGTCAGGTAGATGGCCTGCACGGTGCGGCGCCGGCCGCGTGCTCTGAGGTCAAACAGCATTGGCGGAGGAGGTCTCTTCTTCGTTCGTGGGCGCCGTGGCGCGTTCCCGTCTCGCGTCCAGGCGCTCCAGCCAGCTTGCCAGGAGGATACTCAGCTCGTAGAGGATCAAGAGCGGAATGATCTCCAGGATCAGCGTCACCGGGTCGATGGTGGGCAGCAGCATCGCGACGACCGCGATGACCACGATCGCGTAGCGCCGGTTGCGCCGCAGCTGCTCCACGGTGACCAGCCCGGTCCGCGTCACCGCGAGCACGGCCAGCGGGATCTGGAAGAGGAGGCCCAGCGAGATGAGTGCGAAGACGATGAACGCGTAGTAGGGCTTGGCCTGCACGAGGACGTCGAACGACGCCGCATTGAAGGACTGCAGGAACTTCAACGCCGGCGGAAGGATCACGAACCAGCAGAAGGCGACGCCCGCGGCGAACAGCACCGGCGCCAGCGCCATGAGCGGCAGCGCGACCCGCCGCTCCTGCGGACTGAAGGCCGGCAGCACGAACGCGTACGCCTGGTAGAGGATCAGCGGCAGCGAGAACAGCAGCGCGAACCACAGCGAGACGGTCAGGGTCGTGGTGAACGGCTCGGTCACGCCGAGCGTGACTGGCTGGCGCCCGGGGACCGAGCGCGGCAGGGCGCGCGCCGCGTCGCCGTAGGAGCGCACCGCCTCGCGGACGGCCGCGCGGTCGGAGGCCGTCAGGGCGCTCGAGCGCGACAGCCGATCGAAGGCGGCCGCCCCGCGCTCCAACGCGTGGCGCAGCTGCACCTGCGAGCGCGCGGTCTGCTCCAGCGGACCGGAAGCCCGCTTCACGCTCGCGGCGGTCGTTCGCTCCAGGGGGCGGTTGACCAGGTCCAGAAGCGCCTCGTTCTGCCACATCGCCACCGCGAAGGCGGCGAAGAACCCCAAACCGCAGACGATCAGCCGCGTACGCAACTCGTCGAGGTGCTCGACCAGCGAGAGCCGATCCTCGTGACCGACGGGCCGGATCGCACGGGACATCCCCGCGTCTCCTCGAGGACTAGTCGTCGCGACCGACGGCGTGGGAGGGGCGCTCGGCGTTCGGCGCCCGGGAGGCGGCGGTCAGCTCACCGCGGTCCTCCGGCTCGTCGCCGCGGTCCTTGCCCGTGATCGATTCCTTGAACTCGCGCATCCCCTGCCCGAGCGCCCGGCCGGCGCCGGGCAGGCGCTTGGGACCGAAGATCACCAGGATGATGACCAGGACGATCGCGAGCTCGAGAGGACCGATTCCGAACGGCATGGGTTCCCTCAAGCGTACCGGGTCGCCGCGACCCCAGGAATTCATGGGGTGAAAACCCTAGGGTCAAGTTTCCAGGCGGGGCTGCCGATGGAGGGGCATCGAGGAGCCCCGCATGACCCCCGCCCCGGACAACCACCACGCCGTCAAGAAGGTGGTCCTGCCGTCCGGGAAGACCATCGAGATCGTCTACTTCGCCGATTCCGACGACGCGGCGGTGCGCTCCACGGCTCCCGAGATCGGCCTGCACGTCTGTCCCGAGTGCGCCTGCGAGCTCGTCTACCCGGAAGCTTGGGAAGAGGCGGGCGACACGGCGTGGGAGCTGCAGCTGCGCTGCCCCAACTGCGAATGGCACGACCGCGGCGTCTACGAGCAGCCGGTCGTCGAGCAGCTGGACGAGCACCTCGACAACGGGACCCAGATCCTGGTTCGCGACCTCAAGCAGCTGATGCACGCCAACATGCAAGACGAGGTCGAGCGCTTCATCGTCGCGCTGCGCGCGGGCCACATCTGGCCCATGGACTTCTAGCTGTAGCGCTCCACGACTCCGTCCGCCACGAGCTCCAACGCCCGGCGCTGGGCATCGGGAAGACCAGGCAGCGAGCCCTTCGCCTCCTCCACGAGGCGCAGGGCGCGCCGCCTGGACTCCTCCAGCGCTCCCGTGGCCGCGATGCGCTCGCACACCGTCTCGGCCTCCCGCGGCCCCCCGATCGCGCGCAGGTCAAACCGCGCCAGCTCGGGGTCGCGGTCGCGGGCCACGATCAGCGGCAGCGTCACCGTCCCGTCCAGCAGGTCGGTCCCGCGCGCCTTGCCAGTGCGCGCGGCGGGCCCGGACACGTCGAGCACGTCGTCGAGCAGCTGGAAGGCCAGCCCCACGGCCCGCCCGAACGCGCCGAGGCCGTCGGGATCTCCCACGCCGCCCTCCAGGGCCCCGAGGCGGCACGCCGCCTCGAACAGCGACGCGGTCTTGCGCTCGCAGCGCCGCAGGTAGCGGTCCACCGTCACGCCCGCGTCCCAGGCATCGGCGCGCTGGAGCAGCTCGCCCTCGGCCAGCGCGGAGGAGGCGGCCGAGAGCACGCGCACCTCGTCGGCGTGCTCGTTGTCGGCCAGCTCCGCGAAGGCACGCGAGAACAGCAGGTCGCCCGTGGCGGCGGCGACCCGCCGGCCCGCGCTGGCCACCACCGTCGGCTGTCCCCGGCGCAGGCTCGCCCGGTCCAGCACGTCGTCGTGGACCAGCGTGGCGGAGTGCACCAGCTCGACCGCGGCGGCGGCGCGCAGCACGCGCGCGGCCGGCGCGTCCGGTCCCGCGACCACGAAGACCAGCAGGGGTCGCAGGCGCTTGCCCCCGGCCGCGATCGTCTCGCCGCCGTACCGCGCCAGCACGTCGCCGTACCCGGTCGTGAGCGCGGCGAGGCGTTCCTCGAGCGCGGCGAGCCGCGGCGGGATGTGCGGTCCGCCGGCGGCCACCACGGCCTCGACGGTCGCGGCCACGGCGGTCACCCCGCCACCGTCCCGGAGTGCAGCGCGATGATCCCGCCGGCCGTGACGATCCAGCGCACGTCGGTCAGCCCGCAGCCCGCCATCGTGGCGGCCAGCTCGCGCGGTCCGGGGAAGCGGCGCACGGAGCTCGGCAGGTAGGCGTAGGCGTCCGGGTCCCCAGCCACGCGGCCCAGCGCGGGGACGAGCCGATCGAACCACGCCGCGTAGAACCACGACAGCGGCGGGCGCTGGGGCGTCGTGATCTCCAGGATCACCACCCGTCCGCCGGGGCGCACCACGCGCGCCATCTCGGCCACGCCCCTGGGCAGATCGGAGAAGTTGCGCGCCCCGAAGCCCACCGTGGCCGCGTCGAAGCGGTTGGCGTCGTAGGGCAGCGCCAGGGCGTTGCCCCACTCGAAGCGCACCCGTTCGCCCGCGTCCTTGGCCCGCGCGCGCTCCAGCATCTCCTCGGAGAAGTCCGAGCCGACCACCTCACCCTCCGGGCCGACCCGGCGCGCCAGCTCCAGCGCGAGGTCACCGGTCCCCGTGGCCACGTCCAGCGCCCGGTCGCCGGGACCGACGCGGGCCAGATCGGCCGCGCGGCGGCGCCACTCGCGGTCCAGACCCACCGTCATCACGCGGTTCATGCGGTCGTAGACGCCCGCGATGCGGTCGAACATCGCGCGCACCTGGCGCTCCTCCAGCACGCCCGGCGCCGGATCCACGTCGCTCAGCGGAGCTGGGAGAGGAACTCGACCATGGCGTCGAACTGCTCGGGCTCGTCGCGCCGGAGCGCCGCGTAGGAGGGCATCGGCGCCGTGGGGTTCTCCAACGTGCGGGCGATCGCCTCGCGCGGCAGCCGGGCCCCGACCTCGCTGAGCTCCGGGCCGGGCCCGTCGTTGCCGTTGTGGCCGATCTTGTGGCAGGCCAGGCACCCGGACTGGGCCGCCACGAGCTTGCCCTGGTCGAACTGCGCCACCGCCTGGCGGTCGAGGTCGGACGGCGCCTTCATCTCGATGTCGGTCGGCGAGCCGGCGCTCGCGCCGAGATACGTGAGGTAGGCCATCGCCACGATCGTGATGATCCCGGCGGTGGTGGCGATCGGCCGGCGCTCGGGCCGGCGCTCGGGCCCGCGGTCGTAGAACGGCAGCATGATCAGCAGGATCAGGCACAGCGTGGGGATGCCGATCGTGGCCGCCTGCGTGAGCTCGGCGGGCTTGATCACCCGCAGCAGCTCGAACAGGAAGAAGAAGTACCACTCGGGGCGCGGCGTGTAGGTCGTCGTCGTCGGGTCCGCCTTGGGGCCCAGCTCCGCGCCCAGCACAAGCGACATCGCGATGATCGCGACGAGCACGAGGAAAGCCATGACCGAGTCCTTGGCCACGGCGTAGGGGAAGAACGGCTTGCCCTGCGCCTTCAGGACGCTGTACTCGCGCAGGTACTGCTCCTTCTCGCGCTGGTTCATACCTTCTCCGTGCGCAGCTGCTCGGGCTCCTCGGCCTTGACCCACGGCGGGGCGGTGGTCCCGAGCTTGGCCACGAGGTAGAGGTGCACTCCGATCAGCGCGGCGATCGCGCCGGGCACGAGCAGCATGTGGATCGAGTAGAAGCGCGCGAGCGTCGTCGCGCCGAACTCCGGCCCCGCGCGCAGGAAGTCGGCCAGGTAGGGACCGAGGAACGGCCCGGTGCCGTTGATGTTGTCGGCCACGATCGTCGCCCAGAACGAGCGCTGGTCGAAGGGCAGCAGGTAGCCGGTCAGCGACATGATCATCGTCAGCACCAGCAGCACGACGCCGACCACCCAGTTGAGCTCGCGCGGGTACTTGTAGGCGCCGAAGAAGAAGGTCCGGCCCATGTGCAGGAAGATCAGGACCATCATCACCGTGGCGCCCCACTTGTGCATCCCGCGCACGAATTCGCCGAGGAAGACCTCGTTGGTGATGTGGCGCGTGGACTCGTAGGCGCGCGTGGGGCTGGGGTCGTAGTACATCGCCAGGAAGACCCCGGTCACGGCCTGCGAGAGGAAGGCGAACATCGTGGCCGAGCCCAGCGTGTAGAACCAGTTCGTCCCCTTGGGGACCTTGCGGAACATCGTCCAGCGCGCGGCGCCCGACAGCGAGGTGCGCTCGTCCACCCAGTCCACGACGCTGATGCCGGCGTCGCGGCCCGACTCGATGACCACGTCCTTGGTGGACTTGCGCCCGTTGCCCTCGCCGGGGCGCTGGGGGCGCGGCCGCAGCTGGTCGGGGATCGGGTTGGGCAGCTTGAGCTTGGGCATGGCTAGTCGAGCTCCGGGGTGGTGAAGCGGCGCGGGTAGAGATACTGGCCGATCCCGTCGAGCGGCTGGCCGGCGTCGCGCGGCGAGAAGCGGCGCAGCTCGGAGTTCACGCTGTAGCGGGGGCCGATCTCCAGGCGCCCGCGGCGCACGCGCGTGTAGAAGCGGTCCAGCGGCCGCACCGGCGGGCCGCCGGACACCTTGCCCACGAAGTCGTAGACGCCGCCGTGGCACGGGCAGACGAAGCGCTGGGAGGCGTCGATGTAGCGCACCGGGCAGCCCAGGTGCATGCAGCGCGTGGAGATCGCGACGAAGTCGTCGTAGGAGTCCTTGACGGGCCCGTCGACCTCCTCGTTGTGCTTGCGGACGTAGACGGTCGTCTTGCCGACCTCGCCGGCGCCGCTCTCCACGGTGATGACCTTCGGGCGGTAGGTGAAGTCCACGAAGTCCTCGGGCGTGCCCACGTCCTCCCAGCGCGCGCGCTGGCGCTCGAACACCGGGCCCAGCGCGAACCCCAGCGCGGGCAGGCCGATGGCCGCCGTGGCCATCGCGCCGAACGCGTGCACGCTGCCCACCATCAGGCGCCTGCGGGTGACCGTCTCGCCCTCGAAGGCGCCCGGGATGTTGCGGTCCTCGGTGTAGGGAGACTTCTCCTTGCGGCGGTCGGCCATGGGCCGCGAATCCTATCCGGCCGCGCGTTCGTGCCCCGCCGCCACGGCGGCCGTTCCGGCGGCCCAGACGCGCTCGGCGCGGGCTTCGTCGCCCTCTGCGTGCGATTGCGCACACAGGGAGATGACGCCCGCCAGGACGCGCACCGCGCGCAGGTCGCCCAGGCGCGCCAGCCGGGCCAGCCCGAGCACGTAGAGGCGGTCGCCGGCCAGCAGCGCGAGGTCGGGATCGGCGGTGTCGACGACGCGGCCGGTCGCGTAGTGGAGCAGGTAGCCCTCGCGGATCGCCTCCACGAGCAGCGGATACTCGTCGCCGCGGCCGGCCACGGCGTCGCCGTGCGGCGTCGGGTCCCCGGGCGCCGTCTCCACGACGGCGTCCGCGAGCAGCCCGCCCTCGGCGCGCAGCTCCGCGGCCAGGCGCTCGAGCACCGCGCTCACCGGTCCAGCTCCCGAAACGCCGCCTGCGCCGCCTCGACCGTGCGGGCGACGTGCTCGGACGTGTGGGCCAGCGAGGGAAACCACGCCTCGAACTGGGACGGCGGCGCGTACACGCCCCGGGCCAGCAGCCCGCGACACCACGCGCCGTAGGCCTGCAGGTCGCACGCCGCGGCGCCTGCGTAGTCGTGGACCGGCTCGGCGCTGAAGAACAGCGTCAGCAGACCGGGCGCGCCGACCACCTGGACGGGGTGCGCGCCCGCCGCGGACCGCAGGCCGTCCGCCAGCTCGTTGGTCGTCGCGGCCAGGCGCGCGTAGGCGACGTCGTCGAGCATGCGCAGAGCGGTCAGTCCGGCCGCGACGGCGAGCGGATTGCCGGACAGCGTTCCGGCCTGGTAGACGTCGCCCGCGGGCGCCAGCCGCTCCATCAGCGCGTGCGGGCCGCCCAGCGCCGCGGCGGGCAGGCCGCCGCCGAGCACCTTGCCCATCACGGTCAGGTCGGGCAGTACGTCGCAGAGCTCCTGCGCGCCGCCGCGGGCGACGCGGAAGCCCGTGATCACCTCGTCGAAGACGAGCAGCGCGCCGTGCTCGTCGGCCACCGCCCGCAGGTGGTCGAGGAACTCGCCGCGCGGCGGGACCAGGCCCATGTTGGCGGCGTAGGGCTCGGCCAGGATCGCGGCCACGTCGTGCTCGGCGGCCGCGCGCGAGACCGCCTCGGGGTCGTTCCACGGCACGACGACGGTCGCGGCCGCTGCGGCCGCCGGCACCCCGGGGCTGGCCGGGATGCCCTGCGTCGCCAGCCCGGAGCCGGCTTCGGCCAGCAGTCCGTCCACGTGGCCGTGGTAGGCGCCGGCGAACTTCACGGTCTTCTCGCGGCCCGTCACCGCCCGGGCCAGCCGGATGGCGCTCATCGACGCCTCGGTCCCCGACGAGGTCATGCGCAGCATCTCCACGGCCGGCATGCGCGCGGCCACCTCCTCGGCCAGCTCCACCTCCGCGGGGGTCGGCGCGCCGAACGTCGTCCCGCGCTCGGCCGCGGCGCGCAGCGCCTCCAGCAGCGCGGGATGGGCGTGCCCGTGGATCAGCGGGCCCCAGGAGCACACCCAGTCCACGTAGACGTTGCCGTCCACGTCCACCAGCTCGGCGCCGTGCGCGTGGTCGACGAAGATGGGGTCGCGGCCGATCGCGCGCATCGCGCGAACCGGGGAGTTCACGCCCCCGGGCAGGACCTTGACGGCTCGCCGGTACAGCTCGGCCGAGCGGGTGTCCCCTACCCGTGCTCCGCTTCCCACCGCTTGAAGTCGTCCGTGAAGTAGAGGAGGCGGACCTTCTTGTACTCGGTGGACGAGTACAGCGTGGAGCGCTCGTCGATCCCGGTCATGTCGGCGATCCCGTCGAGGATCGCGTCGCACTCCTCCTTGGAGCGACCGTGGGCCATCGTGAACACGGAGTAGGGCCAGTCCTCGTACGTCGGGCGCTGGTAGCAGTGGGAGATGCCGCGCACCGCGGCCATCCGGGGGGCCAGGTCCATGATCCGATCCTCGGGCACCTTCCACACGCCCATGCCGTTGGCCGAGAACCCGGCGCGGCGGTGGAAGAGGATCGCCGCCACGCGGCGCAGCAGGCGGCGCTCGACCATCCCCTGCATGTGCTCGAGCAGCGCCTCCACGGGCATGCCGAGCTCGCGCGCCGGGCCCTCGTAGGGCTCGGGAACGACCGGCTGGGGGCCCTGCGTGGCGCGGATGATCGCGACGTCGCGCTCGTCGTAGGGCTGCGGCTCGGTCTCGGCCGGCGGGACGGCGTCCACCGCGGCGGCCAGCGCGTCGGTCCCGCCCTCCATCTCCAGGTCCATGCGGATCTTGAAGAGCTTGAGCGTGGGCAGCTGGCGCACCGACTCGGCGCCGGTCTCGCGCTGGAGGACCTCCAGCGTGCCCTGCAGGCCCAGCCGCGAGTCGGGCTCGGTGGCGATCGTGAACCACAGGTTGAAGTCGTGATCGCGCAGGTAGTTGTGCGAGACACCCGGATGCGCGTTGACGACGTGGGCTGCGCGGTGCGGGTACTCGGGGTCGACCTTCGCGGCCACCAGCATCGACTGATAGCCGAGCGCGCGCGTGTCGTAGATCGGCGTGATCTCGCGGATGATCCGCTCGTCGACCAGGCGCCCGACGCGCGCGAGCGTCTCGTCCTGCGAGATCCCCGCGGCGGCGGCCACGGAGTCGTAGGGCCGCGGGACCAGCGGGAAGCTGCCCTGCATCAGGTTGAGCAGCCGGCGGTCGAGGTCGTCCAGGGGGACCGCGGCACCGTCGCGGCGGCTGCGGGCCTTCACCGAAGCCATCCCGCCGCCTCCTTCGCGTGGTAGGTGAAGATCAGGTCGGCACCGGCGCGGCGGATCGCCAGCAGCGACTCCAGGACCGTCGCGCGCTCGTCCAGCCAGCCGCGCGCGGCCGCCGCCTTGACCATCGCGTACTCGCCGCTGACGTTGTAGGCGGCGACGGGGACGCGGGTCGCCTCGCGGACCGCGCGAATCACGTCGAGGTAGGGCAGCGCGGGCTTGACCATCACCACGTCGGCGCCCTCCTCCACGTCCAGCAGCGCCTCGCGTACCGCCTCACGCACGTTGGCGGGATCCATCTGGTAGGCGCGGCGGTCGCCGAAGGCGGGGGTGGAGTCCGCGGCCTCGCGGAACGGGCCGTAGAAGGCGGAGGCGAACTTGGCGGAGTACGCGACGATCGGCGTGTCGGCGAGCCCGTCGTCGTCCAGCGCGGCGCGGATCGCGCCGACCCGCCCGTCCATCATGTCGCTCGGAGCGACGGCGTCGGACCCGGCACGCGCCTGGGAGACGGCCGTGCGCGCCAGCAGCTCGACGCTGGAGTCGTTGTCCACGCTGCCGTCCGGGCGCAGGCGGCCGCAGTGTCCGTGCGAGGTGTACTCGCACAGGCACACGTCGGTCATCACGAGCAGGTCGGGGTGGGCCTCCTTGATCGCCCGCGTGGCGAGCTGCACGACGCCCTCGTCGTCCCACGCACCCGAGCCCTCGTCGTCCTTGGCGGCGGGGATGCCGAACAGCAGCACCGCGGGGACGCCCAGCGCGTGCAGCTCACCCGCCTCCTCGACCGCGTGGTTGATCGAGAGGCGGTCGATCCCCGGCATCGACTCGATCGGCGTGCGCCGGTCGAGACCGTGCTCCACGAACAGAGGCTGCACGAGGTGCGCGACCGACAGATCGGTCTCGCGGACGAGGTCGCGCAGCACCCCGGTCTTGCGCAGGCGCCGCAGGCGCGTCTGGGGGAAGGCCATCGCCCTGAGGATACTGGCGCCTAGCCGAAGCGCCGCAGGGCCAGGCGGGCGACCACCATGAACGCGGCGGTCAGCGCGGTCAGGTGGGCGAGGGGGCCGAGCAGGCTCTGGCCGGTGTCGTTGAGCGCGCTGTCCATCGCGTCCAGCGCGGGCTTGAAGGGGAACAGCGCGGAGACGACGCGCACGACGTCGTAGACGCCGCCGGACACCGCGCCGCTCGGTACGAGGGCCAGGAAGGCGATGGGCAGCGACAGGAGGAACGCGAGCAGCGACGCCGCCCTGACCTCGCGCGCCAGGCCGCCGATGGCCACGCCGAGCGCGCCGAAGCCGGCGGCCGCGAAGGCCAGCGCGACGAGCCAGAGCCCGAAGCGGCTCCAGTCCAGCGACACGAACAGCCCGATCCCACACGTCATGGCCAGCGCGACCACCCACGCGCACAGCGCGGCGAGCCCCACCTTCTCCGCGAGCAGCCCCATCCGCGACACCAGTCCCCGCACGAGCCGGCTGAAGGCGTGTTCCTCGCGCTCCAGCGCGAGCATGCCGCTGGCCAGCAGCACGGTCACGAACATCAGCGACACCGTGACGGCGATCGCCACGGCGAAGGAGTCCAGCGGCGTGCGCTTGCCCTGCAGCGGCGTGCGCTTGACCCGCACCGGCTGGGACACGGTCCCGACCACGTCCGTGGCCAGGTTGAGGTTGGCGACGGCCAGGGAGGCGAAGCGCTCGACCTGGCGCAGGCGCTCGCGCTCCGGCGAGTCGGCGGGCAGCGTGCGCAGCGCGTCCTGCAGGATCCGCTCGGTCCGGCGCAGACCGAGGATGTCGTACGTGCGCCCGAACAGGCTCAGCTCGCCCCCGTCCAGCAGCAGGTGGATGTCCTGCACCGCGATCTCGCGCAGCTTGTCCGCCAGCGCCGCGTTGGCGTCGGCCAGCCGCGAGTTGATGATCTGCTCGACGTAGCGACCCTTGACCGGGTCCTCGTTGTTGTAGATCACCTCGACCTCGGCGCTCTGCAGCCCGGTCCCGAGCTTCTCGGTGATGTCGGGCGGGACGATGAGCGCGCCCAGCGCCTCGCCGTCGCGCACCTTCTCGATCGCCTGCTCGCGCGTGCCCACGCGCACCGGCTCGACGGACTCGAACAGCCGCTCGGCGTACTTGGAGGCGTCGATCTCCTGCCCGCCCAGCTTGAACGTGCTCGCCGCGGGCGGGACCTGGTTGACGAAGGCCACCTTGGGCTTCTCCGGGCTGCGCGACAGCGCCACGCCGATCAGCACGGCGATCGCCACCGGGTACACGACGAGCAGCCCGACCAGCAGCGGCGAGCGGCGCAGGATCTGCAGGTCCTTGAGCAGCAGCCAGCGCATCAGTGGCCTCGTTCGTGGAGGAAGCGCACGAAGGCCGCCTCGAAGTCCACGCCGGAGGCGCCCGACTCCGCCTCCAGCTCGCGCGGGGTGCCGGTGAAGATCAGCTCGCCGTCGGCCAGCACGAGCACGCGGTCGGCGTAGCGCTCGGCCTCCTGCACGATGTGGGTCGAGTACACGATGCCGGTGCCGCGGCCGGTGAGGCCGCCGACGAAGTCCCACAGCCGCTCGCGCTGGCGCGGGTCCAGCGCGGTGGAGGGCTCGTCGAGCAGCAGCACCGCGGGGTCCGCCAGCAGGCCGATCGCGATGTTCACCCGCTGGCGGTTGCCGCCGGACAGCCGGCCCACCTCGTCGCGCGCGCGGTCCGCGAGGTCGGCCTGCGCGAGCATGCGCTCCACGGCGGCCTCGGGGTCGGCGACGCGCTCCAGGCGCGCGAACAGGCGCAGGTTCTCGGCGACCGAGAGCTTGGAGTACAGGGCGGGCTGCTGGGGCACCCAGCCGACGCCGCCGGAGGGGCGCTCGACCGCGCCGGCGTCCGGCGACTGGATGCCGGCGAGGATCGACAGCAGCGTCGTCTTGCCCGCGCCGTTGGGGCCGATCACCGCCACCAGCTCGCCCGGCGAGACGGCGAAGCCGACGTCGCGCAGCGCGACCCGGGCGCCGAAGCGCCGGGAGAGGCCACTCGCGCGCAGCGCGGGTGCGTCGGAGGCGGTGCGGGCAGGCGCGGCCATGCCCCGATCAGGCTAGAGGAAGGGCTCGCCCCGCCTGGGCCATGGCTCCAGCTCGAGATGGCGGCGCAGGTACACGACCGTCTCGCGACCCACGGCGGCCAGCGGCAGGGCCACCAGCGCCCCCAGGATGCCGTACAGCTCCCCACCCACCAGCAGGGCGAAGATCACCAGCAGCGGGTTGATGCGCAGCGAGTGGCCGAACACCTGCGGCGCGACCACGTGGCCCTCCAGCTGCTGCAGCGCGACGAAGGTGATCGTCACCCATACCGCGGTCAGCGGGTCGTCGAACAGCGCGACCAGCACCGGCGGGGTGGCTCCCAGCACCGGCCCGATGTAGGGCACCAGCTCCATGATCCCGAAGAAGATCCCGAAGAACAGCGCGTAGTCGTCGCCGTCGGGAAACACGCCGGTGCGGCCGAGGACCCACATCGCGAACCCCGCGCTGGCGCCCATGATCAGCGAGAACAGCGCCTGGCCGCGCACGTAGGAGAACACCGCCTTCTGCGTGCCCAGCGCGTAGTCGTCCTCCGGCGTGCCGTCGCCCTGCGGCATCACCGAGCGCACCATCGAGCCGATGCGCTCCGCGTACAGCAGCATGTAGATCGAGATCACCACGACGAGGATCAGGCCGAACCCGGTCTCCACGAGGCGCGTCAGCAGATCCTGGCCGAAGTCGACGAGGTCGCCCGACTGGGTGAGGACGTTGCGCTGCAGCGTCTCCAGCGCGGTCTCGCCCTGCGCCTTGACCTCGACGTCGATCCCCTGGTCGTCCAGCCACTGCTGCGCGTCCGCCAGCGAAGCGTTGGCGGAGTCGATCAGCCCTGGCACGTCGCGCTGCAGGGCCTGGACCTGCTCGACCACCGGGTTGGCGAGCAGCGCCCCGGCGCCGATCAGGACCAGGACGAACCCCACGTACACTGCCGCGACGGCGACCCCGCGGGGCAGCCGCACGCCTCGGGAGCCCAGCGGCCGTTCGAGGCGCTTGACCACCGGATTGAGGATCAGCGCGATCACCGAGGCGATCAGGAAGATGAGCACGACGGTGTCGGCCGCGCGCGCCAGCGCGTACAGGGCCAGCAGGGCGAGCGGCAGCACGACCAGCTGGATCCAGCGCGGTACCACCACCACGTCGGCGGAGGAAGCGGGTTCGCTCACGTCCAGCGGTCTTTCGCCGCGCGCCCGGGGAAACCTGGCATGAGGCTGCTGTTCGTGGGCGACGTGGTCGGGTCCGTCGGGCGCCGCGTCGTGCGCGAGCTGCTGCCGGGCCTGCGCGAGGAGCACGCCGTCGACTTCGTCGTGGTCAACGGAGAGAACGTCGCGGGCGGCGTCGGCATCACTCCGCGCACGGCGGACGCGCTGTTCGAGGCGGGCGCCGACGCGATCACCCTGGGCAACCACGCCTACCGCCACGCCGAGATCTACGAGTACCTCGACGCGCGCGCCGAGATCGTGCGCCCGGCCAACTACCTGCGCAGCCAGCCCGGGCACGGCTGGTGCGTGCTCGAGGGCGCGGGCACGTCGCTGGCGGTCGTGAGCCTCTCGGGCAACCTGTTCATGCAGGCGGGCCGCCCCGCCTTCTCGGAGGCGGACGCGGTGGTGGCCGCGCTGGAGGGCAGGGCCGAGCACGTGGTCGTGGACATCCACGCCGAGGCCACGAGCGAGAAGGTCGGCATGGGCTGGCACCTCGACGGACGCGTGACCGCGGTCGTCGGCACCCACACCCACGTCCCCACCGCCGACGCCCGGGTGCTGCCCGGCGGGACCGCCTACGTCACCGACGTGGGGATGACCGGGCCGCGCGGCGGCGTCATCGGCGTGCGCCGCGACCAGGCATTGCGGGCGCTGACCACGCACATGCCCACCCGCTTCGAGACCTCCGAGGAGGACCCGTGGCTCAACGCCGTGCTGATCGGCGCGTCTACGCCGGGACGGGCGGACTCGATCGAGCAGCTTCTGCTGCCGGCGTAGACGCGCCCCGGTCCACGAGGTCGCGTCCCAGCAGGGCGATCAGCACCAGGGGTGCGAACCACACGACGTAGAGGTAGAACCAGTGGGTCACGCCGAGCTGGACCGCGATCAGCACCCCCGCGGCGAGCGCGGCCAGCGTCACCACGTCGCGCCGGCGCGGGAGGAAGGCGACGACCAGGGCGAGCAGCACCGCGGCTCCCTGCACGATCTGCTGGAGGGTCTCGAGGTTGCCCTCGAAGCCCCAGATGGAGAAGGGGGAGCCGCGCTCGCGCTGGAACTCGAGCGTGCGTTCCCAGAAGACGTCGACGCCCGCGCCCAGGAACGCGGGCAGCATGACGACCCCGGCGGTGACCGCGAACGCCGCCGTGAACCGCACGGGCTGCCGGTAGGTGGCCAGCAGCGGCGCGAGCGCCAGCGGCGCGAACTTGGTCAGGCCCGCCAGCGCGGCCACCGCGCCGCGCGCGGCGGGACGGCCCGCGAGGAGCAGCGCGAGCAGCACCAGCGCCGCCACCAGCGAGTCGTTGGAGTTGGCGTTCATCGCGTAGAGCGTGAAGGGGAAGGCCGCCCACGCGTAGGCCAGCGCGATCCCCAGCGCGCGCCCACCGATCCGGCGCCCCAGCAGCCACAGCAGCGCCACCGCCAGCGCGTCGAAGAAGATCGCCGCGGCATGCGCCGCGGGGAGGTCGTCCCAGCGCCCGCTCCAGGGCAGCGCCTGCTCGAACGGGACGTAGGCGTAGTAGACGACCGGCCCGTACGTGTCGCCGTGCTGGTTGTCCGGCGGGAAGTCGCCGTACAGGCGCGTGCCGTCCATGAGCTTGTCGGCCCCGATCGCGCCCGCGTAGCCGACGTCGATCACGTTGGAGTTGGCGATGTTGAGCGCGTAGCGAAACCCCAGCAGGAAGATCACCGCGATGGCCAGCCAGGTCGCCGGCACCAGCAGGCGGATCGGCCGCGCCGGACCGCGGCGCCGGGCCGCGAACAGCATTCGCACCAGCAGGTAGACGAGGGGCGGGTAGGCCAGCGGCACCGAGACGCCGATCTCGCCGTGGTTGAAGAAGGCCAGCGAGACGGAGAAGCCCAGCAGCACCAGCAGGTCGAGGTGCAGCAGGCGAAACGGCCGTCGCGGATCGACGAACGGCAGCACGAACAGCAGGCACAGCGGGAGCCACAGGTACAGCGCGTTGGCCTTGCGCCCGAACGCGCCCGGATAGCCACGCGCCATCGACCACGCGACCTGGTGGCCGGTCCACGCCTCCAGCACCGCGCCGGTGCGGTCGAGCACCAGCACCTGCGCGATCTCCCGGCGCGGGCGGCCCCGCCGGGCGGGATCGAAGAACGACACCTGCCAGCGGTCCGCGCCCTTCATGTACGCCACCTCGGTGTAGCCGCGGTGGCGGCGCAGGACGTCGGCCACCTTGGGCACGTCCTTGGCGATGGCCAGGACGTCCACGGCGGCGCGCACGTGGCCCTTGGGCGGGCGGTCCTGCCGGTCCGGCGTGGTGAGCCCGTTGGGGTCGACGCGCGTCGAGCCCGGCGTGCCCGCCGCCGGCGCCGCTGCGCAGAGGAGGCAGCCCGCGGCGAGCAGCGCCGCGGCTGCCCTCACCTGCGGAAGCTCCAGAGCTTGTTGCCGGCGAAGGACACCGGCGTCGCGACGACGATGGCCAGCGCCTGCGCCGGCACCTCCGCCAGCCCGCCGGCCGTCACCAGCGCCTGCAGGGCGGCGAGGTTGAAGACGAACGCCGCCACGCTGACCGTGAAGAAGCGCGCGGCCTGGAAGGCGGCCCGTCCGGTGCGCGCGTCGAACGTCCAGTGACGGTTCCAGAAGAAGTTGTTGGTCACGGCGACCAGGAAGGCGGCGGTGGCGGCCAGGCGGTAGTCCAGGCCGGCGAAGTGGACGGCCGAGGCGAAGGTGGCCAGGTTGACCGCGTACCCGCTCGCCCCCACGCAGGCGAAGCGCACGAGCTGCAGCCAGTTGTGCGGGCGGCGCACGCCATGGCGCACGCGCACGTGCAGGCGGGCTTCCGCGACGGCGACGGACGAGGTCTCGTCGGGCATCGCGCCAGGGTATCGCCCGGCCGCCCGTGGCTACGCCGGGACGTCGAAGTGCTCGAGCACCATCGGCAGCACGTCGCGCAGCGTCCACTGCGCGCGCGCGTCGCGGCCGGCGGGCCCGCAGCCGCACCAGGCCAGCGGCCCGGCCGAGTCGCCGCGGTGCAGGGAGCCGTGGCTGCCGCCCCCGACGTGGTCGGCGCCGCCCCAGTCCACGAACTCGAAGCCGGGCGCGGCCGAGATCAGGACGTCGCCCGCCGTGGGGCACGTCAGGGCGGACCAGGCGCGCCCCAGCGCGTCCGGGTAGTCCTCCGAGGCGAACACCCCGCCGCTCGCGCTGCCGGCAAGCGCCCCGAGCTGGCCGTCCAGCGTCCAGCGCTCCCCGCGCGCGTCCGCGGCGCGCCCGCCCGGCTTGAAGCGCAGCTCGCCCCGACCCGAGCGCACGACGCCCATCCCGTCCTCGCGCCACAGGACCAGGTCGATGCCGTCGACGCCGTCGAGCGCGTCCAGCGTCTCGGCCACCGCCCCCTCGCGCGCGTCCGGATCGATCGCGTAGACCATCCCGAAGCGCTGGCCGGGCGACAGGGCGATCCGAGCCCGCTCGGGCTGCGGGTCGTCGGGATGCAGCACCGGCAGGCCGGCGAAGACGTGCAGGAGGTTGACGCGCTCCTCGACCAGCGAGTGCGCGTGGTCGGCCAGGACGATCATCGCGTAGCGGTCGAGGAAGGAGTCGATGCCGCCCGCGGCCTCCATCAGGCGCCCGATCTGGCGGTCGGCCTCCACGGCCGATTCGCCTTGCGCGTCGGGGCCGAGCCGGTGTGAGTGCGTGTCGTTGTCGGGCAGCGAGAGCAGCAGGAAGTCGAAGAGGTCGTGCTCCACCAGGTGGGCGCCGACGCAGCCGGCGTGCGCGTCGCGCGCGCCGGGCAGGCCGAGCTGCGAGCGGCAGCCGGTGCGCCGGGTGGCGAACATGTCGGCGTAGAAGAGCTCGCGCGGCCCCCACAGCGGATGGCGGAAGAGCGTGGCGCCCGCCAGGCGCGCCAGGGCGCTCTCGCCGGTGGGGGTGACGCGATGGCGCCCGCGCGTGATGAGGAAGGTGGTCCCCGCGGTGCGCACGCCTGCGTCGTCGAGGTGCTCGAACACCGTCTTGGTGTCCCGCGACAGATGCGCGAGGTTGAGGTTGTAGATCGTGTCGGTGAGCGAGGTGTGGATGCCGAACGTGCGCGAGGCCTGGAAGCTCGAGCCGTACTCCACGTAGCGCCCCTCCGGGCGATGGAACCAGTTCATGCCGGGGATGCGGTGCTCGGCCGGCCCGGCGCCGGTGGCGATCGAGGCGGTGCACACGGGCGTCACCGAGGGAAAGGCGGCGACGCAGTCGTTCACGTAGGTGCCGCGCTCCATGACCGCGGCCAGGTGGGGCGCGGCCCCGTCGGAGACCACCTGCTCCAGGACCTCGGAGCGCAGTCCGTCGATCACCGCCAGGACGAGCTTCGCCGGCCCGCCGTCCGGCCGGTGCACGCTCATCGCAGGATGCGCAGCCCGGCGTACTTCTCCTCGTCGCGGCCGCGGCCGCGCACCCACAGGTAGGCCGCCGCCAGCAGCGCAAGGATCGACAACGGAGGGACCGCGATCGCCAGCGCCGCGACGAGGAGCGAGGTTCCGTCCTTGTAGACGGCCAGCGCCGAGCGCGCGGTGGCGTCCAGCCGTCGCGCCACGCGGGCGAAGAAGTCGCGCGCGGCGGCGTTGGCCACGGCGGCGCACGCCACGCCGCCCGCCAGCCCCGGCCACCACACGTCGTGCCCGTCGTCCAGCGAGCCCGCGAAAAGCAGCGCGCCGACGCCGATCGACGCGCCGGCCAGGGAGGCCCCCAGGGTGCCCGTGTCGAAGGCTTCCGGACGCCGGCGCTCGTAGCCGACCACGGCCGCGAGCCCCGCCACGACCGCGATGAGCCACAGGGCACTCGACAGGAACGAGAAGTCGGTGAGGTCGAAGTCCAGGCCGGCGCCGGTCGACGCGAGCGCACCCGCCAGCATGGCGGGCAGGAAGGGGCGGATGCCGGCGGCGGTGGCCAGGCCGACCCCTTGGCAGATGACGAGGAAGAGGTCCATGTACCGTTGTCAGCCATGATGATGGACGACCGGCCGCCGCGCTCTACGAGCCGGGACCTCGAGCGCTACGCGTCGCTGTTCGCGGAGCGGACCAAGGTCATGAAGTCCTCCGCGATGCGCGACCTGATGGCGCTGACCGAGCGCGGCGACGTCATCTCGCTCGCCGGCGGGCTGCCCGACACCTCCACATTCCCCGCCGACTCCTACGCGGCGCTGATGGGCCAGGTGGCGTCGGAGTCGTGCGCGCGCGCGCTGCAGTACGGGCCGACCGAGGGCCTCGAGGCGCTCAAGCGCTGCATCGTCGAGGTGATGGCCGCCGAGGCGATCGAAGGGATCGACCACGACGACATCCTCGTCACGACGGGCGGCCAGCAGGTCATCGACCTGGTGTGCAAGACGCTGATCGACCCCGGGGACGTGATCGTCGCCGAGGCGCCCACGTATCCGGGCGCGGTGCCCACGTTCTGCGCCTACCAGGCCGACGTCGTGCAGGTGGCGATGGACCGCGACGGCATGCGCGTGGACGAGCTCGAGGAGACGCTGGACCGTCTGGAGCGCGAGGGGCGGCGCCCCAAGTTCGTCTACACGGTCCCGACCTTCCAGAACCCCGCGGGCGTGACGATGTCGCTGCCGCGCCGCGAGCGGCTGGTCCGCATCGCCGCGCAGCGCGAGCTGCTGGTGCTGGAGGACAACCCCTACGGGCTGCTGCGCTACGAGGGCGACCCCGTCCCAACGCTGCGCGCGCTGGACGGCGGGGAGTTCGTCATCTACCTGGGGACGTTCTCCAAGATCCTCTCGCCGGGGATCCGCCTCGGCTGGGCCGCGGCGCCGCGCCCCGTGCTGGCCAAGATGAACATGGGCAAGCAGTCGGCGGACCTGTGCTCGTCCTCCATGACGCAGCACTTCGTGGCCGCGTACTTCGAGTCGGACGGGCGCTGGCAGGACTACGTGTGCTCGCTGCGCGAGATCTACCGCCGCCGGCGCGACACGATGCTCGACGCGCTGGCCGAGCACCTCCCGTCCGAAGCGCGCTGGACGCACCCCGCCGGTGGCCTGTTCGTGTGGGCGACGCTGCCCGACTACATCGACACGACCGACCTGCTGGCGCGCGCGCTGCAGGAGAGCGTCGCGTTCGTGCCGGGGCGGGCGGCGTACCTGGACGGCCGCGGGGCCTCGTCGCTGCGGCTGAACTTCTCCGGCGTGTCGGAGGACGACATCCGCGAGGGCGTGCGGCGCATCGGCAAGGTCGTGCGCGAGCAGGTCGGGCTGTACGGGACCCTCACCGGGTCCGCGCCGGCGCAGGCGTCCGAGCCGGCGCCCGCGGCGCCCGACGCCCGCCTGGCCGACGTCCTGCACCTTCCCGACGCCGCGCGGCGCGGCGCCCGCCGCCGGGCGGAGTGAGCCGCGTAGCCGTCCTGAAGGGCGGGCGCTCGCTGGAGCGCGAGGTCTCGCTGCGCTCGGGGGCACGGGTGGAGGACGCGCTGGAGCGCCTGGGTCACGAGGTCGTCCCCGTGGACGTGGGCGGCGACCTGGTCGAGCGCCTGCGCGCCGCGCGTCCCGACGTGGCGTTCGTCGCGCTGCACGGACGCGACGGCGAGGACGGGACGGTTCAGGAGCTGCTCGAGCTGCTCGACCTTCCCTACACCGGGCCGGGCGTGTCCGCCTGCGTGCGCTGCATGGACAAGGTGCTGGCCAAGCACCTGATGCGCGACCGCGGCATACCCACGCCGGACTTCTACGCCTTCAACGAGACCGCGTTCAAGGAGCTGGGCGCCGCCGGCGCATTGCCCGAGATCGAGGAGCGGCTGGAATTCCCGATCGTGGTCAAGCCGGCCGCGCAGGGCTCGGCGCTGGGCATCAAGTTCGCCCGCACGCCGGCGGACGTGCCCACCGCGCTGGTGGCCGCGTTCTCCTACGACCGCAAAGTGCTGCTGGAGCGCCACGTCGACGGGCGCGACCTGGCGGTGTCCGTGGTGGACCTGGAGGAGGGGCCGGTGGCGCTGCCCGTGGTGGAGGCGGTGCCGCAGGGCGAGGAGTTCTACGGGTTCGAGGCGCGCTACGAGATCGGGCGCTCGGAGTTCGTGTGCCCAGCGCACCTGGAGCCGGGCGTGGCCGAGGAGGCGCAGCGGATCGCGCTGGCGGTCTACGAGCTGTTCGGCTGCTACGGGTTCGCGCGCGTGGACCTGATGCTCGAGCGCGAGGGCGGCGGGCTGTACGCGCTGGAGGCCAACGCGATCCCCGGGCTGACCGAGACGAGCCTGCTTCCGCAGGCCGCCGAGGCCTACGGGCTGGCCTTCGAGGACCTGGTGGCGCGGCTCGTGGAGCTGGCTACTCTTCGTCGCCGGCGAAGTCTTCCGGCGTGACGTTCTCGAGGAAGTCCTTGAACTTCTCCACGACCTCCTCGGTGTCCTCGACCTCGTGCTCGAACTCGATCGCGGACTCCGCGATGACGTCCTCGGCGGCGAAGATCGGCGCGCCCGCGCGGACCGCCAGGGCCAGCGCGTCGGAGGGCCGGGAGTCGATCTCGATCTCGCGGCCGTTGACCGCGAGCGTGATCGACGCGTAGAAGGTGTTCTCGCGCAGCTCGGTGACCGACACGCGCGTGCACGAGACCTCGAGCTCGCTGAGCATGTCCGAGACGAGGTCGTGAGTCATGGGCCGGGGCGTGGTGGCGCCCTGCAGCTTCATCAGGATCGCGGCGGCCTCGGGGTGCCCGATCCAGATGGGTAGGAACTTGTTGGAATCGACGGTCTTCAGCAGCACGATCGGCTGCTTGCCGACCATGTCGAAGCTCACGCCGTAGATCACCATCTCCTGCACTTGAAAGCGGCTCCTGGCCCGGGGCCGCTCAGTATAGGCGGCGTTCGGAGTCGCTCCGCACCGTCGAAGCCGGGCTATATGACGTAGATGACCGGCGGGCGCGGGCCGAAGCGCATGCGCCGTGAGGAGGTGGTGCGGAAGGAGATCGCGCCCGAGTCGCAGCGGACGTTCGTCGTCGCGTCGTGGATCGCCCGGAACGCGCGCACGGTGCCGGAGGCGCGGCGCCAGCGCGGCAGGCCGCCGCTGCGACCCGGCGGACGGAACGCGACGCTGGCGCGCTGCTGGAAGGAGTCCGTGGACGAGTTCCGCGTGACCGTGCGCGCGAAGGCGTTGCGCCGGGTGTGGCCCTGGAGGATCACGTTGGCGCGCTCGCTGTAGCTGCCGAACTCGCCCGTGCACGTGCGCAGCACCTCGACCTCCAGCTGCACGAAGTTGCGTCCCTCGCCCTCGTAGTGCTTGAGATAGGTGATCCGGCCCTTGATCCCCTGGCTCGTGCGGATGTCGAAGACGATGCCGTTGGGGTTGCGGACCCCGGCGCCCGCCGGCGCGGGGGCCGCGAGGAGTCCGACCGCAAGGACGGCGATCGCGAGCCGTCGAGTCGTCGTGCCGACCATCAGCGCACCCGGCGCAGCGTCGCCTCCCAGCGCACGGTCGTGACGTAGGTGGTCCCGCCGAAGCGCTGGTGGAACGTCTCCTTCGCGATCACGATGAGCTTGCCCAGGCGGCGATCGAACAGCTCACGCGGGGGCAGGGTCGCCCCGATCGGTCGCAGGATGTGGTCCCGCGACGCCAGGGGCGGGAAGGTGGCGCCGGCCGCTGGGCAGACCTGGAACAGCGGCTGGAGCAGCGCCGGCCCGGAGAGCTGTAGCTGCTCGCGGCGCGGGAAGGGCGGCGGGGTCCTGGCGAAGTACATGAGCTGCATGCGGCCACGGAACGACTTCGTGCCGCAATCCGGAGCCGGGGGCGGCGGGCACTGCCCGCCCTCGCAGCCGCCGCCCGCGACAGCGCAGTCCGGGTTGTTGTAGCCCGGGCCCGAGGACTTGATCTCCCCCCGGCGCGTCACGCTTCCCCGAACCGGGAGGATCGCGCTGAGGAACGTCTGCCCGAACCCGAGGATCCCGACCCGGACGGCGCGCCGGCTCACGAAGCGGGTCCGCTCCGAGCCCGCCCCGTCCATGCGGTACTCGCACGACGTGCCGGGCCGGTCGACGCTCTGCAGCGACCAGAGCGTGACCTGCGTGCCCTTGACGGTGACGAGGAACGTCGCGCGGTTGACCGGCGGCAGCCGCGGGCCGCGTGCCTGCGCGGCAACCGGTAGCGCCAGCGCGAACACCGCCGCCGTGACCAGGCAAACCGCTCCCCGCCGTCCCATCTCGCGGCGAGATTCTCACAGTCGCCAAAGCGGTGCAAGCAAGGTATGACGCCGCAGAGGCCGTCAGGCGCGTATGCAACTCGGCATCCATCTCGACAGCAAGTCACGGTGGCCACCCCAAAGGGGCCGTGTAGCCTCGATCAGCCCGCGTTCACGGTGGTAAGCCCTGACTTCGTTCGAGTCGTGCTGCACTGGCGGCGCAACCGGCGTGCGGTCGCCGCGCTACGCCGGAACCATCGCCAGCGAGGCAGCCGCGCGATGACTTCGGAGAACTTCCATGGGATCTCCGCTCGGAGTTCCAATCGGCATGCGGTAATAGGAGCACGGGTGCCAGCACTCACGATAGTGTCGCTGTGATGTGGGCTTCCGTTGCGGCTTGGGCGCGCTCTGGCGCCCGCGACTAGTGTCCTTCGTTTCCTCAGATGAGTTTCGGGAGATGCTCCTGACTGAGTCGCTGGACGCGTTGGTTCGATGCTACGTGCTTGGGGGCCCGGCCTTTGCGTTCCGGGACGACTTTGGCGCTTTCACGGCGATGGTAGACCACCTCGTTGAGCGACTCGGGGTCGAGCCTGCTGGGATTACAGTGGTCGGGAGTGGAAAGGTCGGCTTCAGCCTGAGCCCTGATCGTTTCCCGCGGAAGTTCGGCGAGGAGTCGGACATAGACGTGCTCGTGGTGGATGAGGCACTCTTCGATTCCGCGTGGTACACGATGCTGGAATGGAATTATCCTCGGCGCTACAAGCTCCCGGGCGGTGAGCATCGCTGGGCTCGCCAGCGACAAGAGGATCTCTACTGGGGCTGGTTTGCGCCGGACAGGATCCGGTACGAGGGACTGCAATTTCCCGAGTCGCTCGCGCCACTTCGGGATTTGTCTGCGAAGTGGTTCGACGCGTTTCAGAGCCTCGGGCTTCTTCCTCCATTTGCAAGTCGTCACGTATCCGGGCGCCTATATCGAACATGGGACCACGCGCACCGGTATCACGTCGCGGGTCTGCGTCGGTTGCAGGCTGTTGCCAACCAAATGGGCTCGAACATTGAAGTTTCATAGCACCAGCCAATCCATCGGGTGGTTTCGGGATCGCTACCGTGAGGGCTCGCTTACGTTGAAGCCTCCATACCAGCGCAAGCCCGTCTGGGTCGCGCGGCAGAAGAGCACATTGATTCAGTCGATTCTCCTGGGTTTGCCCGTACCCGAGGTGTATGTCCAAGAGACGACGTCGGTTGAAGGATCAAATGACTACGCTGTGGTCGACGGGCAACAGCGCGTGCGGACAATCTTGCAGTTCATCGGTGTCGAGGAGGATCCAGACGAGGCGGAGCACAACAAGTTTGCCCTCGATAAGCTGCCAGCAGACGCCGATTACTTCAACGTAAAGATCGACGGATTAGAGGAATCCGAGCGGAAGGCTTTCTTCCAATACAAGCTCGCCGTGCGCGTTCTTGAAACTGAGAGCGACGAAGATGTGCGCGACATGTTTCGGCGGCTCAATAAGTTCCTTACGCCCTTGAACGCCCAGGAGCTTCGTAACGCCACCTATACCGGACCGTTTATCAAGCTGGTTCACGAGCTAGCTGACGACCCGTACTGGGTCGAACAGGGCATCGTTTCTCCTGCTCAGGTACGCAGGATGAAGGATCTCGAGTTCGTCAGTGAACTTTTGATCGGCGTAATGCACGGTCCTCAAGGTGGTAGTGCCGCGATTGTCAACAACTACTATTCGCAGTACGAGGACTTCGAAGACGAATTCCCGAACCAGCGCGGGGCGAAGCGACTATACCGCAGAACGCTTCGAGCGGTGCGCGCAGTCCTACCTGACATCGAGGATACGCGCTGGGCGAACCTGACGGACTTTTACACCCTCTTCGTTGTAATGGCACACCTTCTGCGCACCCGAAGTTTGCACGAAAGTCAAGTTGAGCCCCTGAGGCGTCGGCTGGACTCGTTTGCGAAACGTGTCGAGGATCGGCTAGCTGACGAGGACGCGCGGGTTTCTGCTCGCGTCGCGTCTTACGTTCAGGCTATGGCACGAGGAGCCAACGACAAGGCGCGCCGCGGAGACCGCCACAGCGCGTTGCGCGGCGAAATCGAGGAGTTCTTTTCGGAATGATGCGGCGAGCTCGCGTGCGTCGGGAGGGATTCAGCGCCACACTGTCGCTGCCGTACGCCCTGAAGGCGGAGGTCTTTTCCATCGCCATGGACGACATATACGAAATGCTTGCCACCGCGAATGAGGCTCTGGTGAGCCGAGGCTTGCTGCGGCTTGAAGAGAGTGTGCGCGGAGCGATCTACTCTGGGCTGTTGAGCGACCTCATGGCCGAGGCCGTCGCGAATCATGCGACCGGGCTTACCAAGAACACGTACCCTAACGGGCACCCTGACCTGCTGCCGACAGGGCGCTACGCTGACAATGCCGCGCAGAGTGCGGAGGAAGGACTTGAAATCAAGGTCACCAGCAAGCGTGGCGGCGGCGTCGACATGCATGGCGATCGATCGGCCTGGTACTGCGTCGCGCGATATGAGGTCGACTACGCCACACAGCCGGTGGTCAGTCGGGACCCGACGCGATTCACGCATATCTGGGTTGCTCGACTTGAGCCGAAGCACTTTCGGAAGAATGCGAGAGGACCCCTCGGTACTCGGACCGCAACGCCTCACGCGGAGGGTTTGAAGGTTCTTCGGGCGGGCCTTCTGTATGAGGACGGTTGACCCGCCGGCTGGAGGCGCGGCCTAGCGCGGCGGTTTACGCCGCCACGGGCTGGCGCACCTCCATCGCGGCGAGAGAGGGAATCGCGTCGCGGGCTATCTCGACGCTCGCGGGGTCTCGTTCCACGCCGACACTGTCATAGCCAACCGCCTCTGCGGCCGCGAGCGTGGAGCCTGAGCCGGCGAACGGGTCCAAGACGGTTCCCGTGCCGAGCGGCAGGATTGCGCGTACGACTTGGCGGAGAAACGCTTGTGGCTTGAGGCTCGGGTGGGGCGCTAGTGCACGTTCCGCCTTTTGGGTCGGCGCGGACCGGATGACATCGCCGAAGGGCTTCTCCGGCGATGGCCGTCGCAGGCCTCCGGTTCCCCATCGCCGAAGGTTGTCCTGAACGCGGCCCTCGAGAGGCTTGCGGCAAAGTATCCATGGCTCGTGCTGAGACTTCGGCATAACAGTGACCTCGCGAAACTCTTCGTGAGCATTCTTAGGTCGATCGCCTCCTCGCATCGTTTCGACGAGACGCACCACTTCCCCGCGGCGCTCGAACCCGCCCTTTCCGAGAGCGGCGGAAACGATGTGCGACAAGAGCGGGTTCGATGCAACCATAACGTGGGCACCCGGAACCATCACCGGCATCAGGCGCCGTGCCCAGAGCCGAAAGAAGTGGTATAGGTCCTCGTGCTCCTCCCGGGTAAGGACCGTGAAGCGGGGTAGCGGAGACCTCGTGTGCCCGTCGAAGCTCGGCGGGACTCGCCATACGCCGCCAGAGCCATCGGCCCTCTTTCTCAGCTCCTCCTCGGAGTACTCGACTAGGCCATACGGAGGATCCGTCACGACTCCGTGAATCGAGTTCTCCGGCTGCGCATCCAGCCACTCCAGGCAGTTGCTCTGAAAGAGCCGGCATGAGCCGAAGGAGTACGTGGGCTCGATCACTGATGCTTCCGGAGCATGTAGAGACCTCGCGATACTCGTGCGAAATGCGCCGGCGGGTTCTTGGTGCCAAGCTGAAGGTAAGAGCGCACAGACGAAGCAGCTACCGGCCCGCCGAGTGTGTCTTCTACTTCAGCCTGGATGTTCTCTACCGTCATCGGAGCTTTGGTCTTCGCGAGGACCTGGATGATGGCATCGCGGATCTCACCTGGCGCGCGCCGCGTGCGAAAGTTGTGTGCCATCTCTGCCTCGTCTCTGCGCAGAGCCTCCGAGAGCCCGATAAGACGTCTGGACGTCTAAGGTATCGCAGGCACCAGACGGATTGAATGCAGCAGTCGCTACCGCCCTGTCTCGGGGCGTGCACAGGCGAGGAGACTGCGACGAGAAGCCTTCAGGAGCCAGCTGAGTGGGCGATCCTGGACTCGAACCAGGGACCTCTTCCTTATCAGAGAAGCGCTCTAACCGACTGAGCTAATCGCCCGTGCCGGGGCGATTCTAGCGAGGCCGTTCGGGTGTCAGGGGGAGCCGTTGGGACCGAGGCGGCGGGCCAGCTCGAGGGCGTCGTCGAGCGAGGCGAGGTCGACCTGGACGCGGTAGCCGTCGCGGTGTGGCCGGACCGCCACGTCGCGGCCGAAGAGGGCGCCGAGGGCCTCGGAGACGGCGGTCATGGCGGCCTGCTGGTCGGGGTGCGCGGGCCCGCGGCGGCCGCGCGCGCGAGGCGCCGGCCCGGTGTTGGCGGCGCGCGCGCGGGACTCGGTCTCGCGGACCGACCAGCCGTGCTCGGCGGCGGCGCGGGCGAGGCGGCGGCGCTCGCCGTGGTCCTCGGCCAGCAGCAGCGCGCGGCCGTGTCCCTCTGTCAATGCACCGGTTTCCAGGAGTTCGAGGGCTTCGTCGGGAAGGTCGAGCAGGCGCAGCAGGTTCGACACCGCCACGCGGCTGCGCCCTACGCGCCGGCCCACGTCCTCCCGGCGCAGCCCCAGCTCCTCCACCAGCGCGGCGCAGGCGCGGGCCTGCTCGACGGGGTTGAGGTCCTCGCGCGCCATGTTCTCGATCAGCGCGAGCTCGAGCGAGGCGGCGTCGTCGTCCGGCCGGACGATCGCCGGGATCGCCTCGAGACCCGCCATCTGCGCGGCGCGCCAGCGCCGCTCGCCCGCGATCAGCTCCCAGCCGCCGCCGTGCCGCGGCCGGACGAGCACGGGCTGCAGCACGCCGCGCTCGCGCAGCGACGTGGCGAGCGCGGTCAGCGCCTCCTCGTCGAAGTGCGTCCGGGGCTGGTTGGGGTTCGGGGCGATCGCGTCGACGGGGAGGCTGCGCAACTCCTCACCGGCGGCCTCCGGATTCGGGGTCGAGAGGATCGCCGCCAGCCCGCGGCCCATCCCGCGTTCAGCCACGCGCCGCCACCTCCTTGGCCAGCTCGAAGTAGGCGCTCGCGCCGGCGCAGTGCGGGTCGTGGTGGATGACCGGGCGACCGAAGCTGGGCGCCTCGGAGATCCGCACGTTGCGCGGGATCACCGTGTCGAAGACCAGGTTGGGGAAGTGCTGGCGCACCTCGCGCTCAACGTCCTGCGCGAGGCGGGTACGGCCGTCGTGCATGGTCAGGACCATGCCGGCCACCGTCAGCTTGGGATTGAGCTCGCGCTGGATCATCTGCACGGTGTCCAGCAGGCCCGCCAGTCCCTCCAGCGCGTAGTACTCCGTCTGCACGGGGACGAGCACGCGGTCCGCGGCGACCAGCGCCCCGACCGTCAGCGGGCCCAGCGACGGCGGGCAGTCCAGGAACGTGAAGGCGTAGCGGCCGCGCGCGGGTGACAGCGCGTCGCGCAGGCGGGTCTCGGAGCCCGCCACGCGCGGCAGCTCGACGTTGGCGCCGGCCAGGTCGGGGCTCGAGGGCACGACGTCCAGGCCGTCGAGCCCGCTCCCGTGGATCGCGTCCTCCAGCGAGGCGTCGCCCACCACCACGTCGTACATGTTCGGATCGAGGTCCTTGGCTAGCCCGAGCCCCGTCGTCGCGTTGCACTGCGGGTCGACGTCCGCGAGGAGCGTCGAGTAGCCCGCCTCGGCGACGCAGGCCGCGGCGTTGACCGCGGTGGTCGTCTTCCCGACCCCGCCCTTCTGGTTGGCGACCGCGTAGATCGTGCCCACGGCCTGCAAGCTAGCGGCGCGTCCGGTCGCGGCGCGCGCGTTTCCGCGCAAAGAGCGACCGTTCAGGACGCGGAGAGCGGCCGCTTCGCCGCCATTCCCGCGCGTCGCGGGAACCGGTCGGGCGTCGGGGCCGTCTTGCGCAGCACGTGGAGATGGCGGTCGCGGGCCCCGGCGAACGGCTCCACGCGCAGCACGTCCTCAACCTCGAGCCCCAGCTCGCGCGCGGCTGCGGCGCCGTCGGCCTCCTCGGCGGGGTCGCGCCGGCCCTTCCAGGCGACGAGCATCCCCTCCGGCTGCAGGAGCGGCGCCGCGTACTCCGCCACGACCGGGAGCGCGGCGAGGGCGCGCGCGGTCACGAGGTCGCAGCGCCCCGGGCCGTCGCGCCACTCTTCCGCGCGGGCGTGGACCACCTCGACGTTGCCGAGCCCGGCAGCCGCAGCCGCCCGGCGCAGAAAGTCGCACTTGCGGGCGGCGCTCTCCACGGCCCACACGCGCGCCTGCGGCAGCGCGGCCGCGAGCGCCAGGCCCGGAAAGCCGGCGCCGGCGCCCAGGTCCGCGATCGCGCGGGCGGCGCCCACGTACGGGAGCTCCAGCGCCACGAGCGAGTCCGCGACGTGGGCGTCCAGCGCCTGCGCGGGGTCGCGCACCGCCGTGGGGGCGTGCGGATCGTCCGCCGCCGCCTCGAGCAGGGCTGTCAGGGAGCGCGCGGCGCGCTCGTCCAGGCCCCAGCGCGCGCAGATCTTCGCCAGGCGAGCGTTCATCGCCGCTGGCGGGCGATCACGTCGGCGTAGCGCTCGCACATGGCGGCGTAGCGCTCGTGCGCGTGCGCGTCGCGCTCGGGGGTGATCGTCTCGTCGAGCAGCGGCATCAGGTCCTCCACCAGGGCGGGGCCACGCGCCATCCACTGGTAGTAGTGGCGGCCGCCGTGGTGGTAGGGCCCGTACAGGCGCGAGCGCGGGAACCGCTCCTGCAGCCAGTGGAAGATCGCCTCGTGGCGCACGTGCATGCGCAACGTGACCTGCGGCTGCTTCCCGTCACCTCCGAACGAGCCCTCCCCGATGAGAATTCCGGTGAGCAGGCCGCGCTCGAAGTCGTCGAGTTGAGGCGCACCGGGCACGATGCCATTGTTTCACCGCCAAGAAAAACGTGAAACGTCAGGACAAGACGGGCGCCACCACGAGGTGGCGGTCGGGCTCGTCGCCCTCGCTGTACGTCTCGACGTCGTGGCGGTCGCGCAGGAACTCGTGCACGATCCGGCGCTCCGACGGGCCCATCGCGTCGAGTGCCACCGGGCGCCCGAAGCGCACGGCCTCGCCCGCCGCCTTCTCGGCCGTGCGCTCCAGTGCCTCCGCGCGACGGGCGCGGTAGCCGGCGGCGTCCACGACCACGCGCTTGCGATCGCCGTCCCAGCCCCGCCATGCGACGCGCGTCGCGACGTGCTCGAGCGCGTCGATCGTCTGCCCGTGGCGGCCGATGAGCACGCCGAGGTCCTCGCCCTCCACGACTCCGACCAGCCGCTCGTCGTCCTCCGTGACCTCGACGTCCGCGTCGAGGTCCAGGGCGTCGACGACCTCCTCGAGCAGGTCGCGCAGACGCGCGGCGGGCTCTTCGGGGTGCGCCTCGCCCATCACCGGCGGCGGCCCGAGCGGGCCTTCTTGCGCCGTCGCGGGGGCGGAGGCGGCTTGGCCTTCGGCTTGTCCGGCTTCGCCCCGTCCCCGCCTCCGCGCGCGGACACCGCCGCGGCGGCGCCGGCCGGCGCCCCCGCCGTCGCCTCGGCGGGCGGTCTCAGCGGGCCGACGGTGCGCTTGACGATGTACTGCTGGACGATCGTCCACAGGTTCGTGGTGATCCAGTAGACGATCAGCCCCGCCGGGAAGTTGATGATGAAGAAGACGAAGATCAGCGGGAGCGCGAGCATGATCCGCCGCTGGTTCTTGTCGGCGCTGACGGTCATCAGCAGGCTCGAGAAAATCTGCGAGCCGATGTAGAGCAGGATCAGCGCGATCAGCACGCCGCCCGTGGCCTTGTCGGTCAGGTCCGGGATGAAGAGGAACTCCGCCGAGTTCTTGACGACCTCGCCACACGGCTTGGCCGTCTGGTTGCAGATCTCCCGGCGCAGGTCGTCCTGCAGCATGTAGAAGAGCGCGATGAAGATCGGCATCTGCGCCACCAGCGGCAGGCAGGAGCCCAGGGGATTCACCTTGTTCTCCTGGTAGAACTTCATCATCTCCTGATTCAACCGCTGCTTGTCGTCCTTGTACTTGGCCTGCAGCTCCTTGATCTGGGGTTGCAGGCGCTGCAGTCCCTGCATGGACTTGAACTGACGCAGCGTCAGCGGCAGCAGGGCGATGCGCACGACGACGGTGAGCCCGATGATCGCCAACCCCCACGACCCGCCGGTCACGTTCTCGTGCAGCCAGACCATGATCGCCTCGGTGAGGTCGATCAGCGGCTGCAGGACGTTGGCGAAGACCACGAACATGGGCTAGGAGGTCGGGGTGGCGCTCCCGCGGGGCGCGAAGAGCCGCTGGTCCTCGACCGGGTCGTATCCCCCGTGGCTCCACGGGTTGCACCGCAGCAGGCGCCACGCCGCCAGGACCAGGCCGCGCAGTATGCCGTACCGCTCGATCGCCTGTACGGCGTAGCGCGAGCAGCTCGGCTCGTACTTGCAGCGTGCCGGCAGCGCCGGCGAGATGGCGCGGCGGTACACCTGGATCGGCGCGACCGCCAGGCGCCGCAACCACCTCACGGGCCGACTCCCTCGAGCAGCTCGTCCAGCGCGCGCTCCACGCCGGCGAGGCCCTCGCGCTCCGCCAGCTCGCGCGCCTCCGGGCGCGCGACGATCACGAAGTCGTGTCCGGCCGGCAGGTGCTCGGCGCGCGCGCGGAACGCCTCGCGCAGCAGCCGCTTGACCTTGTTGCGCTGGACGGCGCCCCCGACCTTCCTCGACACCGATACACCAAGTCTTGGTTCATCAGCGGGGGCGCCACGTGGAAACGCGTACACGACGAGATGCCGGTTGCCCTGCGACCGTCCCTTGCGAAAGACCCGCTCGAAGTCGGCGCTGCGCGACAGGCGCCCCGCCATGGCTAGACCGAGAGCCGCTTGCGGCCCTTGGCGCGGCGGCGCCTGAGCACCGCCCGGCCGCTGCGTGCGCGCATGCGCGCACGGAACCCGTGGGTGCGGGCTCGCTTGCGCCTCTTCGGCTGGTACGTGCGCTTCACGGCGTCCAAGACTACACGCGCCCCGTTTCCCACACCCCTCCACGGAAGTGTTGAAAACGAAACGTGCGCGATTTGCGAGCACGGCGCGCGCACCCGCACCCAGCCGTCACGGCCGGTGCTATGTTCGCCTCTCCGGGGCCTCCGGCCCCCAATTTCGAGAGTCTCGCGGCACCGCCCGACCCGGGTCGTGGCCGCGTGCGTCCAGAAACGACCTTGCCCGCCACCGAACTCGACCGTCACTGGCTCGCCATCCGGGAGCACCTGCGCGGCGCGGTTCCCCACGCGGTCCACCAGATCTGGTTCGAGCCGCTGCGTCCGGTCTCGCTGCAGGGCTCCACCCTCACCCTGGCGGCGCCGGACTCCCACGTCGGCTGGCTGGCCGACCGCTTCGCGCGCGTGCTGCAGACGTCCGCGGCGGCCGAGCTGGGACCGCAGGCCTGCGTCGACGTCGTCCCGGCCACGGCCGCCGGCGCGCCCCCGGCGCACGCCCGCCGGTCCGACCCCCACGAGCCGCGGCCCCATGACCGGCGCGGCGGCGACCTCAACCCGAACTACACCTTCGAGCAGTTCGTGATCGGCGAGGGCAACCGCCTCGCCCACGCCGCCGCCCTCGCCGTGGCCGAGCAGCCCGGGCAGGCCTACAACCCGCTCTTCCTCTACGGGCCGCCCGGCGTCGGCAAGACGCACCTGCTGCACTCGATCGGCCACTACGTGCGCGCCCACGGCGCCGGGCTGACCGTCCGCTACACCACCGTCGAGTCCTTCACGACCGCCTTCGTCAGCGCCCTGCGCGGCGGCGACGTCGCGCGCTTCAAGGCCGCCTACCGCGGCGTCGACGTCCTGCTCATCGACGACATCCAGTTCCTCGAGGACAAGGCTCGCACCGAAGAGGAGTTCTTCCACACCTTCAACGCGCTGCACGAGACCGGCGGGCAGCTCGTCCTCACCTCCGACCGCCTCCCGCGCGACATGGCCGCCCTCGAGGAGCGCCTGCGCGAGCGCTTCGAGTCGGGCCTGGTGGCCGACATCGTCGCGCCGGACCTGCAGACGCGCCTGACGATCCTGCGCAAGCGCGCCGCGCACGACCGCCTCGGCGACCTCGATCCGCGCGCGCTGGAGGTCATCGCCGAGCGCGTCACCGACAACGTCCGCGCGCTGGAGGGCGCCCTCGTCCGCGTCGCCGCCTTCCATTCGCTGCGCCATCCCGGCGAGCCGGTCACGCCGGCCCTCGTGGCCCACGTCCTCGACAAGCTCTACCCCGCCGAGCGCGACCGCCGCCGCGCCACCGTCCGCGAGATCCAGGAGGCCGTCCGCGAGGCCTTCGGCCTGCGGCTCGACGATCTGACCTCCCCCAGCCGCGCGGCCCGGGTCTCCTGGCCGCGTCAGCTCGCCATGTACCTCGCCCGCGAGCTCACCGACGCCACGCTCCCCGCCATCGGCCGCGAGTTCGGCGGGCGCGATCACGCCACCGTTCTGTACGCCGTGCGCAAGACCCGCGACCGCCTCTCCTCCGACCCGGACGCCTACGACCTCGCGAAGTCCCTCTCCGAGCGCCTCCACGGGCCTCGTCGCGACCGGCTCGACTGACACACTGTCCACCGCGACTCAACAGCCCGATGCCCGTGTCCACCGCCGTTTCCGCCGATCTTCAACCCTTCGAACACTCCTATGACAACCATTCCTCTTCCTTGCCCTCTGTCATGAAGCTGTCGACGACGCGCGAGGCGCTCTCCGCTCAGCTCCAGGCCGTCACCCGGGTCGCCTCAACCCACACCGCCGTTCTCGCGCTCTCCGGTGTCCAGCTCCATGCGGCCGCCGGTACCGTGGAGCTGCGCGCCACCGACCTCGAGGTCGGCCTGCGCGTCCCACTCGAGGCGACGCCGGAGCGCGACGGCGACGTGGTCCTGCCGGCCCGCCTGCTCCTCGACGTGGTGCGCTCGCTTCCGTCCGACGCGGTGACGCTCGAGCTGCGTGCCGCCGAGCAGGACGTCGAGATCACCTCCGGCGGCGCCGTGTTCCACATCCGCACGCTGCGCGCCGAGGACTTCCCGCCGCTGCCCGAGGCACCCGGCGACTCGACGGTGTCCGTGCCGGCCCGCGCGTTCGTCGACACGGTCCAGACGGTGGCCCGCGCCGCCTCGCGCGACGAGACCCGGCCCGTCTTGACGGGGATCCTCGTCTCGGCCTCGGGGCGCGAGCTGCAGATGGTCGCGACGGATTCCTACCGGCTCAGCGTCAAGCGCACCGAGCTGGAGGAGGCGCTGGAGGGATCGTTCGAGGCCAACGTGCCGGCGCGCGCGCTGCAGGAGCTGGCGCGGCTCGCGCAGGGCGGCGAGGACCGGCTCACCGTCGGGGTCGGGGCCAACCAGATCGTCTTCCAGGTGGGCGGCGCGGTCCTCTCGTCGCGGCTCATCGACGGGCAGTTCCCCAACTACCGCCAGCTCGTGCCGGAGTCCTTCGACCACGAGCTCAAGCTGGCGGGCGACGAGTTCACGGAGGTCGTGCGCCGCATCAGCCTGCTCGCGCAGAAGAACGCGCCGCTGCGGCTGGCCTTCGTTGAGGGGGAGGTCACCGTCTCCGCGCAGACGCCGGACGTCGGCGAGGCCCGCGAGACCGTCCCGGTCCCCTACAGCGGCGAGCCCCTGGAGATCGGCTTCAACCCGGACTTCCTGCGCGACGGCCTGGAGAGCCTGGGGGGCGGCGACGTGGTCCTCAAGCTCATCAACCCGCTGCGGCCCGGCCTGATCGAGGGCGCGGACGGCAGTGGCTTCCTCTACCTGATCATGCCGATCAGGCTGAACGTCTGACCGGGGCGCGTGAGGGTCGCGCGCGTCGTCCTGCGTGACTTCCGCTCCTACGCGGCGGCCGAGCTGCGCCTCGGCGAGGCCATCACGGTCGTCGCGGGGCCCAACGGCGCCGGCAAGACGAACCTCCTCGAGGCGCTGTACGTCGGCTGCACCGCGCGGTCCTGCCGCACGGCCAACGACCGCGAGCTCGTGCGCTTCGGCGCGGGCGTGGCGCGGGTGGAGCTGCACGCGCAGGGACGGGACGGGCCGCACGCGATCGGGGTCGGGATCGAGCCGGGCGAGGGCAAGCGCGTCCGGGTCGACGGGGTTACCGCCGAGCGCCTGACCGCGGTCGAGTCGCGCCCCCTGGCGGGCGTGTTCCTGCCCGATCGCCTCGAGCTGGTCAAGGGCCCGCCCGCGCTGCGTCGCGCCCATCTCGACCAGGTGGTGGCGGCGCTGTGGCCCGCCCGGGCCTCCACGCGGCGCGCGTACGCGCGCGCGCTCGCCCAGCGCAACGCCCTGCTGGGGCGCGTACGCGCCGGCGCGGCGCCCCGCGGCGCGCTGCGGGCCTGGGACCTGCAGCTCGCCGAGCACGGCATCGTGCTGGCCGCCGACCGCGCCGCCGCGACCGCCGAGCTGGCGCCAAGGTTCGCCGAGCTGGCGCGCGACCTGGGCCTGGACGGCGACGCGGGGGTCGCCTACCGCCCGCGCCCGCGCGCCGAGACCACCGAGGACCTCGCGGCGGAGCTCGCGGAGCGCCTGGACGCCGACCTCGAGCGCGGCTTCACCACGCACGGCCCGCACCGCGACGACCTCGCGTTCACGCGCGAGGGGCGTCTGCTGCGCTCCTACGGATCGCAGGGCCAGCAGCGGCTCGCGCTGCTCGCGCTGCTGCTGGCCGAGCGCGACGCGATCGCGGCCGTCCGCGGCGCGCCGCCGCTGATGCTGCTCGACGACGTGATGAGCGAGCTGGACCGTGAACGGCGCGAGCGCCTGGTGGCGCGCCTGCTGGCCGAGCCGGGCGCCCAGTCGGTCATCACGACGACGGACCTGGACCACGTGCCCGGCGCCCGCGCCAGCCAGGCGGTCACGGTGGCGCGCGTCCGCGCCGGCGGCGTCGAGCAGGAGCCGCCCTCCCTGGCCGGCGTCGCCGGCGAGCAAGGCGCCGCGGCGTGAGGCGCATCGCCCCTCGGCCGATCGCCCTGGCGGTGGCGGACCTGCGCGAGCGGATCGCGCCCGCGACGCCCCTCGCGGCCGTGCAGCGGGCCTGGCCCGAGGCGGCCGGCGAGACGATCGCGCGCGAGGCCGAGCCGGTCGCCGAGCGCGGCGGCGTGGTCACGCTGGCCTGCCGTTCCGCGGTCTGGGCGCAGGAGCTGGACCTCATGGGACCGGAGCTGGTGGAGCGCCTGAACGCGGCCCTGCAGCGCCCCCTCGTGCGGGCGCTGCGCTGCACGGCGACGGGAGCCGGGGCCCCCCGTTGACCGCCCGTTCTCCCGCTCCGGTCTTCGACACACTTTTTGCTGCGTTTTGCAGGTATTTCTATGCGATCCGGGGCCCGGTTGGAGAAGGCCCCTGTGCTATTCTTCTGGATACTGAAAGCGCGAGCCCCGACCCGCGTGCGAGCGCTGCGGCGTCGGGGTTTTGCATGTCGTAGGACCGGAGGCCAATTGGCGAAGAAGGACACCAAGTCGAGCCGGGCCGGCCAGGCCGGCGCGGCGGCGTACGACGCCGCCGACATCACCGTGCTCGAGGGCCTGGAGGCGGTCCGCAAGCGCCCCGGGATGTACATCGGCTCCACCGGCACGCGGGGGCTGCACCACCTGGTCTACGAGGTCGTGGACAACTCGGTCGACGAGGCGATCGCCGGCCACTGCGACGAGGTGCTCGTCACCATCCATCCCGACGGGTCGGTCACCGTGGTGGACGACGGCCGCGGCATCCCCGTCGCGATGCACGAGAAGGAGAAGCGACCGGCGGTCGAGGTCGTGCTCACCGTCCTGCACTCCGGCGGCAAGTTCGGCGACGGCGGCGGCTACAAGGTCTCCGGCGGCCTGCACGGCGTCGGTGTGTCCGTGGTCAACGCGCTGTCCGAGCACCTGCACGTCGAGGTCCGCCGCGACGGCCACGTGTGGAGCCAGGACTACGAACGCGGCAAGCCGCAGGGGCAGCTGGCCAAGGGCGAGAAGACCGACGAGACCGGCACGACCGTCACCTTCCTGCCCGACGGCGAGATCTTCGAGTCGCTGGACTTCGACTACGACATCGTCGAGCAGCGGCTGCGCGAGACCGCGTTTCTGACCCGCGGGCTGCGCATCGTCCTGGTCGACGAGCGCGAGGGCGGCCGCCGGGCGGAGTTCAAGTACGACGGTGGCATCCGCGACTTCGTCGACCACCTCAACGAGAACAAGGACCCGATCCACAAGAAGATCGTCTACTTCGAGGGCGAGAGCGACGAGGGCGCCGTCGAGGTGGCGATGCAGTGGAACGGCTCCTACCAGGAGTCGATCTTCTCCTTCGCCAACAACATCAACACGCACGAGGGCGGCTCCCACCTCTCCGGCTTCCGCTCCGCGCTGACGGGGTCGCTGAACCGCTACGCGCGCGAGAAGGGGCTGCTCAAGGAGAAGGAGGACAACCTCGCCGGCGAGGACGTCCGCGAGGGGCTGACCGCGGTCATCTCCGCCAAGCTGCGCGACCCGCAGTTCGAAGGGCAGACCAAGACCAAGCTCGGCAACCCGGGGATGGAGGGCTTCGTGCGCTCCATCGTCAACCAGAAGCTGGGGGAGTTCCTGGAGGAGAACCCGCGCGAGGCCAGCCAGGTCATCACCAAGGCCGTCTCCGCGGCCCGGGCCCGCGAGGCGGCGCGCAAGGCGCGCGACCTCACGCGCCGCAAGTCCGCGCTGGAGAACACGACGCTGCCCGGCAAGCTCGCCGACTGCTCGGTCAAGGACCCGCGCCTGGCCGAGATCTTCATCGTCGAGGGCGACTCGGCCGGCGGCTCGGCCAAGCAGGGACGCGACCGCAACACGCAGGCGGTCCTCCCGCTGCGCGGCAAGATCCTCAATGTCGAGAAGAGCCGCATCGACAAGGTCCTGCAGAACGAGGCGATCCAGGCGCTGATCACCGCGATCGGGACGGGCGTGCGCGACGAGTTCGACCTCGAGAGGGCCCGCTACCACAAGGTCATCATCGCCACGGACGCCGACGTGGACGGCGCGCACATCCGCACGCTGCTGCTCACGCTGCTGTACCGCGAGATGCAGGAGCTGATCGAGGCGGGCTACGTCTACATCGCCAAGCCGCCCCTCTACAAGATCACGCAGGGGCGGCGCGAGACCTACATCGAGAAGGAGTCCGAGCTCGAGGAGCTGCTGCTGCACGACAAGTGGGAGCGCTTCGAGGTCTTCGACCGCCACGGCAGTCAGTTCAAGCTCACCGAGGCGCGCTGGCAGCGCTACGGCCGCCTGCTCAAGCAGTACGAGGGCTGGGCGTCCACGCTGCGCGCGGCGTTCAGCCACGAGCTGGTCCAGTTCCTCGAGGAGTCGCAGATCCTCGACCGCCAGATCTCCACGGACGCGAGCCTGGACGAGCTGCTCTCCCAGCCGGCGCCCGACTCCGAGCCGTTCTCGGTCGACCTCGTGTCCTCCGACCCGGTCGAGGTCGTGATCCGCGCGGTGGAGCGCAAGACCGGACTGGCCCGCACGCACCGCCTGCGACGCTCGCTGCTGCAGTCCGAGGACTACCGGCAATTCCTGCGCGTGCACAAGCAGCTGGTCGACCTGGCCGGCGAGCCGCCGTTCCAGATTCGCCTGGCCGACAACGAGGCCGAGGCGCTGTCCTTCGAGGAGCTGCGCCGCTGCGTGCTCCAGGTGGCCCAGAAGGGCGTCAAGCTCCAGCGCTTCAAGGGCCTGGGCGAGATGAACGCCGACCAGCTCGGCGAGACCACGATGAACCCCGAGTCGCGCACACTCCAGCAGGTCACGATGGACGACGCCTCGGTGGCCGACCGCCTGTTCTCGATGCTGATGGGCGACCAGGTGGAGCCGCGGCGGGAGTTCATCGAAACGCACGCCAAGTCCGTCACGAACCTCGATGTCTAGGGAGGGGGTGAACTAGGTGGCCACAGAGATGCTCAGCGGCGGCAACATCGAGCCGCGCGGGCTGGAGGAGGAGATGCGCTCCTCCTACCTGGACTACGCGATGTCGGTGATCGTGGGCCGCGCGCTGCCCGACGCGCGCGACGGACTGAAGCCGGTGCACCGGCGCGTGCTGTTCTCGATGAACGAGAACGGGCTGCAGCCGAACCGCCCGTACCGCAAGTCCGCCTTCATCGTCGGCGAGGTGATGGGCAAGTACCACCCGCACGGCGATTCGGCCATCTACGACACGCTCGTGCGCATGGCGCAGGACTTCGCGATGCGCTACCCGCTCGCGGACCCGCAGGGGAACTTCGGCTCGATCGACGACGACCCGGCCGCCGCCATGCGCTACACGGAGGCCCGCCTTTCGCGCATCGCCACCGAGATGCTGCGCGACCTCGACGCGGACACCGTCGACTTCGTGCCCAACTACGACGGCTCCCAGCAGGAGCCGATCGTGCTGCCTTCCCGCTTCCCCAACCTGCTGGTCAACGGCTCGTCGGGCATCGCGGTCGGCATGGCGACCAACATCCCGCCGCACAACCTGCGCGAGGTGATCTCCGCCACGATCGCCTACATCGACGACCCCGAGATCGCCGTCGAGTCCTTGATGAGGCACATCAAGGGTCCGGACTTCCCGACCGGCGGGATCATCCTCGGGATGTCCGGGATCCGCGAGGCCTACGCCAGCGGACGCGGCCGCGTGCGCCTGCAGGCCCGCGCGCACATCGAGCCGCTCAAGCAGGGCAAGGAGGCGATCATCGTCACCGAGCTGCCCTACATGGTCAAGAAGCTCGGCGACGGCGGCCTGGTGCAGAAGATCGCGGACCTCGTCCGCGACAAGAAGATCACCGGCATCTCCAACCTCGAGGACCACACCGACAAGCGCGGGATGCGCCTGGTCATCGAGCTCAAGCGCGACGCGATCCCCAAGGTCGTGCTCAACCAGCTCTACAAGCACACGCCGATGCAGACGACGTTCGGCGTGAACATGGTCGCGCTGGTCGACGGCGTGCCGCGCACGCTGTCGCTGCGCCAGGCCATCGAGGCCTACGTGCGCCACCAGCGCGAGGTGATCGTCCGCCGCACGAAGTACGAGCTGCGCCAGGCCGAGGCGCGCGCCCACATCCTCGAGGGGCTGCTGATCGCGCTGGACAACCTCGACGAGGTGATCGCGACGATCCGCGGCTCACGCGACGCCGACGCCGCCCGCGGCGCGCTGATCGAGCGCTTCGAGCTCTCGGCGATCCAGGCCCAGGCGATCGTCGACATGCGGCTGCGCCAGCTCACCGCGCTGGAGAGCGACAAGATCCGCTCCGAGCACGCCGACCTGGTCGAGCGCATCAAGGAGCTGCGCGAGATCCTCGGCGACGAGTCGCGGGTCATGAGCCTGATCCGCGAGGAGCTCCAGGAGATCGCCGAGACCTACGGCGACGACCGGCGCACCGAGATCACCCACGCCGAGGGCGAGATCGACATCGAGGACCTGATCGCCGACCAGCAGATGGTCATCACGATCACCAAGTCCGGCTACATCAAGTCGCTGCCGCTGGCCACCTACCGCAACCAGCGTCGCGGCGGGGTGGGCGTGACCGGGATGGACATGAAGGACGGCGACTACATCGAGCACCTCTTCGTGTGCTCGACGCACGACTACCTGCTGTTCTTCACCAACCGCGGCAAGGTCTACCGCTCGAAGGTCTACGAGCTGCCCGAGGCGCAGCGCACGGCCAAGGGGCGCTCGCTGAACAACGTCCTGCCGCTGCGCGACGGCGAGCGCGTGCAGGCCGTCATCGACACGCGCGACTTCTCCGAGGGCGGCTACCTCGTGTTCGCCACGCGCGACGGTCAGGTCAAGAAGACGGAGTTCGCCGCGTACAACACGCCGATCAAGGCCGACGGGATCATCGCGATCAAGATCCGCGACGACGACGAGCTCGTCGCGGTGCGCAAGACCTCGGGCGACGACGACATCATCATGGTCTCGCGGTCGGGGCAGGCGGCGCGCTTCAACGAGTCCCAGACGCGTCCGATGGGGCGCGACACCGGCGGCGTGCGCGGCATGAACGTCTCCCAGAAGGGCAACGCCGTGCTGGCGATGGACATCGCGCGCGACGACACCGAGCTGCTCGTGGTGACCGAGAACGGCTACGGCAAGCGCACGCCGGTCGACCAGTACCCGTGCAAGAACCGCGGCACGATGGGCGTCAAGACGATCACGATGACCGGCAAGAAGGGCGCGCTGGTCGGCGCGCTGATCGTGCGCGAGCACCACGAGCTGGTCTTCATCTCGCAGAACGGGATGGTCCAGCGCACGGGCGTCAAGGGCATCTCCAGCCAGGGACGTCCCGCCCAGGGCGTGCGCCTGATGAACCTGCGCGACGACGACGTCGTCTCCGCCGTGGCCCTGGTCATGGAGAGCGACGCCCCCACCGCCGCGCCGGTCGCCCAGGACGAGCTGCCCGAGGGGGAAGACGCGTCCCCCAACGGACAGGTCTAGCCGCGGGCCCGCAGCGCGGTTAGGGTCGCCTCCTGTCCATTGAACAGGAGGAACGAATGCTTCGTCTTCGCCGACCGTCGCCGGCGGTCGTCATCGCACTCGTGGCGCTCGTCGCCGCGCTCGTCGCTCCCGCCTGGGCCAGCCGCGCGACCGGCGGCGCCAGCGCGGCCAGCACCGTGCAGTACGTCAAGCGCTCCACGACGCTCACCAACAACCAGGTGATCCAGCTGGAGGCGCCGTGCCCACCCGGCACCCGCGTGTTCAGCGGCGGCGTGGCGACCACCGGGCAGCACACGCAGTGGATCGTGATCGGCCCCGCGCGCGTCGTGAACAAGTACTACGGCTACGCGTACATGCCGCCCAAGAACATCAACGCGGGGATCACGCAGCAGACCGCGACGATCACGGTCGTGGCCTACTGCGCCAAGAAGGGCAAGCCGATCGTCATGTGAAGCGCGGCGGGCATCGACCTCGCGGTCTGCTTCAATGGGGCTACCAGGGAAAGGAGGTGGTCCTAACTTGTCTGACAGTTCTTGCGGGACCCTGGAGGTGACCGGCCGCTAGGTCGGATGGCTGGATCCGCTTGGCGAATCCAACCCGGGACACCCCCGCGCGGCCGCCGGCCTTGGTCCCTCCGGCATCAGCACCGGCCACGCGGGTCTCATCCAGTCGTGTAGTGCGAAGGGGCGTCCCAAAAGGGGCGCCCCTTCTGCGTCATGCAGCTGCTGGCAGGTATTGCCGCCAGGCCGGTGGGATCGTGGGGCTGGCGACGTGCACGAAGATCTGTGGGCTCGGGCTGCGTGGCTCGCGGTGCAGCTTCATCCCGGCGTGGCGCAGGAGCATGTCGCCCTTGCGGCGATTGCACGGCGCGCAGGAGGTGACGATGTTCTCCCAGCTGGACGGGCCGCCCTTGGAGCGTGGCACCACGTGGTCGACGGTCAGGTTGCCGCGTGAGCCGCAGTACTGGCATGTCCAGTGGTCGCGAGCGAACACCGCCCGGCGCGTGATCTTGCGGCGATGGGTGTCCCGCGGGACGCGTACGTAGGACACCAGGCGGATCACCACGGGACGTGGCAGCGTCAGATTCTCCGACCGCAGCTCCCAGGAGCTGTGCTCCACGATCTCCGCCTTCTCCTTGAGCAGCAGCACGGCGGCACGCCGCACCGTCGTGACGTTGATCGGCTCGTACGTCGCGTTGAGGACGAGCACGCGGCCCATAGTGCGGCCGGAGTCTAGCGACCGTTCGCGCCGTTCCGGGGCGATTCTCAGGCCGCGGGGTAGGAGCCCAGCACCCGCAGCCGCTCGGTCTGGGCCCGCACCGCCTCGATCGCCGCCGCCACGGCGGGGTCGGCGTCGCGGCCCTCCAGGTCGGCGAAGAACATGTAGTGGCCCAGGCCGCGCCGGCGTGGGCGCGACTCGATCATCGTCAGGTTCACGCCCCGGAAGGCGAACTCCGACAGGCAGCGCACGAGCCAGCCGGGCGCGTCGTCGCCGGCTCCCCAGAAGACCAGCGACGTCTTCCACGGTCCGCGTCCACTGGGGTTCGTACCGGCGCGCGCGAGCCACACGAAGCGCGTCTCGTTGTCGGGCGTGTCCTCGACGCCCTCCTCCAGCACCGCGCAGCCGTAGAGCTCGGCGGACAGGCGGGTGCCCAGTGCGGCCACCGCGCCGTCGGCCTCGGCCACGCTGCGCACCGCCTCGGCGGTCGAGTTGGCGGCCACGACGGCGGCGCCGGGCAGGCGCTCGCGCAGGAACGTCGCGCACTGCGCCGTCGCCTGGGGAATCGACACCACCCGCTCGATCGACTGCAGCGGCACGGGCGCCGCCGCGATCAGGCAGTGGCGGATGGGGTGGACCACCTCGCCGAAGATCCGCACGTCCTCCGTCTCGACGGCGAGCGTGTCCAGCGTCGAGTTGACCGGGCCTTCGAGCGAGTTCTCGATGGGCACGAGCGCCCGGTCAGCCGAGCCGTCGTGCACCGCCATGATCGTCTCGTGCAGGGTGCGCAGGGGCAGCAGCTCGTGGGCGCTCGCCCCCGGGGCGCGCAGCACCGCCTCGTGGCTGAAGGTGCCCTCGGGCCCCAGGTAGGCGACCTTCATCAGGCCGCCGGCGGCGCGGACGCGGCGCGGTCCCCCTCCAGGGCCAGGCGAACCGCCTCGGCCTCCTCGGGTGAGAGCTCGAGCTCTCCGCGCCCGTCGCGCACCTGCTTGGCGTACAGGCGCGCCTGCTCGCGGTGGTGGATCGACGAGAGCACGATCCCGTTGCGGCGCGCGTCGAGCAGGGCGATCGACGTCGACTGGCGCCCGGACATCTCGTTGTACGCGTCGTAGCGCACGAGCCCACGGAAGGCGATCGCGCCGTCCAGGCGGTCCTCCGCCGTGCCCATCCGGCGCTCCAGCGACGCCGCCATGTCCTCCATCCAATCGCGCAGCGCGCGGAAGTCGTCCTGCAGCGCGGCGGCGTGCGCGACCAGATCCTGCGCCCCGCCGTCCCCGAGCACGGCGGTCTGGCCCGCACGTAGGCGGCGCACGCGCACCCACAGCAGCGCCCCGAGCAGCAGCGCCGTCAGCCCCACGCCGCTCGCGGCCAGCGCCACGATCCCCTGAGTCGTGCTCAACTCATCCACGGCGGAGAGGCTAGCGCGCGAGCTATCGCGTGAAGAGCGCGGGATACGTCGCTGTGTTGTTCGACGAATCCGCCTCGCCCGGGACGTCCTCGACCGTCACCTTGATCTCCACGGGCTGGCCGATCGGCGGCTGCTGGCGCAGCGTCACCTCGGCGGTGGCGTCGCTGTTGGCGGACGTCTGCGGGACCACGGCGCGCGCCGTGATCGGACGCCCGGCGCCGGTGATCTCGACCTTGACGCCGACCGCCTGCTCGTCGTTCTCGGCCTGGTTCTCGAAGTTGATCGTGAACGTCAGGTTGGGCGACGCCTGGATCCGGTTGGCTTCGTCGGTGGAGAGCTCGGTCCCGTTGACCGTCGTGGAACTCAGCCCGTGGCCGTGCGAGCCGGGCGCCGGAGGCCCGCGCCGCCGGGCGGCGGCCGGAGCGGTGCCGCCCAGGCGCTGGGCGACGGTGGCCTCGTCGAGCCAGTCGATCGAGGGCAAAAAGCGGCTGTCGGCGATCGTCTGGCCGGTGATGTCGTTCTCGTCCAGCGCCCGCTTGATGTAGGGCACGACGCGCTGGGAGTAGATGACGTCGCTGGCCAGGAACTGCATCATCTGGCCCGTGATCTGGCGCACCGCGGCCTCGGACTGGTTGCCGGAGGACTGCGCCGTGGGGATCTTGTCGGCGATCTTGCGCAGGCCGTCGCGCCGCAGCTCGAGCACCAGCAGCAGGTTGGACTGCGCCGGCTTCATCTCGTCGGGGGCGTCGAGCCGCCGCGCCCGGTCCACCAGCTCCTCTGCGACGATCTTGAGCTGGTTGACCTGGGTGGCGAGGTTGACCGTGTCGCCCGTGGCCGCGCCCGTGCCCGAGAGCGCCTCGAAGAAGGGCTTGGCGACCTGGTCGTCGGACTCCTGGACCAGGGAGGCGACCTCGGCGTTGTAGTCGCGCAGCGAGCGCTTCTTCGCGCTGTCCAGGCAGCCGCGGATCCCCACCACGAGCAGGATCACGACGAGGAGGATCGCGCCGGCGGCAACGCCCTGGCGGATCCTGGCGGTCTGTGGGTCCGGCGGCGAGGTCACGCCGCCCGCGGGCCTGCGGGGCCGCGGCCTGCGGGGCTCGTCACCCTCGTCGAAAAACGACACGTGAGAATGTCTCCCTGCTGCGGAAGGAGCTGGAAGTATGACCGGCCACGCGGCCGGACGCTGTCCGTGACCATTCGCCGCCGAGGGCAGGGAGCCTGCTCGCCGCAGAGAACTCCGCGTGTGACGTGACGCCGCCGGACACCCTCGACGCGCCCACGCTGCACGCGCCCGGCGACGCCGCGGGCCGCTCGCTCGTGCTCGGCCGCTACAGGTTGCAGCGCCGCCTGGGAACGGGCGGCTTCGGCGCCGTCTGGCTCGCCCGCGACGAGAAGCTCGGCCGTGACGTCGCGGTCAAGGCGGTCCCGCGCAGCGGCGCCCACGACGAGCGCGCGGAGCGCGAGGCGATCGCCGCGGCCCGCCTCAACCACCCGGCGATCGTCGCGCTGTACGAGGCCGGCAGCGACGACTCCGGCCACTACCTGGTGTCCGAGCTGGTCTCCGGGAGCACGCTCGCGGACCTCGAGCGCGCCGGCGCGCTGTCGGACCGCGACGTCGTGCGCATCGGCGTCGCGTTGGCCGGCGCGCTGGAGCACGCGCACGCGCGCGGCGTCGTGCACCGCGACGTCAAGCCGCAGAACGTCGTGATCCCGGACGTCCCGCACCATCCCGCGGGCGTCGCGAAGCTGACCGACTTCGGGATCGCCCGGCTGGTGGGCGACGAGCCGCTCACGCGCACCGGCGACGTGGTGGGAACCCTGGCCTACATGGCGCCCGAGCAGGCCGAGGGCCGCCGGGTCGACGCGGCGGCGGACGTGTACGCGCTGGGCCTGGTGCTCTACGAGGCGCTGGCGGGATCGCATCCCGTGCGCGCGGCGTCCCCGGCCGCGACCGCGCGGCGGCTGGGAGCGGTCCTGCCCTCGCTGGGTCGCGCGCGCCGCGACCTGCCGGCCGGGCTGGTCGCCGCGATCGACCGCGCCGTGCGCCCGCACCCCGGCGAGCGCGGGACGCCGGGCGATCTGCGCGACGCGCTGAGCGCGGTGGCCGAAGAGGTCTCCGACGAGGGCGGCCGGCTCGCCGCCCCGCCGCTGGACCGCCGCCTGCCGCGCGTGAGCGGCCGGCTCGCCGCCGCCGTGGCCGCGGGCGGCCTTGCCGCGCTCGCGACGACGCTGGCCGGGCCGCACACGAACGGTCGGGACGTGTCCGGCGGCGACACGGTCGCGAGCGTCCTGCCGCTGGCGCCGGGTCTCGCGGCGCTCGCGGTCGCGGCCGCCGTGCTGCTGCTCCCGCGCGCCGGGTGGCTGGCCGCCGCCGCCGCGCTGCTGGTCGCCCTCGCCGCCCCGCCCGTGGACGCGCCCGGCCTTGCGCTCGTCATGGGCGCGGGAGTGCTTGCGTCACCGGTGCTGCTGCCGCGTGCGGGCCGTGCGTGGTCGCTGCCCGCGCTGGCGCCGGCACTCGGGCTCGCGTACGTGGCGGCCGGCTACTGCGCGGTCGCCGGACAGGCGCGCACGCTCTGGCGCCGCGCGGCGCTGGGGGCGCTGGGGTTCTGGTGGGTCGCGCTGGCCGAGGCGCTGGCGGGACGCGCGCTGCACCTCGGCGTCTCGGACGGCGTGCCGCCCGCCCCGGGCTGGGCGGGTTCCGGGACGGATGCCGCGACCGAGGTCCTGTGGCCGCTGCTCTCCGGCGGCCTGCTGGTGGGCGCGCTCAGCTGGGCGGCGGCCGCCGCCGTGCTGCCGTGGCTCGTCCGCGGCCGCCGGCTGCTGGCCGACGCCGTCGCCGCCGGAGCCTGGGCGGCCGGCCTGGCCGTCGCGGACGCGGCGGTCGGCGATCCTTACGGCGGGCTGGCCGGCCCCGCGCTGGCCGCGACGCTCGCGGTCGGGCTGCGCCGGGTCCGCGGTCCCGAGCCGCCCGCGGCCCGTGCGATCGAGCCGGAGTGAGCCGCGCGGGTGCCGGCCGGCGGCCGTTGCTCCACTAGCATGGCCGGTCGCGAAGAGCGCGAACCATGAGCGTGCTTAAGAGCCTGGAGAGCAAGATCGCCGGTTTGGTGGAGGGAGCCTTCGGCCGGGCGTTCCGATCGGAGCTGCGGCCGGTGGAGATCGCCCGCAAGCTCGCCCGCGAGATGGAGGAGCACAAGGTCGTCTCGGTGTCCAAGACCTACGCGCCCAACGAGTACCACGTCTACGTCTCCTCCGAGGACCGCGAGCGCTTCGTGGACTACGAGGGCGCGCTGGTCAAGGAGCTGTCCGGCTACCTGCTCGAGCACGCGCGTTTGGAGAAGCTCGCGCTGCTGTCGCGGCCGGAGATCGCCTTCCACACCGACGACCGGCTGTCGCTCGGCGAGTTCGGCATCCAGGCCCGCCTGGTCCGCGCGCCCGACGAGGAGCGCCGCGAGCCGACGCAGGGCGACGTCGGCCACACGATGATCTACAGCGCCGAGCGCCTGCGCCCGCTGGAGGCGGGGCCGGCGCCGAGCACCGCGATCGTCGTGGCCGAGGGCCGGCGCATGGTGGTCGGGCGCACCGGCGCCACGATCGGGCGCAGCCGCGACTGCGACGTCGTGCTCTCCGACGCCAACGTCTCGCGCCGCCACGCCGAGGTGACCCCGACGGAGGACGGCTGGGCGATCGCCGACCTGCACTCGACCAACGGCGTGGCCGTCAACGGCCGGCGCATCTCCGGCGCCACGCCGCTGAAGGCCGGCGACCGCATCGAGCTCGGCACGTCCGAGCTGCGCTTCGAGCTGGAGTGACATGACCCTCGAACCGGTCTCGGTGGCGCTGAAGTTCGGCTTCCTCCTCGTGCTCTACCTGTTCCTGCTGTGGATCGCGCGCAGCGCGCTGAAGGACCTGCGGCGCGGGATCGCCGCGAGCGAGGTCCCGCCGGACGCGACCGGCATGCACTCCGCGGTCGCCGGACTGTCCCCGGATCCGCTCGACGAGCGCGAGCCGCGGCTGCGCGTCGAGCAGGCGATGGGACTGCACGCGGGCGACGAGTACGACGTGCGCGAGGGCGTCACGCTGGGTCGCGGCGACCGGGCCGACATACGCCTGGAGGACCCGTTCGCCTCCTCGCGCCACGCGCGCATCAGCCGCCAGGGCGACGTGCTCGTGATCGAGGACCTGGGCTCGACCAACGGCACCTACCTCAACGGGTCGCCGCTCGAGGGCCCCCAGCCGCTGCACGCGGGCGACCGCATCCGGATCGGCGACAACGAGTTCTCCTTCGTCGCGTAGATGCTGCGCGCCGCGGACAGCTTCTCCAAGTCGGACACGGGCCGCCAGCGGCGCAGCAACGAGGACCGCGCCTTCGCGCGCGCCCCGCTGTTCGCCGTGGCCGACGGGATGGGCGGCGCGCGGGCGGGGGAGGTCGCGTCGGCGATCGTGGTCGACACGTTCTCGGAGGGACTGCCCGAGACGGGGTCCGACGAAGAGCGCCTGGCCGCCGCCGTGCGCGAGGCCAACGCGCGCATCCACACGCGCGCGGTCTCCGAGGCCGAGCGCGCCGGGATGGGGACGACCGTGACGGCCGCCTACGTCGGCGAGGACGGGGTGGCGCTCGCGCACGTGGGGGACTCGCGCGCCTACCGGCTGCGCGACGGGCAGCTCGAGCGGCTCACGGACGACCACTCGCTGGTGGCCGAGCTGGTGCGCCGCGGGAAGCTGACCGAGGAGGAGGCCGAGGAGCACCCGCAGAAGTCCGTCATCACCCGTGCCCTGGGCCCGGAGGGCTCGGTCGAGGTCGACACGCGCACCTACCGCGCGCGCGACGGCGACCTGTTCCTGCTGTGCAGCGACGGCCTCACCGGGATGGTCGCCGAGGAGCGGATCGCGGAGCTGCTCTCCGGCGCCGGCAGCCTGCGCGCCGCGGGCCAGGCGCTGATCCGCGAGGCGAACGACAACGGCGGCCGCGACAACATCACGGTCGTCCTGTTTCGCCTCGAGCAGGTCGAGGAGGCGACCGGCGACGACCGGCCCACGCAGATCGGCGTCCCCGCGCCGTCGCCCGAGCAGATCGAGGAGGCGCGCGCCCGGGCCGCCCCGCCGCCGCCCCGCCGCACCGCGCCGCTCCCGCGCCGCGACTCGCCACCGGCCCCCCCGCGCCGGGAGCGCCGGCGCATCCGCGGGCTGGTCCCCGCGCTCGTCACCCTGGCGATCCTGGCGATCGTGGTGGCCGGCGTGTGGGTCGGCACGCGGGGGGTGTACTTCCTCGGCGTCGACGACCGCGGGTTCGTGACGATCTACCAGGGGCTGCCGTACGAGGGCCCGGGCGGCGTGGACCTGTACTCGCGCGCCTACGTGTCGGGCGTGCCCGCGGCCGACCTCCCGCCGCGCCGGCGCCGCGCGCTGCTCGACCACCGGCTGCGCTCCCAGCGCGACGCCGCCGACCTCGTGCGCAAGCTCGAGCTCGGCCAGGTGACGGAGTGATCCGGGTGAGCGAGCGCAACCGCGAGCTCTTCGGCCTGGTCCCCTCGGCGCTCCTGCTGACCGCCGGCTTCACCGCCATCTTCGTCCAGCAGTCCGACCAGCTCTCGGACCTGTCCCTGACCTACGGGGCGATCTTCCTCGGCCTGTGCCTCGCCGGCCACCTCTTCCTGCGCGTCGCGCTGCCGCACGCCGACCCCTACCTCTTCCCGCTCGTGGCGGTGCTGGCCTCCTTCGGCCTGGTGATGATCTACCGGATCGACGAGGAGCTGGCGCGCGAGCAGGCGCAGTGGTTCGTGGTCGGGTTGATCCTCTTCTGCGCCACGATCGTCTTCCTGCGCGACTACCGCAAGCTGGAGCGCTACCGCTACACGATCGCGGCGGTCTCGATCCTGCTGCTGATGCTGCCGCGCTTCCCCGTGGTGGGCGGGTTGGTCAACGGCGCCTACCTGTCGATCTCGCTCGGCCCGATCACGTTCCAGCCGGCGGAGTTCGCCAAGATCGGGATCGTCGTCTTCCTCGCCTCCTACCTGCGCGACACGCGCCAGGTGCTGGTCCTGGGAGCACGGCGCTTCCTCGGGCTGACCATCCCGCCGCTCAAGCACTTCGGCCCGCTGCTGATGGTGTGGGGAGCGGCTATGATGATGCTTATAGTCATCAAGGACCTCGGGTCCTCGCTGATGTTCTTCGCCGCGTTTTTGGCCTTGCTCTACGTCGCCACCAACCGCCTGTCGTTCGTCGTGGTGGGGCTGGGCATGTTCGCCGCGGGCGCGTGGCTGTTCGGCTCGCAGATCCAGCACGTGCGCGACCGCGTGACGATCTGGCGGGACCCGTTCGATCCGCAGCTGGTGGACAAGGAGGGCTACCAGATCGCCCAGTCCCTCTTCGCGCAGGCCGACGGCGGGGTCCTGGGCCAGGGCTTCGGTCAGGCGCTGCTGCACATCCCCGGCGGCGGGACGCTGCTGCCGGCGCCCCACACCGACCTCATCTACGCCGTGATCGCCGACGAGCTCGGGCTGGTCGGCGCGTGCGGCGTCCTGCTCGTGTACCTGCTGATCGTCGAGCGGGGCTTTCGCATCGCGATGCTGGCGCGCGACTCGTTCTCCACGCTGCTGGCCGCCGGGCTGACCTCCGTCTTCGCGCTGCAGGTGTTCGTGATCGTGGGCGGCGTCACCAAGGTGATCCCGCTGACCGGCGTCACGCTGCCGTTCGTCTCCTACGGCGGCTCCTCGATCGTGGCCAACTTCGTGCTGCTCGCCCTGCTGCTGCTCGTCTCCGACCGCGCCCGGCGCCCCGGCTAGCCCGTGTTCGCCCCCATCTACCGCCTCTACGTCCTGGTCGTCGGCCTGTTCGCCGTGCTGGTCTTCGCCACCTCGTGGTGGACGGTCTTCGGCGCCGAGTCGCTGCGCGAGAACACGGCCAACCGCCGGCCGCTGCTCGAGCAGGCGCGGATCAAGCGCGGGCTCATCAAGGCCGCCGACGGGACGGTGCTGGCGCGCAGCGTCAAGCGCTCCGACGACACGTTCACGCGCCGCTATCCGCAGGGCACGCTGCTCTCCCACATGGTCGGCTACTCCTTCCTGCGCTACGGGCAGGCGGGGCTGGAGCGCTCGCGCAACGAGGCCCTGACCGGCGAGCGCGACGAGCTGACCTCGATCTTCGACCAGCTCGCCGGCAAGCGCGAGGTGGGCGACGACGTCGTGACAACGCTGGACGTCGACGCGCAGCGCACGGCCATCGAGGCGTTGGGCGGGCAGAAGGGCGCCGTGGTGGCGCTGGACCCGCAGTCCGGCGCGGTCAAGGTGATGGCCTCCTATCCCCAGTTCGACCCCAACGACATCCCCGACACGCTCGGCCGGCTCAACCGCGATCCCGACTCGCCGCTGCTCAACCGCGCGACGCAGGGCCGCTACGCCCCCGGCTCCACCTTCAAGGTCGTGACCGCCGCCGCCGCGCTGGACACCGGCCGCTACAGCCCCGACTCGACGGTGGACGGCAGCAGCCCCAAGGAGATATCCGGCGTGCCGCTGTTCAACGCCGGCGGCGCGAACTTCGGGTCGATCACCCTCACCCAGGCGCTCACGCAGTCGGTCAACACCGTGTGGGCCCAGGTCGGGGAGGACCTCGGCAAGCGCACGATGGCGCGCTACATGGAGCGCTTCGGCTTCTACCGCCGCCCGCCGCTGGACTACCCGCCCGGGCAGCGCTTCGCCTCCGGGGAGTTCTTCGAGGGCGACCTGCTGTCGCCCACCAGCGACCGGATCGACGTGGGGCGCATGGCGATCGGGCAGGACAAGCTGCAGGTCACCCCGCTGCAGATGGCGATGGTGTCGGCCGCGGTGGCCAACGGCGGCCGGCTCATGCGACCCCACCTGACCGATCGCATCGTCGATCCCGACGGCCGCGTGCGCGACGACGTGGGCCGCTCGGTCTACTCGCGCGTGATGAAGCGGGAGACCGCGGACCGGTTGCGCGGCATGATGTCCAACGTGGTTCGGGAAGGGACGGGAACCGCCGCGGCGCTGAGCGGCATCGAGGTGGCCGGCAAGACCGGAACGGCCGAGCGCGGCGATGGCACCAACCAGGTGTGGTTCATCGCCCTGGCGCCCGTGGACGACCCGCAGATCGCCATCGCGGTCACGGTGGAGCGGACCTCCGGGCAGGGCGGTACCGTTGCCGCGCCGATCGCCCGGCAGGTGCTCGAGAAGCTGCTGGGGAGCCAGTGATGCGCGACCTCGCTCCAGACACCGTCGTCGACCAGCGCTACTCGATCGTCCGGCGCATCGGCTCCGGCGGGATGGCCGACGTGTACTGCGCGCAGGACCTCCAGCTGGGCCGCAAGGTGGCGCTCAAGCTGCTGTACCGCCGCTTCGCGGAGGACCAGGAGTTCGTCGAGCGCTTCAAGCGCGAGGCCAGCTCGGCCGCCGGGCTCCAGCACCCCAACGTGGTCGGCGTCTACGACCGCGGCGAGTGGGACGGGACCTACTACATCGCGATGGAGTACCTGGAGGGACGCTCGCTCAAGCAGATCCTCCAGGAGGAGGGCCCGCTGGCCCCGGAGCGCGCCGTCGACGTCGTCCTGCAGATCCTCCAGGCGGCGCGCTTCGCGCATCAGCGCGGGATCGTCCACCGCGACATCAAGCCCCACAACGTGATCCTGGACGACGAGGGGCGCGCCAAGGTCACCGACTTCGGGATCGCGCGGGCCGGCGCCTCGGACATGACCGAGACCGGCTCGATCATGGGCACCGCCCAGTACCTGTCCCCCGAGCAGGCGCAGGGCCACGCGGTGGGCCCGCGCTCGGACCTCTACGCGATCGGGATCGTGCTCTACGAGCTGGTGTCGGGCCGCGTGCCGTTCGACGGCGACTCGCCCGTGACGATCGCGCTCAAGCAGGTCTCCGAGCTGCCGATCCCGCCGAGCGCCTACAACCCCGCGATCCCGCCCGAGCTGGACGCCATCGTGCTGCACGCGCTGGAGAAGGAGCCCGAGCGGCGCTTCGCCGACGCCGACGCGTTCGTGGCGGCGCTGCAGGAGGCCCGCCAGACCATGGTCGCGGTCCCGGCGGGCCAGGCGACCGCGGCCTTCGGCGCCGTCGCGGCGGCCGACCCGACCGGGCCCACCGCGCTGGCCGGCCCGCCGATGCCGCCGACGCCGACGCCCGACGAGCTGGTGGCGATGACCTACCCGCCCGAGCCGCTGCCGCCGGAGGACGAGGAGGAGCGCCGGCGCCGGCGCAACCGCTGGCTGATCGTGGGCGGGGTCGCGGTGCTGCTGCTGGCGCTCCTGCTGACCTTCTTCCTCACGCGACCCGAGAAGGTCGGCGTGCCCGACGTGGTGGGCCGCGACTACCAGGCGGCGCGCGCGGCGCTGATCAACGCCGGATTCGAGGTGGAGCGCGAGGGCGTCACCAGCGACGCGCCCCGCGACCGCGTGCTGCGGGAGGACCCCCAGCCCGGCACCGAGGTCGAGAAGGGCTCGACGATCACGCTCACGGTGTCCGACGGGCCGGGGACGACGGTGATCCCGGACGTGACCAACCTGACCCGGGCGCGGGCGCAGCTGGCGCTCGAGCAGCAGGGCTTCAGCGTCAACGTCCAGCGCGAGCCGAGCGACACGATCGCGCGCGGGCGCGCCACGCGCACGTCGCCCGCGGGCGGCCAGCAGGTGGAGCGCAACACCACCGTGACCCTGTTCGTCTCCAGCGGCCCGGCGCAGGTGACGGTCCCCAACGTGACGGGGCAGAACGAGGCGTCGGCGTCGTCCGAGCTCTCCGGCGCCGGCCTGCGGCCGGACGTGACCGAGGAGGAGTCCGACCAGACGCCCGGGACGGTGCTGCGCCAGACCCCCGCCCAGGGCACGAAGGTGGAGAAGGGATCGACCGTGACGATCGTGGTCGCCAAGGAGCCGTCCCAGGTCGAGGTGCCCGACGTGACCGGACAGGACCAGGGGTCCGCGTCCAGCACGCTGTCGGCGGAGAGCCTCACGGTCATCACGCGCGAGCGCACGGTCACCGACGAGGCGCAGGACGGCGTGGTGGTCGACCAGACCCCGGCGGCCGGGACCCGCGTGGACAAGGGCTCGCGAGTCACGATCTTCGTGGGCGCCTACACGCCGCCGCCGGAGCCTCCGGCGCCCCCCGCGCAGTGAGGGTCGCCGTACTCGCGGGCGGGCGCTCGTCCGAGCACGAGATCTCGCTGGCCTCGGGCGAGGCGGTCCGCGACGGGCTGCGGCGCGCCGGGCACGAGGTCCTCGACGTGCGGATCGCCCGCGACGGGCGCTGGTCGCACGAGGGGCGGCCGCTGAGCGTGGTGCCGGGCGAGGGGCTGCTGGACGCCGATGTCGCCTTTCCCGTGCTGCACGGGCCCTATGGCGAGGACGGGACGGTGCAGGGGCTGCTGGAGTGCCTGGGCGTGCCCTATGTCGGGGCGGGCGTCCTGGCGTCCGCGGTCTGCATGGACAAGCTCGTGTTCAAGCAGGTGATGGCGCAGGCCGGGATACCCCAGGTGGAGCACGCGGGCGTGGAGGACGTGCGCTGGCGCAACGAGCGCGCGGCGGTGCTGGGCGAGCTGGAGCGCCTGGGCCTGCCGGTGTTCGTCAAGCCGGTCGCGCTGGGCTCGAGCGTGGGGATCGTGAAGGTCAGCGCGCCGGACGAGCTGGGACCGGCGCTCGACCAGGCCTTCGCCCACGACCCGCGAGCGATCGTGGAGGCGATGGCGAACGGGCTGGAGGTGGAGTGCGCGGTGATGGGCGACCGCGAGCCGCTCGCCTCGCAGCCGGGCGAGATCACGGTGCACGCCGAGTGGTACGACTATGAGGCCAAGTACACGCCCGGCGGGATGGAGCTGGTCGTCCCCGCACGGGTCCCGGACGCGGTGCGCGAGCGCGTGCGCGAGCTGGCGGTGCAGACCTTCCGCCTGGTGGGCGTCAGCGGGCTGGCCAGGGTGGACTTCTTCGTGGACGGCGACGAGGTGCTGGTCAACGAGCTCAACACGATGCCGGGGTTCACGCAGACGAGCGTCTTCGGCAAGCTCTTCGAGGCCTCGGGCGTGCCCTACGACGAGCTGCTCGACCGGCTTGCGCGCTACGCGCTGGAGCGCAGCGAGCGCGAGCGGGCCTACCGCCACTGATGGTCGACTTCGCCGCCGAGGGCCTGCTGGACGGCGTCGGGGGGGACGACCGCGCGGCCCGCCTGGCGCTGCTCGAGGAGCTCCACGACGCCGGCTTCTCCCTCGACGAGCTGCGCGAGGCGGCCGCGCAGGACCGCCTGCCGCTGCTCCCCTTCGACCGCGAGCTGCGGCGCGAGGCGCGCTATACGGCGCGCGAGGTGGCCGAGCGGGCGGAGATCCCGTACGAGTTCCTGGCCCGCATCCAGCAGGCCTTCGGGATGCCGATCCTCGACCCCGAGGAGCGGACGTTCACCGAGCCGGGTCTCGTGGCCGCCCGCCGCGTCGGCGAGTTCCGGCGCTTCGGCCTGCCCGAGGAGGGGATGATCGAGGTCTCCCGCGTGATCGGCCAGTCGATGTCCCGCCTGGCCGAGGCGATGCGCGCGCTGGTCTACGAGGCGGTGATGCCGGCCTCCTCCAGCGAGCACGAGATCGGCCTGCGCTACACCGCGGCGGCGCGGGAGCTCTTGCCCGAGGTGGCGCCGATGCTCTACGACGCGCTGACCGCGCACCTGGCCGAGCAGATCCGCAGCGACGTCGTCTCGCGGGTCGAGCTCGCCACGGGGCGGGCGCTGCCGGGGGCGCGCGACATGGCGGTGGCGTTCGGCGACCTCGTCGGCTTCACGCGGGTCGGCGAGGCGCGCCCGCTGGCCGAGCTGGGCGCGCTGGCGGACCGCCTGGCCGAGCTGGCGGAGGCCGCCGTGCGCCCGCCCGTCAAGCTGGTCAAGACGGTGGGCGACGCGGCCATGCTGGTCTCGCCGCAGGCCGAGCCGCTGCTGGACTCGGTGCTGTCGATGGTGGAGGCGGCCGACGCGGAGGGGCGCGACTTCCCCCAGTTGCGCGTCGGCATGGACTTCGGTCCCGTGCTCAACCGGGGCGGCGACTGGTACGGGCACACGGTGAATCTGGCCAGCCGGGTCACCGACGTCGCGCGCGCGGGCAGCGTGCTGACCACCGAGGCGGGGCGCGAGGCGGCCGGGGAGGAATGGGGCTGGTCGGCCGCCGGCTCGCGGCGGCTGAAGGGGATCCGCCATCCCGTCCGGTTGTTCCGGGTGCGGCGCCCCGGCTAGCGGAAGAGGTAGATCTCCGAGACCTTGGCCTGCCCGCGCCCGTCGGCCAGGCGGGTGATCCACAGCAGGTACCAGCGGTAGCGGCGCCCGCGCGTGTCGAGGTCGAAGCGCTGGCGCTGCTCGGTGACCGTGCGGGCGGGCGCCACCAGCGTCCAGCCGGAGATGTCCTTCGGGGGGCCGCTGTCCGCGGCGTACACGGCGCCGATGAACCCCGGCTCGGGGGTGCGGATCTCCAGCGCGCGCGCCGCCACGCCGGGCTTGGCGTCGACGTGGATGCCCACGCCGGGCTTGCTTCCGAGGCCGCCGTCGTAGCGCTCGGTGCTCCAGAAGGTGGACACGTCGCGGTCCACGGCGAGGCTGCGCTCGTCCGGGTGCTCGCCGGTGGAACCGGTCCCGTACGGGTCGAAGTCCGTGGCCGCCGACTGCGAGAGCGAGATCGGGGACAGGCCGACCGGCTTGCTGGCCCCGCGGGTGCCGGTCCCGCGCTCGGTCTGGCCGGAGAGGACCACGGCGAGGGTGCCGGCGGCCGCCACCGCGAGCAGTGCGGCGAACGCGAGCCAGCCGGGATGGATGACCCGCAGCGGGAGCCGGCGCCGGGCGCGGGGGGAGAGGGTGCGGATCACGGTCGTCGCCTCGCCGGTGGCCGAGCCCGCGCGGGCGGTCTCCAGCGCGAGCGCGTCCTCGAGGTCGGCGATCAGCTCGGCGTCGCTGGCGTAGCGGCGCGTCAGGTCCTTGGCGGTCGCGCGGTCCACGATCGCCGCGAGCGCCGCGGAGACCTCGGGGCGGCGCGCCTGCACGTCCGGGAGAGCCTCGCGCACGTGCTTCATCGCGACGGCCACCTGGTTCTCGCCCTTGAAGGGGACCTCTCCCGTGAGCATCTCGTAGAGCACGATTCCCAGCGAGTAGAGGTCGGACTGCGGGGTCACCGGGTGGCCCAGCGCCTGCTCGGGGCTGACGTAGTCCGTCGTGCCCAGCACGCGGCCGTCCGCGGTCAGGCCCTCCTCGTCCAGCGAGCGGGCGATCCCGAAGTCGGTCACCTTGGCGCGGCCCTCGACGTCCACCAGGACGTTCTGCGGCTTGACGTCGCGGTGGACGATGTTGTTGTCGTGTGCGCAGCCCAGCGCGCGGGCGATCTCCAGCGCGTAGGCGACGGCCTCGGAGACGGGCAGGCGGCCGGCCTCTTTGATCGCCTGCTTGAGCGTGCGGCCCTCGACGTACTCGAAGACGATGTAGGGGCGCCCGTCGTCCTCGCCCGCGTCGATCACGGTGACGATGTGCGGATGCGAGAGCTGGGCGACGGCGCGGGCCTCGCGGCGGAAGCGCTCGATCTGGTCGGAGTCGCTCGCGATCTCGCGGTGCAGGAGCTTGATCGCGACCGGCCGCTCGAGCGTCATGTCGAAGGCGCGGTACACCGTCGACATGCCTCCCGCGCCGACCTTCGCGTCGAGTCTGTAGCGGCCGTTCAGGGAGGTGCCGAGGAGGGTCTGCATCCCGTGCCCTCTATTTTGCGCTCGTGGCGGCAGTTCATGCGTGGTACTACACGGATCCAGCGTGCGCGTGGTCATGGTCGATCGAGCCGATCGTGCGACGTTTGCAGGTGGAGTTCGACGGGTCGGTCGAGTTCACCTACGTCATGGCGGGCATCCGCGAACTGCCCCCGGGGCCGGAGGAGGCCCTCGACTGGCTCGAGGCCGCGGCCGCCTCGGGGATGCCGGTGGACGTGCGGGGCTGGCTCGCCGGCGGCGTGCGGACCTCGTATCCGGCCTGCATGGCGGCCAAGGCGGCCGCCGAGCAGGGCGATCCGGGGCGGTATCTGCGGGCGTTGCGGGAGGGGTTCGCGCTGCGGCGGGCGCGGCTGGATCATGCGGAGGCGTTCGAGTCGGTGGCGCGCTCGCTGGGTGGTCTGGACCTATCGCGGTTCCGGGTGGACCTGGGGTCGAACGCGGTGATGGAGGCGTTCGGGGCGGATCTGGAACGGGCGCGTTCCGTGGATGTGGCGCACCATTCCGAGGCGCGCGGCCGGGTCAAGCTCCCCTCGATCGAGTTCGTGGGTGCGGACGGCGTCTTGCACGGGGTGTACGGGCCCGCGGCTTGGGAGGCCTATCGGGATGCCGCGCTCGCGGCCGGGGCCACGCCGTCCGGTTCGTCTGCGCCCTCGATTACGGACGCGTTACGCCGCTTCGGGACCATGGCCACGGCCGAGGTCTCCGCGCTCTGCGACCTGCCCGGCCCCCGCGCCCCAGCTGAGCTCTGGCGGCTCGTTTCCGAGTGGCAGGTCACTTGTGAACGGACGCTGGGCGGGGAGCTGTGGGCGCTTGCTTAGCGCTCCAGGCCAAGTCCGTGACGCTTTTGCCGCAAACGACGGGCATTCAGGGGGTCGTTTCGGGGGTGTGGGTAACGAAAGCGTCCTGTGGGGACGCTTTCGTGCGCAGCGGGGCCGATCCTGACCCCTGACCGGCCGTCTTTTGCGCTAGCGCCCTAGGCCAGCGCGGGGTGCAGGATCCGGCCGGCGTCCCCCGTGACCGTGCCGATCCGGCGGGTCCCGGGGTGATCGCGCGCGAGGATCTCCACAGCCGCGGAACATTCCGCGGCCGGGACGATCGCGCAGAAGCCGCAGCCCATGTTGAACACCCGCCACATCTCGGCGGCCGGGACGTTCCCGCGCGTGGCGATCAGGTCGAAGATCCGCGGTACGGGCAGGGGGTCGCTCACGTCGAAGCCGACCTCCGGGTTCAGGCGCAGGAGGTTCTCCAGGCCGTCGCCGGTGATGTGGGCCAGGCCGTGGACCGGGACGTCGGAGCGCAGCAGGTCGAGGACCGCGCGGACGTAGATGACCGTCGGCTCGAGCAGGGCGTCGGCGACGCTGGCGCCGTTCAGCTCGGGGGGGCGTTCGTCGAGGTCGGGCAGCGCCTCGCGGGCGAGCGTCAGGCCGTTGGAGTGCACGCCGGAGGAGGGCAGCCCGATCAGGGCGTCGCCGGGCGCCACGTCGGCGCCCGAGACGATCGCGTCGAGGGCGACGGTGCCCACGGCCGCGGCGGTCAGGTCGAAGCCGTGCGGGGAGGGGTGGCCGCGGATCAGCTCGGGCAGCTGGGCCAGCTCGCCGCCGGGGATCTCCACACCGGCCGCCTCGGCGCCGGCCTTCAAGCCCCGCCCAAGCGCCTCCGCCATCTCCGGGTCGGCTCGCTCCACGGCCAGGTAGTCGAGGACCGCGAGCGGCTCCGCGCCGACGCACACCAGGTCGTTGACGTTCATCGCGATGCAGTCGATGCCCACGGTGTCGAAGCGCCCGGCCTGCTCGGCCACGATCACCTTCGACCCGACCCCGTCCGTGCACAGCGCCAGGCCCAGACCGGGCGCGATCTCGATCACGCTGGCGAAGTGCCCGGGCAACGGGACGACTCGCGACGCGCGGCCGGGATCGATGGTCCGCAGCACGCCGACGAGAGAGGCCACCGCCCGCCCGGCATCGCCCGTGTCCACGCCGCTGCGGGCGTACGCGTCGCTCATCTCCGGCGATTCTGCCGCAGGCGGCGGATCGCGAGCCCCGCCAGCGCCGTGCGGTAGGCGGCGTAGGGCAGGAGCGAATGGCCGCGGTCGGCCGTGCGGACCAGGCGGACGGAGCCCAGGGTGGAGGCGAACGCCGCGGCGGTCCCGACTCCGAACGCCGTCGCGAGCGGTGCGGGCACGCCGCGCCGGGCGAGCCGGTAGCCCTTGAGCGCGGTCGCGCCGGCGATCACCGGCAGCGCGACGTGGCGGGACAGGACGTTCGCGTCCTCGCGGCCGAAGCCCCGCAGCCGCGCGGCCACCAGCGTCGCCCCGTTGCGCGAGACGCCCGGCCACAGCGCACACGCCTGCGCGAGACCGAGCGCGAGCCCGTCGGCAAGGCCCGCCTCCGCCCGCGCGCGACGAGGTTTGGCATGGGATGGGATCGCCTCCGCCGCCACCATCGCCGCGGACCCGGCCAGCAGCCCGAGGGCGATCGCCCCGGGCGAGGTCGCCTCTCGCTCGATGCGCCTCTCCAGGAGCAGGGCGGCCGCCGCGGGCGGCAGCAGCGAGCCGAGGATCAGCCCCACCCGGCGCGCGTCCAGCCCGACCGCCGCCTCGGCCACCTCGTCGCGCAGCGCGACCAGCAGCGCGGCGGCCGTCCCCGCGTGCAGGGCCACCTCGAAAGACTTGCGCAGCTCCGGGTCCAGCCGCGCGTACGGCCATCCCGCCAGCCAGGGGATCAGCTCCACGTGACCGGACGAGGAGATCGGAAGCAGCTCCGCGGGCCCGTGGAGCAGGCCGAGCGCCGCGGCGTGGCCCAGAGGCAGCGCCCCGTCAGCCGACTCGGGCATCCGCCGCGCGGGCGGGGTCGTCCGGCGCGCCCCCGCCGCCGCGCCGCCGGCGCAGCAGGAGCCACACCACGCCGAGGACGATGAGCGCGGCCACCGCGTAGTCGAAGTAGTGCAGCGAGTCCTTCCACGACTCCCAGCGCGACCCGGCCTCCATGCCGATGAACCCGAGCATGAGCACCCAGGGGATGCAGCCCGCCAGCGTGAGGACGCTGAAGCGCCAGAACGGCATCCGCGCCACGCCCGCCGGCAGCGAGATGAAGGTGCGGATGATCGGGAGCATCCGCGTGAAGAAGACCGTCGCGTCGCCGTAGCGCTCGAACCAGCGGTCGGCCCATTCGAGATGGGACTTCTTGATGTGGAGCTTGTGGCCGTGGCGCTCGATGACGTCGACCCGGCCGTAGTAGCCCGCGGCGTAGGCGATCCACGACCCGACCAGGTTCGCCAGCGACCCGGCGGCCGTGATCGCGAACAGCGAGTACTCGCCCTCGTGCACGTTGAACCCGGCGAAGAGCATCGTCGCCTCCGAGGGGATCGGGATGCAGGCGCTCTCCAGCAGCATGAGGATGAAGATCCCGGGCAGCCCGAGCTCGGCCACGACGTCGGTGGCGAAGTTCACGAGCGGGTCGGTCAGCGAGGCGTGGACGAGGACGGGGTCCATGCGAGCGGCGAAGGGTAGCGTTCGCGGCTCGATGTCCGTGCCCCTGTTCGACACCCGTACGCCCCTGGAGCCGCTGCTGCCCGCCCTGCGCGAGCGCGCCGCGGCGGTGCTGGACTCGGGCAGCTACGTCCTGGGCCCCGAGGTGCGCGCGTTCGAGGCCGAGCTGGCCGCGCACCTGGGAGTGCGCCACGCGGTCGGCGTGGCCAACGGCACCGACGCGCTGACCATCGCGCTGCGCGCCATGGGCGTCGGCCCGGGCGACGACGTGGTGGTCCCCTCGTTCACGTTCTACGCCAGCGCCGAGGCGATCCCGCCCACCGGCGCGCGCCCGGTGTTCTGCGACGTCGATCCCGGCACGTTCTGCGTGACCCCCGACACGGTGCGCGCCGCGCTGACGCCCCGCACCAAGGCCGTGGTCGCCGTCGACCTGTTCGGCAACGTCGCGCCGGCGCCCGAGATCGAGGCGCTGGGCGTTCCGGTGCTGTGCGACAGCGCCCAGGCCGCCGGCTCGCGGCGCGCCGGGCGGCGCGCCGGCGCGTTCGGGACCGCCGCCACCTTCTCGTTCTTCCCCTCCAAGAACCTGGGCGGGTTCGGCGACGGCGGCGCGATCGTCACCGACGACGACGGCGTGGCCGAGCAGGCCCGGGTCCTGCGCTTCCACGGCTCCGCGGACAAGGTCACCTACGAGCACGTGGGCTACAACTCGCGCCTGGACGAGCTGCAGGCCGCGCTCCTGCGCGTGCTGCTGCCTCACCTCGACGAGTGGTCGGACGGGCGCCGCGCCGCCGAGCGTCACTACGCAGAAGCGGGCCTGGGCGAGCTGGTGGCCCTGCCCGTCCCCGTGGAGCAGGCGCAGCCGGCCTGGCACCTGTACGTGATCCGTCACCCGCTGGCCGAGCAGCTCGGCGAGGCCCTCCAGCGCGTGGGGATCGGGCAGCGGGCGTACTACCGCACGCCCGTCCACCGCCAGCCCGCCATGCGCGACTACGCCCCGCACGTCGCGCTGCCCGCCACCGACGAGCTCGCGCGCACGCACCTGGCGATTCCGATGAGCCCGGTGCTCGACCGCGTCGACGCGATCCAGGTCGTCTCCGCGATCCGCGAGGCGCGCGCGTAGGTGCGGGCCTGGATCGACCTCACCAACTCCCCCCACGTCCTGGCCCTGCGTCCCGTCATCGCGACGCTGCGCGACCGCGGCTGGGAGGTGGAGGTCACCGCGCGCGACTTCGCGCAGACGCTCGCGCTGTGCCGGCTGCACGGGATCGAGCACACCGCGATCGGCCGCCACCGCGGCGGACGCATCGCCGCCAAGGCGCTGGGCCTGGCCTCGCGCTCCACCGCGCTGGTGCGGTGGGCGCGGACGCGGACGCGCTTCGACCTGGCGATCGGGCACGGCTCCAACGACGTGATGGTCGCCGCGCGGCTGCTGCGCGTGCCCGCGACGACGACGTTCGACTACGAGTGGGCGACCGTCCAGCACAACGTCAACTGCCGGCTCGCCCGCGCGGTCGTGGTCCCCGACGCGATCCCGCCGGCCCGGCTGGAGCGCTACGGGGCGCGCGGCAAGCTGCGCCGCTACCCGGGCCTCAAGGAGGAGTACTACCTGGCCGACTTCGAGCCGGACGGCGCGGTCCTCGACGAGCTGGGGCTAGACGCCGCGCGGCCGCTCGTGGTGGTCCGCACGCCGCCCGCCGTCTCGCTCTACCACCGCTTCGAGAACCCGCTGTTCGCGCAGGTGATCGTGCGGCTGCGCGCCGACGCCGACGTCCAGGCGGTCGTGCTCCCCCGCACGGCCGAGCAGCGCGCCGAGCTCGCGGCGGCGGGAGGGCTGATCGTCCCCGACCGCGCCATCGACGCCCAATCGCTGGTCGCGCACGCCGACCTCGTCATCTCGGCCGGCGGGACCATGAACCGCGAGGCCGTGGCGCTGGGCACGCCGGTCTACACGACGTTCGGGGGCCGGCTGGGCGCGGTGGACGAGCGGCTGGTGGCCGAGGGACGGCTGCGGCGTCTCGACGATCCCGAGGCGCTGGACCTGCGCCGGCGCAAGGACGCCGTGCAAGCACGCGTGCGCCGCGATCCCGCGCTCTATGCCGAGCTGCTCACCTCGCTCTAGAATGCCGCGGATGCGCCGCCGGATCCGGTCCGTGGGCCTCCCGGTGCACCGGCACTCGCTGCCCCAGCTCGTCGTGGACGGGCTGCTGGTGGCTCTCGCGTGGTGGCTCGCCTTCGTCCTGCGCTTCGACCGCGGCATCCCGCCGCGCTATCAGGACCTGCTCGAAGCCACCCTCGTGCCCGTGGCGCTGGGCGCGGTCGCGGTCTTCGCGCTGAGCGGGATGTACCAGAAGTGGTGGCGCTACTTCGGGCGACGCGACTACGAGTCCGTGCTGCGCGCGGTCGTGCTGGTGACGATCGCGATCGCGGCGTACGTGGCGATCGCCCACCCGGTCAAGATCGTCACGCGGACGGGCGCCGAGATCGCGGTGTCGGCTCCGGCGGGCGTGATCGTGCTGTTCGGGCTGCTGGCCCTGGCCTTCACGGCGGGGGTGCGGCTGCTGGTGTCCGAGGTCCTGGAGCGCCCGGTGCGCGGCTTCTCGCCCAACCGCGGCGCGCGCGACGTGCTGATCGTCGGAGCGGGCGACGGCGGGCGCCTGGTCCTGCGCGAGATCGTGCGCAATCCCGACCTCGGCTACCGCCCCGTCGGGTTCGCCGACGACGACCCGCGCAAGCGCGGCCTGCGCCTCGACCACGGGCTGCGCGTGCTGGGCGGCACCGAGGAGCTGGCGCGGATCCTCGACGAGGTCGAGCCAGACGAGGTGATCATCGCGATCCCCTCCGCGCCCGGGACGCTGCGCGCGCGCGTGGTGACCGCGTGCCGTTCGCGCGGGATCCCGGTCCGCACGCTGCCCACGGTGTTCGAGCTGCTGGCCGGCGGCGCCAACGTGATGCGCCAGCTGCGCGAGCTGCGCGTGGAGGACGTCCTGGGCCGCGAGCCGGTGCGCGTGGAGCTGGAGCGCGTGGGCGCCTACCTGACCGGCCAGGTCGTGATGGTGACCGGGGCGGGGGGATCGATCGGCGCCGAGCTGTGCCGGCAGATCGCCCGCGTGGCTCCGCGCAAGCTCGTCCTCCTCGATCACGCCGAGGACAACCTGTTCGAGATCACGCGCGAGCTCGAGGAGGTGCGCCACTTCCGCAGCACGGCGGCCGTGCTGGCGGACTGCAAGGAGGAGGAGCGCATGCGCGAGGTGTTCGCCGAGCACCGCCCGGCGATCGTCTTCCACGCCGCCGCCTACAAGCACGTCGGCCTGATGGAGGCCAACCCGGTGGAGGCGGTGCGCAACAACGCGCTGGCCACGCGGATCGTGGCGCGGATCGCGGGCGAGTACGGCGCGCAGCGCTTCGTCCTGGTGTCCACCGACAAGGCCGTGACGCCGAAGACGGTGATGGGGGCGTCCAAGGCGCTCGCGGAGTGGGCGGTGGAGGCGGCGGGTGCGCACCATCCCGCGACGCGCTACGCCACCGTGCGGTTCGGCAACGTGCTGGGGTCGTCGGGCTCGGTGGTGCAGATCTTCCGCGCCCAGATCGCCGCGGGCGGTCCGGTGACCGTGACCGACGAGCGGATGACGCGCTACTTCATGACGATCCCGGAGGCGGTCCAGCTGATCATCCGGGCGGGCTCGCTGGGCGAGGGCGGTGAGGTCTTCGTGCTGGAGATGGGCGAGCCCGTCGAGATCATGGAGCTGGCGCGCGACATGATCCGCCTGTCCGGCCTGGAGCCCGACCGCGACATCGCGATCGAGATCGTCGGCCGCCGGCCCGGCGAGAAGCTGCACGAGGACCTGTTCAACCCCTACGAGCGCCCGCAGAGCACGCCGGCGGAGAAGATCCTGGCCGCCGAGCGTCCCCCGCTCGACCCCGCGTGGGTGGAGGACACCTTCGACCAGGTGAACGTCCTCGCGCTCGAGGGGGACGCGGCCGGCCTGGCGGCCAAGGTGGCCGAGCTGTCGACCGCCCGCACGGCCCCGGCCCTCCGGGTGTCCTCCTAGACTCCACGAGATGTTCGAGGTCTTCGCCCTCTCGCTCTCGAGCGAGGTCGAGAAGTACGGCGCCTATGCGGGCTTCGCCGCGATCCCGGCCCTCGCGGTCCTCGCCCTCCTGTACTTCGCGCAGGCGCGCGAGGTGCGGCGCCTGCGCGAGTGGGCGGGCCGCGCGCCGGAGCGCGCGCAGGAGCTGCAGGACCGCGTGATCGCCCAGGCCGAGCGCGTCGTCCAGCGCCCGGCCGCCGACCGCCGGGTGGTGGCGCAGCCGATGGAGGCGGGAACCGCGGCCGCCCAGCGCGGCCAGGCCGGACAGGCCCCCGCGAGGACCCCCGCGCCGGCAGGCGCGCCCGCCGCGGCCGCGGGCGCCACCCCGGCAGCCCCCACCCGCCCCGGACAGACCGCCCCGGGAGCGCCCTCTCCCGGTGCTCCGGCCCCCGCGAGCCCCGGTCCGGCAGCCCCCGCGCCGGGCGCCCCGGCTCCAGCCGGCCCGGGTCCCGCCGCGCCCGCCCGCCCCGGCCAGCCCGCTCCCGGAGGGCCCGCCCCGGCTCCGGCCGCCCCATCTCCGCCCGGCGCCGCTCCCGGGACGCCGGCTCGCCCCGGCCAGCCCACTCCCGGAGTGCCGGCTCGCCCCGGCCAGCCCGCTCCCGCAGGCCCTCGCCCGCCCGCCCCGGCCCCGCCCGCCCGCCCGGGCGCGCCGGCGCCCGAAAGGGAGCCCGTTCCCGCCGCCGCCAACGCGCGGGAGAGCGCTCCCGCGCCCGCGACGGCCGCCGCCTCGACCGCCGCACCGCCGCGCCCCGCGGCCGAGCGCACGGAGGTCCGCCGGCCCGGTCAGGCCGCGCCGCTGCGCGGTTCCGCGCCCTCCGCGACCGCGCCGCGGCGCGGCGAGACCCCGCCGCCGGGCCCGAGCCGGCGCCGTCCGCTCGCCATCGGGGCGGGCGCCCTCGCCGGACTCGTCGTCGTGGTCCTGCTGGCCACCCAGCTCCTCGGCGGCGACGAGAGCACGACCGAGCGCCCGAACACCGTCGGGTCACCGCAGCCCGCGGCCCCCGCCACCGGTGGCGCCGCTCCCGTCTCGCGCGGCGACGTCACGGTGTCCGTCCTCAACGGCACCACCGTCCCGGGCCTCGCGGCCCAGGTCGGCGACCAGCTGCAGAGCGCCGGCTTCGCGCGCGGCCAGGTGACCAATGCCGCCGATCAGCAGCGCGCCGAGACGACAGTCCAGTACTCGCCCGACCAGCGCGCGGCCGCGGACGAGGTCGCGGAGATCCTCAAGGTCCCCAAGACGCGGGTCAGGACGCTCGACGCGAACACGCAGGCCATCGCCGGCCCGGACGCCGAGGTGGTCGTGACCGTGGGCGCCGACCGCACGCAGTAGCGTCGCGTGCGGTGACGAGCTTCCTCGACCTCCCCGCCCGCAGCGCGAAGCCGCGCGAGCAGGGCATCACGCACGTGCTGGACCGCGGCCTGTCGGTGGCCGAGGTCGAGGGGATGATCGAGGTCGCCGGCGACTTCGTGGACTTCGTCAAGCTCGGCTGGGGCTCCGCGCTGGCCACCGGCAACCTGCAGGCCAAGCTCGCGCGCTACCGCGCGCACGGCATCCCGGTCGTGCTCGGCGGCACGCTGACGGAGATCGCCATCTCCCAGCGCCGCCTGGAGGGCCTGGTCGACTACGTCAAGGAGCTCGGTCTCCTGCACGTCGAGGTCTCCGACGGGACGATCGAGCTCGACCACGACGAGAAGCTGCGCCTGATCGAGCGCCTCGCCAAGGAGTTCACCGTGTTCTCGGAGGTCGGCTCCAAGGACGACGCCAAGATCATGGCGCCGTACCGCTGGGTCGAGCAGATCGAGAGCGAGCTGGCCGCCGGCGCGTGGAAGGTGATCGCCGAGGCGCGCGAGAGCGGGAACGCCGGGATCTTCCGGGGCGACGGCGAGGTCCGCATGGGGCTCATCGACGAGATCGCCCACGAGGTCGACCCCGGCCGCCTGGTGTTCGAGGCGCCGCGCAAGCACCAGCAGGTGTGGTTCATCGAGCGCTTCGGCCCCGAGGTCAACCTCGGCAACATCCCCCCGGCCGACGTCCTGTCGCTCGAGACGCTGCGGCTAGGACTGCGCTCGGACACGGCGAACGTCGAGCCGTGATCCTGCTCGCGCGCCACGGGGAGACCGACGACAACCGAGAGCCGATCCGCATCCAGGGCCGGCTGGACACGCCGCTCAACGACACCGGCCGCGCGCAGGCCGCCGAGCTGGCGGAGCGCGTCGCCGGCGAGGGCATCGTCGCGCTCTACTGCTCGCAGCTGAGCCGCGCTCGCGAGACCGCGGAGATCGTCGGGCGGCGCCTGGGGATCGAGCCGGTCGTCGACCCGCGTCTCGCCGAGGGTGACCGCGGCGAGCTGGAGGGCCGGCTGTGGCGCGACGTCGCGCAGTCCGATCCCG